>NZ_LGCN01000206.1 GCF_001279005.1 Streptomyces caelestis
GCCGGAAAGCGCGTCAAGCAGGAGATCTACGCACTCCTCGACGCGCCCACCCCCGAAAAGCTCCGCACCTGGCTGGAGACCGGCTACCGGCTCGCGCAGGCCGAGGACGACCGCGTGGCCGTCGCGCGGATACTGGCCGATCCGGACATCAGCGACGCCCTCCGCGCGGCCGCGGAAGAGGTCATCGACGGTACGCCGGAGGAGCTGCGGTACTTCCTGGAGACCGGCCGGTACGAGGTGGACGAGTAGGACACCTCCGCCCGGCCGCTCGCACGAGCGGCCGGGCGGACGGAACCTCAGTGGAAGAAGTGGCGCGTGCCCGTGAAGTACATCGTCACGCCCGCCTTCTTCGCGGCCTCGACGACCAGTTCGTCGCGGACCGAGCCGCCGGGCTGGACCACGGCCTTCACGCCGGCCTCGGTGAGGATCTCCAGGCCGTCGGGGAACGGGAAGAACGCGTCCGAGGCCGCGTAGGAACCGGCCGCGCGCTCGGCGCCCGCCCGCTCCACCGCCAGCTTCGCGGAGTCGACGCGGTTGACCTGGCCCATGCCGACGCCGACGGAGGCGCCGTCCTTGGCGAGCAGGATCGCGTTGGACTTCACCGCGCGGCACGCCTTCCAGGCGAAGGCCAGCTCGGCCAGCTCCGCCTCGGGGAGGGCCTCGCCGGTGGCCAGCGTCCAGGTGGCCGGGTCGTCGCCCTCGGCCTGGAGGCGGTCGGTGACCTGGAGGAGCGCGCCGCCGTCGATCGGCTTGACCTCGACCGGGGCGGACGGGGCCTCGGGGGCGCGCAGCACGCGGATGTTCTTCTTCTTGGTGAGGGCTTCGAGGGCGCCCTCCTCGTAGTCCGGCGCGACGATGACCTCGGTGAAGATCTCCGCGACCTGCTCGGCCATCTCCTTGGACACCGGGCGGTTGACCGCGATCACACCGCCGAACGCCGACAGCGGGTCGCAGGCGTGCGCCTTGCGGTGCGCCTCGGCCACGTCCGCGCCGGTCGCGATGCCGCACGGGTTGGCGTGCTTGATGATCGCGACGGCCGGGGCGTCGTGGTCGTACGCGGCACGGAAGGCGGCGTCCGTGTCCGTGTAGTTGTTGTACGACATCTCCTTGCCGTGCAACTGCTCCGCCTCGGCGAGGCCGCCCGTGCCGGAGACGTACAGCGCGGCCGGCTGGTGCGGGTTCTCGCCGTAGCGCAGGGTGTTCTTGCGCTGCCAGGTGGCGCCCAGGAAGTCGGGGAACCGCCCCGCGGCGGAGCCACTGTCGGCCGCGGCGTCGACCGGCGCGTACGCGGAGGCGAACCAGGAGGCCACCGCCACGTCGTACGCGGCCGTGTGCTGGAAGGCCTCCGCGGCGAGCCGCTTGCGGGTGGTGAGGTCGAAGCCGCCGTCCTGGACCGCGGCGAGGACGTCCGCGTACCGCGCCGGGCTGGTGACGACGGCGACCGAGGGGTGGTTCTTGGCGGCGGCGCGCACCATGGACGGGCCGCCGATGTCGATCTGCTCCACGCACTCGTCGGGCGTCGCGCCGGAGGCGACGGTCTCGCGGAACGGGTAGAGGTTGACGACGACGAGGTCGAACGGCTCCACGCCCAGCTCGGCGAGCTGCCGCCGGTGGTCCTCCAGGCGCAGGTCGGCGAGGATGCCGGCGTGGACCTTCGGGTGCAGGGTCTTGACGCGGCCGTCCAGGCACTCGGGGAAGCCGGTGAGCTCCTCGACCTTGGTGACGGGCACGCCCGCGGCGGCGATCCTCGCGGCGGTGGACCCGGTGGAGACGAGCTCCACGCCGGCCTCGTGCAGGCCGCGCGCGAGGTCCTCGAGGCCGGTCTTGTCGTAGACGGAGACGAGCGCCCGTCGGATGGCCCGCTTGTTGCTCTCGGCGGTCACTGGATAACTACCTTTCGTCCCTCAATGCGATAGCCGTTGCGGGCGAGGAGCCCCACGACCTCGACGAGCAGCCTTCGCTCGACTTCCTTGATGCGCTCGTGCAGAGCGCTCTCGTCGTCCTCGTCCCGGACCTCCACCACGCCCTGCGCGATGATCGGCCCGGTGTCGACGCCGTCGTCGACGAAGTGGACGGTGCAGCCGGTGACCTTGGCGCCGTACGCGAGCGCGTCCCGCACGCCGTGGGCTCCGGGGAAACTGGGCAGCAGGGCGGGGTGGGTGTTGACGAACCGCCCGCCGAAGCGCGCGAGGAACTCCTTCCCCACGATCTTCATGAACCCGGCGGACACCACGAGGTCGGGCTCGTGGGCGGCGACGGCCTCGGCGAGCGCCGCGTCCCACTCCTCGCGGGTCGCGTGGTCCTTGACCCTGCACACGAAGGTCGGCAGCCCGGCGCGCTCGGCGCGGGCCAGCCCTTCGACGCCCTCGCGGTCGGCGCCGACGGCCACGATCTCGGCCCCGTACGCCTCGGCGCCGGTGGCGGCGATCTCGTCGAGGAGCGCCTGGAGGTTGGTGCCGGATCCGGAGACCAGCACGACGAGACGCCTGGCGCGCTCGGCCACGGGCTTGGCGGCCACGGTGGGGCCCTTTCTCGGGGAGCGTCTGTACGGTCGGCGGCACAGCGCTTTGTACATTCCTACGAATGCTTCGCGTCCCCGGATACGGGGAAGCCTACGAAGCGGCCGACCGTCAGCAACGATACCGGCACACCGGGCGGCCCCCGCGGGACGGGGGCGTGGCCGGAAGGTAGCGTCTGGGAGGAGCCGGTCCTGGAACGCCGGGGCGCGTGGGAACGCGAACCGTGCACCGGGCGTTCACAGGATGACGGACCCGGGCCGCGGAGAGCCGACGGGAACGCGCCGGCTCACCAGCCCAGTCGTAGTCGATACGTCGTGCGAGGCGGTCGCGCCGGACCACGCCGTGCTTCATTAAGGGGAAGACGCTCACTTGATGCCGGACCGCAGCCTGCGACTTCTCACGTTCCCCCAGCAGTCCGCCCAGGGAGGGGAGCGGGGCTCCGCGCTGCTGCGGAAGCGCCCCGCCTCGCCGTCCGACGCCTCCCGGGGCGAGGGCGACGACGGGCGCCGCGGGGCCCGGGGCCCCGAGGGCGCGCAGGGTTCCCGGGAGCCGCAGGACGACAACCCGTTCGCGCCACCGCCGGAGGGGACTCCCGACCGGCCCTGGCAGCCGAGGCACCCGTCCGGCGGGGAGGACGGCGGCCGCTCCTCCTGGGGCCGGAACTGGAGCGACCGGCAGCCCGGCCGTTCCGCCGGCGGTTTCGGCGAGCGCCCGCGCGGCCCCGAGGGGCAGGGCGGCGGCCCTCAGAGGCCCGGCATGCGCTGGGATCCCACGGACCCGGCCCAGCGCCGTGCGCGGTACGCCCTGCTGTCCGGCATGTGGGCCTTCTTCTTCGGCCTCTTCGGCTGGCCGTACGTCGCGCTGCTGCTGGGGGCGCTGGCCCTGTACTGGGGCGTCAGCGCCCTGCGGGCCAAGCCCCGCGCGCAGGACCCGGACGCCCCGGCGTCCGAGCCGAAGGGCCGCCCGCAGACCACGGCCGCGGTGAGCGGAGTGGTCACGGGGTCGCTGGCGCTCGCCCTGGTCGCCGCGTCCTTCACGGCCCAGCTGGTCTACAGCGACTACTACACCTGCACCGACGACGCCCTCACCCAGGAGGCCCGCCAGTCCTGCGGCGATCTCCTCCCGGAGCAGCTGCGCGACCTCCTGGGCACCACCGACTGACGTCCGCGCTCACTCCCGGGCGCCGGGGGCGGGGGGCTCCTCGCCGGGGTCGGCGCTCGCGTCCCGCACGCCGAACGGCATGTCCCAGTCCCACCGGCCGGACGCGGAGTCCCGGAAGGCGGGGGTGGAATCCCGGGTGCGGGGGGACGCGTACGGGTCGTCGCGCGGGAGCGGCGGGGCCGGCCGACGACGCGCGGAGGGCGCGGGCCTCGCCTCCTCGGGGGCGCGGCGGCTCCGGGGCGCGACGGGTCCCGGGATCCGGTTCCCCGGCCCGCGGCGGTTCTGTGGTGACGCGGGCCCCGGGGGCCGGTCCTCCGACCCGCCTCCGGGCGGGCGGCGGCGCCAGGCGCGTACCGCCAGTGACGTGGGGACCGCCACCAGCGTGAGCCACGCCAGTGCCGCGGCTCCCACCTCCCACCACACGGGGCCGAACCGGGAGAGCGCGGCCACCCCCAGCGGCCCGCCCGCGAGCGCGGCGAGCACGGACAGCAGGGCCGCGCACAGCAGGGCCGTCAGTCCCGCCGCCCCGGCGGTCCGGCCGGGGGACCAGGCCGGTGCGGGCGCCCGGCCGCTCCTCGCGGCGCCCCGTCCCACGAACCACCCCGCCACCAGTCCGGCCGCCACCGGCAGCGCCGCCGCCGCCCAGTTCGGCGCGGTCCCCGCTCCCGGGTCCGGTACCGCCGCGAGCAGCGGGAACGGCGGCAGCGGCGGGGCGGGCGGGGAGAACAGCGGGGTCACCCGGGCGCCGGTCCCGAGGAGGAAGCCGGGGCCGAGGGCGTACGCCGCCGCCCACACCGCGGCGTTCGGCGCCAGGGCGACGCAGAGCAGCAGCACCGCCAGCCATCCCGACCAGCCCTCCGTCAGCCGCAGGAACGCCTGCCGGGTCTCCCCGCCGTGCCGTCCCAGCGACACCGCGAGGAGCAGCGCCCCGCCGCCGGCCAGCACCGTCGCCCCGGCCGCCGCCGCCCGCGCCACGACTCCGGGGCGGCCGTCCGGTCCGAGGACCAGATGGCGCGCCCTCCTCGGCAGCACCGCCCCCAGCACCCGCTCCAGCGGTCCGCTCGGACGGCCGTACGCCGTCCACACCCCTGCCCCGGCGGCCAGTCCGGCGACCAGCGGCACGCACACCGCGGCCCCCTGCCACGCCGGCCGCAGCGCGCCGCCCGCGCAGGAGAGCGCGGCGGGAACGCCGACGGCGAGGTAGCCGAGGAGGACGCCCGCCCACGCCGTACGGCCGGGGACGAGCGGGGCCTCGCCGCCCGCGCCGCCCTCCGCCGCGTCGCGGGCCGCCCGGTGCAGCAGCCACACCGGCAGCGCGAGCAGCAGCAGCGGCGGGACGCCCACGGGTGCGGGAACGCCGAAGAGCGTGTCGGCGCGGACCAGTTCGGCGCCGTGGGCCAGCAGCCACAGCGCCGCCGCGATGCGCAGGGCGCCGCCGGGCCCGCTGTCGGGGTAGGGCGAGCTGATCCACAGCAGGATCACGAGCACGGTGAGCGCCGCGAGCCCCAGCCCGGCCGCGAGGGCGCCGCCGAGGAGGCCGGGGGCGAGCCCGGGCGAGCGGTCGCGCAGCCGGGTGAGCAGGGCGGCCGGCGTGGTAGGGCGAGCGGTCTTCTGGGTCACGTCCGCCATGCTCCCAACGACACGCGTCTTCCCGGCGTAACGGGCGAACCGTGGCTGTGTCGCTCAATATACGTTTATGTACTTTTCTGGACGGAGGGGCGCCCCATGACGCGGAGCCCCGCCACCCCGCTCCCCTCGCCCGACGAACGCCGACGCCTGCGCGAGGAGGCCTCGCTGACGTGGCCTCAGCTCGCCGAGCGCATGGGCGTCCGGCCGGAGACGGTGCGTGCGTGGGAGTCCGGCCGCAGCGCGCCCCGGGGCCGGAACCGGGAGGCGTACGCGGAGCTGCTGGCCGGTCTGGCGGAAGGAGCCGCCGGTGCGGGACCGCGGGAGTCCGTGTCCGTTCGTCGGAAAGAGGAGGTCACCGCGGTGGTGACGGTGTGCCCGGGCGAGCCGGGCGGCGACGGCCGTCCCGGAGCGGTGGCGCCGGAGGCCTCCGCGTTCGCGCAGGCGCCCCCGCCGTCGTCCGCCTTCCGCGAGGCACGCCTGACGCCCGCTCAGGCCTTCGACGCGCTGTACTCCTTCTGCGCCCCCGCCCTCGTCCGGCAGACCTATCTGCTCACCGGCCGCCGCGCGCTCGCCCGCGAGTCCGTGGAGCGGGCCTTCCAGCTGGCCTGGGACCGCTGGCCCGAGGTGGCCCGGGACCCGGACCCGGCCGGCTGGGTGCGCGCGGCGGCGTACGAGTGGGCGCTCTCCCCGTGGCACCGGTTCCGCCGCCGCCACCGGCAATCCGAACCGCCGCCCCCGGACGAGGACGACCGCGCGCTCCTGGAGGTCCTGCTGCGCCTGCCGCCGCCGTACCGCCGCGCGCTCCTGCTGTACGACGGGCTCGGCCTCGGTCTGCCCGAGACGGCGGCGGAGACGGAGGCCACCACCCGGGCGACGGCCGGCCGGCTGGCGCACGCGCGCGAGACCGTCGCCGCCCGGCTCCCCGAGCTGTCGGACCCGCGGGAGCTGCGCCGGCGGCTGGCCGGACTGGCCCGCACCGGGCGGCTGCGGGCGGCCGAGCCACCGGTGGTGCGCGGCGGCGGCGAGCGCCGGACCCGGTTCTGGACCCGGGCCGCCGTCGCGTTCACGGTCGCGCTGATCGGCGCCACGGCGTTCACCCTGCGCACCGCCCCGACCCGCTACGAGCCGCCGGTGCCGCCGGGCGAGACGGTGCGGGGTGTTCCGCCGCGGGTGGCGCCCGGCCCCTTGTCGGAGGACCGGCGCGAGCTGCGCACCCGGCTGCGGGAGGAACTGCCGCGGGGACCGGAACGGCTGGTGCCGCAGGCGCGGTAGCGACCGGCGGAGACGACGGGGGGCCCGTCCCCCACCGCGGGGAACGGGCCCACCCGTGCCGTGCTCTGCGCGAGCGGCTCAGCCGGCGAGGATCGCGCGCGCCAGCTTCGCCGTCTCGGTCGGGGTCTTGCCGACCTTGACGCCGGCGGCCTCGAGGGCCTCCTTCTTCGCGGCGGCCGTGCCGGAGGAACCGGAGACGATGGCGCCGGCGTGGCCCATGGTCTTGCCCTCGGGCGCGGTGAAGCCCGCGACGTAGCCGACGACCGGCTTCTTCACGTTCTCCTTGATGAAGGCCGCGGCCCGCTCCTCGGCGTCGCCGCCGATCTCACCGATCATCACGATCAGGTCGGTGTCGGGGTCGGCCTCGAACGCGGCGAGCGCGTCGATGTGCGTGGTGCCGATGACCGGGTCGCCGCCGATGCCCACGGCCGAGGAGAAGCCGATGTCGCGCAGCTCGTACATCATCTGGTACGTCAGCGTGCCGGACTTCGAGACCAGGCCGATGCGGCCCGGCTTGGTGATGTCGCCCGGGATGATGCCGGCGTTCGACTGACCGGGGGTGATCAGACCCGGGCAGTTCGGGCCGATGATCCGGGTCTTGTCGCCCTTCTCCACGGCGTACGCGTAGAAGGCGGCGGAGTCGTGCACCGCGATGCCCTCGGTGATGACGACCGCGAGCGGGATCTCGGCGTCGATGGCCTCGACGACGGCGGCCTTGGCGAAGGCCGGCGGCACGAAGAGGACGGACACGTTCGCGCCCGTCTTCTCCATCGCCTCGGCGACCGTGCCGAAGACCGGGATCTCGTTGCCGTCGATGTCGACGGACGTGCCGGCCTTGCGGGGGTTCACGCCACCGACGATGTTCGTGCCGTCGGCCAGCATGAGCTTGGTGTGCTTCATGCCCGTGGCACCGGTCATGCCCTGGACGATGACCTTGGAGTCCTTGTTGAGGAAGATAGCCATGGCTGTCTGAGTCCCTCTTCCTTACTTCGCAGCCGCGAGCTCGGCGGCCTTGTCGGCCGCGCCGTCCATGGTGTCCACGCGCTGCACCAGCGGGTGGTTGGCGTCGGAGAGGATCTTGCGACCCAGCTCGGCGTTGTTGCCGTCGAGGCGGACGACGAGGGGCTTGGTGACTTCCTCGCCCTTGTCCGCGAGCAGCTGCAGCGCCTGCACGATGCCGTTGGCGACCTCGTCGCAGGCGGTGATGCCGCCGAAGACGTTGACGAAGACGGACTTGACGTCCGGGTCGCCGAGGATGATCTCCAGGCCGTTCGCCATGACGGCGGCGGAGGCGCCGCCACCGATGTCGAGGAAGTTGGCGGGCTTGACGCCGCCGTGGGCCTCACCGGCGTAGGCGACGACGTCGAGGGTGCTCATGACGAGACCCGCGCCGTTGCCGATGATGCCGACCTCGCCGTCGAGCTTGACGTAGTTGAGGTTCTTCTCCTTGGCCGCGGCCTCGAGCGGGTTGGCGGAGGCCTTGTCCTGCAGGGCCTCGTGCTCCGGCTGACGGAACTCGGCGTTCTCGTCCAGGGAGACCTTGCCGTCCAGGGCGAGGACGTCACCGGAGGCGACCTTGGCCAGCGGGTTGACCTCGACGAGGAGCGCGTCCTCGGCGACGAAGGTCTTCCACAGGGTGACCAGGACGTCGGCGACCTTGTCGGCGACCTCGGCCGGGAAGTGCGCCGCCTCGACGATCTCGCGGGCCTTGGCGGGGGTCACGCCCTCGTTGGCGTCGATCGGGGTCTTGGCGACGGCCTCGGGGCGGGTGGCCGCCACCTCCTCGATCTCCATGCCGCCCTCGACGGAGGCGATGGAGAGGAAGGTGCGGTTGGCACGGTCGAGGAGGAAGGAGACGTAGTACTCCTCGACGATCTCCGGGGCGGTCTCGGCGATCATCACCTTGTGGACCGTGTGGCCCTTGATGTCCATGCCGAGGATGTTGGTCGCGTGCTCGACCGCCTCGTCGGGGGTGGCGGCGAGCTTGACGCCGCCGGCCTTGCCACGGCCGCCGACCTTCACCTGGGCCTTGACGACGGACTTGCCACCGAGACGCTCGGTGGCTGCGCGGGCCGCCTCAGGCGTGTCGATGACTTCACCGGCCAGCACCGGTACATCGTGCTTGGCGAAGAGGTCCCTCGCCTGGTACTCGAACAGGTCCACGCGCTTCCGTCCCTATCAGTGATCTCGCGGTTCGTTGGATGCGTGGGCGTGCCGCGAAGGGCAACGTGACGTCCGCTGTGTCACAAGGGAGGCGCACACGGTGACCGAGCGCGCGGCATGTCCGTCTCGCAGGTTATCGCCGCTTGGGGGGGCTCTCTAAATCGCGGGTCACACGTGAGCGGTGATACCTGTCACATGATGCCGTCATCCCTGGCACGGCGTGCCGGGCGTGAGGGGCCTCACCGGGCTGGGGTCGGCCCGGTGAGGCCCCGGCGAACAACCCGGAGGGGCGGTGAGCACCCTGTTCTCCGGGATGCGGGGGACCGGGTCCCACCCCAAGGGGACCGGTCGCCCCTCCACGGGGTTCCTTCCGACCGGACGGGCCGACGGCTTTCGACTGTCCGGGTCCTGACGCCCCGCGGAGACCTTCATTACCCGTGAGTCGGATACGGGTGGGACGCGGGGCGTGCGGCCGGGCTCCGTGGCGGGGTCCGCCACGGCTTCCGCCGGGACGCGCAAGGCGCACGGAAGGGGTCCGGACGGGTCGGCTGCCGCGCCCTCGCGCGTGTGGGTCCGCGGCGAGGGAGGGACGGCCTCTAGGCGGGCGAGACCGGGACGTCCCGGTACGGGTCCCGCGTACCGGCCGCCTCGGCGCGCGCGGTGGCGCCGGGTACGAGCCGGAGCGACGGCCGGTGGTGCGCGGTGACGGCGTACGCGTCACCGTGCCGCGGCGTGCCGTGGTCCGCGGCCGAGCGGCCGCCCGTCGCGCCGTCCGGCCGGCCGGCGGGGGCGCCGGGGGCGTGCGGTGCGGGGGCCTGGCCGGTTTCCACGGCGGGCACGGCGTCCCGCGCGGTCCGGCGCCCGTGGTCCGTGCGGGGCGGGCCGCCGGCACGGCTGGTCCGCGGGCCGTAGGCGACGGGGTCCGCGACCGGTCCCGCGGTCCCGGACGGTCCGTCCGGCCCCTTCGGCGCGTCCTGCCCGGGCGCGTCGGACGCCGGCGTCGGGGCCTCCGGGTGCGGGGCCGGCGTGCTCGGCCCGGGGAGCGTCCGCTCCGGCGCGTCGGGCAGGTGCGGGAGCTCCGGCAGCGGCGCGGGCCGTTCCGGAGCGGGGAGCGTGGGCGGGGCGGGCAGGGCCGGGAGCGCGGGCAAGGCCGGGAGCGCGGGCAGGTCCGGGAATCGCCCCTGCGTCGCCTCGTCCAGCCGGTCGGTCACCGCGCCGACCAGGTCCCCGACCGGCCGTACGACCCGCTCGTCCACGGACCGGACCACGGTCCCGGTCAGCGGGCGGACCGGATCGGCCGCGTCCGGACGCGGCACGGTGAGGGCGTCGACGACCGACGCGAGGCCGTTCGGACCGGGCGCGGCGCCCGGTCCGGTCGGCGCCGAGGAGCCGATGACGGAGGAGGTCCCCTCGGCCGGCCCGCCGTCCGCCGCCCGTGCCTGTTCCCCGCACAGCACGCCGAGCACGAACACCGCGCCCACCAGGAGCGCCAGCCGGACCGCACGCCGCCCCACCGCCGCGCGCATCGTGCGCGGCGCGGCACCGGGCGAGGCTGCTGACCGGATCAAGAGGGGCGGATCCTCACGGACGGCGGGACGGCTGGAGGGACTTCACGGGTCCTTCGTCGAACGGCGCCGATCCTCGCACGCGACTCCCGAGGGTGCGCAAGTCCTCCGTTACCGATGGGTACTCATGTCCGTTTTCACCGGCCCGGGTCCGCTCCTCACGCCGCGTCCGGTATCGGCAGCGGCCGTTTCTCGATCGCCGCCGCCATCACCTCCGGGAACAGATCGGGTGTGCAGGCGAACGCCGGCGCGCCCAGCGCGGCGAACGCCGCCGCGTGCTCCCTGTCGTACGCGGGCGCTCCCTCGTCGGACAGCGCGAGCAGCGTCACGAACTGCACCCCCGACGCCCTCATGGCCGCCACCCGCTTGAGCATCTCGTCGCGTATCCCCCCTTCGTAGAGGTCGCTGATCAGCACGACCACCGTCTCCGCCGGCCGGGTGATCCGCGCCTGGCAGTACGCCAGCGCCCGGTTGATGTCCGTGCCGCCGCCGAGCCGGGTGCCGAAGAGCACGTCGACGGGGTCGTCGAGCCGGTCGGTGAGGTCGACGACCGCCGTGTCGAAGACGACGAACCGGGTGTCGATCGACCGCATGGAGGCGAGCACCGCCCCGAACACCGACGCGTACACGACGGACGCCGCCATCGACCCGGACTGGTCGACGCAGAGGACGACCTCCTTCCTCACCGATCGCGAGGCACGCCCGTAGCCGATGAGCCGCTCGGGCACGACCGTCCGGTGCTCCGGGAGGTAGTGCTTGAGGTTGGCCGCGATCGTGCGGTTCCAGTCGATGTCGTGGTGGCGCGGCCGGTTGACGCGGGCGCTGCGGTCGAGGGCGCCGGTGAGGGTGGCCCGGGCGCGGATGGCGAGCCGTTTCTCCAGGTCCTCGACGACCCTGCGCACGACCGCCCGTGCCGTCTGCTTCGTCGTCTCCGGCATGGCCTTGTCGAGCGACAGCAGCGTGCCGACGAGGTGGACGTCGGCCTCGACGGCCTCCAGCACCTCCGGTTCCAGCAGGAGCGTGGCGAGGCCGAGCCGGTCGATGGCGTCGCGCTGCATGACCTGGACGACGGAGGAGGGGAAGTAGGCCCGGATGTCCCCGAGCCAGCGGGCCACCGAGGGCGCCGACGCGCCGAGCCCCGCCGAACGGTCGCGGTCCGCCCGCGGTCCGTCCCCCTCGCCGTAGAGCGCGGCGAGCGCCCCGTCCATCGCGGCGTCCCGCCCGGACAGCGCGCATCCGGTCCCGTCGGCCGTGTCCCCGCCGAGCACGAGCCGCCAGCGCCGCAGCCGCTCCCGCGCCGGATCCGTCTCCGTGCCCGGCATCTCCGCCTCCCCCTTCGGGTCCGTCATCCCGTCACCTCCACCAGCCCGTCGCGTGCCGCCTCGTCCTCCTCGGCCGGCCCGAGCAACAGCCGCAGGACCGGCAGCACGGCGTCCGCGCGGGCGGTGTCGGGATCGGGGGCGAAGCCGGGGACGCCCAGGACCGCGGCCGCCGTGCCGCCGGGTGTCCCCGGTCCGCGCCGGACCAGTTCGCCGAGGGTGCGCCGCACCCCGGCCCCGTACGCCGAGAACGTCCGCCGCAGCAGCGGCAGTACGTCCGTGAACGCCTCCGCCGGTACGCCCGTCAGCCACGCGTCGACCAGCCCGAGCAGCCGCTCGTCGTGGACCAGGAGCAGTCCGCCGCCCGAGCCGCCGACGAAGCCCTCGATCCACGCGGCCGCGTCCGCCGGCGGTGTGCCCGGCGACAACGCGAGTCCCATGAGCCGCCCCGCCTCGTCCCGCGCCAGCGCCCCGTCGTCCAGCAGCAGCCGCACGGACCTCCCCCGTACGGCGCCGGGCACGGTGTCCCGTGCGGACAGGGTCCGCAGCACCGACTGCCAGCGGGCGCGCAGCTCCCCGTGACCCGGTGCGGGGTCGTCGCCGAGCAGACCCACCGCGCCGTGCACCGCGTCGACGTGGTCCCGCATCTCGTCGGCGGCGTCCGCGTCCAGGGCGGCGCAGGCCGGGGGCAGTCCGACGAAGACCCGCTCGGCGAGACCCGAGGCGACCTCGGCGAGCGCCGCTGTGTCGGTGCCGCGCACGTCGCCGTAGCGCAGCGAGCGGACCAGGGCGGGCAGGGCCCGGGCGAGACGGCCGACGTCCGTGTCGAGGGCCGCGCGGTCGGTGAGGATCCGCATCACCGTGGGCAGCGCCTCGGGCAGCGCGGCCAGCAGGCAGCGTTCGGCGAGCCCGGTGACCTCGGCGAGGCCCCGCGCGCCGACGGCGTCCGCCTCCGTCTTGGCGGTGGCGGCGGCGAGCACGGTCGTCCCCCAGACCCCGGCCTCGGCGACCCGCACGGACAGCTCGGGCTCCCAGCGCAGTCGCCAGGTCTCCCGGAAGGTCCCCGTGCCGCCGGGTGCGGCGTCGGGTTCTCCCCAGCCGATGCCGAGCAGCCGCAACCGGTGCAGCAGTCTGCCGCGCTCCGCGTCGGTCTCCTTGCGCAGGTCGAGCTCCAGCTCCCGCTCCCCGGCCTCGGGTCTCAGCCGCAGCCGGCGCTGGATCCGCGCGAGGTCCCGCTGCAACGGCACGGCGGGCGCGGTCGCCGGCACCTCCCCGAGCACGTCGCCGACGACCAGCCGGTCGCGCACCAGTGCCAGCGGCACGTCGGAGCCCTCGCACATCACCGCCCGTGCGGCGTCGGTCGTCTCGCCCAGGCCGGGCAGCGGTCGTCCGCGCAGCGCGGCGAGGGTCTCCGCCAGCCGTACGGCCTCGATGACGTGCGCGGAGGAGACGATCCGGTCCTCGGCCCGCAGCAGCCCGGCCATCTTGGTCAGCCACCGCTCGACCGGCCGGTCCGGGACGCCGAACAGGTGCTCGTACCAGCCCGGGGAGTCGATGCCCGCGCCGTAGCCGCTCGTCCGGGAGAGCCTGCGGTGGGTCCAGGGCACCCAGGTCATGTCCGTCCTCACCTTGGGCAGCCCCTTCAGCAGGGCGCGGTCGGCGGCGACGGTGGCCTTCCGCCGCAGCGCCGGCACATGCCAGGCCCCGCAGACCACGGCCACGCCGTCCTCGAACTCCCGCCGCGCCGCCCGGATCCGCAGCCGCATGTGCGCCTCGCGCACGAGGTCCCGCCGGTGTCCCCCGCTTCCGTCCTCCTCCCGCAGCGCGGTCATGGCCTCCTCGAGCGCGGTGAACGGCGCGACCGGGTCCCCCGCGCCCACGCCCCGGTGCTCGACGACGTCCTCCCACCACCGCTCGGCGTCGTCGTACCCGGCGGCTTCGGCGAGCACCCCCAGGGGATCGGCCCGCACGCCGTCGCCCGCGCCGGGCCCGGGGTCCTCGTCGCCCTCCCAGGCCAGTGTGTGCGCGGCGGGCAGGTCGATGAAACGGACCGGGACCTCGTGCTCCAGCGCCCAGCGGAGCGCGACCCATTCCGGGGAGAACCCGGCCAGCGGCCAGAAGGCCGAGCGGCCGGGCTCGTCCACCGCGTGGGCGAGCAGCGCGACCGGCGGCCGCATGTCCTCCTCGGCGGCGAGCGGGACCAGCGCGTCCGCCTCCGGCGGGCCCTCGATCAGCACGGCGGACGGCCGGGCCTCCTCCAGCACCGCCCGCACGGACCGCGCGGACCCCGGCCCGTGGTGCCGCACGCCGAGCAGCAGCGGCCCCGCGGTGCCCGCCTTCCCGCCGCTCATCCACCGACCTCCCGGCAGGCCCGGTAGAAGTCCTTCCAGCCGTCGCGCTCGCGGACCACGGTCTCCAGGTACTCCCGCCAGACGACGCGGTCCGCCGCCGGGTCGCGGACGACCGCGCCGAGGATGCCCGCGGCGACGTCCCCGGCCCGCAGCACGCCGTCGCCGAAGTGGGCGGTCAGCGCCAGCCCGCCCGTGACCACGGAGATCGCCTCGGCGGTCGACAGCGTGCCGCTGGGCGACTTGAGCTTCGTCCTGCCGTCGGTGGTGACCCCGTCGCGCAGTTCGCGGAAGACGGTGACGACCCGGCGGATCTCGTCGATGCCGTCGGGCACGGCCGGCAGGTCGAGGGAGCGGCCGATCTGGTCGACCCGGCGCGAGACGATGTCGACCTCCGCCTCCGGGGTCTCCGGCAGCGGCAGCACCACGGTGTTGAAGCGGCGGCGCAGGGCGCTGGACAGGTCGTTGACCCCGCGGTCGCGGTCGTTGGCCGTGGCGATCAGGTTGAAGCCGCGGACCGCCTGCACCTCCTGGCCCAGCTCCGGTATCGGCAGCGTCTTCTCCGACAGGAGGGTGATCAGCGTGTCCTGGACGTCGGCCGGGATGCGGGTCAGCTCCTCGACGCGGGCCGTCATGCCCTCCGCCATGGCCCGCATCACCGGGCTGGGCACGAGAGCGTCGCGGCTGGGGCCGTGGGCGAGCAGCCGGGCGTAGTTCCAGCCGTAGCGGATGGCTTCCTCCGGCGTGCCGGCCGTGCCCTGCACGAGGAGGGTGGAGTCGCCGCTGACCGCGGCGGCCAGGTGCTCGGAGACCCAGGTCTTCGCGGTGCCGGGCACACCGAGCAGGAGCAGGGCGCGGTCGGTGGCGAGGGTGGTCACCGCGACCTCGACGACGCGGCGCGGACCGATGTACTTCGGCGTGACGACCGTGCCGTCCGGCAGCGTGCCGCCGAGCAGGTAGGTGGCGACGGCCCACGGCGACAGCCGCCAGCGGGCGGGGCGGGGGCGGTCGTCCTGCGCCGCCAGCGCGGCGAGTTCGGCGGCGAAGGCGTCCTCGGCGTGCGGTCGCAGGACCTGCGCGGGCTCCGCGTCCGCGGGCGCGGAGCCGCCCCGGCTCGGGTCGACGGACCTCGGTTCAACAGAGACAGGCATGGTTGAGTCCCCCTCCAGCTCGGCCGGTCCGGATCTGCCACCAACCGTGCACCACACCACTGACAATCGCTCTGACCTGCACGGACGCAGCCGTCGGGGCGATTGTCAGTGCTGGGATCTAGTTTCGACGGCATGACTCAGCAGGGGGTGCGCTGGACCGCGGACCAGGTGCTGGCACTGGCGCCTGACTCCGCGTCGCGCACGGCGGGAAGCGAACTCGGCACGGCGGGCCCGTGGTCCGGGGCCGGCAGTTCGGGCGAGGGGACGGTGTGGGGTCTGTGCGCGGACGGTGGGAGCGCTCCGTACCGGACGGTCGTCGACGTCGCGGACGCCGCCGGGCCCGCGTGCCAGTGCAGTTGCCCGAGCCGTGGGTTCCCGTGCGAGCACGCGCTCGGTCTGCTGCTGCTCTGGGCGGGCGGGGACGGGGCGGTGCCGCGGGGGGAGGCGCCGGAGTGGGCCGAGCGGTGGATCGCGGGCCGGCGCACGCGCGCGGAACGGGAGCCGGCCGCGGGCTCCTCGGGTTCCGCCGGCCCGGAGGCGGCGCGGCGCAGGGCGGCACGCCGGGCCGAGCGGGTGACGGCGGGCGCGGTGGAGCTGGAGCGGCGCCTGGCGGATCTGCTCCGCGGCGGCCTGGCGGCGGCGGAGCAGCCGGGGTACGGGCTGTGGGAGGAGACCGCGGCCCGCATGGTCGACGCCCAGGCGCCGGGGCTGGCCGCCCGGGTGCGGGAACTGGGGGCGTTCGCGGGCACCGGACCGGGCGGGCCGGTGCGGCTGCTGGAGGAGTGCGCGCTGCTCCACCTCCTCGGCCGGGGCTGGCTGCGCCGGGAGCGGCTGCCGGAGGGCCTGGCCGCGACGGTCCGTTCCCGTGTCGGACTGCCCGTGTCGGCGGACGGCCCGGCGGTACGGGACCACTGGCTGGTCCTCGCCCGGTACGACACGGCGGACAGCCGTCTGACGACCCGCCGCGTCTGGCTGTACGGCACGGATTCGGGACGCACGGCGCTGCTCCTCTCCTACGGTGCGGCGGGCCGCGCCCCGGAGCTCGCGCTGCCGGTCGGGCTGGCCCTCGACGCGGAGCTGTCCGCGTACCCGGGCGCGGGGCAGCCGCGGATGGCCCTGGGCGAGCGGTTCGCGCCGCCCGCGCCGACGGACGCACGGCCGCCGGGAACGACGACGGCCCGGGCGGCCGCCCGCTACGGCGAGGCGCTGCGCGACGACCCCTGGCTGGACGCGGTCCCGGTGACGCTGGACCGGGTGATACCGGCTCCGGACGGCGACGGCTGGCAGCTGGCCGACGCCGACGAGGACGCGGCCCTGCCGCTCACGCCGGCGGCGCGGTCCCGCCCCGGCCTGTGGCGTCTGGTCGCCCTGTCGGGCGGCGCCCCGGTCAAGGTCTTCGGCGAGTGCGGTCACCAGGGATTCACTCCCCTGGCGGCATGGCCGGAGGGGGCCGGTGAGGTGGTGCCGCTGTGCTGAGCGGCGCGCTCACCCCCGTTCCCGCCCACCCCAGGAATCTTTCGGACATCACTGGACACTCGGTGCGCATGGGTGCGCGACCGCGCCGGGACGCCCGTCGGGAAGGAAGCTCATGAGCAGGACGACCACCGCCGTGGGCACGTCCCTCCCGGACTCCTGGGAGGAGCTGGTGACCACGGCCCTGCTGGGCACGGACCGGCGCACACCGGCGGGCTCCGTGCCCGGGCCGGACGCGCCGTCCGCCCTGCTGGACGCGGCGGCCGTGGCGACCGTGCGGCGACGCGCCGGGCTGCGGCCGGCACGAGCCGCGGAGCGTCCGCGGCCCGCCCCCGATGACCCGCGCCCTCCGCTGCCGTCCGCCGCCGCGCGCCGGCTCGCGATGCTGCTCGCCGACCGTCCCGGCGTCTCCGGTGGTGGGCGCCGGGGCACGGCCCCGGACCTCATGGAGCTGCTGCCCCAGTGGCTGGCGGCGGCGAACGCCCGCGGGTTCGCGGCGCCCCCCGCCGCGCTGCCCGCCCTGCTCGACGCCGCACGGGGACGGACCGACCTGCGTCCGGCGGCACTGCGGTTCGCGGGGCCGCGCGCCCTGTGGCTGGCCCGGTTCAACCCCGACTGGCGGTTCGCCCTGCGCTCCACACCGGGCGACGGCACGTCCACGCCCCGCCTCCACGACACCGAGGGCGTACGGCGGCTCTGGGAGGAGGGCCTCTTCGCCGAGCGGGTCGCCCTCCTCGCCGCCCTCCGCTCCCGCAGGCCGGCCGCCGCGCGGGAGCTCCTCGCGGCGGGCTGGGCGACGGAGCGGGCGGAGGACCGCCTGATGTTCCTGGACTCGCTGCGCACCGGACTCGGGCCCGACGACGAGCCCTTCCTCGAGCAGGCCCTGGCCGACCGCAGCCGCAACGTACGGGCGACGGCCGCGGAGCTGCTGTCGGCGCTGCCCGGCTCCGCGCTGGCGGAACGCATGGCGGTCCGGGCCGGGGCGTGTGTGGCCGTCGACCACACACGGGACACCCCGACGCTCGCCGTCGAGGCGCCGCACGAGTGCGACGCGGGCATGGAACGCGACGGCGTGGTGGCCAGGGCCCCGGCGGGCCGGGGTGAGCGGTCCTGGTGGCTCGGCCAGCTGGTGGAGGCGGCGCCCCTGGGCAGCTGGTCGCGGCGGCTCGGCGGGCGTACGCCCCGGGAGATCGTGGCACTGCCGGTGGCGGACGGCTGGCAGGGCGAACTGCACGCGGCCTGGTGCCGGGCGGCGGTACGGCAGCGCGACGCGGTGTGGTCCCGGGCGCTGCTCGGAGAGCCCTCCGCGCCGGAGGCGGGCGGCCCGGGGGCGGTGTCCCTGGCCGAACGCGCCCAGCTGCTCGGCACGCTGGACGCCGCCGAGCGGGCCGAGTGGGTGGCCGGGTTCATCGAGACGCACGGCCTGTCCGAGGCGTTCCAACTGCTCGGGGTGTGCGCCGTGCCCTGGGCGGCGCCGGTCGGGCGGGCGGTGGTCGACGCGCTCAACATCGCGCGCGACGCAGGGAGTTATCCATGGAGTTTCAGTGGAGTCATGGGCCTGGCCGAACGCTGCCTCGACCCGTCCGAGGCCGGTCACCTCGACGCGCTCCTGGCGGTACCGGACGAGCCGGAGGACGCGTCGCCCGGAGCCGGCGGCTACTGGTCGGAGGCCTTCCAGCGACTGGTCACCACCCTGCGCCTGCGCGCGGCCATGCTGACCGAACTGACCCCGGCCGCCACCTGACCTGGCGCACGCAGGCGAACCGGGCCGATGCCGTACCGGTCGTACGAGGCCGCCGGACCGGAGTCGGCGCTTCGGCCCGTGCCTCGGCCGTGCCGGCCCGGGGCCGGTGCGGCACGGGGGTACGTCACGCGGCCCGGCGCTTGCGGGGGCGCCTCCCCCACTCTCGGCTCCTCCCCCACTCTCGATTTCTCCCCCACTCTCGGCTTCGCTCGAGCGGGGGGACCCCCATGAGCGGGGAGACCTCCATGAGCGTGAGGACCCCCGTCGCCCCTGGGGGCACCTCCCAGGCCCTCACGGCACCGGGGGAGGCACGACCGCCCGCGGGAGCGGCGTTGCGGGCCCGGCCCTCACCCGCAAGGCGCCGCGAACGCGGCCTACGCCTCCGCCGGCTGCCGCACGTTCGCCCGCACCCAGTCCACGATGGACGCCGTGGTCGCGCCCGGGGTGAAGATCTCCGCGACGCCCTTCTCCTTCAGCGGAGCGATGTCCGCCTCGGGGATGATCCCGCCCCCGAAGACCAGGATGTCCGCCGCGTCCCGCTGCCGGAGCAGCTCGATGACGGCCGCGAAGAGCGTGTTGTGCGCCCCGGAGAGGATGGACAGACCGATCGCGTCGGCGTCCTCCTGGATCGCGGTGTCGACGATCTGCTCGGGGGTCTGGTGAAGCCCGGTGTAGATCACCTCCATACCGGCGTCGCGCAGCGCCCGCGCGATCACCTTGGCCCCGCGATCGTGGCCGTCGAGCCCCGGCTTGGCCACCACCACGCGGATCGGACCGGCTGCCACACCCATCACTGCCTCCATGAAGCGACTACATCCATCCGTACCGACAAGTACCGCACACGTCCGTCATGCCGTACACATCGCTCGGGCCCCCCGGCCCGAACCGGCCGGGGAAGTGAACGAACGTTATCTCCAGCATCCCGCAACCGGCAGTTTCACGGTGCGTGGGGAGGGGCAAATCACACGGAGGGACATGTTCATCGCGCAGCGTTCCCGGCCCCCGGGGCCCACGCACCGCGTGCCCGTGCACCGCTCGGGCAACGGTGGGAACATGCGTACAAGGGATTCGCACCGAGGTCGCCGCGCCACCGCACCCCCTCCACACATCACACGCGCGCACCGTCGACCGCTCTCGTAGCGATTTCCCATGAGGGCGCACGGGGGACAGGGCCGTCCTCCCGCGTGCCGACAGGAGGTCGGCCATGAAGGTCACCGAGGCAGCTCTTCCCTTCCTGCCGCTCTGCCGGCGTCTTCTGCCGACCCGGCTGGCGGATCTCTCCCTGACCCTGCTGAAGGCGACCGCCCTGGAGCTGGCGATCCTGGCGGGCCACCTCCTGCTCTATCCCGTCGGCATCGTCCAGGAGCGCCGGGGCGCGCCCCCCGCGCTGCCCGCCCAGGACGGCGCCGCACAGCTGCCGGCGGAGGCCAAGCCCCCGGTGGTGCTGCTGCACGGCTTCATCGACAACCGGTCGGTCTTCGTGCTGCTGCGCCGCAGCCTCGCCCAGCACGGCAGGCAGCAGATCGAGTCGCTCAACTACTCGCCGCTGACCTGCGACATCCGCATCGCGGCCGAACTGCTCGGCCGGCATATAGAGCAGGTGTGCGAACGCACGGGCAGCCGCCGGGTCGATGTGGTCGGGCACAGCCTCGGCGGGCTCATCGCGCGGTACTACGTACAGCGGCTGGGCGGTGACGCCCGCGTGCGGACGCTCGTCACGCTCGGCACCCCGCACTCCGGCACCCGTGTCGCACCACTGGCCAACGCGCACCCCATCGTGCGCCAGATGCGCCCCGGCTCACCGGTGCTCGAGGAACTCACCCAGCCCGCGCCGGGTTGCCGTACACACTTCGTCGCCTTCTGGAGCGACCTCGACCACATCATGGACCCGCTGGAATCGGCGTGCGTCGAGCACCCCGACCTGACGTCGGTGAACGTACGGGTGAGCGGCGTGGGTCATCTCGCCCTGCCCGTGCACCCGGCCGTGGCGACCCGCATACGGCAGGCCCTGGACACGGCGCACCCCGGGGAGCCGTCCACCGGCCGCCCGGAAGGCCTGACGGTGGCCTGACGGCCGGTCGCCCCGGGCCGCCCCGCACGGAGACGGCGCGCGGCGGCGCGACACGCCCGGCACCCGCGCCACGGGACAACCGGAACCGCGCGCCCCCTCGACGGCAATCCGAACAACAACGGCCGGAGACGGCTCACTTACCGCCGTCGATCCCCCATCGCCTCGAACAAATCTCGAACAAAAAGCCAAGACCGCGCCCGCCGTCCGCCAAAACACGACCGATTGCCCGTTTCCTGCGCGCACGAAACCTGGGGAAGATTGTCGTGCCCGCATACCGCCGGGTACAGTCGCCGCACTGCTCTGGCAGCCCCTGTTGTCGAGGCGAAAGAGAAGTTGGTGAACGACCGTCACCCGTCGGGGACCATGGACCCGGCTCCGGCTTCCGATGCCGCCTCGGCGCCCTATGCGTCGTACGGCACCCAGGAAGCCCCGTACGGCGATCTCACCACGTACGGCGCGTACGACTCAACCGGTTTCTCCGCCACCCATTTCGGGACCGGCGACCACACCACCGGAACCTTCACCGCCGACCCCCTCTTCGGCGACCTCCCCGGCGGCGGCCACGACACGGGCGCGTACGAGACCGGGCACTGGCCCGCGGGCGGTCACGACACCGGGCAGTACGACGGCTATGCGGCCCCGTACCCGTCCGCGTACGACACCGGCGGCCACGACGCGACCGCCTGGACCACCGGTCATCACCCGCTGACGGTGATCCCGCCGCAGGCCGGCTCGCCGGAGACCAGCGGCCAGTGGGACTCCGGCGAGTGGCTCCGGCCCGATCAGGCCGGGAACCCCGCCGACCTGACCCAGCAGTGGGACTGGGGCACGCAGACCTTCGACAGCGGTGTCTACGACGCCACGCAGTGGAACTCCGACGGCGGCGACACCACCGCCCCGGCGCCCACGTCCGACGCCCACGAGCCGCAGGCCGAGTCCTACGAACACCAGGCCGAGTCGTTCGACCGGGAACCCTACGAGGCCCCCGCCGACGAGCCGGCCGACACCGGTGAACTGCCCGCGGTGCACCTGCTCGACGGGCAGGAGGAGATCGTTCCCGCCCCGACGCCGCGCGCGGCCTCGCGCGCCGGGTCCCGCTCCCGCCGCCGTACGCCCGCCAGGCGCTCCGCGCTGCTGACGGTGGCCGTGCCCTCGGCGTGCGTGATGGGCGTCGCCGGCATCGCCGCGGCCTCGGTCGGCAACCTGACCGACGACGACGGCCAGGAGACGGCGACGACCGCGGCGGACGCCCAGCCGGTGAAACCCTCCGCCGTCAACATCAAGCTGGACACCCAGCTGGAGAGCCTCGCCGCCGGCGCCGACGACTTCGCCGACCGGGCCAGCCGCACCCAGGAACGCATCGACCTCAAGGCGCAGCAGGAGGCCCAGCGCAAGGCTGCCGCCCAGGAGGCGGCCCGCAAGGAGCGGCTGCGGCCGAAGTTCGCGCTCCCGGTCGCACAGCACGGCCTCAGCGCCTACTACGGCCAGTCCGGCATCAACTGGATGTCCGTCCACACCGGCATCGACTTCCCCGTCCTGTACGGCGCGACGGTGATGGCCGCGACCGACGGCACGGTGCGCACCCAGTTCAACTCCGCCTACGGCAACATGATGATCGTGACGGCGAAGGACGGCACGGAGACGTGGTACTGCCACCTCTCCAGCTACCAGGTCGCCTCCGGCACGACCGTGAAGGCCGGCGACCCGATCGCCTTCTCCGGGGACTCCGGCAACTCGACCGGTCCGCACCTGCACTTCGAGGTGCGCCCGGCCGGCGGCTCGGCGATCGACCCGCTCGCCTGGTTCCGAAGCCACGGCCTCGACCCGTCGTAGGGTTCGTCCCCCGACGGGTCCCGGCGGACGGCTACAGCTTCTCCACCGGCGCGTACCGCAGCAGCAGCCGCTTGGGCTTGGTGTCCCCGAAGTCGATCGTCGCCTCCGTGTTCGCACCCGTGCCCTTCACCGCGACCACGGTGCCGAGGCCGAACTGGTCGTGGGTGACCCGGTCCCCGACCGCCAGCGCCACCACGGGCTTCTCCGCGGTCCGCCGGGTGGCGAAACCGGAGGCGCCCGACGCCGACGAGCGGGAACGGGACGACGACAGCGAAGCCGCCACTCCCGAGACCGGACCGGAGGACACCGGCGCGCTCGCCCCCGTCCGCTTCCACTCCAGGTGGGCGGCCGGGATCTCCTCCAGGAACCGCGAGGGCGGGTTGTAGGACGGCTGGCCCCACGCGCTGCGCAGCGTCGACCGGGTCAGGTACAGCCGCTCACGCGCGCGCGTGATGCCGACGTACGCCAGGCGCCGCTCCTCCTCCAGCTCCTTGGTCTGGCCGAGGGCGCGCATGTGCGGGAAGACGCCGTCCTCCATGCCGGTGAGGAAGACGACCGGGAACTCCAGGCCCTTGGCGGTGTGCAGGGTCATCAGGGTGATGACGCCGGAACCGTCCTCGTCCTCGTCGGGGATCTGGTCGGAGTCGGCGACCAGGGCGACCTGCTCCAGGAAGTCGGACAGCGCGACCGACTCGCCCTCGCCGCGCTCCTGCTCGAACTCCAGGGCGACGGCGGCGAGTTCCTGGAGGTTCTCGATCCGGGTCTCGTCCTGCGGGTCGGTGGAGGCCTGCAACTCGGCGAGGTAGCCGGTGCGTTCGAGGATCGCCTCCAGGACCGTGGCCGGGCCCGCGCCGGACTCGACGACCGTACGGAGGTCCTCCATGAGCGTGTTGAACCGCTTCACGGCGTTCGACGACCGCGCGGCCATGCCGTACGCCTCGTCGACGCGCTTCAGCGCCTGCGGGAAGCTGATCCTCTCGCGCTGGGCGAGGGCGTCGATCATCGCCTCCGCGCGGTCGCCGATGCCCCGCTTGGGTACGTTGAGGATGCGGCGCAACGGCACCGAGTCCTCCGGGTTGGCGAGCACCCGCAGATAGGCCAGGACGTCCCGGACCTCCTTGCGCTCGTAGAAGCGGACGCCGCCGACGACCTTGTAGGGCAGGCCGACGCGGATGAAGATCTCCTCGAAGACACGGGACTGGGCGTTGGTGCGGTAGAAGACGGCGACGTCGCCCGCCTTCGCCTCGCCCGCGTCGGTGAGGCGGTCTATCTCGTCGGCGACGAACTGGGCCTCGTCGTGCTCGGTGTCCGCGACGTACCCGGTGATCCGCGCGCCCGTGCCGGCGTTGGTCCACAGGTTCTTGGGACGCCGCGACTCGTTGCGCTCGATGACGGCGTTGGCCGCGCTCAGGATGGTCTGGGTGGAGCGGTAGTTCTGCTCCAGCAGGATCGTGGTCGCGTCCGGGTAGTCCTCCTCGAACTGGAGGATGTTGCGGATCGTCGCGCCGCGGAAGGCGTAGATCGACTGGTCGGCGTCACCCACCACGCACAGCTCGGCGGGCGGGACCTCGGCCTCGGACGGTACGCCGGCGGGGTGCTCGGAGGTGCCGACGAGCTCGCGCACCAGGGCGTACTGGGCGTGGTTGGTGTCCTGGTACTCGTCGACCATGACGTGCCGGAACCGGCGGCGGTAGTGCTCGGCGACGTCCGGGAAGGCACGGAGCAGATGGACCGTCGTCATGATCAGGTCGTCGAAGTCCAGTGCGTTCGCCTCGCGCAGCCGGGACTGGTAGAGCGCGTAGGCCTGGGCGAGGGTCTTCTCGAAGCCGTCGGAGGCCTGGGCGGCGAAGTCCTCCTCGTCGATCAGCTCGTTCTTCAGGTTGCTGATCCTGGCGCTGAAGGACTTCGGCGGGAAGCGCTTGGGGTCGAGGTCCAGGTCGCGGCAGACCAGGGCCATCAGCCGCTTGGAGTCGGCGGCGTCGTAGATCGAGAACGACGACGTGAAGCCGAGCTTCTTGCTCTCGCGGCGCAGGATGCGCACGCACGCGCTGTGGAACGTCATGACCCACATGGCGCCCGCGCGCGGGCCGACGAGCTGCTCGACGCGTTCCTTCATCTCGCCCGCGGCCTTGTTGGTGAAGGTGATCGCGAGGATCTGGCCCGGATGGACGTGCCGCGCGGCCAGCAGGTGGGCGATGCGGTGGGTGAGCACGCGGGTCTTGCCGGAGCCGGCGCCGGCCACGATGAGCAGCGGGGAGCCGGAGTGCACGACGGCGGCGCGCTGGTTGTCGTTCAGCCCCTCGAGGAGCGCGGCGGCGTCGATCACCGGGCGCGGGGCGCCGTCGCGGTAATGGGTGTCCCGTTCCGGCGGCAGGTCGAACTTCCCGCCGAACAGGTCGTCCGGGATCTGCTCCGGTACGTGCTCGTCCTCGGGCGGTGGCGGGGGTTCGCCCTCGGGGCCCCGCTGGGCCTGGAGGTCCGCCAGGAAGCTGTCGTCAAAGAGGCTGCTCATCGCTCTCCGAGTCTAGGCCGCTCCACCGACAACCCGGGGCCACCCCGGGAACATCCCGGGTTTCCGGCGCCCGGAACAGGATTCCCACCCTCCAGAACCACACCCTCACCCTCGGTGAACACACGCACGAGGTCACGAAAATGTATCGGGCATATCACCCATCAACCTTCACAGGGACCACACCAGTTGGCTACGGTGCGGGCGGGCCGCACGACCCCCACCGGCGAACCTCGCCGGGCCGCGCGGCCTCCGCCGAGTCCGTCCCTGCCGATCGCGGCAGCCGGAGCCGGGGACCCACCGAGACCATGGGGTGAATCGGCCCACTCCCTCGCGGAGCGGCCGTAGGGCAACCCTTCCGAGCCACCCGCCCGAACCCGACAGCTAACCCGGTAGGCGGAGCGTTGGAAGGAGTCGCCTCCCTTGGCGTCGCACCGCAAGTCGCGCACCCCTGGCACCCGCGTGGCAGGCATACGGACCCCGGCCCTGGCCACGGCCGCCCTGACCTCCGTGGCTCTGCTCTCCCAGACGGCCACCGCCGCCCCCTCCGACGACGGCAGGCCGAGCCTGGAGGAGGTCGAGAAGAAGGTCGACGACCTCTACCGCCAGGCGGAGTCGGCGACCGAGAAGTACAACGCGGCCAAGGAGCGGACCGCGAAGCAGCGCAAGCAGGTCGGCACCCTGCTCGACGACGTGGCCGAGCGCACCCAGAAGCTCAACGACGCGCGGGAGGAGCTGGGCTCCTTCGCTGCCGCCCAGTACCGGACCGGCGCCGGCCTCCCCGACACCGCGACCTTCCTGCTCGCGGACACGCCGCAGGACGTCTTCGACCAGCGCCAGGTGCTGGACCGGATCACCGGCCGCCAGAAGGACGCGGTCGACGACTACGTCACCCAGCAGTCCGAGACGATGAAGAAGCGCCAGGAGGCCACCGAGAGCCTCCGGACGCTCACCGAGACCCAGGGCGACCTGAAGACGGCCAAGGCCACCGTCCAGAAGAAGCTCACCGACGCGCGCGAGCTGATGTCGAAGCTGACCGCCGAGGAGAAGGCGCGGCTCGCGGCGATCGAGAAGGACAAGCAGGAGGAGGCCGCCCGCAAGGCCGCCGAGCTCGCCCGGCAGCAGGCGGAGCGGCAGAAGGACCGGCAGGAGGCCGCCGCCGCGCAGCAGGACAGCGGCACCTCGGGCAGCGCCTCCGAGTCCTCCGGCTCGACCACCACGCCGCCGGCGGACTCCTCGTACGCCACCAAGGCCGAGAAGGCCCTCGCCTTCGCCCGCGCGCAGATCGGCAAGCCGTACGTCTGGGGCGCCACCGGTCCCGGCTCCTACGACTGCTCCGGCCTCACCCAGGCCGCCTGGAAGGCCTCCGGCGTCACCCTCCCGCGCACCACCTACGACCAGGTGAACGCGGGCACGACGGTCCCCGTCTCCCAGGCCCAACCCGGTGACCTGGTCTTCTTCTACGACGACATCACCCACGTGGGCCTCTACATCGGCAACGGGATGATGATCCACGCGCCGAAGCCCGGCACGTACGTCCGCGAGGAGTCCGTCTTCTACGACGGCGAGTCCTCGATCCACAGCGTGGTGCGCCCCGCCTGACCCGCTCGGGAGGGGGAGGGGACGGAGCACGGAAGGGCTCCTCCGTGCTCCGTCCCCTCCCCCTCCTTTTCCGTGCCCGCGCGCGGTGCCGGGCGACCCGGCTCCCCCCTGGACATGCCGACGGCGGTGGCGCTGTCCGCGTCCACCGCCGTCGGCATCCCCGGCTCGGAGGGCCCGGGGCATGTCCCTTCAGCAGGCCGCGGTCACGTCCGGGCCCGTGGAGGAGGGGGTCAGGTCCACAGCACCGCGATGAAGACGTTCGTCACGGTCAGCAGGCCGACCAAGCCGAACAGGCCCTTGTCCACCTTCTCGTCGTCCCGCTTCACGTACACCAGGCCGAGGATCACGATCAGCAGGGCCAGCTTCACGCCGATCTTGATGTTGTCGACGGAGTAGTCCTGGGCCTGGTTGAGGCCGACCAGGACCACACCGGTGACCAGCATCGTCAGCGCGCCGTGCAGCATCGCGGGGACGAACCGGGCGGTGCCCGCGCCCATCGCCTTCATCTGGGTGAGGAAGCCGCCGAGGAGCGACGCGATGCCGATGATGTGCAGACCGACGAAGAGGTGGATGAGTACGTCCATGAGGCCGGAGCCTAGCCACAGCCGCCTCGTAGCACTCCGGCGCCCTCGTCCGTCCTTCCTTCGCCGCATCGGTCATCACCCTGGGTGAAGACGGTGAAGTCAGGACAGGACTCCTGTCACTTACGGTCACTCGACGGTCCGCTCACGCCACTTCCGCACAATCCGTCACCGAGGCCACGCGGCCGGGCCTAGCGTCCTCCCCCAGGTGACCGGCTCTCCACCGCCGTCCGGTCCAGGGACGGCATCCGGACACCACCGCCGAGAAGGTCCGGCGGCGGACGGCTCCCCCGTGCACCCCCGCCGCCGGACCGCCGGACGGCAGTCCGCTCCGCGCGGTCGTGGACAAGGACGGGAGTCCAGGTGGCAGCGCACCGCAGGATCCGACAGCGCACGGCGGGCGGCGCCACGACCCGCGCGGCCGCCGCCCTCGCCCTCGTCGGCGCGGCCACCGCGACCGGCTTCGGCGGGACGGGCCACGCCGAACCGCAGCCGGCACCGGACCGCGTCAAGGCCGAGGTGCACCAGCTCTACCGGGAGGCGGAGGCCGCCACCGAGGAGTACAACGGCGCCAAGGAGAAGGCCGAGTCGGCCCAGCGGCGGCTGCGCGACCTGCAGGACGAGGCGGCCCGCAGGAAGGACCGGCTCAACTCCGCACGCGACGCCCTGGGCTCGGTCGCGGCGGCGCAGTACCGCGACGGCGGCCTCGACCCCGCCCTGCGGCTCTTCCTCTCCGAGGACCCGGACGGCTATCTGGACGGCGCCGCGCTCGCCGAACGGGCGGGCAGCCGCCGGCAGGCGGCGGTGGGGCGCGTACGCACACAGCTCCGGGAGATCGAGCAGTTGCGCGGCGCCGCACGCGTCGAGGTGAACGCGCTGACGTCCCGCCGCGCCGAGCTCGAGCGGCACAAGAAGACGGTCACCACCAAGCTGACCGCCGCCCGCCGGCTGCTGTCCCGGCTGACACCCGGGCAACGCGCGGCGCTCGCCGGCGGCGCCGACCGCGCCTCACGCTCCTCGACGGCCACCCGGGACGCCGCCCTCACGGCCTCCGGTCCCCGTGCGGCGGAGGCCGTCTCCTACGCCTACGCCAAGCTCGGCAGCCCTTACGTCTGGGGCGCGACCGGCCCGAACGCCTTCGACTGCTCGGGCCTCGTGCAGGCCGCGTACCGCTCCGCCGGCGTCTCCCTGCCCCGCACCACCTACGCCCAGATCGACGCCGGCCGCCGCGTCCCCCGCTCCGAACTCCGCCCCGGCGACCTGGTCTTCTTCTACTCCGGCATCAGCCACGTCGGCATCTACGTCGGCGACGGCCGCATGATCCACGCCCCGAACCCCTCGGCCCCGGTCCGCGTGGCCCCCCTCGACGAGATGCCCTTCGCGGGCGCCACGCGCGTGGTGTGAGGGCCCGCTCAGACCAGTCGCCGAGCCGTCGCCCAGCGGGTCAGTTCGTGGCGGTTGGACAGCTGGAGCTTGCGCAGGACCGCCGAGACATGGGACTCGACCGTCTTCACCGAGATGAACAGCTGCTTGGCGATCTCCTTGTAGGCGTAGCCACGGGCGATCAGCCGCAGGACCTCCCGCTCGCGCTGGGTGAGGCGGTCGAGGTCCTCGTCGGCCGGCGGGGCGTCGGTCGAGGCGAAGGCGTCCAGGACGAAGCCGGCCAGCCGCGGCGAGAAGACCGCGTCGCCCTCCTGGACCCGGAAGACCGAGTCGACCAGGTCGGTCCCGGTGATCGTCTTGGTCACGTATCCGCGCGCACCGCCCCGGATCACCCCGATCACGTCCTCCGCCGCGTCCGACACGGACAGGGCGAGGAAACGGACCGGCCGCTCGGCGTCCCCCATCAACGGGGCGCAACGGCGCAGCACTTCGACGCCGCCGCCACCGGGCAGGTGTACGTCGAGCAGGACCACCTCGGGCCGGGTCGCGGTGATGACCGTGACCGCCTGGTCGACGTCGGCGGCCTCGCCGACCACCTCGACGCCCGTCTGCGCGGTCTGCCCTATCTCCGCCTGGACACCCGTGCGGAACATGCGGTGGTCGTCGACGAGGACGACGCGCACATGACGCCCGGCCCCCTCCGCCGCTCCCGCTGTTCCGTTCGCCTCGGTCGGCTCGCTCATGACGTCTTCTCCGCCCTCTCCATCTCCAGCTCGACCTCCGTGCCGCCGTCCGGCACCGCGCGCAGCCGCGCCGTGCCGCCGTTGCGCTCCATGCGGCCGATGATCGATTCTCTGACGCCCATGCGGTCGGCGGGTATCGAGTCCAGGTCGAAGCCGGGGCCGCGGTCCCGGACGGACACGAAGACCGTCCTCCCCTCGACCTCGGCGTAGACCTGCACCGCACCTCCCTCGCCACCGTACTTGGCGGCATTGACCATCGCTTCGCGCGCGGCCTGCATCTGTGCGCTGATTCTCTCGTCGAGCGGGCAGTCGCCGACGACCACCACCTCGAGGGGGACGCCGTGCTTGTCCTCCACCTCGGCGGCATTGCGCTTCACCGCCTCGGCGAGCGTGGTGGGTTCGTCGTCCTCGTCCTTTCCGTTGCCCTCCGGCTTGTAGAGCCAGGCGCGCAGGTCGCGCTCCTGGGCCCGGGCCAGGCGGCGCACCTCGCCCGCGTTGTCCGCGTTGCGCTGGATCAGGGTGAGGGTGTGCAGCACCGAGTCGTGCACATGGGCGGCGACCTCCGCGCGTTCCTGGGCCCTGATGCGCATCAGACGCTCCTCGGAGAGGTCCTGTGTCATGCGCACGAGGTAGGGGCCGGCGAGGAGGGTGATGCCGACGAGGACTGCGAGGGCCGCCTGGAGCACCGAGCCGAGGTGGCTGCCGGAACCCCGCAGGACGAAGATGCCCGAGGCGCCCGCCGTCACCAGGAGCACACCGGCCACGGCCCGCAGCAGCGTGACCGTGCGCCGTCGGCGGCCGACCTCCATCCAGCGGGCCCGGCGGGCGTTGTCCGCCTGCCGCCAGACCAGGGCGACGCCCGCACCGACCAGCACGGTCGGCCAGAGGTAGGCCCTGGTGCCGTTGCTCAGGTTCACGTTCTCCACGAAGATCATGGCCACGACGACCATGAGGAGCAGGGCGACGATCTGCCCCTTGTCCGGTCTGCGGGTGACGAGTCTGCGCCGACCGTCCGGCGAGGCCTCCGCCGTCACCGGCGAGGGCGGCTTCTGCGCGTCCACACCGCCGACGCCCAGGGGCACGAAGAACCAGAACGCGGCGTACAGCAGCGCACCGAGACCGTCGGCCATGAACAGACCGACGAAGACGAGACGGACCCAGATCACGGGCAGCCCGAGGTGCCCGGCGAGCCCCCGCGCCACACCACCGAGCCAGCGTCCGTCACTGCTGCGGTAGAGCTTGCGCGGCGGCCGCGGCTCGGCTACTGGCGCTGCTGCGGCTTCCGACATGCCAATGATGGTCACACGGCGGGAGTACCGGAGCATCAGGGTCGGCCCCGGAGACTCCCCTGATCTGCACGGGCCGGGACCGTCGAACGCTCCCCCGGCCCCCCTCGGGGGCCGATATCAGGGTCCGGCCAGGGTCGTACCGACTGCCGCCACGGCGGCTCGCCCGTCACCATGGACCCATGACCGATCACCAGCACGCCGCGACGGGTCCGGGACCCGTCTCCGCCCCGGAGGGAGCGACCGCCCCGCCGCCGGAACCGGCCGACGAGAGCGGACGCTTCCGGCGCGACCGCCGGCACCAGCTGCTCGGCGGGGTGTGCGCGGGGCTCGGCCGGCAGTGCGACATGGACCCGGTGATCTTCCGGATCACGCTCGCGGTCCTGTCCGCCACCGGCGGCATCGGCCTCATCTTCTACGGCTTCGCCTGGCTCTTCGTCCCGTACGAGGACGAGGACGAGAACGGGATCCGTCGGCTGCTGACCGGCCGGGTCGACGGCCACACCCTGACGGCCGTGCTGTTCGCGCTGGTGGGCTGCGGCGTCTTCCTCACCATGCTGAGCAACGACGGAGTGCTGAGCTTCGCCGTCATACTGTCCCTGCTGCTCGCCGGCGCCGGGTACTGGTCGCGGCGGCGCGGCGCGCCCAGTCCCGACCACATCACCGCCCAGGCGGTGGCCGACGCCCCGCCGGAGCCCCAGGCGCCGCCGGCCCCCTCCGCCTTCCCGTCGTGGTGGCGTGATCCGATCGTCAAGGACGGCACACACGTAGGTGGCACCGGCTATCTGTGGGGCCCCCGGGACTCCCGCGACATGGACATCGCCGCCGCCGTCGACGTCAGCCTCGACCCCCGCCCCGGCACCCGCGGCATCGTGTACGCGCCGCTCCACCGGCCGGCGAAGCCGCGCGGCCCCCGCGGGACCGGCGGCTGGATCTTCCTGCTCGCCCTGCTCGCCGGCGGTCTCGGCACCGGGCTGACGTGGGAAGGACATCCCCTCGGCACCAGCCTGCAGACCGGTCTCGCCTGCGCGCTCGCCGTCTTCGGCATCGGTGTGGCCGTCAGCGCGTTCCTCGGCCGTACCGGGGCGGGATCGATCGTCCTGGCGGTCGTCACGGCGGGCCTGCTCGCCGGCTCGGCCGCCCTGCCCAAGGACATCGGCACCGACTGGACGCGCACGACCTGGGAGCCCGCCTCGGTCGCGCAGATACGCCCGGCCTACGAACTGGGCGCCGGCGAGGGCGAACTGGACCTGTCCGCGATACGCGTCCCCGAGGACCGCACCGTCTCGACGCGGGTCGATGTCGGCCTGGGCCGGATCCACGTGATCGTGCCCAGGGACGTGACCGTGAGGCTGAGCGTCGATGTGGGAGTGGGCGACATCCAGTTGCCGGGCGACAGACGGAAGGACGTGGACGTGGCGCCGGGCAAACACAAGGAGGTGGCCCTGGAGCCGCCGGCCGGTGTCGAGGAGGCGGGCACGCTCGACCTCGATCTCCAGGTCGGCGCGGGACAGGCGGAGGTGAGCCGTGCTGCGTCATGAGTTCCAGCCGGGCAGGCTGGTGGCCGGCGTCTTCCTCACCCTCGCCGCGGTGGTCTACGCCGGTGACGCGGGCGGCGCCTGGGACACCCCGTGGTTCGTGGTGATCCCCGTGGTCGCCGGCGGGCTCTGTCTGGCCGGCGCGGTGGGTTCCCTGACCGGCCTCGTACGCCGCCGCCGAGGCAGGCCGGTCCCCCGGAGGACCGACGCGGGGACGACACCCTGAGCGGGCGCTGCAGGTGCGCCCCCGCCCGCTGCCTCCGCCGCGCGCGAAGACGCGCGGTTGCCTCCGTCAGGGCCCTGCGGACCGGAGCGTCCGGGGTGAGGACAGCCCTTGGTCGAATCGGGGGTTTGCCCCATGGTCGGGTGGTGGCGGCCGCTATAGCGTCGAGGAGCGTTGGGCCCGGAGCGGGCCTTGGACCAGCGTTTCCTTGAGGGCCTACTCAGGTGGCTCTCCAGAACCGGGGGACATTCATGCGTCAGGAACTCCGCTGCCTTGGGGGCTTAACGGCGGCCGCGCTCGCAGCCGGCGGGCTCGCCGCATGCGGTCTGGTCAAGGGGGAGACTCTCGAGGACAACAGCACGATGTCCGGGAAGATCACCTCGGTGCGGCTGGAGAACGGGTCGGGCGGGGTCACCGTCAACGGCACGGAAGGCAGTGGGAGGCTGTCTTTGCGGCGGGAGATCGAATACAGGGGCGACAAGCCGCAGGGCGCCACCCACCGGATCGAGAACGGTGTGCTGATCCTCGGCGGCTGTGGCAGCCGCTGCTCGGTCGGCTACACCGTCGACGTACCTGCCGGTGTCCCAGTGAGCGGCGAGGTGTCCAGCGGCAGGATCCATCTGACCGAGGTGGGGGCGGTGAAGGTGACCACGGGTTCCGGCCGCATTGAGATGAACGGCGTCTCCGGCGCGGTGGAGGTGAAGACCTCCAACGGCAGGATCACCGGAGAGGGCCTCAGGGGCACGCGAATCCAGGCACAGACCTCCAACGGCGCGATCAGCCTGAACCTGGCAATACCGCTGGACGTGCAGGCCAAGACGTCCAATGGGGACATCACCCTGACTCTGCCGAAGGCCGACTATCAGGTGACGGCGGACACGAACAATGGCGACAAGACCATCGGCGTCTCCAGCGATCCATCGGGTGAGTACCGACTCGGGCTGAAGAGCAGCAACGGGGACATCACCGTCAAGAAATCGTGACAAGGCGGTCCGTGAGCTGATCTCCGCTTCCGGGTGATGCGTGGGCAGGGGTTCTGGCCGCGGCGCCGGCTACTGCTTCCTGGTGAAGTCGCCGGCACCTCTCCTGGCCGACAGCCTTCCTCATGCCCTGTCTCCGCTGGTCATGTCCTGGTAGGTCTCTCGGTGGCGCCGGTTCCTGATCAGGGCGTCCAGCGACCAGAAGGGTGCGCCCGCCAGTACGAGGGGTACCCAGCAGAACATGTACGGGAGGTCGTTGCCGTAGTAGTACGGATCGGCGGCCCAGCTCACGGTCAGCCACAGGCTGAGGGAGATCAGCGCGCCGCCCAGGGCGGCGATACGGGTGAGCAGGCCGAGCAGGGCGCCGACGCCGACGGCCAGCTCCCCGAGGGCGATGGCGCAGCCGAACGCGACGGGGCTCTCCAACGCCATGTCGACCAGTGCGGGGACGGCGGAGGAATCGCGGACGACGCGCATCATGTCGCCGATCGAGCCGGCGCCGGAGTCCTTCATGAACGCGCTGTCCGTGAGTTTGTCGAGGCCGGCGTAGATGAAGGTGAGGCCCAGGAAGAGGCGCAGGGGGACGAGGGCGTAGCGGGTGGCGGTGTCCCGCCAGGCCCTGTCGTCGTCGGGGCGTGGGGAGTACGTGTCCGCCCGCATACCGTGGGTCATCGCCGTCCGCCGCCTCTCGCTGCCGTGCCGGGGTCTCCGCGTCAGTCCATACGTACGACGTACGAGGGCGGCTCAACCCTGGGAGCGGGGTTTTCCTTCGGGCGCGGTGCTCATGGCACGCGTGTCAGGGGGTGCCCCGCGTTGGTGTGGGCCGGGAGTGTTCGCACAGCCCGGCGTGTGCGGGGTGTCCCTCAGAGGGGTTATCCCCAGCGCCCGCCCGCCCGTGCCGCCCTGCGATACGACTGCCCGCGAGGGCGGTGGCAGACGGTCAGTCCGTCACGTCGATCGCGTAGCGGTTGGTTTCCGCGCCCGCCGCTGTGACGACCTGGACCTCCACGCGTCCCGGTTCCACTTCCACCGGTACCGGGACGGTCAGCAGGGTGTCCGTCGGGTTGTCGAAGCCGCCCGTCACCGGGACCAACGGGACGTGCACATGGACCGGTCCCACCCGCACCACCATCCGTGACAGCCGGTCCGCGCCCTGGGCCCCCACCGGAACGAACCCGGCCCCGCGGATCTCGATGTCGTCGCCGGTCCGGATCGGCGCGTCCAGATCACCGGCCTCCCGCGCCCGCACCACCGACAGAATGACCGGCCGCCCGCCCTCCGCGTACTTCCCCGCGAGATAGGTCGCCGCCGACACCAGCACCACCGCCGCGAGCCCCCACGGCAGGTCCGGCAGCTGGTCCGGTCGCCGGGCCAGCCGCACCGCCGCGAACACCAGGGCGACACCGCTGATCACGACGTACTGGATGTCGGCGAAGCTGCCCCGCCCCGAGTCGTCGGTCAGCAGGTCCGCCGCCCTGGGCCGGTACGCGCGCACCTTCTGCAGCTGCTGCCCCCGCACCCGCAGTGCGACCACCCGCCGCACCAGCACGGCGATCCCGCACACCACGGCCAGCACGGTCACCACACCGGCGCCGCGGGCGAGTTCCAGCCCGTCGATCAGGGCGTCCCGCTCCCGGTTCCCGGAGGCGGCCGCGAGCCGCCCCACCAGGACGAGCACCGCGAACGCCAGGAACAGCACCCAGCACGCGGCCACCGCACGGGACGTGGAGAGCCGGTTGTCCTCCCCGATCACCGGCGCCAGCGCACCCCCGCGCGCCCGGTGGAACCACGACGCGGCGGTCAGCGCGCCGGCCACCACCAGCGCGGCCAGCAACCCGGCGGTGCGCGCGGCGGTCCACCCCGCGCCGATCGCCGTGAGCGCCTGCCCCAGGAGCAGCAGCACGACGCCCGCCCACACCGCACCCGCGGTCCGCCGCCACAGCCGCACCAGCCACGCCGCGCCCTCGGCCCGTCCCCGTTCGGCGACGACCTCCGCGGCCTGCGTCAGTTCCTCCGAGACCCACTGCCGGGAGGCGGAGGCGGAGTGGGCCACCGCGGCCGGCACCCCCTGCCCGGCCGCGAACTCGTCCCGCTTCAGCAGGAACGCGGCGACCGCGCGCCGATGCCCCTCACGCACGCCGTGCGGACAGTCCCCGCAGGTGCAGCCGCCCTCGTGGGCGCCCACGTCGGCGCCGCCCTGTCTCGCCTCCTGCACCGCCACGCCCGAAGCCCGCCTTCCCCGCCATCAAAAAACACGACACAAGTCCCCCGCGACGAAAGCGAATTGTGCCCTACCTCGCTCCTTCCCCGTCCGGCGGGCCCGGCCCGGGCGAGTGAATTTCACGGCTCCGGGTTGACCCGCCGCCTAACTCAGCAGATCCGGCTCGCTCCGGCTGATGTCCTGCCACATCGGCTGGTAGTTGATCCACGCCACCAGGTCCCCGCCCAGCTGCTCCCGCGTCGCCACCGCCTGCCGGTGGTCGATCAGGACGGGCCGGCCCGCCGCCTTCGCGGTGAGCTGCACCTGGCAGGACCGCTCCATCGTCATGAACCACCAGGCCGCCGCGTCCACCGAGTCGCCCACGGTGAGCAGCCCGTGGTTGCGCAGCACCAGCGCCTTGTGGGAGCCGAGCACATGCGCGATCCGCCGTCCCTCCTCGGCGTCGACGGTGACGCCGCTGTAGGCGTCGTAGAGGGCGTGGTCCTCGTAGAAGGCGCAGCTCTCCTGGGTGATCGGGTCGAGCAGGTCGCCGAGGGCCGCGAGGGCGCGGCCGTGCACCGAGTGGCAGTGGGCGACGGCGACGACGTCGGGCCGGGCCGCGTGCACCTGGGCGTGCACGGTGAACGCGGCCTGGTTGACGTGGTGGCCGCCCTCGACCACCTGGCCGTCCCGGTTGGCGAGCACCAGGTCGCTCACGGTGACCTGCCGGAAGGGCATCCCGAACGGATTGACCCAGAAGCAGTCGCTGAACTCCGGGTCGCGTGCGGTGATGTGCCCCGAGACGCCGTCCTCGTAGCCGAGCCGCCCGAAGAGCCGCAGCGCGCCCGCGAGCCGCTGCTTGCGGTGCCGGCGTTCGTCGTCGACCGACTCGTGCATCGGCGGCATGGCGAAGCGCAGTCTGCCGGTGGGCAGCGGCAGGGGCGGCGTGGGCCCGTGCATGAGTCCTCCCGCGGGGGTGTGCGTACGGGGCGGAAGTTACCGGCGGGCCGCCCCGTACGACAGCTCTCTTCCGTAAAGATGCGGTACGGGGCCCGTTGCTCCGTCCGGAGGACCCCGCCGATACCCGACACAGGATGTCCGTTTTCCACGCGACACTCGGCCCATGCACACGAACTGGGCGGCCTTCACCGCCGCCGAACCGGATCTCGCGAAGACCGTCGAGGAGCGCTTCGCCGCGTACACCCACCACGTCCTCGCGACCCTGCGCAAGGACGGCTCACCGCGTACCACCGGCCTGGAGGCCCGCTTCCTGAACGGGGAGCTGTGGCTCGGCATGATGCCGGCCTCGCTCAAGGCGCTCGATCTGCGCCGCGACCCGCGCTTCGCGCTCCAGGCGAACCCCGGCGACGGCACGGGCATGGGCGGCGGCGACGTCCGGATCAGCGGCCGGGCGGTCGAGGTCCCCGACGACGACACGGAGACCCGGCGCGGGTACGTCGAAGAGGTGGAACCGCCGGAGCCGTTCCACCTCTTCCGCACCGAGCTGACGGAGGTCGTACGGACCCGCGTCGAGGACGACACGTACCTGGTCGTCCAGGTCTGGAAGCCCGGAGAGCCGGTGCGCGCTCTCAGGCGGACATGACGGTGGGGACTACTCCCACTCGATGGTGCCCGGCGGCTTGGAGGTCACGTCGAGGACGACGCGGTTGACGTCCCGCACCTCGTTGGTGATCCGGGTCGAGATCTTCGCGAGGACGTCGTACGGCAGCCGCGACCAGTCGGCGGTCATGGCGTCCTCGCTGGAGACCGGGCGCAGCACGATCGGGTGGCCGTAGGTGCGGCCGTCGCCCTGGACGCCCACCGAGCGCACGTCCGCGAGCAGGACCACCGGGCACTGCCAGATGTCCCGGTCGAGACCGGCCGCGGTCAGCTCCTCGCGGGCGATGGCGTCGGCCTCGCGGAGCAGGTCGAGCCGCTCCTTGGTGACCTCGCCGACGATGCGGATGCCCAGGCCCGGCCCGGGGAACGGCTGGCGCTGGACGATCTCCTCGGGCAGGCCGAGCTCCTGGCCGACCATCCGGACCTCGTCCTTGAACAGCTTGCGCAGCGGCTCGATCAGCTTGAACTCGAGGTCCTCGGGGAGGCCGCCCACGTTGTGGTGGGACTTGATGTTGGCGGTGCCGGTGCCGCCGCCGGACTCCACGACGTCCGGGTAGAGGGTGCCCTGGACCAGGAACTCCACCGCCGGACCCTCGTCCGCGATGATCTCGGCCTGAGCCTGCTCGAAGACCCGGATGAACTCCCGGCCGATGATCTTCCGCTTCTCCTCGGGGTCGGAGACGCCCTTGAGGGCCGCGAGGAACCGCTCCTGGGCGTCCACGACCTTGAGCTGCACGCCGGTCGCGGCCACGAAGTCCTTCTCGACCTGCTCGGTCTCGCCCTTGCGCATCAGGCCGTGGTCGACGTACACGCAGGTCAGCTGGGAGCCGATGGCCTTCTGGACGAGCGCGGCGGCGACGGCGGAGTCCACGCCGCCGGACAGACCGCAGATGGCGCGCTTGTCGCCGACCAGCTCGCGGATGGCCTCGACCTGCTCGTCGATGACGTTGCCGGTGGTCCAGTCCGGGGTCAGGCCCGCGCCCCGGTACAGGAAGTGCTCCAGCACCTGCTGCCCGTGCGTGGAGTGCATCACCTCGGGGTGGTACTGGACGCCGTAGAGCTTCTTGTCGTCGTTCTCGAACGCGGCGACCGGGACGATGTCCGTCGAGGCGGTGACGGTGAAGCCCTCGGGGGCGGCGGAGCAGGCGTCGCCGTGCGACATCCAGACGGCCTGCTCCTCCGGGGTGCCCTCGAAGAGGGTGGAGGAGTTCTTGGAGACACGCAGGTCCGTGCGGCCGTACTCACGGGCGCCGGTGTTGTCCACCTGGCCGCCCAGGCTCTGGGCCATGAGCTGGAAGCCGTAGCACATGCCGAAGACGGGGACGCCGGCCTCGAAGATCTCGCGGTCGAGGCGGGGGGCGCCCTCCTCGTACACGGACGAGGGGCCGCCGGACAGGATGATCGCCGCCGGGTTCTTGGCGAGGATCTCCTCGACCGGCATGGTGCTCGGCACGATCTCGCTGTAGACCCGCGCCTCGCGGACGCGACGGGCGATGAGCTGGGCGTACTGCGCGCCGAAGTCGACGACCAGGACGGTGTCGGGCGCGTTGGCAGCGGGAGACGCTGATGACACGAGGTGCCTTCCGGCGGTGGGGCGGGGGTCTTGTGCCTCCCGATTCTACCGAGGCGGCGACGGAGCGTCTCCCGCCGCCGGGACCGGGCCCCGTCTCACCATGCGATCGGTGTTGGCCGGCCGCGGCCCGCCGGGCATACTTGCCCCATGCTCACGCACCCGACCTTCCTCTTTACCTATGGCGACCGGCCCGCCGGCTGCCATGGTCGTGCTGCTTGAGCAACTGACAAGCGACTTCCCAGGCGCCCCGGGCCGACAAGGTCCGGGGCGCCTGGCGTTTTCCTCCGGACCCTGTCGCTCCGGGGCACCGCACCCGTCCATCGAGGAGCCCCGACATGACCGCCACCACGACGCAGCCGACCGAGAAGACCGGCGCCCGCACCGCCGAGGCCGCCGAGCTGATCACCGGCGCCCGCGAGCGGATCGACGCGCTCGACGACCGGATCATCGGTCTGGTGCAGGAACGGATGGCCGTGTCGGCCGTCATCCAGAAGGAACGGATCGCCTCCGGCGGGCGGCGGGTGAACCTGTCCCGCGAGATGGAGGTCCTCGCCACCTACCGGGACGCCCTGGGCAAGCCGGGCACCGCGCTCGCGATGACCCTGCTGGAACTGTGCCGCGGCAGGATCTGAAGCCGCGTCCGCGGTACGGACGGGCGCACCGCCCCTCACCCGTACGGCGCGTGACCGGGACCGGAGCCGCCTCGTTGGCACCGGTGTCCGGGCCGGCCGGGGACGGCCGGGAGGACCACGCGTGGCTCGCCGGGGCGATGAGGCGTGCGGCTCCGCCGTCCGCCGTGGGACCTCGCTCCGGACGAGTGACCGGACGGCAGGGGACAGCGGCCCGGTCACCCCGGAGAACGGCCGGTCCCGGGGACACCCGGGACCGGCCGGGGAAACCGTTCCCCACTCGCGGAGGCACTCCCCGGGTGCGGGCCGCGTCTCGGACGCGGGTCACGACACCGCACTCGTCGTCCCTCGACTCCCGGCTGCGGTCGCAGGGGTCGAGCGCCTTACCGAACGGCTCCTTGGGGACGGAGGCGCGGATGTCGCGCTCACCGTCCCGGACGAACTTCTCCCGGACGTCGTCGGGAAGGGACGAGGACTCCGGTCCGGACTCTTCGGACGGCCGTTCGGCCACGGGTCGCGGGCTTTCCCTCCATGACGGTCGTAGGCGGCCGAGCGTATGCCAGTGACGATCACGCCTTGCTTGTGATCCACCTCACATAAGAATTCCGTGAAGGCCGGGACAACCATCCACCGGTCTTGTTGATCGAACTCACTGAATCACCACGGACCACACCCGTAGCGCCCTCTGCGGAGGCGCCTCCCACCTCGTGCCGCATCCGAGCGGTACACCGGACTCACCGAGGTCTTCATGAAGCTTCGCCGCACCATGGCCGTGGCGGCCGCGACGGCCGTCATAGCGCCGCTGGCCCTGCTCTCGGCCCCGGCGGCCTTCGCGACCGGCGGCGAGGAGACACCGGGCACGTCGACGAGCACGTCCGTAGAGGGCGAGAACCCCTCGACGGAAGGCGAGAACCCGCCCGCCGAAGAGGAGGAGAACCCCCCGGCAGAGGGCGAGAACCCGCCCGCCGAAGGCGAGGAGAACCCCCCGGCAGAGGGCGAGAACCCGCCCGCCGAAG
>NZ_LGCN01000207.1 GCF_001279005.1 Streptomyces caelestis
CCCGGCAGAGGGCGAGAACCCGCCCGCCGAAGGCGAGGAGAACCCCCCGGCAGAGGGCGAGAACCCGCCCGCCGAAGGCGAGGAGAACCCCCCGGCAGACGACGGGGACGACGTCGAGCTCTGCCTCGACGAGGAGGGCAACAGCACGGCCGAGCTCAGCCTCGAGCTGAAGAGCGGTCTGGCCGGCCTGCCCGAGACGATCGTCGCCGGCAGCGGCTGGAAGGCGTTCTCGTTCAACGTCTCCAACCGCGGCGACGAGGAGATCAAGGACATCAAGCCGCTGATCGGCGTCGCCGCCGTCGGCTGGGACGCGGAGGACTACTCCGGCCAGATCACCGTCCAGGTGTTCGACAAGGCCACGGGGAAGTGGACCACGCTGGCGGACGCCGCCGGTGAGGGCGGCACCTTCGCCGCGTTCTCGCTCGGCGCCGGCCGGTCGACCTCGTACCAGCTGCGGCTCAGCGTCTCCGGCAAGGTGCCCGACGCGCTCGGCATCACCGGCGGTCTGGCCCAGTACGCGGACGACGACGGCTGCTGGGTCGCCGACGACACCGACGGCTGGATCTACTTCTTCGAGATCCTGGCCGCCGGCTCCGACGCCGGGAAGCCGAACGACGCCAAGCCGCAGACCGGCGGCAAGGTCGAGCTCGACGAGGTGAAGGACGTCAAGGTCACCGGCAGCCTCGCCGAGACCGGTTCGAGCTCCGCTCTGCCGATGATCGGCCTGGCCGGCGGCGCCGCCGTCGTGGCCGGTGCCGGTGCGGTGTTCGTGGTGCGCCGGCGCAAGGCCGGTTCGGAGGCGTAACGCCGCCCGGCCGCACCGCGTGCGGCATCACCCAGGACAAGGGAAAAGGACCTGAGCTCGGAGGGGGGCACAGGTCCTTTTCCCTTTACTTCTTCGGCGGCACCGCCGGCATCCCCAGGAACGGCAGCCGCAGCGCGCCGAACGCCTCCGCCGGGACCGCCGGGGACTTCGGCTCGACCGGCTCCAGGCGCCGGTAGGCCTCCCCCTGCGCGGGACGCGGATCGGCCTCGCCCTTGTTGGGCCAGTACGACATCGCCCGCTCGGCCTGTGCCGTGATGGTCAGGGAGGGGTTGACGCCCAGGTTCGCCGAGACCGCCGACCCGTCCACGACCGAGATGCCGGGGTGGCCGTAGAGACGGTGGTACGGGTCGATCACACCGGTCTCGCGGGAGCCGCCGATCGGGCAGCCGCCCAGGAAGTGCGCGGTCAGCGGCATCCCCGTCAGCTCGCCGACGTTGGATCCGGCGAAGCCGTTGATCTCGGCCGCCAGCGCCGACGCACCGTCGGTGGCCGCCTTGATCTGCTTGGGGTTGGGGGCGCCGTGGCCCTGCCGGGCGGTGAGCAGCCCGCGGCCGGCCCCGGACGGCTTGAGGTACGTCGTCAGGGAGTTGTCCAGCGACTGCATCACCAGTCCGATGATGGTCCGCTCCGACCAGCGCCGGTTGGACAGCGAACGGAGCAGCAGCCAGGGGTGCCGCGCCGCGTTGCCCAGCCAGCCGAGCACCCGGGCGGCGCCTGAACCGCCGCCCGCGTACGGCACCTGGAGGATCGACAGCCCGCCCATCGCGTTGGAGCCCCGGCCGTAGCGGACCGGCTCGATGTGGGTGTTCTCGTCGGGGTGGATCGACGACGTGATGGCCACGCCGCGGGTGAAGTCGGCCTTCGGCGCGCCGGTGGCCCTGCGGTAGCGGCGGTCGTCGGTCTGCGCGCCGACGAGGGCCTCGGAGTTGGTGCGGGTCAGCTCGCCCAGCCGGTCCGAGAGGTGCGGCAGCAGGCCGCCCGCCTTCATCCGGTGCAGCAGCGTCTGGGTGCCGTAGGTGCCGGCGGCCAGGACGACCCGGCGGGCGCGGAGGGTGCGGCCCCTGCCCTTGCGGCGGTCGTCGGTCGGGAGCGTGGCGACGGCGAACCCGCCCCGCGAGTCCTCCGTGACCGACACGACCGTCGTCATGGGGTGCACGACCGCGCCCGCCTTCTCGGCGAGGTGGAGGTAGTTCTCGTTGAGGGTGTTCTTCGCGCCGTGCCGGCAGCCGGTCATGCACTCGCCGCACTCGGCACAGGCCCGGCGCGACGGCCCCGCCCCGCCGAAGTACGGGTCGGGCACCTCCTGCCCCGGCCTCGCCCTCGTCTTCCCGTCGGCGTCCTCGCCGTCGCCGAAGAAGACGCCGACCGGGGCCATGTGGAAGCTGTCGCCCACGCCCATCCGCTCGGCCACCGCCTTCAGGTGCACGTCCGACGGGGTCGTCGTCGGGTTGAGCCGTACGCCGAGCATGCGCCTGGCCTGGTCGTAGTACGGGCCCAGCTCCTCCTGCCAGTCGGTGATGTGTCCCCACTGCGGGTCCTCGAAGAACGGCTTCGGCGGTACGTAGAGGGTGTTGGCGTAGTTGAGCGAACCGCCGCCGACGCCCGCGCCGGCCAGCACCATGACGTTGCCGAGCAGGTGGATGCGCTGGATGCCGTACATGCCGAGCTTCGGCGCCCAGAGGTAGTTCTTCAGGTCCCAGGAGTTCTTCGGCAGGGTCTCGCGGGTGAAGCGGCGGCCGGCCTCCAGGACTGCGACGCGGTAGCCCTTCTCGGTCAGCCGGAGCGCCGAGACGGAACCGCCGAATCCCGAGCCGACGACGATGACGTCGTAGTCGTGGCCGGATCCGTCGTCCGGTCCGGGGGCGGAGTTCTCCTGTGACACGTGCTCTCCTCGTCGAAAGCGGCGGCGCCGGGGGCCGGGGCCTAGCGGAAACGGAACGCCTTCATCAGGCGCAGGCTGCGGCTCATGAAGGCCGCGTACTTCTCGTCGTCCATGCCCAGTGACGGGGCCATCGGGAGCAGGCGCTGGTGGGCGACGGTCTGGGCCTCGGTGTACTTGAGGATGCCCTCGGAGCCGTGCCGGCGGCCGAGGCCGGAGTCCTTCATGCCGCCCATCGGCGACTGGACGCTGCCGTACGCGGGTGCGTAGCCCTCGTTGATGTTGACCGTGCCGGTGCGCAGCCGGGCGGCGATCCCGCGGCCGCGGCGGGCGTCCCTGGTCCAGACGGAGGAGTTCAGACCGTACGGGGTGGAGTTGGCGCGTTCGACCGCCTCGTCGTCGGAGGAGAAGCGGTAGACGGAGACGACCGGGCCGAAGGTCTCCTCGGAGCAGACGCTCATCGGGGCCTCGACGCCGTCGAGGATGGTCGGCTCGTAGAAGTAGGGGCCGATGTCCGGGCGGGCGGCGCCGCCCGCGAGCACCTTGGCGCCCTTGGCGACGGCGTCGTCGACGTGGCGGGTGACGGCGTCCAGCTGGCGCTGCCCGACCAGCGAGCCCATGCCGGCGCCGTAGGCGAGGGACGCGCCGAGGCGGATCGCCCTGGTGCGGGTGGCGAAGCGCTCCAGGAAGGCGTCCGCGACCGACTCGTGGACGTACAGCCGCTCGATGGAGATGCACAGCTGGCCCGCGCTGGAGAAGCAGGCGCGGACGGCGCCCGCGGCGGCCTTGTCGAGGTCGGCGTCCTCCAGGACCAGCATGGCGTTCTTGCCGCCGAGTTCGAGGGAGACGCCGACCAGCCGGGCGGCGGCCCCCCGGGCGACCTCGCGGCCGGTGCGGGTGGAGCCGGTGAAGGAGACGTAGTCGGCGTGGCGGACCACCTCGGGGCCCACGACCGGGCCCTCGCCGAGGACCACCTGGAAGACGTCGGCGGGCAGTCCGGCCTCGATCAGCAGGTCCCGGGCCCACAGTGCGGTGAGGCAGGTCTCCGTGTCGGGCTTCATCACGACCGCGTTGCCCGCGACGAACGCCGGGAGCGCGTCGCCGACGGAGAGTTCGAGGGGGTAGTTCCAGGGGGCGATCTGGCCCACGACACCGCGCGGGTGGCGCAGTTCGGTGACCTTCGTCAGGGTGGGCATGGCGCCCGCGTGCCGCTTGGGCCGCAGGTAGGCGGCGGCCCGGCGGCCGTAGTGGCGGGCGGCGACGGCGACGGCCTGCACCTCCTCGTGGGCGTGCAGCCGGGCCTTGCCGGTCTCCAGCTGGATCAGGTCGAGCACCTCGGCCTGGCGGCTCAGCACCAGGTCGTGGAAGCGCAGCAGGACGGCGGCGCGCTCCCGTACCGGGATCCGCGCCCAGACGGCCTGGGCGGCGCGGGCCGCCTCGAAGGCCTTCGCGACGTCCTCGGGCGTCGACTCGGGCAGGTCGGCCAGTTTCTCGCCGGTGAACGGCGTGTGGTTGGCGGTCCGGCCGGAGCCGGCCACGCCCTTGGTGAGCTGGGCGACCAGCTCCGGCGTGACCACGTCGGCGGCGGTGCGGGCGCCCGCAGGCGCGGGGGCGAGGGGGTTGGTGCCGGTCGTTTCCCGGGTCTGCGCGTCCGTCATGAGCCGCAGGGTATGCCGGGGAGAACACTTTGTGTACCCGTCGGTAACGGATTCCCGCACGGCTCACACATCACGCCAGTGAGCGCTGGCAACAAAGCTCCTGATCAGCGCGTTGACGGACACCGGCTCGTTCAGAGCCGGCGGATGTCCCACGAGTCGATGACCGTACGGGCGATCTCCCGGCCGTCCTCGGCGAAGTAGCCCTTGCCCGGGTACACGATCCAGAGCCGGTACATGTCGCCGTCCTTGTTCCGGTAGTACACGACCTGCGCCTCGCGCACCACCGCCGGACTGGTGGTCGTCGTGTAGACGATGGTGTTGGTGGCCGCCTCGCGGTCCTTGTACGTCGTCTCGCGCGGCTGCCCCTTCGGGGCCGGCGTGTCGGCGATGCCCCAGCTGTACTCGCCGTCCCTCAGGTCCTCCCAGTGCGCGAACGCCCGTTCCGAGGCCGAGGCCTCGATGTCGCCGTTCTCGTCGTCGGCCTTGATGTCGCGGTCGACCTCGACCCGCACCAGTCCGCTCGGGTCGGTGAAGGAGGCGACGGTCCCGTCCGAGTCCTCGGCCTGCTCGTCCTGCGCGAAGTCCTCGGGCACCGCGACGCCGGCGCCCACCTTGCTCCCGAGGTCGTGCTGCTTCCAGCCGTCCGGCAGCGGCCCCGCGAACGGGTCGGCGATCACCAGGTAGGCGGCCAGCGCTCCCGCGACGACCGCCGCGCCCAGCGCCGTCAGCGTCTTGCGGCCGATCCGGACGCCCTTGCCGCCGGAGCCCGGGGCGGGGAGCCGGGTCACCTGCGTGGGCTGCGGGGCGGGCGGGTTCGCGGTCGTCTCCAGTGCGGCGCGGACCTGGGCGGCGTTCGGGCGGCGCGCCGGGTCCTTCTGCAGCAGCCCGGTGATGATCTCGGCCAGCGGTCCCTGCGCGGAGGCGGGCGGCGCCGGCGTGGCGTTGAGGACCGACTGGAGGGTGGCGGGGGTGTTGCTGCGGCGGAACGGCGAGACGCCCTCCGTCGCCGCGTACAGCACCACACCGAGCGACCACAGGTCGGAGGCGGGACCGGGGCGCTGTCCCAGCACCCGTTCCGGGGCGATGTACTCGGGCGAGCCGACGAAGCCGCCGGTGTCGGTCAGATTGGTCTCGCCCTCGATCTGGGCGATGCCGAAGTCGGTGAGGACGACCCGGTCGTACCGGCCGAGCAGCACGTTGTCCGGTTTGACGTCCCGGTGCAGCACGCCCGCCGCGTGGGCGGCCTCCAGCGCGCCGAGCACCTCCAGGCCGACCCTGGCCGCCTCGCGCGCGGAGAGGGTGCCCTCGTCCTGCAGCACCTGGCCCAGCGAACGGCCCTGGACCAGTTCCATCACGATCCACGGCCGGCCGTCGACCACCGCGACGTCATGGACGTCGACCACCGCGGGGTGGTCGAGCCGGGCGGCCGCGCGGGCCTCGCGGCGCATCCGCTCGAAGGCGTTGGAGCGTTCACGTTCGGGAAGGTGGTCCGGGACGCGCGGCTCCTTGACGGCGACCTCGCGGTCGACGGTCTCGTCCTTGGCCCGCCACACCGTGCCCATGCCGCCGTGTCCGAGCTTGGCGAGCAGCCGGTAACGGCCGGCGAGCAGCCGGCCGACGCCGGGGTCGGACGCGGGCTCGGGGGACGCGGGCTCGGGGGACACCGGCCGGTGCTGCGGCCGGTCCGGCGTCCGGCCGTGCGGCTGCGGCGGAACCACCCGGGTCGGCGCCGCGTACGGATTGCCGGGGTGCGGCACGGCCGCGGGCGGGTTCGGGTTCGGCGGTTGCAGATCGAAACTGGTGGGCTCGTCGGACCCGTGGCGGGCTCCCCCGTCGTTGCTCATGGTTCATCCATATCGCGCCAAGCCCTCACGTATCCACTGCGGACGCCGACCGGTCACAGACCCGTGACCCTCGCGGGGACTTATCTCCCGTTCACGGTGGTATGCGGCCGGATCGAGGAGTCGGCCGGCGTGGGAGGGACCGAGGGGCTCGGGGACCCGGAGGGCGACGCGCTCACGGGTGTCTCCGGCGCCGTACTCGTCGGCGTGCCTCCCCCGTCGTCGCCCCGGTCCTGCAGGAGCAGCGCCGCCGCGGACACCCCCGCTCCCGCCATGGCGGCGACCGCCAGTGCCGCGACGAGCGCACCCCTCGTGGGCTGCCGCCGGGCCGGACGCGCCTCGGGTCCCCCGCCCGCCTCCCCCCGCCGCACCGGGGGCCGCCGGCGGGGCGCGTCCCGGTCCGGGGGCAGCGGTCCGGGGGGCGCCGCCTGCGGCGTACGGCCCGTCTCCCGGAACGCCCGCAGCATCCGCTCGGCCCGGTCCGCGTCCAGCCGGCGGTCGGGGTCGCGCTCCAGCAGGCCGCGCACCACGGGCAGGATCGGTCCCGCTTCGGCGGGTGGCCGTATCTCGTCGACCACGACGGCGTGCAGGACCCCGCCGAGGGAGTCCCGCCGGAACGGCGACTCGCCGCTGAGCGCCGTGCACAGCAGCGCGCCCAGCGACCACAGGTCGGACTCCGGTCCCGTCCTGGCGCCGGACATCCGCTCGGGGGCGGTGTACTCGGGCGAGCCGACGAAGGAGCCGGTCTCGGTGAGCGTGGTGGAGCCCGACATCCGGGCGATGCCGAAGTCGGTGAGGACGACCCGGCCGGTGCCGTTCTCCAGCAGGACGTTGGCGGGTTTGAGGTCGCGGTGCAGCACACCGGCCGTGTGGGCGGCGCGCAGCGCGCCGAGCAGGTCGATCCCGATCCGCGCGGCCTCCGCGGCGTCGACCGGGCCCTGCTCGGCGACCCGGTCGGCGAGGGACGGCCCGTCGATCAGCTCCAGGACGATGTACGGGTGTTCGTCGTCCTCGACGACGTCGTGGACGACGATGATGTGCGGGTGGCTCAACTGGGCCAGGGCGCGCGCCTCGCGCAGGGTGCGGTCCCGCTGCCGCCGGGCGTCCGCCGCGGAGAGCGTCTCGTCGAGGGGGAGTTCCTTGACGGCGACCCCCCGCCCGAGCAGTTGGTCGGTGGCCCGCCAGACCACCCCCATGCCACCGCGTCCGAGCCTCGCCTCCAAACGGTAACGGCCCGCTATGACACGTCCGTTGGTCCTGGCGGTCGCGTTCTCGGCGTCCCCGTCGGTCCCCATGGGCCCATCATGCCCCACCGGATGTGTCGGCTCCGGTACGGCGATTCGGCCAAGCGGCGGGCAGCCGCGCCCGCCACGGGCGTCAGGGCTCGCGCCACCCCTTGAGCACCGTCTCGAACTGCTCGCCGGTCGTGGCCCAGTCCTCGGCCGGCCCGGACATGTAGATCGCGTACTCGACCCCGTCCCGCGAGACGTACATCTGGTCGACCGCCCGGCGCGGCCCCGGGAAGTCGGTGTCCTTGGCCAGCGCGGTCCAGCCGTACTCCAGCCGGGCGCTCTCGCGGTCCCGGTAGACGCGGCGGTCCAGGAGGATCCGCTGGTAGCCGACCAGGCGCTCCCCTATCTGCTGGTTCAGATCGCTCAGGTGCTCGTACGGGTCGTCGAAGTCGGGCGAGTCGTCGATGGCGATGCGGATGAAGTGCTCGCCGCCGTCGGGCGTGTAGTCGACCTGCCGGGTCTCCTCGTCGAAGACCTCGCGCTCCCAGTCGTCGCCGGGCAGGGCGATGCTGAAGCCGTAGGGGTCGCTGCGGCGGACCCAGCCCTCCGGGAGGCCGCCCCGCGGCTCGGCCCGCCCCGTTCCGGTCGGGTCGGGCGTGGGGGTGGCGGTGGCCGTCGGGGACGGGCCGGCCGTGGTGCCGTCCCGGTTCCCCTGCTGGAGCATCACCGCGGTTCCCCCGCCGATGATCGCCGCCAGGGCGACGACCAGGGCGATCACCCGCCCGCGCACCCGTCGACGGGGTGCGGCGGCAGGGTGCGCGTACAGCCGCTGGACGGCCGTGGGACCGCCCCGCGGGTGCTGCGGGTGCTGCGGGACCTGCGGGACCGCCTCCGGTCGGGTCTCGTGCGGCAGTGGCACGTGGGCGTCGACGGCCCGGGTCGGCACGTACTCCTGTGCGGCGGACGGCCGGCGTCCCTCGGCCGCCTCGGCGAGCATCTGCTCGGCCCGGTCCGCGTCGGGGCGGACGGCCGGATCCTTGTGCAGGAGTGCGCTGATGACGGGCGCGAGCGGGCCGGCGTGCCGCGGCTCCTCGGCCTCCTCCTCGACGACCGCCTGCATGGTGGTCAGCGGTGAGGTGCGGCGGAACGGCGACCTGCCCTCCACCGCCGTGTACAGCGTCGCGCCCAGCGCCCACAGGTCGGAGGAGGGGCCGGGGTCGTGGCCGCGGACCCGCTCGGGCGCGAGGTAGTCGACCGAGCCGACGACCTCGCCGGTGCGGGTGATGGCCGTGTCGCCGTCGATCTGCGCGATGCCGAAGTCGGTGAGCAGCACCCGGCCGTCCCGGCCGAGGAGGACGTTGCCGGGCTTGACGTCGCGGTGCAGCACGCCGGCGGCGTGCGCGGCGCGCAGCGCGCGCAGCACCCACATGCCGATGCGCGCGGCCTCGCGGGGCTCGACGCGTTCCCGTTCCTTCACCGCGTCGGCCAGCGAGTGGCCCTCGACCAGCTCCATCACGATCCACGGCCGGCCGTCGTGCTCCAGCACGTCGTGCACCGTGACGACGGCGGAGTGGTTGATCCGCGCGGCCGCCCGCGCCTCCGCGCGGGTGCGGGCCAGCAGCATGGCCTGTTCGCTGTCGGAGACGTAGAGCGCCGCGGTCAGTTCCTTGATGGCGACGGCCCGGTGCAGCACCTCGTCGTGGGCGCGCCACACCCGGCCCATGCCACCGCTCCCGATGGATTCGCCGAGCCGGTAGCGGCCCGCGACGAGCGAGCCCTGCATCTGATTCACGTTGCCCCGCAATGGTCTTGACAGGGCCAGCGTAAGTATCCCGGCGCGTCCTGGGAACCGAGGGGGTGCCTTGGAGACCGCACTGTGACAGTTGTCGCTGTGGGGGACGTCAGGCAACCAAAACGTCCGTGACGGCGTGGAGTCGGTGGTTCAGCCGCTGAACCGGTAGGTCGCCGCGGCCTGCTCGTAGATCCGTGTCACCTCGTCCCGTTCGCCCTCCGGACCGCGTACCTGCACCACGTGGTAGCGGCCGTCGATCAACGCCGCGAGGTTGCGGACGTACAGCTCGCCGCCGTCGCCGGTCCAGGTGAACTGGCCCTCGGCCATGGTCCGTCCGCCCACCTCGATGGTCTTCAGACCGGTGGAGGTGGCCCAGCTGGAGTCGCGGTAGGGCTGGAGCTCGCGCTCGTCGTCCCGCTGGTAGGCCATGGGGTCGCTGCCGTACGTCCGCGCGCTGTCCCGGCCCGGTACGACGATGAGCTCGAAGTCACCGCTCGCGTAGACGACCTGGCCGCTGCCGTTCTTCGCGGTGCGCCGCCAGCCCTCGGCGACGGCGATCCGGAAACCCTCCGGGTCCTTGGCCAGGGTGAAGCCGTCGGCGACCTCGGGACCGGTGGTCTGCGTCTCGGCGGAGGCGGCCGACTCCTCGGGGCCGTCCTGGGAACCCTCCTCCGGCTCCGCCGGGTTCTTCCCGTCCCCCGGCTCCCCGCCGGCGTCCGACGGGCTCGGCGCGGGGCTCACCCCACCGGCGGCTCCGGTGCGGTCGACCGAACCCGGTCCGTCCTCACCGGTCTTCGGCATGAACAGCATGGCGTACGCGATCGCCGCCGCCATGGCGAACAGCACCAGCAGGAGCAGGGTGCGGCCGAGCCGGCGCGGGGAGCCGGCGTCCTGCTTGGCCCGCTTGTGCCGTCCGTGGTGCGCGGGAAGCCCGGCCCGGCGCCTGCGCACGAGCTCGCCCCGGCGCCGTACGACGGGCAGCCGGCCGGCGTCCACCGGCGGCGCCGTTATGACGTGCACACCCGCCTCGGGCTCGGGCGCCGACCGCACCAGGGAACGCAGCCAGCCGCTCAGCTCCTCGAAGTCGAGGCGCTCGGTGGGGTCCTGACGCAGCAGCGACTCCACGACCGGCCGCAGCGGCCCGCACTCCTCGGCGAACGCGGGCGGCTCGGCGCACACCATCTGCACCAGCTCGGCCGTCGACTCCTCCGGGTAGGGCGCGTGTCCCTGTACGGCCCGGAACAGCAGGGAGCCCAGCGCCCAGAGGTCGGTGGCGGGGCCGATCGGTGCGGCCAGCTGCCAGTTCTCGTGCACGGGGCCGGCCTGCTCCGGCGCCCACCGCTCGGTCACGGGCCCGACGACGGCCATACGTGCCTGCCGCGCCCGCTCGGCGGCCAGCGCGGTGGTCGGGCCGCGGCGCGCGGGGGCGTGTGCCACCAGGTCGTCCCAGCGTGCGGGCGGGGCGGCGGCCACCGGTTCGAGGGCGGGGGCTTCGGGTGTTCCGGGGGCGGTGCGTCCGGTGCCGCCGCCCGTAGGGGGTGCGGCACCGTACCGGCCGGTGGCGCCCACACCGTAGGGGTCGGCTATCCGTCCCGGCGGGATCGCGGCGGCGGCCGCGCCCTCGTCCCCCGGCCGGGGGGCGTACGACGGCGGTGCGGAGCCGTCACCGTGCCGCGGGGCGGAGGCCGGGCCGCCGTCCTCGGGGGCGGGCCGGGCGCCGGGCAGGGCGGCACGGCCGTTCTGCTGGGCCTCCTGCACCCGGGCGGCGGCGCGGGTGCCCGCCCGGTACGCGGCGATCGCCCCCGCGCGGGCCGCCCGCACGTCTCCCGCGCTGTCGAGGGCCTTGGGCGCCACCACGGGCGAGAGACCGCCCGCCGTGTCCGCCCCGCCGCCGGACATCCGGCCGGCCCGCGCCTCGATGGCGGCCCGGCGCGCGGCGTCGGGGTCGGGGTCCGGGTCGGCGGTGAACCCGGGCGGCCAGGACGGGCCGCGCCCGGCGTCCGGCGCTCCCGCGGGCGCCGCCGGCCCCAGGGCCTCGAGCGCTCCCGACGTCCGCTCCGGCTCCTCGTCGTCCGGAGGGGGCACCGGGTCGTACCCGCACAGTGCCTCCTCGGCCGCGCCGACCGCGAGGCCGGTGAGCATCACCCGGCCGTCGTCGCAGACGAGCACCGTGCGCGCGGTGATGTTGCGGTGCACCCAGCCGTGGGCGTGCAGGACCCGCAGCGCGGCCAGGACGTCGGAGGCGACCTCGGCCGCCCGGTACGGGGACAGCGGCTCCTCGGCGAGCAGGGCGGCGAGCGGACGCGCGGGCACGAGTTCACTGACGATCCACAGTGACCCGCCCTCCGCGAACACGTCGAAGACCTGGTCCAGGCGCGGGTGGTCGGGGATGGCGGCCGCCGCCTGCGCGGCCTCGACCGCGCGCCGCACGACCGGGTCGGCGGGCCGCCGCGTGCCCCCGCGCGCGGGCCCGGGAACGCCCCGTCGCACACCCCCGTCACGGGCGGTGAAACCGTCGGGCAGCCCCTCCGCGTCCAGCACCTCGGCCTCGACGACCTCCGGCAACGGGACCTGTCTGACCAGGACTTCCTGCCCGCTGTAGGTGTCGAAGGCGCAGGTCTCGGTCAGTTCGTACTCGTCGGAGGGTGGCAGCGGCAGACGGTAACGGTCGGCGAGGACCCGTCCCGCGTAGTCGTCCACGTTGCCTCCCCCGGCACTACGGTCGGTCGGTTCCGTTCGCCCGGCGGGCCGTTCCGGCTTCGTACGGTCCGCAAGCATTCACGATACGTGCCGGAGGCGACTCGCAGAGAGGGGATGCCACATCTGACTCCCCAATCCGCGGACCGGTCATGCTCAGGACTTCGGCCGGAACGTCTTCGTCAGCGTCTGCCAGGTGTCCTTGCGCCGGTCGCTGTCCCAGTCCGCGGCCCTGGCCGTGTACATCAGCCCGTACCCGAGCCGGTCGCCGACGACGGTCCCCCGGTCGATGGAGCGGTACGTGGTCCCGCTCTCCACATAGGTGAACTCCCAGTCGGCCGTGGACCAGCCGCGGTACTCCACCGCCTCGATGCGGATGCGCTGGTACTGGGCGCGCACCATGGCGCGTTCCTGGTTCTTCCAGTCCGCGACCGGGTCGTCCTTCGGCGTGGTCGTCCAGCCGATGAGCAGCTTCTGCCCGTCGGGGCCGGTGAACCGGTCCCCGGCGGCCCCCGTCGACCGGAACTTCCATCCTTCGGGCAGCCCGATCGAGTATCCCTGGTTGCCGTTGTACGTCTGCGCCGCCGACGTGCCGCCGTCGTCCTCGTCCTTCCCGGCCTCGTCCTCGTTCTCGTTCTCGTTCTCGTCCTCGGCCGAGCCGCCGGTGCCCGCGGTGGCGGTCGCCGTGCCCGCGCCCGGTTCCGTGCCCGTCGGCCCGGTCGCCGTGCCGTCGGTCCGGGTGCCGTCGCCTTCGTCGCCCTTGGTCTCGGCGCTCGGGGTCCCGCCGGCGACGGTCGCGCCGCCGCTGCCGCCGGCTCCCTTGCCGCCCTCGTCGTCGCCGCCGAGCGTGAGGGCCAGCACGGTGCCGAGCACGGCGAGCACCACGACCACCGCGATGATGACCAGCGTCCGCCGCGGCACCACGTCGGTGAGCGGCGCCCGCGGCACGGGCCTGGCCGGCAGGTCCGGCGGCGTCATCACCGGCCAGCCCGAACTACGGCCGCCGGCCGCCGGCTTCTGCCGCGCGGTCCCCCGCGCACCCGGCCCGGACGCCTGGACCGGCTGCGCGGCCGGGGCGGAGGGCGACGTCGCGCCGGTCCGCGTCCCGGAGGCGCCCGTCGGCGTGCTCCTGGTTCCCGCGGCCGGTTCGGCGGCCGAAGCGGCGCTGCCGCTGCCGGACTTGGTGCGGGCCGCCGCGGCGACACCGGCCGAGCCGGCCGCCGCCGCCTTCCGCACGGAACGCAGTGCGCCCCGCAGCTTCTCCCCGGCCTCCTCGCCGCGCCTGCCCCCGGTGCCCGCGCGCTCGTCCGGCTGCCCGGGCAGCGGCACGACCTTCGTCGCGTCCGCCGGTTCCCCGGCCTCCTTGGGCGCGGGCGCGTCGAGGACCGCGTTCAGCATGGCCCGGGCGCCGCTGTCGTCGAGCCGCTGGGCGGGGTCCTTGGTGAGCAGCCCGTAGATGACGTCCCTGAGCGGTCCCGCGTTCTTCGGCTCCTCGAGCGGCTCGGTCATCACCGCCGTGAGCGTCGCGATCGCGGACCCCTTGTCGTACGGCGGTGTGCCCTCCACCGCCGCGTACAGCAGCCCGCCGAGCGACCACAGGTCGGCCGCCGGACCCGGCTTGTGCCCGCGGGCCCGTTCCGGGGAGATGTAGGAGGGGGCGCCGACCAGCATGCCGGTCGAGGTGATGGACGGGTCGCCCTCGACCTGGGCGATGCCGAAGTCCGTGAGCACGACCCGGCCGTCCTCGGCGATCAGCACGTTCGACGGCTTCACGTCGCGGTGCAGGATGCCCTCGCGGTGCGCGGAGCGCAGGACGTCCAGGATGGCGAGGCCGACCTCCGCCGCACGCTTCGGCTCCAGCAGGCCGTCCTCCCGGATGGCCTCGGCGAGCGACTTGCCCTCGACGAGCTCCATCACGATCCAGGGCCGGTCGTCCTCCTCGACCACGTCGAAGACGGTCACGGCGCTGTTGTTGCGGATCCGCGCGATCGCCTTGGCCTCGCGCAGCGTCCGCGTGATCAGCCGCCGCTTCTCCTCCTCGTCGATGTTCGTCGGGAAGCGGAGCTCCTTGACGGCGACGGTCCGCCCCAAGGTCTCGTCCTGGGCCCGCCACACCGTGCCCATGCCGCCGCGGCCGAGCACGTCTCCCAGCCGGTACCGCCCGGCGAGGAGACGTGCGCTCTTGTCCTGACGGGATGTCCCCGCCCGCTCCGCCTCCGACATGCGTCCCCTCATGCAACCCGCCCTGACAGAGCCTTCATTGTCCCTCACCCGACAAGTGCTCGACGCCCAGGGTGCCTCTGGCCGCTCATCGGGCCCGGCGCGCACGGCGCCCGGGTGCCGGACGCGCTCCCCCGCCCTGCGTGATGGGCCTCCGACCTGGGAGAAGCCGGGATGCCGCCGCTTCGGACACTACTGGCCGTCCCTGTGTCCCCGGCCCTGCTCGCCCTGGCCCCGACCGCCTCCTCGGCCCCGGCCGCCCCGCCCACGGACACGCTCCTCCCGCTCCTGGTCACGCGGGGCGGCGCCCCCGCCGCGGCCCTGCCGGACCTGGAGGAGACCGGCGTCCGCCACGCCGGCACCGGTCCGGGCGTCGAGCGCGCCGACCGCTTCCGCGCCGGCAGCATCACCAGGACGTTCGTCGCCACGGTCGTCCCGCAACTGGCCGACGAAGGCCGCCTGTCCCTGTCCGACACCGTGGAGGAGCAGCTGCCCGGCCTGGTGCGGGGGGCGGGCGGCGCGTCCTCACCTTCCGCGTGAACACGGACTCGATGGCGGATCCCGTCCCGAACCCGCGGTGCTCGCGGCCGGGTTCTGCTCCCACACCTCTTGGAACGGACGGGCCCCGAACGGATATCCCGATCCCCGCAACCCGTTCGAGTGATTCGGGCCGGTGGTCCGCGGCGTGCCTACAACGGCACGATGTCCGGCGCCCCCAGCCGGGCCGCGTCCGCCGTCAGGTCGTCGGGCTGCCGCTGCGACTCCCGTTCGGCCTCCACCCGCTTCTCGTAGTGCCGCACCTCGCGCTCGATCTGGTCCTTGTCCCAGCCCAGCACCGGCGCCATCAGCTCGGCGGCCTCGCGGGCGCTGCGCGCACCCCGGTCGAACGTCTCGATCGAGATGCGGGTGCGCCGGGTCAGCACGTCGTCCAGATGCCGTGCGCCCTCGTGCGAGGCGGCGTAGGCGATCTCGGCGCGCAGATAGTCGTCGGCCGCCCCGAGCGGCTCGCCCAGCGCGGGGTCCGAGGCGATGAGGTCCAGGACCTCCTCCGCCATCGCGCCGTACCGCTGCAGCAGGTGCTCCACCCGTACCGTGTGCAGTCCGGTGCGCGCGGCCGTGCGCGCACGCGCGTTCCACAGCGCGTGGTAGCCCTCGGCTCCCACCAGCGGCGTGTCCTCGGTGACGCAGTCGGCGACACGGACGTCGAGTCCGTGCACCGCCGCGTCCACCGCGTCCTTGGCCATGACCCGGTACGTCGTGTACTTGCCGCCCGCCACCACGACGAGCCCGGGTACGGGATGCGCCACGGTGTGCTCGCGGGACAGCTTGCTCGTGGCGTCCGACTCGCCGGCGAGCAGCGGTCGCAGACCCGCGTACACGCCCTCCACGTCGTCCCGCGTCAGCGGCACCGCGAGCACCGAGTTCACGTGCTCCAGCAGGTAGTCGATGTCCGCGCTGGACGCGGCCGGGTGCGCCTTGTCGAGGTCCCAGTCGGTGTCCGTGGTGCCCACGATCCAGTGCCTGCCCCAGGGTATGACGAACAGCACGGACTTCTCGGTGCGCAGGATGAGCCCGGTCGTGGAGTGGATGCGGTCCTTGGGGACGACCAGGTGGATGCCCTTCGAGGCCCGTACGTGGAACTGGCCGCGTTCGCCGACCATCGCCTGGGTGTCGTCGGTCCACACCCCGGTGGCGTTGACGACCTGCCTGGCCCGGATCTCGTACTCGCCGCCGCCCTCGACGTCCTGCACCCGGGCGCCGACGACGCGCTCGCCCTCGCGCAGGAACCCGGTCACCCGGGCGCCGTTGGCCGTCTTCGCGCCGTACGCCGCGGCCGTGCGTACGAGGTTCACCACGAACCGGGCGTCGTCCATCTGGGCGTCGTAGTACTGCAGGGCCCCGACCAGCGCGTCCTTCCTCAGGCAGGGGGCCACGCGCAGTGCGTGACGGCGGGTCAGGTGACGGTGCACGGGCAGACCGCGCCCGTGTCCCCGGGCCATCGCCATGGTGTCGTACAGCGCGACGCCCGCCCCGGCGTAGAGCCGCTCCCAGCCCTTGTGCTGCAGCGGGTACAGGAACGGCACCGGGCGCACCAGGTGCGGGGCGATCCGCTCCAGCAGCAGGCCGCGCTCCTTCAGCGCCTCCCGCACGAGCACGAAGTCGAGCATCTCCAGGTAGCGCAGACCACCGTGGATCAGCTTGCTGGACCGGCTGGACGTACCCGACGCCCAGTCACGCGCCTCGACCAGGCCCGTGGACAGGCCGCGCGTCGCGGCGTCGAGCGCCGTACCCGCGCCGACCACGCCGCCGCCCACCACCAGCACGTCCAGCTCGTGCTCGGCCATGGACGCGAGTGATCCGGCGCGCTGCGCCGGCCCCAGTGTCGCTGTCCTCACCGCTGCCTCCCGCTCATCGGTCGCATCGGCCGCACCCGTCGGGCGAAGCCCGGTCCCCCACCCTCATGCCCAGATTCTGACCGGCTTGCCCGACTTCGGCCACCACGGACCCCAGCCTGTGGACAACCCGCAGGACGACTCACCGAAACTCGGCCGATCAATCCCACATATCGGTCATATTTACTCCTAGTCTGACATTGCGCTCGCCTGCCCGGTCCCCAGGGCTTGCGCACCTGTCGCACTCCGGTTATCGGGAAGGACGGCCCACGCCATGCCCGCAGATCTCGCCGTCATCGGACTCGGCCCGTACGGCCTGCCCCTGGCCCAGGCCGCCGTCGCCGCCGGCATCCCCACCATCGGTTACCGGACCGGCCCCGAGGCGGGCTCCCTCAGCGCCGCCGAACAGCGCCGCATGCTCGCGCGGGGTTTCCGGACGACCGCCAACGCCGCCGAGCTCGGCCGGGTGCGCACCGCGGTCATCTGCGCCCCGACGCCGCGCGGCGCGGACGGCGGACTGGATCTGTGCCAGGTGGAGACGGCCGCCCGCACCCTCGCCGCGTGGCTGCGCCCGCACACCACGGTGATCCTCGAGTCCCCCGTGCCCCCGGGGACGACGGAGGGGCCCCTGCTGCGCCTGCTCGAGTCGGTCTCGGGCCTGCGCGCGGGACACGACTTCCACCTCGCCTACTCCCCCAGCCGGGTCGACCCCGGCAACCGCGACCACACCCCCGCCAACACCCCCAAGGTCATCGGCGGCCTCACCCCCGCCTGCACCGAGTCGGCCGCCGCCTTCTACGGACGCATCACCGACAAGGTCGTACGCGCGCGCGGCCTGCGCGAGGCGGAGACCGTGCAGCTCCTGGAGACCAACTTCCGGCACGTCAACATCGCCCTCGTCAACGAGATGGCCGCCCTCTGCCACGATCTGGGCATCGACCTGTGGGACGTCCTGCGCTGCGCGGAGACCAAACCCTTCGGCTTCCAGGCGTTCCGCCCCGGCCCCGGCGTCGGCGGCCACGCGGTGCCGCAGGACCTGACCGCCCACGCGGGCCGCACCCTGCGCATGACGGAACTCGCCCAGGAGGTCAACGGCCGCATGCCGCGTTACGTCGTGCAACGCGCCGCCGCGCTCCTCAACGAGCACGGCAAGTCCGCGCGCGGCGCACGCGTGCTCCTCCTCGGCGTCACCTACAAGCCCGACCTCGCCGACCTTCAGGGATCCCCGGCCCAGGAGATCGCGGTCCGGCTGATGGAGCTGGGCGCTTCCGTCAGCTACCACGACCCGTACGTGCCGTCCTGGAACGTCCTCGACCGCCCCGTCCCCCGCGCGGACTCCCTCTACGAGGCCGCCGCCGACGCCGACCTGACGATCCTGCTCCAGCAGCACCGCACGTACGACCTCCAGGGCCTGTCGGTGAAGGCCCAGCTGATGCTGGACACGCGGGGGGCCACTCCCACGGGGGCGGCGCATCGGTTGTGAGGAGGGGGCGCGCGGATTCAAGTGCCGCGGAGGTCGGTGGTAGGCAGCGGGATCGCCGGGTAACGTACTTCTCGGATCCGCAAGAGGTACCTCCTCCGGAACTTCACCATCCGCAGACGGATCCGGTCCCAGGCGGTGGGCTTGCGGTGACGGCCCATGGCGCGCCCCCGTCCACGATGCCGCCCATAACCCGGTAGGCGGTCCGTCTGGAATTCGGGCCGGGCCCCGAGGGCCGGGGTCCGGAAACGATCTCCTTGGAAGGGGGCGCCCCAGAGAACTGGGTCGCCGGGCACAGACATTACCGACCGGATTCACCCCGTCGACACGGATTCACCCCGAAGGCAACCGCGCGCCCCCTGAGCACCACGCGCGCCCCCGGACACGCGAAAGGGGCCGGTCACCCCACCAGGTGACCGGCCCCTCAGTGCCGTGTCGAAGCCCGCGCGGGCCCTACCGCCGGTGCTGCGAGTCCGCCACCGTCACCTCGACGCGCTGGAACTCCTTCAGCTCGCTGTAGCCGGTCGTGGCCATGGCGCGGCGCAGGGCGCCGAAGAGGTTCATCGAGCCGTCGGGGGTGTGGGACGGGCCGGTGAGGATCTCCTCCAGGGTGCCGACCGTGCCGAGGTCGACCTTCTGGCCGCGCGGCAGCTCCTCGTTGACGGCCTCCATGCCCCAGTGGTGGCCCCGGCCCGGGCCGTCCGTCGCGCGGGCCAGCGGGGAGCCCATCATCACGGAGTCCGCGCCGCAGGCGATCGCCTTGGGCAGGTCGCCGGACCAGCCGACGCCGCCGTCCGCGATGACGTGCACATACCGGCCGCCGGACTCGTCCATGTAGTCGCGGCGGGCGGCGGCCACGTCGGCGACCGCGGTGGCCATCGGGACCTGGATGCCCAGCACGTTGCGCGTGGTGTGCGCGGCGCCGCCGCCGAAGCCGACCAGGACGCCCGCGGCACCGGTGCGCATGAGGTGCAGGGCGGCCGTGTAGGTGGCGCAGCCGCCGACGATCACCGGGACGTCGAGCTCGTAGATGAACTGCTTCAGGTTCAGCGGCTCGTGCGCCCCGGAGACGTGCTCCGCCGAGACCGTCGTACCGCGGATGACGAAGATGTCCACGCCCGCGTCGACGACGGCCTTGGAGAACTGGGCGGTGCGCTGCGGGGAGAGCGCGGCGGCGGTGATCACGCCCGAGTCGCGCACCTCCTTGATGCGCTGCCCGATCAGCTCCTCCTTGATGGGAGCGGCGTAGATCTCCTGGAGGCGGCGCGTGGCCGCCTCGGCGGGCAGGCCGACGATCTCGTCCAGCAGCGGCTGCGGGTCCTCGTAGCGCGTCCACAGGCCCTCGAGGTTCAGCACGCCGAGGCCGCCGAGCTCGCCGATGCGGATCGCGGTGGCCGGGGAGACGACCGAGTCCATGGGAGCGGCCAGGAACGGCAGCTCGAAGCGGTAGGCGTCGATCTGCCAGGCGATCGAGACCTCCTTCGGGTCCCGCGTACGGCGGCTGGGGACGACGGCGATGTCGTCGAAGGCGTACGCCCGGCGGCCGCGCTTGCCGCGCCCGATCTCGATCTCAGTCACGTCTGTGGCCTTTCCCTGATGCGTTGCAGCGCCTTCCAGTATCCCCGACGGCCGCGGCGCCCACCGCCCCGGACATACGGCGGGGGCGGCCCGGATGGTCCCGAGCCGCCCCCGTCGAAGCCCGCCGGCTACGCGCGGCTGTAGTTCGGCGCCTCGACCGTCATCTGGATGTCGTGCGGGTGGCTCTCCTTGAGGCCCGCGGAGGTGATCCGCACGAACCGCCCGTTGTCCTGGAGCTGGGGCACGGTGCGTCCGCCGACGTAGAACATCGACTGGCGCAGGCCGCCGACCAGCTGGTGGACGACCGAGGAGAGCGGGCCGCGGTAGGGCACCTGGCCCTCGATGCCCTCGGGCACCAGCTGCTCGTCGGAGGCGACGCCCTCCTGGAAGTAGCGGTCCTTGGAGAACGACTTGCGGTCGCCGCGGGTCTGCATGGCGCCGAGCGAGCCCATGCCGCGGTACGACTTGAACTGCTTGCCGTTGATGAACATCAGCTCGCCCGGGGACTCCTCGCAGCCCGCGAGCAGCGAGCCCAGCATCACCGTGTCGGCGCCCGCGACGAGGGCCTTGGCGATGTCGCCGGAGTACTGCAGGCCGCCGTCGCCGATGACCGGGACGCCGGCCGCCTTGGCGGCCAGCGCGGCCTCGTAGATCGCCGTGACCTGCGGGACGCCGACGCCGGCGACGACGCGCGTGGTGCAGATGGAGCCGGGGCCGACACCGACCTTGATGCCGTCGCAGCCCGCGTCGACGAGGGCCTGGGCGCCGTCGCGCGTGGCGACGTTGCCGCCGATGACGTCGACGCCGGAGGAGTTCGACTTGATCTTGGCGACCATGTCGCCGACCAGGCGGGAGTGGCCGTGCGCGGTGTCGACGACGATGAAGTCGGCGCCCGCCTCGATCAGCGCCTGGGCGCGCTCGAACGCGTCACCGGCGACACCGACCGCGGCGCCGACCAGCAGGCGACCCTCGGCGTCCTTGGCGGCGTTGGGGTACTTCTCGGCCTTCACGAAGTCCTTGACCGTGATGAGGCCCTTGAGGACGCCGTGGTCGTCGACCAGCGGAAGCTTCTCGATCTTGTGGCGGCGCAGCAGCTGCATGGCGTCCGGGCCGGAGATGCCGACCTTGCCGGTGACCAGCGGCATCGGCGTCATGACCTCGCGCACCTGACGGGAGCGGTCGGTCTCGAAGGCCATGTCGCGGTTGGTGACGATGCCGAGCAGCTTCTTGTTGCCGTCGGTGACCGGGACGCCGCTGATGCGGAACTTCGCGCACAGGGCGTCGGCCTCGGCGAGCGTGGCGTCCGGGTGGATGGTGATCGGGTCGGTGACCATGCCGGACTCGGAGCGCTTCACCAGGTCGACCTGGTTGGCCTGGTCCTCGATGGACAGGTTGCGGTGCAGGACGCCGACGCCGCCCTGGCGGGCCATCGCGATCGCCATGCGCGACTCGGTGACCTTGTCCATGGCGGCGGACAGCAGCGGGATGTTGACCCGCACGTTCTTGGAGACGTACGAGGCGGTGTCGATCTGGTCGGGCGCCATGTCCGACGCGCCCGGCAGCAGCAGCACGTCGTCGTAGGTCAGCCCGAGTGTCGCGAATTTACCGGGCACTCCGTCGACGTTGGCAGTCATGACACCTTCCCCAAATGGCCTTGATCGGTGCGGATGTCCATGCTAACGGGAAGCGTGGGTGTCTCATTCCACGGTTTCGCACGGCTCCGGGCTTCGTATGTTCGTACGGGAACGGCTGGTCGTCCGTTCATGTGCCGAAGGGGCGGCGCGACGGCGGCGGTTACTGCTCCGCCAGGGCACGCAGCCGGCTCAGCGCGCGGTGCTGGGCCACCCGGACGGCGCCGGGTGACATTCCCAACATCTGTCCAGTCTCCTCCGCCGTGAGGCCCACGGCGATCCGCAGCAGGAGCAGCTCGCGCTGGTTCTCGGGGAGGTTGGCCAGCAGTTTCTTGGCCCATTCGGCGTCGCTGCTGAGCAGGGCGCGCTCCTCCGGGCCGAGGGAGTCGTCGGGGCGTTCGGGCATCTCGTCGGAGGGCACGGCCGTCGAGCCGGGGTGGCGCATCGCCGCGCGCTGCAGGTCGGCGACCTTGTGGGAGGCGATGGCGAAGATGAACGCCTCGAAGGGCCGGCCGGTGTCCTTGTAGCGGGGCAGCGCGAGGAGCACCGCGACGCAGACTTCCTGGGCGAGGTCCTCGACGAAGTGCCGGGCGTCGCCGGGCAGCCGCGACAGACGGGTGCGGCAGTAGCGCAGCGCCAAGGGGTGGACATGGGCGAGCAGATCGTGCGTGGCCTGCTCGTCCCCGTCGACCGCGCGGTGGACGAGCGCACCGATCGCCCCTTGGGCAGTGCCCGCCTCGTCGTCGCGCATCGGTCCATGGTGCCCTGCGGACGCCTGGTCCGCGGCACCGTGTCCTTGGTTGTGCACCGAAGCGTTATGAGCAGGTGCGCCGGAACTCATCCCTTGCGCCCTCCTCTTCCGCTCGACCGACTCGTCCCCGAGGAACTCCACACCTCAAGGATGCGGCATCCTCGGCGAAACGAGCAGCGGGCATCCGGCGGCTGCCGCCGACGCGCTGGTGGGGCGGGGTTTTCGCACCCCGGGCGTGGCGGATCCGGCCGACTGTGCCGGCTTGTCGTGCCCCGGGGCCGGCCCGGCCTGTTCCGTGGCGTGCCGTGCGGCTCGGTCCGGGTCCGCGGTGCCGGTGGTACGCCGTACGGAACCACGGGTTTCGCACCCGCCGGCAGCGCGCCGTCCAAAGTCACGGACTTCCCGGGCGCCGACAGCACACCGCGCGGAGTCACGCCCCTCGCCCCCGCCGGAAGCACGCCGCACGGAGCCACGGCTCACGCACCCACCGGAAGCACACCGCACGACGCCGAAACCCGCCCGTCCCGCCGGCAGCGCACCGTGCAGAGCCACGGACTCCACACCGCCGACAGCACACCGCGCGGAGTCGCACTCCGCACACCCACCGGAAGCGCCCTTCAGAGGCCGCAGGCTTCGCGTCCGCCGGAAACACGCCCCACCGGGCAGCGGAACCCCGTGGCCGCCGGAACCCGCGCCGCCGGCCGGCGGGTTTCGCCCGGGGCCGACGCGTGGGCGAGCGGTCGCGTGGGGTGTCGCGTCGACGGTCGGGGCCCGGGCGGGAGCGCTCGCGGGCCCCCGCGGTATCGGCTGCCGTGTGATGCCGCACGCCGGGGCGGGCCCGGGTCTCTCGTTCGGATCGTGCCGGACCGGCTGCCCGGTTCCCGCACCGGGCCGCGCGGGCGCCCGGCGTCGTGCCCCGGCTCCCGCCGTCCGCGGTACGGGGCGCGGGGCCCCGCTCGCCACCCGGCGCCGATCCCCGCGCGGGGCCCTAGCGGACCAGGCCCCACCGGAAGCCGAGCGCCACCGCGTGGGCCCGGTCCGACGCGCCGAGCTTCTTGAAGAGCCGCCGCGCGTGCGTCTTGACGGTGTCCTCGGAGAGGAACAGCTCGCGGCCGATCTCGGCGTTGGAACGGCCGTGGCTCATGCCTTCGAGGACCTGGATCTCCCGCGCGGTGAGCGTGGGCGCCGCACCCATCTCGGCGGAGCGCAGCCGGCGCGGGGCGAGCCGCCAGGTCGGGTCGGCGAGCGCCTGCGTGACCGTGGCCCGCAGCTCCGCGCGGGAGGCGTCCTTGTGCAGGTAGCCACGCGCGCCGGCCGCCACCGCGAGCGCCACGCCGTCGAGGTCCTCGGCGACCGTGAGCATGATGATGCGCGCTCCGGGGTCGGCGGACAGCAGTCGCCGGACCGTCTCGACGCCGCCCAGACCGGGCATGCGTACGTCCATCAGAATCAGGTCCGAGCGGTCGGCTCCCCAGCGGCGGAGGACTTCCTCGCCGTTGGCGGCCGTCGTCACGCGCTCGACGCCGGGCACGGTCGCGACCGCGCGGCGGAGCGCCTCTCGGGCAAGCGGGGAGTCGTCGCAGACGAGGACGGAAGTCATGGCCGTCCTCCGCAGCTGATGCGCGTCACCTTGAGCCTCCAGGCTGGTACGAAATCGTCACCTGTGCGGTCGACCGTCCCGGACGTCCGTCCGGGCGCTTCTTCCTTCAACCGCCTCGCACTCTCAACGACGGTCACTCGAAAGAGTTACGGGGCCGTCTGCCACCTTCGGCACTCTACGTGAGGAGACGGACACGGTGGAGATATGCGCGCGGACCCCCGAACTTTCATCACAACCCGTGCCCCATTCAGACCCTTTTCTTCCCCTTTGCTGGTGTCCGGGGCTAGATTCGCAATGAGTCATATTTTCATCTCCTTGGATCGTAGTTGTACGGTCTGGACACTGGATCCGCCCAGAACGGCTACAAGGGGTCACGCAATGGCAGATTTCTCCCGCCTTCCCGGACCGAACGCGGACCTGTGGGACTGGCAACTCCTGGCCGCCTGCCGCGGGGTGGACAGCTCGCTCTTCTTCCACCCGGAGGGCGAACGGGGCGCGGCGCGAAGCGCTCGCGAGAACTCGGCCAAAGAGGTCTGCATGAGGTGCCCGGTGCGCGCCGAGTGCGCCGCACACGCGCTGGCGGTACGCGAGCCGTACGGCGTGTGGGGCGGACTGACCGAGGACGAGCGCGAAGAGCTGATGGGGCGGGCGCGCAACCGGCTGGTGTCGGCGTCGGCCACCGGCGGGCACGCCGCTTCGGACAACTGAGGGAACGTTTCTTCAAGGACACGGGGCACGCACGCGTGCCCTTGTTTCGTCACTGGGGGTGACCAACCGGTCCTCACACGCGGTGCCGGCGACCACATATCCCGCGCATCCCGTCCCCTTACCGGGCGGCCGCCCCGGCCAGCTTCTCCAGCGTCGCGGTGACCGCCGGCACCTGGGCGAGGTCCGGGAGGGTGAGCGCGACTATCTCCCGGCGCACGGCGGGCTCCAGCGCCACGGCGCGCACGCCCCTGGGCCGCACCGACTCGACGGCCAGCTGGGGCAGCACCGCCACCCCGAGGCCGGCGCCGACCAGTCCCACGACGGCCGGATAGTCGTCGGTCGCGAAGTCGATGCGCGGGGTGAAGCCGGCCGTCTCGCACACCTCGACCAGCTGCCCCCGGCAGCGCGGACAGCCGGCGATCCAGGGCTCGTCGGCGAGTTCGCCGATGGCGACCGACTCCGCGCGGGCGAGCCGGTGCCGTTCGGGCACGAGCCCCACCAGCCGGTCCGACAGCAGCGGCCGTACGACGAGGTCGTCCCACTCCTCGGCGCCCGCCGCCCCCTCGTACCGGAAGGCGAGGGCCACGTCGCAGTCGCCCTCGCGCAGCATCTCCACGGAGCGGGGCGGCTCGGCCTCCTCCAGGGAGACCCGGGTGCCGGGGTGGGCGGCGCGCAGGGCGGCGAGGGCCGTGGGGACGAGGGTGGAGCTGCCGCTGGGGAAGGAGACGAGCCGGACCCGGCCGGCGCGGAGCCCGGCGATGGCGGCGACCTCCTCCTCGGCGGCGGTCAGTCCGGCGATGATCCCGGCCGCGTGCCGCACCAGCGCCTCCCCGGCCTGCGTCAGGCGCATCTCGCGGCCGCTGCGGATGAGCAGGGGCGTGCCGACGGACGCCTCCAGGGCCTTCATCTGCTGGCTGACGGCGGGCTGGGTGCAGCCCAGTGCACGGGCCGCCGCGGAGAAGGAACCGGTGGTGGCCACGGCGCGCAGCACGCGGAGATGACGGGCTTCGATCACCCCTCAAGGATAAGCCGACCTTTGACACGGCGCCGGATAATGCGTCGACGCTTTGACGCCCATCGCTTACCGTGCGGTCCATGAAGCTTCTGTCTGTGAACCTGGGTCGCCCCCGGGCCGTGCCGTACACGGACCAGCGCGACGGCGTGACCGGCATCGACAAGCGGCCCGTGGACGGGCCGGTCCGGGTGGCGGCGCCGGGGCCGAAGGGGGTCGGCGGGAGCGGCCTGGCCGGGGACGCCGTGTGCGAGCTGCGGCACCACGGCGGGGACGACCAGGCGGTGTACGCCGTGGCCCGCGAGGACCTCGACGAGTGGGAGCGCACCCTGGGGCGCACGCTGGCGAACGGCTCGTTCGGCGAGAACCTCACCACCGAGGGGCTCGACGTCTCCGGCGCCCTGATCGGCGAGCGCTGGGCGGTCGGGCCGGAGCTGGTGCTGGAGGTGACCTCCGGGCGCATCCCCTGCCGTACCTTCCAGGGCCATCTGGGTGAGAAGGGCTGGGTGAAGCGGTTCACGGAGCGGGGCGCTCCGGGGGCGTACTTCCGGGTGATCCAGCCCGGTGGGATACGCGCGGGCGACGCCGTACGGATCGTGCACCGGCCGGATCACGAGGTGACGGTCGCGCTGCAGTTCCGCGCGGCGACGACCGAGCGGACGCTGCTGCCCCGGCTGCTGGCGGCGGGCGCGGCGCTGCATCCGGAGGCTCTGGCGACGGCGCGGACGTACGTGGAGAAGTACGGGGCGCAATCGACGGCCTGACGGCATGTGTCCATGGGATGACACGAAGCGGACGGCTCCCCTCCGGGTAACTACTCTTGCGCCATGACAACGGCTCTGATTACGGGATCGACGGCTGGGATCGGTGCCGCGTTCGCGCGGCGGCTGGCGGCCGACGGACATGACCTGGTGCTGGTCGCCCGCGACACCGTCCGGCTGCGCGAACAGGCGACCGAGCTGCACGACCGCCACGGCATCGAGGCGGAGGTGCTGACCGCCGACCTGGCTCAGGACAAGGGCATCGAGGCGGTGGCCGACCGCCTCGGCGACCCGAAGAACCCCGTCGACCTGCTGGTCAACAACGCCGGCTTCGGCCACCGGGGCCGTTATCTCGAGGTCCCCATGGCCGACGAGCTGCGGATGCTCAAGGTGCACTGCGAGGCGGTGCTCCGGCTGACGTCGGCGGCGGTGGAGGCGATGCGCGAGCGCGGGCGCGGAGGCGTCGTGAACGTCGCCTCGACCGCCGCGTTCGTACCGCGCGGGACCTACGGGGCGTCCAAGGCGTGGGTCGTGCAGTTCACCCAGGGCGCGGCGCAGGACCTGGCGGGCCACGGCGTACGGCTGATGGCGCTGTGCCCCGGTTTCGTGCGCACCGAGTTCCACGCGCGGGCCGGGATGGGCACGGACAACATCCCGAGCTGGATGTGGCTGGACGCGGACAAGGTCGCCACGGCGGCGCTCGCGGACCTGGCCCGGGGCAGGACGCTGTCGATCCCGGATCCGCGCTACAAGGCGCTGATGGGGGCGGCGAAGCTGGTCCCGCGCGGGCTGCTGGGCGGGATCTCGTCGCGGACGGGACGGAAGTACGGGCCCCGGTAGCCATCGCCCGGCGGTTCCGACGGTCCCGGCCGGCACGCGGCCACGGCGGGACGGCTCCCGCTCCCCGGGAGGAAACGGCAACGGGGAGACCGTCGAGGGCTGGTGGCGGTACGACCGGCTGGGGCTGATGGCGCGGTCGGGGGCGGCGGAGCCGACGGAGTCATGACGGCGGCCGTGCGCGCCGACCGGCCCGGTCCGACTCCCGCGGACACGGCCACGGCCACGGCCACGGCCACGGCTTCACGAACGAGCCGGACGAGCCGGACGACGGCTGATCGAACGAATACGGCATCCGCTCCGTCGTCCTCGTGAGGCCGGACACGTCTTCGGTTCGGGGCACGTCGGCCCGGTCGCTCCGGCCTCACGACGTACACGGATTCGTGCACGTCCAGGACGATCGCCGGGGAGGAACCATGCGCCGGTCGGGGCGGACCGAAGGACTGCTTCTGGTGGCGGCCGTGCTGATGTCGGCCGTGGCCTGCACGTCGGAGAGCGGCGGCGACGGAGGAGGCGAGCAGGCGGCGGCCTGCGCCTACCGCGTCCGCTACCAGGACCGCACGTACCGGGACGTCGCCGGCGTGCGGTTCACGGCGGGAGAGGAGCTCGGCTCCGCCACCCTCCCGCCGTGCGACGACACCGGCGGGAGGGACGACACAGGACAGGCCGGGGAGACGACGACCGTCCACAGGGTGGACGGCATCCCTCCCGAGGTGGCCGTCGCCGTCGGGAACGGCCCCGGCGACACCACCTTCGTGGCCGCCTACTCGGGCGGGGAACTTCCTCCGGAGGTACGGAAGCTGATCGACGGGTCCTGACGCCGACCGCGACCCGGCCGGGTGGAGCCCCGGGCAGGCCGGTCACCTCGTCCCGGGTACCGCCGCCTGCGTCCAGCGGTGGAGCGTCTCGCTCCTGTCGTCGTAGGTGAGCCAGGTCCCGTCGCCGAGCGGACGCACGTAGCCGTCGACGGGGCCCGTCGGGTACGTGATCACCCCGCGTATCCGCAGCGTGTGCGCGTCGAGCAGCCAGTGGCGGGCCTGCTCCGGGTCCTCGTCGGCGTCGACCGTCGAGGCGATGACCGTGTCGGCGTCGACGAAGCCGCAGCCGTAGTCCCAGTAAGTTTCGTCCTCGTCCTCGTCGTCGTCGGCCGATTCGGGCTCCTGCTCGGCAGTCACCGTGCCGTCCAGGGCGTGCAGGCGCAGGTCCGCCCCGTAGTGCTCGACCGTCAGGAAGCCGGGGTGTCCCGGATGGACGTCCATCAGGATGCGGTCCAGGCCCTCGTTCACCCCCCAGCCGGTCAGCTGCTCGCCGTCCCAGCGCGCCCAGTGCAGCAGGACGCCGTCCTGGCCCATGCCGATGCCCAGCCCCATGTGGACACCGTCCGGGTGGGAGAGGTGGTTCGAACCGGCCGCCGCGCTGTCCACCAGCGGCAGCCAGGCCAACTCCCTTCCGTCACGGGCGTCCAGGACCACCCAGCGCTCCTGCCGGTCACCCGGCTCCGGCTCCGCCATGACATGTGCCCACACGAGCCGGCCGTCGTCCGAGACCCGGCAGGAGCCGCTCTCCAGTCCCCGGCACACCTCCTGCTCGTCCCCCGTGTGCGGGTGTCCGAGCTCGGGACCCCAGCAGCCGTGCCGGTACTCCCACAGCGTCCTGCCGTCCGTTCCCATGGCCCGTACCGCGCGCTGTCCCGAGAAGACCGCGAACGTGCCGTCCGGGCTCACCGAGTGGACGCCGTGGTCCCACCGGGGCCAGGGCAGGGGGAAGACGACCGTCGGCGCGCGCTCCCCCGCGAACAGTTCCCGGAGATCGTGGACCTCCAGCTCGTGCCCGTTCCGGAGGAGGGCGCGGCACGAACCGTCCCCACGGCTCTCCAGCGCGAACCCGTTGACCAGTGCGCGCCCACCCGGCAGCCTCACCGAGTCGCGCAGTTGTGCGGTGATCGACATGTCCCGAAGGTAACGGGCCCCACTGACAGGGCGGACCGCCCTCCGCGCCACCGGCGCCGCCGTTCCGGTCGGCGCCTCCTTGGAAGACACGCGGACGACAGAGGAAGAGTCAGTGAGCAGAGAAGTGCCCTTCGGCCAAGAGCGAGGGGCGGTGGGGAGCGCAAAAGGCCCCCACCGCCCCTCGTTCGTCTCAGACGCCTGCGGCCATCCGCACGAACGCCGTCCACTGGACAGCGGGGACATTGAGGATTGCCGCGTCCGGTCGCTTGGAGTCGCGGATCAGTACGGCCGTACCGGCGTCCGCGACCTCGACGCAATCACCGCCGTTGCCCGCGCTGTAGCTGCTCTTGAACCAGCGCAGTTCGCCGGCGGCAGGCGCGGGGCTGCCTGTCTTCATAGCTCTCCCAACAGCTTCTGGATGAAGGCCAGCGACTCCCTGGGAGTCAACGCCTGTGCCGCGAGGACTCTGTACGTCGCCTCCAACGGGCTGACCTTCTTCGGGTCCGAGTACAGGGCACTTGTGTCCTGCACCTCCATGTAAGCCATCCTGCGCTGATCGGCGAGATGGATCAATGTGAAAGGACCCGCCAGTCCCGCGTGCTCGTCGCGCCGCGTCGGCATGACCTGCAACTCGACGTTGCGTTCATGCCCGTACAGCAGCAGTTGTTCCAGTTGGCCCCGCAGCACCTCCGGACCTCCGAGAGGTCGCTGCAGAACATGTTCCTCGATGACGAAGCTCAGCAACGGAGCAGGCCGACGAGCGAAGAGCTTCCGGCGCTCCATACGTGCCGTCACGCCCTGCTCGATCGTCTCCTCGTCCAACAGCGGACGCCACATGCGGAAGACCGCGCGTGCGTATTCCTCCGTCTGCAAAATCCCCTTGACCACGTGGTCGGAGTAGGCGTGCAACTCAACCGCCTGTGCCTCCAGCTCCGCGTACCGCCGGAAGAACCCCGGATACCGAGCCTTCGCCACCTCCCCCTTCATGGCCACCAACACCCCTCGCGCCCCCACCTCCCGATCCACCGCGTCCACCAGCTCCGGCCGGGGAATTCGCCGCCCCTGCTCCACCGCCGCGATCTGCGCCTCGCCGTACCCGACCCGCTCGCCCAACTGCGCCTGCGTCAGCCCCGTGGCCTCCCGCAACAGCTTCATCTGGCGGCCGAAGCAGCGCAGGAACTCCCCGTTGGAATCGGCGCCCGCGCCGCCCTCCACGCCCGCACCCGAGTCCGCTCCCGGCTCCATCGCACCAGCCCCCTCAGCACATCCGTCCACCGGTCACCCGTACTCGCACCGTAGGACAAACACGCATCAACCCTGCCCGGCACTGGACATGTTCCGGCTTTCGGGTGAATCCCTCGCCGAAGCCGACCCACCGCACCGGCCGCCTACCGTTCCGGCAAGGAACCGGCATCGGAATCCCGAAGGGGTTGCTCGTAGCACAACTTGTCCGGCAGCAGCGCGTGGACGCGTATGTGGGGTACCACGCATTCGGTTTGCAGGAGTCGGACGACGCGGACCTGCCGGTCCCGTTCCCCGACGACTTCGACCACAGCGCCTTCCTCAGCGCACACCCCGGCCGTCTAGACATCACCAGCGGCGGTCACACCCACACCGCCACGGTCACCGTCGAGGTGTGGGACGGGCCGCCGCCGCAGGAGGACCCGTCGGGCTGGGACGAGCAGGCCGAGGCCGACTTCGAGTCGACGAGCGGCCAGGTCGCCGTGTGGTCCATGCACACCGGCCGGGCGGACGACGTGATCGTGCTGGGGAACTCCGGCGGGGCGTGGCGCGTGCGGGTCAGTTGCACGGGCCGGGCCGAGGCCGCCGCCCTGTCGGAGGGCGAGGGCACCGGTCACGGGGTGGAGCGTTACCTCATCCGGTTCTGGCCCGTCGGCGCGTGAGAAAGCAGTAACGCGACAGGAAACCTCTTCACTCAACGCGTACGTTCGCGCACGCTCCGTGCGGTACTGTCGCAACAAATCAGCCCCCGCGGCGGCGGCAACCGTCCGCGAGGGCCTGAACCACCAGTGGAACAGGACTCCACCGTGATTTACCGGCACAATATCGCGCCCCCGCGCGGCTTCTCCCAGTTCTCCCACGACCTGATCCGGCACCCCCGGCTGTCCTCCGACGCCGTGCGGCTGCTGACCTGGCAGCTCT
>NZ_LGCN01000208.1 GCF_001279005.1 Streptomyces caelestis
CGCCACGACCGCCCCGGACACGGAGGACGCAGAGAGCACGGAGGACACGGCGGACGCCCCGACCGCACCGCCCGTCACCGCGCCCGCCACCACCCGCGGACCGCACCCCGGGCCCCCGTCCCGGCCTGTGCGTGCCGATCATCGGCATCTGTGCGGGCGGCCGGGGTTAGCGGCGCCGTTCGGATCCTGTCGGAGTCGCGGGGCCTAGGACGGGACGGAAGCCCCGTTGCGGCGCGTGAGCAGCCAGGGTTCCACCACGCCCAGACCACGCACGGGCCGCTGCCACATCGGCTGGAGCGCGAACCGGTAGCCCGGCGGCTCCTCGCCCTCCTTCTCCGCCGCGGCCACCGCCTCGGCCGCCGCCGCCTCGGAGGCGGGCGCTTCACGGGTGCGGATCAGCTCCTCGGCGAAGGCGCTGTCGACCAGCACCGCGTCCCGGGGGGCTATGGACGTGAGCCGGGAGGCCAGGTTCACGGTCGTGCCGAACACATCGCCCATCCGGGTGGTCACCGTGCCGAACGCCATGCCGACCCGCAGCTCCGGCATGGTCTCGTCGTTCGCCATGGTCTCGATCAGCCGCATCGCGATGTCCGCGGCGATACCGGCGTCGTCGGCGACGTAGAGCACCTCGTCGCCCAGCGTCTTGATGAGCCGCCCGCCGCGCGCGGCGACCAGATCGGCGGCGGTGGTCTCGAAGGCCTCGACGAGCTCGCCGAGCTCCTCCTCCTCCATCCGCCGGGTCAGCCGCGTGAACCCCACGAGGTCCGCGAAGGCGACGGCGAGCCGCCGGTCGACCATCTCCTCGTCGTCGGCGCCCTGCACGACCCGTCCGGCCGACGCGGCGAGCTGCCGCCGCCAGACGTACACGAGGAACTCCTCCAGCTCGGGCAGGAGCAGCTCGACGATCGGATACGTCACCTCGGTGCGGGTCATGCCCGGCTCGGGCGGCTCGGTCAGCCCCTCCAGGAACGAGTCGATCTGCCACTCGGCCAGCCGGGCGGTGGTCTGCCCGGTGGACCGCGCCACCTGCACCGCCATGGCCTCGCTCAGCAGGCCCGCCTCCACCAGACCGGCGAGCCGGCGCAGCGCGAGGACGTCGGCCTCGGTGAGCGCCTTGGCCTGGCCGACGTCGGCGAACCCCATCGCCCGCCAGAAGCGGGTGGCCAGCTCCATGGTGACGCCGGCGCTGCGGGCCGCCTGGAACGGCGTGTAACGCCGCTCGGCGCCCAGGATGAGATGTTCGAGGCGCAGGGCAAGCGGATCCTCGCCGGCGCCCTGCGCGTCCGTGGAACCCGAGTCGTCGACGGTCACGCGTGCCCTTCCGATCTGCCATGGCCAGGTATCGACCGCGCTCAACTCTACGGCAGGTGTGCGCCAGCTCACTCCGTTCCGTCGGGCCGTGGGGTGAGGCCGCGGAAGGCCGCGGCGGCCCCCCGCCGAAGCCGTGGTCTCACCTCGCGCGCACGTGGATGATGTCGCCCGCGCCCACCGGTTCCTGCACGCCCTCCCCCGTGGCCAGGACCAGGCGGCCGTCGCCGTCCACCGCGACCGCCTCCCCCACCAGCTCCCGGTCCCCGGGCAGCTCCGCCCGCACCACCCGCCCCAGCGTCGCGCACCCCGCCGCGTACGTCTCCTGCAGGCCGCTCGCCCCCGGGTCGCCTCCCGCCGCCCGCCACCGTCCGTACCAGTCCTCCAGCGACCGCAGCACCCCGCGCAGCAGGGGATCCCGGTCCGTGCTCACCGCCCCCGCCAGCGCCAGCGATCCCGCGGTCGGCACCGGCAGCTCATCGCCCCGGAGGCTCACATTGACGCCGACTCCGATCACCACCCCGTCGGCCCCGGCCCGTTCCGCCAGGATTCCGCCGGCCTTGCGTTCCTCTCCCCCCACCGTGACCAGCAGGTCGTTGGGCCACTTCAACGCCGTGTCGACGCCCGCGGCCCGCGACAGCCCGGTCGCCACCGCGACACCGGTCAGCAACGGCAGCCAGCCCCACCGCGCCACCGGCACCTCGGCGGGCCGCAGCAGCACGGAGAAGAACAGCCCCGACCGGGCCGGCGCGGTCCACTGCCGGTCGAGGCGCCCCCGCGCGGCGGTCTGCTCCTCGGCGACGAGGACGACGCCCTCCTCCAGGCCGCCCGCGCCGGCCCGGGACACGAGGTCGGAGTTGGTGGAGCCGGTGCGCTGCACCACGTCCAGCTGCGTCCACAATCCGCCCGCGCGCACGAGCCCCCGGCGCAGACCGGCGGCGTTCAACGGCGGGCGGTCGAGGTCGGACCACCGTCCCGGCCTCGGCTCACGGGGCCCGCCGGGCGTACCTTCACCATGGGGTGTCATGCGTCCCACCCTAGGTTCGGCCTGCTCCGCCCCGCACAGGGGACGGGTCCCGGCCCGGGGCACGGTGACGACATGGACTCTCCGAGGATCTCCTTCCCGCGTCTGTGAAGGGGAAAGCGGTGTGGGAAAGACCGCACTGCCGATACGGAGGGCCCCCACTACGCTACGGATGAGTAACCGTCCCCCCTTTTGAGCAGGCAGGGAGCCGCATCCCGATGTCCGAGCCGGAAGAGCAGCAGCCCGACATTCACACGACCGCGGGCAAGCTCGCGGATCTGAGGCGTCGCATCGACGAGGCGACGCACGCCGGCTCCGCACGCGCGGTCGAGAAGCAGCACGCCAAGGGCAAGCTGACGGCCCGTGAGCGGATCGACCTCCTGCTCGACGAGGGGTCCTTCGTCGAGCTGGACGAGTTCGCCCGGCACCGCTCCACCAACTTCGGCCTCGACGCCAACCGCCCCTACGGCGACGGCGTCGTGACCGGTTACGGCACCGTCGACGGCCGTCCGGTCGCCGTCTTCTCCCAGGACTTCACCGTCTTCGGCGGGGCGCTGGGCGAGGTCTACGGCCAGAAGATCGTCAAGGTGATGGACTTCGCGCTGAAGACCGGCTGCCCGGTCATCGGCATCAACGACTCCGGCGGCGCCCGCATCCAGGAGGGCGTGGCCTCGCTGGGCGCGTACGGCGAGATCTTCCGCCGCAACACCCACGCCTCCGGCGTGATCCCGCAGATCAGCCTGGTCGTCGGCCCCTGCGCGGGCGGCGCGGTGTACTCCCCCGCCATCACCGACTTCACGATCATGGTCGATCAGACGTCCCACATGTTCATCACCGGACCGGACGTCATCAAGACGGTCACCGGCGAGGACGTCGGCTTCGAGGAACTCGGCGGCGCCCGCACCCACAACACCGCGTCCGGCGTCGCCCACCACATGGCCGGCGACGAGAAGGACGCGATCGAGTACGTCAAGCAGCTGCTGTCGTACCTGCCGTCGAACAACCTCTCCGAGCCCCCGGCGTTCCCGGAGGAGGCGGACCTGACGGTCACCGACGAGGACCTCGAGCTGGACACGCTCGTCCCGGACTCGGCGAACCAGCCCTACGACATGCACACGGTGATCGAGCACATCCTCGACGACGCCGAGTTCTTCGAGACGCAGCCGCTGTTCGCACCGAACATCCTCACCGGCTACGGCCGTGTGGAGGGCCGTCCCGTCGGCATCGTCGCCAACCAGCCGATGCAGTTCGCCGGCTGCCTGGACATCACCGCCTCCGAGAAGGCGGCCCGCTTCGTGCGCACCTGCGACGCCTTCAACATCCCGGTGATCACCTTCGTCGACGTCCCCGGCTTCCTGCCCGGCGTCGGCCAGGAGCACGACGGCATCATCCGCCGCGGCGCCAAGCTGATCTACGCCTACGCCGAGGCCACCGTCCCCCTCATCACCGTCATCACCCGCAAGGCCTTCGGCGGCGCCTACGACGTCATGGGCTCCAAGCACCTGGGCGCCGACCTCAACCTGGCCTGGCCCACCGCCCAGATCGCCGTGATGGGCGCGCAGGGAGCCGTCAACATCCTGCACCGCCGCACCATCGCCGAGGCCGAGGACCCGGAGGAGACCCGCGCGCGACTGATGCGGGAGTACGAGGACGCCCTCCTCAACCCCTACGTCGCGGCCGAACGCGGCTACGTCGACGCGGTGGTCATGCCGTCCGACACCCGCCGGCACATCGTCCGCGGGCTGCGTCAGCTGCGCACGAAGCGGGAATCCCTGCCTCCGAAGAAGCACGGCAACATCCCCCTCTAAGGAGCCGACGTGATCAAGGTCGTACGGGGCAATCCCACCCCGGAGGAGCTGGCCGCCGCACTGGCGGTGGTCCGGGCGCGCGCCGCGGCGGCGTCAGCCGTGCCGTCCGGCGCGCCCACCCCCCGCGACGCGTGGTCCGACCCGTCCCGGATCGCGGCCCGCCCCGTGCCCCGCCCGGGCCCGGCATCGTGGACGCGCACATACTGGCCGAGCTAGCGACGCCCGGCTCAGGGGCGCGGTGCGACGGCGCCGTGCCCCTACTTGAGTACGCGTACTCAGGCGTCCCGACCGGGCCGGGCCCCACGCTGGTGACATGCTGTGGTCCGACCCCGAGAACGAGCCGCCCAAGGAACTGCGGGACACGCAGGACATGCTGCGGCGGCTGGGCGTTCTCATGGCGCTGGCCATGGTGCTCGCCATGCTCGTGATCGGTGTGAGGTGAGGCATCCGGGCCACGTCGATACGCTGACCGCATGACAGATCAGCCGCGCCGCCGACTCGTGCTCGCCTCCCAGTCCCCCGCCCGGCTCGGACTGCTCCGGCAGGCCGGGCTGGACCCCGAGGTGATCGTCAGCGGGGTCGACGAGGACGCCGTCACCGCCCCCACCCCCGCCGAACTGGCGCTCGCCCTGGCCGAGGCCAAGGCCTCCGTCGTCGCCGCGAAGCCCGAACTCAAGGGCGCGCTGGTGATCGGCTGCGACTCGGTCCTGGAACTGGACGGCCGGGCCCTCGGCAAACCCGCGGACGCCGGGGAGGCCACCGCGCGCTGGAAGGACATGCGGGGCCGCGCGGGCACCCTGCAGACCGGCCACTGCGTGTACGACACCCTCAGCGGCCGGTACGTCTCCGCCACCGCCTCCACCGTCGTCCGTTTCGGTGATCCCAGCGACGAGGAGGTCGCCGCCTACGTGGCCTCGGGCGAACCGCTCCACGTCGCCGGGGCGTTCACCCTGGACGGCCGCTCGGCCCCGTTCATCGACGGCATCGACGGCGACCACGGCAACGTCATCGGCATCAGCCTCCCCCTGGTCCGGCGCCTCCTCGCCGACCTCGGCGTCGGCATCACGGAGCTGTGGGCGCCGCCGGAGGAGTGACCGCAGGCGCGGCCGGGGGACCGTCACCGCCGGCGCCGCCCTCGAAGGCGGCGTCGGCCGATCGCCCCGCAGGGCCGTCGTACGTCATCAGCAGCAGCACGACGAGCCCGAGCACGACCACCATGGAGAGGAACGCGAGCGGGCCGACCAGGCCCCACACGACCGCGCCCAGCAGTCCGTGCGCCACCGCCGCGCTGATCAGCAGGATCCGGCCGAGCCCGGCGGGCGCCCGGTCGCGCACGGCGACCAGCAGGGCCACCAGGCCGCACAGCGCGAGGTAGAGCCCGAAGACGATCCCGCCGATCTTCGAGGACGTCGACATCATGTCCGGATCGAGACCGGCCAGCGACATGTTCTGCCGGTCGACGACGACGCCCAAAAACCAGTTCAGCGCCGCGACGCCGAGCGCCTCGACGAACAGCACGAACGCCACGACCCACGCCACCGGTCTGCGCACCACCGGCCCCCACCCACTTTCGAGCACGACTGTGGTTACCCCGAGTACGTTCGGGCTGACGCGCAGGCTACTCACGGGTAAACCTCGGGACAAGGGTTCCGCGAAGGGCAAAGAATCATTGGGCCATTCGTAGGGACTCCACAAAGAAACGAAGTGGGCCGCAGCACGCTCTCACAGAGACCTTGACCACACAGGACGGCTAGGGTTTCCGGGAGGAGTCCTGCGCACCGAGGTGCGACAAGGGCTTTCGCGGGTCGAGCGAGCCTCGTATCACGCTCCGTGTGGGCAAGCTCACCAGTGGGGACGGGTCGAAGTGCCGTGTCGGCAGTCCCTAAACTCGGCTTGTTTCAAGGAGGGAGCCTCAATCGTGCGCAAGGTGCTCATCGCCAATCGTGGCGAAATCGCTGTCCGCGTTGCCCGGGCCTGCCGGGATGCCGGAATCGCGAGCGTTGCCGTCTACGCCGACCCGGACCGGGACGCTCTGCATGTCCGCGCCGCGGATGAGGCGTTCGCCCTGGGCGGTGACACTCCGGCCACCAGTTACCTCGACATCGAGAAGGTCCTGAAGGCCGCGAAGGAGTCGGGCGCGGACGCCATCCATCCGGGTTACGGCTTCCTCTCCGAGAACGCCGAGTTCGCCCAGGCGGTCCTGGACGCGGACCTGATCTGGATCGGCCCGCCGCCGCAGGCCATCCGCGACCTCGGCGACAAGGTCGCCGCCCGGCACATCGCGCAGCGCGCGGGCGCCCCGCTGGTGGCGGGTACGCCCGATCCGGTGAGCGGGGCCGAGGAGGTCGTCGCGTTCGCCGAGGAGCACGGGCTGCCGATCGCGATCAAGGCGGCGTTCGGCGGCGGCGGGCGCGGTCTGAAGGTCGCCCGGACGCTGGAGGAGGTCCCCGAGCTGTACGACTCCGCGGTGCGTGAGGCGGTCGCCGCCTTCGGTCGCGGTGAATGCTTCGTCGAGCGCTACCTCGACAAGCCGCGGCACGTGGAGACGCAGTGCCTGGCCGACCAGCACGGCAACGTGGTCGTGGTCTCCACCCGTGACTGCTCGCTGCAGCGGCGGCACCAGAAGCTGGTGGAGGAGGCGCCCGCGCCCTTCCTGTCGGACGCCCAGATGGAGGAGCTGTACTCCTCCTCCAAGGCGATCCTGAAGGAGGCCGGCTACGTCGGCGCGGGCACGGTGGAGTTCCTCGTCGGCCTGGACGGCACGATCTCCTTCCTGGAGGTCAACACGCGTCTGCAGGTGGAGCACCCGGTGACCGAGGAGGTCGCGGGGATCGACCTGGTGCGGGAGATGTTCCGCATCGCCGACGGCGAGGAGCTGGGCTACGGCGACCCGGTGCTGCGGGGGCACTCCTTCGAGTTCCGCATCAACGGCGAGGACCCGGGGCGCAACTTCCTCCCGGCCCCCGGTACCGTCACCCGCTTCGACGCGCCGTCGGGCCCGGGTGTGCGGCTGGACGCGGGTGTGGAGTCGGGCAGCGTGATCGGCCCGGCGTGGGACTCGCTGCTGGCGAAGCTGATCGTGACCGGGCGCACCCGCAAGGAGGCGCTGGAGCGGGCCGCCCGTGCGCTGGCGGAGTTCCAGGTCGAGGGCATGGCCACGGCCATCCCGTTCCACCGCGCGGTGGTGCGGGACCCGGCGTTCGCGCCCGAGCTCACCGGTTCGGCCGAACCGTTCACGGTGCACACGCGGTGGATCGAGACGGAGTTCGTCAACGAGATCAAGCCGTTCGCCGCCGCCGTGGACGCGGGGGCGGAGGAGGAGGTGGACCGCGAGACGGTCGTCGTCGAGGTCGGCGGCAAGCGTCTGGAGGTCTCGCTCCCGGCCTCGCTGGGCATGTCCCTGGCCCGTACGGGGTTGGCGGCCGGCGCGAAGCCGAAGCGGCGGGCGGCGAAGAAGTCGGGCCCGGTCGCCTCGGGCGACACGCTCGCCTCCCCGATGCAGGGCACGATCGTCAAGCTCGCCGTGGAGGAGGGGCAGGTGGTCAAGGAGGGCGACCTGGTCGTCGTCCTGGAGGCCATGAAGATGGAGCAGCCCATCAACGCCCACCGCTCCGGCACGATCAAGGGCCTGAGCGCGGAGGTCGGCGCCTCCGTCACCTCCGGCGCGGCCATCTGCGAGATCAAGGACTGACACGTCCGACGCCAGCGGCGCCACGTCCGCCCCGGTGGGGGCGGGGGTGGCGCCTGTGGTCGGTGGGTGGGTCGGGGCCGGGTCGGGGGTGTCCGTCCTCGGACCGGCGCGGATCACGCCCGCTGGAAGGGGTGCGGGGTGCGGACGCGCCGGCCGCTGCGGGCGGCCACCCCCGCCCCGACCCCTGCGCGCCGTACGCGGCCACCCGCAGTCGTTCCCGCCGCTCGCGCGACCAGCCCGCCTGCCGCGCCCTCCGCGGCCAGCCCCACGCCGCGCCCTCCACAGCCAGCCCCACGCCGCGCCCTCCGCGGGCAGTCGTGCCGCTGGGGCGGCACGGGTGGGCGCGGCGGCACCCCGTAAGCGCCGGGCCGCGCGAACACCCCCCGGCTCGCACCGACGTAGGGTCGCCTGGCGAAGTGCCGGGCGGTAAAGCCGCCCCGGGCCGGCACCGACACGCACCCCGTAGCACGCCAGGCCGCACGACTCCCCGGCCGACGCCGACACAGGGCACCCGCCACCGCGAGCGGACTGCGCAAGCCCCGGCCCGCAACAGCGTGAGGCACTCGCCAGGGCACCGGGCGTCAGCGCCTCCGCAGGTCCGCCACCCGCGCCCGCTCCGCCCCCTGCGCCTGCTCGGCCGCCGCCCCCAACGCCACAGCCGTACGCAGCCCGGACCCCTGCCGCCGCGGCCCGGGAAGGGGGACCTCCCGGCGCTGACGCCCCACCGAGCCCCCCTCACCCCCCGCCCCCGCGACAGCGATCTGCACGCCCTGATCGGCCAGCGCCTGCAACTCGGTCCCCGCCCGGTCGTCGTGCCCGGCCGGCTCGTCCGTCACCAGCCGCGTGATCAGGTCCGTGGGCACCGTCTGGAACATCGTGTCCGTACCGAGCTTGGTGTGGTCCGCGAGGACCACCACCTCCGCCGCGGCCTGCACCAACGCCCGGTCGACCGACGCCGACAGCATGTTGGACGTGGACAGCCCGCGCTCGGCGGTGAGACCGCTCCCGGAGAGGAACGCCCGGGACACCCGCAACCCCTGCAGGGACTGCTCGGCACCACTGCCCACGAGGGCGTAGTTCGAGCCGCGGAGCGTACCGCCGGTCATCACGACCTCCACCCGGTTGGCATGGGCCAACGCCTGGGCGACCAGCAGGGAGTTGGTGACGACCGTGAGGCCGGGCACCCGGGCCAGCCGGCGGGCCAGCTCCTGCGTGGTGGTACCCGCGCCGACCACGATCGCCTCGCCCTCTTCCACGAAACTCGCGGCGAGGTCGGCGATGGCGGTCTTCTCGGCGGTCGCGAGATGTGACTTCTGCGGGAACCCGGACTCTCGCGTGAAACCGCCCGGCAGTACCGCACCGCCGTGCCGGCGGTCGAGGAGTCCTTCTGCCTCCAGCGCGCGCACGTCCCGCCGTACGGTCACTTCGGAGGTCTGGACGACGCGGGCGAGCTCACGGAGCGACACGGCCCCGTTCGCTCGCACCATTTCGAGGATCAATTGGCGACGTTCTGCAGCGAACACGAAACTGACAGTAACGCCGACGACCGTCTGCTTTCAGCAGTTTGCGCTGAATAGCAGAAGTTGTTCGCACGACCCCACACCAAGTGGTATAGGGCCGCCCTTTCCGGACGTCAGGCCTCCGCGTCCGCCTTCCGCGTGTGCAACTGCCGTGCCACCTCGGCGATCGAGCCCGACAACGAGGGGTAGACCGTGAAGGCGTTCGCGATCTGTTCCACCGTCAGATTGTTGTCGACCGCGATCGAGATGGGGTGGATGAGTTCCGAGGCGCGCGGCGCGACGACCACGCCGCCCACCACGATGCCGGTGCCCGGACGGCAGAAGATCTTGACGAAGCCGTCGCGGATGCCCTGCATCTTCGCGCGCGGGTTGCGCAGCAGCGGCAGCTTCACCACGCGGGCGTCGATCTTGCCGGCGTCCACGTCGGCCTGGGAGTAGCCGACGGTGGCGATCTCGGGGTCGGTGAAGACGTTCGACGAGACCGTCTTCAGGTTCAGCGGGGCCACCGCGTCGCCCAGGAAGTGGTACATGGCGATGCGGCCCTGCATCGCCGCCACCGAGGCGAGCGCGAAGACGCCGGTGACGTCGCCGGCGGCGTAGACGCCGGGGGACGTGGTCCGGGAGACCTTGTCGGTCCAGATGTGGCCGGACTCCCGCAGCCTGACCCCGGCCTCCTCCAGGCCCATGCCCTCGGAGTTCGGGATGGCGCCCACGGCCATCAGACAGTGCGAGCCGGTGATGACGCGGCCGTCGGCGAGCGTCACCTCCACCCGGTCGCCGACCCGCTTCGCGGACTGGGCCCGCGAGCGCGCCATGACGTTCATCCCGCGGCGGCGGAAGACGTCCTCCAGCACGGCGGCCGCGTCCGGGTCCTCGCCCGGCAGCACCCGATCGCGCGAGGACACCAGCGTCACCTTCGACCCCAGCGCCTGGTAGGCGCCGGCGAACTCGGCTCCCGTGACACCGGATCCGACCACGATGAGCTCCTCGGGGAGCTCGTTCAGGTCGTACACCTGGGTCCAGTTCAGGATCCGCTCGCCGTCGGGGCGGGCGTCCGGCAGCTCGCGCGGGTGCCCGCCGGTCGCGATCAGCACGGCGTCCGCGGTGAGCGTCTCCTCGGTCCCGTCCGCGGCGCGCACCACGACCTTCCGCGACCCGTCGAGCGCCTGCATGCCCTCCAGCCGGCCCCGCCCGCGCAGCACCCGCGCGCCGGCCCGGGTCACCGACGCGGTGATGTCGTGCGACTGGGCCAGTGCGAGCCGCTTCACACGCCGGTTGACCTTGCCCAGGTCCACGCCCACCACCCGGGCGGCCTGCTCCATCGGCGGGGTGTCGTCGGCGACGATGATGCCCAGTTCCTCGTACGAGGAGTCGAAGGTGGTCATCACCTCGGCCGTGGCGATGAGGGTCTTGGACGGCACGCAGTCGGTGAGCACCGACGCCCCGCCCAGTCCGTCGGCATCGACGACGGTCACCTCCGCGCCGAGCTGTGCGGCGACCAGCGCCGCTTCGTATCCGCCGGGTCCGCCACCGATGATCACGATCCGAGTCACGTACTCCATTGTCCCGCACACTTCACCGTGCGACCGTCCGGGGGCCTCGGCCGTGGCTCCCCCGTTACCGGAGTGGCCCGCGCACCCGCTGCCGTACCCTTCCCCCATGTCGCTCTACGCCGCGTACGCCGGCAATCTGGACGCGCGGCTGATGTCCCGCCGCGCCCCGCACTCGCCGCTGCGCGCCACCGGCTGGCTGAACGGGTGGAGACTGACGTTCGGGGGCGAGCACATGGGCTGGGAGGGCGCCCTGGCCACGCTGGTCGAGGACCCGATCTCGGCGGTCTTCGTCTCCCTCTACGACATCGCCCCGATGGACGAGGAGTCCCTGGACCGCTGGGAGGGCGCGGGCGGCCTGGACCTCTACCGCCGCACCCGGGTGCGCGCGCACACCCTGGACGGCGAGGAGCCGGCCTGGGCCTACGTCCTCAACAGTTACGAGGGCGGCCTCCCCTCGGCCCGCTACCTGGGCGAGATCGCCGACGCGGCCGAGTCCGCGGGAGCGCCCCACGACTACGTGATGGAACTCCGCAAGCGTCCCTGCTGACGTCCTCGGCGGGAAACGACAAGACAACGATCGGCAACCCGTCGACTCCGACATCTACGCGCGTAGGCGAATACCGGCTACCCTCATCGCGTGAACGCTTCTCTTCTTCCGGACGACATCCAGGGCGACCCGTACGCCGCAGCCGACGCCGCCGCCGCGCGCCTGCGCGAACTCACCGGCGCCGAGACCCACGACGTCGCGCTCGTGATGGGCTCCGGCTGGGCCCCGGCCGTGGACGCCCTCGGCACGCCCGAGGCCGAGTTCCAGGTCACCGAGCTGCCCGGTTTCCCGCCGCCGGTGGTCGAGGGCCACGGCGGCAAGATCCGCTCGTACGCCATCGGTGCGAAGCGGGCCCTGGTGTTCCTGGGCCGTACGCACTACTACGAGGGACGCGGGGTCGCCGCGGTGGCCCACGGTGTCCGTACGGCCGTGGCCGCGGGGGCGAAGACGATCGTCCTGACGAACGGCTGCGGGGGTCTGCGCACGGGCATGCGCCCCGGGCAGCCGGTCCTGATCAGCGACCACATCAACCTCACGGCGACCTCGCCGATCGTCGGCGCGAACTTCGTCGACCTCACGGACCTCTACTCGCCGCGTCTGCGGGCGCTGTGCAAGGAGGTCGACCCCACGCTGGAGGAGGGGGTCTACGCGCAGTTCCCCGGCCCGCACTACGAGACTCCGGCGGAGATCCGGATGGCCCGGGTGATCGGGGCGGACCTGGTCGGCATGTCGACGGTCCTCGAGGCCATCGCCGCCCGTGAGGCGGGGGCGGAGGTCCTGGGCATCTCCCTGGTCACCAACCTGGCCGCGGGGATGACGGGCGAGCCGCTCAACCACGAGGAGGTCCTCCAGGCGGGCCGGGACTCCGCCACCCGGATGGGATCCCTGCTGGCACAGGTGCTCGGTCGCCTGTAGGGCGCGGTGGACGGTGTCCGCCGGCCGCCGCGTGCGGGCTTGCGCAGCCCGGCGCCTTGCGGGGTGCCGCCGCTTTGGTGCCGGCCGGGGGAGGTCCACGCGGCCCGGCGCTTACGGGGTGCCGCCGCGCCCACCCGTGCCGCCCTGGGGGTGCCTCCCAGGCCCTCAAGGCACTGGGGGAGGCACGACTGCCCGCGGCTGACGTGGAGTGCGACTGCCCGCAGAGGGCGCGGCATGCGACTGCCCGCGAGAGCGGCGGGAACGACTGCGGGTGGCCGCGTACGGCGCGCAGGGGTCGGGGCGGGGGTGGCCGCCCGCAGCGGCCGGCGCGTCCGCACCCCGCACCCCTACCAGCGGGCGTGATCCGCGCCGGTCCGAGGACGGACACCCCCGACCCGGCCCCGACCCACCCACCGACCACAGGCGCCACCCCCGCCCCCACCGGACCGCACGAGGCGCCGCAGGCATCCCCCACCGAAAGCCGCACCACAAGCACACCACACGCACCCCACCGACCCCGCAGGCATGAAAGCCTGACGGACGACCAACGAGAGAGGCCGACCGACCGTGCAAGACGACGCCCTCATCGCACAGGCCCAGGCGTGGCTCGCCGAGGACCCCGACCCGGACACCCGCGAGGAACTCGCCCGCCTCATCGACACCGGCGACCACGCCGAGATCGCCGCCCGCTTCAGCGGCACCCTCCAGTTCGGCACCGCCGGCCTCCGGGGCGAACTCGGCGCGGGCCCGATGCGCATGAACCGCTCCGTCGTCATCCGTGCGGCCGCCGGCCTCGCCGCGTACCTCAAGAAGAACGGCCACACCGGCGGCCTCGTCGTCATCGGCTACGACGCCCGCCACAAGTCCCGCGACTTCGCCGAGGACACCGCCGCCGTCATGACCGGCGCCGGCCTCCGGGCGGCCGTCCTGAACCGCCCCCTCCCCACCCCCGTCCTCGCCTTCGCCGTACGGCACCTCGGCGCGGTCGCCGGAGTGGAGGTCACCGCCAGCCACAACCCGCCCCGCGACAACGGCTACAAGGTGTACCTCGGCGACGGTTCCCAGATCGTCCCCCCGGCCGACGCGGAGATCGCCGCCGAGATCGCGGCCGTGGCCTCGCTCACCACGGTCCCCCGCCCCGCCGAAGGCTGGGAGACCCTCGACGACACCGTCCTGGACGCCTACCTCGCCCGCACGGACGCGGTCCTGTCCAAGGACTCCCCCCGCACCGCCCGCACCGTCTACACGGCGATGCACGGCGTCGGCAAGGACGTCCTCCTCGCCGCCTTCGAACGGGCCGGCTTCCCGCAGCCCGTCCTCGTCGCCGAGCAGGCCGACCCCGACCCGGAGTTCCCGACCGTCGCGTTCCCCAACCCGGAGGAGCCCGGCGCGATGGACCTGGCGTTCGCGAAGGCCCGGGAGACCGACCCCGACCTGGTCGTCGCCAACGACCCCGACGCCGACCGCTGCGCCGCCGCGGTCAAGGACGGCACGGACTGGCGCATGCTGCGCGGCGACGAGGTCGGCGCCCTGCTCGCCGCCCACCTGGTCCGCCGCGGAGCGACCGGCACGTTCGCGGAGTCGATCGTGTCGTCGTCCCTCCTCGGCCGCATCGCCGAGAAGGCGGGCCTCCCCTACGAGGAGACCCTGACCGGCTTCAAGTGGATCGCCAGGGTGGAGGGCCTCCGCTACGGCTACGAGGAGGCGCTCGGCTACTGCGTCGACCCGGACGGCGTACGCGACAAGGACGGCATCACGGCCGCCCTCCTCCTCACGGAACTGGCCTCCGGGCTGAAGGCCGAGGGCCGTACCCTCCTCGACCTCCTCGACGACCTGGCCGTCGAGCACGGCCTGCACGCCACCGACCAGCTCTCGGTCCGCGTACAGGATCTCGGCCTCATCGCGTCCGCGATGCGCCGCCTGCGCGACCGGCCGCCCACGGAGCTGGCCGGCCTCCGGATCACCGCCGCCGAGGACCTGACCCGGGGCACGGAGGCCCTCCCGCCCACCGACGGTCTCCGCTACACCCTGGACGGGGCGCGGGTCGTCGTCCGCCCCAGCGGCACGGAACCGAAGCTGAAGTGCTACCTGGAGGTGGTGGTCCCGGTCGCCGCGAGGAGCGGACTCCCCGAGGCCCGCGCGAAGGCGACGGCGCTCCTCGCGAGGATCAAGCAGGACCTGTCCGAGGCGGCCGGCATCTGAGGACACCCGACGCGGGGCGGGCGCGCCCGCCCCGCGTCACCACCTCACCGCCTCACCGCCTCACCCCACGGCCAGCAGGACCGCCAGCAGCACGGCCCCGGCGACGACGGGCGCCGCGATCTCGTAGGCCCACCGCACGGTCACCTCGCCCTGCGCGGTCCCGGCGTCCTGCCGCCGCTCGTGCAGCCCGCGCATCTCGTCCATCGCCCGGTCGCTCTCGTGCCGCCGGGGCCCCTCGGCGGCACCCCCCGCACCCCCCGCACCGCGTCGACCGCCGTCCCCGCGCACCACCTGCGCGGCGGCCCTCGCCTCCTGCCGGTTCGCCTTGTTGCGGGCCCGCAGCGACACCGGAAGGGACCACAGCTGGTACTTCGCACCGGACGCGGTGAGGACCTCGTTGGTGAACCCCGACCGCAGGGAGGCGACCTGCCCCCAGGGCAGCACGATCACGCGGAACGGGTTGCGGACGCGCAGCCGGTCGTCGTTCACGTACACGGCGGGGCGCAGGGTGTAGGCGACGACCAGCGGCACGAGGAAGAGCATCGCGGCGAGGGCCAGCCACGGGGTGCGGCCCTCGCCGGCGAACACCGCGTCGACGCCGAGCCATCCGATGACGGCGAGCAGCAGCACACCGCCGACGAGACCCGCGGACGAGCGGTAGATGCGGTCCTGGTACCGGGGTGCCGCGGACCCGGTCGGCTTCGTGGGCTCCGGGTCGGGCGACTGCTGCTCGGGGGAGGTCATGCTTCCGATTCTGCACGACGCCCCGGGGGAGGCCGTACGCGGCGGAAGCCGTACGCGATCCGCCCCGGGGCTGTACAGCCGCTACGCGCGTAGATATGCTCGTCTGGTGACCATGCCCACCACTGCACCACACGCTCTCAGCGACGTCACCGCGTCCGACGGCACGCTGCGCCGCTTCCTCCACGGGCTGCCCGGCGTCGACGCGGTCGGCCTGGAGGCGCGTGCCGCCTCCCTCGGCACCCGTTCGATCAAGACGACCGCGAAGGCGTACGCCATCGACCTCGCCATCTCGATGGTCGACCTGACGACGCTGGAAGGCGCGGACACCCCGGGCAAGGTCCGGGCGCTCGGCGCGAAGGCGGTCCGTCCCGACCCGACCGACCGCACCACGCCCGCCACGGCCGCGGTCTGCGTCTACCCCGACATGGTGGCCACGGCGAAGGAGGCCGTCGTCGGCTCCGGCGTCAAGGTCGCCTCCGTCGCCACCGCCTTCCCGGCCGGCCGCGCCCCGATCGCCGTGAAGCTGGCGGACGTCCGCGAGGCCGTCGCCGCCGGTGCGGACGAGATCGACATGGTCATCGACCGCGGGGCGTTCCTCGCGGGGCACTACCTGAAGGTGTACGACGAGATCACCGCCGTGAAGGAGGCCTGCGGGACCAGCGCCCGCCTGAAGGTCATCTTCGAGACGGGCGAGCTGTCGACGTACGACAACATCCGCCGCGCCAGCTGGCTCGGCATGCTGGCCGGCGCGGACTTCATCAAGACCTCGACCGGCAAGGTCGCCGTCAACGCGACCCCCGCGAACACCCTCCTCATGCTGGAGGCGGTCCGCGACTTCCGCGCGCAGACCGGCGTCCAGGTCGGCGTGAAGCCGGCCGGCGGCATCCGCACGACGAAGGACGCCGTCAAGTTCCTGGTCCTGGTCAACGAGACCGCGGGCGAGGACTGGCTGGACAACCACTGGTTCCGCTTCGGCGCCTCCTCGCTGCTGAACGACCTGCTGATGCAGCGTCAGAAGCTGGCCACCGGCCGCTACTCCGGCCCCGACTACGTGACGGTGGACTGATCACCATGGCATCCGCATTCGAGTACGCACCGGCGCCCGAGTCCCGCTCGGTCGTCGACCTCGCCCCGTCGTACGGGCTGTTCATCGACGGCGAGTTCGCCGAGGCGGCCGACGGCAAGGTCTTCAAGACCGTCTCCCCCGCCACCGAGGAGGTCCTCTCCGAGGTCGCCGAGGCCGGTGAGGCGGACGTCGACCGCGCCGTGAAGGCCGCCCGCAAGGCCTTCGAGAAGTGGTCGGCGCTCCCCGGCTCCGAGCGCGCGAAGTACCTCTTCCGCATCGCCCGCATCATCCAGGAGCGCAGCCGCGAGCTCGCCGTCCTCGAGACCCTCGACAACGGCAAGCCGATCCGGGAGACCCGCGACGCGGACCTCCCCCTGGTCGCCGCGCACTTCTTCTACTACGCCGGCTGGGCCGACAAGCTCGACCACGCCGGCTACGGCGCGAACCCGCGCCCCCTCGGCGTGGCGGGCCAGGTCATCCCCTGGAACTTCCCCCTGCTGATGCTGGCGTGGAAGATCGCCCCGGCGCTCGCCACCGGCAACACGGTGGTCCTGAAGCCCGCCGAGACGACCCCCCTCTCCGCCCTGTTCTTCGCGGACGTCTGCCGCCAGGCGGGCCTGCCCGGGGGCGTCGTCAACATCCTCACCGGCGACGGCCGCGCCGGCGCCGCGCTGATCGCCCACCCGGACGTGAACAAGGTCGCCTTCACGGGCTCCACGGCCGTCGGCAAGGAGATCGCGCGCACGGTCGCGGGCTCCCGCAAGAAGCTCACCCTCGAACTGGGCGGCAAGGGCGCCAACATCGTCTTCGACGACGCTCCTCTCGACCAGGCCGTCGAGGGCATCGTCAACGGCATCTTCTTCAACCAGGGCCAGGTCTGCTGCGCGGGCTCCCGCCTGCTGGTCCAGGAGTCGATCCACGACGAGCTCCTCGACTCCCTCAAGCGCCGCCTGACCACGCTCCGCCTCGGCGACCCGCTGGACAAGAACACCGACATCGGCGCGATCAACTCCGCCGAGCAGCTGGCCCGGATCACCGCGCTGGCCGACCAGGGCGAGGCGGAGGGCGCCGAACGCTGGTCCCCGGCCTGCGAACTCCCGGAGAACGGCTACTGGTTCGCCCCGACGCTGTTCACGAACGTCACCCAGGCGCACACCATCGCCCGTGACGAGATCTTCGGCCCGGTCCTGTCCGTCCTCACCTTCCGCACGCCGGACGAGGCCGTCGCCAAGGCCAACAACACCCCGTACGGCCTGTCGGCGGGCATCTGGACGGAGAAGGGCTCGCGCATCCTGGCGGTCGCCAGCAAGCTCCGCGCGGGCGTCATCTGGTCCAACACGTTCAACAAGTTCGACCCGACCTCGCCGTTCGGCGGCTACAAGGAGTCGGGGTTCGGCCGCGAGGGCGGCCGCCACGGCCTGGAGGCGTACCTCGATGTCTGACCGACTCAACGTGCTGAAGACCTACAAGCTGTACGTCGGCGGGAAGTTCCCGCGTTCCGAGAGCGGCCGGGTGTACGAGGTGACAGACGCGAAGGGCACGTGGCTGGCCAACGCCCCGCTCTCCTCCCGCAAGGACGCCCGTGACGCGGTGGTCGCCGCGCGCAAGGCGTTCGGCGGCTGGTCCGGCGCGACGGCGTACAACCGCGGCCAGATCCTCTACCGGATCGCGGAGATGCTGGAGGGCCGCCGCGGTCAGTACGTCGCGGAGGTCGCCGACGCCGAGGGCCTGTCGAAGTCCAAGGCGGCCCTCCAGGTGGACGCGGCGATCGACCGCTGGGTCTGGTACGCGGGCTGGACCGACAAGATCGCCCAGGTGGTCGGCGGCGGCAACCCGGTCGCCGGCCCGTTCTTCAACCTGTCCTCCCCCGAGCCGACGGGCGTGGTCGCCGTGCTGGCCCCCCGGGAGTCGTCCTTCCTGGGCCTGGTCTCGGTGGTCGCCCCGGTGATCGCGACGGGCAACACGGCGGTCGTGGTGGCGTCCGAGAGGTCCCCGCTGCCCGCCCTCTCCCTCGGCGAGGTGCTGGCCACCTCCGACCTCCCCGGCGGCGTGGTCAACATCCTCTCCGGCCGCACGGCGGAGATCGCCGCCCCGCTCGCCGCGCACCAGGACGTCAACGCGATCGACCTCGCGGGCGCCGACGAGGTGCTGGCGAAGGAGCTGGAGATCGCGGCCGCGGACAACCTCAAGCGCGTCCTGCGTCCACAGCCTGTGGACGACTGGTCGGCGACGCCCGGCACGGACCGCATGACGGCGTTCCTGGAGACCAAGACGGTCTGGCACCCGACGGGTTCGCTGGGCGCGTCCGGCTCCGCGTACTGAGCCCCCCAACCGGAGCGCCGTACCCCTCCTTCGTCCGGGAGGGGTACGGCGCTCCGCCGCTCCGCGCCCGGCCGGTCAGCCGCGCAGCGCCTCCGTCGCCCGTCCCGCCACCGGGACGTCGCCCACCGTCGGCGCCTGGGCGACCGGCCCCGTCACCTCGCGCGAGTCCACCGGCCGGAAGTCGGCGACCTGCGTGCCGACGCCGTTGTCGAGCGGGTCCACGCCGGTGCCGGCCAGCGGATTGGGCTTGAGGTCCGCGACCGTGCCCACGGTCCGGCCGGCGCCGTCGAGGAGCGGGGTGGAGTCCGCGGCCGCCGCCGTCGCCGCGCCGGCCCCGAGGGCCACCGATGCGGTCGCGAGGACGGCCAGGGCGCGTCGGGCGGTCGGCGTCCTGGGTGCCTTGTGTCGGGCCATCGCTCTGCCACCTGCCGCCTTCGTCGAGTAACCGGACCGACGCGAAGAGTAGTTGACATGTGACGCGCGCTTCAAAGCCGTACCGCGGGTCGTACGCCGCCCGGGCGATGCCTCAGACTGGTGTCCCGTGAGTTCCCTGTCGCCCATATCCGCGCGAGTCGTGCTGCTCTGCGGCCCCTCCGGCTCCGGCAAGTCCCTCATCGCGGCCCGTTCCGGTCTTCCCGTGCTGCGCCTCGACGACTTCTACAAGGAGGGCGACGACCCGACCCTGCCCCTCGTGGCGGGCAGCTCCGACATCGACTGGGACCATCCCGGCTCCTGGGACGCGGACGCCGCCGTCGCCGCGATCGAGCGGCTGTGCCGCACACGTCGTACGCAGGTCCCCGTCTACGACATCTCGCTGAGCGCCCGTACCGGCGAGGGGGCGGTCGACATCGGCGGCACGCCGCTGTTCATCGCCGAGGGCATCTTCGCCGCGGAGATCGTCGAGCGCTGCCGTGAACGGGATCTGCTGGCCGACGCGCTGTGCCTGAACCGCGGCCCGGTGCGGACGTTCCGGCGGCGGTTCCTGCGGGATCTGAAGGAGGGCCGCAAGTCGGTGCCGTTCCTGCTGCGCCGCGGCTGGCGGCTGATGCGGCGGGAGCGGTCGATCGTGGCCCGTCAGACGGCGCTGGGCGCGTACGCCTGCGACCGGGACGAGGCGCTGGGCCGCCTCGCGAGGGCGGCGGTCGCCGGACGCACGGCGACGGGGACGAGCACGGCGGCCTAACGGGGCGCCCGCACCACCGGGCGCATACGAAAGGCGGGACTGGGCGGGCCCCCCGGCCCTCCGCAGTCCCGCTGTTTCGCACTCCCCCGTGATCCCCCGTGATCACCCGGATCCCTCTTGCTCCCCGGATCCGCAGAGGCCCCCGTGACCTCCTCGCGCTTCCCCGTTCGCCACGGCGACGTCCCCCGACGTCCCCGCGGTTCTCCCCCGTTCCTCACGGCGGCGCCCCCGACGTCCCCGCTGTCCCCGGGCTCTCCGGGATCCCCCGGATCCCGGGTCCCCCGGTTCCCCCGTACCCTCAGGCGACGAGCTCCCCGAAGGCGTTCTCCTCGTCACGGCCGAAGCTGAGGACCTCGTCCTCGCGCAGCCGGCGGAGCGACCGCCAGATGCTGGACTTCACCGTGCCGACACTGATGCCGAGGATGTCGGCGATCTCCGGGTCCGTGCGGCCCTCGTAGTAGCGCAGGACCAGCATGGTGCGCTGGAGTTCGGGCAGCCGGGCCAGCGCCTGCCACAGCACGGCGCGCAGCTCGGTGCCGCGCATCGCGTCCGTGTCGCCGGCCGTCTCCGGCAGTTCCTCGGTCGGGTACTCGTTCAGCTTGCGGCGGCGCCACGCGCTGATGTGCAGGTTGGTCATGGTGCGGCGGAGGTATCCGCCGACCGCCGCCTTGTCGCTGATCCGGTCCCACGCCCGGTAGGTCGAGAACAGTGCGCTCTGCAGCAGGTCCTCGGCCTCGAAGCGGTCGCCGGTCAGGTGGTAGGCGGTGGCGTACAGGGAGGCGCGGCGCTCCTGGACGTAGGCGGTGAACTCCGCCTCGCTCGGTGAGCGGCGCTCCCCCGAGCCCTCCCCGTACGCATTCCCCCCGTTCGTGTCCCCCGTGTCCCCCGTGGGCGCGTCAACCACCGTCATGATCGTGGTGTGCTGACGCCCGGCGCCGCGGGCGCACCCCCGCATGCCCGCCGCACCGGACTTCTCAAAACCCCGGTGCACGTCGTGCAGACGCGTGATCACTGCGCTGGTGCCGGTGCCGTGCAGCGTGTTCATCTCGCGCCCCCCGTCGTGGACTTCCGGTGTTCTGCCCTGCCGTTGTGCTGGTGTCGAAAAGCTTGCCCGGGGACCTTCATGGCCGTGTCAGCCGACTGTCACAGGCGTGTCACAAGGGTCGGTCACGACCGGTCCACGGATCCTTCACAGCCGTCCGTGCGCGGAGCGGCACGTATCCGGGCTCAAGGGGCATCTGCCGTCCGCGGGTCGTACGGAGAGCCCTCCATGGGCCAGAATGGGCCCGTGCCTTCACTGTTGCTGATCGAGGACGACGACGCCATCCGCACGGCCCTGGAGCTCTCACTGACGCGCCAGGGTCACCGGGTGGCGACCGCTGCCAGCGGTGAGGACGGTCTGAAGCTGCTGCGCGAGCAGCGGCCGGATCTGATCGTGCTGGACGTGATGCTGCCCGGCATCGACGGGTTCGAGGTGTGCCGGCGCATCCGGCGCACGGACCAGTTGCCCATCATCCTGCTGACCGCGCGCAACGACGACATCGACGTGGTGGTCGGGCTGGAGTCCGGCGCCGACGACTACGTCGTCAAACCGGTGCAGGGCCGGGTGCTGGACGCCCGTATCCGGGCGGTGCTGCGGCGCGGCGAGCGGGAGTCCAGCGACTCGGCGACCTTCGGCAGCCTGGTCATCGACCGTTCGGCGATGACGGTGACGAAGAACGGCGAGGACCTCCAGCTGACGCCGACCGAGCTGCGGCTGCTGCTCGAACTGAGCCGGCGGCCGGGGCAGGCGCTGTCCCGGCAGCAGCTGCTGCGGCTGGTGTGGGAGCACGACTACCTGGGCGACTCGCGTCTGGTGGACGCGTGCGTCCAGCGGCTGCGCGCCAAGGTCGAGGACGTGCCGTCGTCCCCGACCCTGATCCGTACCGTGCGCGGTGTCGGCTACCGGCTGGACGCGCCTCAGTGACACAGGAGCACCAAGGAGGGGCCGGCGGCTGGTCCGCCGCGCGCAGGGGAGTGTGGTCACGGCTGCGGTTCACCAGTCTGCGGCTGCGGCTGGTCGTGGTGTTCGGGCTGGTCGCGCTCACCGCCGCGGTGTCCGCGTCCGGCATCGCGTACTGGCTGAACCGCGAGTCGGTGCTGACCCGCACCCAGGACGCGGTGCTGCGCGACTTCGAGCAGGAGATGCGCAACCGGGCGGGCACGCTGCCCGAGCGCCCCACGCAGGACGAACTGCAGCGCACGGCGGGCCAGATGGCGAACAGCAGCCAGCGCTTCACCGTGCTGCTGGTCGCCGAGAACCCCGACGGGCGTACGGTCTACGGCAGTTCGGGCGGGCTGAACGGCTTCTCGCTGCGGGACGTGCCGGCCTCGCTGCGCGAGGCGGTGACCGAGCGGCAGAAGGTCACGTCGGCCAACAAGCACCCGCACCGTCTGTACTGGCAGCGGATCGTCGACGGCGACACCCCCTACCTGGTGGCGGGGGTGCGGGTGGTCGGGGGCGGGCCGACCGGCTACATGCTGAAGTCGCTCGAACCGGAGGCCAAGGACCTCAACTCGCTGGCCTGGTCGCTGGGGATCGCCACCGGGCTGGCGCTGATAGGTTCCGCGCTGCTCGCGCACGCGGCGGCCACGACGGTGCTGAAGCCGGTGCAGCGGCTCGGGGTGGCCGCGCGGCGGCTCGGCGAGGGGAAGCTGGACACCCGGCTGAGGGTGTCGGGCACCGATGAGCTGGCCGATCTGTCCCGGACGTTCAACAAGGCGGCCGAGGCGCTGGAGAAGCGGGTGGCGGACATGGCGGGGCGCGACGAGGCGTCCCGGCGGTTCGTGGCGGACATGAGCCACGAGCTGCGTACGCCGCTGACCGCGATCACGGCGGTGACCGAGGTCCTGGAGGAGGAGCTGGAGTCCGAGGGCGGCGGCATCGACCCGATGATCGAGCCCGCGGTACGGCTGGTGGTGAGCGAGACCCGGCGGCTGAACGACCTGGTGGAGAACCTGATGGAGGTGACCCGCTTCGACGCGGGCACCGCCCGGCTGGTCCTCGACGACGTCGACATGTCCGACCAGATCACCGCGTGCATCGACGCGCGCGCCTGGCTGGACGCGGTCGACCTGGACGCCGAGCGCGGCATCCACGCCCGGATCGACCCGCGCCGACTGGACGTGATCCTGGCGAACCTGATCGGGAACGCGCTCAAGCACGGCGGGTCGCCGGTGCGGGTCTCGGTACGGGAGGACGGCGCGGAGGGCGCCGGGGACGGGGGCACGGTGGTCATCGAGGTGCGGGACCACGGGCCGGGCATCCCCGAGGAGGTCCTGCCGCATGTCTTCGACCGCTTCTACAAGGCGAGCGCCTCGCGGCCGCGTTCCGAGGGCAGCGGCCTGGGCCTGTCCATCGCGCTGGAGAACGCCCACATCCACGGCGGCGAGATCACCGCGGCCAACTCCCCCGAGGGCGGTGCGGTGTTCACGCTGCGGCTGCCGCGGGACGTGTCCGCGAGGAACCCTTCGGAGAAGGCGGGCGACGTCGAGGACGAGGTCGCCGAGGAGGGCGCCCGATGACCGTGCGGACTGCTTCGCGGCGTACGCGGGGACTGCTCGCGCTGGGGGCGCTGGGCGTGCTGCTCTCCGGGTGCGGGATACGGGCCACGGAGGTGCCGACAGACTTCGGGCCGGCGCCGTCGCGGACGCGCTGCTCCCTGGCCGAGCCGGAGGCGCCGACGCGGCCGGAGCGGGGGCTGCCGGTGCAGGTGTTCCTGCTGTGCGGGTCGTCGCTGGTGGCCGTGGACCGGACGGTGCGGGTGCCGGACGGGGCGGCGGACTCGCGGCGCGTGCTGGTGGCGCAGGGACTGCTGGACGCGGTGTCCCAGGAACCGTCGGCCGCCGAGCGGCAGGCCGGGTACGGCACGCGGGTACGGCGCGGTACGACCGTGACCGGTCCGCGGCCCGGCGACCCGGAGGACACGCTGCGGCTGAGCAGCGCGCCCGGGAGCCTCACCTCCGCCGGGCTCGCGCAGATCGTGTGCACCTTCTCCGACTCGGCGGCGGCCGAGGGCGACGGCTCGGTGATCCTGGGCGGCCCCGACGACGCCCGGCCGCGCCGCTACGCGTGCACGGACGAGGTCCGGTCCCGTCCGGACGCCGGGGAACCGCCGTCCTCGGAGGTCACCGGCGGGTGAGCCCTCGTTGTGGCGCACGCCTCATGCGGTGAACGGGTGACGTCCCGGAACCGATCGCGCCGGAGGCCGCGTCTAGGGGGGCGTGCAGCGTCAAGGCCTCATCGGCGGTTCCGCCGCGACCCGTATCCGTGTGACAGGGGGGCTCCTCCTGGCCGCGTATCTCGCGTTCGTCGCCTGGTACACGCTGCGCCCGCTGGACGTCCCCTGGGTGATGCCCGCCAATCTGCGGCCGCTGGACGGCATCCGGGGCGACTTCGCGCTGGGCTGGGCGACGGGGGCCCGCCGGATCTGCGAAGGGCTGGCGCTGCTCGCGCCGCTGGGTGTGCTGCTGCCGATGGCCGGGGGCCGGCCGGCCGCCTCGCGGCTGGGTTCGCTGATCCGCACCACGGCGGCGACCGCGCTGGTGTCGCTGGCCGTCGAGATGCTGCAGACGGTGGTGCCGGGCCAGGTCGTGGACGTCGACTCGCTGCTGCTCAACACGGCGGGTGCGGCGCTCGCGCACGCGGCCGTGGTGCCGGCGGGCCGTGCCCGGTTGCGCCGCCTGGCGGTACGGCGGTCCCTCACGGCTCTCCTCCCGGAGGAGCCGGCTCAGGGGAGGACCCCGACGATTCCCAGGGTCGGGATCGCCCCGTGGAGTGATGCTTTGCCCCCTTCGTCTCCGTATCGTGGAGTGCACTGAGGCAGCCGGTCGGGAGGCCTCGCACCACTCACAAAGGAGCCGCGATGAGCCGCCTCGCCCGTCCCACCAACGACCGCGTGATCGGCGGAGTGTGCGCCGCGCTGGCCCGGCGCTTCGGCACCTCCGCGACCACGATGCGGGTGATCTTCCTGCTGTCGTGTCTGCTTCCGGGGCCGCAGTTCCTGCTGTACATAGCGCTGTGGATCCTGTTGCCCTCGGAGGACAAGGCCCAGCCGGCCTGGTGACTCCGCGGCGCCGCCTCCCGCGCGTACGCCGACGGGGCGCGACCCGGTTCCGGGTGCGCCCCGTCGGTACGTTTCCGCCTGGCGGGGTCAGGCGCCGACCGGCATCCCGTTGAGGGTGGCGCCCCGGGTGGGCAGGTCCTGCAGCGGCATGCCGCCGAGGAGACCGGTGGCCGGGGCCTCGGGGCCCGCCTGCCGGGCGACCGGCAGCGCGGTGGACGGCTTCTCCGCCGGCACGGCCCGGCCGACGGTGTCCAGCGCCGGAGCGGCGTCCGGGACGGCAGGGGCCGCGTTGGCGGCGCCGGCGCCGACCGCGGCGAAGGCGGCGCCCAGCACGGCGACACCGAGGGTCTTGGCAGCAGACTGCTTCATGGAATGCGTCCTCGACATGGGATACGGGGAGTGAGCGGTGCTGAGACCGTAAACACGCGCCTCCTCCCGCCGCAAACATCGGCATGGGGACGAACGGTGGACGCGGACGGTGTCCGCGTTCACCGTGGACGCCGCTCTCAGCTTTCCGTCGCCGGAGAACCGCTGGTGGAAGCCGTCTGACGGAACAGCCATGCGGATTTCAGCTCGGCGTATCCGGGCTTGATGACGTCATTGATCATGGCCAGTCGTTCATCGAAAGGAATGAACGCGGATTTCATCGCATTGACGGAGAACCACTGCATGTCGTCGAGCGTGTAGCCGAACGCCTCGACCAGGTGCTCGAACTCCCGGCTCATGGTGGTGTGGGACATCAGGCGGTTGTCGGTGTTCACCGTGGCCCGGAAGTGCAGCCGGCGCAGCAGGCCGATGGGGTGTTCGACGTACGAGGCGGCGGCCCCCGTCTGGAGGTTGGAGCTCGGGCAGAGTTCCAGCGGGACGCGCTTGTCCCGGACGTAGGAGGCCAGCCGGCCGAGTGCGACCGTGCCGTCGTCGCGGACCTCGATGTCGTCGATGATGCGCACCCCGTGGCCGAGCCGGTCGGCGCCGCACCACTGGAGGGCCTGCCAGATGGACGGCAGCCCGAACGCCTCACCGGCGTGGATGGTGAAGTGGTTGTTCTCCCGCTTCAGGTACTCGAAGGCGTCCAGGTGCCGGGTGGGCGGGTAGCCGGCCTCGGCGCCCGCGATGTCGAAGCCGACGACGCCCAGGTCCCGGTAGCGGTTGGCGAGTTCGGCGATCTCCAGGGCGCGGGCGGCGTGCCGCATCGCGGTGAGGAGGGCGCCGATCCGGATGCGGTGGCCGTTCTCCCTCGCCTTCCGCTCCCCCTGCCGGAAGCCCTCGTCGACCGCCTCGACGACCTCCTCAAGGGTGAGTCCGCCTTCGAGGTGCTGCTCGGGCGCGTAGCGCACCTCGGCGTAGACGACACCGTCCTCGGCCAGGTCCTCGGCGCACTCGGCGGCGACCCGGACGAGGGCGTCGCGGGTCTGCATGACCCCGACGGTGTGCGAGAACGTCTCCAGGTACCGCTCCAGGGAGCCGGAGTCGGCGGCCTCCCTGAACCACAGTCCGAGCTTGTCGGGGTCGGTCTCGGGGAGCCGGCGGTACCCGCTCTCGCGGGCCAGTTCGACGACGGTGGCGGGGCGCAGGCCGCCGTCGAGGTGGTCGTGCAGCAGAACCTTGGGCGCCCGGCGGATCTGCTCCTTCGTCGGGGTGTTCGCGATGGTCTGGCTCGTCATTTCCGCACTCTAACTCCTACGCGCGTAGATCACCGGGTGGACGAATTCGTCGATATGTAACGGTGATCGCACGGCAGGGTGGAGTACACCCGCACTTCTGAGAATGTTCTGCCATGGCACAGGAAGCGAAGCCGGTTCGCACGGCCCGGCTGGGGAGGGCGCTCGGCCCGGAGCCGACGGCGGTGAGCGGAGTGGTACTGCTGCTCCCCGGCGGCGAGGAGGTGTCCGGCCGCAGACCGTCCGCCGTGCTGGCGGCCGCCTCCGTACGCGCCTTGGGGCGCCGTCTCACCCGCGCGGGCCGGGACGAGAGCCTCGCCGCCCATGTCGTCCACTACCGCTATCGGGGCTGGAACGGCAGCGAGGCGCATCTCGCGCGCGACGCCGCGTGGGCCGCCGACGAGGCCGTACGGCGTTACGGGGACGTCCCCGTCTGCCTCGCCGGGATCGGCATGGGGGGCAGGGCAGCGCTGCGCGCGGGGGGCCACGAGGCCGTCAACTCCGTGCTGGCGCTGGCCCCCTGGCTGCCGGACGAGGACGTGGCGGCGCCGCCCGAACCGGTGAAGCAGCTCGTCGGACGGCGGGTGCTGATCGTGCACGGCACGAACGACGCGCGCAGCGATCCCGAGTTGTCGTTCCGGCTGGCGGCGCGGGCGAAGAAGGCGAACCGGGAGGTGTGCCGGTTCGAGGTCCACGCGGACGGGCACGGCTTGAGCCAGTACCGGGAGGAGGTGCTGGCGCTGGCGGAGGACTTCGCGATGGGGGCGTTGTTCGGGCGGGCGTTCTCACGGCCCGTGCAGGATGCCCTGGCGGCGCCTCCGCCGTTGGGGCTGCGGATGCCGCTGGCCGCGGGGTTCGGCAGGTCGCTGCGGCGGTAGCGCCGTGGGGCGGAATGCCGTTTCGCGACTGCGGGCCGCCGGTGGCCGATCGCGCCCACGCGGCGGAGCCGCAGGTCGATACGGCCCCGCGCCCCTGCGTACGTCGCCCCTGCGTCGGCGGTCGGTCACCCCTGTTCAAGCGGGGAGCAAAGCACCCCTCTTGGAGAGCAGGAACTTCTTGAAGGCCGCCACCGGGGGCGTGTCCGGGTGGCCGGCCAGCCAGGCCACGCCGATCTCCCTGGCCGCCCTGGGGGCGGTGACCGTCAGCTCGACCACTCCGGGGCGGGGGAAGGCCGGCGGGGGCAGGAGGGCCACGCCCAGGCCCGCCGCCACCAGGCCGCGCAGGGTTTCGGCTTCCTCGCCCTCGAAGGCGATGCGGGGTGTGAAGCCGGCCCGGATGCAGAGGTCGTCGGTGATGCGGCGCAGGCCGTAGCCGGGTTCCAGGGTCACGAAGGTCTCGTCGGCGGCCTCGGCGAGCCGGATGCGGCGGCGGCCGGCGAGGCGGTGGTCGGCGGGGACGACCAGGCGCAGCTTCTGCTCGTCGAGGCGGCGGGCGACGAGGTCGGGGGCGTCGGGCACCGGGGAGGTCAGGCACAGGTCGAGTTCGCCCGCGCGGAGGCGTTCCAGCATGGCCTCGCCGTAGTTCTGGACCAGGCTGAAGCGGATGCGCGGGTGGTCGGCGCGGAAGGCGTGCAGCAGGCCGGGCACGGTCTCGGCGCCCATGGTGTGCAGGAAGCCGAAGGCGACCTTGCCGGTGGCGGGGTCGGCGTCGGCGCGCACCTCGTCGGCGGCGCGCTCGATCTCGGCGAGGGCGCGTTCGACGGAGGTGAGGAAGGTGTGGCCGGCCGGGGTGAGGGAGACGGTGCGGCCGTGGCGGGCGAACAGCTCGACGCCCAGGTCCTGTTCCAGGCGGACCAGCGCCCGGGAGAGGGTGGACTGCGGGACCTGCATCTCCTGGGCGGCGCGGGTGACGTGCTCGGTGCGGGCGACGCCGGCGAAGTAGGCGAGGCGGGGTGCGAGCAGTCTCGCCATGTCTTCCGTGTCTCGTGTGTCACCGGTCTGTGACAGTCTCCTCCGTGACCTCTGCTGATGCGCCATGGGAACGATTATGTCGATTCCGTGCATTGGACGGATGAGCGGGGGCGTCCGTAGCTTCGAGGCATGACTCCCGCCAGTACCGGGGCGTCCACCAGTGTGGGCGCCGTCACATCCGTTCCTTCGACCTCTTCGACCCGGCCCGTCCCCGAGGCCGCCTCCGAGTCCCGGATGTCTCCGGGCGGACCCGGTTACCGCCGGATGAGTCTCGCCCTGTTCCTCGCGGGCGTCGCGACCTTCGCCCTGCTGTACTCCACCCAGGCCCTGCTGCCGTTGATCTCCGGCGACTTCGCGGTGAGCGCGGGTGACGCGAGCTGGACGGTGGCGGCGGCGACCGGTGGCCTGGCGCTGTTCGTGCTGCCGATGAGCGCGCTGTCGGAGCGTTACGGACGGCGTACGGTCATGACGGCCTCGCTGGCCGTCGCGGTGACCCTCGGCCTGCTGGTGCCGTTCGCGCCGTCGCTGGGCGCGCTGGTGGCGCTGCGGGCGCTGCAGGGTGCGGCGCTGGCCGGGCTGCCGGCGTCGGCGACGGCGTACCTCGCGGAGGAGGTCACGCCGAAGGCGCTGGTGACCGCGATCGGGCTGTTCGTCGCCGGCAACAGTGTCGGCGGGATGAGCGGCCGGGTGATCACCGGCTGGGTGGCGCAGGAGTGGGGCTGGCGGGTCGCCGTCGGGGTGATCGGCGTGGTCGCGGTGGCGTGCGCGGTGGCGTTCCGGCTGCTGCTGCCGGCGCCGGAGCACTTCCGTCCGGGTTCGCTGCGGCCTCGGGTGCTGGCGCGCACCGTCCGGGACCATCTCGCCCATCCGCTGCTGCGGCGGCTGTACGCGATCGGCGCGCTGTTCATGACGGTGTTCGGCGGTGTGTACACGGTCATCGGGTACCGGCTGACCGAGGCGCCGTTCTCGCTGCCGCAGGGCATCGTAGGTTCGATCTTCCTGGTGTATCTGGTGGGCACGGTCTCGGCTTCGGCCGCCGGACGGCTGGTCGGGCGGCTGGGCCGCCGGGGCGCGCTGTACGCGGGGGGCGGGACGACCGCGGCGGGACTGCTGCTGTCGCTGGCCGGGTCGCTGCCGGTGGTGCTGCTGGGGCTGGTGCTGATCACGGCGGGGTTCTTCGCGGGGCACGCGGTGGCGTCGTCGGCGGTCGGGAAGACGGCGGACGTGGGGCGGGCGCAGGCGTCGGCCCTGTACCAGTCCGCGTACTACGTGGGGTCCAGTGTGGGCAGCACGGTGGGTGCGCTCGCGTTCCACGCGGGGGGCTGGGGCGGGACGGTGGGCGTCGGGCTGGTGGCGGTGGCCGGGGTCGCGGCGATCACCCTGGCCGGGACGCGGGCGGCGGCGCGGGCGGCCGTGGTCCGGCCGGCCTGACTTTCCTCGCCCCCGCCGCCCCTTCCCGTCCCTGACCCGGGGGCCGCGCCCCCAGTCCCCCGCTTCGGCCCTGGACGGGCCTCGTCCTCGATCGCCGGACGGGCTGAACCAGCCCGACCTGCGCGTTCGTTCGCCCGAAGGGCCGTTGTCAGTGGGCTGCGGTAGCTTCCGAAGTGGTGGACCACGACGACACCGCATGGGGTGGGTGGACGATGACGAACGGCACCGCGACGACGACCGACCTGGACGCCAGGCTGGAGGCGCACCGGGTCGAACTGACCGGGTACTGCTACCGGATGCTGGGCTCCTCCTTCGAGGCGGAGGACGCGGTGCAGGACACGATGATCCGCGCGTGGCGCGGCTACGACAGGTTCGAGGGCCGTTCCAGCCTGCGCTCCTGGCTGTACCGCATCGCGACCAACGTCTGTCTGGACATGCTGGCGGCGGGCAACAAGCGGGCCCGGCCGATGGACCTGACGGAGTCCACACCGCTGGCGCGGGCGGCCCTCTCGCCCCGCCCGGACAGCACGTGGCTGGAGCCGATGCCCGACTCCCGGGTGCTGCCCACGCCCGCCGACCCGGCGGAGGCGGCGGTCGCCAAGGAGTCGGTGCGGCTCGCCTTCATGGCCGCGCTGCAGCAGCTGCCGGCCAAGCAGCGGGCGGTGCTGATCCTGCGGGAGGTGCTGGCCTGGAGGGCCGGCGAGGTCGCCGAGCTGCTGGGCACGTCGGTCGCGTCGGTGAACAGCGCGCTCCAGCGGGCCCGCGCGACGCTCGCGGAGCGGCGGCAGCCGGGAGCCGACGCGTCGGTGTCCGACCCGCTGGACGAGGAGCAGCGGAAACTGCTCGAGCGCTATGTGGCGGCGTTCGAGGGGTACGACATGCCGGCCCTGACCGCGCTGCTGCACGAGGACGCCGTCATGACGATGCCGCCGTTCGACCTGTGGCTGACCGGCACCGAGGACATCACGGGCTTCATGACGACGCTGGGCGCCGCCTGCGCGGGTTCGCGGCTGCTGCCGGTGGAGGTCAACGGGCTGCCGGGCTTCGCGCAGTACAAGCCCGACCCGGAGGCCGGCGGTTTCACGCCGTGGGCGGTCCAGGTGCTGGAGATATCAGACGGCCGGATCACCGGGTTCCACTGCTTCCTCGACACCGCGCGGTGGTTCCCGCTGTTCGGGCTGCCCCTCCACCTCGAAGCGGAGGCCGGCCAGGTCGAGCAGGGCGCGTAGCGCCGGGGAGGGGTCACGCAGCCGTATCCGGCCCCCTGCCCGGCGGGCGGTGAGCTGGAGCCGGGCGAGCAGGTTCACGGCGGCGAGACCGGCCGGCCCCAGCCCGGCGACGTCGCAGACGACCACCCGGCCCGGGCCGCCACCGCCTCCCCCGTCCAGCAGCGCCCGCAGCGCGTCGCAGGGCCCGCTCACCTCTCCCGGGGCGAGGGGGCCGCTGAGCACGAGCACGGGCGGTGTCATGGCGTCCACGAGCGGTAGACCGGGCGACGGCGCGCAACTCATCGCGACGTGTCGCGGGGCCGGCGCCGTGAGGATCACATTGACCTGAACACGCCCCTCCCCGGAGGGTTGGGTGTATGCGCCATAGATCATCCCCGCCCCTGCCGCCCGGTTCCCTTCGCGTCCGCGGGGAGCTGCCGTGCAGGGGGTGCTGAGCGGATTCCTGGTGATCGCCGTCGTCATCGGCGTCGGCTACGTCATCGGCCGGCGGGGGCATCTCGGCGCGCAGGGCCGCGAGGTCCTGACGAAGCTGGCGTTCCACGTAGCGTCGCCCGCGCTGCTGTTCACCACGCTCGCCCGGGCCGACCTGTCGGTGGTCTTCTCCAGCCGGCTCCTGGTCACCGCGCTGAGCACGGCGGCGGTGGCGGGCGTCTTCGTCGCGGTGGGCGTCGTACGCGGCTGGGGCGTGGGCCGCACCACCATCGGCGCCCTGTGCTCCAGCTACGTCAACTCCGGCAACCTGGGCATCCCGATCGCCGTGTACGTGCTGGGCGACGCCTCGCTCGTGGCGCCGGTGCTGCTGTTCCAGCTGGTCGGGGTCACGCCGATCGCGCTGACGATCCTCGACCTGTCGACGGCGGGCGAGAAGCAGCCGTTGTGGCGGCGGGTCCTGACCCCGTTGCGCAACCCGATCGCGGTGGGGTCGCTGGCGGGGGTGGCGGTGTCGGCGGCCGGGATCGGGATACCGGGCCCGGTCTGGGACCCGGTGGTCCTGATCGGCAACATGGCGGTCCCCGCCGTGCTGCTCGCCTTCGGCATCTCGCTGCGCGGCAGCGCGCTGCCCCTGCGGGGCGGGGACCGCGGGGCGGTGCTGCTCGCCGTGGCGCTGAAGGCGGTGGGCCAGCCGCTGGCCGCCTGGGCGCTGGCGGTGGGCGTCTTCGGCCTGCGCGGCGCGCACCTGCTGGACGTGGTGGTGACCTCGGCCCTCCCGGCCGCCCAGAACCTCTTCACGTACGCGAGCAGCTACCGGGTGGGCGAGAAGCTGGCCCGGGAGGCGATCCTGGTGTCGACGGTGCTGTCGGTGCCGGTGCTGGTGGTGGTGGCGGCGCTGCTGGGGTGACGGCGAACGGGACCGGTGGGGGTCCACCGGTCCCGTTCATCCACTCGAGGAAGCCGCTGGTCAGGCGATGCGTTCCAGCACCACCGGCGTGGCGGTGAAGTCCGTGCCGGGGGCCTCGATGTCGTAGGAGCCCTCGAGGGAGCGGAGCGCGTAGTCGAAGCGTTCCGGGGTGTCCGTGTGGAGGGTCAGGAGGGGCTGGCCCTCGGTGACCGGGTCGCCGGGCCTGGCGTGGAGTTCGACGCCCGCGCCGGCCTGGACCGGGTCCTCCTTGCGGGCGCGGCCCGCGCCGAGGCGCCAGGCGGCGACGCCGATGTCGTAGGCGTCGAGGCGGGTGAGGACGCCGGAGGACGGGGCCTTGACGACATGCTGTTCGCGCGCGACCGGCAGCTGCGCGTCCGGGTCGCCGCCCTGCGCCGAGATCATGCGGCGCCAGACGTCCATCGCGGAGCCGTCGGCGAGGGCCCTCGCCGGGTCGGCGTCCTTCAGACCGGCCGCGTCGAGCATCTCGCGGGCCAGGGCCAGGGTCAGCTCCACGACGTCCGCGGGGCCGCCGCCCGCCAGCACCTCGACCGACTCGCGGACCTCCAGCGCGTTGCCGGCGGTCAGGCCGAGCGGGGTGGACATGTCGGTGAGGAGGGCGACCGTCCGCACTCCGGAGTCGGTGCCCAGGCCGACCATGGTGCGGGCCAGTTCGCGGGCGTCGTCGATCGTCTTCATGAAGGCGCCGGTGCCCACCTTCACGTCGAGGACCAGGGAGCCGGTGCCCTCCGCGATCTTCTTCGACATGATGGACGAGGCGATCAGGGGGATCGCCTCGACCGTGCCCGTGACGTCCCGGAGCGCGTACAGCTTCTTGTCCGCCGGGGCCAGCCCGTCACCGGCCGCGCAGATCACCGCGCCGGTGCCGTCCAGCACCGACAGCATCTCCTCGTTGGAGAGCAGCGCGCGCCAGCCGGGGATCGACTCCAGCTTGTCGAGGGTGCCGCCGGTGTGGCCGAGGCCGCGGCCGGAGAGCTGGGGGACGGCCGCGCCGCAGGCCGCGACGAGGGGGGCCAGCGGGAGGGTGATCTTGTCGCCGACGCCGCCGGTGGAGTGCTTGTCGGCGGTGGGGCGGGACAGGGACGAGAAGTCCATGCGCTCGCCGGAGGCGATCATCGCGGCGGTCCAGCGGGCGATCTCGCTCCGGTTCATGCCGTTGAGGAGGATCGCCATCGCGAGCGCCGACATCTGCTCGTCGGCCACCTCCCCGCGGGTGTACGCGTCGATCACCCAGTCGATCTGCTCGTCGCTGAGTTCGCCGCGGTCCCGCTTGGTGCGGATGACGGAGATGGCGTCCATGGCCATGGCTGGCGTTCCTTCCGGGGTGCGAAGGGTGCGGCCCCTCCGGTCGACGGTAACGGCTGTCGCCCGGAGGGGCCGCGGGGTGATTACTTGGTGAGGTGCTGCGGACCGAAGGCCTGGGGCAGCATCTCCGACAGCGGCAGGATCCCCGCCGGGGTCTCGAGGAGCAGACCGGGGCCGCCGAACTCGTACAGCAGCTGGCGGCAGCGGCCGCACGGGACGAGGATCTCGCCGCTGCCGTCCACGCAGGTGAAGTGCGTGAGCCGGCCGCCCCCGGTGCGCTGGAGCTCCGAGACCAGTCCGCACTCGGCGCACAGCCCGATCCCGTACGAGGCGTTCTCGACGTTGCAGCCGGAGACCGTGCGTCCGTCGTCGACCAGGGCCGCCACGCCGACCGGATAGCCCGAGTAGGGGGCGTAGGCGTGGGACATGGCGTCCCGTGCCACGGCGCGCAGTGCCTCCCAGTCGACGTCGGCCGCGGTCACTTGCCCTGTCCCTTCCGGTACGGCATGCCGTCCGCCTTCGGCATCCGCAGCCGCTGCGCGGAGAGCGCGAGGACGACGAGGGTGATGACGTACGGCGTGGCGGAGACGACCTGGTTGGGGACCTCGTTGGTGCCGGCGTACCAGGCGAAGACGAGGGCGCCGACGACCAGGGTGATCACCGCGTGGACGTACTTCTTGCGGACGGCCAGCCAGATCGCGCCGATGAGCAGCAGCAGCGCGCCGAGCAGCAGCAGGGCGTGCACGTTGGCGGAGCCGCCGCGCAGGTTGAGGCTGTCGGTGTAGCCGAAGAGGCCGGCGCCGATGGCGAGGCCGCCCGGCATCCAGTTGCCGAAGATCATCGCGGCGAGGCCGATGTAGCCGCGGCCGCTGGTCTGGCCCTCCAGGTAGAAGGGGTTGGCCACGATGGAGAGGAAGACGCCGCCGAGGCCGGCCAGGCCGCCGGAGATGATCACGGCGAGGTACTTGTACTTGTAGACGTTGACGCCGAGGGACTCGGCGGCGATCGGGTTCTCGCCGCAGGAGCGCAGCCGCAGGCCGAACGCGGTGCGCCACAGGATCCACCAGGTGGCGGGGATGAGCGCGACGGCGATCAGGGTCAGCCAGGAGACGTTGGTGACCAGTCCGCCGAGCAGGCCGGCGACGTCGGAGACGAAGAACCAGCCCTTGCCGTTGAGGTCGCTCAGCGCGTCGGACAGTCCGGGCACGGTGAAGTGGCCGAGGGATTCGACCGCCGGGGACTGCTTGGCGGAGCCGCCCTGGTGGCCCTCGAAGGCGAGCGGGGCGAGGTAGCGGGTGGCGCCGAGGGCCAGGATGTTGATGGCCACGCCGGAGACGATGTGGTTGACGTTGAAGGTGACGGTGACGATCGCGTGCAGCAGGCCGCCGAGCGCGCCGCCGAGGATGCCGACGAGGACGCCGGTCCACGGACCCCACTGGAATCCGGCCCAGGCGCCGAACCAGGTGCCGAGGATCAGCATGCCCTCGAGGCCGATGTTGACCACGCCCGCGCGCTCGGCCCACAGGCCGCCGAGACCGGCGAGGCCGATCGGGACCGCGAGCTGGAGGGCGGTGGACATCTGGCTGACGTTGGTGATGCCGTCCGCGCCGGTGACGAGGCGGACGATCGAGACCAGCGCCAGGGCTCCGGCGACGACCAGGAGCAGGACGGGCCACGACATACGGCGGCCGGTCGGCGGTGCGTGTTCCAGCGACGGCTGGTTGACGTCGGTCGCTGTGGTCGGAGCGGTCATCGGCCGGCCACCTCCTTCGTGGTGTTGTTGTCGGCGCCCAGGACGTGCCCCGCGGCGAGTTCCGCGCCGACCCGGCGCTGCTGGCGGCGCAGGCCCCACTCGCGGACGGCCTCGTAGGAGACGACGACCGAGAGGACGATCAGGCCCTGCATGATGACCGCGATCTCCTTGTCGTAGCCGTGGAAGTCCAGCTCGGGCGAGGCCTTGTCGAGCCAGGCCCACAGCAGGGCGGCGAAGGCGATCCCGACGGGGCTGTTGCGGCCGAGCAGCGCGATGCCGATGCCGAGGAAGCCGATGCCGGTGGGGAAGTTGAGGTTGTAGGTGTGGGAGTCGCCGAGGAGGATCGGCAGGCCCGCGAGGCCGGCGATGGCGCCGGAGAGCAGCATGGCGGTGAGGACCATGCGCTTGGGGTCGACGCCGGAGGCGGAGGCGGCGGACTCGGAGGCGCCGGAGGCGCGCAGGTCGAAGCCGAAGCGGGTGCGGTTGAGGACGACCCAGTAGCCGATGCCGAGCAGGACGGCGAGGACCAGCAGGCCGTAGATCTCACCGGCCGCGCCCATGTCGATGCCGGGGATCCAGCCGGACTCGTGCATCTCGCCGGTGGTGCTGTTGTTGCCGATCTTGACGCCGAAGACGTCCGGCTTCCACATGTAGACGATGAGCGAGGTGGCGATCGCGTTGAGCATGATCGTGGCGACGACCTCGCTGACGCCGCGGGTGACCTTGAGGACGCCGGCGATGCCGGCCCAGAAGGCGCCGGTGAGGACGGCGGTCAGCAGCAGCAGCGGGACCTGGAGGAACGCCGGCAGGTTCGCGTGCGCGCCGACGATGGCGGCCATCATGGCGCCGAGCTGGTACTGGCCGTCGACGCCGATGTTGAACAGGTTCATCCGGAAGCCGATGGCCACCGCGAGGGCCGCGATGTAGTACATCGAGGCCTGGTTGACGATCAGGACCTGGATGTCGGAGAAGCCGGCCTGCTCGAACATGATGGCGAACGGTTCGACCGGGTTCTTGCCGGAGGCGATCAGGACGATCGCGCTGAGCACGAAGGCCACGGCGAGCGCGATGACCGGCCCGGCCACCGCGAGGAGCACGCGCTCCTTGTCGAACTTCTTCATCAGCGGGCCTCGTCTTCCGGAGACTCGGCGGACGTGGACGGGTCGGCCGGGGTCTCGGGGGTCTCGTCGTGTTCGAGGTGGCCCTCGGCGGCGCCGGTCATGGCGGTGCCGAGTTCCTCCGGGGTGATGGTGGCCGGGTCGGCGTCCGCGACCAGCTTGCCGTCGTAGATCACCCGGAGGGTGTCGGACAGGCCGATCAGCTCGTCCAGGTCGGCGGAGATCAGCAGCACGGCCAGGCCCTCGCGGCGGGCCTCGCGGATGTGGTCCCAGATGGCGGCCTGGGCGCCGACGTCCACACCGCGGGTGGGGTGGGCGGCGATCAGGAAGCGCGGCTTGTGGCTCATCTCGCGGCCGACGATCAGCTTCTGCTGGTTGCCGCCGGACAGGGAGGCGGCGGTGACGTCGATGCCGGGGGTGCGGACGTCGTACGTCCGGACGATGCGGCGGGTGTCCTCCTGGGCGGCCTTCGGGTCGAGCCAGACGCCCTTGGCGTTGGGCTTCTCGGTGACGTGGCCGAGGATGCGGTTCTCCCAGAGGGGGGCCTCCAGGAGCAGGCCGTGGCGGTGGCGGTCCTCGGGGATGTAGCCGATGCCCTGCTCGCGGCGCCTGCGGGTGGCCCAGGAGGTGATCTCCTCGTCGGCCAGCCGGATGGTGCCGGAGTCGGCGTGCCGCAGGCCGATGAGGGCGTCGACCAGTTCGGTCTGGCCGTTGCCCTCGACGCCGGCGATGCCGAGGACCTCGCCCGCGTGGATGGTGAAGCTGATGTCGTCGAGCAGGGCCTTGCCGCCGGGGGCCGCCAGGCGCAGCTTGTCGACGGTGAGGACGGGACGGTCGGTGACCGTGGACTCGGCCGTCTCCGGCGTCGGCAGCTCGCTGCCGACCATCAGCTCGGCGAGCTGGCGCGGGGTCGTCTCGGCGGGGACGGCCGTGCCGACCGTGGTGCCGCGGCGGATGACGGTGATCTCGTCGGCGACGGAGAGGACCTCGCCCAGCTTGTGGGAGATGAAGATGACCGACAGGCCCTCGGCCTTCAGCTCGCGCAGGTTGTCGAAGAGGGCGTCGACCTCCTGCGGGACGAGGACGGCGGTGGGCTCGTCGAGGATCAGGGTGGTGGCGCCGCGGTAGAGGACCTTGAGGATCTCCACGCGCTGGCGGGCGGCGACGCCGAGCTCCTCGACCAGGACGTCGGGGCGGACGCCGAGGCCGTAGCGGTCGGAGAGCTCCTTGATCCTGCGGCGGGCCCTGCCGCCGATGCCGTGGAGCCTCTCGCTGCCGAGGACGACGTTCTCGAGGACGGTGAGGTTGTCGGCGAGCATGAAGTGCTGGTGCACCATGCCGATGCCGCGGACGATGGCGTCGGCGGGCGAGGAGAAGCTCACCTGCTCGCCGTGGATCGTGATGGTGCCCTCGTCCGGCTTCTGCATGCCGTAGAGGATCTTCATCAGGGTCGACTTGCCGGCGCCGTTCTCACCGACGAGGGCGTGGACGGTGCCCTTGCGGACGGTGAGGTGGATGTCGTGGTTGGCCACGACGCCCGGGAAGCGCTTGGTGATCCCGGCGAGCTCGACGGCGGTCGCCGAATCGTTGACCGCCGCTCCGGCCGGAGGGCTGCTGGACGCGTTGATGACGCACTCTCCTGGGGACGGGGGCCATCTACGCGCGTAGCGCCCCTATGGCATGCAAAGGGGCGGCGCACTCGACCGACGGGGTACGAGGAGCCGGGCTCCTCGTACCCCGTCGAGCGGACGCGACCCCGCGGTTACTCGGGGGGTGTCACTCAGCTCGACTTGACCTTGATCTCGCCGCTGACGATCTTCTCCTTGGCCGTCTCGATGGCTTCCTGGAGCTCGGCGTCGTCCGCGAACTTCGGGTTGGAGTTCGACAGGCTCACCTCACCCGTCTTCAGATCGCCCTTGACGATACCGGTCGCCGGCTTGCCGTCCTCGACCGACTTCGCCAGGTTGTACACCGCCTTGGCGACGTCCTTCATGGCCGAAGTGAGGATCGAGTCCTTGTACTTGGCGAGGGCTTCCTGCCGGTACTGGTCGGAGTCGACGCCGATCGCCCACACCTTGTTGGCGGCGGCGGCCTCGATGACGCCCTGGCCGGACAGGCCGGCGGCCGCGTAGACGACGTCGGCCTTCTTCTCGATCTGGCCCTCGGCGGCGGACTTGCCCTTGTCGGGGCTGGAGAAGCCGCCCTCCTCCGCGGTCTGCGTCAGGAACTGCGAGATCACCTTGACCTTGGGGTCGGTGTCCTTGACGCCCTGCTCGAAGCCCGCGCGGAACTTGTGGATCAGCGGGATGTTCACACCGCCCACGAAGCCGACGACGTTCGTCCTGGTGCTCTCGGCGGCGGCGACGCCGGCGAGGTAGGAGGCCTGCTCCTCGGAGAAGACCAGGTCGGCGACGTTGTCCGCCTCGATCGTGGCGTCGTCGACGATGCCGAAGGTGGTGTCCGGGAACTTCTCCGCGGCACCCTTCACGGCGGCGGCGTACGCGTAGCCGACGCCGACGACCGGGTTGTAGCCCTGCTTCGCCAGCGAGACCAGGCGCTGCTCCTTGTCGGCGTCCGTCTCGCCGTCGGTGGGCTCGACGTCGGCGGTCTCGTAGCCGAACTCCTTCTTCGCCTGCTCCAGGCCCGCGTACGCGGCGTCGTTGAAGGACTGGTCGCCCTTGCCGCCGACGTCGTAGGCGATGGCGAGACCCTTGTCACCCTTCGGCTCCGAGGAGGACGAGGAGGTGGAGGTGGAGCCGCAGGCGGAGAGGGCGAGGGCCAGGGAGGCGGTCGCTGCGCCCGCGACCGTGATCCGGGAAATCCGGCGCATGTGTGGTGCTCCTAGTCGTACAAGCGCCGGGACGTGTTCAGCTGCGGCGCTGGCTTTGCCGCAGATTAACGCGCGTAGACCTGCCTGAAAACCCCTTCTGTCCACCTTGTTATCCGGCCGTGGCCAAGGTAACGCCGAGCGGTGGCCGGGGCGTCGCCGGGCGCGAACGCGGGGTGGCTGTGGGTGAGCGCGGGCGGGAACGGCGGAGCGGGCGGACACCCGGGGTGTCCGCCCGCTCCGCACGGGTGCGCCGCCGTTTCTCCTACTCGGTCTCGACCTTGATGGAGCCGTCGACGATGCCTTCCTTGGCCTTGGCCACGGCGTCCGTCAGACCGGCGACCTCGGCCATCTTCGGGTTGCTCTCCGACAGGCCGACGCCGTTCACCTTGAGGTCGAAGACCTGGGTGCCGGTCAGCGGCTCGCCGTCCTCGACCGACTTGGCCAGGGTGTACACCGCACCGCCGACGTCCTTCAGGGCGGAGGTGAGGATGTAGTCCTTGTACGGGGCGAGGGCTTCCTGCTTGTACTGGTCGGAGTCGACGCCGATCGCCCAGACCTTCGCCTTGGCGGCGGCCTCGATGACGCCCTGACCGGACAGGCCGGCCGCCTGGTAGATGACGTCGGCCTTCTTCTCGATCTGACCCTCGGCGGCGGCCTTGCCCTTGTCGGGGCTGGAGAAGCCGCCCTCCTCGGCGGTCTGGGTGAGGTACTGCGGGATCACCTTGACCTTGGGGTCGGTGGCCTTCACGCCCTGCTCGTAGCCGGCCTGGAACTTGTGGATCAGCGGGATGTCCACACCGCCCACGAAGCCGACGACGCCGGTCTTGGTGGCCTTGGCGGCGGCGACGCCGGCGAGGTAGGAGGCCTGCTCCTCGGCGAAGACGAGGGAGGCGACGTTGTCGCCCTCGACCACGGAGTCGACGATGCCGAAGGTGGTCTTCGGGTACTTCGCGGCCACGGCCTTCATCGCGGGGCCGTAGGCGAAGCCGACGCCGACGACCGGGTTGTAGCCCTGGCGGGCCAGCGAGGCCAGACGCTGCTCCTTGTCCGCGTCGGTCTCGCCCTCGGTGGGCTCCACGTCGGCGGTCTTGTAGCCGAACTCGTCCTTGGCCTTGGTCAGGCCGGCGAAGGCGGCGTCGTTGAAGGACTGGTCGCCCTTGCCCCCGATGTCGTAGGCGATGGCGAGGCCGAGGTCTTCCTTGGAGCCGCCGCTGTCGCCGTTGTCACTGCTGGTGCCGCCGCAGGCGGTGGCGGCGAGTGCGAGCGAGGCGACCCCCACCGCCACGCGGGTCAGTCTGGATGTCCGACGCATCTGAAGTTCCCCATTCTCCAAAGCCCCGCAGCGGGCGCTCGGTTCGGCGCACATTAACGCGCGTAGACACTCCTGGGAACGGGATCGAGCGGGGCCGTTATCCATTCGTGCCGCTGGCTGGTTACGTCCTGGTGAACCAGGGGGCCGTAGGGGGCCGAAACGGGCGACCGGTGCGGTACGCGCGGGTGCACGCGCCCCACGCTGCCCTTGGCGCTCGGGGCGCGCAAGCGGGAGGGGTGGGGGAGGTGACGGTGGGACGGGCGGGCGGAAGCCGGACGAGGATCCTCGCCCCCGCCGCCCCTCCCCTCCCCCCTCGCCCCCGGGGCTCCGCCCCGGACCCCGCTCCTCGAACGCCGGAGGGGCTGGGTCGGGCGGAGGGGCTGGGTCGGGCGGAGGGGCTGAAAATCAACCCTTCGGTGTGTGAGGAACCGTCGCCTAACGCAGGGCGTCCAGGAGGGCCGCCCCGGTGAAGAGTTCCACGCCGACGGTGATGGCGTGCTCGTCCACGTCGAAGTCGCCCTGGTGCAGGTCGCGCACGGTGCGCTCGCCCGGGGGGCGGACGCCGAGGCGGGCCATGGCGCCGGGGACGCGCTCCAGGTACCAGGAGAAGTCCTCGCCGCCGAGGCTCTGCTCGGTGCCCTCGACGGACTCCACCCCGCGCCGGGCGATCATGGCGTCGCGCAGCAGCTCGGTGGCGCCGGCCTCGTTGACGACCGGCGGGACGCCGCGCACGTAGGTGATCTCCGACTTGGCGCGGTGCAGGTTGGCCACCTCGTCGATGGCGGCGACCACGACGTCGGGGGCCTGCCGCCAGGTCTCCAGGTCCAGGCAGCGCACGGTGCCGGACAGCTCGGCGTGCTGCGGGATGACGTTGGGCGCGTGGCCCGACTCGACCCGGCCCCAGGTCACGGCGAGTCCGCTGCGGCTGTCGACCCGACGGCCGACCAGGGCGGGCACGTCGGTGACGACCCGGGCGGCGGCGGTGACCAGGTCGGTGGTCAGGTGGGGGCGGGCGGTGTGGCCGCCGGGGCCGTCGAGGGCGATCTCCAGCCGGTCGCAGGCGGAGGTGATGGGTCCCTCGCGCAGGCCGATCCTCCCGGCGTCGACGCGGGGGTCGCAGTGCACGGCGAGGATACGGCCGATGCCGTCGAGTCCGCCGTCCTCGATCACCTCGGCGGCGCCGCCGGGCAGCACCTCCTCGGCGGGCTGGAAGATCAGCCGCACGGGACGGGGCAGCAGGCCCTGACGGTGCAGTTCGGCGAGGACCAGGCCGGCGCCGAGCACGACGGTGGTGTGCACGTCGTGGCCGCAGGCGTGGGCCCGGTCGGGCACGGTGGAGCGGTAGGGGCAGTCGGCCTTCATGTCGGGGATGGGCAGGCCGTCGATGTCGGCGCGCAGGGCGAGCATCGCCGCGTCCGTGCCGGCCTCGCCGTCGGTTCCGATGTCACAGATCACGCCGGTGCCGCCGGAGAGGACCCGCGGCCTCAGACCGGCCCGCTCGAGGCGCTCCTTGATCGCCGCGGTGGTGCGGAACTCCTGGTGGCCGAGCTCCGGGTGCATGTGGAGGTCGCGCCGGAAGGCCACGAGTTCGGCGCGCAGGGCCTCGGGCAGCGCGCCGGGGAGCACCGCTCCCCCGGGGAGATCGATCTCGGACTCCAGTGACATCAGTGGTTTCACCCTTTGAAGAGTAGGGCTCCAGAGCTGTCCACCGACCCCTGATCAAGAAAAATCAGCCCGTTGGGGGGAGAAAACCTGGCTGCCCTACGCATAGCCGTGTGTCGAGGTGGGTACACTCACCTCCTTTTTGTGAGGGTATAGGCCGCCGGCCTGCCGGTCCATGAGACCGATCACCCTCCGGGACACGGTTCCGGCACCCCTCCACTCCTCACGGTTACCACGATCGGCCGAAGACACGCGGACCGGTTCATTCGGCGGATGCCGGCAGGCGACGGCTGCTATTCGGCACCGAGCACGCGGAGGCCGTGGTGAAGGCGGAAGTCCTCGTAGTCCTTGAGATGGAGAGTGGCCAGCGGTAGGTCGTAGGTGAGGGCGCTGGCGGCGATCCACATGTCATGGGTGGGACGGGGCCGGCCACGCTGTATCCCGGCGGCGGACAGTCGTCCCCAAGTGGTGGCGACGGCTTCGTCACCCGGAAGGACGGGGACATCGGCGAGCCAGTCGGCGAGTTCCTGGCGGCTTCGGGTGCCCCAATGACGGATCTCCATCCACTTCGTGAGTTCACCGTAGGTCACGAAGGTGATCAGCGGTTTGCGACCGATCAGGCGGGTCGCCAGTGCTCCGGTCGGCTTGCGCTTGTGCAGCAGGGAGGCGATGTCGGTGTCGAGGATGACGGGTTGCATGCGGCGGACTCAGGCGGCGTCACGACGGCGCTCGGCGTAGGTGAAGGCGAGGAACTCCTCCAGCTCCTCGTCCGACTCGAAGGTGTCGGCGGCAAGGTCGTCCAGGGAACGGATCGGCTGGGTGTTCTTCGCCGCCAGCAACTCCTCGACCGACAGGCGTGGCCTCGGCTGCGGATGGCTGAAGCCCTCGGACGCGGGCACACTCATCAGGTCCTCCAGCGGGGTGAGAACCGGCTCCACGGCCAGCATACGGGCGCTCTCACCTGGTAACACCAGGGTTCGCCGATACGCGCGAGCACCCGAACACGTGCCCCGTTCCGGTGTCGGAAAATCAGACCGCCGGGGCCGTCCGCAGGTGGTGGACGGACTTGGCGGTGTCCGTGACGTTGGCCAGGAAGCCCCGGGCGCGCGGGGAGGCGTTCTCGGTCAGCCAGGCGGGGTCTATGTCGCACACCGCGACGCGCACGCCCGTGCCGGCGAGGGCCAGCGGCAGGGTGTGGACGACCGTGGAGGGGAAGCTGAGGACGGTGGCGCCGATGGGGCCGCGCCGGGCGACGATCTCCAGCGGGAGCTCGGGGCGGACGATCTCCAGTCCCGTCTCGACGGCGAGCCGGTGGAGTTTCTCCGTGCTCTCGCGGCGGTGGGCGAAGTAGCGCTTGGCGCCGTGCGCGGCGGCCAGGGCGCGTACGGCCTCCAGGTAGGCGTCGGCGTCCACCACACCGGTCTCCACCAGGGACGTGCCGACCATGTCGGCGCCCCGGGTGACGCGGGGCGGGCCGAAGCGGTCCCGGGTCCAGGCGAAGGTGTGGGAGCTGACGGTGACGCCGGGCGGGGTGTCCTCCATGGGCATGGAGGTGAAGACCTCCACCGTGCGCTTCTCACCGGGGGTGAGCCGGCGCCGGGCGGCGGCGGACACGGGGAGGAGGACGAGTTCGCGGGGGCCCGGCCGGCCGCCCTTGCGGTGCCAGCGCACCAGGCGTTCGCCGCGGGCCAGCTGGCCGACGAACTCCATCGTCGCGGTGCCGTCGTCGACGACGACGACCTCACGGGCGCGGGTGATCGTCAGCAGCAGCTGGACGTAGCGGGAGAAGGGGTCGCCGAGGACGACGCGGGTGGCCCGGCGGAGCGGGGCGGTCAGACCGCCGACCGTCTGGAACGGTGCGCCGGCTCCGCCGCGCGCCTCCTCCCAGCGGACCTCATGGCCCTCCTCGCGGGCCAGCTCCGCCATGCGGCGCAGCTGGCCGCGGGTCATGGGGTCGACCGGGGACAGCACCACGAGGGTGAGCCCCACGCCGGGCGCATGCGCGTGCGCCCACTCCAGCACGTTGAGCAGTTGTACCGGGCTCTCGACGAAGGCGAGGGTGTGGGGGCCGGGCCGGCCGGCGCGGGGGCTCATCGACGTACGACCGTTCCCGTCGTCGTAAGGGGGAGGGGCGGGGGTTCAGACGGCCACGGGCTCGCCGGCGGCCGCGGCGATCTCCGCCTCGGCGATCACGCCGCTGACGCGGCGCAGCTTCTTCATCGGGCCCAGCTCGGAGTCGTAGACCTTCTTGACGCCGTCGCCGAGGGAGGCCTCGATGGTGCGGATGTCGCGGACCAGGCGGGTCAGGCCCTGCGGCTCGACGGAGGCGGCCTGGTCGGAGCCCCACATGGCGCGGTCGAGGGTGATGTGGCGCTCGACGAACGTGGCGCCGAGGGCGACGGCGGCGAGGGTGGTCTGCAGGCCGGTCTCGTGGCCGGAGTAGCCGATCGGGACGTTCGGGTACTCCTGCTGGAGGGTGTTGATGACCCGCAGGTTCAGCTCCTCGGCCTTCGCCGGGTAGGTGGAGGTGGCGTGGCAGAGCAGGATGTTGTCGCTGCCCAGGACCTCGACCGCGTGGCGGATCTGCTTCGGGGTGGACATGCCGGTGGAGAGGATGATCGTGCGGCCGGTGGCGCGCAGGGCGCGCAGCAGCTCGTCGTCGGTGAGGGAGGCGGAGGCCACCTTGTGGGCGGGGACGTCGAACTTCTCCAGGAAGGCGACGGCCTCGGTGTCCCACGGGGAGGCGAACCAGTCGATCCCCTTCTCCTTGCAGTACTCGTCGATCCGGCGGTACTCGTCCTCGCCGAACTCCACGCGGTGGCGGTAGTCGATGTACGTCATCCGGCCCCAGGGGGTGTCGCGCTCGATGTCCCACTGGTCGCGCGGGGTGCAGATCTCGGGGGTGCGCTTCTGGAACTTGACCGCGTCGCAGCCGGCCTCGGCGGCGGCGTCGATCAGCTTGAAGGCGTTCTCGATGTCACCGTTGTGGTTGATGCCGATCTCGCCGGTGACGTACACGGGGCGGCCGGGGCCGGCCTCGCGGGTGCCGAAGGTGCGGATGCGGGTGTTGGTGCTCATGTCCGGGGTTTCCTTACTTGGGGAGGGAATCGAGAGAGGGACCGAGGATCCAGCCGGCGATCTCCCGGATCGCGCCGTCGCCGCCGGGGAGGGTGGTGACCGCGCGTGCGGCGCCGCGTACGACGTCGTGGGCGCTCGCGACCGCCACGGGCCAGCCGACGAGGGCGAAGCACGGGAGGTCGTTGACGTCGTTGCCGACGTAGAGCACGCGCTCCGGCGCGATGCCCTCTTCCTCGCACCACTGCTTGAGGGCGAGGTCCTTGCGGTCGATGCCGTGCAGCACGGGGAGCTTGAGCTTGCGCGCGCGGGCGGCGACGACCGGGTTCTGTTCCGTGGACAGGACGAGCAGCTTCAGGCCGCTGCGGCGCAGGGCCGCGATGCCGAGTCCGTCTCCGCGGTGCACGGAGACGAACTCCCGTCCGTCGGAGTCGATCAGCACCCGGTCGTCGGTCTGGGTGCCGTCGAAGTCGAGGACGACCGCGTCGATGTCGTCGGCGGTCGGGAGGGCGCCGGGCCTGTCCGCGTCGAAGAGCGGGGCGAGGGCGCGGGCCCGGGCGAGGTCGTGCGGGTCGTCGATCTCCAGCACCCGGGCCGGGTCGGTGCGCACGAGTTCGGTGCGGCCGAAGAAGCGGTGCCCGTGCTCGCGGAATCCGGCGGCGTCCATGGCGTAGGCGGCGCCGGTCTCCAGGAGGTCCTGGGGGCGGTCCTGACGTCGGGGGCGGAAGGACTTGTCGTGGTTGACGCCGTACCCGCCCCCGGTCGCCCCGTCGTCGGCGTCGCGCCAGACGAAGCCGTGGAACGGGGCGACGGTCACGGCCGTGTCCGCGCCCCGGTCGACGACCGCGGCGGCCACCGAGTCGACGTCCTCGCCCAGCAGGAAGGGGCTGGTGCACTGGACCAGCAGGACGACGTCCACGGGGGCGCCGTGCAGGGCCTCGTGGGCGTCCATGGCGTGCAGGACGGCGGCCTCGGAGGTGGCGGTGTCGCCGGCGATGGCGGCGGGCCGCAGCACGACCTCGGCGCCGGCCTGCCGGGCGGCGGCCGCGATGGCCTGGTCGTCGGTGGAGACGACGACGTCCGTGACGTGCCGCGCGGCCCGGCACTCGCGCACGGCGCGCGCCACCAGGGGGGCGCCGCCGACGGGGGCGAGGTTCTTCGCGGGGACGCCCTTGGAGCCGCCGCGTGCGGGGATCACGGCGAGCACGCGGCGCACCGTCGGCGGGTGGGACATGGGGTCAGCTCCTCGGTCGGGGATCGGGCCGGTCACAACTCGCCCATCCGGCGGATCACCGGGGCCACGCGCTGCACGCCGTGCCGGTAGGCGCCGCGCGCCGCGCGGCGCACGATCTGCCGGACCGGTCCGGGCTCCTTGTCGGTGGCGGGCGCCCCGGGCAGCGGGGCGCCGTCCGGGCCGAGGTGGTGGCGGGCGAGGATGCCGGGCAGGTAGCCGGGCGCGGTGACGGGCGTGTAGTACGGGGTCAGCGGCGGGAGTCCGCCGGGGCGGCCGAGCAGCTTGGCGATGCGTTCGCGGGCCGCGACGAAGGCCGTCCCGTACGAGCCCTCCGCAGCCACGCCCTGCCGGGCCACCCACTCCGCGTCGGGCACCGGCCGGTGCCCGTCGTCGAGCTGGTCCCAGGAGGCGAGGCAGCCCGAGCCGACGAAGTGGTGGTTGCCGAGCGCCTCCCGGATGCCGAGGTCGGTGAGGACCGCGGTCGGGATGCGGCGGTGCAGCGACTCCAGGGCGGCCGTGGAGCTGACGGTGACCAGCAGGTCGGTCCGGTCGAGGACCTCGCCCATGTTCCCGTAGACCAGGCGGAAGTTGGCCGGCGGGTCCAGTCGCTGGACGAGCTTCTGGTAGGGCAGTTCCTCGATGTGCGTGGTGTGTTCGCCGGGCTTGGAGCGCAGTTTCAGCAGCACCTCGCGCTCGGGGTGGCGACGGGCGTGCCGCACCAGCCGGTCCAGCAGGTACGCGCGGTCCCTGCGGCTGTCCGGTACGGACGGCTGGGCGGCGAACACCACGGTGAAGGGCTCGTGTTCGCCCTCGTACGCGGCCCCGCCGAGGAACGGCAGCGCGACCTCGGTCACCGAGGAGGCGTCGGCGCCCACTCCTTCGTACACGGCGCGGAAACGGTCCGCGTCCTGGCGGGAGTTGGCGAGCACCAGGTCGGCGCCGTGGCGCAGCAGGAGGCCGTCGGCGAGCTTCTCGTAGACGACGCCGACGTATCCGGTGACGACGACGGGCCGGTGCGGCCGGTCCTCCCAGACCCGCTTGAGCCCGTGCAGCATCGCCTGCACACCGCCGCCGACCAGGGCGAGCACGAGGAGGTCGTACGACTCCTCGCGCATCGCGCGCAGGAACTCGACGGCGGTGACCTCGCGGAGCGAGTCCGCCCGGACGCCGACCTCGCCGAGCTGGCGGGCGGTGGGGGTGGCGCGGCCCCGCAGGAGGTATCCGTCCAGGCGGACGTCCCGGCCGGCCGCGGCTCCCGGTTCTCCGGGCTCCGACGGCGCGACGCGGTTCGCGGTGAGCGCGCCCCATTTCCACCGGGTGTCGGAATCCGCGAGGACCGCGACCCTGAGGGGCTTCGTTGCACTTGCTGGCACGTCGAAGACGCTAGGAAGCGAATTCTAGGCATGGCCCAACCGTGAATCAACGGGAAGTTAACAACACGCCACCGAAAGCCGAACCGGCCCGTGGATTCCCCGGAAGCACAAGCGATGCACCGTTCCGACACACCGAGTTCACCTTGCGTACGCCCGTCGGAAAGTTCCCCTGTCCGGCGGTCTCCTAGCCTTTCGAAGGTGCCGAAGCTTTCCGTGATCGTGCCGTTCTACAATGTGCGGCAATACGCCCTCGATGCCCTGCGAAGTCTGCGCGCCAATGCGCGCGACGACTTCGAATTCATTCTCGTCGACGACTGTTCGACCGACGGAACCGCGGATCTCCTCGCGCGCGCGGAACACGAACTGCCGGGGGCGGTACTGGTCAGACACGAACGGAACGGCGGTCTGGCGACCGCCCGCAACACCGGCATCGACCGGGCCCGTGGCGAGTACCTGACCTTCATGGACGGCGACGACTGGCTGGCGCCCGGCCACTACACCCGACTGGTCGCCGCGATCGAGGCGCTCGGCTGCGACTTCGTCCGCACCGACCACGTGCAGTGCACGGCGCGGGCCCGTACCGTGCACCGCGTCCCGCACGGCCGGCGCAACGTGGTGCTGCGGCCGCGCGACGCGATCCTGCCCGCCCACCGGACCACTTCCGTCGACTACGCCTACGCCTGGGCGGGCATCTACCACCGTCGCCTGGTCGAACGCGGCCTGCTGCACTTCACCGACGGGCTGCGCACAGCGGAGGACCGCCCCTGGATCTGGAAGTTGCACCGGGAGGCGGAGTCCTTCGCGGTGACCGGCCTGCTCGGGGTCTTCTACCGGCGCGGCGTCGCCTCGTCACTGACGCAGATCGGCGACGCCCGGCAACTCGACTTCATCCGCGCGTTCGACCAGGTGATCGAGGAGACCGCGGGGGACGCGGAGGCGGCGGCGCTGCTGCCGAAGGCCGTGCGCACGTACTGCGCGATCATCGCCCACCATCTGGGCGCCGTCGGCAGGTTCGAGCCTCCCGTGGCCAGGAAGCTGAAGGTGATGAGCACCGCCGCTCTGCGGCGCATGCCGCAGGACGTACTCGACGAGGCGCTCGACTCGATGGACGCCGAGCGCGCCGGACGGCTGCGCCGGCTGCGCCGTCGTCCGGCGCCGGGCGCGGAGGTGGCGGCGTGAGCACACAGATCTTCATGGCGTCGACCCTGTACGGCACCGCCACGCTCGCCGCCGCTCTCGACTCGGGCTGCTTCGCACCCGCCGACCGGCGGATCCTGCTGGTCTCCAACAACGCGGTGACGCCGGAGACGACACCCTCCGTCGACGAGATGCCCGGGTTCGAGCGGCTGCGGTCGCGCTTCGACGACGTGGTGTCGTGGAACGACGCCGTCTTTCCCTTCCATCCCGGCGGCTGGGAACCACGCCTGGACGACGTGCCCCTGTGGGAGCGGTATCTGCGGCTGGCCTGGGGCGTCGGTGACGACGACGTGTCGCTCGCGGTGGAGTCCCTCCAGGTCCACCCGGCACTCGGGGTGGCGCAGATCTTCACCGACGCGCCCGTCACCGTCTACGCGGACGGCCTGATGAGCTACGGCCCCACCCGCAACAAGATCGATCCGCTGGTCGGCACGCGTGTGGAGCGCCTGCTCCATCTGGACCTGGTGCCGGGGCTCCGGCCGCTGCTGCTCACCGAGTTCGGTGTGGCGTCGGAGGTGGTGCCGACCCCGGCGTTCACCAAGGTGCTCGCCGAACTGGTCGACACCGGTGCCGCGCTGCCGGACGTGGAGGAGCCCGCGCTGCTGCTGGGCCAGTACCTGTCCGCACTGCGCATCCTCTCCGTCGAGGAGGAGGAGGACCTGCATGTGCGGATGCTGAAGGGCGCGGTGGAACTGGGCCACACCCGGGTGCTGTTCAAGCCGCATCCCACGGCCCCGGCCCGTTTCACCCGCACCCTGGAGCGGGCGGCCGAGCGGCTCGGGGCCGATCTCACGGTGCTGGACACCCCTCTGCTCGCCGAGGTGCTCTACCAGCGGATGCGTCCGGCACTGGTCGTCGGCTGCTTCTCCACGGCACTGCTCACCGCGTCCGAGCTGTACGGTCTGCCGGTCGCCCGGGTCGGCACGGACACGCTGCTGAAACGGCTGACACCGTACGAGAACAGCAACCGCGTCCCCGTCACGATCGTCCACGCGCTGCTGCCCGCGCCGGACGACCGCGCGGCCGTCGCGGAGCGGCGCGGCGGCATGGACACCGAGGCGCTCGCCGGCCTCGTGCGGGCCGTCGGGTTCGCGATGCAGCCGAAGATCCTCCCGGAGCTGCGGGACGAGACCGAGCGGTATCTGTCGACGCGGCTGGACGACGGTACCCGGACGTACTTCACGAAGAAGCGGCTGACGTCCCTGGGGCTGCCGGGCGGGGTTCCGGCCCAGCTGGGCTTCCTGCCGCGCAACGCCACCGTACGGCGGGTCGCGCGCACGGCACGCAGCCTGCGACGGGCGGTGGCACGCCGACGGGCGGCCCCCGCTCCCACCGGTGAACAGTGAATGAAACCCGTCGGACATTCGGTGGAGGGCAACATATTCCCCGGGTTCGCTGGTGTATCAACGGTCGTGCGTTCCGTACCGCGTTGCCGCCCTCCTCCAGCGCTGTCCAACCCGTGAGGCATTCATGACGAAGCTCGGTCGGCTCTATCCTCTCCTCGACGACGTCCGGCTGCCGGAAACCATTCCCTACTCCCAGGTGAGCACCTGGGAATTGCAGTTCCTCTATCTGCTGGGACGCCATCACCTCACGGGAGAGGACCGGCTGGTCGAACTGGGCTCCGGCGGGGGCGGTTCCACGTACGCCCTCGCGCTCGGCCTGCGGGAGAGCCCGGTGTTCGACGAGCGCACGGGACGGCTGCACGCGTACGACTTCTTCCGCGTGGGCAAGGGCACGTTCGCCACGGAGAAGTTCTTCACCGACGGAGCGAAGCCGCGGGGCGAGAACTCCTTCCTGGACGACTTCCGCGGGCGACTGGAGCCGTTCCTGCCGTTCCTGGAGATCCACGCCGGGGACCTCTGGCAGACCTCCGACCCCGAGGACACCAGCGCGATCGAGTTCCTGCACGTCGACATCGCCAAGACGGCACGGGTGTTCCGGTGCGTGGCCGAACGGTTCCTGACCCGGCTGCGGCCGGGCTCGGTGGTGCTGCACCAGGACTTCGCCGGACCGCGGCTGCCGTGGCTGCACCACAGCACCGGCGCGCTGCTGCCCTACATAGAGATCGCCGGGCCCCCGATCCGCTCCACGCTCGCCTTCGAGGTGGTCCGGCCGATCCCCGGGCACGTGCTGAAGGCCGTCGCGGAGGACTCCTACTCCGTCGACGAGAAGCTGGCGCTGATCTCCGCCGTCCAGGAGCGGATCGACCGCGACCACACGGGCGGGATCCCCTTCAAGGCGGTCCTGGAGTTCGCCAAGGCCTACACCGCCCACTACGCCGGCGAGCACCGTCGGGCCTGGTCGATCGCCAAGCCGCTGACCTCGGACGAGTACCTGAGCCGGACCCGCGCGGACCACTTCGAGCAGTTGCGCAGGGCGTACGAGCAGGACCGGGAGCAGCACGGCGGTTCCCGCCTGACCCGGCTGGTGAGGAAGGCCGTGGGCCGCTGAGCCCGCGTGCGTGAGCCCCCGCGGCCGTCGGCCGCGGGGGCTCGCCGTGTGTCAGGCTCCGAGGATCCTCCGCAGGTCCGCGGCGTTCGCCTCGGTGACCTTCCACAGCGTCCGCTGACGCTCGTGGACGTCGGCGACCGTCGCCGCGTGGGCGTCCAGGATGCCGACGGCCCGCTCGGTGAGCATCGCGCCCAGGTTCCGCTCGTGCACGGAGATGCCCCACTCGGGACGCTCGATGTCGGCCAGGAAGTACGCCATCTTGGGGTGCGAGATCAGGCTGATGATCGGCGTGCCCACGCCGAACGGGATCATCCCGGCGTGCCCGCGCATGCCGATGACCAGGCGGGTCCTCGCGTACAGGTCCCGGATGGCGTCGTTGTCGAAGTCGTACATCGGGATCACCGGCAGCGAGATGCCGTGCTCACGGCGCAGGTCGAAGGCGATCCGCTCGTCGTCCAGCGAGTGCGCGGCGCAGCGGACCTCGGTGTGCGCGCCGATGCCCCGCACGGCCTTCGCGATCTCCGCGAGGAAGTGGCCGTAGTCGTGCCCGAAGCGCAGGCCCGCCCGGTCGTAGGCGGCGTTCAGCAGGACGGTGTCCTCGCGGTGCACCGGGTCCGTCCAGCCGGGGACGAGCTGACGGCTGACCGTGGTGGGGCAGGGCTGGAAGCGGACCCGGTCGTGCAGGTGGTCCGGGAGCATCGCCCGTACCTTCGCGATGGAGCCGTGGTTGCGCAGTCCGAAGAACGCGGACTTCTCCACCAGCAGCCGGAGGCTCTCGCGGAACCGCCCGGCCCGGTACGACTGCCCGTCGAAGGCGTTGAACCCCACCGCGTACACCATGATCGGCACGTCGATGCCGCTCAGTTGCTCGTCGGCCACGTTCCACTGCCAGGCGCTGTTGCCGTTGGGCATCGTGTCCGGGATGAACAGTCCGCCGCCGCCGATGACCAGACCGCGCCGGGCGTTGACCCGCTCCAGGGCCGCCTCGTCGAACAGGCGGTGGGCGTGGACGGAGTGCCAGCGCCGGGAGGTGGTGTCCTCGCCGAACGCCAGGCGCACCGTCTCCGGCAGCAGCTTGTCGCCCGCGTTGCCCTGCCGGTCCATGTAGAAGGCGACGTGCGCCAGCTGCTCCCCGGGGCTGCCCTGCTCCTGGGCGGGGACGGTGCCGGCGCGCTGCGCCCACAGCCTGCTCGACCGGTGGGTCGGGTCGACGGAGATGCCGGCGGTGGCGTACCGCAGCGCCTCGGCGTTGTCGCCGTGCACCCAGGCCATCTGGGCGAGCCGGGCGTAGGCGGTGGCGGCCCGGTTGGGGGCGGAGGTGGCCAGCAGCAGCTGGGCCCTGGCCTCCTCGTAGCGGGAGACGCTCATCAGGGCGTGGCCGAGCACCTCGTGCGGCCAGGCGGCGTCGAGCGGGATGTGGACGCTGCTCAGGACGTCGACGGCGTCCTGGTAGTCGCCGGCCGTGATGTGCGCGGCGGCGACCTTGCGGGCGCACTCGACGTCCCCGGTGCGCATGACGTGCGGGGTGCCGAAGTGCACCAGCAGGTCGTGGTGGAGACCACCGGAGGACGCCAGGTACGCGGCGTGGAAGTCGGCGTCGGACAGGTCGAACCCGCGCCAGCACTCCTCCGCCTGGGAGTAGCCGGCCTCGCCGCCCTGCCAGGGCTTGTGCCGCCCGGTGAAGTGCAGGATCGCCGTGTCGTCGGGCACCGGCAGGTCGCCGGACAGGCGCCGCTTGACGAAGTTGTAGCGGGCGTCGAGCCGGACGAAGTCGCCGTCCAGGACGGCGTTGAGGATGCCCTGGTCGTGCTTGTCGAGTTCGTAGTCCCCGCTGCGTCCGGTCGCGTCGAGCTTCGCGCAGAAGGCGTCGGTGAGGTACTCGCGCTGGATCACCAGCAGGCCGGAGTTGAGCTTGTGCTGCCCGTAGAAGAACTGCGGGACGGCCGCCAGCCCCTCGCGAAGGCGCAGGAGTTCGCCCAGGTCGCCGAGGACGACCATGTCGGTGTCGAGGGTGATGACCGTGTCGTAGTCACGGATCCGGAAGACGTCGAGGATGAAGTACGCCTTGCGGACCAGGTAGTTGTCCTGGTCGCCCTTCTGGTACGAGTCGTAGTGCTCGGCGTTCACGCGGCGCAGCACGATGCGCGGGTGCAGGGCGCGGATCTTCGCGATGGAGCCGGGGCGCAGGTCGTCGTGGAGGACGACGAAGTCCTCGCACACCCCGGGGTTGGACAGGGCGAGGCTGCGCAGCAGGGCGAGGAAGCCGGGCAGGTAGTTCTCGTCGACGTAGGAGGCGAAGGCGACGCGCCGCTTGCCGGTGAGCGCGGCCGACGAGGGGGCCGGGGCCAGGGAGGAGGTGGTGCCGGCCGGGAAGGTCGTGGTCATCGCAGGGATATCCTCATGTCGGTCACTCGCTGGGCCCGCTGCATGACCCATTCCTTCTCGCTGGTGTACTCGTGCACGGACGTGATCGGCATCTTCATGGCCTCCGGCACGCGGTAGGCGCCGCTCTCGTAGAAGTCGAAGCCGATCAGGTCGAGCGTGGGGCTGACGTCCAGGAAGTCCAGCAGGAACAGCATGTTGAAGCCGGTGGTCGGGATGCCCGACCAGGCGTCGTTGCCCAGGCGGCCGATGTTGCGCACGGGCCAGCGCAGCGACTCGTCGCCGAGGAACCGCTGGGCGCCTGGCACGAGGCGGTTGCGCAGCGAGTACTTCCAGTCGCCCGAGATGCCGCCGAAGACGATCCGGGTGGTGACCTGCTGGTCCCAGTTGAAGCCGTGCTTGTGGATGGTGGCGTGGATGTCGGTGCGGCTGCCGGTGTGCTTCGGGTCGATGCGGTACGAGTTGAAGCGCACCACCAGGTCGTAGCCGTCGATCTCGGCGCCCATCGAACTGCTGCCGACTCGTCCGGAGTTGGCTATCAGACAGATGGACTTGCCGGCGATCTCGTTGCGGAACTCGCCGAGGCTGAGCCACCGCACGCCGCCGATGGTCGGGTCGGCGACGGGGCCGCGCATCCGGGTGCGGCGCTGCTCGGCGTAGAGGGCGAGGGCCTCGGTGAGGGCCGGGAGGTCGCCACCGCGGTTGGTGCGCAGGTCCAGGTACTGACCGAGCAGTTCCTGCCGGTCGGCGACCGGGGACGGCTCGGCGGCCAGCGCGAGGAGCGCTCCCACCATGCGCGGCTCGGCCTCGGCCCAGTCCCCCACGGCGTGCGCGGCCAGGCCCTCGGCCCACACGTCGGTGGCGGGTCCGCGGGCGAACTCCTCGGCGCGCGGGCACTGGCGACGCAGCAGGGCGAGCAGTTCCCGCTCCTTCTGCGCCGCGGCGCGCAGTCCGGCGACCTTGGCGCGCACGCCGAAGCCGTCGTCGTCGGTGAGGCCCAGGTACCGCTCGTAGGCGGCCACGGCCTCGGTCTCGTCGCCGAGGGCCTCCAGCAGGCGGGCTCGCAGCCGCCAGCCGGCCCGGGAGCTCTTGCGCTGGGCCAGCACGGTGTCGCTGATGAGGAGCGCGAGGTTCAGTTCGTCGTCGTAGCCGCATTCGAGGGCCTTGTTGGCGACGGCGAGCAGGGCGTCCAGCAACTCGTTGGACAGGCCGGGAGGGGGCGTCGCCGCGCCCTTCACGGCCCGCTTGAGCAGGGCGGTCGCACCGCTCGGCGCGGGCGCCGGCTCCGGCGTGGCGCCGGTGGCGCACACGACGAGCAGCTTCCGCAACTGCTCGGCGAGTTGGATGCGGCGGCGGTCGACGCTGCCGACGAGCTTGCCGCTGTGTACCGCGCAGGCACGCAGACAGTCGTCCAGCTCCCCTCCTCGTGCACGTGCCCGTCTGTTGTGGACCGTCGTCATGGCACTCCTTGTGCGGAACCGGCCGCCGTCCGCGGGACGGCGTCGGTCGTGATGTCTTCCAGGTGGGGTGTCGAGAGACTTTAGGAAGCCAAAACGACGCCGGGGTGAACTCGTCGCGTCCTGACGAGGAATCGTTGGCCCGGTGGCCGGGCGTCGCCCGCGGATCGGTCTAGCGTGCTGGCGTATGCGCGGCCAGGACCATGAACGCAGGGGATTTCCTTGACCAGCACGATCGCCCGCCCGATACCCGACGCGCCCCGGGAGGCGGGGCCGGGGACGCCGCGCCGTGAGCCGCGGCTGCGCGCCCTGGACGGACTGCGGCTGGTGGCCGCGCTGATGGTGGCGGCGTACCACTACGGCGGGCGCGGCGGCGCGGTCACCGAAGCCTGGGGAAGTTCGCCCAAGGTGCAGTTCCCCACGCTGCACGCCTTCTTCGCCTACGGCTGCCTGGGTGTGCAGGTCTTCTTCGTGATCAGCGGGTTCGTCATCTGCATGAGCGGCTGGGGCCGGTCGCTGACGTCCTTCTTCGCCTCCCGCGCCTCCCGTCTGCTGCCGGCGTACTGGGCGGCGGTCGTCCTCGTGACGGCGGTGTTCGCGCTGCCGGTGGTCGCCTACGACGCGGTCTCGCCGAGCGACGCCCTGGTGAACCTGACGATGCTCCAGCAGCCGCTCGGGGTGGACCGGGTGCTGGGGGTGTGCTGGACGCTGTGGGCGGAGATCCGCTTCTACGCGCTGTTCGCGCTGTGCGTGGTGCTGCCCGGCGCGAGCCGTCGGCGCGTGATCCTGTTCTGCGCGCTGTGGACCCTGGCGGCGGCGATCGCCCAAGGCGCCGACGAACCGCTGCTCGACCTGGTCCTGATGCCCGAGTACGCGCCGTTCTTCGTCGGCGGCATCGGCCTGTACCTGGTCCACCGCGACCGGCGGGACGCCTGCGCGTGGGGCGTCGTCGGCGTGAGCTGGCTGATCGGGCAGCACCACGCGGTCCGTGAACTGTGGCACGCGCCGAGCGCGGACGCCTTCTCGAACCGGACGTCGCTCGGGATCGTCCTGGTGGTGACGTTCGGCTTCGTCGCGGTCGCCGCGATCGCACTGGGGTGGCTGAACCGGGTGAACTGGCGCTGGCTGACGGTGGCCGGGGCGCTGACGTACCCCTTCTACCTGGTCCACGAGCACCTGGGCTGGGTGGTGATCCACGCCCTGCACCGCGATCTGGGCCTGGCCTCGGCGGAGACCTTCGCGCTCACGGTCGCCTCGATGCTGCTCCTCGCCTGGCTGCTGCACCGTGGTGTCGAGAAGCCGCTGACTCCGAGGCTGCGGGCGGCACTGTCCGGGCGGCGCTGAGCGCCGGTCGCGGAGCGTCCGGGGCGGCGGCCTCGCCCGGCGACGCCACGACGGGTGCCCGGCGAGCCGGCCGGGCGCCCGTCGTGACGGAGAACGGCGTCCTGTCACCCGTGCGCGACGGGCCGTCCCCGGGTCGCCCCGGCGCCGCGCGACGGGCCCCGGTGGCGCGCGGCGCCGTCAGCGGCCTCGGAGGGTGTGGGCGATGCCTTCGACGACCGCGTCGAGTCCCGCCTCGAAGCCGGCCCGGTGGTCCTGGAACATCTCGTACCCGGCCTGCGCGGCGAGCGGCTGGGCGGCCAGGCGCTCGCCGCGGGCGTCCAGGTCGTAGCCCTCGGCCCCGGTGGCGGGGTCGGGCCCCATCGCCTGCTCCTCGATGACGTAGCCGATGGTGTAGCTGTACGCCGTGAACCAGGCGCGGGCGGCGGCGGCCGGGGTGAACCCCGCGTCGGTGAGCACCCGCAGGCTCGCCTCCATCGGTTCGGCGTACGACAGGTCGGTGAAGCGGGTTCCCGCGTAGACCTTGGCGCCGTCGCGGTAGCCGAGGAGGTGCTCGCGCAGGCCGCCCATCATCAGGCGGAGCGTCTCCCGCCAGTCGCCGGCCGGACGGGCGGTCAGGTCGGCGCTCATGCGCCGCATCATCTCCGTCGCCATCTCGTCGAGCAGCGCCTGCTTGTCCTTGAAGTGCCAGTAGAGGGCGGGCGCCTTGACGTCCAGTTCCCCGGCGATCGCGCGCAGCGTCAGGCCGTCCAGGCCGACCTCGTTCAGCAGTCTCAGCGCCGTGTCGGCGACCCGTCGGCGGTCCAGGGGGGCGCGTCGTTCCGAACTCACGCTTGACAACTTAACACCGTTAGGGGGACGCTCGCGGAGCAGGTCACTTAACAACGTTAAGGAGAGTGGTCATGAGCGACACCGATGTGCTGGTCGTGGGCGCCGGACCGACCGGCCTCGCCCTCGGCATCGACCTGGCCCGGCGCGGGATCGCCGCGCTGGTGGTGGAGCGGGGGGACGAGCTGTTCCCCGGCTCGCGCGGCAAGGGGCTCCAGCCGCGCACCATGGAGGTCTTCGACGACCTGGGCGTGCTGGAGGCGATCCACGCGGCGGGCGGCGGCTACCCGGTGGGGATGATCTGGCGGAACGGCGAGCGGCTCGGCGAGCACCACATCGCCGACCGGGCCGGGCCGACCGAGGACTCGCCGTACGACGAGCCCTGGATGGTCCCGCAGTGGCGCACCCAGCGGATCCTGCTGGAGCGCCTGGAGGAGCTCGGCGGCGAGGTGGCCTTCGGCCGGGAGGTCACCGGCGTGACCCAGGACGGGGACGGGGTGACCGCGCGCTTCGCCTCCGGCGGGCCGGTGCGCGCCCGGTACCTCGTCGCGGCGGACGGCGGCCGGTCCGTGGTGCGCCGGGCGGTCGGCGTCGGCATGACCGGGGAGGAGGTGGACCCGCTCCCCACCCTGGTGGCGGACGTGCGGATCACCGGCCTGGACCGGGACAACTGGCACTTCTTCCCGCAGGGCGAGGGGGCCGAGGACCTCCTGGCCGTCTGCCCGCTGGCCGGGACAAAGGACTTCCAGCTGGTCGCCCGGTTCGCGGCGGGCACCGAGGTGGACCTCTCCCTGGAGGGCGTACGGCGGGTCGTCGCCGCCCGTTCGCACCTTGCCGCCGAGGACGTCACGGAGGTCCGCTGGGCCTCGGAGTTCCGCCCGCGGGTCGCGCTCGCCGACCGGTTCCGCGCGGGCCGGGTCCTCCTCGCCGGCGACGCGGCGCACGTGCACTCCCCGGCCGGCGGCCAGGGCCTCAACACCAGCGTCCAGGACGCCTACAACCTGGGCTGGAAGCTGGCCGCGGTGCTGGGCGACGGGGCGCAGGCGTCGCTGCTGGACACGTACGAGGAGGAGCGGCGCCCGATCGCCGCGCGGATGCTGGACCTGTCCACCAGCGTCCACCGGGGGGAGACCCGGCGGGGCGGGGCCACCCGGCAACTGGGGCTCGGCTACCCCGGTTCGACGCTCACCGCGGAGACGCGGACGGCGCCCGGCCCGGTGCGCGCGGGCGACCGGGCGCCGGACGCCACGGTGAGCGGCGTACGGCTCTTCGACGCGTTCCGGGGACCGCACTGGACCCTGCTGGCGCTGGGCGCCTCCGTCCCCGCGCCGCCCGCCGCCGTACGCCTGGTGCACGGTCCGGCGCACCGGACCTACGGGACGGGACTGTTCCTCGTCCGCCCGGACGGCTACGTGGGCTGGGCCGGGGACACGCCGGCCGGGCTCCCGGAGTACCTGGCCCGGTTCGGCGGGCGCTGACCCTCAAGCGCTCGCCAGCGACAGCTTCGCCGCGAAGCCCAGGAACAGGGCGCCGGCCGCCGAGGTGGCGCCGGCCGCCAGCCGCCGCCTGCGCCGGAACGCGTCGGCCAGGCGGGTGCCGCCGAAGATCAGCAGCGACAGGTACAGGAAGCTGGCCGTCTGGAGCAGGGCGCCGAGGACGACGAAGGACAGCGCGGGATAGGCGTAACCGGGGTCGACGAACTGCACGAAGAAGGAGATCAGGAAGAGGATCGCCTTCGGGTTGAGCAGCGACACCACCAGGGCGCGGCGGTAGGGGTGCTCCTCCGCGGACGGCGCCGCGTCGGCCGGCTCGGCCGGTGCCGGCCCGCCCCGCTCCTTCCACATGCTCCACGCCGAACGCAGCATGCCGTACGCCATCCACGCCAGGTATCCGGCGCCGGCGTACTTCACCACCAGGAACAGCACCGGTGTCGTACTGAGCACCGAGGCCGCGCCGAGCGCCGCCAGCGTCATCAGGACGGCGTCCCCGGTGAAGACACCGGCCGCCGCCGCGTAGCCGGTGCGGACGCCCTTGCGGGCGGCGACGGAGAGGACGTAGAGGGAGTTGGGACCGGGCAGCAGGACGATGAGGATCAGTCCCGCCAGGTAGGTGGGGAGGTCGATGACGCCGAACATGGGGGGAGTGTCGCACGGGAGTGCGGCACTCCGTCCACGGGGTTTCAGCCGTCGAGGAGGGAGTCCGCCGGGATCTCGACACGCACGCCGACCGACTCCGGGACGGTCATGTCCTGACCCCGCTTGAAGCGCTGGGGGGCGGGGTACGCGCCGTCGACCGGATCGGTGTGGAGCAGGACCTCGTCGTGCTTGCGGTCCACGACCAGGTAGGCGGGGATGCCCGCCTGGGCGTAGCACTCGACCTTGGGGCCGAGACCGTCGGACCAGTTGGACGACGTGATCTCGACGACCATCCGGAAGACGTTCGGGGCCCACTCTCCACGAGAGCAACCGGGGACGGACGGCTTCCGCCCATGATCACTCATACGGAGTAACCGACCAGGTCAGAAGGCGTCCGACGGCACGTACGTCCCCCAGACCTCGCGCAGCGCGTTGCACACCTCGCCCACCGTCGCCCGCGCCTTCAGGGCGTCCTTCATCGGGTAGAGGACGTTGTCCTCGCCCTCGGCGGCCTTCCTCAGGGCGGCCAGCGCCGAGTCGACCGCCCGCTGGTCACGCTCCGCGCGGAGCCTGGCCAGGCGTTCGGCCTGCTGGGCCTCGATGGCGGGGTCGACGCGGAGCGGCTCGTAGGGCTCCTCCTCGTCGAGCTGGAAGCGGTTGACGCCGACCACGACGCGCTCGCCGGAGTCGGTCTCCTGGGCGATGCGGTAGGCGGAGCGCTCGATCTCGTTCTTCTGGAAGCCGTGCTCGATGGCGTTGACCGCGCCGCCGAGGTCCTCGACCTTGCCCATCAGCTCCAGCGCTGCCGCCTCGACGTCGTCGGTCATCTTCTCGATGACGTAGGAGCCGGCGAACGGGTCGACCGTCGCCGTCACGTCCGTCTCGTAGGCGAGGACCTGCTGGGTGCGCAGGGCGAGGCGGGCGGACTTGTCGGTCGGCAGCGCGATGGCCTCGTCGAAGGAGTTGGTGTGCAGCGACTGGGTGCCGCCGAGCACCGCGCCCAGGCCCTGGACGGCGACGCGGACCAGGTTCACCTCGGGCTGCTGGGCCGTCAGCTGCACCCCGGCCGTCTGCGTGTGGAAGCGCAGCATCAGCGACTTGGGGTTCTTGGCGCCGAACTCCTCCTTCATCACCCGCGCCCAGATCCTGCGGGCCGCGCGGAACTTGGCGACCTCCTCCAGGATCGTGGTGCGGGCCACGAAGAAGAACGACAGGCGCGGGGCGAAGTCGTCGACGTCCATGCCGGCCGCGACCGCCGTGCGCACGTACTCGATGCCGTCCGCGAGGGTGAACGCGATCTCCTGCGCGGGTGAGGCGCCCGCCTCGGCCATGTGGTAGCCGGAGATCGAGATCGTGTTCCACTTGGGGATCTCGGCCCTGCAGTACTTGAAGATGTCGGCGATCAGGCGGAGCGAGGGCTTGGGCGGGAAGATGTACGTGCCCCGCGCGATGTACTCCTTCAGCACGTCGTTCTGGATCGTGCCGGTGAGCCTGTCGGCCGGGACGCCCTGCTCCTCGGCGACCAGTTGGTAGAGGAGCAGCAGCAGGGCGGCGGGGGCGTTGATCGTCATCGACGTGGAGACCTTGTCCAGCGGGATCCCGCCGAACAGCACCCGCATGTCGTCGATCGAGTCGATGGCGACGCCCACCTTGCCGACCTCGCCGTGCGCGATCGGGGCGTCGGAGTCGTGGCCCATCTGGGTGGGCAGGTCGAAGGCGACCGACAGGCCCATCGTGCCGTTGGCGATCAGCTGCTGGTAACGGGCGTTGGACTCCGTCGCCGTGCCGAACCCGGCGTACTGGCGCATCGTCCAGGGCCGGCCGGTGTACATCGTCGGGTACACGCCCCGCGTGAAGGGGTACGCCCCCGGCTCGCCCAGCTTCCCGGCCGGGTCCCAGCCCTGAAGGGCCTGCGGCCCGTAGACCGGTTCGATGGGCAGTCCACTCTCGGTGGTCCGGGCACTGCCCGACTCGCGCGCCATGGTGTGATGCCTCCCGCTGAGCGGCGTTGCTCGACTTGCTCGCCCGGTACCCGTCCGTCACCCGGCGGTACAGGCCGACCCTTCGACGGACTGTAGCGGTGCGCGTGCGGCCCGGTGGAGGGGCGCACCCTGGGACCTTCCTCACAGCCTCGGTGGGACCCCGCTCACAGCACCACCTCGGCGGTCGTCTTCCGGTCACTCACCACCATGCCCCCTTGCTCGCCGGTGGTCATCTCCGGGGAACATCTCAGGTGACGGCCGGGCGCGGCCGGTGGGCGGGACGACGGGGGGCTGCTGTGCGGAGGAGGGGCATGGGGAGGAAGGGGATCGCGGGTCTCGCGGCGCTGGCCGCCCTGACGGCGTGTGCGGCTGGCTGCACGGTGCGGCCCGCCGGGGAGGGCGGGTCGCCGGTGCGCATCGAGGTGCCGGGCCGGACGCCCTCCGCGTCGGCGCCGGAGCCGGAGCCGGGATCACGGGCTCCGGACGGTGGCGGGAAGTCCGCCCGTCCCGGTTCCCCGGCACCGCGCGTGCTGTGGTCCCCCGGCGACTCCGGGCGCGACGTACGCGAACTCCAGGCCCGGCTGCGGCAGGTCGCCTGGATCTTCCACGGGCCCACGGGGACGTACGACGACCTGACGGCGAAGGCGGTCCGGGGCTTCCAGGGCAGGCGCGGACTGCCGAGGACGGGGGTGACCGACTCCGTCACCTGGCAGCGGCTGCTCGCCATGACGCACGAACCGGGCAGGTGGGAGCTGTACCTGATGGGCGGCCAGCCGGCCGACGCGCCCGACCCTCGCTGCACGACCGGCCGCGCGCTGTGCATCAGCAAGTCGAGCCGCACCCTGCGCTGGATGATCGACGGGCGGACGGTGTCGACGATGCCGGTGCGCTTCGGTTCCGAGTACACGCCGACGCGTGAGGGCGTCTTCCACGTCTACTGGAAGTCCCGGCACCACGTGTCCACGCTCTACGACTCCCCCATGCCGTACGCCATGTTCTTCAGCGGCGGCCAGGCCGTGCACTTCTCGGCCGACTTCGCCGCGCGGGGATACGCCGGTTCCTCGCACGGTTGCGTCAACGTGCGGGACGAGGAGGCCATCGCCCTGTTGTACGGGCAGGTGCGCAGCGGCGACAAGGTCGTCGTGCACTGGTGAGACGGGGCGCGGGCGGGACCGGGGGAACGTGTCCCGCCCGCGCCGAGATGCACGAGCCGTGGGTACGGGGGGAACCCCGGCTCCGTGCGACAGCCGATGACCAGTCGGCTCACTCTTTACTGCGCCACGAGGGCCGAAAGTGTCACACCTGGCGGGGAGGAAACGTCAGCGATCAACAAAAACGCAGGTCAGGGCGGTGGCGTCAGGGGTTCTTCTTGCCGCCGTTGCCGTTGTTCCCGCCGTTGCCGTTGCCGCTCTTCTTGGCGCTGTTGCCGCCGTTCCCGTTGTCGACACCGTTGTCCTGGCCCTGGCCCTGGCCCTGCCCCTGCCCTTGGCCCCGCCCCTGGCCGTTGGCCTTCCCGTTGCCGTTGCTCTCGTGGGCTTCCCCGCCGGTGCCGGTCGTACCGGACGCGCCGGAGGCGGCCGGCGTGGACAGCACGTCCTCGCAGTACGGGCCGACCCGGGAGGGGCCGCCCGCCGCGTCCTCGAGGAGGTGCTCGCGTTCGCCGCTCAGCGCCCTGCCGTCGCGCCACGCGCGGCAGGCCGCGGCGATCTGCTTCCCGCCGCGTCCGGAACGGACCGCGCCGTCACCGGTGTCCACGTCGGACTCCCCCGGCGCACGGGGCCCGTCGGCGTCCCCGGCGGCGCCCGCGCCGCCCCCGGCCGTACCGGGGGCACTCCCGGAGTGCCGGTCCCCGGGCACGGCTCCGCCCGGAGCGGCGCCCTTCGGCGGAGGGGAGACCAGGGGGCGTTCGGGACGCGTGCCGGTGGCCGTGACGGAGGCGGCCGGGTCGGACCGGGGGCCGTCGGGCGGGGACAGGACCCCGGTTGCGGCCAGCACCGCGGCGCCCCCGGCCACGCCGGCGACCAGCGCGGCGGCCAGCCCGAGGTGCAGGGAACGTCCCCGCCGGGGTCCGTCCGCGGTTCCGGAACGATCACCGCGCGGGGCGCCGATACGGATCGTTCCGATGTCGGAGGGGTGCGTTCCGTCCGGCCGGCCCGTACCGTGGGCCGCCTCGGCCCGCTCCTCCCGTTTCTCCCGCGACATGCGGAAGGCGGCCAGGGCGGCCGCCTCCCCGGGGAGTTCCCCGTCGTCCGGAGGGGGTGGCGCGGAGAGCGCGCGCAGTGTTCCGGCGAGCCGTCGGGCCTGGTCACGGGCGACGGGATCGGTGGTTTCCGGGGGCTCTCCGCCCAGTAAGCGCTCCGCGGTCCCGCGGTCCAGCCACCTGTGCTGCTCGTCGGCCATCACATGTCCTTCTGCGTCCGCGTTCGCATCTGCGTCACACTCGCGGACGTCACCGTACGACGGCGTGGTTCTCTCTGGGGAGGAAGGGCGTCGAGCACCCCGGCGGATTCCGGTTGGGCTTCCGGATCGCCGCCGATCAGCTCGGCCAGGCGCTTCAGACCCCGGTGCGCGGCCGTCCGCACGGCACCCGGTCGTTTGCCCAGGGTCTCGGCGGCCGACTTGGCGTCGAGACCCACGACCACGCGCAGGACGACGGCCTCGGCCTGGTCCTGCGGCAGCCGGGATATGAGGGAGAACGCGCCGTCGGTGGCCATCGCCTCGATGGCCTCGCCGGCCGTGTCGGACTCCGCGGCCCGCCCGGCGAGCTCGGTGTCGTCGCCCCCGATCGCGGGGCGGCGTCCGCGCATGCGGATGTGGTCCAGCGCGCGGTTGCGGGCGATGCGGGCGGCCCAGCCGCGGAACCGGTCCGCGTCCCCGGTGAAGCGCTCCAGGTCACGGGCGATCTGCAACCACGCCTCGGACGTCACGTCCTCGGCGTCGGGCTCGCCGACCAGTGTCCGTACGTATCCCAGCAGCCGCGGGTGCACGGCGCGGTACACAGTCCGGAACGCGCTCTCGTCCCCGTCCTGCGCCGCGCGCACCGCGGCGGTCAGCTCCGCGTCGTCCCCCAGCACACGCGCGCGCCCTTCTGCGCCTCAGCCGGCGCCGCTCTCGCGGACCGGGTTGCTCGCCGTCGTGGTTGCTCGATCAGTGGTTGCGGCGTCAAGGCCGCGGGCGGTTCGTGGTCATGTGTCCGTCGCGGCCTGGCGCGAATGGCACGTTACGGCCTGAATCCTCTCCCCGTCCACGTCCGCCCAAGATGCAACTAACCCGTGACACAGGAGGGTGTGACAGAAAACGCACGCGCGGCGCTGTAGGAAGTACGGGTCGCCGCGCGGCCCGTGCCGCGCGACGGCCGGGGCCTCTCCTGTGGGGGGTGGCGGCCCCGGCCGTTGCCTTGGCGCCTCCCCTCCGGCGAGGAGGGGCGGCCCCGGCGTCGCCGCGGCCGCCTCCCGGGGCCGCCCGTGCGACGGCGGCAGGGCGGCGCGCCGTCAGCTCCGCCGGAAGAACTCCACCTCCGCCAGGGCCAGGTGACGCCCCGGGGCCAGGCCGGCGGGTGAGCGCAGCACCAGCCGTACCGTCTTCGCGTCGCTGATGCCGGTGGGGATCGTCTGCGGGCCCGGCTTGTCGCCGAGGGCGATCTCCTTGCGGTGCTTCGTGCCGTCCTCTGCCGTCACCTCCATGTCCACCCGGAGCGCGCGTGCCTGGCGGGCGTACTCCTCGGGGGACCTGGACGCCCCGTTGGTGATGATCAGGTCGACCAGGCGGAACGGCTCGCGGAAGGTGTAGGTCACCGAGGCCCCCGGACCGGGCGCGCCCCAGTAACGGTTGTTCAGCCCGTCCGTGGTGTCCGTCGCCGGATGTCCGGGCACCGCGCCGCTCGCCTCGACGTCCACCGGGGTCACGGGGGTGGCCTCGCCCAGTTTGTCCCGGGCGTCCTCGATCAGGGCCCGTCCGGCGGGCAGCAGCAGGAAACCGGCCGCGCACAGCGCCAGCACCACGGCCAGGATCACGGAGAACCGGAACACCGAGCCCGAACCGGCCCGCCTCCGGCGCCGAAACGGCCACACCGTCCGCCACCACGGCGGCGGGGCGGGCTTCTCTGCGGGCCGCAGCTCGGCCGCACAACGCCGGCAGAACCGGCGCTCGGGCCGGTTGGCCGTACCGCAGGCAGGACACGCCCGCCCCACCACGTCCCCCTCCCCCACCACGGACCGCACCACGGGACGGGGCGCCACCGGCTTCGCCGGGAGGACGGGGCGCACGGGGTCGGGGTCGGAGCCGGAGGGTGACGCGGTCGGGGTGGAGGGAGCCGGGGGGCGGGGGGCGGTCGGGGAGGACG
>NZ_LGCN01000209.1 GCF_001279005.1 Streptomyces caelestis
GCTTCGCCCGGGAGAAGGCGAGGATGAAGTGCCGCCGGTCCCAGAGCTGACGGACGTACTCGACGAGGGACGGCCGGGCACCGCTGACCGTGAGGCCGTGCCGGGCGGCGAGGGCCGCGAGGTCTTCCCCGGCCGGGGGCGGGGCGGCCGAGGAGGGGGGCGGTGTGTGGAGGACCTGACTCACATCCGCTGCTTTCGCTAGGGGGGAGGGGTGGCAACGGGTTCTCACGACGTCGTGCGACTTCCCACGTCGGGACGGGACCGTATCGTCGCAACGGGAGCGTAAGTCGAAAGAACGTCGGAACGCAACCGTTTCGTCGTGACGGTGGCGGCCTATGCTGTCCGCATGACGACGAACTCCGACGAGCCCCAGCCGCGTCCGCGCCGCAGGGCCCCCGCCGGGGCCGCCGTACTGCGCGAGGACGTGACGGAGGCCATCCGGGCGGCCGTCTTCGAGGAACTGGCGGCGGCCGGCTACGCGCGGATGTCGATCGAGGGGATCGCGCGCCGCGCGGGCGTCGGCAAGACCGCGGTGTACCGCCGCTGGCGCTCCAAACTGCACCTGGTCCTCGACCTGGTCTCCGCGATCGCCGTCCAGGGCCTGCCCGCGCCGGACACCGGCTCCCTGGAGGGCGACCTGCGGCTGCTGTACGAGGTCACCTCCCGCGCCCTGCGCCACCCCGTCGCCTCCCAGATCCTCCCCGACCTCCAGGCCGAGGCGGCCCGCAACCCGGACATCGCCGAGGCCCTGCAGAAGGCGCTGCGCGAGGGCCAGGATTCCGTCGCCCGCGGCATCGTCACGGCGGCGCAGGAACGCGGCGAACTCCGCCCCGGCGCCGACCACGCCCTGGCCCTCGACCTGATCTCGGGCCCGCTGTACTGGCGCTCGGTGGTCATCCGCGGCCCGAAGCCGCCGAAGGGCTACCTGGAGGCCCTGACCCGGGCGACGACGGAGGCGCTGAAGGCGCTGTGACGGGCGGGCGCCGTCGGCGCCGGCCGCGAGGACGCCGGCCGTGACGCGGTCGCCCCCGCCGACGCCGGACGGGCCGTCCGCGGCAGCCGGGGCGCCGGCACGCCCGGGTTCCGGCCGCACCGGACACCGGACGGCCCGGCCCGCGAGCGGTCCGGCCCCGGGCGGGCCCTCCCGGGGGGCATCGTCGTCACCGGCAGACCGGCAGACCGGCAGACCGGCAGACCGGCAGACCGGCAGACCGGCACACTGGACGCCCCGGCCCGCGAGCGGTCCGGCTCCGGGCGGGCCCTCCCGGGGGGCATCGTCGTCCCCCGTCCGCCGAAGCGCGTCCGGCTGCGCGAGCGGGGCGAGCCGGCTGTGGCGGACCGGAGTCACGGGGAAGCCCGGCGGTCGTGCGGACAGGCCGTTCCGGCCGGGGCGCCACGGGCTCAGCGGCACAGCCGCCGGGCGAGGACGGTCAGGTCCGCCACCCGCAGCACGCGCCCCGCGAAGCCCGGCAGGGGTACGTGCAGCGGCTCGGTCCAGCGGGCGGGGACGGCGCCGACGCCGTACACCGCTCCCGCCAGGCCGCCGGTCACCGCCGCCACCGTGTCGGTGTCGCCGCCCAGGTCGAGCGCCGCGCGGACGGCCTCCTCGTAGCCGGTCGTGGTGCGCACCGCCCAGACGGCGGAGGCCAGGCAGGGCCAGACGGCGCCGTTGAACTCCGTGGCCCGGTCCGGGTGCCAGTCGGGGGCGAGGACGGTGGCGTAGCGGTCGTGGTGGTCCGGGTGCACCGCGCGGAGGGTCTCGGGCACGGCGGCCACGGGGTCGTCGCCGGCCAGAGCGGTGCGGATCAGTGCGTGGAGGACGGCCGTGCCCTCCCACGCCGCCCGGTCGCCGTGGGTGAGGGCGGACAGGCGGCGGGCGGCGTCCATGGTGGCGTCCCGGCCGAGGTGCGCGAAGTACACGGCGGAGGGGGCGGCCCGCATCAGCGCACCGTTTCCGGCCGCCCGCTGACTGGTTTGGAAGTGCAGTGCGGCGGCCAGGTCCCAGGGGTCGCCGCCGGTCAGTACGGCCTCCGTCTGCAGGCCTATGTCCTTCGGATCCGCGGCGGCCCACCGCTGGAAGCGGCGGAAGACGTCGGGGAGGTCGAGGCCGCCGTGCTCCAGCAGCGACTCGGCGACCAGCACCGCCATCTGTGTGTCGTCCGTCGCCTCGCCCGGGTCCCAGCCGCCGCCCCCGCACATCTCGCCGCCGAGCCCCGGCGTCGGGAAGCGGGCCGAGAAGGCGCCCTCCGGGCCGAACTCGAAGGGCGCGCCCAGGGCGTCGCCCACGGCGGAGCCGATGACGGCGCCCAGGGCGCGTTCGGTGCGGGTGGGCATCAGGCGCGGGGCGCCGGCGGGTGCGGGCGCAGTCGGCCGGCCCAGGCCGAGGTGATCATGTCGTCGATGCCGCGACGGGCCTTCCAGCCCAGCTCCGTGGCCGCGCGGTCGACGGAGGCGACGACGCGGGCCGGGTCGCCGGGGCGGCGGGGAGAGACCGTGGGCGGGCGGTCGTGGCCGGTGAGGGCGTTGACGCGGTCGATCACCTCCCGCACGGAGACGCCCTCGCCGCGGCCGATGTTGAGGGTGAGGTCCCGGCCGGGCGCGGAGTGCAGCGCGCGGGCCGCCGCCACGTGGGCCTCGGCCAGGTCGACGACGTGGACGTAGTCGCGGACACAGGTGCCGTCGGGGGTCGGGTAGTCGTCGCCGAACACGTGCGGGGGCAGGCCGGCGGTCAGCTTCTCGAAGATCATGGGGATCAGGTTGGAGACGCCCGTGTCGGCGAGGTCCGGGCGGGCGGCGCCGGCCACGTTGAAGTAGCGCAGGCAGGCCGTGGAGAGTCCGGCCGCCCTGCCGGCCGCGCGGACCAGCCACTCGCCGGCCAGCTTGGTCTCGCCGTACGGCGACAGGGGCAGGCACGGGGTCTCCTCCGTCACGAGGTCCACGTCCGGCGTGCCGTACACCGCCGCCGAGGAGGAGAGGACGAAGGAGCGGACCCCGGCCGACGTCACCGCGTCCAGCAGGACGCGCAGGCCCTCGACGTTCTCCCGGTAGTAGTACAGGGGGAGGGAGACCGACTCGGCGACCTGCTTCCTCGCCGCGAGGTGGACGACCCCGGTGACCCCGTGCTCCGCGAGGGCGCGCGCGACCCGCTCGCCGTCCAGGGTCGAGCCGACCACCAGCGGCACCCCGTCCGGCACCCGGTCGGCGAGGCCGGTGGACAGGTCGTCGTACACCACCGCCCGTTCGCCCGCCCCGGTCATCGCCCGTACGACGTGCGCCCCGATGTAGCCGGCGCCACCGGTGATCAACCAGGTCATGAACGGCAGTCCCCTCGTCGTTGGCCCGTGCCCGTCCGCTCCCGGAAAGGCCGGCCCCTAGTGAAGCAGGCGCCGGAGCCTTCCGCGCAGCACCGGCACGACTCCGCGGAACCCGGCCGCCACGCGCAGGGCCAGCGCGCCCGAGTGCGTGGCGTACGGCCGCACCAGCACCACGCCGTGCCAGGGGCTCGGCAGCACGCGGCGGCGCAGCAGACCCGGCCCGGCGAGCGCGTGCGCCGCCACCCGGCGGCTGGAGCCGTCCCGGAAGCGCACCCGCAGCCGCAGGTCCCAGGCGCCCGTGCCGAGCGTGGCCAGCCGGTCCGGCCGTACGGTCGTCTCCGCGACCCAGGTGCCGTCGGCGGCCGGCCGCAGCGGCACCGTGCGGCGGACCCGGGCGCCGGCTCGGTCCCGGTGGCGCCACTCCGTCTCCACCGACCAGGGCCCCGCCCGCGCCACCCGGCCGTACAGCTCGTGCAGGCGCACCCGCAGCCGCGGACCGTGCGCGTGGGGGCGCAGTTCCGCGTCCACGGCGAGCGGGAGGAGGTGCACGGGGCGGGTCAGCAGGGGCTCCAGGGTGATCCCGGGCAGGGCGGCCGACCAGCAGGGCGCGCCGTCCGCCGCGCGGGGGTGGGGCGGGCACAGCCGGGCCGGCCGGGCCGCCAGCTCCCGCAGCCGGGGCAGGTCGCACGGCTCGGCGGAGGCCAGCACGACCCGCCCGATCAGCCGGCCCGGCGCCACGGGGTCGCGGGTCCAGTCGGCGGCGTCGTACTCCGCGAGGAACGCCCGCGTGTGCGCCCACCACTCCCGCCGGTACTCCTCGTCGTGCAGCGGCAGTTCGCGGGCGTACATGCGCAGGTCGTGGTCGAGGAACTTGGCCCGCGCCCGGCGCGCCAGCCGTTTCTGCCCGGCGGCCAGCAGGATCCCGTGGGCGGTGCGGCACGCGTGCGTGCGGGCCCGCCAGTTGTCGACGCCCGCGCGGTCCAGCGAGATGGACAGCCGGCGCGCGGACCGGCGGACGTGCCAGACGTACACCCGGTCCGGGACCAGCGCGACGCGCGGGGCGGCGGCCCACACCCGCGCGGTGAACACGAGGTCCTCGTAGGGGAACCGGCCGTCGGGGAAGCGGATGCCGTGCGCGCGCAGGAAGGCCGTGGCGTAGAGCTTGTTGACGCACAGCGTGTCGTGGACCAGGCGCGGGCGCAGCGCCGGACGGGCGAGCACGGCGGGCGCGGCGTACAGGGCCGGCTCCCACGGCGCCTCGCGCCCCGACGGCAGCTCGCGGCGCACGCACAGACCGCCCGCGACCTGGGCGTCCGCCTCTGTCGCGGCCGTGAGCAGCGCGTCCACCGCGCCGGGCGGCAGCACGTCGTCGCTGTCCAGGAACATCACGTACGGCGAGGTCACCGCGGCGAGCCCGGTGTTGCGCGGGGTGCCGCAGCCGCCGCTGTTGACGGGGCGCCGGAGCACCCGCAGCCGCGGTTCGTCCTCGGCGAGCCGGTCCAGCAGGTCCGCGCTGCCGTCCGTCGAGCAGTCGTCGACGGCGACGACCTCCCGTACGGCGTCGCCCTGCCCGAGCGCCGAGCGCACGGCGTCGGTCACGTGGGCGGCGTCGTCGTGGCCGATGACGACGACGGCGGCCTGGGGCTGAGAGGGCTGCATGGCGTCCTCGGGCGCGTCACGGGGGTGCTCCTGCCTCCATTGAGGACGCCCGGCGCGCGCGGCGCACCTCGGGCGCCGTCACGCGCCGTCCGCCACCGCCGTGTCCAGTGCCGCGGTGAGCCGGTGGAGGCGGGTGCTCAGGTCGCGGATCTCGTCGAGGTCGAAGCCGGTCGCGGCCATGATCCGGCGCGGCACCTCCAGGGCCCGCCGCCGCAGCGCGGCGCCCTCCTCGGTGGGCCGGACCTCCACCGACCGCTCGTCGCGCGCACTGCGCTCCCGGCGCACCAGGCCGGCCGTCTCCAGCCGCTTGAGCAGCGGGGACAGGGTGCCGGAGTCCAGGCGCAGATGCTCGCCGAGCCGCTTCACGGGCAGCGTGCCGTGCTCCCACAGCACCAGCATGACCAGGTACTGCGGATAGGTGAGCCCGAGGTCCTTGAGGACCACCCGGTAGACGCCGTTGAAGGCGCGGGAGGCGGCGTTCAGGTTGAAGCAGATCTGCTGGTCGAGGCGGAGCCAGTCGTCCGCGGCGCCCGGCAGCGGGGCCGTCGCGGGGAGGGGGCTCGGAGTGGCTGTCATGCCTCCAGGGTAGCTCTCGCGGGCAATTTGGTTGCGCGCAATTCAATTGCGTGCTCTACTTGTGGTCGTACGGCGGCCGGACCCACCACGGGGCCCGGCCGAGCCACGACTCGAGAGGGAAGGTCCTTTCCATGGACGCGCTCTACACCGCTGTCGCCACCGCCACCCACGGCCGCGAGGGCCGCGCCGTCACCTCCGACGGCAAGCTGGACCTCGCCCTGAGCGCCCCCGTGGAGCTCGGCGGCAACGGCCAGGGCACCAACCCCGAGCAGCTCTTCGCCGCCGGTTACGCGGCCTGCTTCGGCAGCGCCCTCGGCGTGGTCGGCCGGGCGGCGAAGGTCGACGTCAGCGACGCCGCGGTGACCGCCGAGGTCGGCATCGGCAAGCAGGGCGAGGGCTTCGCGCTCGCGGTGACCCTGCGCGTCGAGCTGCCCGAGGGCATCGAGGAGGAGACCGGCCGCAAGCTGGTCGAGCAGGCCCACCAGGTCTGCCCCTACTCCAACGCCACCCGCGGCAACATCGCGGTCGACCTCGTCATCGAGTAGTCCCGGCGCTCACCCGCCGACCCGCGCCAGCACCTCCCCCGTCCGCCGGCTCCACGCCACCACCACCGCCTCCTCGGGCACCCGCTGTGAGGGCGTCAGCAGCAGCCAGCGCGCGTGGTACCGGCGGACGACCGCGGCCCGCCCGGCGCGGGTCGAACCGGGGTCGAGGTACGCGCGCACGTCGGCCAGCCGCCGCAGCCGCTCCCCCTCGTCCAGCGAGGCGTCCGGCCAGGCCGGCGCGGCGAGGTTCGGCCCGTACCCGGCGATCGCGTGGACGGCGTGGTAGCCGTCGGTGATCACGACCTCGCCCGGCCCGACGTACCGCGCGGCCCACGCGTACGACGGCCAGTCCGGCGGCCGCTCGAAGCCCGCCGGCACCACCGCCCCGGCGTGCACGGTCAGGAACGCGGCGCAGGCCCCCGCCGCGGCGGCGCCGCCCAGCAGCCTCCGCCCCGCCAGCCACGGCCGGGGCGCCGCCAGCTCCACCGCCAGCGCGCACTGCAACGGCACCAGCGTCAGCCCGAGGATCCTGCCGTAGGTGTAGTGGCCGCTGACCCAGCCGTACGCCACCACCAGGCAGTCCAGGACGAACATCAGCACCAGCGGGTCGCGCCACGAGGCGCGCCGCGCCCGCAGCCACAGCGCCGGCAGCCCGAGCAGCGCCAGCCCGAACTGCCCGCCGAGGTCCAGGTACAGCCGCCGGTGCATCGCGTCCACGCTGTCGTCCCCGGCCAGCGCGAACACGTCGAAGTACGGCCAGACCGCGGCCGTCAGCAGCGCCACCGCCCCCGTCAGCGCCCACCGCCCGGCGACCGCCGGACCCCACCGCCGCTGCCGTCCCGCGACCAGCGCCACCGCCCCCAGCACCGCCGCGACCGCCGTGATCGGGTGCACCAGCAGGATCAGCCCGTACAGCGCGCCCAGCGCCGCGTACCCGGACACCGGGCGCAGCCCGCTCGGCCCCACGTACCGCACGGCCCCCGCGCCCCGCGCCCGCGCCCCCGTCAGCGCCCACGCCCAGAAGGCGAGCCCGATCGCGCACGCCGACGGATAGGCCAGGTTGCCCGTCATCGACATCAGGTTCAGGTAGCCGCTCCACCAGGCCCGTTCCACCCCCCACAACAGCGTCATCGCGCCGAGCGCCAGCACCGGCGCCCAGGGGCGCGGGGTCAGCACCCGCACGAAGCGGCCGGTCCCGGTGAGCAGCACCAGCAGGTTCAGCGGCCCGGTGAGCCGCAGCACCTCCCAGCCGCCCAGCCCGGTCAGCCGGGCGAACGCGCCCTGCGCGAGCGCGAACGGCGAGTAGTAGGGGCTGCCCGCCCCCGGCAGGTCCGCCGTCGGGTGCCGGGGCTCCAGCAGGTCCTCCCTGAGCCGCTCGACGACCGCCGCGTGCTGCCCGGCGTCGCAGCACAGCGGCACCCTCCAGTACGCCAGCGACATCACCAGCCAGAACAGGAAGCCGAAGAACTGGTACGGGGTGGGGCGCCAGGCCCCGCCGCCGCGCAGCGCCGTGGCGCCGCGCACGGCCGGCCGGACGAGGACCGGGGAGCTCATCGGACGGCGGGGGAGGGGAGCGTCTCGGGCATTTGCCGTATGTTCCCGGCGAGGTCGACGGCATGACCTCGCCTCACCTCATCGGATGACCCCGGCGGTCAGCGCGCCGGCTCCACCGGAGCCCCCTGCGCCGGCACCACCGCCCGCCGCACCGCCGGCTCCAGCAGCAGCGGCACGCCCAGCACCGGCAGCAGCCAGGCCAGCGTGATCAGCCGGTCGCCCCAGATGCCGATGTCCGGATGCCCGGCCTGGTTGAGGAACCCCGTGCAGGCGGCGGCGACCAGGAACGCGCCGAACGCCGGCCGCCGCCGCGCCCCCAGTACACCGGCCGCCAGGAACGCGACGAACACCGGCTCCCACAGCTGCCGCCGCAGCCACTCCGTCCAGAAGTTCCCCTGCAACTGGAGGAACTCCGCCCACGGCCGCTCCCGGTCGGGGCGGGCGAAGTGACCGGTGAGCAGGTCCTGCACGCTCTCCGACACCGACGGGTAGTGCGCCAGCCGGGCCAGCAGCACCGTGCCCAGCAACCCGGCGCACCCCACCCCGGCGAGCGCCACCACCCCGCGCCCCGGCGGCAGCCCCCGCGACCGGCGCCGTACGGCGACCGCCGCGCCCGCGCCCGCCAGGCACAGCCCCAGGAACAGGGCCTGCGAGTGCTTGACGGTGAACAGCGCGAGCAGCGCCCCGCCCACCAGCGCCAGGCCCGCCCGCGTCCGCCGCCCCCGGAGCACCAGCGCACAGCCCCACAGCGCCGCCAGGGTGAGCGCCAGCAGCAACCCCTCGGTCATCGGGCGCATCGCGGTCGTCCCGCACGGCAGGACCATGAACAGCGCCTGCCCGGTGAGCGCCGACGGCACGGACACCGCCAGGGCGCGCAGCACCAGGAAGGCGAGCACCCCGCCCGCGCAGGTCACCGCCACGCCCGCCGCCCACACGCCCCAGACCACCCCGAACAGGGCGACGAACGGCGCCAGGAACACCGGATAGCCGGGCCGCACCTCGAAGATCCGCATGAACCGCTCCGGCATGAACGGCACGGTGTGCCCGCCGGTCCGCCCGGCCGCCAGCATCGCCTCCACCTGCCGCCACTCCCGCTCCCGGCACTCCCGCATCACCCGCGGGGCGGGGTCCGGGGCGTGGAAGCGCACCACGTCCACGTTCTGCTCGCGGTGCGCGATCGACGCCCGCCCCGCGCAGAAGTAGTCGATGGTGGCGGTCGCCGCCTCCCGCTTGTCCGCACCGGTCAGACTCAGGGCGTACGACAGGTAGTTCTTGCTGTCGGGGGTGTCCCGGCCGGTGACGTTGGCGAGTTGCAGCAGCGCGAAGACGGCGGCCAGCAGCAGGACCGGGGTGCGCGGCCTCACGACGGGGTCAGCAGGTCGCGGCCGGCGGCCTGGGCCGGCACCCGGGCCGGTCCGGCCGGCCGCTCCGGCATCGGCTCGCCCAGCATCAGCGTCCGCACCACCCGCTCGGCGGCCCGCCCGTCGTCGAACTCGCAGAACCGCTTCCGGAACGCCGACCGCAGCCGCGCCGCCTCCTCGTCCCGCCAGGTCCCCGAGTCGAACAGCCACGCCAGCTCCCAGGGGGAGCGCGCCACGTGGCCCGGCGCCTCGGCCGTGATGTCCAGGTAGGCGCCCCGGCTCGCCCGGTAGGCGTCCCAGTCGTCGGCGTACACCACGATCGGGCGGTCCAGGAGGGCGTAGTCGAACATGACCGACGAGTAGTCGGTGACCAGGACGTCGGCGGCGAGCAGCACGTCCTGCACCTCCGGTTCGTCCGTGGCGTCGACGAGCACGCCCCGCCGGTGCAGCTCGGACAGCCCGAGGCCGCGCGCCGGTCCGGCGGCCAGCGAGGGGTGCAGACGGACGACGAGGGTGCGGCCCTCGCCCAGCTCGGCGGCGAACCGGGCGAGGTCGAGCCGCTCCACCAGCCCGTCCCTGCGGTAGTCGCGGCGGGTCGGCGCGTACAGCACCACCGTGTCGCCGTCCGGGACGCCGAGCCGTTCGCGCACCGCGCGCCCCCGGTCCGCCGGCGCGGCGACCAGCACGTCGTTGCGCGGGCTGCCGCTGCGCAGGGAGGCGAAGTGGCAGGGGAAGGCCCGCTCCCACACCAGCTCGGAGTGCCGGTTGGCGACCAGGCTGTAGTCCCAGCGGTCGGCCCGGCGCAGCATCTGCGGGACGTCGAAGCCGAGCCGGGCGCCGGGCCGGTCCAGCAGATCGGCGCCCTGGTACTTCAGCGGGGTGCCCCGGTGGGTGTGGACGTGCACGCTTCCGGGGCGCTTGACCAGCGCGCCGGACCAGTTGACGTTGTTGACGAAGTACGTGGCCCGCTCGGTCACCCGGCGGTAGCCGGGCGAGTCGAGCAGCACGTACTCGGTGTCCGGCGGCAGCCCGGCCGCCCGCTCCTCGTCGGCGAGCACCCACACGCCCCGGATGTGCGGGGCGAGTTCGCGCGCCGCGCGGTGGACCGCCGCCGGGTCGCCGAGCACGCCCCGGTGCGAGAACGCCGAGTACACGGCGAGGTCCGGGTCGAGCGGACGGCGGAACGCGGGCCGGGCCCGGGTGTACCGCGCCGCCGTCGCCGTACCCGCCCGCCGGGCCCGCCGCCCCAGCTCCCGGCCCGCCCGCCCGGTTTGCCGCCGCAGGACGTAACCGGCGTAGCTCCCCTCCAGCACCCGCAGTTCCGGCGGAACCGGTGTGCCCTCCGGCCGGTGGGCCCGGAACATCTCGGCCGTGCGGCGGAAGAACTCGCCCTTGTCGGACGGCGGCAGCCGGTCCGGCTTGGAGAGGATGTCGAGACAGTGCTCGCCCATCTTGGCGTGCAGGAAGGGCCGCCAGTGCGCGAGCGCCGGGCGGGCGTCGACGAACCGGAACACCCGCGCGTACTGCTCGTGGACGTCGAAGTGCCTGCGGCTGGTGGTGGACAGGATGCTGCCCCGGCGGCGCTGCCGGTAGTACACGCAGATCCGGTCCAAGGCGGCGATGCGCCCGGCGCTGAGCAGCACCGGGAACGTCCAGGGCGTGTCCTCGTAGTAGCCGGGCGGGAAGACGAAGCCCTCCCGCGCCACGAAGTCGCGGCGGTAGACCTTGTTCCACACCACCATCAGCAGGTCGAGGATCTCCGGCCGCTCGGCCGCCGTGAAGACGCCCCCGGACGCCTGGGCCAGCAGGTGCGCCAGGACGTTGCGGCGGGTGCCGCCCCACCAGTGGGTGCGGGCGTAGTCGAAGATCAGGACGTCCGGGGCGCCGGTCTCGTCGAGGCGGTCGGCCACCGCGCGCAGCGCGCCCGGGGTGAGGGTGTCGTCGCCGTCGAGGAAGAACAGGTAGTCGCCCGTCGCCTGCTCCATGCCCGCGTTGCGGGCCGGGCCGAGGCCCACGTTCCGCGGCAGGTGCACCACCCGGACCCGCTCGTCGCGGGCCGCGTACGCGTCGAGGATCGCGCCGCAGCCGTCGGGCGAGCGGTCGTCGACGGCGATCACCTCCAGGTCGCGGTACGACTGTCCGAGCACCGAGTCGAGGCAGGCGTGCAGGTACCCCTGCACCTGGTGGACGGGGACGACGACACTGAACCGGGGCACGTCAGCTCCTCACCGGGGTGGCCGCGGGGGCGGGGACCCGCTCCGCGAGCGGGATCACGGGCGGCAGGGCCTCGGGCGGCTCGCCGAGCAGCACCCGGCGCACCACCCGCTCGGCGGCCCGCCCGTCGTCGAACGCGCAGAACCGCTCCCGGAACCGGGCCCGCAGCGCGGCCGACCCCGCGTCCGCGTACGAGCCGTCGCAAAACACCCGGGCCAGTTCGTCGGGGGTGCGGACCACCGGTCCCGGCGGCCCGTCCATCAGGTCGAAGCAGACGCCCCGGACCTCCCGGTAGACGTCCCAGTCGTCGGCGTACACCACGATCGGGCGGTCCAGGTTGGCGTAGTCGAACATGATCGACGAGTAGTCGGTGACCAGCGCGTCGGCGGCCAGGCACACCTCCTCCGCCGAGGGGTGCGCGGTGACGTCGAGGACCCGGCCGCCGCCCCCGCGCCCGCCCCGGTCGTAGAAGTAGTGGGCGCGCAACAGGACCACGACGTCCTCGCCGGCCGCCGCGCAGAACGCCTCCAGGTCGAGGCCGGGCTCGAAGCCGGTGCGGTGGTCGCGGTGGGTGGGCGCGTACAGCACGGCCCGCGCGCCCTCGGGGACGCCCAGCTCCGCGCGGATCCGGGCCACGTCGTCCGCGGTGGCGGTCAGATACGCGTCGTTGCGCGGATAGCCGTACTCCAGGTGCTCGTAGGAGCCGGGGAAGGCGCGCTCCCACACGCGGGTGGAGTGCGGGTTGGAGGACAGGTTGTAGTCCCAGCGGTCGACCCGGCCGAGCAGCCTGGTGAAGCTGCCGGTCGCGGCCGCCACCACCGGGTACGTCGACTGGTCGACGCCCATGGTCTTCAGCGGGGTGCCGTGCTGCGTCTGGAGGTGGACGCTGCCGGGGCGCTTGACGACGCCCTCCGCGAAGTTGGCGTTGTTGACCAGGTACGTCGCGCGGGCCAGCACCTCCCAGGCACGCCGGCTGCCGATCACCGCGTACTCGACGCCGTCCGGCACGGTGTGCGCCCGCTCCGCCTCCACCAGGAACACCGAGCGGATGTGCGGGGCGAGTTCACGGGCCTTCGCGTGGATCGCGGCCGGGTTGCAGGTGTAGCCGCGGCCCCAGTACGCGCAGTACACGGCGAGGTGCGGATCGAGCGGGCGGCGCAAGTGGATCCGGTACAGCAGCCGGGTACGCAGGCCCCGCGGGCGCGGCACCGCCGCCGTCGCCCGCGCCACCGCGCGGCGGGCGCCGCGCAGGGCGGCGAAGGCTCCGTAGGAGCCGGACGCCAGCAGCCGGTGCTGCACCCCGAGGCTGCCGCGCGGCGGCCGGTAGCCGGCGGGACGGTGGCGGAGGTACAGGGCGCTCGCCCGGCGGAAGAAGGCGCGGTGGCCCGAGGGGAGCCGCCGGGGATGGGCGGCCGTCTTCAGCACGGCGCCGAACAGCTGCTCGAACAGCGGCGCCGACCGCCCGGCGGACAGCCCTCGTTCGGCGGCCCGCTCCAGCACCAGTTCGACCTGGTCCAGCAGTTCGGCGTGGTGCTCCCCGGGCAGGTTCAGCCGGCTGCCCTGCCGCCGCACCAGGTGCCGTACGACGACCGTACGCAGCACCGCCACCCGTTCGGCGTCGAGCACGGCCGGCCCGCCCCAGCCGACGTCCGTGAAGTGGCCCGCCGGGAAGGCGAGATTCCGCTCGGCGACGAAGGCGCGGCGCCAGACCGCGCTCCACGCCGGGAGGTTCACGCCGGTGAGGTGCGGGGCGCGGTCGGGGGAGAACACGCCGTCGGGGGCCTTCGCGAGCAGGGGCGCGGCCGGGTGGGCGGGTTCGCCCCCCCACCACGGCGCGCGCTCGTGCGCGCAGTGCAGCACGTCCACCGGACCGGTCTCCGCCAGGCGCGCGTGCAGCGCCGCCAGCGCGCCCGGCACGAGGACGTCGTCACCGTCCAGGAACAGCAGGTACGTCCCCGTGGCCGCCCGCGTCCCCGCGTTGCGGGCGCCCGCCAGTCCGGCCGACGGCGGCGCGTGCACCGGCGCCACCCGCGAGTCGCGCGCGGCGTACCGGGCGGCCACGTCGGCCGCGAGGGAGCCGGGCGCCTCGCAGACCGGGATCAGCTCGAAGTCGCCGAAGGACTGGGCGAGGACCGAGTCCAGCGCCCGGCCCAGTCGGCCTGCGACCCCGTGGGACGGGACGATGATGCTGAAGCGGGGCATGCTGTTCTTTCTCGTGGAGGAGGGCGTGGCGCCCTCGGCGGGAGGGACGCCGGCCCGGCCGCCCCGCCGGCCGCCGGACGGGCGGCCGGGCCAGGGCGGGCCGCGACGGGCCGGGGGGGGCACGGGGACTCCCCGGGTCCGCAGGGGTAACGGCGGTCAGCCGTGATCGGTGACGGCCAGGACACCGGCGGGCTGCTGCTGCGGCACCGTGGTGAGCGACGACGGGACGGACACGGCGCCGGCCGACGGCACCGGGCGGCGCCCGTCCGGCGGCACCGCCGGCGGCAGGTCCGTCTCCCCGAGCACCACCCGGCGTACGACCCGCTCGGCGGCGCGGCCGTCGTCGTACGGGCAGAAGCGCGCGCGGAAGTCCGCCCGCAGCCGGGCGGCGCGGGCGTCGCACCAGCGACCGGTCGCGAAGACGTCGATCAGCTCGTCCTCGCTGCCCGCGACCGCGCCCGGCGGGAACACCCGCGGATCGAAGTAGGCGCCGCGGGCCGCCTCGTACGCCTCCCAGTCGTGGATGTGCAGCACCACCGGCCGGTCCAGGCCCGCGTAGTCGAACATCAGCGGCGAGTAGTCCGTGACCAGGGCGTCCGAGGCCAGGCACAGGGAGACGACGTCCGGGTGGCCGGTGACGTCCAGGACCCGGTCGGAGGCGGCCTCGAGCGGCCCGCCCCAGGAGTGGTGGGCACGGGCCAGGACGACGAACCGCGGGCCGAGACGGCGCACCACGCGCTCCAGGTCGAGCAGCCGGCGCTGGGTGCGCCGGTAGTCGCGGTGGGCCGGCGCGTACAGGATCGCCACCGCCCCCTCGGGGACGCCGAGCGACTCCCGCAGCCGGGCCACCTCCGCCCCGGTCGCCGTGTGGAACCGGTCGGTGCGCGGCCTGCCGTACTCCAGGGTGGTGTAGCGGCCGGGGCAGACCCGCTCCCAGGTCAGGGTCGAGTGACGGTTGGCGGAGACGACGTAGTCCCACTGGTCGACGCCCTCGAGGAGCCGCGCGAAGTCGGTGTCCCGGGCCGCCGCGGGACGCTCCAGCAGGTCCAGGCCCATGTGCCCGAGGGGGGTGCCGCGCCGCGTCTGCACCAGGACCTGCCCCTTGCGCTTGACCAGCCCCGGCACGACGTCGGCGTCGGTCACCAGGTACGCGGACCGGGCGAGCGCGCTCCAGTGGGCGGCCGTGCCGGGGACGAGCCGGCGGACGGCCGGCGGCAGGACGGGGTGGCACCCGGGACGGGCCACCCAGGCGGTGCGGATGTGCGGGGCCAGCTCGCGCAGCGCGGACTCCAGCGCGGCCGGGTCGCCGCCGTGGCCGTGGTCCCCGTGGGCGGCGAAGACGGCCCGGTCGGCACGGAGCGGGAGCAGCCGCTGGAACCGGTAGTGCAGGCGCAGGGCCGCGCGGCGCAGGGTGCGCGGCAGCGGACGCGCGGTCCGGGCCCACCTGCGGCGCAGCGCCGCCGCCAGCCGCAGCGCCCGGTAGGTGCGGTGCAGTCCGAGACGGACCAGCGTGTGGTGGACCCGGGCGCGCGCGGACACGGACGCGCCGGGCGTCCGGTGGCGCCGGCAGTGGACGCGCGCCCGGCGCAGGAAGGCGGCGCGCGACCCGCGCGGCAGCCGGTCCCGCCGCGCGTACACGGTCACCAGGTGGTCGACCATGCGGCGGAACAGCACCGGCCGCCAGCGCTCGAGTTCCGGCCGCCCGTCGAGGAACGCGAAGACCCGGTCGTACTGGTCGAAGACGTCGAAGTGCCGTTCGCTGGTGGTGCGCAGGATGCCGCCCGCCCGGCGCTGCCGGTAGTGCACGCACACCCGGTCCAGGGTGGCGATCGACTCCGCCGTCATCAGGACCGGGTACGTCCACGGGGTGTCCTCGTAGTAGCCGGGCGGGAAGGTGAAGCCCGCGCGCGCGACGAAATCCCGCCGGTACGCCTTGTTCCAGGCCACCATCAGCAGGTTCAGCAGCCCCGGCCGGTCCACGAGGCGGAACGGCGCGGGGCCGTCCTCGGCGAGCTCGGCGGCGGCCCGGTTGCGCACGGTCTCGCCCGACCAGTGGGTGCGCGCGTAGTCGTAGACCAGGACGTCCGGTTCGCCCGTCTCCTTCAGCCGGTCGGCGAGGGCGAGCAGGGTGTCGGGCGTGAGGGTGTCGTCGCCGTCCAGGAACACCAGGTAGTCGCCGGTCGCCCGCTCCATCCCGGCGTTGCGGGCCGGGCCGAGGCCGGCGTTCCGGGGCAGGTGCACGGCCCGTACACGCGGGTCGCGGGCCGCGAACTCGTCGATCACCGCACCGCAGGCGTCCGGCGAGCAGTCGTCGACGGCGATCAGTTCGAGATCGGGGTACGACTGGGACAGCACGGACTCCAGGCACTCGTGCAGATACGCCTGAACCTGGTACGCGGGGACAATGACACTGAACCTGGGCAAGGGGCATCCAACGGTCGGCGCGGGCGTTCTGCCCGGCAACGGACGCCGGCCCGACTTGGTTACGCCCCCTGCGGCATCCGGGGGACGCACGTCACACGAAGGGGCGGACCCGCGGCGATCCGCCCCTTCAACGCGAGGTGTTCGGCGGCTACTTCACCGCGCCCGCCATCACACCGGAGACGAACTGCCGCTGGAACGCGAAGAACACGACCAGCGGGACCACCATCGAGAGGAACGCGCCGGGCGCCAGGACGTCGACGTTGTTGCCGAACTGCCGTACCTGCGTCTGCAGGGCGACCGTGATCGGCTGGCTGCCGGAGTCGGTGAAGATCAGCGCGACCAGCATGTCGTTCCACACCCACAGGAACTGGAAGATGCCGAGCGCGGCGATGGCCGGCCCGGCGAGCGGCATCACGACCCGCACGAACAGCCGCAGTTCGCCCGCGCCGTCCAGCCGGGCCGCCTCCAGCAGCTCCCTCGGGATCTCCGCGAAGAAGTTCCGCAGCAGGAACACCGCGAACGGCAGGCCGAAACCGACGTGGAAGAGGACCACGCCGGTCACGGAGCCGAAGAGGCCCAGGTTGCCGAAGAGTTCGGCGATCGGGATCAGCGCCACCTGCACCGGCACCACCAGCAGCCCCACCACGGCCAGGAACCACCAGTCCCGGCCGGGGAACTCCATCCAGGCGAAGGCGTACCCGGCGAGGGAGCCGATCACCACCACCAGCACGGTCGCCGGGACGGTGATGTACACCGTGTTCAGCAGCGAGCCGGTGATGTCGTCGTTCTCCAGCAGCTTCTCGTAGGCGCCGAAGGTGAGCTGGGAGGGCTCGGTGAACACCTTCCACCAGCCGTCGGCGGCCATGTCCTGCGGGGTGCGCAGGCTGGCCAGCAGCAGCCCGACCGTCGGGACCAGCCAGAACAGCCCCACGACGATCAGGAAGACGCGCACCAGGCCGCCGCTCACCCACTCGCTCAGCCGGGAGCCCACGGACCGCTCGGCCCTGACGGGCGGGACCGGCGGCACACCGTCCTCGGTGACACTCATCGCCGCACCTCCCCTCTCGGCCGCCTGACGTTGCCGTGCTCACCCGGGGGGCGCCCCCCGGACCTCCGGCAGCCGCCGGGGCTACGCCGGTTCATCGCCGCACCTCCCGCCTCAGCCGCCGCACGTTGAACCACATCACCGGGATGACGAGCAGCAGCAGGAACACCGCGATCGCGCTGGCGACGCCCGGCTGGTCCGCCGAGAAGCCCTGGCGGTACAGCTCCAGCGCGAGGACGCCCGCGTCGTCCTGGGAGGAGCCCGGGGCGATGATGAAGACCAGGTCGAACACCTTCAGCACATTGATCATCAGGGTGACGGTGACGACCGCGAGGACCGGCGCCAGCAGCGGCACCGTGACCCGCCGGAACACCTGCCACTCGTTCGCGCCGTCCACCCGCGCGGCCTCCAGCAGCTCCCGGGGCATGCCCGCGAGCCCGGCCGCGATCAGCACCATCGCGAAGCCCGCCCACATCCAGATGTACGAGCCGATGATCGCCGGGGTGACCAGGGACGGGCCGAGCCAGTCCAGGCCGTTGTACGGCTCCTCGAAGTTGCTCGCCGGGAGCCGCAGCCGGGCGCCGTCGGCCTTCGAGGAGAAGGAGAAGGCGCCGTCGGCGGCCGCCGTGGCCGTCTCCACCACCTCGTCGCCCTTCACGGCCTCGATCCTCATCCCGGCGTAGCCCAGCTCCGAGGCGTCGACGGCGTTCAGCGTGCCGACGCCCTTGCCGCGGGTGAAGTCCTGCCAGACGGTGCCGGTGATCCGGTCGCCCTCCGGCTTCGGCGCCGCCGCCGGCTTCGCGTCGTCCGGCATCAGGTCCGGGGCGACGCCCACCAGCGGCAGCGTGACCGTGCCACCGGCGCTCACCGTCCCCCCGGTGACGAAGGCGCCCCCGCCGGCCGGCTCCAGCGGCGACTCGCGGCCCGGGTGCGCCTTCGGGAACGCCGACGACCGGGCGAAGGTGTCGTGCACCCCCACCCACACCGCGTTCGCCACGCCCTTGTCCGGGTCCTGGTCGTACACCAGGCGGAAGATGATGCCGGCCGCCAGCATCGAGATCGCCATCGGCATGAAGACGACCAGCTTGAACGCCGTGCCCCAGCGCACCCGTTCGGTCAGCACCGCGAAGACCAGACCCAGCGCGGTCGCGATCGTCGGCGCGAACACCACCCAGACGACGTTGTTCTTCAGGGCGGTGCGGATGCCGTCGTCGGTGAACAGCGCCCGGTAGTTGTCGAGTCCGGCGAAGCCGTCGCCGGACTGGTCGTAGAAGCTGCGGATGACGGAGTACCCGATCGGGTAGACCACGAGCGCACCGAGCAGGACCAGCGCGGGCAGCAGGAACAGCGCCGCCACGGTTCCTCGGGTGCCGGTGACGCTCTTGCGCGACCTGGGAGCGGCGGGAGCCTTCCTCGGGGCCCCCGTCGCCGTGTCCGACGCCATCGCCGGATCAGTTCCCGTACGCCGCGGCCGCGTCGGCCTCCAGCCTCGCCTGCGTCCCCGCGACGTCCTTCGGGTTCTTCAGGAAGTCCTGCAGCGCCTTCCACTCGCCCTTGCCGGGCGTGCCGCCGAACGCCTGCGGGGCCTGGTCGGACATGTCGAAGCGGAAGTCGTCGCCGGACGCGATCAGCGCCTCGGCGATCTTCCTCTGCACGGCGTTCGGGTACGTCGACGGGTCGACGCTCTTGTTCGGGGAGAGGAAGCCGCCCAGCTTCGCGTGGATCGCCGCCGCGTCGGGGGAGGCCAGGAAGGTGGCCAGCGCCTGCGCCGCCTTTGAGTCCTCCAGGATCACGGCCGCGTCGCCCCCGGAGACCACCGGCGCGGCGTCGCCGACGGCCGGGAACGGGAAGACCTTCGCGTCCGTGCCGACCTCCGCCTTGGTCTCGCCGATGTTGACCTGCGCGAAGTCGCCCTCGTAGACCATGCCGGCCTTGGGCTGGTCGCCGCCGGCGAAGGTCTGCGTCACGGACGTCGGGAAGTCGGTCTGCAGCGCGCCGGACGCGACGTAGTCCTTCTTGCCCCAGATCCCGGCGAGCGTGGTCAGGGCCTCCTTGACGGACGGGTCCGTCCACTTGATCTCGTGCTGGGCGAGCTGGTCGTACTTCTCCGGGCCGGCCTGCGAGAGGTAGACGTTCTCGAACCAGTCGGTCAGCGTCCAGCCCTCGGCGCCGCCGACCGAGAACGGGGTGACCCCGGAGTCGTACACCGTCTGCGCGGCGGTGAGCAGTTCGTCCCACGTCTTCGGCTCGGCGGCCCCCGCGTTCTCGAAGACCTGGGCGTTGTACCAGATCAGCGACTTGTTGGCGGCCTTGTAGTAGACGCCGTACTGCTTGCCGTCGACCTTGCCGATGTCCTGCCAGCCCTGCGAGTAGTTCTCGCCCAGCTCCTTGACCGCCTCGGCGCCGAGCGGCTTGGCCCAGCCCTTGTCGACGGCCTGCTTGATGGCGCCCGGCTGCGGCAGCAGCGCCACGTCCGGCGGGGCGCCGCCCGCGACCTTCGAGCCGAGGAAGTTGATGATCGGGTCCTGGGCGGGGACGAAGGTCACCTCGGCGCCGGTGCGCTTCTCGAACTCCGCGAGGACCTTCTTGAAGTTCTTCTGCTCGGCGCCGGTCCACACGGCGGCGACCTCGAGGCTCGCGCCGTCCAGTTTCGGCAGGGTGACGGTGCTCCCGGTCCCGCCGGTCCCGCCGGTCCCGCCGCCCTTGTCCTCGTCGCCGCCGTCGTCGCCCCCGCACGCGGTGAGCGAGACCGCGAGCACGCCCGCGGCGAGCGCGGCGGCGGCTCTCGCACCCCTGCGGGAGCGGGGGGTCGTCACGTGGTCGCCGGGCGACCTGTGTATCCGGATGATCCTGCTCGTGCTGCGCATCACTGCCCCGTTCTTCGTACTCCGTCGTACTTCGCCGAACGCTCGAGCGCTGTCCCGTGCGCTCTGGTCTATGCCCGGGGAATGGGGGTGGCAAGAGCGCCTCCCGCGTCAAGTCGGCGATCGTGATCGCGTCGTGACCAAGTGTCATCGCGGGTGAGTGCTCCGACTCATGACGCCCGCCCTCCCGCCCGTGAGGCTGTGGACGTGCTCATCAGACGATCGGTCACCACGACCGCCCTCCTGGCGCTCGCCCTGACGGCGTGCGGGACGCGACAGGGCGTCCCGTCGGCGCGGTCGGCGAGTCCCCGGCCGTCCTTCAGCCCCCGGCCGAAGTGCGCGCAGCCGGCCGGGGCGCCGACGGGCCTGCCGTCCCCCTCCGCGCCGTCCGGCTCCGCCGCGGCCTCCGGCGAGGGCACGGACGGACGGCGGGAGCGGAACGGGGACGGTGCTCCCCACTACGCCGGGAACCACGCCTACCGGATGCGGGGGTCGCCGACCGCCGAGCAGCGGGCCTCGGGGGCGGCGTCGGCGGAGCTGGTCCGCGCGGAGCCGGAGAAGGTGCGCGCGAAGGGCGGCTCCGGCGAGTACGGCCGCTTCGCCGAGGAGCGGATCGCGGCGGCGCCGGCCCGGCTCGGCTGCGGCGAGGAGCACGGGATCTCCATCGGCGACGGGTACTACAGCGTGCACACCGGGGTCGTCCGCGTCTCCGGCCGGGTGACGAAGGACGAGCCGGCCGCCGAGGTGCACGGTGCCCATGCCGAGCCTCGGCCCGGGGCCCTGCGTCGAGAGCCGGGGCGGCCACTGACCGGCTTCCGCCCGGGGGGTCAGAGCAGCGACGGCACCTCCGCCGCCACGACCTGGCGGGCCGCCCGCTCCAACGCGCTGGCGAGCAGGGCCAGGTCGGTCGGGCCGTTGCCGAGCTCGCGCACCTGCCGGCGGGCCGGGGGGTCCCCCATGCGGTGCCACTCCAGCGGGACGACCGTCGGCCGCAGGGTCGCCGTCCGCGGGATGCGACCGGTCACCCGCCCGCCCTGGAACGCCGTCACCCGCCCGTCCGGACGGGCCAGCCGCCCCCGCCCCGGCGCCGGTTCGTCCGGCCCGCCCCCCGGCACCGCCGCGTCGAGCGCGACCCGCAGCGTCGCCTGCCGCACCGGCTCGGTCTGCGCCGTGCGGGCGCAGGGCCCGGTGGCCGCCACCAGGTGCACGCCCAGCCGCTCGCCGTCCCGCGCCACCGCCTCCAGCGCCCGCATCACCGATCCGGCGGCGGGCCGCCCCGGCGAACCGAGCGCGGGGGAGACCAGCGCGTCCAGGTCGTCCACGACCACCACCAGCCGGGGCAGCGGCGGCACCGCACCCGTCTTGCGCCGGTCCGCCCCGGGCCGCAGCCGCAGCGTCGAACTGGACGGGGTGTCGAGGTCCCCGTTCCGCTCCCCGCCGACCGCCGGGCCCGCGCCCGCGCGGGACGCGGCCGTGCGCTGGGCGACCATCCGGTCCGACAGCTCCCGCCCGGTGTGCCACTCCGCGAAGTCCGACCGGCCCAGCAACTCCGCGCGCCGCTTCAGCTCGGCGTTCAGGGACTGGGCGAACTCCCGCATCCGCACCGGGTCGTTGGCGCACAGATGCGTGGTGACGTGCGGTACGTCCGTACACACGCGCAGGCCCTCGCCGGACGCGGCGCCCGCCGTGGGCGCGCCCCGGCCGTCGACCAGCACGACGGCCAGCCGGTCGGGACGCTCGGCGGCGGCCAGCGAGGCGACGACCGCCCGCAGCAGTTCCGTACGACCGCTGCCGGACGGTCCCTCGACCAGCAGGTGCGGTCCGTCGGCGGCGAGGTCGGCGACGACCGGGCCGCGCGGACCGGCGCCCAGTACGGCGGTGACGCGTCCGCCGAGCGCCTGGGCGTCGTCGGCCGCGTCCGCCCAGCGGGCCATCAGCGAGGCCGGGGTGGCGCGGGCCAGGCCCAGCTCGTCCAGCAGCCGCGCCGACGGGGGCAGCGGCGCCGACACGCGCGCGTGCCGCTCCCCGCCGGCGCCGTCCGTGCGCAGCGGTGCGAGCGCCCGCGCGAACCGCTCGGCCCAGGCGGGGGAGACCGCGTCGACCGTGGCGAGGGTGCCGTGGCCGACGGGACCGGGGGGACGGCCGGAGCCGGTCCCGGCCACCCGCAGCAGGCGCAGGGCGGTCGCCACGTCCCCGCTGAGCAGGGCGACGGCCCCGCACCGCCGGAACGCCGGGGCCGCCGCGCAGGCCGCCTCGTACGTCTCGGTCACCGGGGACGCGGGGGAGGCGGCGGCCGTCTCGGCGAGGCACACCACGTGGATCCCGGCCTGGGGCCCCTCCAGGGCCAGCCGCGCCACCGCCTCGCCCACCTCGGGGCCGTCGGGGTCGCCGTCCACGACGACCACGGTGTACGGCCCCTCGTACCGCTCCTCGCACCGTTCTTCGTGCGGTCCCTCGTGCGGTCCTCCGCCGGATATGCGGGGGGCCGCGGGGGCGTGGTCCTCCAGCCGGCGCAGCAGTTCCTCGGCGCGGGCCGCGGCCTGTTCGCGGTCGTGCGCGAGGAGCAGCCGGCAGTCCTGGCCGTGCCCCGGGCGCACGTGCGGCAGCCAGCCCAGCCAGGACCACTCGGCGGTGCGCTCCGCCAGGGGGCGGGAGGGGTCCGCGGCGATCAGGACGAGTTCCAGGGAGTCGGGGGAGTGCAGCGCGGCGAGCTGGGCGAGCACCGCGCGGGCCAGTCCGGCGAGCCGCTCGCGCGGGCCGGCCAGTCCCAGCGCGCCGACCTCGCGCAGCCCCGAGGTCACCGGTACGGCGGGCAGCAGACCGGAGCCGTCCGGCGCCGGCCGGTCCGCCGTGCCGAGCCGCACCGCGAGCGCCTCCGGGTGGCCCGGCCCGCGCTCCCACAGCCGGGGGCCGGGGCCGAGCGCGGTCAGCAGCAGCGTGGCGGGGTCCGGCCAGGTCTCGGGCACGGCGGGGGCGGTCGCGCCCGGGTCGGGCGCGGCGCCGGGGCCCTCCTCGTCGTGGGCGGTCCACGCGGCCTCCGGCTCCTGCCGCCCGCCGGTCAGCCGCCGGGCCCAGGCGGTGAGCCCGCCGCGCCTGCGCCCGCCCCCCGGCCGGGGGAGCTCGGTGCCGCGCACGGGGGTGCCCTTGCGGGTGCCGGGGGACTCCTCGTACGGGGCGGGGGGTGCGCCGGTGGGCATGTGGCCGGTGACGGGCCCGGTGGTCGGGCCGGTGGGGCGGCCGGACGCGCTGCCGGGCGTCGGGCCGGACGTCGGGCCGGTCGGCCCGCCGGGGCCGCGATCGGGAGCGGCGCCCTGGGCCGTCCCGCCCCGGGCCCCGTCCGGCGCCGTCCCGGCGGAGCGGTCGGCGGCGCCGGGGTCCGCCTCGCGCGCGCTCGCGCCGGAGCGCCCCGTGTGCGTGTCCCCGTCGGCGGGCCGTGGCCGCGACACGCGGCGGCCCTGGGGGAGGCGGGGTACGTCTCCCCGGGCGACCGTGTGCACCGCGCGTCCCCCGGGAGCCGTCCCGGTGCGCTCGATGCCGGGGACGCGGCCCTGGGACGGCACCCGCGGCGGTCCGCCCGCGCCGTCCGGCCGCGGAGCGTCCGGCGTCCGCCGTGCGTCCTGTGCCGGCACGGCCCGGTCGGCCGAGCCGTGGGCGTGGTGGGTGGGCGCCGTCGGCGTCGTCACGCGCGGGTGGGCGTCCCCGTCGTCGGCCCGCCGGGCCGGGGACGGCACCCGTACGTGCCCCTCGCCGTCCGGTGTCGTCGCCGCTCGCGCGCGGGGGCCCGCCGCCGGGGTCAGGCGCAGGGCCGACTCCCCGATGCGCAGGAGCGCGCCCGGGGCGAGGCGGACCGGGCGGGGGCCCACGCGCCGGCCGTCCAGGGTCGTGCCGTTGGTGGAGCCGAGGTCGGCGACCGAGACGCCGCCGTCCGGGGCGACCGTCACCGCGCAGTGCAGCCGGGAGACGTCCGGGTCGTCGAGCGGCACGTCGGCGTCGGCGGAACGGCCTATGCGGATCTCGCCGCCGTGCAGCAGGTGCACCCCGCCCGCGTCGGGACCGGCGACGACGTGCAGCCGGGTCGGGGTCCCGTCCAGCTCGGGATGCGGCTCGGGCTCGCCCGGGGCGCCCACGGCCAGCACCGCGCCGTCGATCAGCGGCGGCTCGCCCAGCGTGCAGCGCTGGGCGTCGAGCCGCCGGTCACCGGCGTACAGCACCGGTGTGCCGGAGGAACCGGACGGGCCGTCGCCGCCGGGGAGCACCGAGGCCAGCGCGGAGGCGACCGCGGCCAGGGCCGTGCCCGCGGGTGCCGTGACCAGCACGTCACAGCTCGCGGCCCGCTCCCGCGCGGGGGAGGAGGGGCCCAGCGGGTCTACGACGGTCAGCCGGATCTGCATCGCCGTCAGCGGTCCCTTCTGCGCGGGCGCCCGCGACGCGGGGGGACACCACCGCCCCGCGGTCCCCCACCGCGGACTTCCCCCACCGCCACACGCGCACGTACGGCCAGTACTGCACGCATCCTCGCACCTGCCACCGACAACGCGCCCGCCCTCCGACATCGAATGATCTTGATTGGTCGGCTCTGCCCGCAAAAATGCCTGACCGGTGGGGAGCGAATGATCGTTCCGGGTCCACTTGGGATCGGTCACGTCCGGCCCGCGGCAACCAATGGACCGAGTCGAGCGTCTTTCCTGCGAATCTCCGAACACGGACGGGAACCCCTGCGCAGGACCCATGGGGAGATCACGTCGAAGGCGACCGGCCGGTATCCCCCGCGCCGCGGCACTACAGTGGGTCGGAACGTTCCGTAGCACGGTGGACCAGGGTGGACGCCGAGCAGGCAGCAGGGAGTGCGTGACGTGCGGCCAGTCGGCAGCAAGTACCTGCTCGAGGAGCCGCTCGGTCGCGGCGCCACGGGCACCGTCTGGCGAGCCCGCCAGCGCGAGACCGCGGGCGCCGAGGCGGCCGTGCCCGGACAGCCCGGCGAGACCGTCGCGATCAAGGTCCTCAAGGAGGAGCTCGCGGGCGACGCCGACGTCGTGATGCGCTTCCTGCGGGAGCGGTCCGTCCTGCTCCGGCTCACCCACCCCAACATCGTCCGGGTCCGCGACCTGGTCGTCGAGGGTGATCTGCTGGCCCTGGTCATGGACCTCGTCGAGGGCCCCGACCTGCACCGCCACCTCCGCGAGAACGGCCCCTTCACCCCCGTCGCCGCCGCCCTGCTGACCGCGCAGATCGCCGACGCGCTCGGCGCCAGCCACGCCGACGGCGTGGTGCACCGCGACCTGAAGCCCGCCAACGTCCTGCTGAAGCAGACCGGCGGCGAGATGCACCCGATGCTGACCGACTTCGGCATCGCCCGCCTCGCCGACTCCCCGGGCCTGACCCGCACCCACGAGTTCGTCGGCACGCCCGCGTACATCGCGCCCGAGTCCGCCGAGGGCCGCCCGCAGACCTCCGCCGTCGACATCTACGGCGCCGGCATCCTGCTGTACGAGCTGGTCACCGGCCGCCCGCCGTTCTCCGGCGGCTCCGCCCTGGAGGTGCTGCACCAGCACCTGAGCGCCGAACCGCGCCGCCCCTCCACCGTCCCCGACCCGCTGTGGACGGTCATCGAGCGCTGCCTGCGCAAGAACCCCGACGAACGGCCCAGCGCCGAGAACCTCGCGCGCGGCCTGCGCGTCGTCGCCGACGGCATCGGCGTGCACGCGAACTCCGCGCAGATCGCCGCCGCCGAGAACGTCGGCGCGCTGCTCGCCCCCGACCCGGCCCCCGCGCCCGTACCCGGCACGCCCGGCGCATCCGGCGACGCCGACCCGACGCAGGTGCTGCCGCACGGCGCGGGCGTCTACGACCCCAACGGCGCGACCAGCGTCCTGCCGCAGACCGGCGGCCCGGCCGGCGCCGCCGACCCCACGGCCGTCATGCCCCCCGTGCCGCCGGGGCAGCCCGGCGGACCCGGAGCCGGGCCGGAGGACCCGCACCCCTGGCAGAACCAGCTCCGCGCGGCCCGCGACCGCAACGAGCAGACCCAGGTCCAGTACCTCGACCCCAGCGAGGACCCGCTGCGCCGCCGCCCCCAGCGCCAGGTCGCCCGGCCCCCGCAGCAGCAGCCCCAGCAGCCGCAGCGGCGTCCGCAGCCGCAGCAGCCCGGCCCCGGATACGGCCACCCGCAGCAGCACCGGCCCCAGCAGTACGCCCCGCCGCCGGAGCCGCAGCGCCGGCAGCAGCCCCAGCCGCCGCAGCGGTACGCCCCGCCGCCCGAGCCGCAGCGCCCGGCCAGGGAGCCCCGGGAGCCCCGGCAGCGCAGCGCCAACCCGATGCGCATCCCCGGCCTGGGCTGTCTGAAGGGCTGCCTGTTCACGGTCGTCATCCTGTTCGTCGCGGGCTGGCTGATCTGGGAGCTGAGCCCGCTCCAGGACTGGATCGGCACCGGCAAGAGCTACTGGGGACAGCTCAGCGACTGGTTCGGCTCGGTGACGGGCTGGATCGAGGACCTGGGCGGCTCCTCGGACCCCACCGGGACGAACTGAGCTTGTTTACTGATTTATCGACATCTGAGGGTTGATTTCCGGATCCGCTGTGAAGGCCGGCACCCCGGACGCGTAGCTTTGGCGACAACACGCGTCGGTAGGAGCAGTCTTGGCACGGAGAATCGGCAGCCGGTACACCGCCCATCAGATCCTCGGGCGGGGCAGCGCCGGCACGGTGTGGCTGGGCGAGGGCCCCGACGGGCCCGTCGCCATCAAGCTGCTGCGTGAGGATCTCTCCTCGGACCAGGAGCTCGTCGGCCGCTTCGTGCGGGAGCGGACGGCGCTGCTCGGTCTGGAGCACCCGCACGTCGTCTCCGTGCGCGACATGGTGGTCGACGGCAACGACCTCGCGCTGGTCATGGACCTGGTCCGCGGCACGGACCTGCGCACCCGCCTCGACCGGGAGCGCAGGCTGGCCCCGGAGGCCGCGGTCGCGATCGTCGCCGACGTCGCCGACGGGCTGGCGGCGGCGCACGCGGCCGGGGTCGTGCACCGGGACGTGAAGCCGGAGAACGTGCTGCTCGACATGCAGGGCCCGCTCGGCCCCGGCGGCTCGCACCGCGCCCTGCTCACCGACTTCGGTGTGGCGAAACTCATCGACACCCCGCGCCGCACCCGGGCCACGAAGATCATCGGAACGCCGGACTACCTGGCTCCGGAGATCGTCGAGGGCCTGCCCCCGCGCGCCTCGGTCGACATCTACGCGCTGGCCACGGTCCTGTACGAGCTGCTCGCCGGCTTCACGCCGTTCGGCGGCGGACACCCGGGCGCGGTGCTGCGCCGTCACGTCACCGAGACGGTCGTCCCCCTCCCCGGCATCCCGGACGAGCTGTGGCAGCTGCTGGTGCAGTGCCTGGCGAAGGCCCCGGCGTCCCGGCTGCGCGCCTCCGAGCTGGGCGCGCGGCTGCGGGAGCTGCTGCCGATGCTGGCGGGGATGCCGCCGCTGGACGTCGACGAGCCGGACACCGAGCCCGCCGAGGAGGCCGGGGAGGACTTCCAGCCCTCCGGGGCGGCCCAGGGCGCCGGGGAGCCGGTGCGGCGCCGCGGCGCGGTCCCGCTGGTGCCGGGCGCGAAACCGGCCGACTCCAACCGCGACACGCACACGTCGATGAGGGTGCCGGCCCCCGACGAGCTGGCCGGCGGCGCCCGCGGCACGGCCCGCGCGCCCCGCGCGGCGGGTGCGCGCCGGCCGGGCTCCGCCCGCAACCGCGCGGTCGCCCGCCGACGCCGGCTCACCCTGGCGGTGGCGGCGGTGCTCGTGGCGGCGGGCGTCGGCACCTGGCTGGCCACGACGGAGGACGCCCCGACCCCACCCCAGAACACCCGGAACTCGGCCCCCGCGAACCCGTAGCTGCGGGCAGTCGTGCCGCTGGGGCGGCACGGGTGGGCGCAGCGGCACCTTGCCGGCGCCGGCGAGCGAGCGTGCCCGTCCGGCGGCGCCCTCGTGCGGCCGCACTGCGTGGGCCGGAGCGCGGAGCCGTTACGCTGGAGGGCGTGGCAGTCGTCGATGTATCCGAAGAGCTCAAGTCCCTCTCCTCGACCATGGAGTCGATCGAGGCCGTTCTGGACCTCGACAAGCTGAGGGCAGACATCGCCGTGCTCGAGGAGCAGGCGGCCGCGCCGTCCCTGTGGGACAACCCGGACGAGGCGCAGAAGATCACCAGCAAGCTCTCCCACCTCCAGGCCGAGGTGCGGAAGACCGAGGCACTCCGGGGCCGGATCGACGATCTCGCCGTGCTCTTCGAGATGGCCGAGGAGGAGGACGACCCGGACACCCGCGCGGAGGCCGAGGCGGAGCTCGCACTCGTCAAGAAGGCGCTGGACGAGATGGAGGTCCGGACGCTGCTCAGCGGCGAGTACGACTCCCGCGAGGCGCTCGTCAACATCCGCGCGGAGGCCGGTGGCGTCGACGCCGCCGACTTCGCCGAGAAGCTCCAGCGCATGTACCTGCGCTGGGCCGAGCAGCGCGGCTACAAGACCGAGCTGATCGAGACGTCGTACGCGGAGGAGGCCGGCATCAAGTCGACCACCTTCTCCGTCCAGGCGCCCTACGCCTACGGCACCCTCTCCGTCGAGCAGGGCACCCACCGCCTGGTGCGCATCTCGCCCTTCGACAACCAGGGCCGCCGCCAGACCTCCTTCGCGGGCGTCGAGATCCTCCCCGTGGTCGAGCAGACCGACCACATCGAGATCGACGAGTCCGAACTGCGGGTGGACGTGTACCGGTCGTCCGGGCCCGGCGGTCAGGGCGTGAACACCACCGACTCCGCGGTGCGGCTCACCCACCTCCCCACCGGCATCGTGGTCTCCTGCCAGAACGAGCGCTCCCAGATCCAGAACAAGGCCACCGCGATGAACGTCCTCCAGGCCAAGCTCCTGGAGCGGCGCCGTCAGGAGGAGCAGGCCAAGATGGACGCCCTCAAGGGCGACGGCGGCAACTCCTGGGGCAACCAGATGCGTTCGTACGTGCTGCACCCGTACCAGATGGTCAAGGACCTGCGCACGGAGCACGAAGTCGGCAACCCCGAGTCCGTGTTCAACGGCGAGATCGACGGTTTCCTGGAGGCCGGAATTCGCTGGCGCAAGCAGCAGGAGAAGTAACTCCCGGCGCGCACACCGATTTGTCGACAAGGCAACTGCCGTCAGTTGGACGGCAGTTGTCTTTTTCGTGCCGCTGTTGTCCGGGATTTACATCACACTCACAGCTTCGTTGTCCCACAAAGCGCGCGTAGGCGGACATCGCGCACGCAACGGCCTTGACGTTCTTTTGGAAAATGGGAAGGGTGAAGCGTGGCATGCGTATCTCTGGGGCGCATGTGAACCGGGGGGCGTTTCATCGTAGTCACCCCCGTTGATCACGGCCCCGAGCGCCGCCTCATTGACGATGAGCTACTGGGGGTAGCACACATATGACCAAGAAGACGCGGATCCGTGTCGCTCGGATCGCGGCCGGCGCCGTGATCGCGGCCGGCGCCTCGCTGTCGGCGGCGGGTGCCGCTTCGGCGCTCGACTTCAGCATCGGCATCACCGCCGGGGGAGAGGACCCGGACCCGGGCTGCGAGGTCGGCACCGGTCCCGAGTGCCCGGGTGAGGGTGGCGAGGACCCCGGCAACGGCGGTGAAGACCCCGGCAACGGTGGCGAGGACCCCGGTAACGGCGGTGAAGACCCCGGCAACGGTGGCGAGGACCCCGGCAACGGTGGCGAGGACCCCGGCAACGGTGGCGAGGACCCCGGCAACGGTGGCGAGGACCCCGGTAACGGTGGCGAGGACCCCGGTAACGGTGGCGAGGACCCCGGTAACGGCGGTGAAGACCCCGGTAACGGTGGCGAGGACCCCGGTAACGGCGGTGAAGACCCCGGCGACGGCGGCGAGGGCCCCGTGGAGGAGCCCACCGAGCCCGCCACCCCGGGTGACGACGACACCCCCGGCACCACCCCGGACGGCGGCAACAACGCCTCCCCGCAGGACCAGGGCTCCTCGGCCCTCACCGACACCGGCGACGACGCCACGGGCGCCTCGGCCCAGGGCAGCGGCAAGGAGCTCGCCGAGACCGGTGCCGCCGAGACCACCTTCCTGCTGATCGGCGCCGCCACGATGATCGCCGGCGGTGTCGGCTTCCGGGTGCTGCCGCGCCTGATGGCCGGCCGCGGCGCCGCCGCCTGACGGTGGCCGCGCGCGTACGCACCGTACGCACGAGGTGACGGGAAGGGCCCGGAGCGCGGTCGCGCTCCGGGCCCTTCCCGCGTTCCGTACCCGTACGTCAGACGGTCTGGTGGGCGAGCAGCGCCACCGCCGCGACCAGCACCGCCAGCAGTGCGATCAGCATCATGGGGTTCAGCCCCGCGAAGAAGTTCTCCTGCTGCAGCCGCTCGCGGTTCGCGCGGCACACCGGGCACCGGCCCTCGCTCACGGGCGCGGCGCAGTTCGCGCACACCAGCCGGTCGTACGTCATGCGCTCGCCCTCCTCGCACCTGTTCCGGATGACATAACGCCCGCCACCCCGCGAACGTTCCCCCTCCACTGTGCCAGGTTCCCGCGGAGGCTGCGCTGGGTCGCTCCGGAAGGGGTGGTTTCGGAGGTTTCGCGGCTGCGGGCCGTGGGGGTTGTCCGCGCAGTTCCCCGCGCCCCTGAGGTGTTGTGCTCGCCCCGTGCTGGAACAAAAGGGCGCAAGTCTTGCACAACCCCTACCGGTGCCTGCGCTCGCCCACCAGGTTCGCGTATGGTCACGCTCATCTACCCCCGGCTACCCGTGGTGCATCCGTGATCCGATTCGACAATGTGTCCAAGGCCTACCCCAAGCAGAACCGCCCCGCGCTCAGGGACGTCACCCTGGAAGTGGAGAAGGGCGAGTTCGTGTTCCTCGTGGGGTCCTCCGGCTCCGGAAAGTCCACCTTCCTGCGGCTGATCCTCCGCGAGGAGCGGGCCAGCCACGGGCAGGTGCACGTTCTGGGCAAGGACCTCGCCCGCGTCTCCAACTGGAAGGTGCCGCAGATCCGGCGCCAGCTGGGGACCGTCTTCCAGGACTTCCGCCTGCTGCCGAACAAGACGGTCGCCGAGAACGTCGCCTTCGCGCAGGAGGTGATCGGCAAGTCGCGCGGTGAGATCCGCAAGTCCGTGCCGCAGGTGCTCGACCTCGTCGGGCTCGGCGGCAAGGAGGAGCGGATGCCCGGCGAGCTCTCCGGCGGTGAACAGCAGCGCGTCGCCATCGCGCGGGCCTTCGTCAACCGGCCCAAGCTGCTCATCTGCGACGAGCCCACCGGCAACCTCGACCCGCAGACCTCCGTCGGCATCATGAAGCTGCTCGACCGGATCAACCGGACGGGCACCACCGTGGTGATGGCGACGCACGACCAGAACATCGTGGACCAGATGCGCAAGCGCGTCATCGAGCTGGAGAAGGGCCGTCTCGTCCGCGACCAGGCGCGCGGCGTCTACGGCTACCAGCACTGACGCTCCACGGAAAGGCTTGATCAGACGCCATGCGCGCCCAGTTCGTCCTGTCGGAGATCGGCGTCGGTCTCCGCCGCAACCTGACGATGACCTTCGCCGTCGTCGTCTCCGTCGCCCTGTCGCTCGCCCTGTTCGGTGGTTCGCTCCTGATGAACGACCAGGTGAACACCATGAAGGGCTACTGGTACGACAAGGTCAACATCTCCATCTTCCTGTGCAACAAGAGCGACGCCGAGTCCGATCCCAACTGCGCCAGGGGCGCGGTGACCGACGATCAGAAGGGTCAGATCAAGACCGACCTGGAGAAGATGCCGGCCGTCGACTCGGTGACGTACGAGTCGCAGGACGAGGCGTACAAGCACTACAAGGAGCAGTTCGGCGACTCCCCGCTGGCCAGCTCCCTGACGCCGGACCAGATGCAGGAGTCGTACCGCATCAAGCTGAAGGACCCGGAGAAGTACCAGGTCATCGCGACCGCCTTCGACGGGCGGGACGGCGTGCAGTCGGTGCAGGACCAGAAGGGCACCCTGGACAACCTCTTCGGGCTGCTGGAAGGCATGAACATCGCCGCCCTCGCGATGATGGCGCTCATGCTGGTCGTGGCCCTGATGCTGATCGTGAACACGGTGCGCGTCTCCGCCTTCAGCCGCCGCCGCGAGACCGGCATCATGCGGCTGGTCGGCGCCTCCGGCTTCTACATCCAGACGCCGTTCATCATGGAGGCCGCCGTCGCCGGGCTCATCGGCGGCATCCTCGCGTGCGGATTCCTGGTGGTCGGGCGGTACTTCATCATCGACCACGGACTGGCCCTGTCGGAGAAGCTGAACCTGATCAACTTCATCGGCTGGGACGCCGTGCTGACGAAGCTGCCGCTGATCCTCGCGACCAGTCTGCTGATGCCCGCGTTGGCCGCGTTCTTCGCGCTGCGCAAGTACCTGAAGGTGTGACTCTTGCCAAGAGGGACGCGCGGTCAACCGACCGTGCGCCCCTTCGCGTTGTCCTAGACTCACCGGCATGTCAGGTCGTGCCCTGTTCTGTCAGCCCCGCCGCATCCGCCGCGGGGCCGCCCTGACCTTGGTGTTCGCGAGCGTGCTCGTCGCCGGCGCGGCCACGGGCAGCCTTCCCGGGGCCGGCGGCGGGGCCACGGCGGACGGCGCCCCCGCGGCCGCTCCCGTCGGCCACGGCGCGGACGTCGCCCGGGCGGCCGAGGAGGCCGCCGCCGACGGCGCCTCCCCCATGGAGGCAGCCCGGCGCGCCGTCAGCCGCAGCGGGGACCGCTGGGCCGCCGTCTACTCCCCGGGCGAGTACGAGGAGTTCGAGGAGGCCCTGGACGGCCGGTACACCGGCGTCGGCCTGTGGGCCCGCGAGCGGGAGGGCCGTATCGAGGTGACGCGGGTGGGCGACGACACGCCCGCCGCCGACGCCGGGATCCGCGCGGGGGACCGGCTGCGCAGCGTCGACGGCGAGAAGGTCGACGGCCGGCCCGTCACGGAGGTCGTCTCCTTACTGCGCGGCGGGAGCGGCGGCGCGTCCGCCGGCACCACCGTCCGCCTCGGCCTGGAACGCGGCACGCGCGTGTGGAGCGAGACCCTGCGCCGGGCCAGGCTGTCCCGGGACACCGTCACCGTCGGCGCACTCGCCTCCGGGGCGACCGTCATCGAGGTCGGCGCCTTCACCAAGGGCTCCGGCGACGAGGTCCGCGCCGCCGTACGGCGGGTCCCGGCCGGCGCCGGCATCGTCCTCGACCTGCGGGGCAACTCCGGGGGGCTGGTCGCCGAGGCGGTCACCGCCGCCTCCGCCTTCCTCGACGGCGGCCTGGTCGCCACGTACGACGTCGAGGGCGAGCAGCGCGCCCTGCACGCCGAGCCCGGCGGCGACACCACCAGACCCCTGGTCGCGCTCGTCGACGGCGGGACGATGAGCGCGGCCGAGCTCCTCACCGGCGCCCTGCAGGACCGCGGGCGGGCGGTCGTCGTGGGCTCCCGCACCTTCGGCAAGGGCTCGGTCCAGATGCCGACCCCGCTGCCCGACGGCTCCGTCGCCGAGCTGACCGTCGGCCACTACCGCACCCCCTCCGGCCGGGGCGTCGACGGCCACGGCATCACCCCCGACCTGGAGGCCGACGAAGAGGCGCTCCAGCGGGCCGAGACGGTCCTCGGCGGACTCGGCCGCCAGTCCCGCGGTCGATAATCGGCTTCCCGCGGACCCCCTCCGTAGTGCGAAAATGGGCGGCACTATGGCTAAGGAAAAAGGGCGCAAGCTGATCGCGCAGAACAAGAAGGCGCGGCACGACTACCTCATCATCGACACCTACGAGGCGGGCCTGGTCCTCACCGGCACCGAGGTGAAGTCCCTGCGTCAGGGCCGGGCGTCGCTGGTGGACGGCTTCGTCCAGCTGGACGGCAACGAGGCGTGGCTGCACAACGTGCACGTGCCGGAGTACAGCCAGGGCACCTGGACCAACCACAGCGCGCGGCGCAAGCGCAAGCTGCTGCTGCACCGCGAGGAGATCGACAAGCTGGAGTCCAAGTCCCAGGAGACGGGCCACACCATCGTGCCGCTCGCCCTGTACTTCAAGGACGGCCGCGCGAAGGTGGAGATCGCGCTGGCCAAGGGCAAGAAGGAGTACGACAAGCGGCAGACGCTCCGGGAGAAGCAGGACCGGCGCGAGACCGAGCGGGCGATCTCCGCGGTCCGCCGCAAGCAGCGCGCGTAGGCCCCCGCGGAGTGCCGGGGAATACGCTGGCACCGACCCGCGTTGGTCACGTACGATGGCGACAGCACCTCACAGCGGGTGCGAGCCCCCTCCTCGGAGGGACTTGAAAAAACAACATGGGGATGATCGGTTTCGACAGCGGCTGTCGAAGCAGGGGAAGCGTGTCGAGGAAGCGGCCATGATCTCGTAAACCACAGGCCGAAAAAAATAATCGCCAATTCCAAGCGATCCATCTCCCAGGGCGAGCTCGCCCTCGCTGCCTGATCTTCAGGTAGCGAGCAGCGGCTCCCCTACTTAAGGGAGTGTCAGCCCGGGGGTGTTCCCGACCCGGATCCTGGCATCAGCTAGGGAACTAAACCTTGATCCCGGTCACGGGGTGAAGAGGGAAACCACACAGTGACTGGGCCCGTCGGAGACTTGTCGGCGTGATCTCCGGGGCCGAGAAAAGCACAGCCGACTGCACACGGAGAAGCCCTGGTTCCGCACCGTTGGACGCGGGTTCGATTCCCGCCATCTCCACTCATCCCATGTGGGCGAAGGCCCCGTCGCTTCCGGCGACGGGGCCTTCGTCATGCGGTCCGGGAAGGCGGGGAGGGCCGGGGAAGGCGGGGCCGAGGCCGCACCCGGTCGTCACGCCCCGCGCGGCGCCGTGCTCGCCCGTTCCGTCAGCCGGGGCGGCAGCAGGGTGGCCCCCGGCACGGGGCCACCGGACAGCTTCCGTGCCAGCAGGTGCACCGCGCGGGTGCCCAGTTCCGCCGACGGCACGGCGACCGAGGTGACCGGGACACGGGCCGACGCGGCGACGGGGGACGGGCAGACGGCGGTCAGGGACAGATCGCCGGGGACGCTCAGCCCCAGCTGCCCGAAGGCGTCGATCAGCGGATCGAGCAGCGGTTCGTTGTGCACCACCACCCCCGTCAGCGCGGGCAGCTCGCGCACCAGCCGCTCGGCGAGCGCGCGGGCGGCCCCGCGGCCGGTCCCGCACGGATGCACGGCCGAGGCGATCCGGTGCCGGTCGGCCGCTGCCGTGAAGCCCTCCACCAGCCGCCGTGCGAACGCGGTCCGCCGCACGTACACCTCCGGCGGCGAGCCGACCAGCGCCACCGCCCGGTGCCCGAGCCGCGCCAGATGGTCCACGCACAGCTCGCCGGCCGCCCGGAAGTCCAGGTCGACGCAGGTCAGCCCGTCCGGCTCGGCGGGCACACCGATCAGTACGGACGGCAGGGCCCCCGAGCGCAACAGCGGCAGCCGGGGGTCCTGGAGCTGGACGTCCATCACGATCACCCCGTCCGCCAGCCGGGTGGCCGCGACACGCCCGATGTCCTCCTCGCCCTCGCCCTGGGTGAGCAGCAGCACGTCGTGGTCGTGGGCGCGGGCGGCGGTGACCACCGACACCGCGAACTGCGTCACCACCGGCACGTGGACGCCGGAGCGCATCGGGGCCGCCAGGGCCAGCACCTTCGACCTGCGGCCGACCACGCCCCGGCCGCCGTACGCGTGGTAGCCCAGTTCGCGGACGGCCGCCTGGACCCGGAGCCGGGTCGCGTCGGAGATCGGGCGCTTGCCGCTGAGCGCGTACGAGACGGTGCTGGGGGAGACCCCGGCGCGCCGGGCCACATCCGTGATCTTCACCATCGGGGGTCCTCATCTGCACGGTCCGTGGGGATGCGGAAAGCGGTTTCGAAGCGCTTCGACGGGTGAAGGTATGTGCGCGACCCGTGACCGTCAATGGGTCGGGAGGGAATCGGTGAAGCGGTTCGACGACCCGAACGGGACGAGGGTGCAGAGGGACACGAGAAGGGCGGTCGCGGCCGCCGCCACCGGCACGCCGTACCCGGCCGTCGCCGAGACGTGCTCCACCGTCCAGCCGCCCGCCGCGCTGCCGCAGGCGATCCCGCCGAGCAGCCCGGTCACCGCGAGGGTCATGCCCTCGTTCAGCCGGTCCGCGGGCGTGCACCGCTGGACCAGGGTCATGGTGGTGACCATGGTGGGCGCGGTCGCCATCCCGGCGACCAGCAGCGCCCCCGCCAGCGGCGCCAGCGAGCCGGTGAGCCCGGCCGCGAGCAGCGGCAGGGTCATCAGCACGGCCATCGCGGCCAGGCACCACGGCAGCCGGGACCGCGCGGACCCCGCCGGCCGCACCGCCCCGTACAGCAGCCCCGCCGCACAGGAACCGGCCGCCTGGAGCGCGAGCACGGCGCCGGACGCCGCGCGGTGCCCCCGCTCGTCCGCGAACGCGAGGGTCACCACCTCCAGCGAGCCGAACACCGCGCCCGTCGCGAGACAGACCACCAGCAGCGGCCGCATGCCGGGCGACCGCAGCGGCGACCGCGCGGCGGAGCGCCGGGCGGCCGGCGGCTCGGTCGACCGCTGGGCGGCGAACAGCAGGACGCCCGCCGGCAGCAGCACGGCGCCCACGAGCGTGCCCGCCTCCGGGAAGAACGTCCCGCACAGGAAGGCCGCGAGCACCGGGCCGAGCATGAAGCACAGTTCGTCCGCGGCCTGCTCGAAGGAGTTCGCGGTGTGCAGGGCCTCGGCGTCCCCCTTCAGCAGGTGCGCCCAGCGCGCCCGCGACATCCCGCCGGTGTTGGGGGTGGTGGCGGTGGCGGCGTAGGCGGCGAACAGGGTCCAGTCCGGGGCGCCGTACCGCACGCAGAGCACCAGCGCGAGGGAGCCGAGCACGGCGAACGCCGTGGCCGGCAGGGCGACGCGGGCCTGCCCGTACCGGTCCACCAGGCGCGCGGTCCACGGGGCGACCACCGCCGTCGCCGCCAGGCCCGTCGCGGTGACGGCGCCGGCCAGGGCGTACGAACCCCGCGTCCCGGCGATCATCACGACCGCGCTCACGCTGAACATGCCCATCGGCAGCCGCGCGATGAGGTTGCCGGCCGTGAACGCGCGGGCCCCGGGCAGTGCGAGGAGACGGCGGTACGGGCCCTTCGGGCGGGGCTCGCTCCGTCCGCGCGGGCCGAAGTCGACGGCGACCAGGGTGTCGGCGGTGACCGTGAACAGGGGTGTGTCCCGGGAGGGGGAGGGCGATCGGGGCATGACACCACCGTCGCCCGCGCCCACGTGCCCGGTCCAACACCTTCCCGGCGCCGATTGACGCACCTGTGTTGTAGGTTCGCGCCATGTCCGCCCCCGTCCACCTCGACCCCCGCCTGCTGCGCGCCTTCGTGACCGTCGCCGAGGAGCTGCACTTCACCCGGGCCGCCACCCGTCTCTACGTCGCCCAGCAGGCGCTCAGCAGGGACGTGCGGCGGCTGGAGCGGGAGCTGGGCAACGAGCTGTTCGTGCGGACCACCCGCCAGGTGACGCTCACCGCGGACGGCGAACGCCTGCTGCCGTACGCCCGCGCGGTGCTCCAGGCGCAGGACGACCTGCTCGCCGCCGCCGGGCAGGCCCGGCTCCTGCTGGTGGACCTCAACTCGCCGGGCCTCGACACCCCCCGCCGGGTACTGCGCCGCGCCCGCGAGCTCGCCCCCGGACACGAACTGATGGCCCGCTACGAGAGCGGGCTGACCGGGGCCGCGGGGGAGCTGCTCGCGGGGCGGCTCGACGCGTCGTTCGGACGGTTCGCGGGCCTCGCCCCCGCCCTGCGGGCCGGGCTCGACCAGCAGCCCGTGCGCCACGAGCCGATGGCGGTCGTCCTGCCCGAGGACCATCCGCTGGCCGCCCTGCCCGAGGTGCCGCTCGCCGCGCTCGCCGGCGAGACGGTCTACGCCGGGGCCGGCAATCCCCGTACGCCGGAGTGGACCGACCTCGCACGGTCGCTGTTCGAGGGCCGGGGGATCACGCTCGCACCGCCCGCGCCGCTGGCCGTCGGGGAGGAGGAGTTCCAGCGGATCATGGCCAGGACGCGCCAGCCGGTCCTCACCGTGGTCGATTTTCCGCCACTGCCCTCGACGGTGCTGCGCCCTCTGGTGGATCCGGTTCCGCTGTCCCCCGTGTCCCTGGTGTGGCGGAAAGGACTGGTCCATCCCGCTCTGGACGCTCTTCGGCGGGCGGCGGCCGTCGTCGCCGCCGAGGAGGGCTGGTTGCGGCGGCCGCTCGAGGGGTGGTTGCCCGACCGGGATATTGTCGTGATGGCGGCCCGGTGATGTCTCACTACTGACACGAACGACTGTCCCGGGAACACAGGACCTTCACGTGCGCTACATTCGGTGCCCGAGCACAGTGTGATAGACGGAGCGCTCGGAGCGGGTGGGGGCCTGCTCCACCGGCGAGTGCTCGGGTCGTACGCGCGCCGGAAATGTCCTCTTGGGGGGAAGTGCGTGCGCGTGGAAAAATGGCGAGAAGACGCCCAACCGGGACGACCCGAGGGCGTGTCGGCGTTCGGGAAGGACGCCGAGGACGAGGACCTGCGTGAGACGAGGGTCCTCCCCCTGAACGAGAAGCCCGCCGGACCCGGCACGGGCGCGCGCGGGGCCGGCTTCGGCCCCAGCTCCCTCGACGACCGCTGGGCCCGCCCCGGGGCCTTCCCCGGCGACGACAGGACCCAGGCGCTGCCCGACGCCGCCCACCGCGCGGAGCCCCCCGCCCGGCCCGAGCCGCGCGACGGCGGCACCCGCGGCCCCGCGGCGCCGGGCTCCCGGACGGCACCGTCCGGGAGCCCGGCGGACGGCCCCTGGGACACCGAGCGCACCACCGCCCTGCGCATCCCCCGCCAGCCGGGCGGGGCCCTCGGCGCCCGGCCGGCGGGACCCTCCTCCCGGCCGGGCGGAGCACACCCCTCGGGAGCCCTCGGAGCGGCCGGTTCCCCGCCGGCCCACGGACACCCGTCGCCCGACTCCGGGACGGCCGTCCTCCCGCCGGTCTCCGGAGGCTCGCCGGCGGACCCCGGCGTCCCGACCGAGTTCCTGCGTCCCGTCTCGGACCCCGGCGCCCCGGCGACCTCCCGCATCCCCGTCCGTGACCCCTGGGAGGAGGAGGCCGACGGCTCCGCCGCGGCCACCCACGACCCGCACGAGGTGACGGTCCAGCTCGACTCGGTGCAGATCGGGGAAGGCCTCGAACTGCGCCGGGCGCCGGGCCGCCGGGCGGCCGGCGCACAGGACGCCGCCGGACCCGTGTTCGTCGACGAGTCCGGCCGCCGCATCCGGCTCTACCGCCGCATCGGCCTGGCCGTCGGCCTCGCCTGCGCCGGCTACGCCGTCGTCATGGTCGCCACGCTGCTGTCCGGCAACTCCGACGCCCCCTGGATGCCCGTCCCCGGCCAGGAGGACAAGCCCGCCGGCCAGGTCGAGACGACACCGCGGCCCGAGGAGACCGGCGACACACCCGACGCCGGCACCGGCCCCGCCCCGGGCGACACACCGACCACCGGCGCCCCCACACTGCCCGCGCCCGACGCCACCGCGCCCGCGACGGGCGGCGGCGCCGGCACCGCGGACCGGCCGGACGCCGCCGACCCGGCGCCCACGGCGACCCGGCGGAACACCGTCGAACCGGCCACCGGCGGTGCCGGCGACACCACCACCACGCCCCCGGACGACACCGTGAGCACGGCACCCGCCGACCCGCCGGCGTCGGAGGCCGCCCCCGACCCCGTGACGACCGCCCCCACCGGAGGTGAGGCCGGGGGCACCGACGACCTCGCCGGCGCCCCCGCCGACCAGCCGGTCGTCGTCGCCGACGGCTCCGCCGCTCAGCCGGAGCCGTCCACCGCCCCCGCCGCACCGTCCCCGGAGAACGTCCTCTGATGGCATCCCGCTCCCCCCGCCGCAGGGCCGCCCACCGGTCCCGCGGCGGCTCCCCGCGCCGCCGCGTGCCCTTGCGCCTGCTGCTCCCCGTGCTCGTCCTCGTCGCCCTGGCGGCCATGCTCATGCTGCGCGGCTACGTGCACAGCGAGATCCTCGCCGACCACCGCATCCAGAAACCCGCCCCCACCACGCAGGTGCCCAAGGAGATCCTGGAGGGCGGCCCGGTCATCGACGCCCGCGCCGGACAGACCCAGAGCCTGAGCGTGCCCGACCGCCGCCTCGTCCTCACCTTCGACGACGGCCCGGACCCGACCTGGACGCCGAAGGTGCTCGACGTGCTCAAGAAGCACGACGCGCACGCGGTCTTCTTCGTCACCGGCACCATGGCCTCCCGCTACCCGGACCTCGTCCAGCGCATGGTCGACGAGGGCCACGAGATCGGCCTGCACACCTTCAACCACCCCGACCTCGCCCTCCAGTCCCCCAAGCGCATCGACTGGGAGCTGTCGCAGAACCAGCTGGCGATCACCGGCGCGGCCGGCATCCGCACCTCGCTCTTCCGCCCGCCGTACTCCTCCTACGCCGAGGCCATGGACAACGAGACCTGGCCGGTCGCCCAGTACATCGGCGGCCGCGGCTACCTCACCGTCGTCAACAACACCGACAGCGAGGACTGGAAGCGGCCCGGCGTCGACGAGATCATCCGCCGCGCCACGCCCGAGGGCGGCAAGGGCGCCATCGTCCTGATGCACGACTCCGGCGGCGACCGCAGCCAGACCGTCGAGGCGCTCGACAGGTTCCTGCCCGGTCTCAAGGACAAGGGCTACGAGTTCGACAACCTCACCGAGGCCCTGGACGCGCCCAGCGCGCACAGCCCGGTCACCGGCGCCGAACTCTGGAAGGGCAAGGCGTGGATCTTCCTGGTCCAGGCCTCCGAGAACATCACCGGCGTCCTGGTGGTCGGCCTCGCGATCATCGGCACCCTGGTCATCGCCCGCTTCGTGCTGATGCTGCTCCTCTCCGGTGTCCACGCCCGCCGCGTCCGCCGCAGGAACTTCCGCTGGGGCCCGCCGGTCACCGAACCGGTGACGGTGCTGGTGCCGGCGTACAACGAGGCCAAGTGCATCGAGAACACCGTCAACTCCCTGATGGCGAGTGAGCACCCGATCGAGGTCCTCGTCATCGACGACGGTTCCACCGACGGCACCGCCCGCATCGTCGAGGCGATGGGCCTGCCCAACGTCCGGGTGATCCGCCAGCTCAACGCGGGCAAGCCGGCCGCGCTCAACCGGGGCCTGGCCAACGCCCGGTACGACATCGTCGTGATGATGGACGGCGACACCGTCTTCGAGCCGTCCACCGTCCGCGAACTCGTCCAGCCCTTCGGCGACCCCCGGGTCGGCGCGGTGGCGGGCAACGCCAAGGTCGGCAACAAGGACAGCCTCATCGGCGCCTGGCAGCACATCGAGTACGTGATGGGCTTCAACCTGGACCGCCGGATGTACGACATCCTCGGCTGCATGCCGACCATCCCCGGCGCGGTCGGCGCCTTCCGCCGCTCCGCCCTGGAGCCCATCGGCGGCATGAGCGACGACACCCTCGCCGAGGACACCGACGTCACCATGGCGCTGCACCGCGCCGGCTGGCGCGTGGTCTACGCCGAGAACGCCCGCGCCTGGACCGAGGCCCCGGAGTCCGTCCAGCAGCTGTGGTCGCAGCGCTACCGCTGGTCGTACGGCACCATGCAGGCCATCTGGAAGCACCGCCGCGCGGTGATCGACAAGGGCCCCTCCGGCCGCTTCGGCCGCATCGGCCTGCCCTTCGTCTCCCTGTTCATGATCGTGGCCCCGCTGCTGGCCCCGCTGATCGACGTCTTCCTGCTCTACGGCATCGTCTTCGGCCCGACCCAGAAGACGATCACGGCGTGGCTGGGCGTCCTCGCCATCCAGGCGGTCTGCGCGGCCTTCGCCTTCCGCCTCGACCGTGAACGCATGACCCACCTGATCTCGCTGCCGCTGCAGCAGATCCTCTACCGCCAGCTCATGTACGTCGTGCTGCTCCAGTCCTGGATCACCGCGCTCACCGGCGGCCGCCTGCGCTGGCAGAAGCTGCGGCGCACCGGCGTGGTCGAGGCGCCCGTCGCCGGAACGGTGCCGGGCCAGCGCGCCCCGCACAGCGATGATCGGAGGCCCGTGGCATGACCCACGGATACACGACCGGCACCGGCACGAGCCCGGAACCGACGGGCCCGTACGGAACGCCGTACCCGGGGAACACGGGTACGGCCCCGGAGACGCCGTACCCGGTCCCGCAGCAGCGCACGACCGAGCCGGCGCCCGAGCCCGAGCCCGCCCCGGCGCCCAAGAAGCCGGGCCGGGACCGGTACCTGGACCTGCTGCGCTCCATCGCCCTGGTCCGCGTCGTGGTGTACCACCTCTTCGGCTGGGCCTGGCTGACGGTGCTGTTCCCGTCGATGGGCGTGATGTTCGCGCTGGCGGGCTCGCTGATGGCGCGTTCGCTGAAGCGCCCGGCGCTGGGTGTGATCCGCAGCCGCGTCCGGCGCCTGCTGCCTCCGATGTGGGCGTTCGCGGCGGTCGTGCTGACGATGATGTTCGTCAACGGCTGGAACCCCGCCGAGGACCCGGACCACGGTGACACCTGGGGCCTGATCGGACTGTTCAACTACATCGTCCCGATCGGCGCCCCGCCCTACCCCTGGCACGTGGGCTCCCCGTCGGGGCTGCTGGAGGACACCTGGGCGGTGCAGGCCGCGGGCGTCCTGTGGTACCTGCGCGCCTACCTCTGGTTCGTCCTCGCGTCGCCGCTGCTGCTGTGGCTGTTCCGCAAGGCCCCCTGGCCGACGCTGCTCGCGCCGCTCGGCCTGACGGCGATCGTCGGCACGGGCGTGGTGACCATTCCCGGCGAGACGGGTAACGCGGTCACCGACTTCGCGGTCTACGGCAGCTGCTGGGTGCTGGGCTTCGCCCACCACGAGGGCCTGCTGAAGCGGATCCCCCGGTACGTCTCCGTCTCCTGCGCGTCGCTGGTGATGGCCTTCGGCCTGTGGTGGGCCTCGAACCACCTCGGCCCCGACGGCTGGGACCTCAACGACATCCCCCTCGCCCAGGCCGCCTGGTCGTTCGGCTTCGTCGTGATCCTGCTCCAGTACTCCCCGTCCTGGCAGGAACTCCCCGGCCGGCTGGCCAAGTGGGACAAGCTGGTGACCCTCTCCAACAACCGCGCGGTCACCATCTACCTGTGGCACAACCTGCTGATCATGGCGACGGTCCCGATCATCGACCTGGCCTACCGGCTCCCCTTCATGCAGAGCGAGCGGGCGATGGCGGCCCTGGACAGCGCCTACACCCTCTGGATGTTCGCCCTCGTCTGGCCGCTCATCGGCCTGGCGGTCCTCGCGGTCGGCTGGGTCGAGGACCTCGCGGCGAAGCGCAAGCCACGCCTGTGGCCGAACGGAAGCAAGAGCGAGCGGCCCCGGCCGAGCGGCGGGACGCGCCGGGGCTGACGTCACGGTCGCCCGGGCCACCGTGGTCGGACGGTGGCCCGACGGTCACTGCGTGAGGTGGGCGAGGAAGGCGGCCCATGCGGTGGGGGAGAGGCCGAGCCGGGGACCGGACGCGTCCTTCGAGTCGCGTATGAGGACGGCGGTGGGAGTGGTGGCTATCTCCACGCAGTTCGAACTGTCGCCGCTGTGGGACGACTTGCGCCAGCGGATGGTGTGCACGGGGTTCCTTCTCAGGCTTCTCGGATGAGGTCGTGGATGAAGTCGCGGGACTCGGTGGGACCGAGTGCGCAGGACGTCATGTGGTCCAGCACGGCTCGGTACTTGGTCAACTGTGCCTCCGTGTCCAGGAATCCGCAGCCGCCGTGGTGCGTGTCCAGCTGGACCGTGTCGAGCTGCGGCACAGCGCCCGTGAGGTAGTCGAAGGACTGGCCGGTGCTCGGGAAGTAGGCCGTGCCGAACGGGATCACCCGGATGGTGACGTTGGGCAGCTCGCCCATGTCGAGCAGGTGCGTGAGCTGGCCGTGGGACACGGAGGGGCCGCCGAAGCCCATGCGGAGCGCCGACTCGTGAACGATCGCCGAGTAGGAGGGCGGATCCTCTCGGTGCAGGATGCCCTGCCGTTTGATGCGGTACGTGAGACGGTGCTCGATCTCGTACTGACGCAGGGGCGGCACCACGGTCCGGAAGAGGGCGCGGGCGTGATCGGTGGTCTGCAGCAGCGCCGGAATGTGGATCACCAGGGCGACGCGTAGTGCGGTCGTGTGGTGTTCCAGCTCCGCCAGGTCGACCAGTGCGGCGGGCAGGTGTTCGCGGTACTCGTCCCACCAGCCCCGGCGTCGGCGCCCGGTCATGGCGGCCAGTGCGTCGACCAGAGCCTGGTCGGAGCAGTCGTAGGCGGACGCCATCCCGCGCACGAGGTCGGCGCTCACCGGGCTGCGACCGGTCTCGATCATGCTCACGCGCCCTTGGTTGACGCCGAGGTGCTCGGCGGCACGGGTCACCGTGAACCCCGCCTTCTCACGGAGTTTGCGCAGCTCGGCGCCCAGTCTCCGCTGCCGCAGCGTGGGATTGTTCGTGGGCGGCACGGTGTGTCCTTCCTGGCCGCGAAGCGGCTCTCATGTCCCTCACACGAGCTAATTAGAGATGAACCTCCCGTAGTTGGGAGATTTATCTTCCATCTCGGCCCTACGGTGGCGATATCGCTCATCCGCCGCGCTCGTAAGCCGGAAGCGCACCGACCGAGGCACTGCCACCGCCCGGCGCGGCCGTGAGCGCGGAACTCGTGCCCCCTCCAGCTCCCCGGAGCCAACCATGGTCACCGTAGCCCCGTCCCACCCCTGGGCGTACGCCCTTCGCCTCCCCCGTGACCCCCGCGCCGTACGCGTCGCACGTATGACGGTGCGGGCCGCGCTCGACGGGCACGGCAGGCAGGACGCCGTCGAGGTCGTGGAGTTGCTGACGTCGGAGCTGGTCACCAACGCCTACCTGCACACCGAGGGGCCCGCCTCCCTGCGGCTCACGGGGCTGAGCGGCGGCCGGCTGCGGGTCGGGGTGTGGGACAGCGATCCGTACGTTCCCGCACCGTTCGGCGAGGCCGGCGACGACTCCGTCCCGCTCGCTCCGGTCGACGCCGGGTCCGGGCGCGGACTGCGTCTCGTGCAGGAGTACGCCGACTCCTGGGGAGGCTGGGCCCTCGGTGACGGTGCGCTGGGGCGGGGAGCCGGGAAGCTGCTCTGGTTCGAGGTGGGCGGGCGTGCCACACTGCCCCTGTTGCGGAAGTGAACGGTGTGGCCAGGGGGCGAGGGCGGATGAGCAAGCGGCAGACGCGGAAGATGCTGCGGCTGATGGCGAGCGGGGAGCCGGTCGAGCTCACCAGTGCGATGGCATCCGTGAAGAAGCTCGCCAAACTCGCCTTCGTCGCCCAGCAGTTCGGCTACGAGTACGCGGACGTGCGGCAGGGCGGCGGGAACAACAGCCAGCTGAGGATGCTGATCGTGCCCGATCACAGTCCGCAGGCCCGCACCCGCGCCGCGCAGAACCGGGCGCAGTACCCCAACGCCCACGACGGGGTGTCCCTGCCGCCGCTCGTGCCGGACGCCCTCGAACTCCTCAAGGCCCGCATCAACTTCGACCTCACCGGCAAGAGCGCCGAGAAGCGGATGGGCTACGGCGCCCTCGGCGTCTCCCTCGGCTGCGTGGTCGTCGCCTTCCGGATGGGCGGCGCGTCCTCCGACTTCGTCATCGCGGCCGTCATCTGGCTCGCCCTCATGGCCGTCTTCGGCATCGGTCTCCTCGTCACCCGCAAGCGCAACGCCAAATTCGCGGCCCGGCTCCAGGCGGCCGGCTTCGCCCCGGTGGCGGACGGGACGGGCCGGGTGCGCTACCTGCCCCCGGGCGGGCAGATGCCGGGACAGCACGGCAGTCCATTCGGGGGCGGACCGTACGGGGCCCAGGCACCCGGAATGCCGGCACCGGCACCCGTGCCGGGTTACGGCCACCAGCCTCCTCAGCCCCCGATGCCGTACGGGCAGCCCGCCCCGTACGGCACACCACCCCAGGCCCCCGCCTCCGCCCCCCATCCCTACGCCCAGCCCCAGCCCCCGTACGGGCAGCCCGCCCAGCAGCAGACCCCCTACGGGCAACCCCCGCAACGCTGAACCTCACCGCGCCGCCCGCGCCCCCTGCCGGACACCTCTCACCCGGCCCCCGCCCCGGGTGAGCGCAACGTTCCCTCCCGGTCACCGCCCGCCACAGCCACGAAACGACCCCTCCCTACCTTCGGGACCAGCCCCTCGCGGCACCGCCCGCGTCCCCGGAGAGCAGTGGAGGCCTCATGACAGCCCGCAGCGGCCGCTGGATCCAGCAGTGGGACCCGGAGGACGAGACCTTCTGGAACCGCACCGGAGAGAAGATCGCCCGGCGCAACCTGCTCTTCTCCGTGCTGTCCGAGCACATCGGGTTCTCGATCTGGACGATGTGGTCCGTGCTGGTGCTCTTCATGGGCCCGGAGTACGGGCTGACGCCCGCCGACAAGTTCCTGCTGACGTCGATGGTCACGCTGGTCGGCGCCGTGGTCCGGGTGCCGTACACCTTCGCCGTCGCCCTCTTCGGCGGGCGGAACTGGACGGTGATCAGCGCGGCGCTGCTGCTCGTGCCCTCCGTCGCCGCGTTCGCCGTGATGGAGCCGGGGACGTCCTTCTCCACCTTCCTCCTGGTCGGCCTGCTGGCCGGGATCGGCGGCGGCAACTTCGCCTCCTCCATGACCAACATCAACGCCTTCTTCCCCCTGCGCAAGAAGGGCTGGGCGCTCGGACTGAACGCCGGCGGCGGCAACATCGGCGTCCCGGTGATCCAGCTCGCCGCCCTCGCGATCATCGGCGCGGGCGGCGGACCGCGGGTGCTGCTCGGCGTCTACATCCCGCTGATCGTCGTCGCCGCCGTGCTCGCCGCCCTGTACATGGACAACCTCGCCTCGGTGAAGAACGACACCGGCGCCGCCAAGGACGCCGCGCGGGACGCGCACACCTGGATCATGTCCTTCCTCTACATCGGCACCTTCGGCTCGTTCATCGGCTACAGCTTCGCCTTCGGGCAGGTGCTCCAGAACCAGTTCGACCGCACGCCGCTCGAGGCCGCGTACGTCACCTTCGTCGGACCGCTGCTCGGCTCCCTGATCCGCCCGGTGGGCGGCTCGCTCGCCGACCGGTACGGCGGCGCGCGGATCACGCTGTGGAACTTCGTCGCCATGGGCGCGGCGACGGCGGTGCTGATCGTCGCCTCCATGCAGAAGTCGCTGGCGCTGTTCACCGTCGCCTTCGTGGTGCTGTTCGTGCTGACCGGCCTCGGCAACGGGTCGACGTACAAGATGATCCCCGGCATCTTCCAGGCGAAGGCGCGGGCCGAGGGGCTCACGGGGGAGGCGGCGGCCGCGTACGGGCGGCGGCTGTCGGGTGCGTCCATGGGGCTGATCGGCGCGGTGGGCGCGCTCGGCGGGGTCGGCATCAACCTGGCCTTCCGCCAGTCCTTCCTCTCCTACGGCTCCGGCACCGGCGCGTTCGTCGCCTTCCTGGCCTGCTACGCGGTCTGCTTCGCGGTCACCTGGGCGGTATACCTTCGCCGCCCGGCGGTCCGGCCGACGGACACGGACACCGCCCCGGAGGAGAAGTCGCAGCTCAGCTACGCCAACGTATGACGCGAAGTGACGTAACACTGGTGACATGAAGCCGAACCGAGCCTGTCACGCACCGTTGACAGGCTCGTCCGGCGGGGAGGCGGAGCCGCTCCTCCTCGCAGTACGCCGACTCGAGCCGGGACGAGAGCCATGTACGACGAACAAGAGCAGCCGCCGCAGCACGGGCCCCTCGCGGGGTTCACCGTGGGCGTGACCGCGGCGCGCCGGGCCGACGAGCTGGGCGCGCTCCTCGAGCGGCGCGGAGCCGCCGTGGTGCACGCCCCCGCCCTGCGGATCGTGCCGCTCTCCGACGACAGCGAACTGCTGGCCGCCACCAAGGACATCATCGGGCAGGCCCCGGACATCGCGGTCGCCACCACCGCCATCGGCTTCCGGGGCTGGGTGGAGGCCGCCGACGGCTGGGGGCTGGGCGAGGACCTGCTGGCGCGGCTGCGCGGGGTGCGGATCCTGGCGCGCGGCCCCAAGGTGAAGGGCGCGATCCGGGCCGCCGGGCTGACCGAGGAGTGGTCGCCGGCGTCGGAGTCGCTGGCCGAGGTGCTCGACCGGCTCCTGGAGGAGGGCGTCGACGGACTGCGGATCGCCGTGCAGCTGCACGGTGAGCCGCTGCCCGGGTTCGTGGAGTCGCTGCGGGCCGGAGGAGCGGAGGTGGTGGGGGTGCCGGTCTACCGGTGGCTGCCGCCGGAGGACCTCGGCCCCGTCGACCGCCTCATCGACGGATGCGTCGCCCGGAGCCTGGACGCGGTCACCTTCACCAGCGCGCCCGCCGCCGCGTCCCTGCTGTCCCGCGCGCAGGAGCGCGGGTTGCTCGACGACCTGCTCGCCGCGCTCGGCCACGACGTGCTGTCCGCCTGCGTCGGTCCGGTCACCGCGCTGCCGTTGCAGGCCCGCGGCGTCGACACGGTGCAGCCCGAACGCTTCCGGCTCGGCCCGCTGGTCCAGCTGCTCTGCCGGGAACTGCCCGCGCGGGCCCGCGCGTTGCCCGTGGCCGGGCACCGGGTGGAGATCCGGGGGCACGCGGCCCTGGTGGACGGCGCGCTCAGACCCGTACCGCCGGCCGGGATGTCGCTGCTGCGGGCGCTGTCCCGGCGGCCCGGCTGGGTGGTCTCCCGCGCGGAGCTGCTGCGCGCCCTCCCGGGCGCGGGCCGCGACGAGCACGCGGTGGAGACCGCCATGGCCCGCCTGCGCTCCGCCCTGGGCGCCCCGAAGCTGATCCAGACGGTCGTCAAGCGCGGCTACCGCCTCGCCCTGGACCCGGCGGCGGAGTCGAAGTACGGGGAAGGCTGAGCGGACAGCCGAATGGACGGCCGTGCGGCTGCCGGCACCGGGTCCTGCCGACCCCGTCCGTCCCGTGACGCCGTGCACGCTTTCCGGGCGCCGCGAGCGGAGGGCGCCCCGGGCACGCACCCGGCACCGCGCGGCCCGGTCCTCCGGAGCGGAAGAGGGGGCCCGACGACCGGCCCCAGGGGTTCCGGCGGCCGGGGCGGGCAGGCACTGTGGGAGGGGAACGGCTTCCCGGATCGCTCACCGGCCCCCACGCGCGGGGCCAACCTAGGCGGTGGCAGGAACATGGCACTGGGTACGGTCACGGCGCCCCACGAGCTGCGGTTCGACACCGGGCGGGTCTGCCTGGACCTGCTCGCGACCACCCATCCCGTGGAACGGCTCGGTTCCGTGGAGGTGCTGCGCGCCTGGATCACCGGCTCCGGACTCGTGCCCGCGGGCACCGTGCTCGCCCACGCCGACGCCTCCTGGCCGGCGGCCTTCCGCGAACTGCGCGGGTGGCTCGCCCCGTTGGTGCGCGGCCGGCCGGCGCCCGGCGTCCCCTCGTACGACCTCGCGCTCGCCCGGGTGAACGAACTGGCCCGCGCGGCGCCCCCGGCGCCCCGCGCGGTGCCCGGTGAGGACGGCGCCCTGGTGCGCCGCCTCGACGGCCCGCCCGGCCGCGCGGCGCTGCTCGCGGCCGTCGCCCGGGACGCGGTGGACCTGCTCACCGACCCCGTCGCACGCGCGAGCCTGCGGCAGTGCGAGGGGGACGACTGCCCGATCGTGTACGTCGACACGTCCCGGGGGCGCAGGCGGCGCTGGTGCTCCAGCGAGACCTGCGGCAACCGGGAGCGCGTGGCCCGCCACCGCCGACGCCGGCGCGCGGCGCCGGCGCGCGCCTAGCCGAACTCCGGTGTCCCTCGTGGGCCTTCCGTGCGCCGCCCGCGGAGAAGTGGTGAAGTGACGTCGGTCACACCATCGTTCACCACCCATGCGGTGTGATGGGTGTCACACCCCTGTCGTTGTGCCGGAAATGTAAAGAAGCGGCGGGGGGATTGTGGGTTCATGTCCCGGTCGTCACGCGCCCCCGCGGAAAACCGTCTCCCTCTCTTTGAACACCCGCATCCCACCGTCCGTACCGGTTGTCGAGCGACCGACGGGGAATCCCCCGGACACCGGAGGTGGGCGTGCGCAAGGATGCGGCCGTGGCCAGAGAACGTGGAGCGAGGGCCCGACATCGCATGTCCTCACAGCCCTCGGAACCCGACGAGGAGCTGATGCGTGCGCTCTACCGCGAGCACGCCGGCCCTCTGCTGGCCTACGTCCTGCGGCTGGTCGCCGGAGACCGGCAGCGCGCCGAGGACGTCGTCCAGGAAACGCTCATCCGTGCCTGGAAGAACGCCGGTCAGCTCAATCGGGCGACCGGTTCGGTACGCCCCTGGCTGGTGACGGTCGCCCGGCGCATCGTCATCGACGGCCACCGCAGCCGGCAGGCCCGGCCGCAGGAGGTCGATCCGTCGCCGCTGGAGGTCATCCCCGCGGAGGACGAGATCGACAAGGCGCTGTGGCTGATGACGCTGTCGGACGCGCTCGACGACCTGACCCCGGCCCACCGGGAGGTACTCGTCGAGACGTACTTCAAGGGGCGTACCGTCAATGAGGCGGCGCAGACACTCGGCATACCCAGCGGCACCGTACGCTCCCGGGTCTTCTACGCCCTGCGGTCGATGAAGCTGGCTCTGGAGGAGCGGGGGGTGACGGCGTGACGAGGGTATACGGGGGATACGGAGAGGGTGGCACGGGTATGTCTGGTCCCATGCAGGGATCACCGGTGCCGAACGAACACGAGACCGTCGGCGCCTACGCCCTCGGCATCCTCGACGACGCCGAAGCGACCGCTTTCGAGGCGCACCTCGCGACCTGCGAGTGGTGCGCCCAGCAGCTCGACGAACTCGCCGGCATGGAGCCGGTGCTGGCCGCGCTCGCGGACCTGCCCGGCACCGGGACGCCCGCGCTGGGCGAGTCGCTGTCCGCCAGGCCCTCCCCGCGCGTGGTGGAGAAGCTGGTCGACGAGGTGGCCGAGCGCCGCGCCAGGAAGCGCCGCCGCAACTTCTACATGGTGGCCGCCGCCGGTGCGCTGATCGTCAGCGGCCCGTTCGTGGCCGTGGCGGCCAGCGGCGGGAGCGACGGGAGCGGGAACGGGGGCGGCACCAACCGGCCCCTCGCGGCCAACCCGGCGAAGGAGGCGTTCGACAAGAGCTCCGAAAAGATCATGGCGACCGATCCCGGCAGCCGGGTGACCGCGACCGTGGCCCTGGAGGAGAAGCTCTGGGGCACCGAGATCGTCACGGAGCTGAAGAACGTCAAGGGCGTGCAGAAGTGCTCGCTGATCGCCGTCGGCAAGAACGGCGAGCGCGAGACGGTGAACTCCTGGTCGGTCCCCGGCGAGGGCTACGGGCTGCCGGACGCCACGTCGGAGAAGGCCAGGCAGCCGCTGTACGTCCAGGGAGGCGCCGCCTTCCGGCCGAACGAGATCGACCACTTCCAGGTCATGACCTTCGACGGCGAGCTGCTCGTCGAGGTCGACGCATAGGGCCTGCCCGGCGGATCCGGACGGAGCGAAGCCGCGGTCCCGCTCCGCACCGGTGAGCGGGGCCCGGTGCGCGCGGCCGCGAGGCGGAGGAGGGAGCCGACGCGACGGGGGAGCCGGTGACCGACGACGACGCGGCGGACGTGCGTGCCCGGCCCCGCGTCCCCGGCGGGATCCGCCGGACGGCCCCGTAGCCTTCCGGGGCCCCCTTCGCGTACGGTTGACGGCTGCCCAGCACGTCAGAAGGGGGCCCGGTGGCCGTTCAGGCTCAACAGCAAACCGCGGTCGATCCGGTTCACGACTCCGTTCGCGACCGGGAGATCCGAGTCGAACAGGAGCACCTCGACCGGGTGTACCGGCGCCTCGAGGAGAAGATCCACGAGGCCGAGTTCCTCATGCGCGACGCCGCCCGGCGCGGCCAGGTCGGCACGCCCGGCGCCCTCGCCGAGCGGGACGCCCAGGTCTTCCGGGCCGGCGTCCACCTCAACCGGCTGAACAACGAGTACGAGGACTTCCTCTTCGGCCGCATCGACCTGCTGCTCGGCAAGGACGGCAAGAAGGGCCCCGACGGCGCGTACACCGCCGTCGAGCCCGCCGAGGGAGCCGTGCGCCCCGACAACACCGCCGACATCGCCGAGACCCTGCACATCGGCCGCATCGGCGTCCTGGACGCGGACTACGCCCCGCTGGTCATCGACTGGCGGGCGCCGGCCGCCGCCCCCTTCTACCGCTCCACCCCGGTCGACCCCGGCCGGGTCGTGCGCCGCCGCGTCATCCGCTCCAAGGGCCGCCTGGTCCGAAGCGTCGAGGACGACCTGATGCGCCCCGAGCTGACGGCCTCCCTGGACGGCCGCGAGCTGCCCGTGATCGGCGACGGCGCCCTGATGGCCGCGCTCGGCCAGGCCCGTACGCACACCATGCGGGACATCGTGGCGTCCATCCAGGCCGAACAGGACCTGGTGATCCGCGCCCCCGCCGCCTCCGTGACGTACGTCGAGGGCGGCCCCGGCACCGGCAAGACCGCCGTCGCCCTGCACCGCGCGGCCTACCTCCTCTACCAGGACCGGCGCCGGTACGCGGGCGGCATCCTGATCGTCTCGCCCACCCCGCTCCTCGTCGCCTACACCGAGGGCGTGCTGCCCTCCCTCGGCGAGGAGGGCCAGGTCGCCGTCCGCGCCATCGGCTCGCTGGTCGACGGCGCCGAGGCCACGCTCTACGACTCCCCGTCGGTGGCCCGCGTCAAGGGTTCCTACCGCATGCTGAAGGTGCTGCGGAAGGCCGCGCGCGGCGCGCTGGAGCGACACGACGCACCGCAGCGGCTGCGGGTCGTCGCCTTCGGCCGCCGCCTGGAGCTGGAGGCGGGGGAACTGGCGGAGGTCCGCCGCACCGCCCTCGGCGGCACCGCCCCGGTCAACCTGCTGCGCCCCCGCGCCCGCAAGCTGCTCCTCGACGCCCTGTGGGAGCGCTCCGGCGCCGGGAAGCGGCACACCGACCCGGAGCTGGCCGCGGAGCTGCGCTCCTCCTTCGACGAGGACGTCACCTCCGAGGACGACTTCACCGCCTTCCTCGACGCCTGGTGGCCCGAGCTGACCCCGGCCGCCGTCCTGGACGCCATGGCGGACGAGAGGCGCCTGGGCCGCTGGGCCCGGCGCGTCCTCAACCCGGGCGAGGTCCGCAAGGTCGCCCGCGCGCTGAAGCGGGAGGGCCACTCCGTGCACGACATCGCGATGCTCGACGAGCTCCAGGCGATCCTCGGCGCCCCGGCCCGCCCCCGCAGGAAGCGCGAGCTCGACCCGCTGGACCAGCTCACCGGCCTGGAGGAGCTGATGCCGGTGCGCGAGGAGAGCCAGCGCGAGCGGGCCGAGCGGCTCGCCCAGGAGCGCGTCGAGTACGCGCACGTCATCGTCGACGAGGCCCAGGACCTCACCCCGATGCAGTGGCGCATGGTCGGCCGCCGTGGCAGGCACGCCACCTGGACGATCGTGGGCGACCCGGCCCAGTCCTCCTGGTCCGACCCCGACGAGGCCGCCCAGGCCCGCGACGAGGCCCTCGGCAGCCGTCCGCGCCGCCGCTTCGAGCTCACCGTGAACTACCGCAACCCCGCCGAGATCGCCGAGCTGGCGTCGAAGGTGCTCGCCCTCGCCATGCCGGGCTCGCCCTCGCCCAGCGCGGTCCGCTCCACCGGAGTGGAGCCGCGCTTCTCCGTCGCCGGGGGTCCGCTGGGCGAGACCGTGCGCGCGGAGGCGGCCCGGCTGCTGGACCGCGTGGACGGCACCGTCGGCGTGGTCGTGGCCATGCAGCGCCGCGAGGAGGCCCGGCGCTGGCTCGACGGGCTGGGCGACCGTGTGGTGGCGCTCGGCAGCCTGGAGGCCAAGGGCCTGGAGTACGACGCGACGATCGTCGTCTCCCCGGCGGAGATCGCCGACGAGTCCCCGGCCGGCCTACGGGTCCTGTACGTGGCCCTGACCCGGGCCACGCAGCAGCTGACGGTGGTCTCGGCGGACCGCGACGAGCCCGACGCGGCCGGGGTGCCGGATCTGCTGAGGGACTGAGGGACTGAAGGGCTGAGGGTGCCCGGAAAAAAGGGTTGCGCCGCGGGAATGGCCTCACCGGATCCGTTTGTTAGCCTTGACGTGGCACCGGCCCGATCCAAGCCCCCGGGCCCAACCTTAGTCGCTTCGAGCGACCACTTGCCGCGAGGCGAGCATGGCGGGTCGGTGCCACTCAGGCGTTCGAGAGGCCCGCGTCACCCCCGGTGACGTGGGCCTCTTCTGCTGCCCCCCTCGCCTCCACGTGACGGAAACATGCTTCCGTGATGCGGTATGTGCCGATGAACAAAACGTCCGCAATCCAGGGCGGCTACCGCGTACCCAGGGGTAGGTGCGACGATCGGACGGCATATTCAGCGGCACGGTAAAAGCATGTGAGGAAGTCGGCCATGGCAACGGCGCCCAGCGTCTCCTACTCGATGACGATCCGGCTGGAGGTGCCCGCGAGCGGAACCGCCGTATCGCAGCTCACCACGGCCGTGGAGTCCTCCGGGGGCTCGGTGACCGGCCTCGACGTCACCGCGTCCGGCCACGAGAAGCTCCGCATCGACGTCACCATCGCGGCCTCCTCCACCTCGCACGCCGACGAGATCGTCGAGCAGCTGCGGGGCATCGAGGGCGTCACCCTGGGCAAGGTCTCCGACCGTACGTTCCTGATGCACCTCGGCGGCAAGATCGAGATGGCGTCGAAGCATCCCATCCGCAACCGTGACGACCTGTCCATGGTCTACACGCCCGGCGTGGCCCGGGTGTGCATGGCGATCGCGGAGAACCCCGAGGACGCCCGCCGCCTGACCATCAAGCGCAACTCCGTTGCGGTCGTGACGGACGGCTCGGCGGTGCTGGGCCTGGGCAACATCGGCCCGAAGGCCGCGCTGCCGGTGATGGAGGGCAAGGCGGCCCTGTTCAAGCGGTTCGCCGGCATCGACGCCTGGCCGCTGTGCCTGGACACCCAGGACACCGACGCGATCGTCGAGATCGTCAAGGCCATCGCCCCCGGCTTCGCCGGCATCAACCTCGAGGACATCTCCGCCCCCCGCTGCTTCGAGATCGAGGCCCGGCTGCGCGAGGCCCTGGACATCCCCGTCTTCCACGACGACCAGCACGGCACCGCGATCGTCGTCCTGGCGGCCCTGACCAACGCCCTGCGGGTCACCGGCAAGGCCATCGAGAACATCCGCGTGGTGATGTCCGGGGCCGGCGCGGCGGGCACGGCCATCCTGAAGCTGCTGCTGGCCGCCGGGGTGAAGAACGCCGTGGTGGCCGACATCCACGGCGTCGTGCACGCCGGCCGCGCCGACCTCGTCGACGCCGCCCCCGGCTCCGCGCTGCGCTGGATCGCCGACAACACCAACCCCGAGAACCTCACCGGCACCCTGAAGGAGGCCGTGCGCGGCGCGGACGTCTTCATCGGCGTCTCCGCCCCCAACGTCCTCGACGGCACGGACGTGTCCGCGATGGCCGAGGGCGCGATCGTGTTCGCGCTCGCGAACCCCGACCCCGAGGTCGACCCGGCGATCGCCCGCCAGACGGCGGCCGTCGTCGCCACCGGCCGCTCCGACTTCCCCAACCAGATCAACAACGTGCTGGTCTTCCCGGGCGTCTTCCGCGGCCTGCTCGACGCCCAGTCCCGCACCGTCAACACCGAGATGATGCTCGCCGCCGCGAAGGCCCTGGCCGACGTGGTCACCGAGGACGAACTCAACCCGAACTACATCATCCCCAGCGTCTTCAACGACAAGGTCGCCGGCGCCGTCGCCGGCGCGGTGCGCGACGCGGCGAAGGCGGCGGGGGCGTCGGCCTCCTAGGGAAAATCGCCCCCGGAGGGCTGTGAGGATCACCACGGCGGGTTGGAACCGGCGCGTCGGGGCACCCGGAGATCCTGGTCGCCCTTTATCGTGGCGGCCGGGCCGTGGCGCTCTTCGTGTGACTCCCTGGGGTGTTCTCACGACTCCTGCGGGTGCCGGATTGGCATTACCGCCGCAGGTAGAGGCAGGATGCGTCCCTGGGCGCGAGGGTCTGACGAGGGACCCGGGTCCGGGGACCCACCGAGGAACCTGGCAGCATCGGCTTGGCCGTGCCCGACATGCGGCTCCGCCGCGTGGCACGCCTCAACGGCAAGAAGAACACGGGAGTAACAACATGAACCGCAGTGAGCTGGTGGCCGCGCTGGCCGACCGCGCCGAGGTGACCCGCAAGGACGCCGACGCCGTGCTGGCCGCGTTCGCCGAGGTCGTCGGCGACATCGTCTCCAAGGGCGACGAGAAGGTCACCGTCCCCGGCTTCCTGACCTTCGAGCGCACCCACCGGGCCGCGCGCACCGCGCGCAACCCGCAGACCGGTGAGCCGATTCAGATCCCGGCGGGCTACAGCGTGAAGGTGTCGGCGGGCTCGAAGCTGAAGGAAGCCGCCAAGGGCAAGTGACCTTGCCTTTTTAAGAGGTCGCAGGTGACTGCGGGCCTGTCGTGGCCGGTCGCGCCCGCGCGGCGGAGCCGCACACGCACGCAGTCCCGCGCCCTTCGAGGGCGCTTGCGGATACGCCGATGGGGCGGTCACCCGGTGTGGGTGACCGCCCCATCGGCGTATGTGCGGGCTCCTGTCAGCCGAGCGCCTTGCCCGGGAGTTCGACCTTCGCGCCCAGCTCCACGAGCTTCTCCATGAAGTTCTCGTAGCCGCGGTTGATCAGGCCGATGCCGTGGACGCGGGAGGTCCCCTGGGCGGCGAGGGCGGCGATGAGGTAGGAGAAGCCGCCGCGCAGGTCCGGGATGACGAGATCCGCGCCCTGGAGCTTCGTCGGGCCCGAGACGACCGCCGAGTGGAGGAAGTTGCGCTGGCCGAAGCGGCAGTCGGAGCCGCCCAGGCACTCGCGGTACAGCTGGATGTGCGCGCCCATCTGGTTGAGCGCGGAGGTGAAGCCGAGCCGGGACTCGTAGACCGTCTCGTGGACGATGGACAGGCCCGTCGCCTGGGTCAGCGCGACCACCAGCGGCTGCTGCCAGTCGGTCTGGAAGCCCGGGTGCACGTCCGTCTCCAGCGCGATGGACTTCAACTGTCCGCCGGGGTGCCAGAAGCGGATGCCCTCGTCGTCGATCTCGAAGGCGCCGCCGACCTTCCGGTAGGTGTTCAGGAACGTCATCATCGAGCGCTGCTGGGCGCCGCGGACGTAGACGTTGCCCTCGGTCGCCAGCGCCGCGGACGCCCAGGAGGCGGCCTCCAGGCGGTCGGGGAGGGCACGGTGGGTGTAGCCGCCGAGCCTGTCCACACCGGTGACGCGGATGGTCCGGTCGGTGTCCATCGCGATGATCGCGCCCATCTTCTGCAGGACGCAGATCAGGTCCTCGATCTCCGGCTCCACCGCCGCGTTGGACAGCACGGTGACGCCCTCCGCGAGGACCGCCGTCAGCAGCACCTGCTCGGTCGCGCCGACCGAGGGGTACGGCAGCCGGATCTTGGTGCCGCGCAGCCGCTGCGGGGCCTCCAGGTACTGGCCGTCCGCCCGCTTCTCGATGGTCGCGCCGAACTGCCGCAGCACGTCGAAGTGGAAGTCGATGGGCCGGCCGCCGATGTCGCAGCCGCCGAGACCCGGGATGAACGCGTGCCCGAGCCGGTGCAGCAGCGGGCCGCAGAACAGGATCGGGATCCGCGAGGATCCGGCGTGGGCGTCGATGTCGGCGACGTTGGCGCTCTCCACGTACGTGGGGTCGAGCACCAGTTCGCCGGGCTCCTCGCCCGGACGGACCGTCACGCCGTGCAGCTGCAGCAGCCCCCGGACGACCCGGACGTCGCGGATGTCCGGGACGTTGCCCAGACGGCTCGGTGCGCTGCCCAGCAGCGCGGCGACCATGGCCTTCGGTACGAGGTTCTTCGCACCGCGGACACGGATCTCGCCCTCCAGCGGGGTCCCGCCGTGGACAAGCAGTACGTCATCAGCGCCGTTGACGGTCATGAATCTCGCGTTCCGTGGGGAGAGTGGGGCAGGGGCCAGAAGGGAAAGGGTAATCGCCCTCGACCCCCCTTCCGTATGCCCGAGGAGGGCCCTGGAACGTCATGGCTCTGTCACAACACGAAGGGTTCGCGACCGGATACACGGGGTCACCACCTCCGCCGTGCGCCGTGGACGCCCCCGTCCGCCCGCCCGTCTCCCGCCGCCGCCCTCGGACGAGGCCTCACCAGGCCGCTCCTCGGGATCATGGCCGCGTTCACTCCCGTACCCCCGTTGCCTCCCCAAGCGGGAGCGGGATGCGGGATCATGTCTGGCATGACCGAGGTGTCCTCGCTCACAGGGCGGCTGCTCGTGGCCACTCCCGCCCTGGCGGACCCGAACTTCGACCGCGCGGTGGTGCTCCTCCTCGACCACGACGAGGAGGGCTCCCTCGGTGTCGTCCTCAACCGTCCGACGCCGGTGGACGTGGGCGACATCCTGGAGGGCTGGGCGGACCTGGCCGGCGAACCGGGTGTCGTCTTCCAGGGCGGCCCGGTGTCGCTGGACTCGGCGCTCGGCGTCGCCGTCGTCCCCGGCGGGACGGGCGGGGAGGACGCGCCGCCGGGCTGGCGCCGGGTGCACGGCGCGATCGGGCTGGTCGACCTGGAGGCCCCGCCGGAGCTGCTCGCCTCCGCCCTCGGCTCGCTGCGCATCTTCGCCGGGTACGCCGGCTGGGGCCCCGGCCAGCTGGAGGACGAGCTGGTGGACGGCGCCTGGTACGTCGTGGAGTCGGAACCCGGTGACGTCTCCTCGCCGTCACCGGAGCGGCTCTGGCGCGAGGTGCTGCGCCGCCAGCGCAACGAGCTGGCGATGGTGGCCACCTATCCGGACGACCCTTCGCTCAACTGATGCGTGTGAGCTTCAGTACCCTTGGCTGTTATGAGCACTCTTGAGCCCGAGCGCGGGACTGGTACGGGGACCCTCGTCGAGCCGACGCCGCAGACCTCCCACGGCGACGGTGACCACGAGCGCTTCGCCCACTACGTCCAGAAGGACAAGATCATGGCGAGCGCCCTCGACGGGACCCCCGTCGTGGCGCTGTGCGGCAAGGTGTGGGTGCCCGGCCGCGACCCGAAGAAGTACCCGGTGTGCCCCATGTGCAAGGAGATCTACGAGTCCATGGGCGCCGGCGGCGACGACAAGGGCAAGGGCAAGGGCGACAAGTAGCCCCTCCCCTCTCTCCGCCGGTCCGGTCCTCCTGAGGCCCCCGGGGCGCGCTGTGCGCGCCCCGGGGGCCTTTGTGCCGTCCCGTGCGTCGCGCGGGGCGCGTTCGCCGGCCACGGAGTGGTGGTGACCTCTTGTGGCGTGGTCCGTCCAGTCCTTAGCCTCCGGTGTGTTGGGCACGGCGAAATCACCATTGCGTATGTTGCAACGCGCTCGGAGGAGAGACTCCATGAAGCCGTCCGTTCGCGATCCGGATGCCCCGGGGGTTCGCGAAGGCCGTTTCGGAGGCGCTGGAGGAGGCCGCCCCCCTCGACGGGGCGAGCCGCGCGCGCTTTCTCCGGCGGGTCCTTTTCCCGCTCGTCCTGCCGGGCCCGGTCGCCACCGGCGTGTTCTCCTCCCTCTCCACCCGGAACGACTTCCTGTTCGCCAAGTCCTCCGTCGTCAGCGGCATCCCGCGGCCGCCCCCGCCGACGGCGCCGCCGGTCCTCCACGAACCCGACGAGCCGGACCGGGGCGGGGTCATGGCGGCGTCCACGGTGATGACGATTCCGGTACTGGTCTTCCTCGTACGCGTACAGCGGCGTCCGGTCCGAGGGCCGGGCGGCGCGGTAAAGGACTGACGTGACTTCACTGACGGAACTGATTCCCGCGCCGCTGAGCGTGAGCACGTGGGGTGAGCGGACCTTCGTCCTCGACGGGGACACGACGCTGACGGCGGGGCCGGGAGTGGGCAGTGCCGAACGCTGGCTGCGCACGACCCTGCAGGCGGCCACCGGCCTGCCGCTGGGGCAGGGGGAACCCGGCCCGCCCGGCCGGGCCGCGGAGAACGCGATCGAACTGCGGCACGACCACCGCCTGCCGCCCGGGGCCTATCGCCTCACCGTCCGTGACGACCGCGCGCTGATCGCGGGCGGTGACCCGGCCGGCGTCTTCGCGGGTGCGCAGACGCTCCGGCAACTGCTCGGCCCCGACGCGTTCCGGCGGGCGCCCCTCGGGCGGGCCGACTGGAAACTGCCGGAAGCCGAGATCCAGGACCGGCCCCGCTTCCGCTGGCGCGGGCTGATGCTCGACGTCGCCCGGCACTTCATGCCCAAGGAAGGCGTGCTGCGCCAACTCGACCTGATGGCGGCGCACAAACTCAACGTCCTCCACTTCCACCTGACGGACGACCAGGGCTGGCGCATCGAGATCCGGCGGTATCCGAAACTCACCGGGATCGGATCCTGGCGTGCCCGGACGAAAATCGGGCACCGCGCGTCACCGCTGTGGGACGACAGGCCGCACGGCGGTCACTACACCCAGGACGACATCCGCGAGATCGTCGCCTACGCCGCCGAGCGGCACATCAGCGTCGTTCCGGAAATCGACGTGCCCGGGCACTCGCAGGCCGCCATCGCCGCGTATCCGGAACTCGGCAACTCCGACGTCGTCGACACCGCCTCCCTGACCGTCTGGGACACCTGGGGGATCAATCCGAACGTACTCGCCCCCACCGACGACACCCTGCGCTTCTACGAAGGGGTGCTCGAGGAGGTGCTGGAGCTCTTCCCCGCGGACGCCGGCCCCTTCTCGCCGTTCGTGCACATCGGCGGCGACGAATGCCTCAAGGACCAGTGGCGGGATTCGGACACCGCGCAGAAGCAGATCGGCACCCTCGGTCTGGCCGACGAGGACGCGCTCCAGTCCTGGTTCGTCGGGCACTTCGACGAGTGGCTCGCCGCGCGCGGCCGCCGGCTGATCGGCTGGGACGAGATCCTGGAGGGCGGCCTGGCCCCCGGCGCCGCGGTGTCCTCCTGGCGCGGCTACTCCGGCGGGGTCGCCGCCGCCCGCGCGGGGCACGACGTGGTCATGTGCCCCCAGCAGTACGTGTACCTGGACTACCGTCAGGACGCGGGCCCCGACGAGCCGGTGCCGATCGGGTACGTGCGCACCCTGGAGGACGTCTACCGGTTCGAGCCGGTGCCGTCGGAGCTGACGGGCGAGGAGGCCGCGCGGGTGCTGGGCACCCAGGCCAACGTGTGGACCGAGGTGATGGAGGACCAGGGGCGCGTCGACTACCAGACGTACCCCCGGCTCGCCGCGCTCGCCGAGGTCGCCTGGAGCGACCTGCCCGCCCCCGCCGACCGGGACTTCGCCGGCTTCGAACGCCGGATGACCGCCCACTACCGGCGGCTGGACGCCCTCGGGGTCGCCTACCGGCCACCCACCGGGCCGCTGCCCTGGCAGAAGCGTCCGGGCGTCCTGGGACGCCCGATCGACGGCCCGCCGCCGCACCAGTAGCCCCGCCCCGGGTCCCGGCGAGGGCGCGGCTCGCGCCGGGACCCCGAACGGGGTGCGCGCACCCGTTCGTCCCGCGTCGAACGGGTCATGCGAAACGGGTACGAGGGTCACCGAAGAGTGCCAATCCCCGGCGCTCCGGTGATCCGGGGCGAAACCGGCCGCGTCCGGGGTGAAGTGGGCGAACGCCTTCTGACGGACCCCTGTCCTCGGCACCTGCCAAGATGTGCCAGAGTTGCCACGTCCGGCCTGTCAGCACGTACCGTACGGCAGCACAGGCGGGACCAGGTGGGGCAGCGGGAAGGGGCAGCCGGACTTGAGCACGCACGCACCGCAGGCGGCGCAGGCCGTGACGCTGCCCACGACACTCGACGAAGCCGTGGCGGCGCTCACGGCGATGCCCGCCGCCGTGCCCGTCGCGGGCGGCACCGACCTGATGGCCGCCGTCAACTCCGGGCAGCTCAGGCCCGCCGCGCTGGTCGGCCTCGGCAGGATCAGCGAGATCCGCGGCTGGCAGTACCTGGACGGACACGCGCTGCTCGGCGCCGGTCTCACCCACGCGCGCATGGGCCGCCCCGACTTCGCCGCCCTCATCCCGGCGCTCGCCGCCTCCGCGCGTGCCGCCGGACCGCCGCACATCCGCAACGCGGGCACCCTGGGCGGCAACATCGCCTCCGCCGCCCCCACCGGGGACGCGCTGCCGGTGCTGGCCGCGCTGGAGGCGACGCTGATCATCGCGGGTCCGGGCGGGGCCCGCCGTGAACTCCCGGTGTCGCACCTGCTGGCCGGGATGGACCTGTTGCGCCCCGGCGAACTCATCGGCTACGTGCGCGTGCCGCTGCTGCACGCCCCCCAGGTCTTCCTGAAGGCGACCGGCCGCACCGGCCCCGGCCGCGCGGTCGCCTCCGTCGCCCTGGTGCTCGACCCGGCCCGCCGCGGGGTGCGCTGCGCGGTGGGCGCCATCGCGCCGATGCCGCTGCGGCCCCTGCAGGCCGAGCAGTGGGTCGCGCAGCTCATCGACTGGGACAACAACCGCGCGGTCGTGCCCGAGGCGCTGAACGCGTTCGGGGAGTACGTCGCCGCGGCCTGCATCCCCGACGCCGACCCTGGCGAGGACGGCGTCGTGCCACCGCTTCCGCCCGCTGTACTGCACCTGCGGCGCACCGTCGCCGCGCTGGCCCGACGAGCACTGGGGAGGGCGCTGTCGTGACCGACGACCAGCACGGACAGGGCACGCCCCCGGGCGGCAGCCGCTGGGACCCGCTGCCCCAGGGCGACTACGACGACGGCGCCACGGCCTTCGTGAACCTCCCCGAGGGCGGCATCGACGCCCTGCTGGACTCCATGCAGAGCCCGCTCGCCGCGCCCGGCCACGGCTACGTGCCGCCGCAGATCACGGTCGACCCGACGGCCGGCGCGGGCGCCGACCCGGCGGCCACCGGCTCCTGGGGCGTGCCCGGCGCCCCCGTCGACGGTGACCAGTGGCACGACCCCGAGGCGGGCGCGGCGCCGGGGGACCGGTTCACGTACGACCCCGGCGCGACCGGGCAGTGGGCCTACGGGGAGGGCGCCACGGGCCACCCGGCGCCGGGGCACGACGTCACCGGCCAGTGGTCGATCCCCGTGGCCGACGGCGACCTGCCGGACGAGTCGGGTGAGTTCACCGCGTCCTCCCTGGTCGAGCAGTGGGGCGGCACCCCGCCGGCCACCCTCCCGGGCGGCGCCCCCGCCCCCTGGGCGCCCCCTCAGGACATCGGCCGCCCGTGGGGACCCGGCGTGCCCGGGGTCCCGCAGGACGAGGGCCAGGAGCCGCGCGGCGGCGAACACGGCCCCCAGCAGCAGCCGCCCGGCGCGGACGCGTACGGCGGACAGCCCCTGCCGTACGCCGAGCCCGCGCACCAGGAGGCGTACGGCGGGACGCCGGCGCACGGTACGCCCGTGCGGCCGGCCGGGGAGCACGCGCCGGAGTGGCCGGACGCCGACTTCGGTCCCGAGCAC
>NZ_LGCN01000210.1 GCF_001279005.1 Streptomyces caelestis
GCCGGGCAGCGGGGCCGGGGCGGGCGCGGCGGGGGGGGGGATCGCGTCGGGCCGGGGGGCCGTCTCGTGCGGGGCCAGGTCGCGCTGCTGGGCGAGCAGGTCCAGGGGCAGCAGGACGACGACGCCGGTGCCGCCGCGGGAGGAGGGGCGGTAGTTGACGCTGATGCCGTACTTCGCGGCGAGCCGTCCCACCACGGCCAGGCCGAGCCGGGTGCCCTGCAGCGAGGCGAGGTCGGTGACGCGGCCGGTCACGGCCTCCTCGGCGCGGCGCATCGCCGCGTCGGCCATCTTCAGGCCGCTGTCCTCGATGGTGACGACGATGCCGGCGCTGCGGTCCTCGACGTAGACGTGCACCTCGTCGATGGGCGGGGAGAAGTTCGCGGCGTTGTCCATCAGCTCGGCGAGCAGGTGCATCACGCCCTCGGCGGCGAAGCCGGAGACCGCGGCGCGGGTGGAGCAGTGCAGGCGCACCCGCTGGTAGGCGGCGATGCGGCCGACGGCGCCGCGCAGGATGCTCTCCATCACGATCGGCTTGTTCCAGGCGCGGCTGGACCTGCCGCCCATGAGCAGCGCCAGCCGGTCGGTCATCAGGCCGAGCTGGGAGGTGCTGTGGTCCAGCCTCAGCAGGTCGCCGAAGACCTCCTCGCCGTGCCGCTCCTGCATCTCCCGCAGGTCGGCGAGCATCCGCACGGCCTTGGCCTGGACGCGGCTGAGCGCCTTGGCGGAGGCGGCCTGTGCCGCGGCGGCGCGCCGCTCGCTGTGGGCGAGCTCGCGGATGAACGACTCGGCCGGGGCGCGCAGTGCCGGCAGCCGGGGCAGGTCGACCTCGGCGAGCACGGTGTCGGCGGAGCGGCCGTCGCGCAGCCGGGCGACCGCGGCGGGCAGCGTCTCCGTCGCGAAGCGCTCGTGCTCGGCCGCCACTTGCTCCAGTTCGGCGCGCATCGCGCGGTGTTCGCCGTCCAGGACGAGCGCCCGCCGCACGTCCTCCTCGACGAGGGTGGCGACGGTGTGCGCGAGCCGCCGCAGGTGCGGGTCGGACGGCGGCGGCATGCTGCCCAGTACGTCGGCCGCGCTCGCGCCCTCGCGCAGCCGCTGGGTCGCGGCGGGCAGCGTCACACCGGCCAGGTGCGAGATCTCGGCCGACAGCCGGGCCGCCTCCGCCTTGAGCCGGCTGTTCTCCGACTCCCGTTCGGCGGTCGCGCGGCGGGCCCGGTGGAGGAGCCGGTGGTCGACGAGGACGGTGACGGCCACGCACACCCAGCCGGCCGCCACCACGGCCAGGGTCCACGGGGAGGCGCCGGACGGTGCCAGGGCGACTGCCGCGCCGCCGGCGGCGGCGCTCGTCACCAGCACGGCCGCCCGTGCGGCGAGCGAGGTGCGCGGCGCCCCCGCCGAGGGGTGCTGGCTGGGCGAAGCAGGCACTGGCATGGAGCGGTCCCTCGGTCGGTGAGAGCAGGGGAATCGGGGGCGGCGGCACGACGGCAGCCGCGGGCCGGGAAAGAGGTCAGCCAACAGGAAGGCGATCTTCCGACCACGTACGGCTCATGCTAATCACCCCGATGGGTGAGAAGGCCGCGCTTGTTGCATAGTCCGTCAGCAATTCCAGTTCGTCGTGAACTCGTCGCTCGCACGTTCCGCTGTGGTATTCGAGATGCCGCCGGACGAGTCCGCCCGGAGGGCGGAAATACCTGCGAGAAGCCTCCTGAGGCGGCGTCACATCGCTTCCTCCGCACGGGTTCACCGGCTCCTCGGCCCGCACGCGGTGACGAATTTCGGCCGACTACGCGTAGGCCGCATCCCTTGCGCACGCGAGCCGTCGTGACGGCCCGACCGCCGGAGTGTGGGAATTCCGCTGATCGTGAAGGTTCCGTGGCGGCGACCGCGGGAAGCGGGAGAAAAGCCGAGTCGCACGCCGGGGAAACCGGCACGGCGCCATCATTCACCACCCCATGGGATTCACCCGTCGAGGACGTACCGAACGTGCCCGCAGCCGGAGTGTCCGCGCGGGGCGTGGGTGCGGCACCGCCGGCGGTGGAGGCGTCTGCGGGTTCCGTCCGGCTCCCCGCCCGGTGGGCGTGGGACACGGCCGCGCACGCCGATCGCCGGCGGCGCGTTCAGGGAGACCCGGCCGTCGGGCGGAACGGCCGGAGGGCCGGCCGCCCCTGCCGGGCCAGGCGGTCGGGTCCGTGTACCGGCCGTCGAGGAGGACCCCGGAGTGAAGGTGCGGGCCGGTGGACGGACCCGTCGAGCCGGACGCGGCCGGCAGACGAGTCGGGCTGTACGCCGGGTTCTGTTCCGGCGGGTCCTCGCGGGCCCGCCGGCGACGGCCATCCATCTAGGGCCGGCGTTGCCGCCGGCCTCGTGCGGTCTACCCGCGGACTCGGGCGGGCAGCCCTCGAACGTCCGCGCAAAGACGCCTTCTCTTCCGAGGAGGCGTCTCCTCTTGACCTTGCTCCGGGTGGGGTTTACCTAGCCGCCTGAGTCACCTCAGGCGCTGGTGGTCTCTTACACCACCGTTTCACCCTTACCGAGGACCGAGGTCCCCGGCGGTCTGTTTTCTGTGGCACTGTCCCGCGGGTCACCCCGGGTGGCCGTTAGCCACCACCCTGCCCTGTGGAGCCCGGACGTTCCTCGGGAAGTCCCGTGAGGGACTCCACGCGGCCGCCCGCCCGGCTCGTCTGCCGTGCCGACCATGGTACCGGGCGGGAGCGGGGCTTCGGTGCGGTGGCCGTCGCCAGGACCGAACCGGTGAGGATCAGGGCGAAGGCGGCGAGGACCCCTCCCGTCAGGGGCTCGTCCAGGAAGAGGGCGCCGGCGGCCACCGCGACCGCCGGGTTGACGTACGTGATCACCGATGCGCGGATCGGGCCCGCCTCCTTGACCAGCTCCAGGAAGGCCACGAAGGCCACCGCCGTGCAGACGACGCCGAGGGCGGCCAGGGCGGTGAGGGCCCCGGCCGAGGGCAGGGCCGCCGGGCGGGTCACGACCGCCGCCGGGAGGTAGACCAGGGCGGCCAGGGCCAGACAGGGCGTGACGAGGTGCAGCGTCGGGACGTCCCTGAGGTGACGGTCGGCGATCAGCGGGGCCGTGGCGTAGCCGACCACCGTCACCAGGACCTCCGCCAGGGACAGGGCGTCGCCGCCGGTCAGGTGGGGGACGGTGAGGACGCCGACGCCGCCGAGACCGACCACGAGCCCCGTGATCCGACGGGCGCCCAGCGCCTCCGCCGTCCCGAAGGAGCGGGCGAGCAGGACGCCGACGATCGGTACGCCCGCGATCAGCAGGCCCGCCGTGGAGCTGGACAGGTGGCGTTCGGCGTCGGTCAGGGTGTACCAGGGGCCGACGATCTCGATGACCGCGAACGCCAGCATCGGCTTCCAGCGCGTCCGCAGGTTCCGGACCAGACCCGGTTGGCGCACGGCGAAGGGGAGCAGGATCAGGGCGCCCAGGGCGCAGCGCGCGAACACCACGGTCGACGGGGACACCTCGTCCACCGCCACTTTGATCATCAGGTAGGGGATGCCCCAGACGGCTCCCATCAGGGAGAACAGGGCCCAGCCGCGTGCAGTCATGCGGTGAGTGTCGGCCGGGTCAGCGGGCGCCGTCTTGAACGCTGTTGCGGTACGCCGCCGGGGTCACCCCGAGCACGCGGCGGAACCAGCGGGTCAGGTGGGCCTGGTCGGCGAAGCCGACGAGAGCGGCCACCTCGACGGGGCGCGCTCCGGCGTCCAGGAGGGCGCGGGCCCTGGTCACCCGGTACTGGGCGAGCCAGGCGTACGGGGGCACCCCCATCGTCGTACGGAAGGCGCGGAGGAGCTGGTAGCGGGAGAGGCCGAGGTCGGCGGCGAGGTCGGCGAGGGAGGGCGGGGCGAGGAGTTCGTCGGCGAGGCGGTCGCGGACGGCGAGGGCGACGGCGCCGGGGACGGCCGTGTCGTCCGCACGGGCCGTGGAGTGGCGGCGGGCGAGGGCGGTGAGCAGCCAGGGGATGCGGGACTCCGCCTCCAGGGGGTCCGGGCAGGAGCTCACGTCCGTGTGGGCGCGGCGCAGGGCGGCGGCCAGTTCGGGGTCGTCGAGGACGGGGTCGCGGAAGTGCGGGAGGCCGCCGCTGCCGAGGGTGCCGTCGGCGAGGAGGGCGGGGACGGCGTAGAGGGCGCGGTAGGAGTAGCCGTCGGGGGCGGCGGGGCCGCCGGTGTGCATCTCGCCGGGTTCGAGGACGACGATCGACCCCGGCCCGGACACGATGCGTCCGCCCCGGTAGGCGATGGCCTCCAAACCGCCGACGGTGACGCCGATCGTGAACTCGTCGTGGGCGTGCGGGGCGTACTCGTGCCGGTCGAAGCGGGCGGTGAGCAGATCGAGCGGCGTACCGCACCGCCCGAGCCGCGCCCTGGTCCAGCGCGCCTGTTCCCGTACGTCCGTCATTTCGCCCCCCGCCCGCAGGGGATCAGAGGAAGTCGGCGGTGTCCAGGTCGAAGGCGAAGGGGGCGGGGAGGGTGATCGGTTTACCGAAGGGGCGGGTGCACCGCTCGCGGTACTCGTCCTTCTCCGGGTCGCTGAACAGCGTGACCGAGGAGGCCTCGCGGTCGACGAGGAGGCAGAGGGGGATGCCGCCGCCGCGTCCGGCGCGGACCTCGGCGGACTGGGGCGCGCGCTGCGCGCGTGGGCGCTCGACGATCCGCAGCGCTGCTTCCTCCTCCACGGCACCCCGTCCCCGGTTACCACGCCCCCGACGACGTCACCGCGATCGCCCGCGAGATCATGGCGGTCCTCCTCGACGCCGCCCGGCCCGTCGAGGGCCCGGCGGACACCACCGGCCTCGACGACCACCTCGCCGGGCACCGGCAGTGGGCGGGCGACCGTCCCGCGGACCCCGCCGCGCTGCGCCGCGCGCTGTCCTTCCGGCCCCGGCCGCACGGGGTGCTCTCCCTGGAACCGGCCGGGCACTTCACGGGGACGGGCTTCGGCCCCGCCGTCCTCTACGACGCCGAACCGGACCGGCCGGCCCACGCCGTACCCTGACGTCGAGCTCGATCGAAGGAGTGCGTGTGCTTGTCCTGCTGCCGCCGTCCGAGGGCAAGGCCGCTTCCGGCCGCGGTGCCCCGCTGAAGCCCGAGTCGCTGTCGCTGCCGGGGCTGGCCGCCGCGCGGGAGGCCGTCCTCGCCGAGCTGGTGGACCTGTGCACCGGCGACGAGGACAAGGCGCGCGAGGTGCTCGGGCTGAGCGAGGGGCTGCGGGGCGAGGTCGCGAAGAACGCGGAGCTGCGGACCGCCGGGGCGCGGCCCGCCGGGGAGATCTACACCGGGGTGCTGTACGACGCCCTGGACCTGGCGTCCCTGGAGGCGGCGGCGAAGCGGCGGGCGGCGGCGTCCCTGCTGGTCTTCTCCGGGCTGTGGGGCGCGGTCCGGGTCACCGACCGGATCCCCTCCTACCGGCTCTCGATGGGCGTGAAGCTGCCCGGCCTCGGCGCGCTGGGCGGGCACTGGCGCGCGCCGATGGCCGAGGTGCTGCCCGAGGCGGCCGGGGACGGGCCGGTGCTGGACCTGCGGTCGGCGGCGTACGCGGCGGCCTGGAAGCCGAGGGGCGAGGTCGCCGGGCGGACGGCGACCGTGCGCGTGCTGCACGCGCCGACCCGGAAGGTGGTCAGCCACTTCAACAAGGCGACCAAGGGGCGGATGGTGCGGAGCCTGCTGACGGCCGGGGCCGCGCCGAAGGATCCCGCCGGTCTGGTGAAGGCGCTGCGGGACCTCGGGTACGAGGTGGAGGCGACGGCGCCGGCCAGGGCGGGGGCGGCCTGGTCGCTGGACGTCCTGGTGGACGAGGTGCACTGAACCCCCGCGTTGCAGCGTATGCAACGACCTTTGCGCGGTGCGCATCGGCGAGGGCAGGATGACGTCATGCGCTCTCCCCTGCCCTCCCCGGACCCCTCCTCCGTGCTGGACCTCGCCCCCGTCGTGCCCGTCGTCGTCGTCGAGGACGCCGCCGACGCCGTACCGCTGGCGCGTGCGCTGGCCGGGGGCGGGCTGCCCGCGATCGAGGTGACCCTGCGGACGCCCGCCGCGCTCGACGCGATCCGCGCGATCGCCGCCGAGGTGCCCGAGGCCGTGGTCGGCGCCGGGACGGTGATCACGCCGGCGCAGGTGGGCGAGGCGGTGGCGGCCGGGGCGCGGTTCCTGGTCAGCCCGGGGTGGACGGACGTCCTGCTGGAGGCCATGCGGGCGTCCGGGGTGCCGTTCCTGCCGGGGGTGTCCACCGCTTCCGAAGTGGTGGCGCTCCTTGAGCGGGGGGTGCGGGAGATGAAGTTCTTCCCGGCGCGGGCGGCGGGCGGCACGGCGTATCTGAAGTCGCTCGCCGGGCCGCTTCCGCAGGCCCGCTTCTGCCCGACCGGGGGCATCGGCCCCGACTCCGCGCCGGACTACCTCGCGCTGCCCAACGTGGGGTGCGTGGGCGGGAGCTGGATGCTTCCGGCGGACGCGGTGGCCGCCCGGGACTGGGACCGCGTCGAGGCGCTGGCCCGGGCGGCGGCGGGGCTCAGCGCAGGTGCGAGGTGTCGTTGAACAGGCGGACGCTGGCGTTGCCGTCGGCGTAGTACGCCACGGCGGAGAGGGAGGCCGCCGACAGTTCCATGCGGAACAGGGCCTCGGGCGGGGCGCCCAGCGCGAGGCGTATGAAGGTCTTGATCGGCGTCACGTGGGTGACGAGCAGGACCGTACGGCCGCGGTACTCGGCGGTCAGCCGGTCGCGGGTGGCGGCGACCCGGGCGGCGGTGGCCGCGAAGCTCTCGCCGCCGCCGGTGGGTTCGGCGTCCGGGGAGGACAGCCAGGCGTTCAGGTCGTCGGGGTGGCGTTCACGGACCTCGCCGAAGGTGAGGCCCTCCCAGGCGCCGAAGTCCGTCTCGCGCAGCCCCTCTTCCACGGTCACGTCGAGACCGAGCCGGGCGGCGACGATGCCGGCGGTCTCACGGGTGCGGGCGAGGGGCGAGGCGACGACCGCCTGGACGGTGCCGCGCCGGGCGAGGAACTCGCCGGCCTTCTCGGCCTGCTCCCGGCCGACGCCGGAGAGGGAGGGGTCGCTGCCGCCGCTGCCCGAGAAACGCTTCTGCGGGGTCAGTGGGGTCTCACCGTGCCGCAGCAGCACGAAGGTCGCGGGCGGCCCCAGGTCGGCGGGCGCCCACCCGGCGCTGGGCGTGGCGACGGCCCGCGCGGCCCGGACGTCGGCGTCGGCCTTGGCGCCGGCGGCCTCGGCAGCGCCGGCGCCTTCGGCCGCGGCACCGGTCCCGGCCGCACCGGAGGCGGCACCGGCTCCGGCCGCCCGCGCATCCGCCTCGGTCCTCACACCGCCGGACCCGGCACCGGCGACCTCGGCAGCGGTGGGACCACCGGACGCCGATGCCAGTGCCGCCCGGGCGCGGGCCGCGCCCGCCGCCGCGTCGCCGGGCGGGCCCGCGGGCTCGGGACGGGCCGGCGGGGTGTCCAGGGCGGCCCGGGAGGTCGCCGCCGACCAGGCCTCGCCCCGTTTGCCCGCGTCCATCGCCTCGTTGGCCAGACGGTCGGCGTGCTTGTTCTGCGCGCGCGGGATCCACTCGTACGTCACCCGCTCCGGCGGGAAGACCCGCGCCGCCTGAGCCGCGAGCGGCTTCATCGCCGGGTGCTTGATCTTCCAGCGGCCCGTCATCTGCTCGACGACGAGCTTGGAGTCCATCCGGACGTGGACCCGCGCCTCCGGGTCCAGCTCGTGGGCGGCGCGCAGGCCGGCCAGCAGGCCCCGGTACTCGGCGACGTTGTTCGTGGCGACCCCGATGTACTCGGCCGCCTCCACCAGGGTCTCCCCCGTCGCCGCGTCACCCACCACGGCCCCGTAGCCCGCGGGCCCCGGGTTGCCCCGCGACCCGCCGTCCGCCTCGACGATGAACTCCCGCACCGCCGGTGACCCCTACAGCCCCGACTCGGACGTGCGCACCAGGATGCGCCGGCAGTTCTCGCAGCGCACCACCGTGTCGGGGGCCGCGGAGCGGATCTCGTTCAGCTCGGTGATGGCGAGCTCCTGACGGCAGCCCTGGCAGGTGCGGGCGTACAGCTTCGCCGCGCCGATGCCGCCCTGCTGCCCGCGCAGCTTCTCGTACAGGCTCAGCAGCGGGGCGGGCACGGAGGCGGAGACGACCTCGCGCTCCTTCGTCACCGAGGCGGCCTCGCCGTCGATCTCCTCGACGGCCGCGTCCCGGCGCGCGGTGGCGTCGTCGATCCTCCCCTGCACGGAGCCGACCCGCTCGGTCAGTTCGGCGACCCGCTCCTGCGCGGACTCGCGGCGCTCCATGACCTCCAGGACGACGTCCTCCAGGTCGCCCTGCCGCTTGGCGAGGGAGGTGATCTCGCGCTGGAGGTTCTCCAGGTCCTTCGGCGAGGAGACGGCGCCGGAGTCGAGGCGCTTCTGGTCGCGGGCGGCGCGCTGGCGCACCTGGTCGACGTCCTGCTCGGCCTTGGTCTGCTCGCGGGCGCAGTCGCTCTCCTCGGTCTGCGCGGCGACGAGCAGGTCCCGCAGCTGGGTGAGGTCCCGGTTCAGCGACTCGATCTCGGCGTGCTCGGGCAGCGACTTCCGCTTGTGCGCGAGCTGCTGGAGGCGGACGTCGAGGTCCTGGACGTCGAGGAGTCGGATCTGGTCGGCGGGCGCGGCGTTCAGTTGGGGGCTCCAGATGTGTCGGTGGTGGCGGTCGAGGCCGCGTGGGCGGTCCAGGGGTCGGTGACCGTCCTCGAGACGTGGACCCGCAGGCCCCATCCGTGGCGGTCGGAGATCTCGTCGAGCTGGGCTGCGGCCAGCTCGCACCAGGGCCATTCGGTGGCCCAGTGCGCCGCGTCGAGCAGCGCGAGGGGGCTTTGGGCGCGGTCCGCGACGAACTCGGACACCGGGTGGTGGCGCAGGTCCGCGGTGAGGAAGGCGTCCACGCCTGCGGCCCGTACGTGGTCGAAGAGGCTGTCGCCGGAGCCGCCGCTGACGGCGACCGTGCGCACGAGGGCGTCGGGGTCGCCGGCGACGCGGATGCCCTGCGCGGTGGCGGGGAGGCGTCCGGCGGCGCGGGCCGCGAGCTCGCGGACGGTCAGCGGACGGTCGAGCTCGCACACGCGGCCCAGTCCGCGGCGGCCCTCGGGATCGGTGGCGTCCGGCACCAGGGGCCGTACGACCCTGAGGTCCAGGGCGCCGGCGAGGGCGTCGGAGACTCCCGGGTCGGCGGTGTCGGCGTTGGTGTGGGCGACGTGCAGCGCGATGTCGTTCTTGATGAGCGTGTGCACCACGCGGCCCTTGAAGGTGGAGGCCGCGACCGTGGTCGTCCCGCGCAGATAGAGCGGGTGGTGGGTGACCAGCAGGTCGGCGTCCAGCTTCACCGCCTCGTCGACGATCTCCCGGACCGGGTCGACGGCGAACAGGACCCGCGTGACCTCCTGGTCGGGCTCGCCCACGACGGTGCCGACCGCGTCCCAGGACTCGGCCCGCTCGGCGGGCCACAGGTTCTCCAGCGCGGCGATGACTTCAGACAGACGGGGCACACCTGAAAGGCTACCTGGCCGTTCCGCACGGCAGTACCGGCGTCCTGGAGCACACCCCCCTCCCCTTCCTCAGGCGAATCGTTCCTGGAGCACCCTTACGTGTGAAGTGCGGGCCCACCGCTCCGCCGTCCGTGCACACGCGACCTACGTTCATCACCGGAGGTGACCGAACGATGACGGTCTGTGCCATCGAACCTGCGGCGGGACACGAGGAGGGAGCCGGACGGGCGGGCTGCGCCATCACCGCCGACGGTTCCTACGCCGCGCGCCTCGCCCTCGCCGGCGACTCCTTCTTCCCGGAGCGCTGGACCCTGGACGGCCCCGAGCCCTACGCGGTGCCGCTGCCCGGCAACCAGCCCGAGGAACCCGGCACCGAGGTGCAGCCCCTGAGCGACGGACGGGTCCTCATCCACCGTCCGGCCGGCGGACGGCACGCCTTCTCCCTGCTGTACCCGACCGGCCCCGGCACCGGTGAGCTGCCGCTGGGCACGGTGGAGCGCCCGGAGGAGGACGCCCGGCTGCGGCTGCTGCCGCCCGCGCCGGGCGGGGAGCGCGCGTACGCCCTCGCCGTGGGCCGGCGGTCCACGGTGGTGTGGCTGGTGGCGGGCGGCGCGTTCGGGCCGGAGCAGCTCGCGGAGGTTCCCGGGCGCTGCTCGGGCGGGGTGTGGCTGGACCGCGAGGGGCGGATGCTGGCGCTGGACCGGGAGAGCGGCGGGTGCACCAAGGCGGTCGTGGTGGACCTGGAGCGCGGCGGCGAGACGTCCCCGCTGCTGCAGATCGCCGACGGGAGCGACGACCGGGTCCTGCTCGCCGACCCGGACAGCGGGCTGCTGCTGATCCGTTCGGACGCGCCGTCACCCGGCCAGGGCCGGCTGGGCTGGGGGGTGCTGGGCAGCACGCTGCCGGTGCGTTTCCCGGAGTGCCTGCGGCCGGCGGACTGCGCGGTCACGCCGTTCGCGATCCAGCCGGGGCAGATGCTGACGCCGGAGGGCTGCGCGGTGGCGCTGCGCATCGACGGCGCGTTCGGCAGCTGGGTCGGGGTGTGGCGGCCGGCGGAACGGCGGGTGCACCACTTTCCGGCGCCTGCGGGGTGGCTGGCCGGCGCGGGACTGTGGACCGCGGACGGGGTGCTGCGGCTGCCGTACGCCACCGGGGCGGTGCCGTGCGGTGTGGCCGGGCTGAGGGCGCCCTGGCAGGAGCGGCGGCGGGAGGGGCTGGACGTCCGTCCGGCGACGGACCTCCGGCAGGCTCCGGGCCGTCCGGCGCCCGCCGAGCCCGTCCCCGTGCCCGCGTCCATGCCCGACGGCGGGCTCCCCACCGCCGTGGGGCCCGTGGCCGGCGGCCGGATGCCGTCCGCCGCCGCCCCCATGACCGTGGGCCGGCTCGTCCTCCCCGCCGCCCCCGCGACCGAAGGGCGGAACCGGTCCACCGCCGCGCTCGCAGCCGAGGGCGGGGCTCCCCCCAACGCCGCCCTCATGCCCGTGGGCCGGCTCGTCCTCCCCGCCGCCCCCGCGGCCGAAGGGCGGAACCGGTCCACCGCCGCGCTCGCAGCCGAGGGCGGGGCTCCCCCCAACGCCGCCCTCATGGCCATGGGCCGGCTCACCACCCGGCCCGCGACCGAGGACCACACCCCGCCCACCGCCGCGCCCACGGCCGAAGGCGGACTCGCCGCCGCCGATGGCCCCCTGGCCGGAGAGCTCCTCCCGCCCTACGCCCTGCGCGGCGGCGACCGGTCGCCCTCGTACGCCGTGCGCATCGCCGACGATCCGCTTCCGCTGTGCGCCACGCACGTGGTCGACGGTCAACTGCCGCCCCACACCGAGTACATGGCCGACGACCGGAATGCCTTCCTCACCGAACTCCCCGCGCACGACGACCCCGGGGCCCCCGCCGCTCCCCGTCCCGTCCCCTTGCAACAGGCGCCTCTGGGACGGCTTGTAACGAAGTAGCTGCGGTCGGCGTGGCCGCCTGGATCCGGGTGGTGGGGCGCCGGTTACACTCGCCCGGCTGTAGGAGAGATGCATGTGTACGGGGTGAGTTCCTTCCGATGAACGACGTCAGCACGAACGAGCCGCAGTCCGCCGAGGGCGGACAGGCCTCTGCCGGACACGGCAGGCACCGGGGCCCTGTCTCCACGCAGGACGCGGAAGCGTCCCCGCGCGGCAGGCACCGCAGGCCGGAGCAGGTGAACGAGTACGCGGAGTCGGCCGCCTGACGCCTCGTCAGGCAGCGGTCCGCATCCGAGCCGGGTCCCGGCCGTCGTCGTCGACGACGGCCGGGACCCGGCTCAGTCGTGTTCGACCGTCGTATCGGCGAGTACCGGCGCGTCGCCCCTCTCCACGGCGCCGACGACCACCCGTACCGCACCGTCCCCGCGCCACATCCGGATCCGCAGCGTCTCGCCCGGGTACACGACCCCGGCGAACCGGGTGGCGTAGGAGCGGACGCGGGTGACGTCACCGTCGAGCAGGGTGTCGACGACCGCCTTGAGGGTCATGCCGTAGGTGCACAGGCCGTGCAGGACGGGCCGTTCGAACCCGGCGCGCGCGGCGAACCCCGGGTCGGCGTGCAGGGGGTTGCGGTCGCCGGAGAGGCGGTAGAGCAGGGCCTGGTCCTCGCGGACGGCCCGTTCGAGGATCCGGTCCGGCGTCCCGGTGGGCGGCGCGTGCCGCACGGACGGGCCCCGGTCCCCGCCCCGGCCGCCCTCACCGCGTACGTGGATCCGCGCCTCGTCGGTCCACAGCGGACCGTCGGCGTCGGCGGCCTCGGTGCGCATGACGAGGACGGCCGCCTTGCCCTTGTCGTGGACGGCGACGATGCGGGCGGTGGTGGCGGCGGCGCCCTCGGCCGGCAGGGGGCGGTGCACGGTGAGGGACTGGCCGCCGTGCAGGACGCGGGCGAGGTCCACGTCGACGCCGGGGAGGGACAGCGCACCGGTCACGCCGGGCGGTCCGCCGCCCGCGACGGTGGCGAAGCTCGGCAGGACGTGGAGTCGCGACTCCAGGGTGTAGCGCAGTTCGCGGGGGTCGGTGGCGGGGCGGCCGGCGCCGATGCCGAGGTGGTAGAGCAGGACGTCCTGGGGGGTCCAGGCGATCTCGCCGGTGCGGGGTGCGGCGGCGAGCGCCCTGGCCGCGTCGATGGGCATGGGGCTCCTGATCGCCGAATGATCACCGAAAGCGCGGGCGGGGCCCGGGCCGCCGGAATACGTCGTCCACGGTGCGTATGTTCCGGTCCATCCGGCCCCCTTCCGCGTCCGGCGACCATAGGCCCGCGCGCGTACGGAGTTCCAGGTCGCGGGTGTGCGCGGGGCGCTCCGCGAAGGGCTGGAAGGTCTCCTGCGCGGCCCGCGCTCCGGCGGCGGGACCCCGCACCCCGGGCCGGGGACGAAAAATCCCGCCGGCCCCCGCCGGAGGCCGGCAAAGGGCCTTCGCTCCTCCCGCGGGCCGCCCCGCTTTTCCCCCCGGCCCGGCTCAGTGGGCGGCGGCCGCCTTCCTCGGCAGCCACAGCCACATCACCGCCGCGCCGGCCAGCAGCAGTGCCGTGCTGGTGCGGAAGGCCTGGGCGTAGCCCTCCGTCAGGGCCTGCGGGGTGCGGGCGGCGCCCGTGTGGGCCGCCGCGATCGTGGACATGATCGCGAGTCCCAGGGAGCCGCCCATCGTGCGGGAGGTGTTGACCAGCCCGGAGACCAGGCCGGCCTCCTCCGGCGCCGCGCCGGACGTGGCCAGCGAGGCCAGCGGGGTGGTGGCGGTGCCCGCGCCCAGCATCATCAGGATGCCGGGGAACATGATCGCGGTGAGGTACGCCCCGTCCGCGGTCATCGTCGACTGCCAGCCGAAGCCGGCCGCCGCGATCAGCGTGCCGAGCACGGCCGTCGCGCGCGGTCCCGCCGCGCGCATCAGCCGGGGCGCGAGCTTGGAGCCGATGATCACGGCGAGCGAGCTCGGCACCAGGGCCAGTCCGGCCTCCAGCGGGGTGTAGCCGAGCACGTTCTGGGCGTACAGGGTCATGAAGAACCACATGCAGAACATGGCGCAGCCGCTCAGGAGCATCGCCGCGTTCGCCGACGCCACCGATCGCAGCCGCAGCAGTCCGAGCGGCATCAGCGGGGCCTTGGCCCGTGCCTCGGCGAGGAGGAACAGGGCGAGGAGGGCGAGCCCGGCGCCCAGCGGCACCACCGTGGCCGTCGCCGTCCAGCCCTCGGCCTCGGTCTGCGAGATGCCGTACGCGAGGGTGGCGAGGCCGGCCGTCACCAGGAGCGCGCCCGGCAGGTCGAGCCGCCGCCCGTCCCCGGCCCGGCTCTCCGCGAGCCACCGGGCGGCCCCGGCCAGTACGACCGCTCCGACGGGTACGTTGATCAGCAGGACCCACCGCCACGACAGCGCGTCCACGAGCACCCCGCCGACGAATCCGCCGGCCGCGCCGCCGCCGGCCCCGACGGCCGTCCAGGTCGCTATGGCCCGGGTGCGGGCCGCGCCCTTTGGCACGGCCGAAGTGACGATGGTGAGCGTGGAGGGCGCCAGGACGGCCGCCCCGAGTCCCTGCACGGCCCGCGCCAGCAGCAGCTGCCAGCCGTCCTGGGCCAGCCCGCCGGCCAGCGAGGCCAGCGTGAACAGGCCGAGGCCGACGAGGAACATCCGCTTGCGCCCGTAGAGGTCTCCGGCGCGTCCGCCGAGCAGCATGAAGCCGGCGAAGGCGATGGCGTACGCGTTCACCACCCACTGCAGGCCCTGCTCGCCGAGCGCCAGCCCGCTCCGCATGGACGGCAGGGCGACGTTCACCACCGAGATGTCGAGGACGACGAGGAACTGCCCGGCGCAGGCGAGCGCCACCACCAGCCAGACGGGCGGTGCGGCGGGGGCGGACCTGCGGGCGGTGTCGGTGGTTTCGAGCATGTACGCCATGCTCTCAACCCGTCCCCGCCCCGGCATCGGCTTTTCGTCCTGCCCCGCACTCGGTCCCCGGTCCTGGGCGCCGCCCGCCGCCCCGGTCGGGCGGGGCGGCGGGCGGCTTCGCCGGAGCGGGGCACGGCGGTCACATGCGGTGGCTGCCGCCGGTGTCCCGGTGGCGCTCCTGCCTGGTCCTGCGAGGGATGAGTCCGGCCAATCCCAGCAGGCCGAGCAGGCCCCACAGTCCGCCGTTGCCGCCGCCGCCGTCGTCGTCGTTGTCGTCGTCCTGTGCCTGGACGACCGTGGCGGTGGCCGGCTGGGCCGCCTGCTCGGCGGTCCGGCCGAACGCCGCGCCGGCCGGGGCGACAGCGAGCAGAACGCCGATGGCGACGGCGCCCAGGAACTTGCGCATTGCTGTCTCCCTCGTCCCAGTGGTCCCAGCAGTCGCTTTCACACCGTCCGAAGTGCCCTTTCCCCTCGACAAAAGGCGTGAATACGAGAAATGCGGCTAATTTCCTGATTGCCGGTTCAATCGAACGGTGCCGGTATCCGCCGGCACCAAGGAACGGTCAAGAATTCGTTAGCGGCTCAAAGCATCGGAATAGTTGCCTCGGTGTACGGGGTTCGGTCTGCACGTACCCCTGCACACGGCCGGCCCCGGAGGCACCCTTCATGACGCAGACGACGACCGACCGTCCTTCCGGCAGAACGGGCGGGGCCGTGGTCCCGGTGCTCGCCTTCGCGGGCATCGTCGTCGCGGTGATGCAGACCCTGCTGGTCCCGGTCGTCAAGGACCTGCCGCACCTGCTGGACGCCACCCCCGCCGACGCGACCTGGGTCCTCACCTCGACCCTGCTGTCCGGCGCCGTGGCCACCCCGATCATGGGCCGCCTCGGCGACCTCCACGGCAAGCGGCGCATGCTGGTCGCCAGCCTCGCGGTGATGGTGGTCGGCGCGCTGGTCAGCGCGTTCACCAGTGACCTGCTGCTGATGATCGCCGGCCGCACCCTCCAGGGCTTCGCGATGGGCGCCATCCCGCTCGGGATCGGCCTGATGCGCGACACGCTGCCCCGCGAGCGGCTGGGTTCGGCGATGGCCCTGATGAGCTCCTCCATAGGCGTCGGCGGCGGTCTCGCGCTGCCCGCCGCCGCGCTGGTCGCCCAGCACTCCGACTGGCACGCCCTCTACTTCGGCGCCGCCGGCCTCGGCGTCCTCGCCATCGCGCTCACCCTGACCGTCGTACCGGAATCCCCGGTGCGCGCGCGGGGCGCCTTCGACCTGCCGGGCGCGCTGGGCCTGTCCGCCGGGCTGGTGCTGTTCCTGCTCCCCGTCTCCAAGGGCAGCGCCTGGGGCTGGACCTCCGGCACCACGCTGACCCTGTTCGCCGCGGCGGCCGTGGTCCTCCTCCTGTGGGGCCTGATGGAGCTGCGCGTCCCCGCGCCCCTGGTGGACCTGCGCACCACCGCCCGCCGCGAGGTCCTGCTCACCAACCTCGCGTCGATCATGGTCGGCATCTCCTTCTTCGTCGTCTCCCTGGTCCTGCCCCAGCTGCTCCAGCTCCCCGCCGGCCACGGCCTCGGCCAGTCGATGGTGGTCGCGGGCCTGTGCGTGGCCCCGCTGGGCGTGACGATGATGTTCACGGCCCCCGTCTACGCCCGGCTGTCCGCCCGGTACGGCCCGAAGACCACCCTCATCCTCGGCCTGCTGATCATCGCGGCCGGCTACGGCGGCGGCCTCGGCCTGATGGACGCCGCCTGGCAGACCGTCGTCACCTCGGTGGTCATCGGCGCGGGCATCGGCCTCGCCTACTCCTCCCTGCCCGCACTGATCATCGGCGCGGTGCCGGCCTCGGAGACGGGCGCGGCGAACGGCCTCAACGCCCTGATGCGGTCCATCGGCACGTCGGTGTCGAGCGCCGTCATCGGCATGGTGCTGGCGAACACTGCGGACACCGTGGGCGGGGTGGGGATCCCGACCACGCACGGCTTCCGGATCTCCTTCCTGATCGCGACGGCGGCGGTGGCCGTGGGCCTGGTCCTGGCCCTGTTCCTGCCCGCCGGGCGCCCCTCGGAGCAGCATCCGCGGCTGCGGGCGAGCAGCGAGGAGGACGCGAACCTGAAGCGCGCCGAGGCGGCCCTGAGCGGCTTCCGCGGACGGGTCCTGGACGCCGCCGGCGTCCCCGTCGCCCGCGCCGAGGTGACCCTGATCGACCGCCACGGCCGCCGGGCCGGCGCCACCGTCTCCGCCGACGACGGCGGGTACGCCCTCACCGTCCCCGCCGGGGGCGCGTACGTCCTGGCCGCCCGCGCCGCCGGCCACGCCCCGCTCGACTCCCCGGCCCGCCACGGGGGCGACGGGCACCCGGTCGACCTGGACCTGTCCCTGCCGGCCGAGACGGTCTCCGCCTGACTCCCGTCACCCTGCGGCACCCCTGCCGGCCGGTCCGGCAGGGGGTGCGGCAGCATGGGGCCGTGCACACACGTACGTCCTCGGGAGAGGCAAGCCCCATGTCGATGGCACCCGGCTCCGGGATCCTGGCCGCGTTCGAGGCGGCGAAGGGCTTCATGCCCGTGGACGAGGGGCTGGCCCTGTACGCGGCGGCGGCCGAGGCCGGCCGTCTCGGGCTGCCGCTCCTGGAGATCGGCACCTACTGCGGCCGCTCCACGGTCCTGCTCGCCGACGCGGCCCGCGCGGCCGGTGTCACCGCGCTCACCGTGGACCACCACCGCGGCAGCGAGGAGCAGCAGCCCGGCTGGGAGTACCACGACCCGGAGACGGTCGACCCCGAACTGGGCCTGATGGACACCCTCCCCACCTTCCGCCGCACCCTGCACCGGGCGGGTCTGGAGGACCACGTGGTGGCCCTGGTCGGCCGCTCCCCCCGGATCGCCGCCCTCTGGGCCTCGCCCCTCGCCCTCGTCTTCATCGACGGCGGCCACACCGACGAGCACGCCACCGCCGACTACGAGGGCTGGGCCCCGCACGTCGCCGAGGGCGGCCTGCTCGTCATCCACGACGTCTTCCCCGACCCGGTGGACGAGTTCACCGGCCAGGCCCCGTACCGCGTCTACCTCCGGGCCCTCGCGTCCGGCGCGTTCACCGAGGTCTCGGCGACCGGCTCCCTGCGCGTCCTGCGCCGTACCGGCACGGACGCCCGGCACCGCTAGGGTGGCCGCGTGTCGTACACAGGTCCCGGTTTCGATCCGCCCCAGCCCCGAAGGCCCCGGCGCGGGCCCCTGACCGTGGCGCTCGCCGCGCTGGTGCCGGGCGCGCTGCTCGGGTGGGCGGTGTACGCCGCGGTGGGCGGGTCCGGGGGCGACGAGGGCCCGGGGAGCGCCGCCGCCTCCCCCTCCGCGTCCCCTTCCGCCTCCGCCTCGCCCCGTACGTCGTCGCCGGCGCCGTCCGCGGGTTCCGGGGGCGGGAAGCCCGGCGCCTCCGCCGCCGCGGGCGGCCCCCTCGTGGGCAAGGTCGTCGTCATCGACCCCGGACACAACCCGGGCAACTTCGAGCACACCGCCGAGATCAACCGCCAGGTGGACATCGGGACGAACCGCAAGGAGTGCGACACCACCGGGACGTCCACCGACGACGGTTACGCGGAGGCCGAGTTCACCCTCGACGTCGCCCACCGGATGCGCGCCCTGCTCGAGAAGCAGGGCGCCACCGTGAAGCTGACCCAGGACGGGGACCGGCCGTTCGGCCCGTGCGTGGACGAGCGGGCCCGGATCGGCAACGAGGCGAAGGCCGACGCCGTCGTCTCGATCCACGCGGACGGCTCGGGCGCCGGCAACCGCGGCTTCCATGTGATCCTGCCCGGCGCCGTCGACGCCGGCGCCGCGGACACCCGCGCCGTCGTCGGGCCGTCCGGCGACCTCGGTACGCGCATCGCGGGCGACTTCGTCCGGGTCACCGGCAGCGCGCCCTCCAACTACGTCGGCGACGGTACCGGTCTCGTCACGCGTAAGGACTTGGGCGGTCTCAATCTGTCAACGGTTCCCAAGGTGTTCATCGAGTGCGGCAACATGCGCGACAGCGAGGACGCGGCGCTGCTGACCAGCGGCGCCTGGCGGCAGAAAGCGGCGCAAGGGATTTCCGAGGGAATCGTGAGCTTCCTGCGCGGGTAGGGATCAGCGCGCCGATCCGGGCGGACAGCCCGATCCCGCGGACGATACTGTCGTCCGTACGATGAGGGGCCACCCCCGCGCTTCGCACCGGAACCTTCGGGCGACATGGTGACAGCGACGCCTCTTCCGACGACGAGACGACCTACGAAGGACCTGAAGTGAATATCCGCTCCCTCACTCGAGGCGACGGCGTGGTGATCGGAGCAGCGGTATTGCTGTTCATCGCGTCGTTCCTCGACCTCTACTCCGTCGACGGCGCACCCGACAGCCTCGACCTCCCCAGCCTGTGGGCCAGCGGGCCGGTCGTGCTCGGAGTGGTGCTGGCGGGCCTCATCGGCGCCGCGCTCGTCGTCGTCGCCCGCGGCCTGCCGCAGCCGCCGAAGGTCGCGGGGCTCGACCTCGGCCAGTTCGGCGTCGCCTTCACGGTGTTCGCCGCCTGGAGCGCCCTCGGCAACATCTTCGACGTGGCCGGCGGCGCCGACAACTTCGGAGGCGCCGGTGACGGCCCCGACCCCGGCACCGGTGTGATCCTGGCCCTCGTCGCCACGCTCGTCATGGCCGTCGCCGCCGTCGCCACCCCCCTGGTGCCCGCCCTCAAGGGCGCGCTCCTCCCGGCCGCCCGTCCCGCCGCCCCGCAGCCGTACGGCGCGCAGCCGCCCGGTGGTTACGGCTACCCGGGTGCGCAGCAGGCCTCGTTCGGCGGTCAGCCGCAGCCGGGACAGCCCGGTCAGCCGCAGCAGCCCTTCCCGGGCCAGCCGCAGCCGGGTCAGCCCCAGGCGGGCCAGCCCGCTCCGGCGCCCGCCGCGGACTTCTCGCCGTTCTGGTTCGCCGTGCCGGTGTCCCGGCCGCTGTTCCCGGAGGACGGCTCGCCCACGCCGATCGCCGAACTGGCCCCCGGCACCTGGTACCTGGCGGTCGAGCAGCGCGGTCCGTCCCTCGTCGCCCAGACCCAGGACGGCCGCCGCGGCGTCCTCCAGGACACCTCGGGCATCCAGCGCGGCTGACCGGCCCGGCCCTCTCCTCGTCACGGCCCCCCGCCCCACCGGGCGGGGGGCCGTCGTCGTACGGCGGGACCCGTCACGGCCGGCCGACGCGGACGATGCCGTGTGCGCCGCGCTCCGCGTCGGTCATCACACGGGTGACGAACGGGTGGTCGCCCGTCTCCGGGAAGGACGGCTCGACGAATCCGCCGGACGCGGGGGCGAGGTCGCGGACCGGCGCCCCGGTGTCTTTCCGGCGGAGTACCGGCAGCGCGGCCCGCAGGCGTGGCGCCTGCCGCCCACCCACCGCTGAACCTCCTTGCCGGCCCCGGGCGTTGCGGGTTTCAACCGGACGTTCGGGGCCAGTCGGAGAGTATGTCCCCTCGCTATCGCACCGGTTCCAACTCCGCGGGGACGGTCATCGCGGTGATCGCGGACGTCATGGCCGTCATCCTCGGACTGTGGATCCTCATGTATCTGCTGGACGCCAACCGGGGCAATGACCTGGTGCAGTTCGTCCACGACGCGGCCAACTGGCTGGCCGCCTGGTCACGCGACCTCTTCACGTTCGACGAGGCCTGGGCCCGCGTGGTCGCCGGCTACGGACTCGCCGCCGTCGTCTACCTCTTCATCGGCCACGCCATCGCCGGCCGCCTACGCCGGTACTGAACCGCCCCCACCCCGGACCACCCGGCCGCCCCGGCCACACGACCCAGGGGCCTGGGGGAACCCCCGGCGAACACAGCACACTCGACGAAGCCCGAACCCGCGTGGCCGCCCGCGTCGGTACTGAGGCCGGCGTTCGGTCGGCTCAGACCGGCGTGCAGCAGTCCGGGGCCAGTCCCCTGGGCAGGTGGTCGCCGCCGAAGACCGCGCAGGTGGCCTCGTGGCCGCCGAGGGCGGCGACCGCCAGCAGCAGGGAGCCGGCGGTCCAGGTGGTCAGCTCGCGCGGCCAGATCGCGTCGTCGTCGAAGACGTAGCCCGTCCAGTACAGGCCGGTCTCCGGATCGCGCAGGTGCTGGATCGCCTGGAGCACCTCCAGCGCGCGGTCGGACTCGCCCATCACCCAGAGGGCCAGGGCGAGTTCGGCCGACTCACCGCCGGTCACCCACGGGTTGGGCACCACACAGCGCACCCCCAGCCCGGGGACGACGAAACGCTCCCAGCCCTCCTCGATGCGGGCCTTGGCCTCCGTGCCGGTGAGCGCGCCGCCGAGCACCGGGTAGTACCAGTCCATGGAGTAGCGGCCCTTGTCCAGGAACCGCTCCGGGTGGTGCCGGATCGCGTGCCGCAGCGCGCCCGCCGCCAACTCCCAGTCCGGCTGCGGCTCCTCGCGCTGCTCGGCGACGGCGAGCGCGCAGCGCAGCGCGTGGTGGACGGAGGAGGATCCGGTGAGCAGCGCGTCCGCGGTGGGCGTGCCGTCGTCGTCGCGCCGCCAGCCGATCTGCCCGCCGGGCTGCTGCAGCCGCAGCACGAACTCCACCGCCGCGCACACCACCGGCCACATGCGGTCCAGGAACGTGTCGTCGCCGGTGGCGAGGTAGTGGTGCCACACCCCGACCGCGATGTAGGCGACGAAGTTGGTCTCCCGGCCCCGGTCGGCGACGTCGAGCGGGTCGCCGTCGGCGTAGGCCGCGTACCAGGAGCCGTCCGCCAACTGGTGCCGGGCCAGCCAGAGGTAGGCACGTTCGGCGGCGTCGTGCTCGCCCGCCGTGTCCAGGGCCATCGCGGCCTCGACGTGGTCCCACGGGTCGAGGTGGTGGCCCCGGAACCAGGGGATCGCCCCGTCCTCCCGCTGCACGGCGAGGATGCCGGCGACGGTCGCGGCGGCCTGGCCGGCCGTGAGCACCCCGGGCAGGACGAGGTGTTCCGTCCGAGGAGTCCGGGGGGTCGTCACGCGGCGTCCGCCTCGGCCTCGGCGCGCGGCAGATGCGGCTTGGTCGCGTACGCCACGAAGCTCTTGCCGATCAGCGGGTTCAGCGCCTGCTCCGCGACCCGGGTGGCCAGCGGCTTCTTCATGATGTCCCAGACCAGCAGCTTGTGGTACGCCCGCACCGGCAGCGCCTTGTCGTTGTCCACGCCGAACGCGCACTTCAGCCACCAGTACGGCGAGTGCAGCGCGTGCGCGTGGTGGGTGCCGTACGGACGCAGGCCCGCCTCACGGATCCTCGCCAGCAGCTCGTCCGCCTTGTAGATGCGGATGTGGCCGCCCTCGACCTCGTGGTAGGCGTCGGACAGGGTCCAGCACACCTTCTCGGGGCCGTAGCGCGGCACGGTGATCGCGATCCGGCCGCCGGGCTTGAGCACGCGCGCCATCTCGGCGAGGACGCCCTTGTCGTCCGGGATGTGCTCCATCACCTCGGAGATGATGACGACGTCGAAGGACTCGTCGGGGAAGGGCAGGGCGAGGGCGTCGCCCTCCATGGCGGTGGCGGTGGCCCCGGCGGGCGCCTCCCCGGCCTCCTTCATCGCCGCGAACCACTTGGCGACCTCGCGGATCTCCTCGCCGTTCCGGTCCAGCGCCACGACCCGGGCGCCGCGCCGGTAGCACTCGAAGGCGTGCCGGCCGGCCCCGCAGCCGAGGTCCAGGACGCGGTCGCCCGGGGCGAGCGGGAACCGGGAGAAGTCGACGGTCAGCACGTGGCCCTGCTTTCGCGGTCGGAGGTGTCGGCTGTGTTCACGTCTGCGGCGCCCGGGTCCGGGAGGACGTCCGCTGCGGTCGGGGCCGGGCGGCTCGGAGCCGGTTCCTCCGCACGGGCGGCGCCCGTGCCCCGGCCCGCTCGGGCCATCGCCTCGCGGTAGCGGGCCACCGTGCCCTGGGCCGCGCGCGCCCAGGTGAAGTTCCGCAGCACCCGCTCCCGGCCGGCCGCCCCGAGCCGGGCGCGCAGCTCCGGGTCCCCGAGCAGCCGGGTCAGCGCGGCGGCCAGCGCCCCCGCGTCGCCGGGCGGTACGGCGAGACACGTCTCCCCGTCGCGGCCGGCCACCTCGGGGATCGCCCCGCCGGTCGTGGCGACCAGCGGGGTGCCCGTGGCCATGGCCTCGGCGGCCGGCAGCGAGAACCCCTCGTACAGCGACGGCACGCACGCGACCTGCGCCGAGCGCACCAGGTCGACCAGTTCGGCGTCCGAGATGCCCTTGACGAACTCGACGGCGCCCTCGAGGCCGTACCGCTCCACGGCCTGCGCGACGGGCCCCTCCACGGGCCGCTTGCCGACCACGACGAGATGGGCGTCGGGCTGCTCCGCCCGCACCTTCGCCAGCGCCTCGACGAGGAAGACCAGCCCCTTCAGCGGCACGTCCGCGCTGGACGTGGTCACGATCCGCCCCGGTACGACCGGCACCGACGGATCGGGCGCGAACAGGTCGGTGTCGGCGCCGATGTGGACGACGTGGACGCGGTCCCGCCGTACGCCGAGGTCGTCGACGATCTCCTGGCGGGAGCTGCCGGAGACGGTGAGCACGGACGGCAGGCGGCGCGCCACCCGCTTCTGCATCCGGGTGAAGGCGTACCAGCGGCGTACCGAGTACCGCCGCCGCCAGTTCTCGGCGGCGTCCAGTTCCAGGCGGCGGTCGACGGTGATGGGGTGGTGGATGGTGGTCACCAGGGGGGCGCCGAGGTCGCCGAGCAGGCCGTAGCCGAGGGTCTGGTTGTCGTGGACGACGTCGAAGTCGCCGCGGCGGGCGCGCAGGTGGCGGCGGGCCCGCAGGGAGAACGTCAGCGGTTCGGGGAAGCCGCCGGTCCACATGGTGCCGACCTCGAGCGCGTCGACCCAGTCCCGGTACTCGTCGCGCTTCGGGGTGCGGAAGGGGTCCGGCTGGCGGTAGAGGTCGAGGCTGGGCAGTTCGGTGAGGACCGGCCCGGCGTGGCCCCCGCCGAGGACGTCGAGCACGGGGTAGGGCTGGGCTCCGATGACCTCGACGCGGTGTCCGAGACGGGCGAGTTCGCGGGAGAGGTGGCGTACGTAGACGCCCTGCCCGCCACAGAACGGGTTTCCCTTGTAGGTGAGGAGTGCGATGCGGAGCGGTCGCAAGCCGTCGGATGCGGACCCCTGCGAGGGCCCGGCCTGACTGGCCTCAGCGGTCACTCTGGGCCCCCTTCTCCCTGCACTGTCCCGCGACACTACGTCGGGACGCTCATCTAGAACAAGTTTCAGAGTTGATCGTTCGGAGGATCCGAATCTACCGGCAGGTAGGGGTACTGGCAGCAGTGGATCAGGTGATTCACGCCACGACGGACGGCATGCCATGCTGTCTGATCATCCACCCTCACCGACTGTCACGGACGGGACCCATGCCTACGGAAGCCAACAGGGACGAGGAGGCCAGGGCAGCCACGACGGACAGGGCGGGCGGGGCGACGACGGGAGCCGGCGCCGCGCCTCCCGCCCCGGCCTCACCGCTCACCGAGCGCCAGGAGGCACGTCGGCGCCGCATCCTGCGGGCGTGCGCGCGGCTGGCCGGCCGGGGCGGCTTCGACGCGGTGCAGATGCGCGAGGTCGCGGAGTCCTCGCAGGTGGCGCTCGGCACGCTGTACCGCTACTTCCCGTCCAAGATCCATCTTCTGGTCGCCACCATGCAGGACCAGCTGGAGACCCTGCACGGCACGCTGCGGAAGGAGCCGCCGGCCGGCGAGACCCCGGCCGAGCGGGTCGCGGAGACCCTGATGCGGGCCTTCCGCGCGCTCCAGCGGGAGCCGCACCTGGCCGACGCGATGGTGCGCGCCCTGACCTTCGCGGACCGCGGCGTGAGCCCGGAGGTGGACCAGGTCTCCCGGCAGACCACGGCGATCATCCTGGACGCCATGGAGCTCGCCGACCCCACGCCCGGGCAGCTCTCGGCCGTCCGGGTCATCGAGCACACCTGGCACTCGGCCCTGATCACCTGGCTCTCGGGCCGCGCCTCCATCGCCCAGGTCGAGACCGACATAGAGACGGTGTGCCGCCTGGTGGACCTGACGGCCCCGAAGAGCGCCGACGGCGCCTGACCGCCGCCGGCTGCCGCCGACAGCCACCGGCGACCACCGGCGACCACCGGCGACCACCGGCGAAACTTTCGAACTCCTTCCGTTGACGCCGGTGGCGGGCCTCCCTTCCGCCACCCCTCGCGGACCGACGACTTTCGTCATGCGTGAACGATTGACCGTCTCTTCGGTGACCCATATCGTCACCGCAGAAATTCGGAGCCGAGTCCGAAACTTTCGCTCGACCGCACGGCAGCAATCCCGCCCATCCGCAGCACGTGACCCCATCGGAGAAGGGATGACATGCGCATGATTAAGAAGCGAACGGGGGCGAGAGCCGGAGGCGGCGGCCCCGCACGCGGCCGGCTGCGCGCCGCCCTCGGCGTCACCACCACCGCCCTGCTCACCGTCACCGCGCTCGCCGCACTCCCCCGGGCCACCGCGCACGCCGCCGACACCCTGGGCGCGGCGGCGGCCGAGAAGGGCCGCTACTTCGGCGCCGCCGTCGCCGCGAACCACCTCGGCGAGTCGCCGTACACCACCACCCTGGACCGCGAGTTCAACTCGGTGACGCCCGAGAACGAGATGAAGTGGGACGCCGTCGAGCCGAGCCGCGGCACCTTCCTCTTCAGCCGCGCCGACCAGATCGTGGACCACGCCCGGAGCAAAGGCATGAAGGTCCGCGGACACACCCTGGTCTGGCACTCGCAGCTGCCGAGCTGGGTCTCCGGACTCGGCGCGAGCGAACTCCGGTCGGCCATGAACAACCACATCACCCAGGTCATGACCCACTACAAGGGCCGGATCCACTCCTGGGACGTGGTCAACGAGGCGTTCCAGGACGGCGGCAGCGGCGCCCGGCGCAACTCGCCCTTCCAGACGAAGGTCGGCAACGGCTTCATCGAGGAGGCCTTCCGCACCGCCCGGGCCGCCGACCCGAACGCCAAGCTCTGCTACAACGACTACAACACCGACGGCGTCAACGCGAAGAGCAACGCCGTCTACGCCATGGTCAAGGACTTCACGTCCCGCGGCGTGCCGATCGACTGCGTCGGCTTCCAGTCCCACTTCAACCCCAACTCCCCGGTCCCCTCCGACTACCGGGCCAACCTCCAGCGCTTCGCCGACCTCGGCGTCGACGTGCAGATCACCGAGCTGGACATCGAGGGCTCCGGCCAGGCCCAGGCCACCGACTACGGCAACGTCACCAAGGCCTGCCTCGCGGTGACGCGCTGCACCGGCATCACGGTGTGGGGCATCCCGGACAAGTACTCGTGGCGGTCGAGCGGCACTCCCCTGCTGTTCGACAACGACTACAACAAGAAGCCCGCGTACGACGCCGTGCTGAGCGCCCTCGGCGGCGCCCCCGGCGGCGGCGACCCGGGCGACCCCGGTGACCCGGACGCGGCCTGCACCGCCACCTACACCACGGCGGAGCAGTGGAACGGCGGCTACAACGGCAAGGTGACGATCACCGCGGGCAGTTCGCCGATCACCGCCTGGAGCGTGAACGTCACCATGGCCGCCCCGCAGAAGGTCGTCTCCGTCTGGAACGGCTCACCCACCTGGGACGGCGGCGGCGACGTCATGACGGTGCGCTCCAGCTGGAACGGCTCCCTCGCGGCCGGGGCCTCGACCAGCTTCGGCTTCACCGTCAACGGCGGCAGCACGCCCCCGCCACAGGTCGGCGCCTGCACGGCCTCCTGAACCGCCCCGCCCGCGCCGCACCCGCACCCCGGGCCGGGGTGCGGGTGCGGCGCGCGTGCCACGTGACCTCACTCACCGAAGCCACTCCTGACCCCTTCCTTACGGGCGGGTAGAGTGTCGGCGTCGTCATCACCCGTACGGGGGGAAGCCGGTGCAATTCCGGCGCTGACCCGCAACCGTGAACCGTCCGTAGGGACGGTGAGCCGGACTGCCCCGCACGGTTCGTGACCGGCTCACGTGCCCGGCGGACCCGCCGGCGCACCGGCACCGTCGAGGTATACGGAGCCGAGCCGCCGGGATGTCCCGCGCTGCCCGGCTCCCCGCAGGGAAGGCACCCGCCGATCATGAACGTCCGCCGCAGCGCAGCGGTCCTGGCCGCCGTCGCCGTGATCGGCGCCGCCGCTCCGGCCGCCGCCGACACCACCCCGTCCCCGGCGCCGTCCCCGGCGCTCCCCTCCGCCCTGTACGGCGACGGCGACCCGCAGTACGACGGCGTCTGGCGCCAGTCGCTCGCCCTGCTCGCCCTGCACACGGTCGGCGTCGAGCCGGCGAAGGCGGCCGTCGACTGGCTCACCGGGCAGCAGTGCGCCGACGGCTCCTTCGCCCCGTACCGCGCCGACACCGCCGGGGCGTGCGACGCGAAGACGATGGTCGACACCAACCAGACCGCCGCCGCCGTCCAGGCCCTCGCCGCGCTCGGCGGCCACGACGACGTCACGAAGAAGGCCCTCGACTGGCTGAAGTCCGCGCAGAACGGGGACGGCGGCTGGGGCTACACGGCGGGCGGCGCCAGCGACACCAACTCCACCTCCGTCGTCATCGGCGCGCTCGCGGCCGCCGGCGAGAAGCCGGCCGAGGTGAAGAAGGACGGCAAGTCCCCCTACGACGCCCTGCTGGAGCTGGCGCTCCCCTGCGAGGGCGACGGCGCGGGCGCCTTCGCCTTCCAGCCGGACAAGAAGGGCGAGCTGGTCGCCAACGCGGACGCGACGGCGGCGGGCGTGCTCGGCTCGCTCGGCGCGGGCCTGGTCGTCGAGCCCGGCAAGGGCGGGGCGGCGAAGGACGCCGCCTGCGAGCAGGCCGACACCCCCGAGCAGGCCGCCGCCAACGGCGCCGCCCACCTCACGGACGCCCTCGCCGAGGACGGTCACCTCACCTCCGCCCTGGCCGGCGCCGAGGACCAGCCCGACTACGGCAACACCGCCGACGCGGTGGTCGCGCTCGCCGCCCAGGGCGCCCGCGAGCAGGCGGAGAAGTCCCTGGCCTGGCTGGAGAAGAACGCCGCCGACTGGGCGGCGCAGAGCGGCCCCGCCGCCTACGCCCAGCTCGTCCTCGCCGCCCACGCGACGGGTGCGGACCCGCGCGCCTTCGGCGGCACGGACCTGGTGGAGCGGCTGGGCGCGACCGGCCCCGCCGCCCCCGAGAGGACCGCCGGGGCGAAGAGCGACGACAAGGACGAGAAGAAGGAGTCGGACTCCGGCTTCGGCGTCTGGTGGTTCGTCGGCGTCTGCCTGGTCGCCGGCATCGGCATCGGCTTCCTGATCAGCGGCCGCACGAAGCGGCGGCAGCCGTGATCCGCCGGGTCACCGTCCTGTTCCTGGCCGCGCTCCTGCCCCTGTCGGCGGGCGCGGGCCAGGCGCAGGCCGCCGGCTACCGCTACTGGGCGTTCTGGGAGCGGGACGGCACGGCGTGGACGTACGCCAACCAGGGCCCCTCCCTCGCCCGCCCCGCCGACGGCGACGTCCACGGCTTCCGCTTCTCCGTCAGCGAGGACTCCGCCGACGCGGCGAAGCCCCGCGGCGCCGCCGACTTCGGCGCCATCTGCGCGAAGACCCCGGCGGCCGACGGCACGAAGCGCGTGGCCCTGGTCATCGACTTCGGCACCCCCGCCGACGCCCCGTCCGGCGAGACCCCGCCGGCCGGCCGCACGGCCTGCGCCCAGGTCCCCGAGGACGCCACCACGGCCGAGGCCCTGGCCTCGGTCGCCGAACCCCTCCGCTACGACACCAACGCCCTGCTGTGCGCGATAGCGGGCTACCCGAAGAAGGGCTGCGGCGAGCAGGTCTCGACGGACCAGAACCCGGCGCCCGCGGAGGAAGAGAGCGAGCCGGACGACTCGAGCGGTCCGTCGGTGGGCCTGCCGGCCGGAATCGCCGCAGTGGCCCTCCTCGGAGCAGCAGCCGTCTGGCAGACACGCCGCCGTGGCTAGCTTCCGCAGCCGCGGGCACGACTCCCCGCCCAACCGCGGGCAGTCGTGCCGCTGGGGCGGCACGGGTGGGCGCGGCGGCACCCCGCAAACGCCGGGCCGCGCAACACCCCCCGCCCAGCGACAGCACTGGCACCGGCACCGCCCCCCACTCCACCCCGGCGCCTGGTGGCTCTGGGCCCTCTCCCTCGGCACCGCGGCCACACGCACCACCAACCCCCTCCTCCTCGCCCTCCTCATCACCGTCTCCGCCTACGTCGTGGCGACCCGCCGCCCCCACGCCCCCTGGTCCCGCTCCTACGGCGCCTTCGTCAAACTCGCCCTCGCCGTCCTCCTCGTCCGCCTCGCCTTCGCCGTGCTCCTCGGCTCCCCCATCCCCGGCACGCACGTGCTCGTGCACCTCCCCGAGGTCCCCCTCCCCCACTGGGCCCAGGGCATCCGCCTCGGCGGCAAGGTCACCGCCGAGGCCCTCGTCTTCGCCCTGTACGACGCCCTCCGCCTCGCCACCCTGCTCATCTGCGTGGGCGCCGCGAACGCCCTCGCCAACCCCTCCCGCCTGCTCAAGTCCCTTCCCGGCGCCCTGTACGAACTCGGCGTGGCCGTCGTCGTGGCCCTCACCTTCGCGCCCCACCTCATCGCCGACGTCCAGCGCCTGCGCGCCGCCCGCCGGCTGCGGGGCCGGCACGACAGCGGCGTCCGCGGTCTGCTCCAGGTCGGGCTCCCGGTCCTGGAGGGCGCGCTGGAGCGCTCGGTCGCCCTCGCCGCCGCGATGGACGCCCGCGGGTACGGCCGTACCGCCGCCGTCCCGCCCGCCGTCCGCCGTGCCACCGCCGCCCTCACCCTCGGCGGTCTGCTCGGCGTCTGCGCCGGAACGTACGGACTGCTCACCGCCGAGGGCGGCGCCTACGGCCTGCCCGTCCTCCTCGCCGGTGTCGCCGCCGCCCTCGGCGGCCTGCGGCTCGGCGGCCGGCGCACCCTGCGCACCCGTTACCGCCCCGATCCCTGGGGCGCCCGCGCCTGGCTGGTCACGGCGTCCGGAGTCGCCGTGGCCGCCCTCCTGACCCTCGCCGCCTCCCGCGACCCGGCGGCCCTGCACCCCGGCGTGGTCCCGCTCGTCGCACCCGCCCTCCCCCTGTGGCCGGCGGCGGCCGTCCTGATCGGTCTGCTCCCCGCCCTCGTCACCCCCGCCCCCGAGCCCACGGACCCCCGCAAGGAGCCGACGACGTGATCCGCTTCGAGAACGTGTCGGTGACCTACGACGGAATGGCCGAACCCGCCGTCCACGGAGTCGACTTCGAGGTCCCCGAGGGCGAACTGGTCCTTCTCGTCGGCCCGTCCGGCGTCGGCAAGTCGACGGTGCTGGGCGCGGTGAGCGGTCTGGTCCCGCACTTCACCGGCGGCACCCTGCACGGCAGGGTCACGGTCGCCGGCCGCGACACCCGCACCCACAAGCCGCGCGAACTCGCCGACGTCGTGGGCACGGTGGGCCAGGACCCGCTCTCCCACTTCGTGACGGACACGGTGGAGGACGAACTGGCCTACGGCATGGAGTCGTTGGGCCTCCCACCGGACGTGATGCGGCGCAGGGTCGAGGAGACCCTGGACCTCCTCGGCCTCGCCGGTCTCCGCGACCGCCCCATCGCCACCCTCTCCGGGGGCCAGCGGCAGCGGGTCGCCATCGGCTCGGTCCTCACCCCCCACCCCCGGGTGCTGGTCCTCGACGAACCGACGTCCGCGCTCGACCCGGCCGCCGCCGAGGAGGTCCTGGCCGTCCTCCAGCGCCTGGTCCACGACCTGGGCACCACCGTCCTCCTGGCGGAACACCGCCTGGAACGCGTCGTCCAGTACGCCGACCGGGTGGCCCTGCTGCCGGGCCCCGGCGAGCGGCCGTGGCTCGGCGGCCCGTCGGAGGTGATGGCGGTCTCCCCCGTCTGTCCTCCGGTGGTCGACCTGGGCCGCCTCGCCGGCTGGTCCCCCCTCCCCCTGACGGTCCGCGACGCCCGGCGCGCGGCGGGTCCGTTGCGCGACCGCCTCGCCGGCGGGCGGCCGCCCGCCCGGGAACCCGGACCGCCGGCGCCGGCCCCCGCCGCCAGACGCCTGTTCCCGCGCGGGAAGCCCGCCGCACCCGCCCCCGCCCACGTGGCCGAGGTCCGCTCCCTCGCGGTCCGCCGCGACCGTGTCCAGGCCCTGCGCCACGTCGACCTGACCGTCGCCCCCGGTGAGACGATCGCCCTCATGGGCCGCAACGGCGCCGGGAAGTCGACGCTGCTCAGCGCGCTGGTGGGCCTGGTCGTCCCGTCCTCGGGCTCGGTCCGCACCGGCGACGCGGTCCCCCACCGCACCCGCCCCCGCGACCTGGTCCGCCGCGTCGGTCTGGTCCCCCAGGAACCCCGCGACCTCCTGTACGCCGACACGGTCGCGGCGGAGTGCGCGGCCGCCGACGGGGACGCGGGCGCCGAGCCCGGCACCTGCCGCGCCCTGCTGACCGAGCTGCTCCCCTCGGTGGCCGACGAGACCCATCCCCGCGACCTGTCCGAGGGTCAGCGCCTGACCCTCGCCCTGGCGGTCGTCCTCACCGCGCGCCCGCCCCTGCTCCTCCTCGACGAGCCGACCCGCGGCCTGGACTACGCGGCGAAGGCCCGCCTGGTGACGATCCTGCGCGGACTGGCCGCCGAGGGCCACGCGATCGTCATGGCCACGCACGACGTGGAGCTGGCGGCGGAGCTCGCCCACCGGGTGGTCCTGCTCGCCGAGGGAGAGGTGATCGCGGACGGCCCGGCGGCGGAGGTGGTCGTGGCGTCCCCGTCCTTCGCCCCGCAGGTGGCGAAGATCCTGGCCCCGCAGCAGTGGCTCACGGTCTCCCAGGTCCGGGAGGCGCTGGACCGATGACCACCACCACAGGACGGCGGACGGACCGCCAGGCCCGGGCCGTCCGCCTGGGCCCCCGCTCCTGGCTGGCCCTCGCCCTGGTCAGCGCGGTGGGCGTGGCCGGCTTCGGCTGGCCGTTCCTCGCCCCGCCCGCCTCGTCGCTGAACGCCCACGCCCAGGACGCCCCGTGGCTCTTCGCGGGTCTGCTGGTCCTCCTGGTCGCGGTCGTGGCGGCGACGATCTCGGAGTCGGGCCTGGGCCCGAAGGCGGTGGCGATGCTCGGCGTCCTCGCGGCGGCCGGCGCGGCCCTGCGTCCCATCGGCGCGGGCACGGCCGGCCTGGAGCCCATGTTCTTCCTCATGGTCCTCAGCGGCAGGGTCCTCGGCCCCGGCTTCGGCTTCGTCCTCGGCTCGGTGACGATGTTCGCGTCGGCGCTGCTCACCGGCGGTGTCGGACCGTGGCTCCCGTTCCAGATGCTGGCGATGGGCTGGTTCACCACGGGTGCGGGCCTCCTGCCGGGCCCCGACCGCCTGCGCGGCCGCGCGGAGGTCTGGATGCTCGCCGGGTACGGCTTCCTGGCCGCCTTCGCCTACGGCACGGTGATGAACATGGCGGGCTGGCCCTTCATGTCCGTCCTGGCCTCGAACATCTCCTTCTCCCCCGACGCGTCGCTCCCCGCCAACCTGGCCCGCTTCGCGGCCTACTGCCTGGCGACGTCCCTCGGCTGGGACCTGGGCCGCGCCCTGGTCACGGTCGTCCTGACCCTCACCGTGGGCCCCTCCCTCCTCAAGGCCCTCCGCCGGGCCACCCGCAGGGCGGCCTTCGAGGCGCCGGTCACATTCGAGGACGCCCCTGAGCGATCCCCCGCTCACCCGCCGCGACCGGGACGGTGAACCACCCCACATGACCCGCCTCACATACGACCCGGCACCGTAGCGACGCGCCGGTTTCGCACAGGGCGTCCCCGCTCCTCGCTCCGGCCTCTCCGACCTTCGGTAGTAAGACGGACCTTTGCGGACAATTCCGGGATTTGCTTCTGTGGAGCGGTCGCCAGGCGCCGACGTACCCCACGGGTCGCGGCGCCGACGCATGCCCCCGCCGCCCACGGCGTCCGGTCACCGCGTGACGCGACCTTCCTGCTTCCGACCGAAAGGCCGCCCGTGTCCGCCGCTTCCCTCCTCCGCACCGTCGCCACCCCGAAGAAGACCCTCGCCGGCGCCGCCCTGACCGTCGCCACCTGCGGCACCCTGATCGCCGCCGCGCCCGCCCAGGCCGCGTCCACGACGAGCGCCTCCTCCGCCCGGGCGACCGCGCAGAAGATGATCGGCGACTCGGCCGAGTTCCAGTGCTTCTCGAACATCGTCCAGCACGAGAGCGGCTGGAACCACACCGCCACCAACGCCTCCAGCGGCGCCTACGGCCTGGTCCAGGCCCTGCCCGCCTCCAAGATGGCCTCGGCCGGCGCCGACTGGAAGACCAACCCCGCCACCCAGATCAAGTGGGGTCTGGACTACATGAAGGACCGCTACGGCAGCGCCTGCGGCGCCTGGTCCTTCTGGCAGTCCAACAACTGGTACTGACGGCACCGCGCCCCCCGTACCGAAGGCGGCGACCCCACGATCCCCGGGGCCGCCGCCTTCGTCGTTGACCGGACGAGCAGGCTTCATTCGCCTTCGACACCGCATCCCCCTCGGACATCGGCACGCCTCGACACCAGCGAATTTGCGCCAGAGCCGCCCGCTTGACGCAGCCTCAACTCTTACTGACTCTCCGTTACGCCACCAAGTGAGCAGCATCATGGTTTCGCGTGGATGCGGAGGGGTTCAGTCCGGCTTTGCAGCCCCATTTCGGAGACGATATCCGGCTGGCAGGGGCCCTGCTTCCTCCGGTCTCGGCCCACTGGTCACTCAGTGCTTTCACACGAGGTGCATGAGGGGGCGGCGTCAAATCATGCAAACCCAAGTGAAACTGCCTGTCCAGGACTGCGCATCGACGCCCCTGGATGCGCAACGCGCTTGACTCCGGCGGGTGAACAGCTTTAACTCTGCGCAACTTGTGAAACTTTTGAAACTCTGGGGTAGGGGCTGTGGATTTTGGGGCGGGGGGCACAGTCATGCCCAAACGTCGTCGCGGGAGCCGGGCGTGCCGTGGGATGTCCGTGATAGGCGCGGCGATTGCGGCGCTGTTGACCACGTTGTTGGTGGAGCCGTCCGCGGCTCAAGCCGCAGTGTCGACGGTGGACTCCGAAGAGTTGTCGGAGGGGCAGAAGGCCCTTGCGGAGGCTCAGGAGTCCGGTAGTCGGGTCGAGGTGACGGGGCAGCGCTCCGAGCGCACTACGGTTTTCGCCAATCCAGACGGTTACACCTTCACCTTGCAGGAGTCGTCGGTTCCCGTACGCGTCTCCAAGCCGGGGGGCGGCTGGGAGACGCCGGATGCGACGTTGGAGAAGCGCGCGGACGGTTCGATCGCTCCGAAGGCTGCGGCGCCGCAGATCGTATTCTCCAGCGGTGGTGGGAAGGATCCGCTGGTGCGGATCGCGAGCCAGGGCCGCTCGATCGAGCTGAGTTGGCCGGGCAGCCTCCCCGAGCCTGAGCTGGACGGCGCGAGCGCCATGTATGCGAACGTGCTGCCGGATGTGGATTTGAAGGTCACCGCGACGGCGGAGAGTTTCCAGCACGTCCTGGTTGTCAAAACTCCGGAGGCTGCGGCTGGAGAGAAGCTGAAGAAGCTCACCTTCGGCCTGAAGACGACCGGGCTTGCGGTCCAGGAAGGCGCATCAGGAAGCCTGGCTGCGGTCGACCCGAACGGCCAGACGGTGTTCAAGGCCCCGCCCGCGCGTATGTGGAACTCGGCCGGCAAGGCGCTTGCGCAGCCGTCCGCGTCTCAGGCGGCACGTGCGGCGGCGGATGAGACGAGCCCGTCCGACCCGTCCGACCCGGCGGAGTCGGCCCCGTCCGGATCTGGTGTGGAGCCGGGGCAGGGCGACCAGGTGGCGACGATGGATGTGGAAGTCGGCAAGGAATCCTTGTCGATCGTCCCCGACCCCGACCTCCTTGCCGAGAAGGACGCTTCGGTGTTTCCGCTGTTCATCGACCCATCGGTGACCTGGGGCGAGGCGGAGCGGACGCTGCTGCGGTCGGACGGCTATGAGTCCTACGGTTGGGGCAACGGCAATGACGACATGGGCAAGGGCGCAGGCAAGTGCGGTACCTGGAACGGCTACTACTGCGGTCCGGGCTATGTGCAGAAGCTGTACTTCGAGTTCTCGCCCGCGAGCCTGAAGGGCAAGCACGTCCTGGACGCGACGTTCCGGGTCACCGAACCGTGGGCGTTCCAGTGCGCTCCGCGCTGGGTGGACCTGGTCCGCACCAACAACATCTCTTCCTCCACCACCTGGTCCTCACGTCCCAAGGAACTGGACTTGATGGGCGATCGGCATGTCTCGGCGGGCCGGGGCGACTTGTGCAGCCCGGGGCTGCCGGATGCGGCGATCGAGTTCAACGACAACCCGGAGGAGACGAACGAGAACCTCACCCCGACCGTGAGGAACTTCGCGGCGGGCAAGTTCTCCCGGCTCACGCTGGAGATCCGGGCGCACGACGAGTCGGACACCGCGGCATGGAAGCGGTTCAAGAACGATGCCGTCCTCGAGGTCTCCTTCGTAGGTATTCCGGACAAGCCGAGCGGCATCGGGCTCGTGACCGGTTCGGGCACGGTGTGCTCGACCAACGAGTCGAACCCGACGATCGCCTCCGACCCGACGCCGGCGCTGACGGCGACGACGCAGACCAAGGCGGGCGGTGAGGAGGATGCGCAGCTGCGGATCGCCTTCGACGTCGACCGCAAGAACACCGACGGCACGTGGGCGGACACCAACGCCGGCACGAATGACTCGCGGCCCTCGACAGGGTATGCGGGGGACGGGAAAAAGCAGACCATCGACTGGTCCACCCTCACCGAAGGTCCCGTACACCGCTATCGGGCGTGGACACAGTCGTTCTACAACGGTGGCAAGAGTCACCTGTCGGGTCCGTCGAACGGCTCCACCACCGGTTTCTGCTACTTCAAGGTCGACCCGACCGCCCCGAAGGCACCGAAGATCACTATCGGCAGTCCGTACAAGGAGTGCCTGCCCAACGACTGCCAAGCGCTGGGCGGCCCGGGGCAGAAGGCCACCTTCAGTTTCGCACCTGCCACGGGTGACACCGGTGTCGTGTCGTATCAGTACACGCTGTCAGGTATGACGACCTGGCCGACGGCCAACGGATCGTCGGCCAGCGTGCCAGTGACGCAGGCGGGCACATACACGCTGTGGGTCCGAGCGAAGGACAACGTCGGCCGCTACGGAGCCTGGAGCACGGTCGACTTCCTGGTCGCCGCCGGAGCCGGGCCGATCGCGCGCTACCACTTCAACGAGGCCGCTGGCGTTGCCATCGACGCCGCCACCGACGACGGCAAGGACGACGCGACCCTGAGCGCCGGTGCGAGCCGGCCCAACTACGGGCGACGCGGTCTGATCACCCATGACGCGCAGGGACAGCCGTTGGCGACTCCGGTCGACGACAAGGGTTTGAAGCTGGACGGCATTGGCGGTTATGCGGCGACCAGCGGCCCCGCAGTGGAGACCCGGTCCTCGTACACCATCTCTGCCTGGGCGCGGGTCACGCCGGGCACCACGGGCACCAAAACCGTGCTGAGCCAGGACGGCGGCAACAGCAGCCCGTTCTACGTCTCCTACGGCGCAGACGGGATCAAGGACTGGAGCCTGCGGGTGCTGACCGAGAAGGACGGTACCTACACCTGGAACAAGGCACGTGCCAAGCAGACCAGCCCCACCGGTGTCTGGACGCACCTGACGGCGAGCTTCGACGCCGACAACAACAAGGTCCGCCTCTACGTCAACGGAGTGCTCCAGTCCGAGGTGGATGCCGGTGTGCCCTGGTCGGCCACGGGCGGCCTGCAGATCGGCAGGGCGAAGTGGAGCGGTAACTACGCCGACTACTTCGATGGCGTGGTGGACGAGGTCACGGTCTGGCAGCGCACACTCACGCCGGAGGAGATCGCCAAGGACGCCAAGCTGCTGGTCTCGGAGCAGTTCGCCGGAGTGGAACTGATCGCGGACTGGAACCCCACCCGCGGCGTCGACGGCACCACGATCAAGGACACTGTCTCCTCCTACGGCAAGAGCCTCACGCTGGCCGGAGGCGCTTCAGTCACCGACGAGGAGATCGTCCTCGACGGCGTCGATGACGCCGCCACGACCGCAGGTCCTGTAGTCGACGGCAGCAGCTCATTCACGGTGACCACTGGCGTGACCCTGGACGGAGCGAAGCTGCTGACCAAGGACATCGGCTACATCGGGCAGGTCGCGGGCCAGCGCACCGCGGACGGCTCCGCATGGGGCCTGTGGTTCGAACTCACCGGCAGGAAGACCGTGCTGGACGAGGAGACCATGGAGGAGATCACAGTGCCGGAGGGCAAGTGGCACTTCGGTCGTCTCGAGTCCGATGGCACGTTCTCCTCCGTCACCTCCGAAGAGACCGCGAGCGTGGACAGCGTCGCGCGGCTGACCGGCGTACACGATTCGGTGGACGGCACGATCAGCCTCTACATCGGCTACAGCCGGAACGGCGACGCCAAGGCGTACACGGCGCAAATCGGCAGCGGTGAGTTCGCCCTCGGCAAGGCATACGCGACCGGTGGCTGGAAGCACTTCCTGCCCGCTCGGATCTCCGATGTGCGCCTGTGGGCCGGCGCGATGGCCAGTGCCGAGCAGGTCGAAGTCACGGTGGGCGACTGACCTGCAGTGAGTGGTTGGGCAGCCCCAGGGCTGCCCAACCACCCCGCGGCCGCATTCCCCGGCCGCTTCCGCAACTTGATTGATCTTCCAATTCTCGTGAACCGGATGGGTACGAAACTCATGACATTTGGCATAGGCACCTCAAAACGGGGTGCGGGGGGTGCGTGGCGGTGGGGGCGACGCCTCGTCGTGCCCACGGTTGCGTTGGCGCTGCTGGCCCCGGTCGGTCAGCTGCCGGCCGCGGTGGCCGGCGAGCAGGGACTGGGGCGCCCTGATGTGCCCAAACCCCGCGTGAGCAAGGTCGAAGAAGTCAAGGGCCTGGGCGCGAAGAAGGCACGCCAGAAGGTCTCCGAGGGCAGGAAGGCCGGCGAACAGCGAGCCCGTAAAGCCAAGGAAGAGCAGACAGCTGCCTGGCCCAAGCCCGATGCGGCCACCACGACACTCTCCGCGGACAAAGCAGCTGAGGTGGACCTTGCGGGAACGCCTGTGGCCGCGCAACCGGTGAAGAGCCGGAGCATGCCGGCGGCCGCAGGGTCCGTGGACTTCACGGTCCTCGACCAGAAGGCCGCCCGCAAGACCGGCATCACCGGTGTGCTCTTCACAGCCAGCGCCGACACCGCCGGTACGGCGGCAGTCAGCGTCGACTACAGCGACTTCGCATCCATGATCGGTGGCGGCTGGTCGGAGCGCCTGCGTCTCGTGCAGCTGCCTGCCTGTGCGCTGACGACTCCGTCAAAGACGGAGTGCCGCAAGCAGACCCCGCTCTCCTCAACCAACGACTCCGCACAGCAGACCGTCTCTGCGCAGGTCCCGCTCGCTGAGACCACGTCCGGTGCCTCCACGCAGCTTGCCTCGGCGAACAGACTCAACGGTGTCACCGTGTTCGCGGTGACGGCGGCGGCTGCCGGAGCGGGGGCGTCACCCAAGGGGACCGGCGATTACTCCGCAACCGCACTCGCGCCGTCGTCGTCGTGGGAGGCCGGCGGCAGTTCGGGTTCGTTCACCTGGAATTACGGCCTGACTTTGCCTCCGGCCGCGGCCGGTCCCGCACCGAGCCTGGGCCTGTCGTATGACTCGGGCAGCATCGACGGACGCACCGCCTCCACCAACAACCAGGGCACCTCGGTCGGTGAAGGGTTCGCCCTCACCGAGTCCTACATCGAGCGCACTTACAGCAGTTGCGAGGACGACGGCCATGACAAGGTCTTCGACCGCTGCTGGAAGTACGACAACGCCCGTCTCGTCCTGAACGGCAATTCCAGCCGCATCATCAAGGACAACACCACCGGTGCCTATCGTCTGGAGAACGATGACGCCTCCACGGTGAAGCGCTCGACCGGTGCGGACAACGGGGACGACAACGGTGAGTACTGGACCGTCATCACCGGCGACGGAACAAAGTACGTGTTCGGCCTGAACAAGCTCGAGGGGGCAGCCGACCAACGTACCAACTCCACCTGGACGGCACCGGTCTTCGGTGACGACTCCGGCGAGCCCGGCTACGACAAGGGCAGCACCTTCGCCGACCGTTCGCTGACCCAGGCATGGCGGTGGAATCTCGACTACGTCGAGGACATCCACGGCAACGCCTCGACCTACTGGTACACGAAGGAATCCAACCACTACCCGAAGAACAAGGCCGCTACCGCCAACACCTCTTACGTCCGCGGTGGTTACCTGAACGAGATCAAGTACGGGCTGCGTAAGGGCGCGCTGTTCACGGATGACGCCGATGGGAAGGTGACCTTCTCGTACGCCGAGCGTTGCACTGTCACGGACTGCGCGGAGCTGACCGAGGACACGGCCAAGCACTGGCCCGATGTTCCCTTCGACAGCATCTGCACCAGTGGTGACACCGACTGCAATGCCGCGGGCCCGACCTTCTTCACCCGTAAGCGCCTCACCGGCATCCACACCTTTTCGTGGAACGCCACCACCAGCAAGCACGACCCGGTCGACTCATGGGCTCTGACTCAGGAATACCAGGACGCCGGCGACATCGGGGACACCACCGACCACGTCCTGGTCCTCACATCGATCAAGCGGACGGGCAAGGCCGGCACCGCGATCGACGTCAAACCGGTGGTGTTCACCTACCAGCTGCGCCCCAACCGGGTCGACGGTACGGATGACATCCTGCCGCTCAAGCGCCATCGCATCGAGACGATCACCTCGGAGACGGGGGCGATCACGACGGTGACGCTGTCGGCGCCGGAGTGCAAGCGCAGCGAGGTCCTCGGAGCCGCGCAGGACTCCAACACCCGCTCCTGCTACCCGCAGTACTGGCACATCAACGGTGCCACGGAAGCGTCGGTGGACTGGTTCCACAAGTACCGTGTACTCGCGGTCGGAGTTGCCGATCCGGCCGGGCAGAACCAGACGGTCGAGAACGCCTACGACTACTCGGGCGCCGCGTGGCACTACGCCGACGACCCGTTCACGCCGAAGGACGAGCGGACCTGGTCCGAGTGGCGTGGTTACCGCGATGTCACCGTATACGCCGGCGCGCTGGGCACCACCCGTTCCAAGACGGTCTCCCGCTACCTGCAGGGCATGCACGGGGACAAGAAGAAGGACGGCACCACCAGGACCGTCAGCGTCGAGCCGCTGATGGACACCGACGTCGACTTCCCCGCCCTGACCGACAGCGACCAGTACGCGGGCCAGATGCTGCAGAAGGTCGCCTACAACGGCAGCCAGCCCATCTCGACCTCGTACACCAACTACACCTCCAAGAACACCGCCACGCAGACGGTGCCCGACGCGGCCGCTCACATCGCACGCTGGACACGACCCAACACCTCCTACGCGAGCACCTACCTGACCGCGTCGAAGTCCTGGCGCACCCATGTCATCACCAATCGCTACGACGACCTGGGCATGGTCAGAGAAGTCGACGACTACGGGCAGAAGGGCCTGGGCGGTGACGAGACCTGCACCCGCACCTGGTACGCCCGCAACGTGGATGCCGGCATCAACAGCCTGGTCTCGCGCACCCGGACCGTCGGCAAGCAATGCTCCACCGCCGACACCGCACTCGACCTGCCCGCCGACGACAAGCGCCGCGGTGACGTCCTTGCGGACGCAGCGGTCGGCTATGACGGTGCGAGCACCTGGTCGGAGTCGATGAAGCCGACCAAGGGACTGGTCACCTGGACCGGCCGCGCCAAGAGCTATGCCTCCGGCAGCCCGAGCTGGCAGACGATCACCAGCAGCGCCACCACGGACTACGACACTCTCGGCCGCCTCACCAAGGTGACCGACGCGGACGGCCAGCCGACCACCACCGCCTACACCCCGGTCGCCGCCGGCCCGCTCACCAAGACCATCACCACCAACCCACTGGGGCACAGGGCCACAAGCTTCCTCGACCCGCGCCGGGGCCAGGCGCTGCGCATGTACGACGCGAACCTGAAGAAGACCGAACTCGCCTACGACGCACTCGGCCGGCTCACCTCCGTGTGGCTCCCCAACCGCTCGAGCGCCAGTGAAAGCCCCAGCTCCAAGTTCGCCTACCACATGGACAACAAGAACCAGTCCTGGGTGTCCTCCTCAACGCTGAAGAAGGACGGCGAGACCTACACCACCAGCTACGCCATCTTCGACTCGCTGCTGCGTCCCCTGCAGACCCAGTCGGAGACACCGAAGGGTGGCCGTCTGCTGACCGACACCCGCTACGACACCCGTGGTCTCCCGTACGAGTCCTACGCGGACATTTTCGACACCACCAGCACTCCCAACGGTACATACACCCGCGCCGAGTACGGGGAGGCACCCAAGCAGAGCGGAACGGTCTTCGACGGGGCCGGCCGGGCCACCAAGAGCACCCTGCACGTCATGGGCGTCGAGAAGTGGTCCACCACCACCAGCTACACCGGTGACTCCACCGCCACCACCGCCCTGGACGGTGGCACCGCCACCCGCGCCATCACCGACATCCGCGGCCGTACCCTCGAGACCCGTGAATACGCCGGTGGCGCCCCGGCCGACCCCCAGTACGGTGACAGCCCCGGCACCAGCTACGCGTCCACGAAGTTCCACTACACCCGGGACGGTCTGCAGACGCAGATCACCGGCCCGGACGACGCCAAGTGGTCTTACACCTACGACCTGTTCGGCCGCCAGATCACAGCCGTCGACCCGGACCAGGGCAAGAGCACCACCGAGTACGACGCGCTCGACCGGGCCATCAAGTCCACCGACTCCCGCGGCAAGGCGATCCTGACCGCCTACGACGTCCTCGGCCGTCCGACCGGGACCTGGGCCGGGTCCAAGAGCGACGCCAACCAGCTCACCGCCACCAGCTACGACGACCTGCTCGACGGCATGCCGGACAGCAGCACCCGCTACGTGGGCGGGAAGAACGGCCAGGCGTACACCGACACGGTCACCGAATACGACACGCTGTCCCGCCCCGCGGTCAGCAAGCTGGAACTCCCCTCCGGCGATCCGTTCGTGAAGGCCGGTGCACCGGCGACGCTGGAGTTCGAGACCGCCTACAACCCAGACGGCACCCTCAAGCACACCAAAGAGCCGGCTCTGGGGGGCCTGCCCTCCGAGATCGTCGAGTACGACTACAACAAGCTCGGGCAGGTCACCTCGGTCGGCGGTTCCACCGGCTACCTCCTGGACGCCGAGTACTCGCCGATCGGCCAGCCCACCCAGCTCACGCTGGGCACCGCCGATACGGACGACCACAAGAAGTCCTACATCAACAACCGCTACGAGCGGGGCACCGACCGCCTGATCAGCAGCTTCGTCACCGACGACACCCACAGTTACCAGCTGCAGAACCTCAACTACACCTACGACCAGGCCGGCAACGTCACCTCCATCGCCGACCCCACGACACTGGGCGGCACCAGCAGCGCCGAGACCCAGTGCTTCGCCTACGACGGCCACCGCCGCCTCACCGAAGCCTGGACACCCAGCTCCCAGAAGTGCTCCGACACCCGCAGCACCAGCGACCTGTCCGGCCCGGCTCCGTACTGGACCAGCTACACCTACAACAAGGCGGGCCAGCGCACCACAGAAACCACCCACAAGACCACCGGTGACACCAAGACCACCTACTGCTACACCAAAACCGATCAGCCCCACTTCCTGACCGGCACCACCACCAAGAGCGACTGCACCAGCCCGGAGAAGACCTACACCCCCGACGCGACCGGGAACACCACCAAGCGCCCCGGCGCGACGGCGATCCAAGACCTCGCATGGTCCGAGGAAGGCAAGCTCGCCAAGCTCACCGAAAACGGCAAAGCCACGGACTACCTCTACGACGCCTCAGGTGAACTCCTGATCCGCAGCACCGCCGGAGGCGAGCGGATCCTGTACGCCGGCGCCACCGAACTCCACCTGCGCGCCGACGGCACCACCTGGGCCCAGCGCTACTACACCGCCGATGGCCAGACCATCGCCACCCGCTCCAACGAAACCCTCAGCAACAAGCTCACCTACCTGGCCGGCGACCACCACGGCACGATGTCCCTGGCCATCAACGCCGACGCCACCCAGACCCACAGCAAGCGCTACACCAGCCCCTTCGGCGCCGAACGCGGCAAGCCCACCGGCACACCCTGGCCCGACGACAAGGGATTCCTCGGCAAAACCAACGACGAAACCACCGGCCTCACCCACATCGGCGCCCGCGAATACGACCCGACCATCGGCCAGTTCATCAGCGTCGACCCCCTCCTCAGCCTCGACCAGCCACAGTCCCTCAACGGCTACAGCTACGCCAACCAACACCCCGCCACAGCCTCCGACCCCACCGGTCTCAAAGAAGGCTGCGGCGCCACCTACGCCGTCAGTTCCTGCGGCAATATCCCTGGAAAGTCGGGAGTCAACAACGCAGTCAGCGGAGGCAACCCCGGCAGCCCCGGAAACTCCGGCAGCAAGAAACCGTACGGCGGCGCGATCGGCGGATACCACGACGTCGGATACGGCCCCTCACAGGTGCGCCATTCGTCACCGTGGACGCCGCCGCCGCCGTCCCACTTCGAAGTCGTTGCCGCACCGGGACCCGAACCTGACCAGTTCGAGGAAGCCTTCTCCACGGCCCTTGCGAATCTGCAGTCTGACCGAATGTACAACTACCTGCCGGACCATGAACTCATGGCACTGGCCGGCGCGTCGGTCTGCGAAGAATACATCGAATGCTCCTACGAGCTGCACCACTACTTCGTCTGGGACCTTCGATACTCGCCGGAATACATCGAGTCAATGGGCCCCATGGTCGGAAGTATCGGAGGAACCCCGTACAGCCTTCGCGGTAAGGGGAATCCCCCGGCGAGCGGGCCGTGGAAGGAAACTCGCGACATCTCATGCATCAGGTGCTTCCTCGCCGGGACCGACGTCCTCATGGCAGACGGCTCCACCAAGGACATCGAAAATGTAGAGCTGGGCGATGAGGTACTGGCGGCCAACCCGGAAACCGGCGAGCTGGGCCCTCGCGAGGTAACTCGCCTCATCCGCACCGAAGACGACAAGCACTTCAACACGCTCTCCATCACCACCGACGAGGGTATAGAAGAGCTCACGGCGACACACGAACACCCATTCTGGTCACCCTCAGAGCAGAGCTGGATAGCAGCCGGCGACCTCACGTCGGGCATGACCCTGCTCACCGATGACGACCGCACCGTCATCGTCACAGCTAACAAGCCCTTCACACAGCACGCTCGCACGTACAACCTTACTGTCGACGACCTCCACACGTACTATGTGCTGGCGGGCGCCACTCCGGTACTGGTTCACAATTCCAACTGTTCCCTCACAACGATGTCTTCTGTCATCGGCAAGGATTCAGCGCTGACGAAGGCCGCGCAGCAGGCAGGGAAGAATCAGAAGGTTCAGGCCGATCTGGACAGCCTGTTCCAGCAGCTGTCGCGCGGAAATATGAATCCGGGCCTCGGAAGTAAGGCGTTGGCCGGAACGGATGTCACCTACGCGCGAGGAAGGAACGGCGGTCGCCTGTTCTTCCGGAACGTTGACGGAGGGGTTCAGGTCGTTGGGAAGTCCGATAAAGCGAACGAGTCCAAGGTGATTGCGAGGCTGAATCAGCTCTATGGTCAGTGACCCTCTCTATCGCGTAGAGAACCAGCAGTTCAGCGCACTCTTCATGTTGGGCGCAGAGGACGACAAGGAAACCGTTGAGAATGTAGACGCGGAACTCACCCTCCCGGATGGGACGCGGTGGAGCGCCACGTTCATGACGCTCCGCGCGATCGCGCAAGTAATGGATCGATGGAAGGAGACTGGAGAATGCTCCGGCGGGGCATATTTTCAGTGTCCCGATCTCGTGATCATTCCGGAGGGGGGTCTGGCTGCGATGCTGGATTCCTTCAAGGGGATTATCGATTCAGGCGGACCTGAAGGAGTCTTGCAGTTCCTGGGCGAAAGCTAGCTCGCCCGTAGGTGCTGTCGAAGAGTGAGGCAGGATGCCCCTTTCCCGATTGGCGGAGAAAGGGGCATCCTGGTCTTTGACGCTGAGATTGAAAGGGTGGGGTGACAGCGGGCGACGACCGCAGTGGGCGGGTCGTCAGGGTCGCCGTCCTGGCTGCCGAGGGCGTGGCCCAAGGCGTCGATGGCGTCCCGCTGGAGTCGGAGTCGTACGTGGGCATAGACGCCGGCGGTGACGCCGATGTGGGCGTGGCCCAAAAGCTCCTTGAACACCACGAGGTCGACGCCCTGTTCCAGGAGCAGGGTGGCGGTCGAATGTCGAAGGTCGTGGAAACGGACGCGGCGGAGTCCGGCCCGGTCGAGGAAGCTACGGAAGCGACGGGTGAGGTTGGCAGGGTCGATAGGGGGCCTTGACCCAAGGCCCGTGCCAGGAGCGACCACACATGCCGCCGTACCTTCGCTCTTGCCCGTGAGAGGGCGGCCATGACCTCGCCGTCCAGATCCATCAGCGTGCGCCGGGTGGTGGAGTCCGAGACCGGCGGCCCGAACAGACGCCGGTGGTGGGCCTGGAGTTGTTCGGCTTCGGTCAGATTCGCGGCCTCGAGCACGATCGCGACGGCGTGCTGGACCACGACGTGGGCCCGCTCGCGCCAGCTGTGCCCGGCTCCGGCGGGAAGCACCTCGGCCAGACCCCCGGTCAGCCCGACCCGGTCCGCGACCTTCCGCAGCAGCACCGCTCCGGCATGCCCCACCAGCCCCTTCCCGCCGGCCGTCACGGACAGCCGCCGGTCCCACCCCGTAAGCTCGCTCACCATATTGGTGCCCTGATTATCGCGACAGATACGACTTCGACACTCGCATCCTCGCAGGTCAGCGGCATCTTTCTGCTACCGGGTCGTCAGATCACCCAATTCCGCTGAATACCCAGGGCCAACTGACACCGCAGCCGCGGTCGCGTGATGCCCGGTCCACGCTCAACCGAGGACGAACGGAATCCTCTCCGCGAGGCCGCCAGGCGGGGTATCAGCGCGTCCGGGGAGTCATTGCGACCGTTCGCCGACCGTCCAGGTCAGGAAGGCGGTGAAGGTGGCGGGGCGAAGGGTGAGGATCGGGCCTGCCGGGTTCTTGGAGTCTCGGACGGCGGGGCCCGAGCCGGGTATGTCGGCGACCTCCACGCACGATCCTCCTGTATCGCCACTGTAGCTCGACTTACGCCATGTGATCTCTGTCGGATGCGAGATGCTCTCCATAGCGTTCCTCCATCACTCGCCGGATCAGCGCCGCCGAGTCCTTGACGGACAGAGCTGCGGCTTGCAGGTGATCGTAACGGAGCGATCGGGACTCAACCGCGGCCGGATCGGCCGTCGGGTGCCCTGTCTCGTAGTCCTCGCTATAAACAATGGTGGGATCTCCCGCGAAGCGGAAGATGTCGAAGGAGCCCATCAATCCGGTATGTACGCCCGTCTCGAACGGCAGCACCTGGACGTTCACACACGGGTTCCGCTCGTGGGACAACAACCTCAACAGTTGCTGCCGCATGGCCTCCTTGCCGCCGACCTCCTGATGAAGTACGGCCTCGCTGAGGACCGCCCAGAAAACCGGGGGCTCTTCCTTGCCGAAGATGCGCTGCCGCGCGAGCCGTGCCGAAGTGCGATTGTCCAGGTCGTGGTCACCCATGGCGCTGAGCACCGCGCGGGCGTACGCCTCCGTCTGCAAGAGACCGTGCACGAGCTGCGGCTGGAAGACGCGGATCGCCTTGGCTCTCGACTCGAGCTCCGCCACTTGCTGGAACCAGGCGGGGAGTTGAGTCCGCATCACCAGCGTGACGAGTCGGGACAGCAGCCCTCCCGTCCCCAACGCCGCATCGATCCGCTCGCTGAACTCCTGCGTCGGCAGCTTCCTCGCCGTCTCGATCTGCCCGACCAGCGAGCCCGTGTAGTTGACGATGTCGCCGAGTTGCCGCTGGGTCAGCCCGGCGGCTTCTCGATGGCGCCGCAGCTCGAAGCCGTAGTAGTCCAGCGGTGACGCGCCCGGGTCGAGGACGTTGATATGGGTCACGTGGAGCCCCTCTCGCGCAACTCGGTCCACGGCGGGACCGGTTGTATTCGTTCCGTAGCCGAGCGTAGTCAGTCGAGGTCACCCTTGTGGCGTGAACCAATACATTCCCCCCGCTCTCCCCACTCTCCTCGCCCCGCGCAGCGACCGATACGCGATGCGGCTCACCGTCGGTGAGCACTCGGCGGGGCACGTCCGGCGCATCGTGCGGCCGTTCCTGCGCGAGTGGGAGATGACCGGTCTGTCCGACTCCGTGGAACTCGGCGTGACGGAGCTGCTCGCCAACGTCGTACGGCACGTTCCGGACCGGCACTGCGCCCTGCTGCTGCTGCGGCTACCGGGCGGGGTACGGGTGGAAGTGGCCGACGGGAGTGACGAACTCCCGCGCGTGCCGGTCGAGTCGTCGCTGGATGCGGAGAACGGACGAGGGCTCGTGCTGCTGGCTGCGGTGACCGACAAGTGGGGCGTCGATCCCGAGCCCTGCGGCGGGAAGACCGTGTGGTTCGAGTGTGCGGTGGAGGCTCGTGCGTGAGGTGGCCGTCGGGCCACCTCATCGCAACGCTCAGGGCACCCCGTAAGCCCCGGTCGCGCAGCGACGACGGCAACTGTCCGAGCCGCCACGGCGGATTCACCCGGCTCACCGTGTCCGCGCCCGGCGGGTACCGGCTCAGCTCGGAGTACGGCCCTTCACCGGCGTCGACGGCTCACTGTCGATCTCGGCGGCGGCCACGGCCGTACGGGCGCGCGGGCCCTGGAGCAGGTACGTCAGGCCGAAGCCGGCGCCGACGACGAGTGCGCCGCCGGCCGCGTCCAGGACCCAGTGGTTGCCGGTGGCGACGATCGTGGCGGCCGTGCACAGGGGGTGCAGCAGGCCCAGCGCCTTCATCCACGCCTTCGGCGCGATGACCGCGATCACCAGCCCGCACCACAGGGACCAGCCGAAGTGCAGCGACGGCATCGCCGCGTACTGGTTGGTGAGGTGGGTGAGCGTGCCGTAGTCGGGCCGGGAGAAGTCCTGCACGCCGTGGACCGTGTCGATGATGCCGAGGCCCGGCATGAGGCGGGGCGGGGCGAGCGGGTAGAGCCAGAAGCCGACCAGGGCGAGGAGGGTGGTGAGGCCGAGGGCCGAGCGGGCCCAGCGGTAGTCGACGGGACGGCGCCAGTACAGCAGGCCCAGCACGGTCAGCGGGACGGCGAAGTGGAACGACAGGTAGTAGAAGTCGAAGGACTCCCGCAGCCAGCCGATCCTCGCCACGCCGTGGTTGACGGCGCGCTCGACGTCCAGGTGGAGCAGGCGTTCGAGGTCGAGGATCCGCTGCCCGTGTTCCTCGGCGCGGACGCGGCCCGCCGCGTTGCTGCCGCCGGTCGCGGCGAGGCGGACCTGGGTGTACGCGGCGTAGGTGACGCGGATCAGCAGGAGCTCGAGCAGGAGGTTCGGGCGGATGAGCACCCGGCGCGGCCACGGCGGCAGCGGGACGGACGCGAAGCGGGCCGGGACGGGCGGGGCGTACCGGGTCGGGATCGGCGTGCGGAAGTACGGCGAGCTGCGGGGGAGGAAGGGGAGCGCGGTGGCGGCGGCCAGGGCGGCCAGGAGGACGACGTTGTCGCGCAGCGGGTACAGGAACGCCACGTTCGGCAGCGTCGTCGTCGCCGGCAGCGTCATCACCAGGACGGCGGCGACGGGCCACACCGGGCGGTCGCGGGCGTGTCCGCCCACCCGGCCGACGGCGGCGAGCAGCACCCACAGCAGCTGGTGCCGCCCTGCGGCGGGGGAGACGGCGATGGCGGCGCAGCCGGTGACGGCGACCGCGAGCAGGAGCTGGCCGTCGTGGGCGTAGCGGACGGCGCGGCGCAGGGCGAGGGTCACGACCGCGGCGCCGAGCAGCAGGAAGAGGCCGGTCTCCGGCGGGCCCTCGAGACCGAGGCGCAGCAGGGCGCCGTGCAGGGAGTGGTCGGCGAGGGCGTCGGCGGGGCCGCTGCCCGCCAGGTGGTGCACCCAGTGGGTGCGGGAGTCGTGCGGCGTCGCGGCCCGGGCGAGCGCGGTGGCCGCGGCGAAGGTGACGCCCGTGGCGGCGGCGGTCCGGCGGCGGCCGGCGCCCCACAGCAGCGGCACGAAGAGGAGGAGGGTGGGCTGGAGGGCGGCGGCGACGCCGATCAGTACGCCGCCGACGCGCCGCCCGCGGACGACGAAGCAGCCCAGCAGGACGAGCAGGACCGGGACGAGGCCGGTCCGGCCGGGCCGGAGGGCGTCGCGCACCGGCAGGGACAGCAGGAGCAGGCTGACGGCGACGGGCCCGGCGAGGACCGCGGTGCGGCGGCCGACCGGCCGGGGCAGGGCGCGGGCGGCGACCAGTCCGAGGGCGACGACCAGCAGCAGGGTGCCGAGGATCCAGCCCCAGCCGAGGGTCTGTTCGGCGGGGCGGGTGAAGGGTCCGAGGACGAGCCCGCCGAAGGGGGTGCCGGTGTACTCGCCGAAGTCGCGGAGGGAGCCACTGCCGTACAGCACTCCCGCGGGGCCCACCCAGGTCTCCGGATCGGTCAGCCGTTCCCCGGGTGAAGCGGTGAGGACGGCGGTGACCTGTCGTACGGCGAGGACGGCGGCGAGCGTCCAGAGCCCGAGGCGCGCCACGCGCAGCCGCGCCCGGGGGCCGTCGGCGGCCACCGCCCCACAGGCCTCCGTCGGCCGTCCGCCGCGGTCCGCGTTCCTCACCCTCGTCGGCCTCCTGCCCCGCTCACCTCACGCCGTGTAACAGCATGATCCCTCTCGGTGAGCATCATGAGGCCCGCGCCCCTCCGGGCGGAGCACGAGCGACTCCCGCCCCACCCGACGGCCCTACGGCTTTTGCCCGAATGGCGAGGGAAAGAGCGGATCCCCGTTACCCGCAAGGGAGGCGAGAAGGGTCACACCGGACAGTCGGCCGAAGCCCTCCGAGACAGTGCCGCGTGCCTGTACACCCGCCATTTAGATGCACTGCGCACCTAAATCCGTACCGCCCGTAACGGCACCAACGGCGCCTATCGTCGTTTTCTTCGGCCCGCCCGACAGCGCCGCCGCGCGGACCCGTCCCTGTTCCCGTCGAAAGGTAGGCGAGCGAAGTCTTGGCCACCGCCACGGTCACCGCTCCCCCGTCCACGCGGAAGGTCTCGTCGAAGTCCGGCGCCGCACCCGCCTCCGCCCCCACCGTCACCGACCCCGCGCTCGTCCGGCGCGCCGTGAAGGCGGCGGCGCTCGGCAACGCGATGGAATGGTTCGACTTCGGTGTCTACAGCTACATCGCGGTCACGCTGGGCAAGGTCTTCTTCCCCTCGGGCAACCCCACCGCCCAGTTGCTGTCCACGTTCGGCGCCTTCGCCGCGGCCTTCCTGGTCCGCCCGCTCGGCGGCATGGTCTTCGGCCCGCTCGGCGACCGCGTGGGGCGGCAGAAGGTCCTCGCCCTCACGATGATCATGATGGCGGCGGGCACCTTCGCCATCGGCCTCATCCCGTCCTACGCCGCGATCGGCGTGGGCGCCCCGATCCTGCTGCTGGCGGCCCGTCTGGTGCAGGGCTTCTCCACCGGCGGCGAGTACGCCGGCGCGTCCACCTTCATCGCCGAGTACGCCCCCGACAAGCGGCGCGGCTTCCTCGGCAGCTGGCTGGAGTTCGGCACCCTCGCCGGATACATCGGCGGCGCGGGCCTGGTCACCCTGATGACCGCGCTGCTGTCGTCGGAGGACCTGCTGTCCTGGGGCTGGCGCGTCCCGTTCCTGATCGCGGGCCCGATGGGCATCATCGGCCTCTACCTGCGGATGCGCCTGGAGGAGACCCCGGCGTTCGCGGCGGAGGTCGCCAAGGCCGAGAACGAGCGGCCGAAGGTGCCGCTGCGGGAGATGGTCACCGGCCAGTGGCGCGCGCTGCTGCTCTGCGTGGGCCTGGTGCTGGTCTTCAACGTCACCGACTACATGCTGCTGTCGTACATGCCGAGCTACCTCACCAGCGAGCTGGGCTACGACGCCACGCACGGCCTGGTCGTCGTGCTCGGCGTGATGGTGCTGATGATGATCGTCCAGCCGTTCGCCGGCGCGCTGACCGACCGGGTCGGCCGCCGTCCGGTGATCGCGGCCGGCTGCGCCGGGTTCCTGGTGCTGTCGGTGCCCGCGCTGCTGCTGATCCGCGACGGCGGTCTGCTCGCGGTCGCCGCCGGCCTGGGCGCGCTCGGGCTGCTCCTCGTCTGCTTCACCGCCGCCATGCCGTCCGCGCTGCCCGCGCTGTTCCCGACCCGGGTGCGCTACGGCTCGCTGTCGATCGGCTTCAACGTCTCGGTGTCCCTGTTCGGCGGCACCACCCCGCTGGTGGTGACGGCCCTGATCGGTGCGACCGGCAACATGATGATGCCCGCCTACTACATGATGGCGGCGGCCGTGATCGGCGGTTTCGCGGTGTGGCGCATGGCCGAGTCGGCGGGCCGCCCGCTGCCGGGTTCGGCGCCGTCGCTGGAGGCCGGGACGGACGGGACACACCGGGAGAACGCCTGACGGGGACGGGGGCACGGCGTATCTTCTTCAGCGGCGCCAGGGAGACTGGCTGACCCCTCGTACGGAAGGGACAGGCACATGGCCGAGTCGCAGCTCTGGCACGAGGTGGACGACTACCTCACCGGCCGCCTCCTGTCCGACGTCCCCGACGACTCCCTGGCCGCCGCCCTGCGCGACAGCGACGCCGCCGGCCTCCCGCCGATCGCCGTCTCGCCCCTGCAGGGCAAGCTGCTCCAGCTCCTCGCCCAGGTGCAGGGCGCCAGGCACATCCTGGAGATCGGCACGCTCGGCGGCTACAGCACCATCTGGCTGGGCCGCGCCCTCCCCGCCGACGGGCGGCTGATCTCCCTGGAGCACGACCCCGGGCACGCCGAGGTCGCCGTCCGCAACATCGCCCGCGCGGGCCTCGACCGGCAGGTCGAGGTGCGGGTGGGCGCGGCGCTGGACTCGCTGCCCGAGCTGGCCGACGAGAACCCGCCCCCGTTCGACCTGGTCTTCATCGACGCCGACAAGGCGAACAACCCGCGTTACGTGGAGTGGGCGCTCAGGCTGACCAGCACGGGCAGCCTGATCGTCCTCGACAACGTGGTGCGCGGCGGCCGGGTGGCCGATCCGGACAACACCGACCCCGACGTGCTGGGCACCCGCGCCGCCCTCGACCTGATCGGCAGCCACCCCCGGCTGAGCGGCACGGCGCTCCAGACGGTCGGCGCCAAGGACTACGACGGCTTCGCGCTGGCCCGGGTGCTGGCCTGACGCCGCGGGGCTCAGACCTCGTGGTAGAAGCCCACGTTGACGCTGCGCGGGGCGGCGCGGTCCTGGATGACGACCTCGCCGCTGCCGCCCCGGGGCAGTCCCACGGTGCCGCCGTAGGCGACCGGCTGGGCGTACTCGCCGACGGCCAGCCGCACCTCGGAGGACGGCTCGGGCAGGGAGCCGCGCAGCCAGGTCAGCTGCCAGGAGCCGTCCTGCGCGCACTGGAACTCCAGGTGGACCCGCGAGACGAACAGCCAGTCGTCCGGCGTCGAGAGCCGGCACAGGGACGCGTCCCGGCCCACCCGCAGCACGGCGCCCGGCTCGCTGGGCGCGTCGGCCATGAGCATGCCGGCCGTGGCGCCCGCTTCCGCCGCGGACACCGCGGCCATCGTGAGTTCGAGCACGAGGGCTCCTCCTGAGACGTCCTGGCGGACCGGAGAGGCCCGGCCCGGCTGCCGCCGAATGATAAAACGCCCGGCTCCACGGCGTCCGGCACAATGGCCTCATGACCGAGCGAAAGCCACCCGGCGTCGACTTCGAGTCCTGGGTCGACAAGCAGATCCGTGATGCCGAGTCCCGCGGCGAGTTCGAGCAGCTGGCGGGGGCGGGCAAGCCGCTCCCCCGTGAGGTCGAGACCACCTACGACGAACTGTGGTGGGTCAAGCGGAAGATGGCCCGCGAGGGCTTCTCGGTGCTGCCGCCGACGCTGGCCCTGCGCAAGGAGGCCGAGGACGCCCTGGAGGCGGCCCTCGCGGCGCCCTCGGAGCGGATCGTGCGGAAGATCCTCACGGAGATCAACGCGAAGATCAGCGACATGATGTTCAAGCCGCCGCCCGGCCCCCCGCTGGGCAAGAAGCCGTACGACGTCGAGGACGTCGTACGGCTGTGGCGGGAGCGCCGGGCGGCGGCGGGCGGGTCGGACGGCTCAGGCGTGTAGCAGCCGTTCCGCCAGCTCGCGGTAGTCCCGCAGGGCGAGCCGCAGTTGCTCGGTGTCGGTGGCCGACGTGGTCTTGCCCTCGTCGGTCCCGTTGTCCTGCCAGGACCGCCGCAGGGTGCGGCGCCGCTCGGTCACCGCCTCCGTGAAGCGCTCGGTGAGCTCCTGCAGCGCGCGGTCGGCCTCCTGCACGGCGTCCCGCGGCGCGTCGACGAACCCGGCCACGGCGTGCTGCAACTGCGCCGTGAGCTTGTCGGTGTCGTCGAGCCGGAGGAGGCGGGCGCCGGAGGACCGGTCACCGTCGTGATGCGTACCGGTGCCGAAGGGGGCCCGGTCACCCTCATGATGAGAACCGGTGCCGGCGGAGACCCGGTCGCCGTCGTGATGCGTACCGGTGCCGAAGGGGGCCCGGTCACCCTCATGATGAGAGCCGGTGCCGGCGGAGACCCGGTCGCCGTCGTGATGCGTACCGGTGCCGAAGGGGGCCCGGTCACCCTCGTGGTGTGTGCCGGCGGGGGCGGTGGCGACGGGCCGCGGGTGCGCGGCGGCCGACGGGCTCTCGCCGTCGGGGGCCGGGGTGATGCGGCCGGCCTCCTCACGGGTGCCGGAGCCGCGGGCGCCCGGGTCCGGGGCGTCGCTCCGGACGCCGGGAGTGGTGCGGTGCCCCTCGACGGGCGGGACGTCGCCGGGACGTCGGGTCGCGTCGGTCATCGCTCAGCTCTCCTTCGTCTGGTGCCGGTGGAACAACGACGGCGTGTGGTGGCCGCGGCCGGCGGCCGGGGACGTACGGCCGGCTTCCGCACCGGTGTGGTGGCGTCCGGCCTCGTGCCGGGACGGCCCCACCAGTTCCTCGAACAGCGCGCGGGCCCCGACGAGGGCCTCGCGCATCTCCTCGGTGCCCGCGCCGGCGTCGTGCGCGCCGGCCTGCGCCACCCGGTGCACGCGCCGGTAGCCCTCGACGTGGTGGGCGTGGTGCACGGACAGCGCGGCGAGCTGGTCCTCGTAGTGCCCGTCGGCGGGGAAGCCCCGCGCGGCGGCGAGTTCGGCGATCAGCCGGTCCGCCTCGGCGACCGCGTCCCGCGGCGCGTCGACGAACCGCTCCTGGACCGCCGTCCAGCGCGCCTCGTACCCCTCCCGCTCGGCGGGCTCCAACGACCGCACGCGCAGGTCGCCGTGGCGCTCCACGCGCTCGGCGAGCTCCCGCTCGGCGGCCTTGGTGTCCCCGTCGTGCCGGGCGACGGCACGGTCGTACTCGGGTCCGAAGCGCCGCTTCAGACCGGCGCCGTGCCGCGGGCCGCGGGCGCGCGACATCAGTACGGCCGCGACGACGGCGACCGCGACGATCACGATCAACGCAATGATCAGGCCAGTGGACATGGATGCCTTCCGGTTATCGGCCCAACCGGCACTCCTCGCGAGCCGGTTCGTCTTCCGGGTTGCCCGAAGGTTCGCGCACAAACAGTTCGGGACCGTCACGGTCCGCCATGGCCCGGCCGCTCGCACGGCGGGCACGGCCTGGACCGTGGCCCCGGAACCGTACGACTCCCCCGTCGCCGTCGCGCTGCGGCGGGCGTACCGCACGGAGGCCGGCGACCACCGGTACCCGTGGCACGAGGGGCGGCGGACCGATCCCGGGGAGCCGGAGCGGGAGATCGCCGCCGTGCCGGGGACCGGCCTCGCGCCGCCGGAGGGCCTGCCGCCGGTCGCGCGGTACGCGGGTGAGCCGGCCGGCGGCGCGGGCGTCCGGCTGCCGGCCGGCTCACCCGCCGAACCGACCCTGGTGTTCCCGTACGAGGGCGTGCGCGGCAGGGGTGGTGCGGCGCTGCCGGGCGGGCCGCCGAGGACGCGGCCCGCGCCTCGGGCGCCGCCCGGACGGTCCTGGACACCCGCGGGGCCTCGCCGGGACCCGGGTGCCGTACGCCCGGCCCGGCCACGCGGAGACCGGAGCGCGCGACGCCGGCCCGTACGCCGGGCACCGGTTCGCCGAGGGGCCGGGCCGAGGGGCGCGCGTCAGCCGGCCCGCGCCACGGAGCGTTCGTCGTGCGGGCGTTCGCTCCGGGAGCCGCACAGCTCCTCGTTCAGTTCGTGCACCAGCCGCACCAGGTCGGTCGGGCGGTCCGGCCCCCACCAGTCGCCGAGCAGCTCGGCCAGCGACTCCTCGCGGGCCCGCGCCAGCCGCTCCGTCACCTCGCGTCCCTCACCGGTGAGCACCATGTCGAGACCCTGGCGCACGGCGAGGTGCCGGATCTCGGCCTGGCGGGCGGCCTCGAGGACGACGTTCAGCGGGATCGGGCTGCGTTCGGCGAGCCGGGCCGGTTCCACCGAGCCGTGTTTCCTGATGCGCAGCAGCAGCCAGCTCGTCGCGGGCAGCAGGTCGTAGCCCGCGCGGTCGGTGATCTTCCGGTAGATCTCGCGGCGGCCCTCGCGGGTGCCGAGCACCGACAGCGCGCGGCACACCTCGTCGTACGAGGACCGCTCCACGGGGTTGCTGGCGAGCGTCTCGGTGACGTCGGGCGCGGTGACCGAGGCGCGCAGCCGGTCCTCCTTGAGGAACCAGGCCAGCGCGAAACCGAGGAGGGCGACGGGTACGGCGTACAGGAAGACGTCGGTGATGGCGGTGGCGTACGCGTCGAGCGCCGGCGGGCGCAGGGCCGGCGGCAGACCGGCGATGCCGCGCGGGTCGGCCTTCAGGGAGTCGGCGGAGACGCCGGGCGGGAGCCGCTGCCCCCGGAAGGCGTCGGTGAGCTCCTGGCCGAGGCGGCTCGCGAAGATCGTGCCGAAGATGGCGACGCCGAACGAGGCGCCGATGGAGCGGAAGAAGGTCGCGCCGGAGGTGGCGACGCCGAGGTCCTCGTAGGGGACGGCGTTCTGCACGATCAGCACCAGGACCTGCATCACCAGGCCGAGTCCGAGGCCGAAGACGAAGAAGAACAGGCTCATCACGGCGGTGGAGCTGCGCGCGTCGAGCTGGTGGAGCAGCAGCAGTCCGAGGGTGGTGACGGCGGTGCCCGCGATCGGGAACACCTTCCAGCGGCCGGTGCGGCTGACGATCTGTCCGGAGCCGGTGGAGGACAGCAGCATGCCGGCCACCATCGGCAGCATGTGCACGCCGGACATGGTCGGGGTGATGTCGTGGACCACCTGGAGGAAGGTCGGCAGGTAGGTCATCGCGCCGAACATGGCGAAGCCGATGATGAAGCTGATCACGGCGGAGAGCGTGAAGGTGCGCACCCGGAACAGCTTCAGCGGCAGCACCGGCTCGGCGGCCCGCCGCTCCACCGCCACGAAGGCCACGGCGAGCAGCGCGCCGAGCACCGCGAGCCCGATGATCTGCGGCGAGGCCCAGTCCCAGGTGGTGCCGCCGAGGGAGGCGACCAGGACCAGGCAGGTGGCGACGGAGGCGATGAGGAAGGTGCCGAGGTAGTCGATGACGTGCTTGGTCCGCCGGCGCGGGATGTGCAGCACCGCCGCGATCACGGCGAGCGCGACGATCCCGACGGGCAGGTTGACGTAGAACACCCAGCGCCAGCTCAGGTGCTCGGTGAACAGTCCGCCGAGCAGCGGCCCGAGGACGCTCGTCGTGCCGAACACCGCCCCGAACAGGCCCTGGTAGCGGCCGCGTTCGCGGGGCGGCACGAGGTCGCCGACGATCGCCATCGACAGCACGATCAGCCCGCCGCCGCCCAGTCCCTGGAGCGCGCGGAACGCGATCAGCTGGGGCATGTCCTGCGCCGCGCCGCACAGCGCGGAGCCCACCAGGAAGATCACGATGGCGGTCTGGAAGAGCCTCTTTCGCCCGTACTGGTCGCCGAGCTTGCCCCACAGCGGGGTCGCGGCGGTCGAGGCCAGCAGGTACGCGGTGACCACCCAGGACAGGTGCTCCAGACCGCCCAGGTCACTGACGATGGTGGGCAGCGCGGTGGCGACGATGGTCTGGTCGAGGGCGGCGAGCAGCAGACCGAGCAGCAGGGCGCCGATCGAGACCATGACGTTCCCGGACACGTGCTCCCGGCCTCCGGCGTCACGGTCGGGCGGTCCGGCGCCGGGCGCCGGCCCCGTGTTGCCCGCCCTCGGCGCCGTGCGGTGCGCGTCCCCGGCCATGAAGTCCTCCACAGGATGCTGGTTCCCCCATCCATCGTGATCGGTGTGACCCGTTATGGCCTGTTGAGTCCTTCCGGAAGTCCAGATTCCGGGGGCGCGCGGACGGAGCCGTGAAGAAGATCTGCATAATCTCTGGAGTTCGCGAGGGGAGGGACGAACACGTGGAACAACCGAACGGGCACCCGTGCCCGGAGTGCGGTGCGCCCAGGAACAGCGACAACACGCCGTCGTGCGCCTGCACCCTGCGTGCGTCCGACGCCCTCCGCGACGCCCGTACGGCGGAGGCCGCCGCCGCGGAGGACTTCGATCCGCTGCGCATACGGCCGTACGTCGAGCTGGACGGCGGGACCGGCCCGGGTACGCCGGACGGGGCCGCGGAGGCCGCCGGCGCCCCGAGGACGCCCGCGCAGGAGCCCGGCGCCCCGGGGGCGGCCGACGAGACCATGGTCCTGCGCGCCGTCCCGCCGGAGGAGGCGCCCGGCGCGGCGGACGCGACGTCCGTCCTCCCGACGCCGCTGGCCCCCGGGACGGCCCGGCCGAGCGCCACCGATCTCCATCTGTTCGACGCCACGCAGCCCCTCGCGGCCGTCCCCGCCGCGCCCGGCCCGGCCGGCGCCGACGAGGCCGACGGGGCCCCGCCGCGCCGACGCCGCCGTGGGGCGCTGTTCGCGGTGGCCGGGGCCGTGGTCGCCGTGGTGGGGGCGGCGGGGTGGGCGAGCGGGGTGTTCTCCTACGAGACGCCGTCCCGGGACGGCGCGGCGCCGGAGGAGGTCAGGGCGAGCGTCCCGGACGCGTCGTCCGCCGCGCCCGCCCCGGAGCCGACGGCCGGCGTGTCCTCCGCCCGCCCGGCGTCGTCCGCCTCCCCGTCGAAGTCCCCGTCGGCGAGCGCGAGCGCGTCGGCCTCACCGTCGCCGTCGGCGTCCACCGCCTCGGCGAGCCCGTCGGAGTCCGCCGAACCGTCCTCGACCCCGACGGCCACGGCGCCGGCCGACCCCGCCGAGGACACGGAGGAGGCGGACGGCGACGCCACCGGCGGCCCGGTGCTGCGCCGCGGCGACCGCGGCTCGGAGGTCGTCGAACTCCAGCTCCGCCTGAAGGAGAAGTGGCTCTACAACGACGAGGTCAACGGCCAGTTCAACCGCCGGGTGGAGGACGCCCTGCGCAACTACCAGTGGTCCCAGGGCCTTCAGGCCGAGCTGGGCGTGTACGGCCCGGAGACGCGGGCCCGCCTGGAGGCGGAGACCCGGGAGCCCTGAGACGCCCCCGGCCCGAGGCCCGGGGATCGCGTCCCGGGCCGGCCGGCCCTTCCGGGGCTCCCCCAAGGCCCCCGGACCCGGGGCCCGAGCAGGCCGCGACCGGCCGGGCGCCCCGCCCCGGGCCGCACCGCGGCCACGGCGGACCGGGCCGACGCGGGCCGCGGCGCCGGGCGTCCGGGAGGCGTACGGACCGGGGCCGCCGCGGGCTACTCCGTGATGTGCAGCCGGATCACGCCGTCGGCCGCGGCCTCCACCCGCACCTGGGTCAGGTCCCGCACGAGCACGTCCGGGTCGTGGAAGCCGGCCCGGGGACCGATGCCCACGACCCGCATCCCGGCCGCCCTGCCCGCGGCGACGCCCGCGCCGGAGTCCTCGAAGACCACGCAGTCGGCCGGGTCGACGCCCAGTTCCGCCGCGCCCTTCAGGAAGCCCTCGGGGTGGGGCTTGCTCGCACCGACGGACTCCGCCGTCACCCGCACGTCGGGCAGCTCCAGCCCGGCGGCGGCCATCCGCGCCGTCGACAGGGCGACGTCGGCGGAGGTCACGAGCGCGTGCGGCAGCCCCTTCAGGGAGGCGAGGAACGCGCGGGCGCCCGGCACCTCGACGACGCCGTCGGTGTCCGCGGTCTCCTCGGCGAGCATGCGGGCGTTGTCGGCGTGGTTCTGCTCCATCGGGCGGTCGGGCAGCAGCAGGGCCATCGACGCGTATCCCTGGCGCCCGTGCACGACCTTCATGACCTCGTCGCCGTTGAGCCCGTTCCGGTGGGCCCAGCGCCGCCAGACGCGTTCGACGGAGGCGTCCGAGTTGACGAGGGTGCCGTCCATGTCCAGCAGGAGGGCGCGGGCGGTGAGCACGGCGGTGGCCGTCATCGGCAGCTCCAAGGCGCGGAGGTGAGGGCTTCGGGCGGTGACCCGGGGACAGAGTGACCCCGCCCGCCGGTCAGGGGAAACGGACGGGAGCCACTTTGTTCATCCACGGTACAAAACGAACCCGGCATCCCGCCACCTCCTTCACCGACCGTTCACCGACGCTTCGGCCCGTCGCCGCCGCGGGGGGCCCGGGCGGCGGGGCGTCACCCGGCGACCGCCTCCCCCTCCCGCACCGCCCAGGGTGCGCGAGGCCCGCGCCGGCCGTCGCGCGCGGAAACTTCACACCCGAACCATAGACGTGTCATGAACACGTCATTAACTTCTTACCGGATCCACCCCTCCCGGCAACGCGGCGTGGCGAGCATTCCCCTGCCCGTACGCCAACGACCCCATCCCACAAGGGAGTTCACATGTCGAAGTTCTACGCGCGTCGACGGCTCAGCACAGTCGCGGCGTTCACCGGACTCATAGCCTCCGTCGGCCTGTTCAACGGCCCGGCCGCCTCCGCCGCCCTGCCCACCCCGGTCAGCGCCGCCACCGCCCGCGGCTACCTGGCCACCCTCACGGTCGCCGCCGAGAACCGCACCGGCTACGACCGCGACCTCTTCCCGCACTGGATCACGCAGTCCGGCTCCTGCAACACCCGCGAGACCGTCCTCAAGCGCGACGGCTCGGGCGTCGTCACCGACTCCTCCTGCGCCGCCACCAGCGGCAGCTGGTACTCCCCGTACGACGGCGCCACCTGGTCCGCCGCCTCCGACGTCGACATCGACCATCTCGTATCCGTAGCTGCGACGATTTAAATCAGTGTTTTTGCAGTTCAAAACGTAAGCGTCATACCGTCGACAATCGGCAGCTGCGAGATGATCAGCGCATGAGCATCCGCGTGTATGCCAGGCGCGTTCGTGACCGCGATCTCCCTTTCGGCAGGCGCTACAGAGCTCTGAGGGACGCAGTGGGCTGCTACTGCCCACTCGGATTCCACGGAACGTGGTCATACCTGAGGACGGCGGGTGACCTCAGGAACGATGAGACGGCACTGCTTCACGCCCTGGAGAAGCTGGAGGCCAGCCGCACGGTGTGGCTGAGGGAGGTGGAGTCGTTCGCAGATCGCCGCCGCACCGACAAGGCCCGGCACCAGAGGGCTCCGCGCCAGGCGGAGGTGCGATATCTGCTCGGGTGGAGATGGCCCGGTCCCGACGGGAAGCAGGCGATGCTCGGCGAGGTCGGACGGCTTTGGGTCGCCCACTGCCGGTCCCCCTTTCCCGACGTTCCAGCCGGTAGCAAGGCAGACCTGACCGAGCTGGACACGTGGCTGGCCGACTGCGTCTCCACGTACCTCGCGCATGACGGGGATCTTGACATCGGTCGGCAGGACGTCATCATGAAGTGCCTGCCGAAGCTACGTCGGCACGTTTCCCAACTGGGCTATCCGTGGACCTTCCCCCCAGGCGTTTGCATACTTCCGCCTCCTGCTGAAGATGACCGAGCTGATCCACACGACAAAGCCCGGGGGACTGGAGGGTGAGCCAAGCTCCTCCTCGGGATCAGTCCGTGTCCGTGGCGGCCAGGACTGCCATTCGCCGAGCCCCGGGGGCGACGGAGACCAGCCCTATGTCCCAGGCCACGCGCTCGAACCACTTCGTGGCGGCCCCGAAGCTGTACCAGCCGCACGCCTGGGCGTTTTCTTCCACCTCGCTGACCGGTGCTGCCGTGGGTACTCCGGACAGGGCAGCGACGGAACGCCATGCGGCCAGTCGCCCGTAAGCGCCGTACTCGCCGTTGTTGTACGCACCGCCGGTCGATGCCGCCGCGAAAAGCATGCGCCAGGCGTGTTCCGCTCGGCAGGAGGAGAGGGCGAGGCGTTTGCGCGGACTCACCCTGCTCAGGCACTCCAGACCCAGCGTCACCAACAGGTCGGGAAGGCCCTCCGGCTCGACCGGCTCAGCCAGGTCGTACATTCCGGCCTCGCTTCGACCGTTGGACTCCTCTGTCCAGTTGGCCACCGCTGCAGCGGCGGCTTCGCTGAATTCTTCCGTCGTTGTATCGGTCACTTGCGGCAGGTGCGTGACGCTACCCAGCGTGACACCAGGGCCGTCCTGGGGCCCGTAAGGCATCGAGTAGCTGCCCCCACCCACTGAGTAACTCGGCAGGGGCGGCTTCTCCTCGATCACGGAAAGTTCCAGCGGCATCCAGGCGAGCGGATGATGACGCCAGTGCGGTGATGTCGCCCACGCCTCGATCGCCGGCGACTCCGCGATCATGACGCCCCTGAGCACCATCTCGTGGACGAGGCAGGCCCGAAGCTCCTCCGAAGCTGCGGCACGTGAGCTGCCACCTGCGAAGACGAAGGTCAGGTCGTGTGGGGTCTGCCCCTCGGCGAGCAGTGAAGCCGCGTAGCGGACCAGCTTCCGGTTGTCGGGCGAGGCAGCAGACACGAGCCGCACCGCCTGCTCGGCGTGTCCGGGACCTGGAGCCATGGTCAGCAGGCGAAGAAGACGGTCGAAAACACTGCGGTACTGCCAGATCCGAGCGGCGGAGGAACCGTATCGGTCGGCCAGGGCAATGCCGAGATCGGCCACGAACGCGACATCGCCTTGGGCGAGCCTGTGCTCGGCCGTGTCCCACACCTCGGTGACCCTCTTCAGGTCGGGCAGCCTCGTCACGATCTTCTGTATCCGGTCGCTCACGCGGTGAGCCTAAGGGAAGGCTGGTCGGAGGGACATGCCCATTTCTGCGGCCTCAGTCGGTCTCGTAACGGGCCAGGCGCCTGCGCAGGGCGAGATTCTCGCCCTGCGCGACTTCGAGGGCCTTGCGGAGCCTCGCCACCTCCTCACGGTGAGTCTGCTGCTGCCGCGCGAGGCGGGCACTCAGTGCCCTCACCGCGGCCGAGGTCGAAGAGTCGCCCGTCGGATCTGCGGGCGCTGCCGGAACGGGCCCCCCTTTGGCACGGTGTCGCTCGATCCGGGTACGCAGTTCCGGGCTCCGGTAGAGAAAGTCGGTACTCACTCCGGCCTGGCGGGCCACTGCGGTGAAGCTGACGGGCTTGCCCGCCTTGACCAGTTCGGTGAGGGCGGTGCGGGCCCGCTTCTCGGCTTCCTGGGTGCGGGCGCGGGTGGCCTGGCGGAGGTGCTCGGGCATGGGCGTCATGTCGGCTCCTGTTGCTGGGCAGTGGATGACGGCTCAGGGCGGTCGGCCGTGCCTGCGCCGCGAACCGCCCGGAGGTGGCCGTCCTCGTGGACGCTGACCTGGTCCAGGGCGACGAGGACCTTCGTCAGGGCGCTGGTTTCGGCGAGGCGGCCGGCGAGCCAGATGTTGTCCTCGCTCATCGGCTCGCCGTGGCGGGCGGTGAACTGCGCCTGGCGGCGGTCGATCAGTGCTTCGGTCTGGGCGAGCTGATGCTGGAGTTCGTCGCGGTGGCTGGCGTCGGTGACGAACTTGTCGCAGGTCAGGCAGGCGTTTCCCTTGGAGCAGACCTGTCTGGGCGGGAGCATGCACCAGCCGTTGGGCAGTACGCGGTCGGCGCGCTGGTCGAGGTGGAGGAGGTCGTAGAGGTCGCTCGGGTCCACCTCGGCGGTCCGGCCGTCGGCCGTGACCTTCTTGTAGCGGAGGAATTCGCGCTCGGCCGTCATTGCCAGGGTCTTGGCGTAGTGCATGGTCATGGCCGGGGTGACGTGTCCCAGGTAGCGCATGACGACGTGGATCGGGACCCCGGCGTTGATCAGGTCGGTCGCCCGTGTGTGCCGGAAGGTGTGGGTTTTGGAGATCTTGACGGGGCGGCCGACGCTGTCGGTGATCGCCAGGATCTTGGTCAGCGCGCCGAGTCGGCTGTGGAAGGTCGCCGAGGCGTAGGGCCTCTTGCCGAGCCGGTTGTTCTTGGTCTGCAGGAAGAGGTAGCGCGGGTCCGTTCCCGCCGGGGCACCCTGGGCGGTGATGAACTCGCGGGCCCATTCCTGCTGGCGGCGGATGATGTCGACGATCTCCTGGTCGACCGGGATCGTCGGCGGATCGCCACCGGTGATCTTCGTCTGCTGGTAGGCGAGCCGGGCCACGAAACCGTCCGGCTCCTTCCCCGGCTGCGGGCCTGTCGTCAGGAGTGGCAATAGCGGTTCGAAGTCCATCATCAGGACCTCGTTCATGCGTCGGCCTGTCCTAATCAGCAGCATGAGCGCGTGGAAGGCCTGCCGGTCTTCGAGTCCGCCTTCGGCCTTGGGGGCCGCGAGCACTCCGGAACCTGCGGCGATCTTGCTGATCACCTCGTCCTCCAGGGCCATGTCGTCCGGTGGCTGGTTGGTGAGGCGCGGCTTGTCCTCCAGACGGAACAGCACGGTGTGCTGGAGGCCGAGCCTGGTCCATCGCGCGTCGCCGAGTACGGAGGCGGCCTCGGCACTGTTGTCGTACATCCAGCGGTAGAACGCCTCGATGGTCACCAGCGGGCCCCTGCGGCTGTTCTTCGCGAGCCTGCCGCCCCTGTTCGGCCCGGTCATCGCGGTGTGATTGTTGAGCGAGTCCACGAATCCGCGCAGCCATGGCCGCAGCTTCTCGGGCGAGTCCACCAGTTGAGGCCCAGCACACCCTGCCTGATCGATGTACCACTGGAACCACTTCAGGTGGTCCAGCCGGCTCTTCACCGACGACCACACGTAACGCTCCGTCGAAAGCTGCACCGACAGCCACCATTTCGCGGCCTCGCGGAACCAGTCCGTGGTCAGCTGGCTGAAGTTGGCGACCGCACGACCGTGGGGTTCGTGTTCCCTCTGGGGGATGCGCCGGTCCAAGGCCGGGTTCCAGACGTTCAGACGCCACCATTCGCCGTCGTGATAGGCGTGGGCGAGACGGTCCTGGAGATGCTTCAAGCCGTTCTCGACCCACGTCGGCAGGTAGGCGTTGACCGAGGCGTTCGTGCGCATCAACGCGCCGCGGACCTCTCGCCCCCACTCCCCGTGTGTCAGGGCCATGAGCGAGATTGCTGCTCGCGCGGCCGGGCTGCCGTGCTCGACCGCAAGGAGGAGTCCGCGCCGCAGCTCTCCCATCCGTGTGGTGTTGATGCCGTATCCGTCGGCGACCTGCTGGTGCACGCACCACGCCAGCTCCCACAGCATGGGCTCAGGCAACCCCCGCAGGCTCAGCGACTGAGTGAACCAGCCGCGCTTCTTGTCGATCGTCCGCTTGCTGAACGCGTGGAGGTAGTCCGTGGGCATGTTGGTCGAGTCAAAGTGGTCCTGCCGGTGCTCCTCCGGCAGGCTGTCCCACAGCCGTCTCGCCTTCTCCTCGCTGAAGAGCCGGGCCACGGACAGGCGCGGATCGCGTTTGTCCTGCCGCTTGCGTTCCGGAGTGCGTGGTGCCGGAACCGTCGCTGCGTCGGCTACGGCATGGACGGTCGGCTCAGCCTTCATGGCGGCTCCCCCAGGCTTGCGTGATCCTCTGCCAGTCCGCGCACGCGCGCAGCTCGGCGTCCTCGGTCACGTGGGCGTACGTGTTGATCGTGGTCTGGACGTCCGCGTGGCCGAGTCGCCGGCTGACCACGTGCATCGGCACGCCGGACAGCAGCAGGGCCGTGGCGTGGGTGTGCCGGTACCAGTGCGGGGTCATGCCGGGCGGCAGACCGGGGACGTGCTGCTTCCGCGCGGCCAGGTGCTTGTAGACGCTCTCCGCCCGCAGCGGCGCGAACCGGCGTCCGCGGTGCAGGTTGCAGAAGATGTACGCGTCGTCCCAGTCGTCCAGCTCGACATCGGCGCCGGCCTCGCACAGGGCCCAGACCCAGTCGCCGTACAGGCGGTCCAAGGCGGAGCCGATGAAGACGCGGCGGTAGCCACTCTTGGCCCGCAGGCCGTGCGGGTGGTCCTCACGATGGACGACCTCGACCTGCGCGGTCGTACCCGTACCGGTCTTCCAGTCGCGGTGCCGCAGACCGAGGGCCTCGCCGAGCCGCAGCCCGGTCTCCTCCAGCAGGGTCCACAGCAAGCGGTACCGCAGCTCGCCCGACCAGACCGCGCCCGCCGCGTCCCAGGATGCTTCCACTTCACGGAGCGCTGACATCTGGTCGGGCAGCAGCACCGGCGCCGGTTTCGCCCGTACACGGATCTTGACGACGCTCGAACGGCGTCCGGTCCTGCGCGCCACGTGCTCGAGGAACGGCAGGTAGCTTCCCGGCCGGGCCTTCACCGTCTCGTACAGCCGTCCCGCGACCTCGACCCCGCGAGCTGCGTGATAGCGGTAGAAGCCCATGACCGCGCGGGCCCGGCTCGCCACGGTCGCGTCGGCCGCCTTCGCGCCCTCGTGGAGCGGCACCACGTCCCCAGCCACGCTCCCGCGACGCAACTGCCCGGCAAAGGTGCCGAGTTCAGTGACTCCGATCGCGTCCCACGCCTGCGCTCGACGCTCCAGAAACGTCCACCACAGGGCGAGACCTCGCGCGTAGCTCTTGAGGGTGTTGGGCGAGCAGTCCCTCGATCTCAGGTACTCCAGGTACTGCTCGACCGGCTCCGCGACACGGTAGTCCTCACCGATGACCGTCCACGTCACGCCTTCCCCCGTGACCACCCGCTGCGTACGTGCCACCGCCACCCCATCTGTCATCGCTGTCAGCGGCACCTTGCCGCTGTACCGGATAACGCACCGCTCACAGAGAAGACACGGCCCACCACACCACGTCACAGACGTCAGCGACACCAAAAACAAGGTACGGATAACACCTCGTCCCGCTCGCCGAGGCCTGGGACTCCGGCGCCGGCTCCTGGACCACCTCGCGGCGCCAGGCCTTCGCCAACGACCTGACCCGCCCGCAGCTCCTCGCCGTCACGGACAACGTCAACCAGGCCAAGGGCGACCAGGACCCGGCCACCTGGATGCCGTCGCGCACCGCCTACCGCTGCACCTACGTCCGCGCCTGGGTCCAGGTGAAGTACTACTACGGCCTGTCGGTCGACTCCGCCGAGAAGTCCGCCCTGCAGAACCACCTCGCGAGCTGCTGAGCCGCATCGCCGGGCGCGCACATCTCGCCGACGGCCTCCGTCGCTGCGTACCGTACGGAGCGACGGAGGAAGGGGTCACCATGGCCGGACTGCGGCTCGGACCACTGCTGAGGTACGTCGACGGCTCGTCCGCCACCCTCTGGGTCGAGACCGCCGACCCGGGCGCCGTGGAGGTGCGCTGCGCGGACGGGACCGGCGGGACGGCCGGCACCTTCCGGATCGCGGGCCACCACTACGCGCTCGTCCACGTCACCGGTCTCACGCCGGGGACGGCCACCCCGTACGAGGTCTTCCTGGACGGCACCCGGGTGTGGCCGCCGGCCGAGGACCCCTTCCCCTCGCTCCCGCCGTCCGTCATCCCCACCCCGGGCCCGGACGGCCGCACGCGCGTCTCGTTCGGCTCCTGCCGCTGGGCGTCCCCGCCCACCGGGGAGCCCGACCCGGTCGGCCCCGACGCCCTGGACGCCCTGGCGAAACGCATCGCCGCCGACCCGGACGGCGCGCGGCCCGACGTCCTGCTGCTCCTCGGCGACCAGGTGTACGCCGACGAGACCTCCGACGCCACGCGCGAGTGGCTCGCCGCCCGCCGGGACCTGGACGACCCCCCGGGCAGTCAGGTGGCGGACTACGAGGAGTACACCCGCCTCTACTACGAGTCCTGGCTCGACCCGCAGGTGCGCTGGCTGCTGTCCACCGTGCCCACCTGCATGATCTTCGACGACCACGACGTGATCGACGACTGGAACACCTCCGCCTCCTGGGTCGCCGACATGCGGGAGACCTCGTGGTGGCGGGAGCGGATCCTCAGCGGCCTGATGTCGTACTGGGTGTACCAGCACCTGGGCAACCTCTCCCCCGCCGAGGTCGAGGCCGACCCGCTGTACGCGTCCGTCCGGGCGGCCGACGACGGCACCGAGGCACTGCGCGCCTTCGCCTCCCGGGCCGAGGAGGACGCGACCGCCGTGCGCTGGAGCTACCGGCGCGACTTCGGCCGGGTGCGCCTGGTGATGGTGGACAGCCGCGCGGCCCGCGTCCTGGAGGAGGGCCGGCGCTCCATGCTCGACCGGACCGAGGCCGACTGGCTGCGCGCACAGGTCCTCGACGGGCGCGGCTCCTACGACCACCTGCTCATCGGCACGTCCCTGCCCTGGCTGCTGCCCCACCTGGTGCACGACATCGAGGCGTGGAGCTCCGTGCTGTGCCGGGGCGACAAGGGCGTCCGCTGGGCGCGGCTCGGGGAGGAACTGCGGCGCGCGGCGGACCTGGAGCACTGGGCGGCCTTCCCGGAGTCGTTCGTCGAACTGGCGGAGCTGATCGCCGAGGCCGGTACGGGGCCGGAGGCGCCGGCGACGGTGTGCGTGCTCTCCGGGGACGTCCACCACGCCTATGTCGCCGAGCCGAGCTGGCCGGGCGGCGCCGGGCCGGACTCCCGGGTGGTGCAGCTGACCTGCTCGCCCGTCCACAACTCCATTCCGCTGTCGATGAAGCTCGGCTTCCGCTTCGGCTGGAGCGGTGCCGCCCGGTTCCTCGGCCGCGCGTTCGCGCGGCACGGCCGGCTCCGCCCGCCGCCGGTCACCTGGCGCAGGACGGGCGGACCCTGGTTCGGCAACCAGCTGATGACGCTGACGACGCAGGGGCGCTCGGCGGTGCTGCGGCTGGAGGACGCACAGGAGGAGGCGGCCGGGACGCGGCTCAGGAGCGTGGCGGAGACCCGGCTGAGCCGGTGAACCGGAACCTGTGGGCCCGCTGTGCGGTGGGGTGCGGATTCGGTCACGTGGTGGGGCCTGACCGTGAGGGCGGGCAGCGCCGTGACCGGCGGGAGCAGGCGTCGGAGCGACCAAGCGGAGGCGGATTCATGGCCAAATGTTGAACTTGCAAGTATCTGTGGGGGACACCTAACGTGGGTGGTCGACTCGGTTCCGCCCCCGGTCCGGCCCCACCCGGGGACCGGCCTGACCGAAGGAGACCCCCCACATGACCGGACGCCTCAACAGCGCCCAGCCATACGTCCTGGGCATGTTCCGCATCGTCGTCGGACTGCTCTTCGCCTGCCACGGCGCCGTTTCCCTGCTCGGCCTGCTCGGCGGCGTGGACGGCAACGGCGGCACCGCCGAGACCGGCGCCTGGCCCGGCTGGTACGCGGGCCTGATCGAACTCGTCGGCGGCACCCTGGTCCTGCTCGGCCTCGGCACCCGCGCCGCCGCGTTCGTCTCGTCCGGCGCGATGGCCTACGCGTACTTCAAGGTCCACCAGCCCCAGGCGCTGTGGCCGATAGAGAACAACGGCGAGGGCGCGGCCCTGTACTGCTGGGCCATGTTCCTGCTGGTGTTCACCGGCTCCGGAGCCTTCGGCCTGGACCGCCTGTTCACCAGGCACGCGTCGGCGGACGGCGAACGGCGGACGGAGCGGACCCCGGTGGCGGCCTGACCGTCCTGGCCCGCCGGACCCGCACGGGTGCCCTCCCCGCACGTCGGGGGGAGGGCACCCTTCCCCTTGTGCGGGGAAGTGAAGGAGAACGCGGGGTGCCGGGCGCGCGAACCCCTCGTGACCCTTCTGTCACTCACCGGGCGTACGCTGTACCGCTGTCACCGGCCACTCCTGCCACCCCTGCCGCTCCCCCGCGTCAGCGCGGCACGGCGCGGCCCACGGGGGAGCCACGGGGAGTTCGGGTGGAGAGTGTGGGGTCGCTGATCGGCAGCCCGTGGATCTACGCGGTGGTGGCCCTCTCGGTCCTGCTCGACGTGTTCCTCCCGGTCCTGCCCAGCGGGGTACTGGTGATCACCGCGGCCACGGCGGCGGCCGCGGGCACGGCGACCGACGCGCCCGACATCCTGGTGCTGACGCTGTGCGCCGCCACCGCCTCCGTCCTGGGCGACCTGGTGGCCTACCGCCTCGCCTGGCGCGGCGGCGCCCGGCTGGACCGGGCCATAGCCCGGTCACGGCGGCTCAAGAGCGCGCAGGAACGTCTCGGTGCGGCGCTCGCCCGGGGCGGCGGCGCCCTGGTCGTCCTCGCCCGCTTCGCCCCGGCCGGGCGCGCGGTGGTCTCCCTCGGCGCCGGAGCCGCGCGCCACCGCGCCCGCGACTTCCTCCCCTGGTCCGCCCTGGCGGGGCTGTCCTGGGCCGCGTACAGCGTGGCCCTCGGCTACTTCGGCGCCCACTGGCTGGGCGCGACCTGGCTGGCCACGGCGGTGTCGGTGGGCGCGCTGTTCGCGGCGGGGGCGGGGGCGGGATACCTGATGCGCCGGCGCCCGCACCCTTCGGAGGCCTCGTAGGCCCCGCGGGCTCCAGGACTCCGCGCGGAGCCCGGGAGAGCCGGGGCGATCGCGCCGGGCGGGGGGTGCCGCGCAGCCCGACGTCCACGGGGGCACGGCACCCACCCGTGCCGCCCCGGGGATGCCTACCAGGCCTTCACGGCACCGGGGGAGACACGGACTGCCCGTGGCCATGGCGTCCGGGGACGCCGTCCCCCGCCCGCCGCGCCGTGCCCCCGCGCACCTCCAGCCCGTCCAGCAACTCGGCCGTCGCCGAGGCGATCGCCTCCACCGCCCGGTCGAACACCTCGCGGTTGTGGGCGGCCGGTGCGCGGAAGCCGGACACCTTCCTCACGTACTGCAGGGCGGCGGCCCGGATTTCCTCCTCCGTGGCCTCCTCGGGCTGTACGGGCGGACGCAGGGTCTTGATGCTCCGGCACATGCTTTCAGTCTGACGCGCCCCCTCCACAACTCGCCACCCAAAATCGAACAGGCGTATCATCGGGGCGTGGCTGCGACCTATGACTTTCCGAGTGACCTCCTCGCCGGTCAGGAGGAACTGCAGCAGGTCCGGGCCGAGTTGTCCGCCCTGCTGAAGCGGCTCCCCTGGTCGGTCGAACCCCTCGACGGGTTCAGCGACGACCACGGCTGGCGCAAGGTCGAGCGCCCCGCCTCGCCCGGCTGGACCGCCGACGAGCAGGCCGAGGTGGAGAAGCTCCGGCAACGGGAGCACGAGCTCGCGGTGTTCGTCAGCACCCACCGCCACTGGGCCGAACTCACCGGCGCCGACCGCGTGCACGCCCGCTCCCGGCTGAAACACACCCACGAGGACACGGAGGGGCCCGCGTAGGACGGGCGGCGCGGGACGGCACGACGGCACAGGGCCCCCGGAGCGACTCCGGAGGCCCTGTGTCCTGTGTGGGCGCGGACGGTTTCGAACCGCCGACATCCTGCTTGTAAGGCAGGCGCTCTACCCCTGAGCTACGCACCCGGGACCCGGGACGTGCGCCCAGGTCGAGTCGACAGCCTACATGGCCGGGGGCACGGACCGGCAAACGCCCGCCGGGGCGCCGGGGGATATCCCCACCCCGGATCCGCCGGCCGCCCGGATCCCCCGGCGGGCCCCCGGTCCGTACGGTCGAAGAGCGCCCGGAGACCGCCCGGGAGCGCCGCCGTCCGTCCCAGGGGGAGACCGTCATGACCCGCACGACCCGTACCGCCCGCCCCTTCGGCCCCGCTTTTGGCGTCCGTGCCGCGTGGACACGCGCCCTCGCCCTCGCCGGGGCCACCACGGTGATCGTCGCGGGCGTGAGCGCCTGCGGGGCGTCGGCCGCCGACGACGACGATCCCGACCACCGGTCCTTCGACCTGCCCGGCAGGACCCTCACCGTCGACTCCGACGAGTCCGCCCTCGAGATCGTCGCCTCGGACGAGAACGACCCGGGCACGATCGAGGTCACCCGGTGGTTCCGGGGCACCGTCGCCATCGGCTCGGACCCGGAGGTCACCTGGTCCATGGACGGCGACCGGCTGGTGCTGCGGGAGAAGTGCTCGGGGGTCGTCGCGATCTGCTCCACCAGGCACCGCGTCGAGGTGCCCCGCGGGGTCTCCGTGAAGGTCGAGGAGGAGGACGGCAGCGTGCGGGCGCGGGGCTTCCGCGACGCGCTGAGCATCCGCACGACGGACGGTTCGATCCACGTCACGGACTCCACCGGACCGCTGGAGCTGCGCACCGGTGACGGGTCCGTGCGCGCGGAGGTCTCCTCCCGTACGGTGCGCACCCACAGCGGGGACGGCCCGGTCCGCCTCGAACTGGCCGCCGTGCCCGACCTGGTGGACTCCCGCAGCGGCGACGGCTCCCTGACGATCGACCTGCCGCGGGCCTCCTACCGCGTGGACACCGGGACCGGCGACGGCGCCGAGGACGTGTCCGTGCCCCGCGACGACTCCAGCCCCCACGTGGTGACCGCGCGCACCGGCGACGGCGAACTCACCGTCCGCACGGCGAACTGACCGGCCCGTGTCTTCGTCCTCCACCGGTGGGAGAATGACATCGGGCCGGGCGAACGACAGTACGGGAGAGGGATGTGACGGCGACACCAGCGCAGCCGTACTCGCCGTCGGAGCCGCGCGTGCCCCGCACGCGTCGTGCCGTACCCCCTCTTTCCCTCCCGCCGGGTGTCCGCCGGGCTCCCGGCGCGCTGCGGGACGCGCTCGTCCTCGTGGGGCTGCCGCTGGTCGCGGTGCTGGCGCTGCCCGCCGCGTTCGCCGGGGGCGGGACCCGGCGCTGGTTCGGCGGGCGGGCGGAGAACCAGCGGGCCGAGGCGCAGGCCGCCAAGGACGCGGCGGCGGCCGCCTTCTACGAACTCGACACCGCCCAGCGCGACCTGCGGATCTCCATCGAGACGATCACCGCCGTCGACGCCTCCCCCGCCGCCCGCCGCGCCGTCGCCGACTTCGAGGCGCTCGGCCGGCGCATCGACGAGGCCAGCCACCGCTACATCAGCGCCGTCGACGCCCATGACCTGGACCGCGACGATCTGGAGGCCTCGGCCGCCGCCCAGGCCCGCGACCGGCTGACCGCCGCCAAGGACGAACTCGGCCGGGTCAAGCAGGAGCTGGACCGGTTCGCCGACGGGCTCGGCTCCCTCCTCGGCAAGGCCGAGACCCGGCTCGCCCGGCTCGCGCCCGCCGTCGAACGCGCCCGGCAGGCGCTGCTCGCCGCCTCGAACGCCCTCGACACCGCACGCGGATCGGGTCTGAAGGCCGACGACCTCGCCGCCCGGCTCGCCGCGCTCTCCCCGGAACTGACCAAGCTGAACCAGGGCGCGGGGCAGCACGGCGTGCCCCAGACCCTGGAGCGGGCCGAACGGGTCACGCGCGAGGCCGAGGCGGTCCGCGTCGAAGCCGAACGGCTGCCGGAACGGGCCGCCGAGATCGACCACCGGCTGGTCTCCCTGCGCACCCGCGCCCAGGCCCTCACCACCCGCTCCGAACAGGTCGAACCGGTCCTCAGCGAACTGCGCCGGCGCTTCACCGCCGCCTGCTGGCAGGACCTGCAGCACGTCCCCGACGTGGCCACCGAGAACGTGGGCCGGGCGGAGGCGAGACTCGCCGAGGCCCGGACGGCCCGCGAGGAGCAGCGCTGGGCGGACGCGACCGCCCTGCTGTCGACCGCGCGGGCGCTGCTGAACACGACCGACGAGGCGGTGTCGGCCGCCGGTGACCGGCTGCGGCGGCTGAACGCCGTGCAGAAGGACCCCGGGCAGGAGATCGAGCGCACCCGCTTCACCATCCGGGACGCCCAGCGTCTGGCCATGGCCGGCCGCAACACCCCCGACCCGCGCCACGCCCGCCCCCTGGACGACGCCGTGGCCCGTCTGGAACGGGCCGCCGCCGGACTGGAGGGCCGCCACCCCGACTACTGGCACTTCCTGACGGAGACGGAGGAGGTACGGGCGACGGTGGGCCGTGTGGTGGCCCTGATCCGGGAGGAACGCGGCGGCGCCGCCCCCTGACCGGCACGGGCCGAGCCGGTTAACCTGTGCCCATGCCTCGCTACGAATACCGCTGCCGGACCTGCGGCGACACCTTCGAACTGAGCCGCCCCATGGCGGAGTCCTCCGCGCCCGCGGCCTGCCCGGCGGGTCACGACGACACGGTCAAGCTCCTCTCCACGGTCGCGGTGGGCGGCACCGCCTCCGCCGCGGCCCCCGCTCCGTCCGCGGGTGGCGGCGGTGGCGGCTGCTGCGGGGGCGGCTGCTGCGGCTGACCTCCGCCAAAGGACACGGCACCGGACGTCAGCCGCACCTCGGCTGCCGAGGTGGCGCAGCACCGCCGGCACCCTGCGCGAACAGCCCTCACCCCCCGTCGGTCCGGGCTTGTCGAAGATCGCTTCGGTGTGTTCCTCCACCGCGCTCCGCGAGATGTGCAGCCGCCGCGCGATGGCGGCGTCGGTGCGCCCTTGCGCCGTCCGGGCCGGCCAAGGCGGTGCGGAGCAGCTCGACGACGGCCGCGGCGGCGCCCCGCATCGGCCCCACCGCGCCACGCGCCGCACCATGTCTCGCAGGGTCGTGAGGCCGGCCGTGCGCGGCACGGGGGCGCACCGCGGAAAACCGCAGTCGCGGCCGCGGAGCACCGCAGCGGGTCGTGCGGCTTTCCTCAGCGTTCCTTCAGCTCCGGTTCTCTAGCGTGGCAGGCATGACAGCCATCGCAGCGCACACGATCACGGCGGCCGGGGACGGCGGTGCCGGACCGCAGTGGGTCAACGACCTCATGGACGCCCTGGGCGCCCCCGGGGCCGGCCTCGCCATCGCGCTGGAGAACCTCTTCCCTCCCATACCCAGTGAGGTGATCCTGCCCTTGGCGGGGTTCGCCGCGAGCAGTGGGCGGATGAGCCTGCTCGCCGTGCTGCTGTGGACCACCGCCGGCTCGGTGATCGGCGCGCTCGCGCTGTACGGGGTGGGCGCGCTGCTCGGCCGGGACCGGACGGTGGCGATAGCGGAGCGGCTGCCGCTGGTGAAGGTCGCGGACATCGAGAGGACGGAGGCGTGGTTCCTGCGGCACGGGCCGAAGGCGGTGTTCTTCGGCCGGATGATCCCGCTCTTCCGCAGTCTCATATCGGTGCCGGCCGGCGTGGAGCGCATGCGGCTGCCGCTGTTCCTGGGGCTGACCACGCTGGGCAGCGCGATCTGGAACACCGCGTTCGTGCTCGCGGGGTACGCGCTGGGGGACAACTGGGAGCAGGTGTCGACCGTCGTCTCGGCGTACTCGAAGGTGGTCCTCGGCGTGGCCGCGCTGGCCCTGGTGGCGTTCGTGGTCCTGCGTCTGCTGCGCTCGGGGGACGGCCGCCGGCGGCGGGACGGGCGGGCGGGCGCGGGAGACCCGCACCCGCCGCGCTCCGGGGACGCTCACGGCGCCGGATACGACTCCGCCGACACGATGGTCCTGCGCCACCGACGCTGACGCCCCGGCCGCACGGCCGCGGAGCCGTGCGGCCTCACCGGGGCGAGCGCACCGCCTGCAGGAACTCGCGCAGGATGCGCTCGCCGGCCAGGACGCCCCGCTCGGGGAGCGCCCTGATCGCGGGGGCCGTCCAGTCGGCGTCGGCGAGTTCGCCGTGCCCCGGGCGCCAGCCCCGGTCCACGGCGAGGAGCAGGTCGGCGTCGAGGAGGGAGTCGCCGGCGGCGAGGGTGAGATCGGCGCCGGTGCGGCGGGCCACCTCGTCCATGGCCGCGCTCTTGGTGAGGGGCCCCGGCACGGCGTAGATCTTGCGGCCCTGGAGGGACACCGTCCAGCCGCGGTTCTCCGCCCACTCCCCGAGTTCCTTCACCCACTCCTCGCGCAGCAGTTCCCGCTCGACGACGAGGTAGGCGAAGAGGTCATCGGCGACCCGGTGCTTGCGCACCCAGACCGGGTCGGCGGTCCGCAGCAGATGGTCCTGCACCTCGGACAGCGGGGCGCACTCGTCGGCGAGGCGGGCGAGCACCCGGGCGTGCCAGTCCCGGTCGGACACGCCGTCGACGAGGAGGTGTCCGCCGTTGGCGCAGATCGCGTAGGTCGGCGGCGGGCCGGGGAGGTTGATGCGCTGGTACTGCTTGCGGGTGCGGGTCGTGGTGGGGACGAACACGGCTTCGTCGCCGAGGTCGGCGAGGAGCCGGGCCGCCGTCTCCGTCATGTAGGAGAGGGGCTTGCTCTCGTGGACCTCCACGCACAGCAGCCGGGGCGCCCGTGCGTCCGGCATGGTCAGGGCGAGGGCGGCGGCGGAGTAGATGAGCGTGCGGTCGAGGTCGCTGGCGACGACGACGGTCATCAGCGGGTCACCGCCCTGCCGTCGGCGCCGGTGGCGCCACGGGTGTAGCGGGGGTGGATCAGTCCGACGCAGGTGTAGGGGAGTCCGTCGACCTCTTCGACGGGGACGCCCCGTTGCCGCGCGAGGAGGCGTACGTGGTCGAGGTCGCTGCCGGCTCCGGCCCGGGCGAGCACCTTCCAGGGCACCCGGCGCAGCAGCACCCGGGTGGTCTCGCCGACGCCGGGCTTGACGAGGTTCACGTCGTGGATGCCGTACTCCTCGCTGATGCGTTCGACCGCCGCCCAGCCCTCCCAGCTGGGGGTGCGGTCGGTGGAGAGGAGTTCCTCGGCCTGGGCGCAGGCGGCGTCGGCGACCTCCGGGAAGCGGGCGGACACGGCGTCCAGGAAGGCCGTCGAGAGGTCCGCGCCGGCGAGTTCGCGGTAGAACTTGGCGCCGTGGAAGTCGTCCGGGCCGACCAGGTCGGCGCGGAGCACGGTGCGTGAGATCAGGCCGGACACCGTGGAGTTGAGGCAGGCGGAGGGGATCAGGTAGTCCTCGCGGGTGCCGTAGGTGCGGACGCAGGAGCCGGGGTCGGCCAGGACCGCGATCTCCGGGTCGAAGCCGGTGACGCCCTCGGTCTTCTCGAACTCCTCGACGGCCCGGGCGAGTTCGCGGGTGATGGCGCCCTTGCCGGTCCAGCCGTCGACGAAGACCACGTCCCGGGGGTCGTGGTGGGCGGCCAGCCAGCGCAGCGCGTTGGCGTCGATGCCCCGGCCGCGGACGATCGACACCGCGTAGTGGGGCAGGTCGAGCCGGCGGCGGTGGTGCGCCCAGCGGCGCATCAGGATGCCCACGGGAGTGCCCGCGCGGGCCAGGGAGACGAGCACCGGGCGGGGGGACCGCTCGGCGAGCACGGTCTCGGTGACCACGCCCACCGCGTGGGCCAGGCGGGCCGCCGACTCGTTCAGGGCCGCGTGGAACAGCTCCTGGTACTGCTCGCTCGGCTGGTACTCCACCGGCAGCGACTCCGCGTAGTGGGCGCCGCCGCTCTGGACGGCCTCCTCGCGCTCCTCGGTCGGCGCCTCCAGCGTCACGTCCGAGAGGTCCTGGAGCAGCCAGCCGACCTCCTCGGGCGCGTACGAGGAGAAGGCGGGGCCTCTGAGGGGCTCGGGCAGCATGGTGGCGGGCCTTTCGGGGGCGTCCGGTCGGGCGTCCTGGGGGGCGGTGTCCTGCGGTGCGGGCACGTACGACGGTACGACCGCGAGGAGGACCCGCGGGGTGTGTGCGGCGAGCCGGGCGAGCAGGCCGTCGGGCGCGTGCAGTGCGGGGGTGTCGGCGACCGAGTCGACGACGGCGACGACGGCGTCGAAGCCGCCGCCGGCGACGTTGTAGGCGTAGCGCTCGCCGGGGCCGTCGGCGGGGTCGTCGTGGGCGGGGAAGACCAGGCGGGTGCGTATCGCGTAGCCGGGGTCGTCGACGGCGAGGACGGGTGAGCGGGTGGTGGTGGAGAAGCGCACGTCGGCGCGGACGGTCCGCTCCAGCTCGCCCGCCAGGCGCAGCGGGGTGTACATCAGCTCCTCGAAGCCGAGGACGAGGACGCGGCGCGCGTCGTCGGGGAGCTCGGCCGCGAGGCGGGCCGCCATGTCCGGGAGCGCGGATTCGAGGCGGGCCCGGTGCGCGGGGGTGAAGCCGTGGCGGCCCCCGTCGGGGAGGCCGTCCGGCCAGCGCAGGTCCACGCGTGCGACGCGCCCGTCGCATGGGCGCGGGCCGTCCCGGTCCGGCCGCGCCCGTGCGGCGGCCGCGGAGTCCTCCACGTCCCGCGCCCCCGAGGGGGACGTCCGGGCGTCGGTTCCGAAGCCGGCCGCGGCCTCCCTCTCCAGGGGCGCGGGGAACCGGGCGGCCGCGGCCGCCCGGCCACCGTCCGTGGCGCTCTCGTACCGCGCCACCAGCTCCTGCCCCTTCGCCAGGACGCCGTCCGGCAGCCGCACCGTGCCCGACGCGGTCGTCACCAGGTCGATCCGCGCCCCGATCTCACGGGCGAACCCGTCCAGACGGCCGGCGTCCGCGGGCGACCGCATGTCGACGAGGGCGACCACGACGTACCGGCCCCGCGGGTACCGCGCGTGAAGGTCCCGAACGGTGTTCAGCACCGTGTTCCCCGTCGAGAACTCGTCGTCGACCAGGACCAGCGGACCGTCCCCGGCCAGCAGCCGCGGATCCTCCGGGAGCAGCAGGTGGGACGTGGCGTGGGAGTGGGACTCCTCGAATCCCCCGGCGGTGGCCGTGCCCGCGACCGGGCGGCGCGTGGAGTGCAGATACGGGGCGGGGCCCAGACCGTCGGCGACGGAATGGCCGAGCCCGGTCGCGGTCTCGGCGTAGCCGAGGACCACCGCGTCCTTGGCCGCGTCACCCAGCAGCTCGCGCACCCGGCGGCCGAGTGCGACGCCGTGGCCGTGCACGACGGACGGCGCCTGGGGGACGTGCTTGCCGAGGACGTTGGACACCAGTAGGTGGGCCCGCTTGGGGTTGCGGCGCAGCGCCAGCCCCAGCAGCCCGGGCAGGCTCTCGTCCCCGGCCAGCTCGACGCCGAGCCGCTCCGTGACCCAGCTGCCGGACCACATGTCCCCGCCTGCCGGGTCCCCGTGACGCGCCGGGCGGCGCATCCCCTCGTTCACAGCCTTCTCCGTTCCGGTCACTCGGCCAGGCCCGCCGCGAGCAGTTCCACGAAGCCGATGTCCTCGTTGGCGACACCGAAGGCCTCGGCGCGCAGCAGGGTCCGCTCGGCCCAGGCGCGGTGCGGTTTCACCTCGTTCATCTTGTTCGTGTAGGCCGACCTGAGGACACCCCCGCCGCCGCGTTCCGGCCGGAGGATGTCCTGGGCGTCGCTGAACTCCTCGTGGCTGACGACGGACAGCGCGTGCACGGGGAGGACGTGCGAGGGGTGGATGCAGGTCTTGCCCAGCAGGCCGTTGGCCCGGTCGAGGGAGATCTCGCGCAGCAGGCCGTCCATGGCGTGCTCGATGAGTTTCTCGCGCAGGGCGACCGCCTTCACCTCGTGGAAGGGGCTCTGCCGCAGGAGGGGCTTGAACATGCGTTCCTGGACCCGGAAGTACTCCCAGACCGGCCCCGTCACGGTGAATCCCGTGCCGTCGGCCCGGGCCAGCATGTTCACCACGTCGGAGATCACGGAGGCGACGACCTGGATGTCGTACGCCGTCATGTCGGGGCCCCTGCGCAGCCCGTAGGAGGAGCAGAAGTCGGTCACGCCGAGGCGCAGCGCGAGCACGCGGTCGCGGTACTTGTCGACGGCGCGGAAGATGCCTTCGAGGGTCTCCACGCGGGACTCGCGGTAGAGCAGCTCGGGCGACTCCAGCACCGGCATGGCGAACAGCCGGCGCCCGCTCCCGGCCTCGGCGGTGGCCAGCGCCTCCAGGAACGGCAGGCCGCGTTCCGCGGTGAACTTCGGCAGGACGAATCCGGACAGCAGCGAGACGGCGGGGCCGAGGCGCCGGGCGAGGTCGGGGATCTGCTCGGGGGCGCGGACCCGGATGAACAGCAGCGGCAGATCCGCGCCGGGCCGCCCGGCCAGGTCCGCGAACTGCCGCACGAGGTTCTCCTCGCCCGCGGTCACGTCGGCGTCGTCGATGGAGTCCTCCAGGCACAGCACCATGGAGACCACACCGCGTCCGCCCTGTTTGACGACGTCGTCGGCGAGCCGGGGCCGGGTCGCGGGGCTGTAGAGCGTGGCGCCGAGGACCGCGGAGAGCAGCCGGGCCGGGGAATCCGGCGTGAACTCGACGGGCTCCCGATGGAAGAGACGTTTCCGCACCGCAGGGGTGATCTGACCGAAATGACGCATGGAACTCCCCCGTGGCCTCTCTGGAATCTCGGGAATGTCGGAAGGTGGCCGGTAATAGTACGTAGGGATCCATGTCGACGGTTCCGGCGGGGCATGAACTTCAGGTAACCCGGCCGTGTCGACACCAACCCCCCGCGTTGTCGTGACCAGGACGGAGAAGGCAGGATGACCGTATGACGCACGCGATGCTCAAGGGGTCGAACGTCCCTCTCGAGGCCACCACCGTACGCGCCGTGCTGCGCTGGTCGCCCGGGCAGGGGGTGCCGGACGTCGACGCCTCCGCGCTGCTCCTCGGCCCCGACGGCCGTGTGCGCTCCGACGAGGACTTCGTGTTCTACAACCAGCCACGGCATCCTGCCGGGCAGGTGTGGCGGCTCGGCAAGAAGCGCGTCGCCGAGAGCCTGACCGACACGATCCAGGCGGACCTCACCGGTGTCGAGTCCGGTGTCGGCCGGATCCTGCTCGTCGCGTCGGCGGACGGCGTCACCTTCGACCGCGTACGGGACCTGCGCATCCTGCTCTACGACGCGCAGGCCGCCGACGGGGACGCGCTGGCGTACTTCGACATCAAGCCGGAGACCGGTCAGGAGACCGCACTGATCTGCGGTGAGCTGTACCGGCGCGGGGAGGGCTGGAAGTTCCGGGCTCTCGGCGAGGGCTATTCGAACGGTCTGGAGGGCCTGGCGACCGACTTCGGCATCTCGGTGGACGAGTCGGAGGCGGCGCAGCAGCCCGATCCCTCCGACGTCACCCAGCAGCCGCCGCCGACGGCGCACGTGCCGGCCTCCGACCGCACCTCCTCCGAGGCCCTCACACAACCGCAGGCCCCGCTCGTCCCGCCGGCGCCCGAGGTGTCCCGGCCGCTGCCGCCCGAGCAGCCGGCGGGGGTGCCCGCGCAGCCCGCGTACGGCTATCCGCCGCAGCAGCCCGCGGCCACGCAGCCGGCCTACGGCTATCCGCAGCCGGCCGGCCGGCCCGCCTACGGCTATCCGCCGGCGCCCGCCGCGGGGGCGCCGGCCGGGCACGGCTTCCCGCCGCCGCCGGCCGCCTCCTCCCCCGACCCGGACTTCCGGCTTCCGCCGCAGGGGCCGCAGTTCATCGGGCGTTAGCGGACCGGCGCCCGCGCGGTCAAGGGCTCCTCATCGACCGGCCTTCGTCTTGAAGCCCCTCCCCCACTGGAGCCCCCATCCGTACAGCCGGTCCAGCTCCGCCTGGAACCCGTACACGAACTTCACCTCGCGGCGGACGAGGATCTCGCCCTTGACGTTCTCGATCATCACCACGGCGCAGGAGCGGGCCTGGGGGTGGCGTTCGTCGAGGCCGATCTCGATCCGCGGGCCGTTGCCGGGGTAGAGCGTGACCATGGCGTGCGTCCGGTCGAACGCGGGCGTCTGGTCGTAGATGTAGGCGAAGACCAGCAGGCGCTTGATGTGCTCGCGGTGGTCCAGGTTGACGTACATGGTCTCGCCCGAGCCCGACCCGAACCGGTCGTCACCGCTGAGTTTGACGTACGGCGCGGCGTTGACGTCGCCGAGGAGGCCGCCGAGGGGCTGGACCACACCCTTGGTGCCGTCCTGGAGCTCGTACAGACAGCCGAGGTCGAGGTCGACGTTGACCATGGACTGGCTGTGGCCGACCACCTCCGGCGGCTTGAGCGCCTTGAAGGGGTGGCGCAGCAGGCTCTCCCGCTGGGAGCCGCCGAAGTCGGAGGTCCGCATCCGCCAGCTGAGGTTGATCCGCAGATGGCCGGTGGCCGCCCCCTGTTTGGTCAGGGACACCTGACCGTGCCGTTTGGTCAGCTCGATGGCGTTGCTGGCCGCGCTGCCCGAGTCGAAGGCGCTCTCACGGCCGCGCCACAGTCCGTCCAGGAAACCCATTCCCGCCCCAAGTCCAGTCGCCGAACCCCGCTCGGGCCGCCGGGAGTCCCGGACGGCCGACGGGGCGGCTCCGAGGAGTGGTCCTCGGTGGCCGCCCCGTCGAGAGCGTTCCTCATCCGGAAGGCCGTCACACCCCGGAGGGGACCTCGGTCCTGTCGCCGGCGTCCCCCTCGGCCGCGGCGAGCCGCTTGTTGCGGCGCACGGAGGACCAGAAGGAGGCGCCGATCAGGACGACGCCGATGAGGCCGGTGACGATCTCGTTGATCTCGTACTGGATGGTGACGAGCAGGATCAGCGCCAGGGCGCCGATGGCGTAGTGCGCGCCGTGCTCCAGGTAGACGTAGTCGTCCAGGGTGCCCTGGCGGACCAGGTAGACCGTGAGCGAACGGACGTACATGGCGCCGATGCCCAGGCCCAGCGCCATCAGGACGATGTCGTTGGTGATGGCGAAGGCGCCGATCACGCCGTCGAAGGAGAAGGAGGCGTCCAGCACCTCCAGGTAGAGGAACATGAAGAACGCGGCCTTGCCGGCCAGCGCGACCGCCGAGCGCGGCTTGCCCTCGCGCGCGGCCTGCTCCTCGGCCTCGTGCTCGTGTTCCTCCTCCTCTTCGAGCTTGTCCTCGAAGTAGCCGGACAGACCGCCCACGATCATGTAGGTGATCAGGCCGGCGATGCCGGCGAGCAGCACGGTGGAGGACTTGTCGACGTGCGCGCCGCCGTGCTGGTGGGCCTGGGTGGCGAAGGTGAGCGCGGAGACCAGCAGGATGATCAGGGCGATGCAGACCGACAGCATGTCGATCTTGCCGAGCTTGGCCAGCGGGCGCTCCAGCCAGGCCAGCCACTTGATGTCGCGGTCCTCGAAGATGAAGTCCAGGAAGATCATCAGCAGGAACATGCCACCGAACGCGGCGATCGCCGGGTGGGCGTCGGTGACCAGTTCCTGGTAGCGGTCCTTGTCGCTGAGCGCCAGGTCGACCGCCTCGATCGGGCCGAGCTGCGCGCTGACGGCGACGATCACGACGGGGAAGACCAGCCGCATGCCGAAGACGGCGATCAGGATGCCGATGGTGAGGAAGATCTTCTGCCAGAAGGCGTTCATCTTCTTCAGGATCCCGGCGTTGACCACCGCGTTGTCGAAGGACAGCGAGATCTCGAGGATCGAGAGGATCGCCACGATTCCGAAGGCGGTCCACCCCCCGAAGAGGATCGCTGCGACCAGGCCGAGCGCGGTGACCGCGAACGACCAGCCGAAGGTTTTCAGAACCACTGGCTACCCCAGGTGTGTTAACGGGTATCCCCCGCTGCCGTGATCGGCTTTACGAAACGTTGACTCCGAAGTCTAGAGCGATGCCCCGCAATCCCGACGCGTACCCCTGCCCCACCGCACGGAACTTCCATTCGCCCTGGTAACGGTAGAGCTCACCGAAGATCATCGCGGTTTCGGTGGACGCGTCCTCGCTCAGGTCGTAACGGGCGAGTTCCTGGCCGTCCGCCTGGTTCACCACGCGGATGAAGGCATTGCTGACCTGGCCGAAGGTCTGGCCGCGCTCATCGGCCATATGAATGGAGACCGGAAAGACGATCTTGTCGCACTGGGCCGGCACCTTGGAGAGGTCGACCAGCAGGGACTCGTCGTCCCCCTCGCCCTCACCGGTGAGGTTGTCGCCGGTGTGCTCCACCGAGCCGTCCGGGCTCGTGAGCTGGTTGTAGAAGACGAACCACTCGTCCCCCATGACCCGGCCGCCGCTGCACATCAGCGCGCTGGCGTCGAGGTCGAAGTCGGCTCCGGTGGTGGAGCGCGCGTCCCAGCCGAGCCCGATCATGACCTGCGTGAGGTTCGGTGCGGCCTTGGACAGGGAGACGTTTCCCCCTTTGGCAAGCGTGACGCCCATGATGCTGGTCCCCCTCCGGGTGATGTTTCTCAAGGTGGTCCTGCACGTCCGGCGCCGCACGTAAACCGTGCGGCGCCGGGCGGTGTGGCCGCGGAAGGCGGCCGGGCTCGGGCGTGGCCGCCCGGGGCGTGTCCGTCTCAGACGTTCACACCGAAGTCCTGCGCGATGCCGCGCAGGCCCGAGGCGTAGCCCTGGCCGATGGCGCGGAACTTCCACTCCGCGCCGTGCCGGTACAGCTCACCGAAGACCATGGCGGTCTCGGTGGAGGCGTCCTCGCTCAGGTCGTAGCGGGCGATCTCGGCCTCGCCTGCCTGGTTGACGACGCGGATGAACGCGTTGCGCACCTGGCCGAAGGACTGCTGGCGGTTCTCGGCGTCGTAGATGGAGACCGGAAAGACGATCTTCTCGACGTCGGCGGGGACCGTGGCGAGGTTGATCTTGATCTGCTCGTCGTCGCCCTCGCCCTCACCGGTGAGGTTGTCACCGGTGTGCTCCACCGAGCCGTCCGGGCTCTTCAGGTTGTTGAAGAAGATGAAGTGCGCGTCGCTGGCGACCTTGCCGCTGCTGTTCAGCAGCAGCGCGCTGGCGTCGAGGTCGAAGTCGGTACCGGTCGTGGTGCGGATGTCCCACCCCAGACCGACGATGACCGCGGTCAGGCCCGGCGCCTCCTTGGTCAGCGATACGTTGCCGCCCTTGCTGAGGCTGACTCCCACGAGTCCTCCATTGGTGTCCTGGGGCGGGGCGCCCCGTCGTGCGTCGGATGTCGGATCAACGAATCGATCCTAGTGACGGGTTCCCGGTCGCCGCAGGCCAGGCGACCGAGGAATCACAGGGTGTCGAGCGCCTTGACGTACTCGTTCAGGTCACGGGCGTCCGGCAGGGCGTTGACGACGGTCCAGCGCACGACGCCCTCCTTGTCGATGATGAACGTCCCGCGCACGGCGCACCCCTTTTCCTCGTCGAGGACGCCGTACGCGCGCGAGACGTCGCCGTGCGGCCAGAAGTCGCTGAGCAGGGGGTACTCCAGGCCCTCCTGCTCGGCGAAGACGCGCAGGGTGTGGATGGAGTCGTTGGAGACGGCGAGCACCTGGGTGTCGCGGTCGGAGAACTGCGGCAGCCGGTCGCGGACCTCGCACAGCTCGCCGGTGCACACGCCGGTGAAGGCGAACGGGTAGAAGATCACCACCACGTTCTTCCGGCCGCGGAAGTCGGACAGCCTCACGGTCGCCCCGTGGTTGTCCTTGAGTTCGAATGCGGGGGCCTTGTCGCCGACCTGGATCGTCATCGTCCTGTTCGTCCCTTCGGGGTGGTTCGCTCCGACCACCCTACGCAGGGAGCACGGCAGGCCGACGGACGGGCCGACGCGTGACGCGACCGGCCCGTCCGGGGTGGTTCACCGCTTGGACTTGGCCGCCTTGGGCGTCGCCAGCCGGCTGCCGCTCCAGTCCTTGCCCACACTGACGCTCTTGGCCGCCGTCAGGCCCGCCGTGGTGGCGGCCTCCGAGATGTCGCTCGGCTCCACATAGCCCGAACGGCCTGTCTTCGGCGTGAGGAGCAGGATCGCGCCGCCTTCTTCGATGTACGTGGTGGCATCCACCAGCGCATCCGTCAGGTCGCCGTCGTCGTCGCGGAACCACAGCACAACGGCGTCAGCCACGTCGTCGTAGTCCTCGTCGACGAGGTCGCTCTCGATGACGCCCTCGATGGCCTCGCGGAGCTCCTGGTCGACGTCGTCGTCGTAGCCGATCTCCTGGACCACCTGCCCGGGCTGGAACCCCAGCCTGGCGGCAGGGTTCGTCCGCTCCTCCGCGTGGTCCGCGGTCGCGCTCACGGGTTGCCTCCTGATCATGTCTTGGGAATAACTCAGCCACGCGCGTGCGCGAAGCATTGGCCGTAGTCCACACGGGCGGGACGGATCGCGCAAGTACCCGGCCGTGCAGACCGCCGAAACGGTGACGATCCTGGCCGGGTCACCGCAACTCCAGGCACACCATCATGGCCTTAAGTGACGCACACCACACCTTTGTGCCCCGTTTGGCCCTTTGGGAACCGTCTATGTGTGCGAAGACTCGCATGGACGAGCCCCATGAACACCGTACTGGTCGCGCCCGCGGATTACCTCCCGGTAGAGATGACGCCGACGGCCCCGAGGTGGACCATGGGGATCGGCGCAATCCGGGCCGTACCGGCAGGACGGCGGCCCGGCCCACGGCCCTCCGACAGGTAAGGAACAGCGTGGCTTCCGCATCCGATCGCAACCCGATCATCATTGGCGGCCTTCCGAGTCAGGTTCCTGACTTCGATCCCGAGGAAACGCAGGAGTGGCTCGACTCCCTGGACGCCGCGGTCGACGAGCGCGGCCGGGAGCGGGCCCGCTACCTGATGCTGCGGCTGATCGAACGTGCCCGCGCCAAGCGCGTGGCCGTCCCCGAGATGCGCAGCACGGACTACGTCAACACGATCCCGACCCGCGCCGAGCCGTTCTTCCCCGGCAACGAGGAGATCGAGCGCAAGATCCTCAACGCCACCCGCTGGAACGCCGCGGTGATGGTCTCCCGCGCGCAGCGGCCGGGCATCGGGGTCGGCGGCCACATCGCCACCTTCGCCTCCTCCGCGTCGCTGTACGACGTGGGCTTCAACCACTTCTTCCGCGGCAAGGACGAGGGCGACGGCGGCGACCAGGTCTTCTTCCAGGGGCACGCCTCCCCCGGCATCTACGCCCGCGCGTACCTGCTGGACCGGCTGAGCGAGCGGCACCTGGACGGCTTCCGCCAGGAGAAGTCGAAGGCCCCGTACGCGCTGTCGTCGTACCCGCACCCGCGGCTGATGCCGGACTTCTGGGAGTTCCCGACCGTGTCGATGGGGCTCGGCCCGATCGGCGCGATCTACCAGGCCCGGATGAACCGCTACATGCACGCGCGCGACATCGCGGACACCTCGCGCTCGCACGTGTGGGCCTTCCTCGGCGACGGCGAGATGGACGAGCCGGAGTCGCTGGGCCAGCTGACCCTCGCCGCGCGGGAGGGCCTGGACAACCTGACCTTCGTCGTCAACTGCAACCTGCAGCGGCTCGACGGCCCGGTGCGCGGCAACGGGAAGATCATCCAGGAGCTGGAGTCGGTCTTCCGGGGCGCCGGCTGGAACGTGATCAAGCTGGTCTGGGACCGCACCTGGGACCCGCTGCTCGCCCAGGACCGCGACGGCGTGCTGGTCAACAAGATGAACACCACGCCGGACGGCCAGTTCCAGACGTACGCCACCGAGTCGGGCGCGTACATCCGCGACCACTTCTTCGGCGGCGACCACCGGCTGCGCGCGATGGTCGAGGGCATGACCGACGACCAGATCCTGCACCTGGGGCGCGGCGGCCACGACCACCGCAAGATCTACGCGGCGTACAAGGCGGCGGTCGAGCACAAGGGCCAGCCGACGGTGATCCTCGCGAAGACGGTCAAGGGCTGGACGCTGGGCCCGAACTTCGAGGGCCGCAACGCCACGCACCAGATGAAGAAGCTGACGGTCACCGACCTCAAGCACTTCCGGGACCGGCTGCACCTGCCGATCTCCGACAAGGACCTCGAGTCCGGTCCGCCGCCCTACTATCACCCGGGCCCGGACACCGAGGAGATGCAGTACATGCACGACCGCCGCAAGTCGCTCGGCGGGTACGTGCCGACGCGGGTGGTGCGGTCGAAGCCGCTGCGGCTGCCCGAGGACAAGACGTACGCGACCGTGAAGAAGGGCTCCGGCCAGCAGTCCATCGCGACGACCATGGCCTTCGTCCGCCTCCTCAAGGACCTCATGCGGGACAAGGAGATCGGCAAGCGTTTCGTGCTGATCGCGCCGGACGAGTACCGCACGTTCGGCATGGACTCGTTCTTCCCGAGCGCGAAGATCTACAACCCGCTCGGCCAGCAGTACGAGTCCGTGGACCGGGAGCTGCTGCTCGCCTACAAGGAGGCGCCGAACGGACAGATGCTGCACGACGGCATCTCCGAGGCCGGCTGCACGGCCTCGCTGATCGCGGCGGGGTCGGCGTACGCCACCCACGGCGAGCCGCTCGTCCCGGTGTACGTCTTCTACTCGATGTTCGGTTTCCAGCGCACCGGCGACCAGTTCTGGCAGATGGCCGACCAGATGGCGCGCGGTTTCGTCCTGGGTGCGACCGCGGGGCGCACGACGCTGACCGGTGAGGGTCTCCAGCACGCGGACGGCCACTCGCAGCTGCTGGCGTCCACGAACCCGGCGTGCGTCGCGTACGACCCGGCGTTCGGGTTCGAGATCGCGCACATCGTGCAGGACGGGCTGCGCCGGATGTACGGCTCCGACGAGGAGCACCCGCACGGCGAGGACGTCTTCTACTACCTGACCGTCTACAACGAGCCGATCCAGCACCCCGCCGAGCCCGAGAACGTGGACGCGGAGGGCATCGTCAAGGGCCTGTACCGCTTCGGCGAGGGCACGGCGGGCTCCCTCCCGGCACAGATCCTGGCGTCCGGGGTCGCGGTGCCGTGGGCGATCGAGGCGCAGCGGATCCTCGCCGAGGAGTGGGACGTCAGGGCCGACGTCTGGTCGGCGACCTCCTGGAACGAGCTGCGGCGCGAGGCGGTGGACTGCGAGCGGCACAACCTGCTGCACCCGGAGGAGGAGCAGCGCACCCCGTACGTGACGCGGAAGCTCGCGGCGGCGCAGGGGCCGGTGGTGGCGGTGTCCGACTGGATGCGGTCGGTGCCGGACCAGATCGCGCGCTGGGTGCCGGGGACGTACCAGTCGCTGGGCGCGGACGGGTTCGGGTTCGCGGACACGCGGGGGGCGGCACGGCGGTTCTTCCACATCGACGCGCAGTCGATCGTGGTGGCGGTGCTGACGGAACTGGCGCGCGAGGGGCACGTCGACCGGTCGGTGCTGAAGCAGGCGATCGACCGGTACCAGCTGCTGGACGTGGCCGCGGCGGACCCGGGGGTCGCGGGAGGCGACGCGTAGGGCGCCGCGCGCAGGGAGAGGCCCCCGGCGTTTCGCCGGGGGCCTCTCCCATGACGCCGCGTCAGAACATCGAGTAGCCCGACGTGGTCGCTCCCGCCAGCCAGATGACGGCCAGGAGCGTGTCGATGGCGCCCAGGACGAGGGCGACCAGGGCCGGCACCGAACGGGAGCCCGTCCAGCTGCGGCCCATGGCGAGCCAGCCGCAGACGACCGCCACCGGGCCGAGGATGATCCCCAGCACGAAGAAACCGGCGACCGCGCAGATGGCGCCGATGATCCCGAGCGTCGCGCGATCCGGCCCGGACCGTGACCACGTCCGGCCACGTGTGCGGGGGTCCCTGCGCGTACCGTGTCCGAAGCTCGCCATCATCAACTCCCTTTAAGGGTTGGTTGACAAGGCGGGTACCCCCGCTTCGGCGGTCAATTCACGCCGTACGGGCGGCCGGAGGGGCCGCCGCACGCGCGCCGCTCCCCTCCGGCGGCGCGCATGCGGGGCGGCCCCCGTCCCACGGTCCGTCAGATGTGGCCGACGCCCGCGCCCGCCTCGGCGTTCTCACCGCGCTTGGTGAGGAAGGCGACCAGCACCGCCACGGCGGCGACCCCGGCGGCGACCAGGGACGCCAGGCTCATGCCGGAGATGAAGGTGTCGTGGGCGACGTCGGTGATCTTCACGGCGATCTCCGGCGGGGTGCCCTTCGCCACCGGGGCCACCCCCACCTGCACGGCCTCGGAGGCCTGGCCGGCCTGTTCCGGGGTGAGCGGCGGGAGTCCGGCCTTCGCCCAGTTGCCCTCGAGGTCGTTGTCCACCTTGGAGGCCATCACGGCGCCGAGCACGGCCGTGCCGAGGCTGCCGCCGATCTGCATGGCGGCCTGCTGGAGGCCGCCGGCGACACCGGAGAGCTCGAGCGGCGCGTTGCCGACGATGACCTCGGTGGCGCCGACCATGACGGGCGCGAGGCCGAGACCCAGCAGGGCGAACCAGAGCGACATCACGGCGCTGCCGGTGTCCGTCTCCAGCGTCGACATGCCGTACATGGCGAGGGCGGTGAACGCCATGCCGACGGCGAGCGGGATGCGCGGGCCCACCTTGGTGATCATCACTCCGGCCAGCGGCGACCCGACGATCATCATGCCGGTGAGCGGAAGCAGGTGCAGACCGGCGTCGATCGGGCTCATGCCGTGCACGTTCTGCAGGTAGAAGGTGACGAAGAACAGTCCGCCCATGAAGGCGATGGCCATCAGGACCATCAGCACGACACCCGCGGACAGCGGGACGGAGCGGAACAGCGCCAGCGGGATCAGCGGCTCCTTGACCTTCGTCTCCCAGAACGCGAACAGCAGGAAGCCGATCAGCGAGGCGGCGATGAACCCCCAGGTCTTGCCGTCGCCCCAGCCCCACTCCGGAGCCTTGATCAGGGCCCACACGAGGCAGAACATCGCGGCCGACAGCAGGGCGATGCCGAGCAGGTCGAAGGAGCGCGGCGCGTTCCGCGCGCGGTGGTCGAGCAGGATCCACACGCCGAGCGCGACGGCGAGGACGCCGACCGGCACGTTGATGAAGAACACCGACTGCCAGTTGACGTGCTCGACGAGGACGCCGCCGAGGATCGGGCCGCCCGCGGTGGAGGCGCCGATGACCATGCCCCAGATGCCGATGGCCATGTTGAGCTTCTCGGCCGGGAACGTGGCCCGCAGCAGACCGAGCGCGGCCGGCATCAGCAGCGCGCCGAACAGTCCCTGGAGCACACGGAAGGTGACGACCAGCGCGATGCTGTCGGACAGACCGATGGCCCCCGACGCCGCGGCGAAGCCGACGACGCCGATGAGGAAGGTCTGGCGGTGACCGAAGCGGTCACCGAGCTTGCCCGCGGTGATCAGACAGACCGCGAGGGCGAGGAAGTAGGCGTTGGTGATCCACTGGAGCTCCGACAGCGAGGCGCCCAGGTCCTCGCCGATGGCCGGGTTCGCGATGGCCACGATGGTGCCGTCGAGGGCCACCATCATGACGCCCACGGCGACGGTGAAGAGGGTGAACCAGGGGTGCCCGCGCAGCCCCTTGGCAGGGGCCCCGTCCGACGGGGCGCCCGGCGTGCCGTCCCCCGGCCCCGTCGTGTCGATGGTGGTCTGACTAGTCATACGTTTGACACTAATGACAGCCACTGACAGTTGACAAACCAATTCACCAGCCGGTCACTGACACGACATGCGCGTATAGCCTGAACTGGGGAAACAGTTCGAGGAGGAGCCATGGAGACGGTCGGGACCGCCGTGGGCGCGCTGCCGCGGCCGGGTCTGCGGGAGCGCAAGAAGCAGCGCACACGGGACGCGTTGGTCCGGGCCGCGCTGGAGCTGTTCGCCACGCGCGGGTACGAGAGGACGACCGTCGACGACATCGCCGCGGCCGTCGACGTCTCGCAGCGCACCTTCTTCCGCTACTTCGCGAGCAAGGAGGAGGTGGCGTTCTTCGTCCCCCGGCTCGCGGAGTCGCGCGTCGTCGAGGCCGTACGCGGGCGCCCGGCGGGCGAGGCGCCGCTGGAGGCGCTGCGCCGGGCCGTGCTGGACAGCTGGGACGACATCACCGAGGCCGTCGAGCAGCTCGTCCCCCTGGAACTGCACCTGCGCGTCTACCGGGTGATCGAGTCGACGCCCGCCCTGCTCGCCGCCCATCTGCGCCGCGCGACGGAGCTGGAGGAGGAGCTGGCGCACATCGTCGCCGTGCGCGAAGGGCTCGACGTGGACGCCGACCCCCGGCCGAGGATCCTGGTGGCCGCGTTCGGCGGGGTGGTCCGCGTGGCGGAGCGGCGCTGGTCCGCCGGGGACGACTTCAGCGCGGCGGCCATGCGGGACCTGATGACGGTCTGTCTGGACCTCGTGGGACCGGCGCTCGCGGGGAACTGGCGTACGAGTTGATCCCCGAATCGACAGCACGAAACGTGATCCCGGTCACTTGGTTCACGCGAGACACTCCCGTTCTCCTAGTGTGTCCTTTCAGTGACTTCCTTCGACACCTCCCCGCAACCGAACGCATGGCGCGCACTGCTCGCGCTCGCCGTCGTCTTCGTGATGCTGGCGACCACGGGCTGGACGACGCTGCGCCACCAGCGCCGCCCCGCTCCGCTCCAGGCGTCGCTCAGCGCCTGGGAACAGGGCCGGCTGGCCGGCCACCGGCTGCCGGACCCGCAGTCGGCGCCCGCACGGCTGACCCGGTTCTTCGCCTCCCTCACCGAGGGGCAGCGCGCCGACCTCGCCCGTCGCTACCCGCTCGCGGTCGGCAACATGAACGGCGCACCGGTCCAGCTGCGCTACCGCGCCAACCGCATCGCACTGGGGCAGGCCCGCGAGGTCGAGAGGGAACGCGTGCACGACAGCCGCCTCACCGCCTCCGGCCAGCGGCAGGCCGCCCGCAGACTGGACCGCCTCGAGGCGCTGACGCGCCCGGGCCGGCACATCCTCGCCTTCGACCCGGCGGGCTCCGGCCGGGTCGCCGAGGTCTTCGGCGACCTGCGCCGAGCCGAGCGGATCTCGGTCGTCGTCCCCGGCGTCGACACCGACCTGCTCACCTTCCAGCGCACCCGGCGCGAGCACTCGGCCCCCGTCGGCATGGCGAAGTCCCTGTACGCGGCCGAGCGCGCCGCCGCCCCCTCCACCCGCACCGCCGTGATCGCCTGGGCCGACTACACCGCCCCCAGCGGACTCGGCATGGACGCGGCCACGGCGATGCGCGCCGAGGACGGCGCGCTGCGGCTGGACGCGCTGGTGCGCGGGCTGCCCGGGATCGCCCCGGTCTCGCTGTTCTGCCACAGCTACGGCTCCGTGGTGTGCGGCGTCGCCGCGCACCGGCTGCCGGAGCGGGTGGCCGACATCGCGGTGGCCGGCAGCCCCGGCATGCGGGCGGAGAAGGCGTCCCGGCTGCGCACCACCGCCCGGGTGTGGGCGATGCGGGACGCCGACGACTGGATCCAGGACGTGCCGTACCTGGAGCTCGGCGGCCTGGGGCACGGGGCCGACCCGGTGGCGGCGGGATTCGGCGCGCGGGTGCTGTCGGCACGGGAGGCGAAGGGGCACGCCGGGTACTTCGCACCGGGCACGGACAGTCTGCGCAACTTCGCCGAGATCGGTGTTGGCGCATACCGCGCGGTGTCCTGTGCGGACGAGGACGACGCCTGCCGGGCGGGTTTGTCCGGTACGACCACTACCGGACGCGCGTAGAGGCGGAGATACTGCGGTATGCGTGGGGAAGGGACGGAGAAGCTCGTGCCGCATACGATGAGCCGCATGGGTGACGTACTGGCCGGATTTCATGCCGCCTGGGAGTTCGGGTCCGACTCCGTGCTCATCCGTTACGAACGGGGGATCCGAACACCCAAGCTGTTCCAGGCACTCGGGGAACGGCGTGTTCCGCTGGAGGCGATCGAGGGGGTGACTCTCGCGCCCGGGAAACGCGGCACCGTGGTCCTGCGGATCGAGCTCCGGCCCGGAGCCGACCCGTTGATGGAGGCCGCCGCCGGCCAGCTGAAGGAGAGCAGCGACCCCTACCGGCTGGTGCTGCCCGCCGAACGCGAGACGCTCGCCGAGTACTACGCCGACGAACTGCGCGCGCAGCTCACCGAGTCCGGGCCCGCCGAACGCCATCTGGTGGCCGCCCCCGAGACGCCGCTGCGGTTCAAGGCGTACGACGGGAAGGCGACCTTCGACGGCAGCGCGGTGTCGTTCCGGTGGTTCTGGACGGGGGCGTCGTCGGCGAAGTGGAAGGCCGGCGACCAGCGTTTCCCGGTGGGCGAGTTGAGCGGGGTGGAGTGGCGGTCGCCGGAGGTGTTCGAGGGGCACCTGCGGCTGCTGCGGCGGGACGCGGGGGCGGCGGCGGGGCAGCCCGACCAGGATCCGGCGGCCGTGGTGTTCGGGCTGGGGTACGGGCCCGTGCACGAGTCGCTGCCGTTCGCGGCGGCCGTGCTGGCGGCGGTGCGCAGCTGTGCGCCGGTGCCGGCGATATCCACGGCGCGTGCGCGCCGTGACCCCGCGGACATCGCCGACCGGATCCGGCATTTGGGGGAGTTGCACCAGGCCGGCCTGGTGACCGATGAGGAGTTCTCCTCCAAGAAGGCGGAGTTGCTCGCGGAGCTTTAGCGTCCGCCGGGTGCGGTTGTGTTTCGGCCTTGGGCCGGCTGTGGCTGGTCGCGCCCGCGCGGCGGAGCCGCAGATCGATACGGCCCCGCGCCCCTGAGGGAGTTGCCCTACTCCCGTCCGGCGGACGTGAACGACATGTCCGCGTAGCGGGTGCCTGTGACCTGGTCGGCGATCGGCTCCAGTTGGGCGAGTTCCTCTGCCGTCAGGGTGATGCGGGTCGCCGCCGTGTTCTCCTCCACGCGGGCCGGCCTGCGGGTGCCCGGGATGGGGACGACCGGGAGGCGGTGGACCTGCGCCCGCTGGTGGACCCAGGCCAGGGCGATCTGGCCCGGGGTGGCGTCGTGGGACCGGGCGATCGTACGGATCGGCTCCAGGAGGGCCGCGTTGGCCGCCGCGTTGTCGCCCGTGAAGCGGGGCATCTGGCGGCGGAAGTCGTCGGCCGTCAGGTCCTGGTGGGCGTCGGCGAAGGAGCCGGTCAGGAAGCCGCGGCCGAGCGGCGAGTACGGCACCAGGGTCACGCCCAGCTCGCGCGCGGCCGGTACGACCCTCGCCTCGATGTCCCGGCTGAACAGCGACCACTCCGACTGCACGGCGGCGATCGGGTGCACGCCGTGCGCGGCGCGCAGTTCACCGGCCGTGACCTCGCTCAGCCCCAGCTGCTTGACCTTGCCCTCGCGCACCAGCTCGGCCATGACGCCGACGGTCTCCTCGATCGGCACGTTCACATCGCGCCGGTGCATGTAGTAGAGGTCGATCACGTCGACGTCCAGGCGCTTCAGGCTCGCCTCGACGGCCTCGCGGATGTACGGCGCGTCGTTGCGGACGATCCGCCGGGTCGGGTCGTCCGGCGGGATCGACAGGGCGAACTTGGTGGCGACGACCACCTCGTCCCGGTGGGCCTTGAGGAACGGGGCGAGGAACCGCTCGTTGTCGCCCGCGCCGTACGCGTCCGCCGTGTCGTAGAGCGTGACGCCGAGTTCCAGGGCCCGCTCCAGGGTCGCCCGGGAGGCGTCCGCGTCCACGGGGCCGTAGGCGAAGCTCATGCCCATGCAGCCGAGGCCCTGCACGCCCACCAGGGGGCCGCCCTCGCCCAGTGCGGCCGTGCCGATCCTGTCGATGTCGGTCATCATGTCCTCTCCGACGCCAGGGCGCGCCCGGCGTCCGCGTAGAAATCGATCTTCCGGTCGAGCACGGCGAGCGTGCCCTGGAGTTCGGCGATCCGGGACAGCACGTCCTCGCGGGTCCGCCGGAGCAGTTCGAAACGCTCGGTGTAGGTGTGATCGCCCGCGCGCACCAGTTCCGCGTACCGCACCATGTCCGCGACCGGCATTCCGGTCAGGCGGAGCTTGCCGACGAGGGCGAGCCAGTCGAGGTCGCGGTTGCGGTAGCGCCGCTGCCCGGTGTGGGAACGGTCGATGTGCGGCATCAGCCCGATGCGCTCGTACCAGCGCAGGGTGTGCGCCGTCAGCCCGGTGAGGGCGGCCACCTCGCTGATCGTGTACCTGTCCTCGCCGTCCGGCCGGCGGTTCCCCTGCGGTGGTCCGGCGCAGCTGTCGGCGCCGGCGCCCGTGGTCTCCGTCTCCGTCTCCGTCACCGTCATGGTCTCCACGCTAGAACGCTGGAGCGCACTCCAAGCAAGCGACGCCTGGAGAAATGGACGGGACATGGAGGCAGGTGGCCGATTGGCATGCGGTCACGCCCCTTGTACGCCGTGCGACGCCGAAGGACGCGAAGGAAGCGCTGCGCCTGCGCCTGCGCCAGGTGGTGATCGACTCGATGCCCCGGTCCGGCCCGGACACCCGCCGGGTCCGCCTCACCGCCTCCTCGCAGGCCGAGCCGCTGTACGCCTCCTTGGGCTTCAAGAGCAAGCCGGACCCCTTGCTGGAGCTGACGCTCCGAGCGCTTAGGCTCGACGGCATGTCGCTGAAGAGCCTCGCGCTGATCGAGAACTGGCCGGTTCCCACCGCCGCGGCGGGTGTCGTGCGGACGGACGGCGCCGTCCCGGGCACGCACGGCCCGACCGGCCACCGTTTCCCGCTGGCCTCGGTCACCAAGCCGCTCGCGGCGTACGCGGTGCTCGTGGCGTACGAGGAGGGCGCGATCGAGCTGGACGAACCGGCCGGCCCGGAGGGCTCGACGGTCCGGCACCTGCTCGCGCACACCTCGGGGCTCGCCTTCGACGAGCACCGGGCGACCTCGGCGCCGGGTGAGCGGCGGCTGTACTCGAACGCCGGGTTCGAGCAGCTCGGCGACCACGTCGCGAAGGCGACGGAGATCCCGTTCGCGGAGTACCTGCGGCAGGCGGTGCTGGAGCCGCTGGGGATGACGCAGACCTCTCTCGACGGCTCCCCCGCCAAGGACGCCGTCTCCACCGTGGACGACCTGCTGCGTTTCGCCGCCGAGGTGCAGGCCCCGCGCCTCCTCGACCCGCGCACGGTCGCGGCGGCGATGACGGTCCAGTACCCGGGCACCAAGGGCGTCCTGCCGGGCTACGGCCACCAGAACCCCAATGACTGGGGCCTCGGCTTCGAGATCCGCGACGCCAAGTCCCCCCACTGGACGGGCGCCTCGTCCTCATCCCGTACCTTCGGCCACTTCGGCCAGTCGGGCACGTTCCTGTGGATCGACCCCGACGCGGGCGCGGCGTGCGTGGCCCTGACGGACCGCGCCTTCGGCCCTTGGGCGATCGAGGCCTGGCCCCCGTTCACCGAGGCGGTGCTGGCGGAGCTGCGCGGCTGAGTCCCACCTCGAACCACACCGTCTTGCCCCGTCCGTCGGGGCGGACGGTGACGCCCCACCGGTCGGTGACCGCGTCCACGATCACCAGCCCGCGCCCGCCCTCGCCGAGCCCTCCGCCGACGGCCGGCGCGGGCAGCTCGGGGCAGTCGTCCGCGACCTCCACCCGCACTCCGCCGGGCTGGAGCAGGAAGCAGATGCGACAGCGGCGTCCGGGGACGTGCCGTACGACGTTGGCGACCAGCTCGGTGAGCGCCAGCTCGGCGGCGTCGGTCACGTCGGCCAGCCCCGAGCCGACGAGGTACAGCCGCAGGATGCGGCGCAGATGCCGGGCCGAGTGCTCCCCCATGGCGAACTCGGCGTGGTACTCGCTGGAGATGTCCGCCGCCCGCGGACCGGTTACGTGATTCACACCACGATGGTGCGACGCTGCGCTTACGCTCGACTACGGAACGAAACGAACGCCGCCGGGCGTTGAAGTGAGGTGCCGCCGTGGTCAACATCCAGTCGCTCGACCCCACCGCTTCCCCGCTCGACTACTACGGCTGGGAGCTGCGCCGCCAGCGCGAGGCGCACGGCCTCAAGCAGGGGCAGCTCGGCGAGATCATCTTCTGCACCGGCTCGCTGATCGGCCAGATCGAGACCACGAAGAAGGTCCCCACCCGCGACTTCTCCGAACGCGTGGACGCGGCCCTCGGCACGGACGGCCTGTTCTCCCGCCTGATCGGCCTGGTGCTGCGCAGCCAACTGCCCACGTGGTTCCAGCCGTACGCGGGGATGGAGGCGAAGGCGTCCTACATCTCCACGTACCAGGCCCAGGTGGTCTACGGGCTGCTGCAGACCGAGGAGTACGCGCGAGCGGTGCTCGCCACCGGAACGCCGGATGACCTGGAAGGTCTGGTGACCGCCCGAATGGAACGCCAGCGCATCCTGGAACGAGAACAACCGCCGCTGGTCTGGGTGGTTCTGGATGAAGCGGTGCTGCACCGGCCGATCGGCGGCACCGATGTCATGCGACGCCAACTGGCCCACCTGTTGAGCTTCACCGGTCATCGATGGGTCCATGTGCAGGTGCTGCCGAACAAGGCGGGTGAACATGCCAGCCTTGACGGGGCATTCAACCTTCTGCGGTTCGACGACGACCCGGACGTCATCTACACGGAGGACCTCATCTCCGGCCATATGACGGCCAACTCCGACACCATCAAGGAAGCTGCACTCCGTTACGCTCGTTTGCAGGCCGCCGCACTCTCCGTAGAGGATTCGGCGGAACTGATCATCGGCGTGATGGAGGACCGCTATGGAGACCGCTCCCAGCCCGAGGAACATCCAGTGGCGTAAGTCCAGCTACAGCGGCAGCACCGGCGGTGACTGCGTCGAGTGCACCGTCACCGGCAACGCCGCCTGGCGCACCTCCTCCTACAGCGGCCCCAACGGCGGCGAATGCGTCGAGGTCGCCCCCGCCTGCCCCACCGGCGCCGTCCCCGTCCGCGACAGCAAGAACCCCTCCGGTCCGGTCGTCACCGTCGGCGCCGGCGCCTGGCAGACGTTCGTCGACGGTCTGCGGTAGCCGCGGGAGACGAGCGAGCCCTCCTGGACCAGAGCCTTATGTGACCGACGGGCGGCACGGGTGGCGTCCTGTCGGCCGGCGAAAAGGCGAGTCGACCCCGAAACTCAAGGAGCACTTCAGTCCCACGCGTTCCCTTCGCGTGAAACTGAAGTGCTCCTTGAGTTGTGTGAGCTCATGCTCATCGGGTTCGCGTCAGCGCGCCGCCATCTCCCACAGCAGCAGCTCCGCCGGTGCGGTCGCGGCGACCGCCTCGACGTCCTTGGCGTCCGTGAGGCGGGCCGCGTCGCCCGGGCCCAGTTCCTCACCGGCCAGGAGGACCTCGCCGCGGACGACGTGGACGTACACGTACGCGGCGTCCGGCACCGCCGTCCGCTCCCCCGCAGCCATCCGCCGCACGTGGAGCGTCGCGCCCGCCTCCGGGAGGGCGTACGGGGTGGAGTCGGTCACGGCGCGGACGACCTCGTAGTGCGGGTCGCCGCCGGGCTCCAGCGGGGCCAGCCACATCTGGAGGAAGGTCAGAGGACGTTCGCCCGCGTTGCGTTCCACGTGGCGGACGCCGGACGCGGCGCTCAGGCGTTGCACGTCGCCGGGGCGGACCACCGTCTCCCGGCCCGTGGAGTCCCGGTGGGTCAGCTCGCCCTCCACCACCCAGGTCACGATCTCGGTGTGGCGGTGCGGGTGCTCGTCGAAGCCGGCGCCGGGGGCGAGGCGCTCCTCGTTGCAGGCGATCACCGCGCCGAAGCGGAGGTTGTCCGGGTCGTAGTGGGGGCCGAAGGAGAAGGCGTGCCGGGTCTCGATCCCGGCCGCCGGATCGCCGCCCCGATAGCGCTCCCGTGCCCGCCGTACGTCCATCACACGGTCCACCGTAGACCCGGCGACACGCGCGGCAGTACCGATAAGGCAGTCTTGTCCCGTGCCCGAACCCGAAACCAGCGCCCACCGAGCCGCAGCGCGCCCCGCCCATCCGCACGACGCGACGTTGAAGCGGCTGGAGAAGTCGTCCGGCAGCCTCGCCGCGCAGGCGATCACGCGGATGGACGAGACGCTGTCCTGGTACCGGGCCATGCCGCCGGAGAACCGTTCCTGGATCGGTCTGGTCGCGCAGGCGGGCATCGCCGCGTTCACCGAGTGGTTCCGGCGCCCGGACGCCCCGCAGGCCATCTCCACCGACGTCTTCGGCACCGCGCCGCGCGAGCTGACCCGGGCGATCACGCTGCGGCAGACCGTGGAGATGGTGCGCACCACCATCGAGGTCATGGAGTCCGCCATCGACGAGGTGGCGGCGCCCGGCGACGAGAGCGTGCTGCGCGAGGCGCTGCTGGTGTACGCGCGGGAGATCGCCTTCGCCACGGCCCAGGTGTACGCCCAGGCCGCCGAGGCACGGGGTGCCTGGGACGCGCGGCTGGAGTCCCTGGTGGTGAACGCGGTGCTCAGCGGCGAGGCCGACGAGGGAGCCGTGTCGCGGGCCGCCGCCCTGGGCTGGAACTCGCCCGAGCACGTGTGCGTGGTGCTGGGCACCGCACCCGACGGGGACTCCGAGCTGACCGTGGAGGCCATCCGGCGCGCCGCCCGGCACGCCAAGCTCCAGGTGCTGACCGGGGTGCTCGGCGACCGGCTGGTGGTGATCGCGGGCGGCAGCGACAACCCGCTGGCCGTCGCGAAGTCGCTGATCGGGCCGTACGCGGCGGGGCCGGTGGTGGCGGGGCCCGTGGTGCCGGACCTGCTGGCCGCGACCCGGTCGGCGCAGGCCGCCGCGGCGGGCCTCAAGGCGTGTTCCGCCTGGCAGGACGCCCCGCGCCCGGTACTGGCGGACGATCTGCTGCCGGAGCGGGCGATGGCCGGGGACCCCTCCGCCCGCGAGCAGTTGGTGGAGGAGATCTACAGACCGCTGGAGGAGGCCGGGGCCGCGCTGCTGGAGACGCTCAGTGTCTATCTCGAGCAGGCGAGCAGTCTCGAAGGCGCGGCGCGGATGCTGTTCGTTCACCCCAACACCGTTCGTTACCGGCTCCGACGTGTGACTGACGTCACCGGATGGTCACCCTCCGATGTACGCTCTGCGTTCACGCTGCGGATCGCGCTGATCCTGGGGCGTCTGGCCGACGGCGATCTTCATCCCTAGCCTTTTGTCGGGGCCCCACAAAACCGCCTCCTGTTCTTCGTCCTTGTCCTCACGGGCGGCCGTGGCCGTCCCCAAGAGAGAGTGTGAGAGTGCTCGTACTCGTCGCTCCTGGCCAGGGTGCCCAGACTCCCGGCTTTCTGACTGAATGGCTCGACCTCCCCGGCGCCGGGGAGCGCGTCGCCGCGTGGTCCGACGCCATCGGACTCGACCTCGTCCACTACGGCACGAAGGCCGACGCGGACGCGATCCGTGACACGGCCGTCGCCCAGCCGCTGCTCGTCGCGGCCGGGCTGCTGTCCGCCTCCGCGCTCGGTGACGTGGCACCCGGTGCCGTCGCCGGTCACAGCGTCGGCGAGATCACCGCCGCCGCCTTCGCCGGTGTCCTGGACGACACCGCCGCGCTCTCGCTGGTCCGCAAGCGGGGTCTGGCCATGGCCGACGCCGCCGCGGTCACCGAGACCGGCATGGCGGCGCTGCTCGGCGGCGACCCCCAGGCGACCGTGGCGCACCTGAAGAAGCTGGGGCTGACCCCGGCGAACGTCAACGGGGCGGGCCAGATCGTCGCGGCCGGCACCAAGGAGCAGCTCGCCGCGCTGGAGGCGGACAAGCCCGAGGGCGTGCGCAAGGTCGTCGCGCTCAAGGTGGCCGGCGCCTTCCACACCCACCACATGGGCCCCGCGGTCGACACGCTGGCGAAGGCCGCCGAGGCGCTGACGCCGGGCGACCCGAAGGTCGCCTACGTGTCGAACAAGGACGGCCGAGCGGTCGCGACCGGCGCCGAGGTGCTGGAGCGCCTGGTCGGCCAGGTCGCCAACCCGGTCCGCTGGGACCTGTGCATGGAGACCTTCAAGGAGCTCGGCGTCACCGCCCTCCTGGAGGTCTGCCCCGGCGGCACCCTGACCGGTCTCGCCAAGCGCGCCCTGCCCGGTGTGAAGACGCTGGCCCTGAAGACCCCCGCCGACCTCGACGCGGCCCGCGAGCTCGTCGCCGAGCACGCCTGACGCCCTTTAAGGAGCCGACCCGCATGGCGAAGATCAAGCCCAGCAAGGGCGCCCCGTACGCCCGCATCCTCGGCGTGGGCGGCTACCGGCCCACCCGGGTGGTGCCGAACGAGGTGATCCTGGAGACGATCGACTCGTCCGACGAGTGGATCCGCTCGCGCTCCGGCATCGAGACCCGGCACTGGGCGTCTCCCGAGGAGACCGTCGCCGCGATGTCCGTCGAGGCGTCCGGCAAGGCGATCGCGGACGCCGGGATCGACGCCTCGCGGATCGGCGCCGTGGTCGTCTCGACCGTCTCGCACTTCAGCCAGACCCCGGCCGTCGCGACCGAGATCGCCGACAGGCTGGGCACGGACAAGGCCGCCGCCTTCGACATCTCGGCCGGCTGCGCGGGCTTCGGCTACGGCCTGACGCTGGCCAAGGGCATGGTGGTGGAAGGTTCCGCCGAGTACGTGCTCGTCATCGGCGTGGAGCGGCTGAGCGACCTGACCGACCTGGAGGACCGGGCCACGGCCTTCCTGTTCGGCGACGGCGCGGGCGCGGTCGTGGTCGGCCCGTCCCAGGAGCCGGCGATCGGCCCGACCGTCTGGGGCTCCGAGGGGGACAAGTCGGAGACGATCAAGCAGACGGTCCCGTGGGACCGTTTCAGGATCGGCGACGTCTCCGAGCTGCCCCTCGACAGCGCGGGCAACGTCAAGTTCCCCGCGATCACGCAGGAGGGCCAGGCGGTGTTCCGCTGGGCCGTGTTCGAGATGGCGAAGGTCGCCCAGCAGGCGCTGGACGCGGCCGGGATCACCCCGGACGAACTGGACGTCTTCATCCCGCACCAGGCCAACGTGCGGATCATCGACTCGATGGTGAAGACCCTGAAACTGCCGGAGCACGTCACGGTCGCCCGTGACATCCGCACCACCGGCAACACCTCGGCCGCCTCGATCCCGCTCGCGATGGAGCGGCTCCTGGCGACCGGCGAGGCGAAGAGCGGCGACACCGCGCTCGTCATCGGCTTCGGGGCGGGTCTCGTCTACGCCGCTACGGTCGTTACCCTCCCTTAGGCACTCCGTGCCGGATCATGCGTCCGGCACGCGAGGAACCACCGTCACATCCTCTGGAATCACAACGAAGGAGCGCCACCATGGCCGCCACTCAGGAAGAGATCGTCGCCGGTCTCGCGGAGATCGTGAACGAGATCGCCGGCATCCCGGTTGAGGACGTCCAGCTGGACAAGTCCTTCACCGACGACCTGGACGTCGACTCGCTGTCCATGGTCGAGGTCGTCGTCGCCGCCGAAGAGCGCTTCGACGTCAAGATCCCGGACGACGACGTCAAGAACCTCAAGACGGTCGGCGACGCGACCGACTACATCCTCAAGCACCAGGCCTGAGCCCTGCCGGGCCTCCCGTCCCTACGGGAGGCCCGGGGGCCGGGGCTCCCGGCCCCCGCCACCCGGCGGTGGCGCCGTACGAATCCTCGTAGATCCGTTGGAGAGAGCATTCCGATGAGCCCGACCAATCGCACCGTGGTCGTCACCGGTATCGGCGCAACCACACCGCTGGGTGGCGACGCAGCCTCGACCTGGGAGGGCCTGGTCGCCGGACGTTCCGGCGTCAAGCCCCTCACGGAGGAGTGGGCCGCCGAGCAGGCGGTCCGTATCGCGGCCCGGGTGGCCGTGGAGCCCACCGAGGTCATCCCCCGGCCGCAGGCCCGCCGTCTGGACCGCTCGGCGCAGTTCGCGCTGATCGCGGCCAAGGGGGCGTGGGCCGACGCCGGCTTCGAAGCCAGGGCGGGCGAGGACCCGAACGTCGACCCCGACCGGCTGGGCGCGGTCATCGCCTCCGGCATCGGCGGTGTGACGACCCTGCTGGACCAGCACGACGTGCTGAAGGAGAAGGGCGTACGCCGGGTCTCCCCGCACACCGTCCCCATGCTGATGCCGAACGGCCCGTCCGCGAACGTGGGTCTCGCGGTGGGCGCCCGCGCCGGTGTGCACACCCCGGTCTCCGCGTGCGCGTCGGGCGCCGAGGCCATCGGCTACGCCATCGAGATGATCCGCACCGGCCGTGCCGACGTCGTCGTCGCGGGCGGCACGGAGGCGGCGATCCACCCGCTGCCGATCGCCGCGTTCGGCAACATGATGGCGATGTCCAAGAACAACGACGACCCCGAGGGCGCGTCGCGTCCCTACGACGTGGCCCGTGACGGCTTCGTCATGGGCGAGGGCGCGGGCGTGGTCGTGCTGGAGTCCGCCGAGCACGCCGCCGCGCGGGGCGCCCGCGTGTACGCGGAGGCGGTCGGTCAGGGCATCTCGGCCGACGCGCACGACATCGTGCAGCCGGAGCCGGAGGGGCGGGGCATCTCGAAGGCCCTGCGGAACCTGCTGGAGCGGACGGACCTCGATCCGGCGGAGATCGTGCACGTCAACGCGCACGCGACGTCCACGCCGGCCGGTGACATCGCGGAGCTGAAGGCTCTGCGGAAGGTGTTCGGGGACGACGCGGACCACTTCGCGGTCTCCGCGACGAAGTCGATGACGGGTCATCTGCTGGGCGGGGCGGGCGGGGTGGAGTCGGTGGCCACCGTGCTCGCGCTGTACCACCGGGTGGCTCCGCCGACCATCAACGTCGAGAACCTCGACCCGGAGGCGGAGGCGACCGCGGACGTGGTGCGCGGTGAGGCGCGGAAGTTGCCCGTGGACGGGCGGATCGCCGCGTTGAACGACTCGTTCGGGTTCGGCGGGCACAACGTGGTGCTGGCGTTCCGGTCCGTGTGACGGGCGTCGGCTGCGGTGTGAAGGGCTCCTGCCTTCGGGTGGGGGCCCTTCGCCGTGTGCGGCCGCTGTGGGGTGTCCGGGGAGGTTTTCCTCGCCCCCGCCGCCCCTGCCCGTCCCGTCCTCAAGGGGCTTCGCCCCTTCGACCCCGGGGGGAGGCCGGTCGGGTGCGGGGCCGCTGTGGCTTGTCGCGCCCGCGCGGCGGAGCCGCAGGTCGACACAGGCCCGCGGCCCTTCCAAGGGCGGTCGGGCGGGACCGGGCGCGTGTCCCCTGCGGGGCTCTGCTCAGACCACCTGGTGGAGCCAGCGGACCGGGGCGCCCTCTCCTGCGTGGCGGAAGGGTTCCAGTTCGTCGTCCCAGGGCTTGCCGAGGAGTTTGGCGATTTCCGATTCGAGGTCGGTCTCCTCGGTCCGGGAGCGGACCAGGGCGGCGCGCAGGCGGTCCTCGGGGACGAGGATGTCGCCGTGGATGCCGGTGACGGCGTGGAAGATGCCCAGGCCGGGGGTGCAGCTGTAGCGCTCGCCCTCGGCGGTGGGGCAGGGCTCGGAGGTGACCTCGAAGCGCAGCATCTGCCAGCCGCGCAGCGCCGAGGCGAGCTGGGAGGCGGTGCCGGCCTGGCCCTGCCAGGAGAACTCCGAGCGCCAGGTGCCGGGGGCGGCGGGCTGGCGGATCCAGTCCAGGCTGACGCGCGTGCCGAGCACCCCGGCGATGGCCCACTCGACGTGCGGGCACAACGCGCGCGGCGCGGAGTGCACGTACAGAACTCCACGGGTCGTCACCGGAACCTCCGGGCTGAGCGGGTCGTCTTGGAACGGACGGAACGGCCGCGGCCCGGGCGGACCACGTTGATGGCGAGGCTACCGTGCGACGGCGCAAGGAGTGTGACGTACCGTCGGTCCCGGTGCCGGGAAACGTGCGTCATTCACCCGGCAGGACGCCTGTACGGGCGGGGCGGGAACCCCCGTGCGTTGTGACGGGTGGGACCGACGGACCACGACACGCCGGGAGGCGACGGATGGAGCAGGGGACGCGGAGGCGCGGGCGCCCTTCACGGGCCGTGCTCGCCGTGGTGGCGGCCGCCGCGCTGGGCGTGGCCGGCTGCGACGCGGTCGGCGGCGGCTCCCCCGCCCCGTCCGGTGCGGCGGCGCGGCAGGAGCGGCCGTCCCCGAAGCCCACGCCCGTGTGGGACACCGGCCCGGACTCGGTCGCCGCCGTGGGGGACTCCATCACGCGCGGCTTCGACGCGTGCGCGGTGCTGACGGACTGCCCCGAGGTGTCGTGGGCGACGGGCACCAGCGAGGAGGTCGACAGCCTCGCCGTACGGCTGCTGGGGCGGGCGGGGGCGGCCGAGCGGAGCTGGAACCACTCGGTGACCGGGGCCCGGATGGCGGATCTGCCGGGGCAGATGGAGCGGGCGGTGCGGCGGAGCCCGGAGCTGGTGGCGGTGATGGCCGGGGCGAACGACGCCTGCCGGGAGACCACGTCGGCGATGACTCCGGTGGCGGACTTCCGTGCCGACTTCGAGGAGGCGATGCGCACGCTGCGCCGGGCGCTGCCCAAGGCGCAGGTGTACGTGGCGAGCGTGCCGGACCTGAAGCGGCTCTGGTCGCAGGGGCGCACCAGTCCGCTGGGCAAGCAGGTGTGGAAGCTCGGCATCTGCCCGTCGATGCTGGGCGACGCGGACGCCCTGGACGCGGCGGCGACGCTGCGGCGCGAGACGGTGCGGAAACGGGTGGAGGACTACAACGAGGTGCTGGAGGAGGTCTGCGCCGAGGACCGCCGCTGCCGCTTCGACGGCGGCGCGGTGTACGAGTACCGGTTCGGCACCGAGCAGCTGAGCCCCTGGGACTGGTTCCACCCCAGTGTGGACGGGCAGGCCGAGCTGGCCGAGATCGCGTACCGGACGGTCACGGCGAAGCGGCCGTGACCTATTGTTCCGCACATGAACGAACTCTTCGGCACACTTTCCGACGGCACGCCGGTGCACCGCTGGACCCTGGAGCGGGCGGGCGTACGGGTACGGATCCTGTCCTACGGCGGGATCGTGCAGGACGTCGAGGTGCCGGACCGGGACGGGCGGACCGGGAACGTGGTGCTGGGGTTCTCCGACCTGGACGGCTATCTCCGGCATCCGGAGCCCTTCCTGGGCGCCCTGGTCGGCCGGTACGCCAACCGGATCGCGGGCGCCCGCTTCTCCCTGGAGGGACGCGAGCACACGCTCGCCGCGAACAACGGGCCGAACTCGCTGCACGGCGGCGAGCGGGGCTTCGACAAGCGGGTGTGGGACGCCGCCCCGGTCGCGCACGGTCTACGGCTGTCCCTGGTCAGCGAGGACGGCGAGGAGGGCTTCCCGGGGCGTCTCGAGGTCTCGGTGACGTACACGCTGGACGAGCGGGGCTCGCTGGGGATCGCGTACGAGGCGGTGACGGACGCGCCGACACACGTGAACCTGACGAACCACTCGTACTGGAACCTGGCCGGCTCGGGCAGCGCGGCCGGGCACGAGCTGCGGCTCGCCGCCTCCCGTTACACCCCGTCCGACGCGGACCTGATCCCGAGCGGTGAGCTCGCCGACGTCTGCGGCACCCGCTTCGACTTCCGCGAGGCCCGCGAGGCCGGCACCGGGTACGACGACAACTTCGTGCTCGACAAGGGGGTGACGGCGGCCGCCGAGGAGGTCGCCGAGCTGTACGACCCGACGTCGGGCCGGGTGCTGACGGTGGCGACCACCGAGCCCGGGATGCAGCTGTACACCGCGGACCACATCGGGGAGCCCTTCCGCCCCGGCGACGGCATCGCGCTGGAGACCCAGCACTTCCCCGACTCCCCGAACCGCCCGGAGTTCCCGAGCACGCTCCTGAAGCCGGGCGAGGTGTTCCGCTCCGGGACGGTGTACGGCTTCGGGGTGCGATAGGGCCGGCCCGGCCGGTCGCCGCGCGCACATAAGCCCCGGTCCGGGGTCAGGGTCCCGGACCGGGGCTGCTCATGTGGGTGCTTCCCGGATCAGACGTTAATCGCTGCGGTGACATCACGGTCCTCGATCAGCATGCCCGCTTTGATTCCGTACGAAGCCTTCACACATGACCGCGCCGCGGTGGGCCGGGGCGGCGCCGGGTCCGTGCGGAACCGGCTGGACGTCGTCGGGCGGGTGCGGTCGGTCGTGACCGTGGCGGTCAGTGCGACGGGGCGAACGCGAGGCTGACGCCGAGGCCGGCCAGGACGGATCCGATGACCTTGTTGAGGACCCTCTGACCGCGCAGCATCAGGGTGCGCATCCGGTCGTGGGAGAAGAACACCGCGACGACGCCGAACCACAGCAGGTGGGCCAGCGACATGAACAGGCCGTAGCCCGCCTGCTGGAGGACCGGGGTGCCGGGGCCGACGACCTGCGCGAACGTCGAGACGACGAAGAGGGTCGTCTTCGGGTTGAGGACGTTGGTCAAAAAGCCGGTGCGCAGCGCCGCGAACGGGGTCAGCTCCGTCCTGTTCCCCAGGTCGACGGTGACCTCGCCGCGGGTGCGGAAGGTGCGGACGCCGATGTACACGAGGTAGGCCGCGCCGACCAGCTTGACGACCGTGAACAGGAAGGCGGAGGAGGCGATCAGCAGTCCGACGCCGAGCATCGTGTAGGTGACGTGCACCAGGACTCCGGCGGCGACGCCGAGCGCGCCGAGCAGGCCGGTGCGGCGGCCGTGGAGGTAGCTGTTGCGCACCACCATGGCGAAGTCGGCGCCCGGGGCGATCACGGCCAGGACGGTGATGACGGCGACCGTGAGCACTTCGGTCATGAGGGGACGTCCTCCTCCTTCCCGGGCTTCCCGGCGTCCTCCCCGGCGGTCTCCTCACCGAGCAGGTCGCGCGCCATCAGCGTGGCGCCGGCGACCGCGCCGGGCATCAGGAACACGGCGACGAACGGGACCAGGAACGCCAGCCCCAGGGGGGTGCCGAAGCCCCAGACGAGGGTCTTGCGGGACCGCAGCAGGGCGAGCCGCTCGCGCAGTTCGACCCCGCGCCGCTGGAGCGCGACGGCGGTGAGCTCCTCGGTGAGGAAGAACCCGGTGACGAAGAACCCGATCACCGGCACGACGGTCTGCCCGATCACCGGGACGAATCCGAGCGCGAACAGCAGCACGCCCCACACCAGGGCCCGTACGACGATGCGGAGGCTGTCGCGGGCCGAGATCCACAGCTCCCGCAGCAGGGGCAGGCCGGACTCGGGGGCGGTGCCGTCGGGGGAGACGTCCCGGTCGACCTGCTCGGAGAGGTTCTCGTAGAACGGCTGCCCGATGAGCAGGGTCACCGCGGTGAAGGTGAGCACGGACAGCAGCAGGCCGAGCGCGAACAGCACGGCGGTGAGGAAGCCGCGGAACAGCCCGGCCCAGGGGCTGGACCAGTCGTCGGCGAACGGCGTCGCCCAGGTGACGAGGTCCTCTCCCCACAGCGCCAGGGCGACGAGCGCCGCCGCGTACAGCACCAGGGTGATCAGTCCCGGCAGCAGCCCGAACCCGAACTGCCTGCCGTGCCGGGCCACCCACCGCTGGCCCTTCAGGAGATACCGGAAACCCACCCCAAGATCGCGCATGGTAAAAACCCTATCGGGGAGCCATCGGGGAACCTCACCCCGGCACCGGTCGAGGGGGGAGACGGGGCACATGGACACGATGAGGTTCGAGCTCACACGCGCGGAGTTCGAGCACCGGCGGCTGCTGCGGCGGGCCACGTACGTCTGGAGCGGGACACTGCCCGGCATCGGGGAGGTCCGGCTGACGTGCCCCAGGGAGTCCTGGCACTCCGGGGAGAAGCAGACCGCCCGGGTGACGGGCGAGGGGGTTCCCACGCTGGCCTTCCGGGGCGTCCGGTTCCGCGGGCTGCCGCGCATGGCGCACATGCAGATCAGCGCCGGCGTGGACAACTGCGCGCCGAAACGCCGTCATCTGGCCGTCCGGCGGGCGGAGCGCGCCCTGCGGATCGAACTGAGAGGGCGCTCGTACCGGTACCGGGTGCTGGACGACAAGCGCCGGCACGAGCTGACGCGCAAGGGCGTCGTCGTCACCCTGACCCGCTCCGAGTGGCGGCGGCCACGGACGATCTCCGGTGTCGCGGAGGGCGACCCGGACGGTCTGGACCTCGGGCTCGCGATCCTGCTGGAGGGCGTCTACACCCGCAATCTGTCCTTCGGCGGCGCGGTGTACTCCTGGCCGGGGCGGTTCCTGAGCCGGCTCGACCCGACGGACCTGGCGGACCTGCTGGACTTCTGACGGGGGCCGGCGGGGTCAGTGGCGTCAGTGAGGCCGGAGCGCCGGTGGGATGGGTGGGGGCCGCACCCCACGTCCAAGGGTGCGGCCCCCGTCGTACGCAACGACCGCCGGCGGGCGGCGTCACGGCCGGATCAAAGCTTGACGATCATCTTTCCGGTGTTGTCGCCGCGCAGGACGCCGAGGAACGCCTCGAGGTTGTTCTCGATGCCCTCGACGACCGTCTCGCGGTACTTCAGCTCGCCCGAGCGGACCCAGGGGCCGACCTCCTGGACGAACTGCGGCTGGAGGTCGTAGTGGTCGCCGACGAGGAAGCCCTCGATGCGGCCGCGGGTCTGGATCAGCCGGGCGAGGTTGCGCGGGCCGGGGGCGGGCTCGGTGTTGTTGTAGACCGAGATCATCCCGCAGACCGCGATGCGGCCGTCCCGGTTGAGGCTGCCGATGGCCGCCTCCAGGTGGTCGCCGCCGACGTTGTCGAAGTAGACGTCGATCCCGTCCGGGGCGGCGTCGCGCAGCTGCTCGCTCACGGGGCCGGTCTTGTAGTTGAAGGCGGCGTCGAAGCCGTACTCCTCGACGAGCAGCTTCACCTTCTCGTCCGAGCCGGCCGAGCCGATCACCCGCGAGGCGCCCTTGAGCTTCGCGAGCTGCCCGACCTGGCTGCCGACGGCGCCCGCGGCACCGGACACGAAGACGGAGTCGCCCTCCTTGAAGGCGGCGGTGCGCAGCAGGCCGGCGTAGGCGGTGAGGCCGGTCATGCCCAGCACGCCCAGGTACGTCGAGAGCGGCGCCGCCTCCGGGTCCACCTTGACCGCGTTCTTCGCGTCCACGACGGCGTACTCGCGCCAGCCGAGGAAGTGCAGGACGTGGTCGCCGACGGCGATCCCCTCGGCGTTCGAGGCGACGACCTCGCCGACGGCGCCGCCCTGCATGGCCTTGCCCAGCTCGTACGGGGCGACGTAGGACTTGGCGGCGCTCATCCGGCCGCGCATGTACGGGTCGACGGAGAGGTACTCGTTCCGTACGAGCACCTGTCCCTCGCCCGGGGCGGGGACCTCCGCCTCGACGAGGGCGAAGTCCTCGGGCTTCGGCCAGCCGACGGGACGGCTCAGCAGATGCCATTCGCGGCCGGTGGCGGGGGGTGTGGGGGCGGTCATGGCCGGGCGCCTTTCCTCGGAATGTTTCACTACCTGAAACAACCATGCGACTGAATATTTCAGGTTGTCAAGCGACCGGGTACCCTGGTTCGCATGGCCACACCCGACACCGCCTCGCGCCGTCCCGACGCCCTCACCCTGGAGGTCGTCGAGCTCATCGGCTCGGTGGTGGCCCGCTACCACGAGGAGTACGAGGAAGCCGCCGCCGGTCACGCCCTCACGGGTGCCCAGGCGAAGCTGCTCAGTCTGCTGTCCTTGGAGCCGCTTCCGATGCGGAAGCTGGCGCAGCGGCTGAAGTGCGAGCCGTCGAACGTCACCGGGATCGTCGACCGGCTGGAGTCGCGGGGTCTGGTGGAGCGGCGGCCGGATCCGACGGACCGGCGGGTGAAGCTGGCGGCCGCGACGGCCGAGGGGCGGCGGGTGGCGCGGAGCCTGCGGGAGTCGCTGCGGTTCGCCCGCGAGCCGCTGGCGGGGCTTTCGGAGGGGGAGCGGGTGGCGCTGCGGGACGCGTTGCGGAGGATGCTGGGGTGACTCCGCGGCCGGTGGGCAGGGGCCCGCGCCGGTGCGGGTCGGGGTGTTCACGCGGCCCGGCGCTTGCGGGGTGCCGTCGCGCCCACCCGTGCCGCCCCAGCGGCACGACTGCCCGCGGCTGACGCGGCCAGGCGGCTGCCTGTGGCTGACGCGGCAGGCGGCTGCCTGCGGGAACGGGGGCGTGGCTGCGCGCGGGGGTGGGTCAGGTGCACCACCAGAGGAAGCGGTCGCAGGTCTTCGTGGGCTCGGGTTCCGGTTCGGGCTCCTCCGTGGTCGGGTCCGGCTCCGGGGCCTCCGGTTCCGTCGAGGGCTCCGGCGGCGGAGCCGTCGTCGGGTCGGCCGCGGGCGGGGCCGCGGGCGCGGACGACGCGCTCTCCTCGGCTTCCTCTTCCCCGGACTCCTCCGACTCCCCCGCCTCCCCCGACTCCTCCGCCTCCGGGGAACCGGAAGCCGACGGGGAGTCGGAAGGCTTCGCGCCGGGCGACCTTCCGGGCGCCGCGGCGTCCGCGGCACCGCCGCCCGCCGACTGGGAGGGCTTCAGCTCCTTCGAGCCGCCGTCCGGCGACTCCTCCCCGGCCGCCGCCGGCTCCGGCTTCGATCCGGGCGCGTCCAGGCCGAGTTCCGCGAAACTCAGTCCGCCCGCCGCGAGGACGAACCCGGCCACGATCAGCAGGGCGCGGTTGCGCCGGCGGCGGTGCGCCGCGGCCTTGCGGTCCCGTCGGCTCTCCCCCGCCCCGGGTGCCTCGTCCGGATCCGGTTCCGGACCCCGGTGCGGTTCCGGCTCCCGGCTCCGCCGCCGGGTCGCCCGGCGCCCGCTTGGCCCGTCGTACTCGCCGGGATCCTCCCCGACCCGGCCGGCCCCGTCCGCCCCGCCCTCGTGCTCCGAAGGCGCCCCGGACTCCTGCCGCCGGGCGCGGAGCGTCTCGACCGGCGTGCCGCAGCCGGGGCAGGCGAGGGCGCCATTGAGGTGCCGTCGGCACGGGTCGCAAAAATCCATGACGCGGGAAGGCTAGGTTCTGTTCGGGCCCGCTTCATAGATCTTGACGTGAAGGTTTGGTGCGGACCCGTGCCCATGGGTTTCAAAACTGTCGAAACCGTTATGCGCGCGACCCATTGACACCCCCGCCACCGCGTCCTTACTGTCACGCCAGCATTTCGAACGCATGACGAAATATCGAACGTGTCGAACTGCGGACACCGACGACAAGGTCCACCATCACAGCGAGGGGCTAACTGCCGTGCGCATCACCGGAATCAGCACACACGTGGTCGGGACGCCGTGGCGCAACCTGACGTACGTCCAGGTGCACACCGACGAGGGCATCACCGGAGTCGGCGAGACCCGGATGCTGGGCCACACCGACGCCCTCCTGGGTTACCTGAAGGAAGCCGAGGTCAACCACATTCTCGGCTCCGACCCGTTCGCTGTCGAGGACCTGGTCCGCCGGATGAAGTACGGCGACTACGGCCGCGCCGGCGAGATCGTGATGTCCGGTATCGCCGTCGTCGAGATGGCCTGCTGGGACATCAAGGGCAAGGCCCTCGGCGTGCCCGTCTGGCAGCTGCTCGGCGGCAAGGTCACCGACAAGGTCAAGGCGTACGCCAACGGCTGGTACACCACCGAGCGCACCCCGGAGGCGTACCACAAGGCCGCGCGGGCGGTGATGGAGCGCGGCTACCGGGCGCTCAAGATCGACCCCTTCGGCACCGGCCACTTCGAGCTCGACCACCAGCAGAGCCTGTACGCGGTCTCCCTGATCGAGGCGGTCCGCGACGCCATCGGCCCCGACGCCGAGCTGATGCTGGAGATGCACGGCCGCTTCTCCCCCGCCACCGCCGTGCGCCTCGCGCACGAGCTGGCGCCGTTCAAGCCGGCCTGGCTGGAGGAGCCGGTTCCGCCGGAGAACCTCAAGGCGCTGGAGAAGGTCGCCGCGAAGGTCGACATGCCCCTCGCCACCGGTGAGCGCATCCACGACCGAATCGAGTTCCGCGAGCTCTTCGAGAGCCAGGCCGTCGACATCATCCAGCCGGACGTCGGCCACATCGGCGGCATCTGGGAGACCCGCAAGCTCGCCGCGACCGCCGAGACCCACTACATGCTGGTCGCCCCGCACAACGTCGGCGGCCCCGTGCTCACCGCCGCGTCCCTCCAGGTCGGCTTCACCTCGCCGAACTTCAAGATCCTGGAGCACTTCAACGACTTCGCGGACGCGGAGATCAAGAAGGTGGTCAAGGGCGCGCCCCAGGTGAACCCGGAGGACGGCTGCTTCCACCTCTCCGACGCCCCCGGCCTCGGCGTGGAGCTGGACGTCGACGCGGCGGCCGAGTTCCCGCAGCAGCAGGCCCGGTTCGACCTGTGGGCCGAGGGCTGGGAGACGCGCAAGCCCAAGGGCGCCAAGTGAGCGCGGGCCGCCCGGGAGGGACGCGATGAGCACCCAGGTCGTCATCGAGGGCCCCGGCGAGCACCGCCTGGTCCCACACGAGCCGCGCGAGCCCGGTGCGGGCGAGGCCCTGGTCCGGGTGCACGCCTCGGGCATCTGCGGCAGCGACCGCGAGGTGTACCAGGGCAACCGGCCCGAGGGGTACGTGCGGTACCCGCTCACCCCGGGCCACGAGTGGTCCGGGACCGTGGAGCGGGTGGGCGCGGGCGTGCCCGCCGCGCTGGTCGGCCGCAAGGTGGTCGGCGAGGGCTTCCGCAACTGCCAGGTCTGCGACCGCTGTCACGCCGGTGAGACGACGCTGTGCTCGGCGGGCTACGAGGAGACCGGCTTCACCCAGCCGGGCGCCATGGCCGCCACGCTGACCCTCCCGGCCCGGCTGCTGCACGTCCTCCCGGACGACGCCGACCTGAGCGCCGCCGCGCTGCTGGAGCCGGCCGCCTGCATCGCCGCCGCCGCGCTGAAGGCGAACGCCGTGCCCGGCGAGCGGGTCGCGGTGGTCGGCACCGGCACGCTGGGGATGTTCGCCGTGCAGTTCCTGCGGGCGGGCTCCCCTGCCGAGCTGCTGGTGGTGGGTTCCCGGGGCGACCGCGAGGCGCTGGCCCGGCAGTACGGGGCCACCGACTTCCGCACCAAGGACCAGGCGCTCCCGGACGACTTCGACGTGGTGATCGAGACCGCCGGGTCCGCGGACGCGGCCCGCACCGCGGCCTCGCTGCTGCGGCGCGGCGGGCGGCTGGTCCTCACCGGCATCCCGGCGCCGGGCGCCGACGGGCTCGACCCCACGGACCTGGTCGTACGGCAGCTGGAGGTGCACACCGTCTTCGGCGCTCCGCCGGACGCCTGGGCGCACACCGTGCGGGTGTTCGCCGCCGGGCTGCTCGATCCGCTGCCGCTGGTGAGCCACGAGCTGCCGCTCGCCGAGTTCCCGCAGGCCATCGAGCTGGTGGGGTCAGGCGATCCGAAGGTGGGCAAGGTCCTGCTGCGTCCCTAGTCCGTACGCCGGTACGGGGGCGACCTGACGGCCCCCGTACCGGCGTACGACCGGCCCTCCTCCCGCCCGACTCGCACCCCGAGCCGCGAACTTCGTCCGACATACCGAACCAAAGGACACCCTGTGACCGACGCTTCCGCCACGGCTCCCCGCAGACCCGGTGAGCAGATCCTCACCGCGCTCGGCATGAGCGCGCCCGCCCTCGACCCCGCCGACGCCTCGCCGCACACCTTCCCCGGCGGGGGCCGCTGGCGCACCGAGGTCCCCTCGTGCGAGGGGCCCGAGGCGCTGGCCGTGGTCCTGAAGGAGGCCTCGCGCCTCGACGTGCCGATCCACCGGATCAGCCAGGGCAGCGGTGTCTGGATGCTGACCGACGCCGAGATCACCGAGATGGTCGAGGCCACCGCGGAGCGCGACATCGAGCTCTGCCTGTTCACCGGCCCGCGCGGCACCTGGGACATCGGCGGTTCCACCCGTACCGACTCGGGCGGCGCCGGACTGCGCGCCCGGGGGCACGACGCGGTCGCCGGCTGCGTCGAGGACGCCGTGCGCGCCACGGAGCTGGGCGTCGGGTGCCTGCTCGTCGCCGACGAGGGCGTGCTGTGGACGCTGCACCGGGCGCGTGCGGCCGGGCTGCTGCCCGCCGACACCACGCTGAAGCTCTCGGCGCTCGTCGGACCGGTCAACCCGGCCTCCTTCGCGGTCTACGAAGGGCTCGGCGCGGACTCGATCAACGTGCCCAGCGACCTGACGCTCGATCACCTCACCGAGATACGACGGGTTTCGGCCACGCCGATGGACATGTACATCGAGGCCCCCGACGACCTCGGCGGCTATGTGCGGATGTACGAGGTCGCCGAACTCATCCGGCGCGGCGCCCCGCTGTACCTGAAGTTCGGCCTGGCCAAGGCGCCCGGCATCTACCCGTACGGGCACCACATGCGGGAGCTGACCCTGGCGACCGCGAAGGAGCGCGTGCGGCGCGGCCGGCTGGCCCTGGACCTGCTGGCCCGGCACGGCGCGGACGGCGACATGGCGCCGCTCGGTTCGCGGCTTCCGGGCGATCTGAGCCGGTTCGACATTCCGTCATAACGTTCCGGAAACTCGGCTTCACAGAAGTAGACACAGCCGCGCACAATCGCACACACCTCTTTCCCGGTGTCCTGCCTCACTCCCCCGGAAGCGTCTCGCCCGTCCGGACCGACCCCGCACCCACATCAAGGATGATGACCATGCGTAACCGCAGAGCCGCACTCGCCGCCGTCGCCTCGGCCGCCTCCCTCGCCCTCACCCTGACCGCCTGCGGCCAGAGCGGCGAGGGCGGCAGCGAGGAGAACAAGGGCGGTTCGGACGGGGCCACCGTCGGCATCGCGATGCCGACCAAGTCCTCCGAGCGCTGGATCGCCGACGGCGCCAACGTCGAGAAGGAGCTGAAGGCCAAGGGGTTCAAGACCAAGCTGGTCTTCGGCGAGGACGACCCGGACCAGCAGGTCTCCCAGATCGAGAACATGATCACGCAGGGTGTGGACGCCCTGATCGTGGCGGCGATCGACAACAAGTCCCTGGGCAACGTCCTGCAGCAGGCCAAGGACGCCGACATCCCGGTCGTCTCCTACGACCGGCTGATCCTCGGCACGGAGAACGTCGACTACTACGCCTCCTTCGACAACGAGAAGGTCGGCGAGCTGCAGGGCGGCTACATCGTCGACAAGCTGGGCCTGAAGGCCGGCAAGAAGGGCCCCTTCAACATCGAGCTGTTCGCCGGCTCCAACGACGACAACAACACCAGGTACTTCTTCAACGGCGCGATGAACGTCCTGAAGCCGTACATGGACAAGGGCCAGCTGGTCGTCCGCTCCAAGCAGACCGACCTCAACCAGGTCACCACCCTGCGCTGGGACGGCGGCACCGCGCAGAAGCGCATGGACGACCTGCTCACCTCCAGCTACCGCAGCGCCCGGGTCGACGCGGTGCTCTCGCCCTACGACGGCATCTCCATCGGCATCCTGTCCGCCCTGAAGTCGGACGGCTACGGCTCCGGCAGCAAGGCCATGCCCGTCGTCACCGGCCAGGACGCCGAGGTCGCCTCGCTGAAGTCGATCATCTCGGGCCAGCAGACCCAGACCGTCTTCAAGGACCTGCGCGAGCTCGCCAAGGTCGCCGCGAACATGGTCGACGCGGTTCTCGACGACAAGAAGCCCGAGGTCAACGACACCAAGTCGTACGACAACGGCTCCAAGGTCGTCCCCGCCTACCTGCTGCAGCCGGTCAGCGTCGACAAGTCCAACTACAAGCAGGTCCTGGTCGACGGCGGCTACTACACCGAGGACCAGCTCAAGTAACCGGGCCCCTTCAAGGATTGGAAGGCACGACCATGGCGGGACCCGTCCTGGAAATGCGCTCGATCGTCAAGACCTTTCCCGGCGTCAAGGCGCTGTCGGACGTCACGCTGACCGTCCGGAAGGGCGAGGTCCACGCCATCTGCGGTGAGAACGGCGCCGGCAAGTCGACCCTCATGAAGGTCCTCTCCGGCGTCCACCCGCACGGCAGTTACGAGGGGGACATCCTCTTCGAGGGGGAGCCCTGCGAGTTCAAGGACATCCGGGCCAGCGAGCAGCGCGGCATCGTCATCATCCACCAGGAACTGGCGCTGTCGCCGTTCCTCTCCCTCGCCGAGAACATCTTCCTCGGCAATGAGCACGCCACGCGCGGGTTCATCAACTGGAACGCCACCCTCAAGCACGCCACCGAACTGCTGCGCCGGGTCGGTCTGTCCGACCACCCGGACACCCGCGTCGCCGACATCGGCGTGGGCAAGCAGCAGCTGGTGGAGATCGCGAAGGCGCTCTCGAAGAAGGTGAAGCTGCTCATCCTGGATGAGCCGACCGCTGCCCTGAACGACGAGGACAGCGACAAGCTCCTCGATCTGATCCTGGAGTTGAAGGAACAGGGCATCACCTCGATCATCATCTCCCACAAGCTCAACGAGATCCGCAAGGTCGCCGACTCGGTGACGATCCTGCGGGACGGGCGGACCATCGAGACGCTCGACGTGAAGGCCGCGGAGACCAGCGAGGACCGGATCATCTCCGGCATGGTCGGCCGCGACCTGGAGCACCGCTTCCCGGAGCGCTCCCCGCACCGGCCCGAGGAGGGCGCCGCCCCGGCCCTGGAGGTCCGCAACTGGACCGTGCACCACCCGATCGACCAGCAGCGCAAGGTCGTCGACGACGTGTCCCTCGAGGTGCGGCGCGGTGAGATCGTCGGCATCGCCGGCCTGATGGGCGCGGGCCGCACGGAGCTCGCGATGAGCATCTTCGGCCGCACCTACGGCCGGTACGCCGCCGGCACGGTCCTCAAGGACGGCACGGAGATCCGTACGAAGACCGTCCCCGAGGCGGTGGCGCACGGCATCGCGTACGTCACCGAGGACCGCAAGCACTTCGGCCTGAACCTCATCGACACCATCAACCGCAACATCTCGCTCAGCGCCCTGAAGAAGGTGGCCAGGCGCGGTGTGGTGGACGAGCACGAGGAGCGGCAGGTCTCCGAGCGCTTCCGGAAGTCGATGAACATCAAGGCCCCGACGGTGTTCGAGCCGGTGGGCAAGCTGTCCGGCGGCAACCAGCAGAAGGTCGTGCTCAGCAAGTGGATCTTCGCGGGTCCGGACGTGCTGATCCTCGACGAGCCGACGCGCGGCATCGACGTCGGCGCCAAGTACGAGATCTACACGGTCATCGACAAACTGGCCGCCGAGGGCAAGGCGGTCGTCTTCATCTCCTCCGAGCTGCCGGAACTGCTCGGCATGTGCGACCGCATCTACACGATGGCCGCAGGAAGGCTGACCGGTGAGTTCTCGCGGGCCGAGGCATCCCAGGAATCGCTGATGCGTCAGATGACGAAGGACAAAGAGGTATCCCGATGAGCAGCACCGAAGTCACCGACAAGACCCCGGCGGCCGCGCCGCCGGGCGGGAACGGGGCGGGCGGCGGTGACGGCCTGCTCCAGCTGATGCTGGACGGCATGCGCCGCAACATGCGCCAGTACGGCATGCTGATCGCCCTCGGCCTCATCGTGGCGCTCTTCGCGGTGTGGACCGACGGCGACCTGCTGCTGCCGCGCAACGTGTCCAACCTGGTGCTGCAGAACAGCTACATCCTGATCCTCGCGATCGGCATGATGCTGGTCATCATCGCGGGCCACATCGACCTGTCGGTCGGTTCGCTGACGGCGTTCGTCGGCTCGATGGCCGCCGTCTTCATGGTGAAGAACGACCTGCCGTGGCCGGTCGCGGTGATCCTCTGCCTGGCCGTGGGCGCGCTGGCCGGCGCGATACAGGGCTGGTTCATCGCCTACGGCGGCATACCGTCGTTCATCGTGACCCTCGCGGGCATGCTGACCTTCCGCGGTCTCACCGAGATCTTCCTGGAGGGCCAGACCCTCGGCCCGTTCCCCAAGGGTCTGCAGACGGTCGCCAACGGCTTCATGCCGGAGGTCGGCCCGGAGACCAACTACCACAACCTCACCCTGCTCCTCGGCATCGGACTGATCGCGCTCGTGGTCCTCCAGGAGGTCCGCGACCGCCGCCGCCAGAAGGAGTTCGACCTCGAGGTCCTCCCCGCCAAGCTGTTCCTGCTGAAGCTCGTCGCGCTCGGCGCCGCCATCCTCGTCGTGACGATGCTGCTGGCCAGCTACAAGGGCGCCCCGATCGTGCTGCTGATCCTCGGCGCGCTGCTCGTCGGCTTCGGCTACGTGATGCGCAACGCCGTCGTCGGCCGCCACATCTACGCCATCGGCGGCAACCTGCCCGCGGCCAAGCTGTCGGGTGTGCGGGACAAGAAGGTCACCTTCCTGGTCTTCCTGAACATGGGCATGCTCGCGGCCCTGGCGGGTCTGGTGTTCGCCGCCCGCTTCAACGCGGCCTCTCCCAAGGCCGGCCTCAACTTCGAGCTGGAGGCCATCGCCGCCTCGTTCATCGGCGGCGCGTCGATGAGCGGCGGCGTCGGCACGGTCCTCGGCGCGATCATCGGCGGTCTGGTCCTGGGCGTGCTGAACAACGGCATGAACCTCGTCGGCATCGGCACCGACTGGCAGCAGGTCATCAAGGGCCTGGTCCTGCTGGCCGCGGTCGGCTTCGACGTGTGGAACAAGCGCAAGTCCGGTTCGTAAGTCAGCTCGGGCCCCGCCGGAAGGCGGGGCCCCTTCCTTTTCGGGAGCCGCACGGATGGAACTGAACAGACGCACGGTCATCGCAGGAGCCGCGGCGGCCGGTGTCGCCGCCACCACCGCCCTCGGCGGGACGGCGCACGCCTCGCCGGGCAGGGGGAAGCCGGTGAAGTCGCTCTTCGGCAGGCTCGCGGACGGCACCAAGGTCCACAGCTGGTCGCTGGAGAACGGCGGCACCCGGATGAAGGTCCTCTCCTACGGCGGCGTCGTCCAGTCCCTGGAGATCCCCGACCGCCGCGGCCGGTACGCCAACGTCTCCCTCGGCTTCGGCACCGTCGAGGAGTACGTCGCCTCCAGCCCCTACTTCGGCGCCCTGATCGGCCGCTACGGCAACCGCATCGACCAGGGCCGCTTCACCCTCGACGGGAAGCAGTACCAGCTCTCCGTCAACGACGGCGAGAACAGCCTGCACGGCGGGGCCCAGGGCTTCGACAAGCGGGTCTGGGACGTCGAGCCGTTCACCCGGGGCTCCGACGTCGGCCTGTACCTGTACCACACGAGCGTCGACGGCGAGATGGGCTACCCGGGCACGCTGCGCGCGAAGGTCACGTACACCCTCACCCGCGGCGGCGACTGGCGCGTCGACTACGAGGCCACCACCGACAAGGCCACCGTCGTCAACCTCACCAGCCACGTCTACTGGAACCTCGCCGGCGAGGGCAGCGGCTCCATATACGACCACGAGCTGTCCATCGCCGCCTCCCGCTACACGCCGGTCGACTCGGGGCTGATCCCCACGGGCGAACTGGCGCGGGTCGCGGCCACCCCCTTCGACTTCCGCCGGCCCAAGCCGATCGGCCGGGACATCCGCACCGCTCACCAGCAGGTGCTGTACGGGCAGGGCTTCGACCACAACTGGGTGCTCGACAAGGGCATCACCCGCCGTCCCGAGCAGGTCGCTCGCTTGCGCGACCCGTCCTCCGGCCGCACGCTGAGCATCGCGACGAACGAGCCGGGCCTGCAGTTCTACTCCGGCAACTTCCTCGACGGCACCCTGGTCGGCACCGGCGGCCGGGTCTACCGGCAGGGCGACGGGCTGTGCCTGGAGACCCAGCACTTCCCGGACGCGCCGAACCAGCCGTCGTTCCCGTCGACCGTGCTGCGGCCGGGGCAGACGTACCGGACGACGACGGTCCATTCGTTCGGGGCATGAGCCCCGGAGGACCGCCGCCGTCACATTTTCCTCACATGAGCTGAACGGCGGCGCGCCCCGCTCCGTACTCCCGGGTGGCCCGTGCTCCCCCGCACGGGCCACCCAGGCATGACGGGCCCGGCCCCCTCCCCGACGGGCCCGTCGCACACGGAGGATCCATGGCCGACAACGTCACCTCGTTGTTCCGCAGCACCGCGGCGCACAGCCCGTCGATGGCGGCGCTGACACGGGAGAGCGACGGGGCCGGCCCGGTGGACTTCTGCATCCCCTGCAACCCGTACTTCCCCACCCCCGCCATGTTCGAGGACCTGGCGGGCCGGCTGCGCGACATCGTCACGTACTACCCGAGCAGCGCCGACACCATCACGGCCGAACTGTGCGGCCTGCTCCAGCTGCCGCCGCAGTGCGTGGCGATGGGCAACGGCTCCACGGAGCTGATCACCTGGATCGACCACCTCCTGGTCCGTGAGTCCCTCGCCGTCCCGGTCCCCACCTTCGGCCGCTGGACCGACCAGCCCATGGAGACCGGCAAACGGGTCGACATGTTCCCCCTCCAGGAGGCCGGCGGCTTCGCCCTCGACCTCGCCCAGTACGCCGAGTTCATACGGGCCAGGGGCACCCGGGTGGCGGTGATCTGCAACCCCAACAACCCCGACGGCGGCTTCCTGCACAAGCACGCGGTCGTGCAGTTCATGGACGCCATGGCCGACCTGGACCTGGTGGTGATCGACGAGTCCTTCCTGGAGTTCGCCGACGCGGAGAACGAGCCGAGCGTGGTGCAGGAGGCGATGCTGCGCCCCAACGTCATCGTGCTGCGCAGCCTCGGCAAGAACTTCGGCCTGCACGGCATCCGCTTCGGCTACCTGGTCGCCAACCCCGCGCTCGCGGGGAAGATCCGCTCGATGCTCCCCAAGTGGAACCTCAACTCCTTCGCCGAGCACGTGGTGTTCATGCTGAAGGAGCACGGCGCCGAATACGCCCGGAGCCTGCACCAGGTGCGCCGCGACCGGATGGACATGTCCGGCCAGCTCTCCTCGCTGCCCGGACTGACGGTCTACCCGTCCCAGGGCAACTTCCTCTTCGTGCGCCTCCCCGTGGGCGCCGAGGGCACCGTGGTCCGGGACCGGATGCTCACCGAGCACCGGATCCTGGTCCGCGAGTGCGGCAACAAGATCGGCTCCTCCAGCCGCTTCCTGCGTCTCGTGGTACGCCCCCAGGTGGACGTGCGCCGCCTGGTGTCCGGCCTGGAACAGGTGCTCTACGGGACGTCCAGGAGGGGAGCCGCCGCGCCCGAGCAGGCTACGGGGACCGGCTACAGCTCGGGCACGGCGGCCGTGGACCGCCTGGTGAGCCAGACCAACGGGGCGGGCATGCGGGGGCTCGCCGCTCAGGCCGCCGGCGCCGGCGCCCCGGGGCTCGCCGCCGCTCCGTCCGTCGGCACCGGCATGCCGCTCCCCGCCGCCGCGTCCGCACCGGCGGTGGGCGCGGGCGGCGGGATGCCGGCGCCGGCCGCCGCCTCGGTGGTGACGGGGGGCGGGACGGGGGCCGGGGCCGGGGTGCCGGGGGTGCCGGGGGTGCCTCAGCCGATCGCTCAGCCGGTACCGCAGCCCGTACCGCAGTTCGTGCCGCAGCCCGCACCGCAGGAGGTCCCGCGGCCCGTCCCCCCGCCCGTGGCGCAGCCCGTGCCCCCGCAGGTTCCGGAGCCGCTCCCGCAGCCCGCGCAGCCGCTCGCGCCCGTGGCGCAGGCGGCACAGGTGACACAGGCGCCGATGCCCGCCGCGGCGGCGTACCCGGTGCAGACGCCGCCCGCCGGCCTCACCCCGCCCGGCGTCCCCGCCCGCGGCGGCCTGACGGCCGCCCAGGTCAGGGGCACCGACGGCCTCTCCGCGGCCCCGGCGACGGGCTGGCCGGGACCGCAGACCGCCTGGCCCGACGCGGCGGGGATGGGCCAGGTGGGCTGAACCCTCCTCAGGGGGCGGGGTGCCGCTCCGCCATCCGGCGGCAGCGCTCCCGCGCCTCCTCGATCCCGTCGCCCTCCGGCAGGAGTTCCCCGGCGGCGACGAGGGCCGACCAGTAGGCGGCGGGATCGCCGTCGTCCCTGACCCGCTGCCGCGAGGCGAGCCCCCGGTAGGCCCGGGCGAGCTCACCGGCGCGGAACCACCGCGACAGGCTGACGGCGAACCCGCTCGGAAGGCCCGCCCCGTACGCCGTGCACGCCGCGCCCAGCAGGTCCCGTATCCGCTGCTCGTGCGCGTCGAGCCGGCGGTCGACGACGAAGACGCCCCCGGCCTGGAGCAGGAGGGCGAGGACCTCCTCACCGCCGGGGCCCGTCCCGTCGAAGGCGCCCGCCGCCTCCTCCGTCGCCAGCCGCCGCTCGGCCTCGGTCCGCGTGATCCCCAGGGCCAAACAGGTGGCGAGTGCGGCGGCGCGCGGATCGCCGGTGGCCCGGACGAGACCGGCGCACACGTCGGCCTCCTCCCCGCCCGCGTGCAAGGCGTCCCGCGCCCTGTCGACCAGCGTGTCCAGATCCATCCGCCCCACTCGCCCTCCTGCCCCGTGCCCTGCGCCGGGCCGAGCCTCCACCGCCGGCGACCATGGGACCACTGCTGGAGGCCGGCGCCGTCGGCGGAGAAACGGCTCTCCCCATCCAACACCCTTCCGGTGGCGACGTTCACCAGCCGGTGGGTGTCGTCACGGAGCCGCCGAAGGAGGCCGCCCGCGCGGCCCCTCTCGACACCGGTCCCCTCCGGGCCCCCTTCAGCCGGACGCGGTGGCCGTCGGGGACGGGCAGGGCGAGGCGGTCGGGGAGGCGGTGGGGCCGGGGGACGGGGGCGCGGGCTCCGCGGAGCAGTCGTCCGGGTCGGTGGGCGTCGGGCTCGGGTCCGTCGGGTCCGGCGACGGGGTCTCCGTGGGGGACTCGCCGGGCGGCTGCGAGGGCTCCTGGCTCGTCGGAGGAGCCGTCGGGGAGGGCTCCGGGGACGGGGAGGACGGCGACGGGGACGGCGTCGGGGCGGAGGGCGACGGAGACGGCCGGGGGCTGCCCGGCGTGCTCGGGTCGGGACCGATGACGATGCCCCCGCCCTTGTTCCCGTTCCCCTTTCCGCCGTTGCCGCCGTTCCCGTCGTCGGCGGGCCCGGTCGCCGGGGTGGCGCCGCCCGCGCCGGGACTCCTCGGGATGACGCCCTCGCCGTCGGGGACGGTGTGGACCCCCCGGCTGTAGAAGTCCAGCCAGTACCTGACCAGCCTCAGGTAGGGGCGCGAGTGGTTGTAGCCGAGGACCGCCCGGTCCAGGTCCGCGGCCCGGCCCAGGTCCCGGTCGCCCGCGCACAGGTAGTGGCCGGCCGCCAGGGCCGCGTCGAAGACGTTGTTCGGGTCGGCGCGGCCGTCGCCGTTGCCGTCCGCGCCCCAGCGGGCCCAGGTGGACGGCAGGAACTGCATCGGTCCCACCGCGCGGTCGTAGACCGTGTCACCGTCGTGGACGCCCCCGTCCGTGTCCCGGATCAGGGCGAACCCCCGGCCGTCGAGCGGTGGCCCGGTGATCCGGCCCCGCGTGGTGCCGTTCCGGTCGACCGCGCCGCCGCGCGCCTGGCCGGACTCGACCTTGCCGATCGCCGCGAGCAGCTCCCAGGGCAGCCGGCAGCCGGGATCCGTCCTGCCGACCGAGGCCTCGGCGGCGCGGTAGGCGCGCAGCACGGTGGCCGGGATGCCCGACTGGGAGCGGAGGTCCCGCACGAGCGCCGGGGCGACCGAGGCGGCGTCCGGGGTCGCCAGGGGCGGGAGTTCGGTGTGGTAGGAGCCGTCACCGGGCGGAGCGGGATCGGCGTACGGGGCGCCCGCCGCCGTGCCGCGCGCGTCGTCGGCGGGCGGGGCGGCGTGGGCGTCCCGCGCGTCCCCGACGAGTCCGGGGGCCCGGGAGGCCGTGAGGGCCGCCATGGCCGCCACGGTGACGGCGGTCGTCCGCAGTCCCCTGCGGGTCCGGCCGGTGCGCGGACGTCGTGCGCGGCGTACGGGCATGGCTGTCACTCCTGTCGGATGCGGGGGCGGTCACGCCCGTGGGGTCCGTCGGTCGCACGGCCCTCAGCGGCCGAAGGTGTCGATGCCGGAGACGAGCCACCGTCCGTCGCGGTGCACGACGTCGACGGCGAGCATGGCGCCCGCGTACGCGCCCTCGTCCGAGGCGTCCGCGGCGTCCGAGGCGGTCTTGTCCCCGGCGGTGGCGACGCTGCTCTGGTCGGCGTAGACGAGGACCCGGGCGCGGTGGCCGTCGATCCGTTCGACCGCGCTCTCGGTGACCGTCGTGGTGATCACCGCCTTCTGCGCGTCGGCCCGCTCGCGGACGTCGGCGAGCAGGGTGCGGTGCTGGTCGACGGCCTTCCCCGTGAGGAGGTCCCGCGCGGCCTTCTGGAGGGCGCCGGGGTCGGTGTGGTCGTAGGAGAAGAGCCGGTCGACGGCCTTGGCCGTCCGTCCCTCGATCTCGCCGGTGCGGGCGAGGTCGGTCAGGGCGGTGTTGCGCCGCGCGGGGTCGTCCCGGAGCGCTTCGGCCTTCGCGTGCGCCCAGCCGGCGAAGCCGCCGAGGAGCACGGTCAGCGCGCAGAGCAGCGCGAGGCCCACCGGGCGGCGCGGCCGGACACGGGCCGCCCGTTCACCGGCCGCGGGCGCCTTCCCGTCCTGCCCGTCCGCTCCGTCCTCTCCGTCCGGCCGGGTGGGGGACGGGGAGACGGCGGGCGGCAGGACGGCCGTGCCACCCGCGCGGCCCCGGCCCCCGGCGCCCTGCGGGACCCCGGCGGAGGGGGTGGGCCGGGTCCCGCGGGCCTGGCGGCGCCGCTGGCGGTTGATGTGGTGGCGGGTCGTCGACATCGTGCTGTCCTCTCGGTGCGGCGGCGTGCGCGGTACGGAGCCGGGTCAGCCGGTCGGTGCGCCGCCCACGGGGGCCTGGCCCAGGGCGCTCAGCTTCCACCGGCCCCCGGTGCGGGTGAGTTCGCCGAGCATGCGGCTGTCCTTGTCGGTCTTCGCGCCGTCGGACGCCCTGACGGTGACGCGCAGGGCGATCAGCACCCGGGCGCGGCCCGCGCGGTCGTCGAGTTCGGCGACCGCGCCCGACAGCACCCGGGCCGTGGTGACCGTCTTCGCCGCTCTCACCTGATCCGCGAACTCGGCTCGTCCTGACTTCAGTTGGTCGTGCAGCTCACCGGTGGTCGACGACTCCCACAGGTCGAGGCCCTGGTTCAGGTCCCGGTGGTCGAGCGTGTTGAGGTTCTGCACGGCCTGCTCCCCGGCCGCGAGCGCCTCGTCCCGTTGCGCCGCGTACGCGGCCCGGTCGTCGTGGGCCGCGCCGTACCAGTCCTGCCCCGCCCAGGCCGCGAAGCCGCCCGCGGCGAGCGTGAGGGCGACGACCAGCGACGGCAGCGGCCGGGGGCGGCGTGCGGTGAGGACGCGGACCGCGCGTTTCATGGGGTGCTCCAGTCTCCCGCGCACGGATCAGCGGGCCTTGAGGTCGACGATCCGCCAACGGTCGTTCTCCAGCCGGGCCGTGACGGTGAGCTGGGCCGCCGCGGTGGTGGCCTCGTCCTCGCCGCGGCGGGAGGTCTGGTCGAGGAAGACCAGCAGGCGTGCGCTCCCGCCGTCGAGTTCGATCACCCCGGTGCGGACGGCACGGGTGTTCAGGGTGACGCGCTGCTCGGTGAGGTCCTCGCGGACCTGGGCGAAGAGGTCCTGGTACTGGCGGGCGGCGCGACCGCCGAGGACGGAGCGCGCGGAGCGCTCGGCGGCCGCGGTGCCGTCCGGTGTGTAGGAGAAGACGCGGGCGAGGGCGTCGGCGATCTCGCCGGCGACGCGGTGGGTGGCCTCGGTGTCGGTGAGCGCGCGGTTTCGGGCCGACTCGGCCGACTCGAGCCGGTGGGCGCCGTAGAGGAAGCCGCAGCCGCCGAGGACGAGCGCCGCGGCGACCCCGGCGAGGACGGCCCGCCGCAGCCGGCCGCCCGGCGGCCGGGGTGCGCGGGCGCCGTCCGCCCGGCCCGCGGAGGACCCGCCCCCGGAGGGCCCGTCGTCCCCGGAGGGCTGCTCGTCCCCGGAAGGCCCGTCGTCCCCGGAAGGCCCGTCGTCCCCGGAAGGCTGCTCGTCCCCGGGACGCTTCCTGCCGGAGCGTGCGCCCTCGGAAGGCCCGGCGGCGGGGGGTCCGTCGTCGGACGTCCCGCCTCCGGGTAACCCGCTCCCGGTCGTCCCGCCCTCGGCCCCACCGTTCCCGGGCGCCCCTCCCGCGGAGGCCGCGTCATCGGGCGCCGGGGCCGCGTCCCGCACGGACACGCCCCCCGAGGACGAGCCCGCACCGAGATCCTCCGCACCCGGGGCCGGATCCCCGTCGGCACCCGTGCCCGGGGCCGCGTCCCGGGCGGGATTCCGTGCCCTGCCGCCGCGCAGCAGCCGTGTCGGCGTCATCGGTCCCCGTCCTCCCGCTCCTCCGAGAGCGGCACCGCGCTCAGCGCCTTCACCTTCCACTCCCCTTCGCCCGTGCGGGCCAGGACCGCCTCCAGGCGTTTGCGGTCGGCGGCCGGCTTCTTCGTTCCGGCGGGCGTGACCTCGACGCGGACGGTGGTGATCAGCTTGGCCGTGCCGGCCCGCGTGTCGAGCGCGGTGACGGCCGCCTCGGTGACCGTGCCGCGCGCCGAGGCGCCCGCCTTCGCCTCGGTGCGGCCCAGTTCCTCGCGCAGCGGTCCGGTGGAGGCGTCGCGCCAGGCCCGGATGGACCGCTCCGCCCGATGCCGGGTGGAGGCGTCGAGCGTGGTGAGCACGGCGACGCCCGCCCGTCCGTCGGCGAGCGCCCGGTCGCGCTCCCTGCCGTACGCGAGCGCGTCGTCGGTGCGTGCCTGCGCGTACGTCCACGCGCCGGTGCCGCAGAAGCCGAGCGCCAGGGCCAGCCCCACGCCGGTGAGGACGCGGGCCCCGGTCATCGTGTGCTCCCGTCGGCCGGGGCGAGGAGGCCCGCCATGTCCCGCGGCGCCTCGCCGCCCTGGCCGGGCAGGGCGAGGGCCCCGGGCAGTGCGGCCGGCCCGCCCGTCCGTGCCGCGCCGCTGCCGGAGGGCAGGGATCCGGGCCTGGCCGGGTCGGGCACCGGGCCGCCCTTCGGGGCGTTCGCCGAACCGCGCACGTTGAACCCGTCCGCGGCGGAGGCGGTGCAGGCCGCGCCGGTGTTGAGGGCGGGCGTGGTGCCGAGGTCGAGCCCGTTGCGGTAGCGCGTGGCGCCGTATCCGGCGGTGCAGGGCAGGGGCTTGAAGAAGGTGACGGCCATGCCGAGGTTCAGCTTCCCTCCGTCGACGGCGGTGGCTCCGGCGGCGACGGCCGCCGGGTACTTCACGAGGAGCTCCTCCGTGCCGCGCTGCCGGGTGACGGCGATCTCGGAGGTGGTGAGCAGATTGGCGAGGACGACGCCGAGGCTCGGGTCGAGGTCCCGCAGGACGCCGCTGACCTGGGTGGCGGCCTCGGGGGTGACGGTGAGGAGGCGACGCAGGTCGGCGTCGGAGCCCTTGAGGGTGCGGGCCAGTTCCTCCGCCCCGACCGCGAAGTCGCGGATGGCCCGCTCCTCCTCGGCCTGGGTGCGCAGGACGGTCTCGCCGTCGGTGATGAGCCGGGTGGTGGACGGCAGGGCGCGGTCGGCGGCCTCCACGAAGTCGCTGCCGCTGTCGAGCAGGACCTGGAGGTCGTCGCCGTGGCCCTCGAAGGCCTTGCCGAACTCGTCCACGACCGTGCGCAGGTCGTCGAGCGGGATGGAGCCGGCGAGGTCGTCGACGCCGGCGAGCACGTCGGTGACGGGCGCGGGCACCTGGGTGTCGGCCTGTTCGATGCGGGCGCCCTCGGCGAGGTAGGGGCCGCCGCCGCTCTCGGGCCGCAGGTCGATGTACTGCTCGCCCACCGCGGAGAGCCCGGCGACCACGGCGCGGGTGTCGGCGGGGATGCGCGGGGCGGACTTCTTGATGCGGAGTTCGGCGACGACACCGTCGGCGGTCAGGCCGATCGGTCCGACGCGGCCCACGGAAACGCCCCGGTAGGTGACGTCGGAGTGGGTGAACAGCCCTCCGGTGCGCGGGAGTCGTACGTCGACGGTGTAGTAGTCGGCGACCCCGACGTACCGCCCGAGGTCGGCGTAGCGGATGCCGAGGAAGGAGAGGGCGAGGACGGCGACGACGAGGAAGGCGAGGTTCTTCAGCCGTACGGCGAGGGTGATCACCCCGGTTCACCTCCCCGCGCGGCCGCCGGGTCGGCCGTCGTCCCGGTGGCGGGGACGGAGGGCAGGGGCAGGGGGGAGGACGGCGTCGGCGAGGGCCGCCGGGACGGGGCCGACGGCGGGGCGGACTCCCGTTCCCCGTCCGTCCTCCCCCCGGACCGCTCCCTGCCGGCCGCCGCCGGCCCGCCGTCCGCCGGGGCGGAGGGCGACGCGGTGTCCTGGGACGCCAGCGGCGGGATCACCTGGGTCCCGGGCACGGCGACCATGTCCAGGTACACGTTGAGGTAGTCGCCCTTCACCCCGCGCAGCACCTCGTCGGTGAACGGGTACGTCAGCAGCACCTCCAGTGAGTCGGGCAGGTCCGTGCCCGCGTCCGCGAGCGCCTTCAGGGTCGGCGCGATGGCCTTGAGGTCGGCGATCATGTCGTCCTTGCTCGCGTCGATGGTGGTGACGGCGACGCCGGAGAGCGTGTCGAGGGAGCGCAGCATGGTCAGCAGTGAGCCGCGCTGCTCCTCGAGCGTCCTCAGCCCGGGCGAGAGGTCGGTGAGCACGGTGCCGACGTCGTCCTTGCGGGTGGCGAGGGTCGTGGAGAGCCGGTCGACGGCGTCGAGGGCGTCGGTGATGTCGCCCCGGTGGTCGTCGAGGTCGGTCACCAGGGTGTTGACCCGTTTCAGTACGGAGCGGACCTCGGGCTCGCGGCCGTCGAGCGCCGCGTCGAGCTCCCGGGTGATGGTCCTGAGCTGGTTGACCCCGCCGCCGTTGAGGAGCAGGGACAGCGCGCCGAACACCTCCTCGACCTCGGTGCCGCGGCTGGTGCGGGAGACCGGGATGACGGCCCCGTCCTCCAGCCTCCCGGTTGCGGTCCCCCGGTCGGGCGCGACGAGCTGGACGTACTTCTCGCCCAGCAGGCTGGACTGTTCGAGGCGGGCGGTGGCGTCGGCGGGCAGCCGTACGTCGCCGTTGATCCTCATGGTGACGCGGGCCGACCAGTCGTCGCGGCCGAGTTCGACGGCGGTGACCCGGCCGACGGCGACGTCGTCGACCTTCACCGCGGACTGCGGGACCAGGCTGAGCACGTCCCGGAGTTCCGCGGTGACGGTGTAGGGGTGGTCGCCGAGGTCGGCGCCGCCGGGCAGCGGCAGGTCCTCGATGCCGTCGAAGCGCGGCGGTTCGACGGTGACCGCGCCGAGGGCCAGGGCGAAGCCGAGGCCGAGGGCGATCAGCCCGCCCAGGGTGAGGCCGGCGACGCCGCCCGTGGTGAGCGCGCCGCGCTTCACCGCCTCGGCCCTCGGGCCGGGGCGCCGTGTGCCGCGCCTCATCGCTCCCCCTCCCCGGTGGCTGCGGAGCCGCCCGCCGCGGGCAGCGGCAGCAGCGGTCCGCCCATGCTGATCTCGTTGAGGTTCGCGCGGCCGTCGAGGGTGCGGGTGTCGGGGTTGTAGGCGTCCACGACGTTGCCCGCGGCCAGCGGCGCCACGTCCAGCGCCTCGGCGAGCGAGGTCCGCTGCTCGACCAGGGTCCGGGTGAGGGGCACGAGCCGGTCGACGTTCTCCTTCAGCTCGTCCCGGTTGTCCTCGATGAAGGTCTTGACCTGGCCGAGGGCGGTGCCGAGCTCTTCGAGCGCGCCGGCGAGGTCGTCCTTGTTGTCGGCGAAGAAGCCGACGACCTCGTCCAGGCGTTCCTGTGCGGTGCGCACGTCGGTGTCCTTCTCCTTCAGCATGGTGGTGAAGGTCTGGAGCCTTCGCAGCGTGCCGAACAGGTCGCCGCTGCTGCCGTCGAGGGTCCTGGCCGCCTTGCCGAACTCCTCGATGCCGTCGCCGATGGCCTCGCCGTTGCCGTCGAGGTTGGCGGCGCCGGTGCGCAGCAGTTCGGACAGGGCGCCGGCGGAGTTGGCGCCGTCCGGGCCGAGTGCCTCGCCGAGTTCGGTGATCGACTCGTAGAGCTGGTCGATCTCGACGGGGGTGCGGTTGCGCGCGGCGGGCAGCACGGCGCCCTCGGCGAGGGCGGGGCCCGAGCGGTAGGCGGGGGTGAGCTGCACGTAGCGGTCGGCGACGACGCTCGGTGCGACGACGACGGCCCGCGCGCCCTCGGGGACCTTCACGCCCTCGTCCAGCAGGAGGCCGACGCGCACCGTGGTGCCCTGTGGCCGCACCGACTCCACCTCGCCGACCCGCACGCCGAGGATGCGCAGGTCGGATCCGGCGTAGACGCCGACGGCGCGGTCGAAGTAGGCGGTGAGGCGGGTGCCGTCGGAGGCGAGGACCCGGACCGCGGTCAGGCCCGCGGCGACGAGCACCGCGAGGGCGAGCAGGCCGGTGAGGACTTTTCTGCGTCTGCTCATCGTTCACCGTTCCCCGGGGCCGCCGCCTGTTTCGGCGGCAGGCAGCCGGTCTCGGGCAGGGACGTCTCGGGCAGGTAGTCGCGGGGGACGACGCCGCACAGGTAGCTGTCGAACCAGCGGCCGTTGCCCAGGGTGTTGCCGACGAGGCGGTAGTACGGGCCGACCAGTGCGAGGGTCTTGCCGAGCTGGTCGTTGTTCTTCTCCAGGACGCCGGTGACCCGGCCGAGGGCCTTGAGGGTGGGGCCGAGCTGCTTCTCGTTGTCGTCGACGAGGCCGCTGATCTCGGTGCCGAGCTCCCTGCTGCCCTTGAGCAGGGCCCGGATGGCGCTGCGGCGGTCCCGGAGTTCGCCGAGCAGGGAGCCGCCGTCCTCGATGAGCGTCTCGAAGCTGGACTTCCTGTTCTGCAGCGTCTTGGTGAACCGGGCGCTGCCTTCGAGGAGTTCGGAGAGTTCCGCGTCGCGCTTCGAGACGGACCTCGACAGCGCGGACAGGCCGTCGGCGGCTTTGCGGACATGGGGCGGGGAGTTCTCGAAGGTGTCGGAGATGGTCTCGAAGCTCTCCGCCAGCCGCCGTGTGTCGATGTCCTCGACGGTGGAGCCGAGGTCCTGGAACGCCTGTGTCACGTCGTAGGGGGAGGTGGTGCGGGACAGCGGGATGCGGCTGCCGGGGTCCTGCCGGCCGGAGCCGAGCGGGTCGAGTGCCAGGTACTTGTCGCCGAGGAGGGTCTTGATGGCGATGGCGGCGGTCGTCCGGTCGCCGATCCAGGCGTCCTCGACCTCGAAGGTGACCTTCACCCTGTCGCCGTCGAGGGCGACGCCGGTGACCTCGCCCGCCTTGACGCCGGCGATGCGCACCTCGTCGCCCTCGTCGAGGCCGGCGGCCTCGGAGAAGTCGGCGCTGTAGTGCGTGCCGCCGCCGAACGGCAGCCGGTCCACGTGGTAGACGAGGGCGGCGAGCAGGGCGAGGGCGAGCAGTCCGACGACGGCGACGGCGACGGGGTCGCGCTCCTTGACCGGTTTGAGCCGCGGGCGCCGGGCCCCGGCCGGCCGGCCGGTCCGGTCGCGCCGAGCGAAGGGCCTCATCCGCGGCACCTCGATTCGGTGATCGCGATGCCGGTCGGCGGCTTCGAGCCGTCGGAGGTGCTCACTCCGCTCACGCGTGCCTCGCAGAGGTAGAGGTTGAACCACGATCCGTAGGAGGACAGGCGGGCCAGGGCGGTCATCTTGGCCGGGGTCCGGTCGAGGAAGTCCTCGATCCGCGGGGTGTGTGCGCCCAGGCCCGTCGAGAGCCGGCCCAGTTCGCGGATGTCCTGCTTCAGGGGGGCGCGTCCGTCCTCGAGGAGGTCGGCGGTGACGGTGGTCAGGTCGCCCATGGCCTCGACCGCCTCGCCGAGGGGTTCGCGGTCGTCGTTGAAGCCGGTGACGAGGTCCCGCAGGGTGACGACGAGGTCGTCGAAGCCGTCCTCGCGGTCGTTGAGGGTCTTCAGGACGGTGGTGAGGTTGTCGACGACCTGGCCGATCACCTCGTCCTTGGCGGCGACGGTCGTGCTGAGCGAGCCGATGTGGCGGATCAGCCCGTCGACGGTGGCGCCCTCGCCCTGGAGCACCTGCACGATCGATCCGGCGAGTTCGTTGACGTCCTTCGGGGAGAGTCCTTCGAACAGCGGCTTGAACCCGTTGAAGAGCAGGGTCAGGTCGAGGGCGGGTGTGGTGCGGTCGAGCGGGATGGTGTCGCCCGCTTCGAGCGCGCCGGTGAGGTCGCCGCTGCCGCGGTCGAGGGCCAGGTAGCGCTGGCCGACCATGTTGAGGTACTTCACGGCGGCGGTGGCCGACCGGGGCAGCCGGCGGTCGTCGCGGACGGTGAAGGTGACCTGTGCGGTGCGCCGTCGCACGACGCGGACGTCGGTCACCTCGCCGACCTCCACCCCGGAGATCCGTACGCTGTCGCCGTCGACGAGTCCGGTGACGTCGGTGAACAGGGCCCGGTAGGCGTGCGTGCCGGTACGGACACCGGTGTCGGCGACGCTGAGGCCGAGCACGGCCGTGGCGATGCCGGTGACCACCACGAAGACCAGGGACTTGAGCAGCGGACCGGTCAGCGGGCGGCGCCGGGTGTGCGCGTGGTCCGGGGCGGTCATCCGAGGGTCACCTCCGTGCCGCGGTAGGCCGGACCGACGAGCAGGCTGCTCCAGTCGGGCAGGTCCCCGGGGGGCCGTCCGGCGGCGGGTGCGAGCAGTTCGTTGACGAGGTCGTTCTCTTGCGGGGAGTTGGCGGGTCCGAGGTCCTGGTCGGCCGCCGCGGACGCCTGTGCGGCGGGCCGGGGGAGGGTGCCGAGGTAGGGCACGGAGGGGCAGCGGGGGCCGCCGCCGGAGTCGTACACCGGGGTGTCGCGGCCGGGGAGGTAGGCGCCGCGCGAGGGGACGGTGGTGACGTCGACGTGGATGCCGGGCCGGTCGGTGCCCTTGCCGAGCGCCTTGTCCATGGCGGGCACGAACTCGGCGAGGGTGCGCAGGGTGCAGGGGAAGGCGGGGGAGTACTCGGCGAGCAGCTCCAGGGTGGGCCTGCCGGTGGCGCTGAGCCGGATGATGGTGTCCTCGTTCCTCCGCAGGAAGGCCGTCATGTCCTCGGCCGCCCGGGTGGTGGCGCCGAGGGTGCCGGCGTACGCGGCCTCCTGCTCGGCGAGGGTGCCGCTGGTGGTGGTGAGGTCGGTGAGCGCCGTGATGATGTCGGGTGCGGCGTCCGCGTAGACATGGCCGACCTTCACGAGGTGCTTGAGGTCCCGGTTGAGGGTGGGCAGGTGGGGGTTGAACTCCTTCAGGTGCGCGTCCAGTCGCACGAGCGTGTCGCCGAGCCGGTCGCCGCGTCCCTCCAGCGCCCGTGAGACGGCCGACAGGGTCGCGGACAGCTTCTGCGGCTGGACCGCGGTGAGCACCGGCAGGACGTCGTCGAGGACCTGCTGGAGTTCGACGGCGTTCTCGGAGCGGTCCTGGGGGATGACGGCCCCGGCGGCCAGCGGCCGGTCCGAGGGGGCCTCGGGCGGTACGAGGGCCACGAACCGCTCGCCGAACAGGGTGGTCGGCAGCATCTGCGCGCGGACGTCGGAGGGGACGTGGTCGAGGGCGCCGGGTTTCATGGCGAGGGTGAGCCGGGCCCCGTCGCCGGTGGCGTCGATGGCGCGGACCTCGCCGACGACGACGCCGCGCAGTTTGACCTCGGCGCCCAGGTGCATCTCGTTGCCGACGCCGTCGGTCTCGACGACCACCGGGTCGGAGTCGGTGAACCTCTTGTCGTAGACGGCGACGGCCAGCCAGACCAGCAGGGCGGGCACCAGCAGGAACACCACCCCGGCGCACCGGTGGCGCAGCGTCTCGCCTCGCGCTGTGCTCATCTCACCCCGCCACCTTCACGGTCGTGGTCGCGCCCCACAGGGCGAGCGACAGGAAGAAGTCGGTGACGCTGATCAGCACGATGGCGTTGCGCACGGAGCGGCCGACGGCGACGCCGACGCCGGCGGGACCGCCCGTGGCGCGGTAGCCGTAGTAGCAGTGGGCGAGGATCACCATCACGCTGAAGACCAGCACCTTCAGTACCGAGAGCAGGACGTCCGTCGGGGAGAGGAACAGGTTGAAGTAGTGGTCGTACGTGCCCCGGGACTGGCCGTTGAACAGGACGGTCACGTAGCGGGACGCCAGGTAGGAGGAGAGCAGCCCGATCGCGTAGAGCGGGACGATGGCGACGACCCCGGCGATGATGCGCGTGGTGACCAGGTAGGGCATGGAGCGGATGCCCATCCCCTCCAGGGCGTCGACCTCCTCGTTGATGCGCATGGCGCCGAGCTGGGCGGTGAAGCCGGCGCCGACGGTCGCCGAGAGGGCGAGTCCGGCGACGAGGGGGGCGATCTCGCGGGTGTTGAAGTAGGCGGAGACGAATCCGGTGAACGCGGCCGTGCCGATCTGGTCGAGGGCCGCGTAGCCCTGGAGTCCGACGACGGTTCCGGTGAAGAGCGTCATCGCGATCATCACGCCGATGGTGCCGCCGATGACGCCGAGGCCGCCGGAGCCGAAGGCGACCTCGGCGAGGAGGCGCTGCACCTCCTTGAGGTAGCGGTGCAGGGTCCGCGGGACCCACAGCAGCGCCCGGGCGTAGAAGAGCAGGTGGTCGCCGGAGCGGTCGAGCAGGGCGAGCGGGGAGGCCATCGGGCCTCAGCCTCCCTTCGGCGGGACGATCTGGAGGTAGATGCCCGTCATCACCATGTTCACGAAGAAGAGCAGGAGGAAGGTGATGACGACGGACTGGTTGACGGCGTCGCCGACGCCCTTGGGGCCGCCGCGCGGGTTGAGGCCCCGGTGGGCGGCGACGATGCCCGCGATGAATCCGAAGACCAGCGCCTTGAGTTCGCTGATGTACAGGTCGGAGAGCTGGGCGAGGGCGGAGAAGCTGGACAGGTAGGCGCCGGGGGTGCCGTCCTGCATGATCACGTTGAAGAAGTAGCCGCCGAGGGTGCCGACGACGGAGACCAGGCCGTTGAGCAGGACCGCCACGCCCATGGTGGCCAGGACCCGGGGCACGACGAGGCGTTGCACGGGCGAGACGCCCATGACCTCCATGGCGTCGAGCTCCTCGCGGATCTTGCGGGAGCCGAGGTCGGCGCAGATGGCGGAGCCGCCGGCGCCGGCGATCAGCAGGGCCACGATGAGCGGGCTCGCCTGCTGGACGACGGCGAGGACGCTGGCGCCCCCGGTGAACGACTGGGCTCCCAGCTGCTGGGTCAGGGAGCCGACCTGGAGCGCGATGACGGCGCCGAAGGGGATCGAGACGAGGGCGGCGGGCAGGATGGTGACGCTCGCGACGAACCAGAACTGCTCGACGAACTCGCGGAACTGGAAGGGTCTTCGGAAGACGGCCCGGCCCACTTCGGCGGCGAGTGCGAACAGCCGTCCGGTCTGCCGCAGCGCACCGGTGATCATGCGCCGCTCCCGGCGGCGGGCAGCGGCAGGGTGGGCGCCCCGGCGCCCCGCTCGTAGGTCCGGCGGATGGCGGAGCGCGCGGCGGGCGGCAGCTGGTCGATCATGCCCATGACACGCTCGCGCCGCCGGGCGACGGCCCGGCGCGGCGGGAGGCCGGGCGACGGCTCCAGCTGCGGGACGATGGCGCGGGGCCGGGCCGCGGCGGCGCCGACGGCGTCCGCCTCGGCGGCGAGGGCGGCCGCGTCCTTCTCCTCGGACATCCCGATGGGGCCCTCGCGCCGGCCGGCGAGGAACTGGGCCACGACCGGCTCCTCGCTGGTGAGCAGCACCTCGCGCGGGCCGAAGGTGACGAGCTCGCGCCGGAAGAGCATCCCCATGTTGTCCGGCACGGTGGCGGCGATGTCGAGGTTGTGGGTGACGATCAGCATCGTCGCGTCGATCTGCGCGTTCAGGTCGATCAGCAGCTGGGAGAGGTAGGCGGTGCGGACCGGGTCGAGCCCGGAGTCCGGCTCGTCGCAGAGGATGATCTGCGGGTCCAGCACGAGCGCGCGGGCCAGGCCGGCCCGCTTGCGCATGCCGCCGCTGATCTCCCCCGGGAGCTTGCCCTCCGCGCCCAGCAGCCCGACGACCTCGATCCGCTCCATGACGATGCGGCGGATCTCGGACTCCTTCTTGCGGGTGTGCTCGCGCAGCGGGAAGGCGATGTTGTCGAAGAGGGACATGGACCCGAAGAGGGCTCCGTCCTGGAACATGAGCCCGAACAGTTTCCGGGTCTCGTACACATCCCTCTCGGGACTGTTCACCATGTCCACCCCGTTGATGAGGACACGGCCCTTCTCGGGTTTGAGCAGTCCTATGAGCGACTTCAGGAAAACGGTCTTCCCGGTGCCGGACGGCCCCAGCATCACGCTCACCTCTCCGGCGGGAAGGGTGAGTGTCACGTCCCGCCAGATGCTCTGCCTGCCGAAGGACTTGGTCAGGCCCTCGACCACGACTTCGATTCCCATGTCACCTCCAGCGGACGTGTGGCTTCACGCGCGTCGCCGGCGCACGTTAAGTCGGCGCGGAACGCACTGACAACGGGTGCGACGGCGGTTTCCCGTCGGCTTTCCGGACTTTGTCACCGCGCGGACAACATGCCGCACCCGTACTTGTCTCCGGGGAGACAGACGGGGCCTCGCGGCTCCGGGGGCGTGGATTCGCGAGACCCCGCCGACGGACGTCCGGCCCCGGTGGAAGGGCGCGGCCGGAAAGCATCCGTCATGGCTCCGGCCGACGGGGGCCACCGACCTGGAACCGAGCACCACACCGGCACGTTACGGCCGAGTAACCTTGACGGGCAAGAGTGGAATCCGAGTTTTCCGGGGGACCGACTCCAGCCACGGAAAACCTGTCACGGCGCACACAGAACACACCCTCGAAACTGTCACCGGGTGAGCGGAACGGCTCCACGGCGGACGTTCCACGGAACACTTCCGGACGTCGGCCGAAAATCTCGGCATTGACGTCAGGTGAGCAAGACGGCCCGCGAACCGCTCACCCCGGGAACAGTTGGTTTCGCTTTTCAAAGAATCATGAACGGCGGCATTGTTCGGCTAAGTTTCCCGCAAGTAACGTCATGGCTCGCGGACAGGGAACACCGAGCCGCGGGCCGCACGGCCGCCCCTCGAACGCTTCGGCCACGGCCCATCTCTGCCGGTCAATCCACGAGGAGACTCCCCCAGCCATGAAGAAAACCCTCAGAAGGGCCGCTGTCGTGGCGGGTGCGGCCACGGCCGCGTTCGCCCTCACCCTCTCCCCCGCCTCGGCGGCGCCGTCCACGGTGTGGACCGTCACCCCGACGGGCAGCTACACGGCGACGAACGTCGGCAACATCGTGCTGACCGCCACCATCCCGATGACGTGCACGACCTCGAGCGCCTCGGGCGGCATGGCGAGCACCACGGGCAACCCGGCCACGGTCGCCACCATCAACGCCATCAACTTCGGCACCTCCGGGGCGCCGTGCACCAGTGTCCTGGGCAACGTCACCACCACGGCGGTCACCCCCTGGACCGTCGTCGCGCAGGACTACACCGCCTCGACCGGCGTCACCAAGGGCTACATCGGCAACGTCAAGGCCAATGTGACCGCCGGGGCCTGCAAGTTCACGGTGACGGGCAAGGCCACGTCCACCTACACCAACTCCACCGGCATCCTGGCCGTCAGCAGCGTCTCCGGTGACCTGGCCGTCAGCTCCAACCCCGCCCCCGTCAACTGCGGTGCGGTGGTCACGACCGCCACCAAGCCCGTCTTCAAGGGCAACTACGCCATCAAGGCGTCGAACGGCGTCACCCCGGCCATCGTCGGCTCCAACCCGTAGGGCGCCACCCGTCCGCGTCCGCCCGGCCGGCGTTCCCGGCCGGGCGGACGCGGGCGCTGCGCCACGTCCGGCGGACGCCGGCCCTCCCCTACTCGAGTGGAGTCGTATGAAAGGCCAACGAGCCGCCGCGCCACGGCCGTCGCGGGTCCGTGCCAGGAGCGCGGCGATCGGCGCGTTCGTCGTGCTCGCCGCCACGGTCCCGGCCGCGGCGTCCGCCGCGGGCACCCAGGAGGTGGACGCCGAACTCCGCTACGTCTGCGCGCTCCCGTCCGGACGGCAGCCCGTCGGGGTACGGGTCTCGGCGGCGTTCCCGGACCGGGTGGAGGCGGGCGAGGCGATCTCGCCCGTCGACGTCACCACCACGGTGGAACTGCCGGCGGACGCGGTCGCGGACCTCACCGCGCTCGAGGCCGCCACCGCGCGGGCCGCCACCCGCCTCACCGTCGGCGTCGCCCAGGACGAGGCCGCCGCCGAGGCCACCTGGCACGGCGCCGCGGAGCCGGCCGCCCTTCCCGGAGCCGGACCGCTGACGCTGACCGCGACGGGTGACGTCCCGTCGGTGACCGGGCGGAGCGACGGCGATCTGACGTTCTCCGCCGGGAACCTCGCCGTCGACCTGGAGCTCGGCGCCGCGGACGGGACCGCCGCCGGCCCCGGCACGCTGACCCTCGACTGCTCCCCCGCCGAGGACACCCCCAAGGACGGGCTGCTGGCCACCGTCCGGGTCGGTACGGACACGGCCGGCCCGAGCGGCTCACCGTCCCCGTCCGGCTCCGCCCCCAAGGCACCCGCCCCCTCCTCCGGAACACCGGGCGCACCGCAGGACCGCCAGGGCGACCGCGCCCCGAAGGCGGCGGGGGACCCGCCCGGCGCCGCCGCGGACCGCGACGCGCCGCCGTGCCGCTACGACGACGCGCACCCGCCCACGCCTGCGTCGCTGAACGCCTACGTCACGGGCTACACCAACGTGAGGAAGCTGAAGGGCGCCTCGCTCCTGCCGCCGTCCTGCATGCTGATCGAGCAGGGGAACCCCGTGGACGGCCCTCCCGACCCGGAGTACCTCATCTTCGACACCGCGTCGACGGCCGACTTCCACTACGAGGGACGCAAGCAGACGCCCCCCTTCGAGAGCACCTTCCTGACGTTCGGCTTCACCCCCGTGACGGCCACCATGGTGCTGGAGCAGACGGGCCCCATCACCATCGACTCGCGCATCAAGATGCGCTGGTCCGACTTCAGGACGATCACGGACACCTACGTCCGGGCCCCGCTGGTCCTGCGGGTGACCGCCCTCGAGGTCAACGGAACCCCCCTGGACGTCGGCCCCGGCTGCAGGACCGAGACGTCCCTCACCTCCGCCGACCCGGATCCCGCGAACCATCCCGGTGACCACCTGGTGCTGTACGGCAGGGGCGAACAGGACCTCGGCCTGCCGGCCACCGGCTACCTGCTCCTGTCCGGCGGTTCCCTGTCCGGTGAGACGACCGTCCCGGCCTTCACCGGCTGCGACGCCGGCGGCGAGAACCTCGACCGCCTCCTCACGGCTTCCGTCTCCGGCCCCGGCAACCTCCTCAAGCAGGTCCAGGGCCAGACCTGCAGCATCGCCAACCCGGTGTTCGGAGACGAGTTCAACGCACCCCAGTGCACCCGCGACCTGCAGCCGTACGTGATCCCCGTACCCGAACGCTGAGCCGCTCCTCCTCCCTCCTCCACGGAAGGCCACCACCCATGCCCCTGCTCACCACCCGCACCAGGATCGCCACCGTCTCCGCCCTGACCGCGCTCGGCGCCTTCGCCTCCCTCGGCACCGCGACCGCCGCCGAGCCGGTGCTGAACGGCGAGTGGGCCCCCTTCACCCGCTGCCCCGTGGACGCCCCGGCGATGCTGGCCGCCGACGGCTTCGACAAGACCCCGCAGTGCGTGGTCTCCACCTCCGCCGGCGGCTCCATCAAGCTGGGCAAGACCACCGTGGTCACGGGGAGGACCAACCTGCAGATGGGCATCGTCCAGAACGCGGACGGCACCAGCAGCGTCGTCGCCCCGCCCTCCGGCGCGCTCGTCGCCGACTCCGCCACCGTGCCCGGCGGCCTGCTCGGCCTGATGTGCCCGAGCAGCATCCCCGTGATCACGTCCCTGTGCGAGACGCTCGAGGGCTCCACCCTCAACAAGATCACCGCCACCATGGAGTCCGTCGGTTCGCCCTACGCCTTCGACCAGACCGCGGGCGTCCTCACCGACATGCCCATCGTCGCCCTGCCGGTCCGCATCCACCTGGAGAACCCGCTCCTGGGCGGCAAGTGCTACATCGGCACGGCCTCCCACCCCATCCTCCTGCGCCCGGAGAACCGCACCTACCCCGAGTTCGGGATGAGCTTCTTCCGGGGCGACGGCACGTCCGACGAATCCGGCGAGATGAGCCGGATCGCCCTCACCGGCGCCACCCAGAACGACAGTTCCTTCGCGGTCCCCGGCGCCACCGGCTGCGGCCTGAACGTCGGCCTGATCAACGCCGCGGTCAACGCGAAGACCGGGCTGCCCTCCGCCGCCGGGAACAACAGCCTCACCCTCAACGACACCCGGACCCACCTCGCCGGCCTCAACGCGCCCGGCACCGTCGCCCCCGAGGCCGGCCGGGTGCTCGCGGAGAACTGGCACTCCGCCGTCGGGTAACGGCCACGCGGCAGCGGTTCCCGGCCGTTACGGCGGCCGGCCCGTGCGACGGCGAGGCAATTCTGCTCAACCCGTGTACAGGAAAAGAAAGTTGATTTAGCTTCAGCTTTTCAGACCGGCATGATCTGGTGGACCGGTCCGGGCGCCGTCCGCCACCCGGCCGGACGACGCCCGCCCGGCCACCCCGCCGGACACGTCGCAGAGCAAGAGGTGACTCATGCCCTCGATCACACGGTCCCCGGAGGTCGGTGAACCGCTCGAGCCCCTGCCCCGGAAGTTCGCGGCCTTCATACGGCCGGAACTGCCGGGGCTGCTGAACGAGATACGGGCCGAGGTCACCCGCGCCTACCCGGTGTACGGCCGGCTGCTCAACGGCCCCAACGGGGACGCGGTCCGCCAGGGCGTGGAACAGGCCCTGGTCGCCTTCGTGGACCGGGTGGCCGACCCCGGCAGGAGCTCGGAACTGCGGGACGAACTCCTGCGCAGGTTCGGCCGGGTGGAGGCCTACGAGGGCCGCGACCTGGAGACCCTGCAGGGCGCCTACCGGCTCGGCGCCCGCATCGCGCTGCGCCGGGCCAAGTCGGTGGGCAGGCAGTACAACCTCTCCCCCGCCCTCATCCTCGCCTTCGCGGACGCCCTCTTCTCGTACGTCGAGGAGCTGGAGGCGGTCACCCGCGAGGGGTACGCGGAGGTGCGGGAGCGGGCCGCGTCCGAGGTCTTCGCGTTGCGAAGACGGTTACTGCACCTGATCCTGGCCTCGTCGCCGCTGCCCCAGACGACCGTCTCCGAACTGTGCGAGGCCGCCGCCTGGGAACTCCCCCGCACGTGCACCCTCGTCGCCCTCCGTCCCCCGGCGCCGGCCCCCATCCAGGCGGCTCTCGACGGCGACGTCCTCGCCGACCTCGACATCCCGCAGCCGCACCTGCTCGTCCCCGGGGACCTCACCCCGCAACGCCTGGCGATGCTCGGCACGGCCCTGTCCGGCACCCGCGCCGCGGTGGGCCTGACCGTGCCGCTCGCGCAGGCCGCCGACTCCGTCCGCTGGGCGCGCCGCGTGCTCCAGTTCGTCGACGACGGCGTGGTGCCCGACGCCCCGCTGGTCCGCTGCGAGGACCACCTGATCACGCTGTGGCTGCTGTCCGACCCCGCCCTCGTCGACCAGCTCGCGGCCCGCGAACTGGCCCCGCTCGACGGGCTGCCCGCCGGCCGGCGCCGCCGGCTCGTCGAGACGCTCCGGGTCCACGTCTCCACCCGGGCGCCCGCCGAGCAGGTCGGCGGGATACTGGGCGTCCACGCCCAGACCGTCCGCTACCGCCTGCGGAACCTGGACGCCCACCTGGGCGACCGGCTCACCGACCCCGACCGCCGCTTCGCCCTCGAGGCGGCCCTGCGCTCGCTCCATCTGCGCGGCCACGACGCCGGGGACTGATCCCCGCCGCGGGCACGGCGGGCGGGCCCGCGGATCCGCGCCGGCCCGCCCGCCCCCGGCGGCCGGTCAGTCCTGCGGGCACTCCTTCCACGCGAGGTGGTACACGGTGCTGATGTCCCCGTCCGTCGAGTCCATGGTCATGAAGCTGACCTCGTCGGAGGACGAGGCGCCCGCGCTCACCCGCAGCTCCGTGTTGATGTTGAAGTTGCGCTGGACCCCGCAGGGCGCGTAGACCAGCTGGGCCCAGTCGGTCTCGTCCGTGGCCTGCCAGTTGTCGTCGTAGGGGCCCGCGAAGGGGTGGGTGCGGTACTCCGTGTTCGAGGAGCCCTGGAAGTAGTACGACGCCCGCTGCGTGCCCCTCGCGCCGGGCTGGAGCGAGGCGAAGCCCCGGTAGTCCGCGCCGGCGATGGCGTAGGTGAAGCCCTGCGGGACGTGCACCAGCAGGCTGAGCTGGCAGTTCCTGCGGGAGGCCGTGGGGGCGGAGTTCCCGCCGGCCTGCGCGAGGTAGTCGCTGTACGTCACGGTGAACGCGGTGTTGTCGGCCGAGACGGCGACGGCCGCCGTACCCGCGGGGCATCCCGAGCCGTTCACCGTGGCGACCTTGATGACGATCTTGTCCGGCGGCGGGTCCTCGAAACCGGCCGACGGGTCGTGCGCGGGCAACGCGGCGGTGAGGAGCGCGGCCGCCGCCGCGCTCAGGAGCAGTCCACCAGCCATGGTTCTCCATCCTTCGGTGGGGGGTGATTGAAGGGTCATGTACATGCCAAAAACGCACGCACACGCGCTCCCGGACCCGTGAAGGAGGCATGGAGGCGCGGTGAGGGCCGGGAGCGCTCGCATCGTACGGAGCCCCGCGACCGGTGGACAGGGTGAACTCCGGCCATTCACTTCCACCCCACCGAAACGGGAGGAACCAGGCGCAACGGGACCCTCAGGTGAACGCGGGAGTGCCGGTTCGTGGACAATGACCCACCGGCACCCCGTGTGGCAGCACTACAGGAGGCGCTCCCTTGGAGCTCAGCAGGCGTACCTTCACCGCCCTGGCCGGTACGGCGGCGCTCGGTCTCGCGCTGGCCGGCAGCGGCGGGGCGGCGACCGGCACGCACGGGCCGCGCGACGTGCCGACGGGTCCGCCGCCCCCTCCCCCGAGCGCGGACGGCAAGCGGCACCACATCGGCCACGACCGGTACTCGCTGCTGGTCGACGGCCGGCGCCTGGTGCTGTGGTCCGGCGAGATGCACCCCTTCCGGCTGCCCAGCCCGTCCCTGTGGCGGGACGTGCTGCAGAAGCTGCGCGCGGGCGGGTGCAACGCGGTCAGCGTCCCCGTGCCGTGGAACCACCACTCCCCCGCGCCCGGACAGTACGACTTCACCGGGGTGCGGGACCTGGACCTCTTCCTGACCACGGCCGCCGAGGAGCGGCTGTACGTCATCCTGCGTCCCGGCCCGTACCTGGGGTCCGCCGATCTCGACGCCGGCGGCTTCCCCGGGTGGCTGACGGCCACCGGGGGCCGTGCCCGCACCACCGACCCGGAGTACCTGCGGCACGTCGACGCGTGGCTGAGCGCCGTCAACCGCATCGCCGTCCGGCACCTGTTCACCGCGGGCGGCGGCACCGTGCTGCTGTACCAGTTCGAGGACGGGATCGAGGTCCTCGCCGACGACCCGGCCGGGCGGGCCTACCTGACCCACCTGTACGACAAGGCGCGCGCCGACCGCATCGACGTACCGCTGTTCCACGCGGACGGGCGCTTCGGCGACCTCGGGACCGGCCGGCAAGCGCCCCGGGTCCTGGCCGGGGCGGCCGGCGGGGCGGCCGACCCGTGGGGCGGGGCCGCCTCCGGCGGCAAGGGGTACGCGGAGGTGCGGCGCGCGTACGACGCGGCCCGCGAGCGGCGCGACCACCTCGCGAGCCTCGCCGACGGCGTCACGGTGCACAACGTCCGCGTGGCGTTCGGCGGGACCTCGTGGGGCTGGCTGCCCTCGCCGGGCGTCTACACCTCGTACGACCACGGGGCGGCGATCGACGAGGGCCGCCGGCCGACGCCGAAGCTGGCCGCGCTCCAGCAGCTCGGCCATCTGCTGCGGACCGTGCCCGACCTCGCCCGGCTGGACCCGGCGCGGGAGGTGCGGGCCGAGGACGACCGGCTGAGGGTGCGCCACCTGGCCAATCCGGACACCGGCGCCCAGGTGTACGTCCTGCACAACGACTCCGGGGAGCCGGTCGAATCGATGCTGCCCGGCACCGGCGTCGACGTCCCCGTCACCGTCGGCGCGCGGGACGCCAAGCTGCTCGCCACCGGGCTGGCACTGGGCCGGCGGAGACTGGCGTACACCACCGCGCAGCCCATGCTGAACACGACCGTCGGACGGCAGGACATCGCCCTGTTCACGGGCCGCAGCGGTGAGACGGCGCAGGTCGCGCTGGACTGCGACACCGAGCCGCTCACCTACCGGCTGGACGACGAGCCCGGCTGGTCCTACGACCGGGGCAGGCTGAACGTCGTGGTGCCGCTGGGCGTGGGCGGGCTGAGCCGGGTGCTGCTCGTGGGCGGGGACTCCGAGACGCCCATGGTGCTGCTGTTCGCCGACGACGCGACCGCGCTGCGCCTGTGGCCGTACGAGACCCCGTCCGGTCCGGTGCTGGTCTACGGCCCGGCGCTGCTGCGCTCGGTCACCCTGCGCGGCTCCACCGCCCATCTCGTCGGCGACCTCGTCGGCGAGACCGGCCTGGAGGTGTGGGCACCGCGCGGGATCACCGCCGTGACCTGGAACGGGCGGCCGGTGCGCACCCATGTCAGCCGGGCCGGGAGCCTGCTGATGGAGGGGCTGCTGCCGGGCGCGCCCGAGGTGCGGCTGCCCGCGCTGGAGGGCTGGCGCCGGCGGGCGGAGAACCCGGAGTCCGAGGCCGGTTTCGACGACTCGGCGTGGCCGGCCGCCGGTCTCGCCTCGTCGCACAGCACCACGCCCGTGCCCGGGGGCGGTCCCGTCCTCTTCGCGGACGACCACGGCTTCCACTACGGCGACGTCTGGTACCGGGGGCGGTTCGCGGACACCCGCGGCGTCACGTCCGTGTCGCTGTCCTACAGCACCGGTACGCAGGGGCTGCTGATGGCCTGGCTGGACGGCCGCCCGCTGGGCGCGCACCGCATGCCGGCGCCGGACGAGGACACCGCCCGGCGGGGCACGTGGACGGCGACGGCCTCCTTCGACGTGCCGGAGGAGTGGCGCGAGCGGGGCCCGCACGTGCTGTCGGTGCTGGTACGGCCGATGCAGCACGACGGGGACGAGCGGGCGAAGGACACGCACAAGGCCGCGCGCGGGCTCGTGTCGGCCCGGTTCGGGGGCGCGTCCCGGGACGTGGAGTGGCGGATCCGGGGCGCCGCGGCGCCGGACCGAGTGCGCGGACCGCTGAACAACGGCGGGCTGTACGGGGAGCGGGAGGGCTGGCACCTGCCGGGGTTCGACGACCGGGAGTGGCCGGGCGCGGAGTTCCCCCGGGAGGAGCGGCGGCAGGGGGTGACCTGGTACCGGACGGACTTCCGGCTCGACGTCGACGCGGACGTGGACGCCTCGATCGGACTCACGATCGACGACGACCCGGAGCGCGCCTACCGGGTCCAGATCTTCCTCAACGGCTGGAACATGGGCCAGTACATCAACGATGTGGGCCCCCAGCACACCTTCGTCCTGCCGAACGGGATCCTGCGCACACAGGGGACCAACACACTGGCCCTGGCGGTGCTGTCCGACGGGACCACGCCCTCGGGCCCGCGCGACGTACGGCTGACGCTGCTGGGCGCGGCGCTGGGCGGGGTCCCGGTGGAGGCGGTGGACTCGCCGGGGAGGTGAGTCCACCGCTCCGGCGGCTCACGCCAGCCGGATCACGTTCCAGGACAGCGGCTCCAGGACGGCGGAGAGCCGGCCGTCGTCCAGGGTCGTGCCGTCGACCGGGTGGGGGGTGACCCGCTCGGGCTCGGCGAGGGTGTTGCGGGCGTCGGGGTCGGCGTCCGCGAGGGCGCTGTGCTCGACGACCGAGGTGAGGTCGAGGCCGTTGAGGGCGACCTCCAGCGGCAGGGACCCGGTGCGGCTGCGGTTGACGGCGAAGACGGTGACCGTGCCGTCCTCGGCGCGCACGGCGGTGGCGTGCAGCAGGTCGGCCTCGCCGTACTTCTTCGTCCCGTACGTCGGTGAGTCCACGCGGACGTCGAGCACCTCGCCCCGGCCGTGCTTCGATGCCTGGGCGAACGGGAAGAACGTCGTCTGCCGCCAGGCCGGGCCGCCGGGCTCGGTCATGATCGGGGCGATCACGTTGACGAGCTGGGCGAGGCAGGCCACGGTGACGCGGTCCGCGTGCCGGAGCAGGGCGATCAGGAGCGAGCCGAAGACGACGGCGTCGGTGACGCTGTAGTTGTCCTCCAGCAGACGCGGGGCCTCGGGCCAGTCCAGGGCGCTGACCTGGGCCTCGGTCCGGGACAGGTACCAGACGTTCCACTCGTCGAAGGAGAGGTCGATCTTCTTCTTGGACTTGAGGCGGGCGCCGACGTAATCGCAGGTGGCGACCACGTTCTCGATGAAGGACTCCATGTCGACGGCGGAGGCGAGGAAGGAGTCGACGTCGCCGTCGAGCGGCTCGTAGTAGGCGTGCAGGGAGATGTAGTCGACCAGGTCGTACGTCTCCTCGAGGACCGTCGCCTCCCACGCGGCGAAGGTCTCCATGGACTGGCCGGAGGAGCCGCAGGCGACCAGCTCGACGCCGGGGTCGATCTGGCGCATGGCGCGGGCGGTCTCGGCGGCGATGCGGCCGTACTCCTCGGCGGTCTTGTGACCGGTCTGCCAGGGGCCGTCCATCTCGTTGCCGAGGCACCACAGGCGGATGCCGAACGGGTCCTTGTCGCCGTGCTCGACGCGCAGGTCCGACAGGGCCGTGCCGGAGGGGTGGTTGGCGTACTCCTGGAGCTCCAGGGCCTCGGCGACGCCTCGGGTGCCGAGGTTGACGGCCATCATGGGCTCGGCCTGGGGGCCGATCTTCCTCAGGAAGGCGATGTACTCGGAGAGGCCGAAGCGGTTGGTCTCGGTGGAGCGCCAGGCGAGGTCGAGGCGGCGGGGGCGGTCCTCCACGGGGCCCACGGAGTCCTCCCACTTGTAGCCCGAGACGAAGTTGCCGCCGGGGTAGCGGACCGCGGTGACGCCGAGCTCCCTGACGAGGTCCAGGACGTCCCGGCGGAGGCCTTCCGCGTCCGCGGTGGGGTGGTCGGGTTCGAAGATGCCGGTGTACACGCAGCGGCCCAGATGTTCTACGAACGAGCCGAAGATACGGGGGTTCACCTCACCTACGGTGAAGGCGGGGTCCAGGGTGAAACGGGCGGTGCGCAATTTCTTCCTTTCGGGGGTTCGGTCTCGTCTGCGGCTGGGTGGAGGGCCGGTCGCGCCCGCGCGGCGGAGCCGCACATCGACACGGCCCCGCGCCCCTATTGGACGGAGGGCCAGCCGCCTCTCCGCCAGTTCAGGGTGTTCGTCCCCAGCTTTGGCGTGCCTTCGTCATCCGCGTCGTGATAGCGGTACGCCAGAACGTCCCGGCCCTCGTCACGGAGGACCGACTGGCCGCCCGTGCCCACGTGCCTGCCGTGGCCGGCCGGCAGGAGGTCGCCGCCGCCCTCCAGCATCGGGGTGCCCCTGCTGTCCACGTACGGGCCGGTGACCGATGCCGAGCGGCCGACCTTGATCCTGTACGTGCTGTTCACGCCCGAGCGCCGCGAAGCCCAAGCTCCCGGCGACGGTCAACCCGCCCAGTCCGGCGAGGAGTTGCCTGCGATCCAGGCCAGGTCGTCCCATGCCCTGCCCCACCCGTTCGTCGATTGTTCGAAATATCGAATGACGCCCGTAACTTCGAACGGACCGTAAGGGCGATGGACCGGCGCGTCAATGGATCGGACAAGAACTCGTGGCGGGACTTCCCGCGGACGTTCCCCGCACGACGCGGACACGTCCGGCGTAGGCTCGAACGGCCTTGGTTTCGGCGGCCGGTGGGAGCGAGGGGGCGGGATGGGGTTCGCGGACGCGGCCGTGGGTCCGGCCTCGTTCCTCAGCGCGTTCTACACGTCCTTCTGGTGGATCCCGGCCGTCGTCCTCGCCGCCGCCCTGGCGATCAAACTGCCGACGATCATCCGGCTGTGGAACGATCCGCTGCTGCGCGCGGTCGGCGGGCTGCTGCTGCTCGCCTGCGCGGTGTTCGTGTTCGTCGCCCCGTCGACCATCGCGTGGGTCAACCGGGTCACGGGCGTGCCGAACATCTCCGCGCCCTGGGTGTACTCGCTGCTGACCGCCTTCTGCGGCTCCTGCCTGGTGCTGATCGTCGCCTGGCGCGACGGGCCGCCCGAGCACTCCGCCTCCACCCGCCGCGCCACCCGCCGGGTGCTCTGCGCGTACGGAGGCGTGATCGTCGCCCTGTGGGTGCTGTTCGTCCTCGCGGACGTGCCCGTGGAGCGCACCCGGGACCTGGACACCTACTACGCGACGACGCCGTTCATGCGCGAGGAGATCCTGCTGTACCTCCTCGCGCACACCACCGCCGTGCTCATCACCTCGAAGCTGATCTGGAACTGGATCCGCGCCGACGGACTCGACGCCTGGCTGCGCTGGGGACTGAAGTTCCTGGGCGTGGGATACGCGCTGAACCTGGCCTTCGACGCCGCCAAGCTCACGGCCGTGGGGGCGCGCTGGACCGGGAACGACCTGGACTGGCTCAGTCTGAACGTGGCCCCGGCGCTGGCGTGCGCGTCCGCGGTGTCGATCGCGGTCGGCTTCATCCTGCCGCACGCCGGCCAGTACCTGCACGAGCGCTGGCGGCTGCGCCTGGCCCACCGCCGGCTGCGGCCCCTGTACGCGCTGATGAGGTCCGTGCACGGTTCCGGCCTGCCGTTCGTGCTGCGCGCCGGCCCCGAACTGCGCCTGACCCGCCGCGAGACGTTCATCCGGGACGTCCTGCTGCCGCTGGCCCGCCGCACCGACGAGCGGCTGCGCGAGCGGTCGTACGCCGCCGCCCTGGGCCTCGGTCTCCCGCCGGAGCGGGCGCGGGCGCTCGCCGCGGCCGTGGTGATCCTCGACGCCGTCGAGGCCGGGACCGGTGCGCACCGCGGCCACGAACTCGACACCACCGAGCTGCTGCGCGAGATCGGGGCCGTCTCGCGCGCCCTGCGCCACCCCGAACTGATCCGGGAGGTCCGCGCGCTCGCCGCGGCGCCCGGGGGCGCCGCGGCGGTCGCCGAGTGACCGCGTCGCCCACGGAACTGGCCGGGACGGCACCCGACTTGGCATATTGCACAGGTGACCGGGCGGCACCCAGGAAAACAGGGAGACAGCGGTGCGTACAGGGAAGGAGATGCGTCGTCTCGCTGACGCCCTCATCGACCCCATCCGGGTGGCGGTCCCGGCGGACCCCGAGGTCCTGTTCGAGGCGCTGGTCGCCTCCGTCAGCGCCTGGCGGGGACGGGACGTGGTCGTCCACCGGGCGGCGTTCCCCCCGCACACGGCGAGCGGGCTGTGGCTGGAGCGCGAGCACCACGACGACGTGGTCGTCGACGAGCGGGCCGCCGTGTGGCACCAGATCGTGATCCTCTGCCACGAGGTGTGGCACATGAACCGCCGGCCGGCACACGCCGGCGGGCGGCCCGGACCGGTCGCCGCCCGCACCGACTTCAGCCTGGCCGAGGAACAGGAGGCCGACCGCTTCGGCATGCTGATGGGCCGCCGGCTGCGCACCTGGCTGGAGGCCTCCACCGACTCGGTGTACGCCGCGGAGGGCGGCGGCCCCGGGGACCCGCGGGACCTCGCCGGACGCATCGGGGCCGCGCTCAACCACCGCGGGACGAAGCGGTGAACGGCCTGCTCAACTACGTCAGCTGCGGGGTGCTGTGGCTCGGCCTGCTGGTGAAGGCCCCCGATCTGCTGCGGCACCGGCGCGACCCGTACCTGCGGACGATCTGCGCGGTGCTGGGCCTCGCGGGGCTGTGCTTCTTCCTGGGGGCGCCGCCGACGGTCGGCGCCGTCAACCGGATCGGCGACGTGCCGAACCTCGCGGCGCCGGTCACCTACGTGGCGATCACCGGGTACTGCGCCGCGTCCCAGGTCCTCGTCGTGCACTGGCGCGGCGGGCCCCGGGTGCGCCGCACCGTCCGCCGCTGGCTGCTCGCCTACGCCGTGGTCGTGCTCGGCATCGCGGTGACGTTCACGCTCGGCGAGGCGCCCGTGGAGCGCCGTACCGACCTGGACACCTACTACGCGACGACGCCGTTCATCGCCCAGATGATCGTGCTGTACCTGGTCGCGCACCTCACCGCGGTGACCGTCACCACCGTGTCGTCGCTGCGCTGGGCACGCCGGGTGCGAGGCGGGCTGCGGGCGGGGCTGACGCTGCTCGGGACCGGTTCGCTGTGCGGGGCCGGGTACAGCGTGGCCAAGCTGGTCGCGGTGGGCGCGCGCTGGTCCGGGCGGGACTGGTCGCGGCTGGGCACCACCGTCTCCCCGGCCGCCGCCGGGCTCGGCGCCCTGCTGACGGTCGTCGGGGTGCTGGTGCCGCTGGCGGCGCCCCGGGTCGCCGAGTGGCGTCGGGCGCGGCGGACGTACGCCCGGCTGGAACCGCTGGAGCGGGCCCTGGACGACCTCCTCACCCGCCGGGCGCTGCGGCTGCCCCGGCCCGGGCTCGCCTCCCCCACGACACGGCTGATGTGGCGGCAGACCAGTGTCCACAACGCACTGAGCCACCTGGACGCCTACTTCGACCGGGAGCTGTACGACCGGACCCGCGCCGGTGTGCTGGCGGCGACGGGGGAGGCGGAGCGCGCGGAGGCCGCCGCGTGGGCGGCCGTGATCACCGCGGCGGTGCGCGACGAGGCGGAGCCGGGGCGCCGGGTCCCGCCGCGCGACGGCGGCCGGCTTCCGGGCCGGGCGCCCGAACCGGCCGTCCTGGTCCGGATCGCCGACGCGCTGGCCGGCCCGGCCCCGGCGCCGGCGGCCGCCGCGGTGCCGAGCCGTACGACCACGGCGGGGACCGCGTGAACCGGGCCCCGGACGAGAGGAGCCGGCCGGTATGAGCCTCGTCGTCTACCTGGCGGCCTTCGTCTTCGGGATGACGTCCGTGCTGCTGTTCCGCCGCCCGCGCACGGCCGCCCCGCGCAACCCGCTCACCCTGTCCACCTGCGCCGCGATCGCCCTGGGCGCCCTGGTCTTCGTGTGCGCCGCCCCGGCCACCCTGGCCGCCGTCAACTCCCTCACCGGCGTCCCCAACTTCGGGGCCCCGCTGACCTACGGGATGCTCTCCGCGTACAGCTGCGCGGTGCTGGTGCTGCTGATCAACTGGCGGGGCGGGTCGCGGGAGCGGGTGCGGCGCATGGTGCTGCGCAGCGTGGCCGCCTACGGCCTGCTGGTGGCCGCCATCGTCGTCCTGTTCGCGCTCGCCGAGGCGGACGCCGAGCGGCTGACGGACCTCGACACGTACTACGCCACCACCCCGTTCATGCGGGAGATGATCCTGCTGTACCTGATCGGGCACAGCGCGGCGATGCTGGTGATGTGCGTCGTCTGCGTCAAGTGGGGGCGCGAGGTCGACGGACTGCTGCGGACCGGGCTGCGGCTGATCCTCGTGGGGGCGCTGCTGGACGTGGTGGGGTTCCAGCTGACCAAGTACACGGCGGTGGCGGCCCGTTGGTCGGGCCATGACCTGGACTTCCTGTCCACCACGGTCGCCCCGCCGATGGCCGCGCTGGCCGCGCTGCTGTGGTCGGCCGGGTTCGCGCTGCCGAGGCTGCTGCCGTCCGTCCTCGCGCAGTGGCGGGGTCTCGGCGACTACCGGCGGCTGGGCCCGCTGTGGTCGCTGGTGGGGTCGGTGCCGACCGCGCCCAAGCCGCAGGTCGCCTGGTGGCAGCTGCCGCGGGCGCGGCTGCAGTGGCGCGAGGTGTCGATCCACGACGCGCTGCTCGCACTGGCGCCGTACTTCGACCATCGGCTCCGCGAGCGGGCCCGGGACGCCGCCCTGCGCGCGGGCCGCTCCCCCCACGAGGCGCGGCTGGCGGCGGAGGCGGCCATGCTCGCCGACGCGGCGCGCCGGGCCGCCGCCCGCGAGGAACCGCCCGAGACCGCCGGTACGTACCGGCTGCACGCCACCGAGGTCTCCGGCACCGGCGGACTGGTGGAGCTGGCGCAGGAGCTGCACCGCCCTCCCGCCGCGCGCGGGGGCGCGGCGCCGCCTGCCCCGACCGTGACCGAACCCGAGGAGCCCCATGTCGCGTAGAGCTGTCGTCATCGGTGCCGGCCTGGCCGGCATGCTGGCCGCGGCGGTGCTGTCCCGTGCGGGAGCGGACGAGGTGATCGTCCTGGACCGCGACGCGCTGCCGGACGGCCCGGAGCACCGCAGGGGGCTGCCGCAGGGGCGGCACGCGCATCTGCTGATGGCGGGCGGCATGGACGCCATGGAGGAGCTGCTGCCGGGCGCGGGGCTGCGCGCGCGGCTGCTCGCCGCCGGGGCCCACGAGATCCCGCTCAGCTCGGGCATGCTGGCGCTCACGTCCGAGGGCTGGCTGCGGCGGTGGCGGCGCGAGGGCCCGGCGATGGTGACGTGCAGCCGGGCGCTGGTGGACTGGGCGGTGCGCACGACGGTACGGGAACAGGTGCCGGTGGAGGTCCGCAAGGCGGCGGTGGTGGGGCTGACGGGCTCCGCGGGGCGGGTGCGCGGGGTGCGGATCGCGGCGCCCGGCGGGGACACGGACCTGGAGGCGGACCTGGTCGTCGACGCGAGCGGACGCGGCACGCGGGTCGTCAGCTGGCTGGACGGGCTCGGGCTGACCGGCGTGGAGGAGCGGGCGGTGGACTCCGGCCTGGTCAACGCGTCGCGCGTGTACCGGGTGCCCAAGGGCGCGGAGCGGTTCCCGCTGACGGTCGTGCAGGCCAACCCGTACGTGTCGCGGCCGGCGCGGAGCGCGATGGTCATGCCGATCGAGGGGGGCCGCTGGCTGGTGAGCTGCGGCGGCTCGCGGGGCGGTGAGCCGCCGGCGGATCCGGCGGGGTTCCTGCGGTACGCGCTCGATCTGCCGGACCCGATCGTGGGGCGGCTGATCTCCGGTGCGGAGCCGCTCACGGACGTGCACCTGAGCCGGTCGACGAGCAATGTGCGGCGGTACCTGGAGCGGATGCCGCGGTGGCCGGAGGGGTTCCTGGTACTCGGGGACGCGCTGGCCACGTTCAATCCGGCGTACGGGCACGGGATGTCGGTGGCCGCGTTCGGTGCGCGGGTCCTCAGCCGGGAACTGGGGCGGGGCGGGGGGCTCGGCGCGCCCGGTCTGGGCCGGCGGGTGGTGCGGGGGGCGGCGCGCGCGGCGGACCCGGCGTGGTCGTTGGCGGTGGGGCAGGACGTGCTGTATCCGGGGGTGCGGGGCGGCCGGCCGACCGCGGCCGACCGCGTGGTGACGGCGTACACGCGGCGCCTGATGAGGGCGGCGACGGGATCCTACGCGGCGGCCTCGGCGGTGTGGGACGTCACCAGTCTGCGGACGGCGCCGACCCGTGCGTTCCGGCCCTCGGCGATGCTGGCGGCCCTGGCCGGGTCCCCGCTCCCCCCGTCGGTCGAGCCTCCGCTGACCCCGGGCGAACGCGAGGTCCTGCGGAGGCTCGACCGTACGGGGGCATGAGCCGGGACTCTTCGCCCCCACCGACGCCGGAGAGGCTGGAAGCCAGCCTCTCCGGCGTTCGAGGAGCGGGGGTTCGGGGGCAGCGCCCCCGGGGGACGGGAACGGGAAGGGGCGGCGGGGGCGAAGAAAGGTCAGCCCGCGAACGGAGGCTGCGGAAGACCCTTGCCCACGCCCGGCACCACCAGCAGGGAGCCCGCCAGGGGATGCGGGGAGACGAGGCCCACGCGGGCCGTGGTGATGTAGAGGTCGGTCAGGTCGGGACCGCCGAAGGCGCAGGCCGTGACGAGGGGAACGGGGAGCGGGATCACCCGGTCCAGCTCGCCGGAGGGGGTGTAGCGGCGCACCGCGCCGCCGTCCCACAGCGCGACCCACACACAGCCGTCGGCGTCGACGCACAGGCCGTCGGGGAAGCCGGCCCCGTCCTCGATCGCGGCCAACGAGCGGCGGTTCGTGATCCTGCCGTCCGCCTCGCCGACGTCGAAGACGTCGATGCGGCGGGTCGGCGAGTCGATGTAGTACATCAGCCGGCCGTCGGGGCTCCAGCCGACGCCGTTGCTCACCGCCACGTCGTCGAGGAGGACGTCGGCCGTGCCGTCGCCGGTGACACGGGAGAGCGTGCCGCCGCCGGGCGCCTCGTCGTAGCGCATGGTGCCCGCCCACAGGCTGCCGTCGGGGGCGACGGCGGCGTCGTTGGCGCGGCGGCCGGGGACGACCTCGCGGTGCAGCCAGCGGAAGGTGTCGTCGGGGTCGAGCAGGCCGACGCCGTCCCGCAGGTTGAGGACGAGTCCGCCGCCCGCGCGGGGCTTGACGGCGCCCACGTGCTGCTCGGTGCGGCGCAGGGTGCGCCGGCCGGTGGCCGGGTCGTAGGTGTGGACGCGGGAGCCGAGGATGTCGATCCACAGCAGGCGGCCGGCGGCCGGGTCCCAGGTGGGGCCCTCGCCCAGGGTCGCCTCCGCGCGGACGGCGACGTCGTAGGTGTGTGTCATGTCAGCTCCGGTGGCCCAGGCGCTCGGACAGTTCGGCGGCGCCCTTCACGGCGAGCTGCTCCAGCTCGCCGAGTCGTTCGTCGCTCCAGCGGATCATCGGTACGGAAATGGACAGCGCGGCGACCACCTGTCCCGTGCGGTCGCGCACCGGGGCGGCGACGCAGGAGACGTCCGGGTTGGACTCGCGGCTCTCCACGGCGACGCCCCGGGCACGGATCTCCACGAGGGTCTCGCGCAGGGCGGCCACGTCGGTGATGCTGTTGGGGGTCATCGCGGGCAGCTCGGCGTCGTCGGGGACGCGCGCGGCGAGCTCGTGCTCGGGAAGGGAGGCCAGCAGCATCTTGCCGACGGAGGTGCAGTGGGCGGGCAGCCTGCGGCCGGCCGCCGACACCATCCGCACCGCGTGGGTGGAGTCCACCTTGGCGATGTAGATGACGTCGGTGTCCTCCAGGATCGCCACGTGCACCGTCTCGTCGCAGGTCTCGGCGACGGAGCGGGCGACCTGCTGGCCCTCGGCGGCGAGGTCGAGATGCTCGGCGTAGCGGGCGCCGAGCTGGTACGGGCGTACGCCGAGCCGGTAGCGTCCGGGCTGGCCCGCCACCGGGACGATGTACTTCCGGGCGGCGAGCGTGGTCACCAGTTCGTGCACGGTGGTGCGCGGCAGTTGCAGCCTGCGCACGATGTCGGGGGCGGAGAGCGTGCCGTCCCCGTCGAGGAAGAGCTCGAGAATGTCGAGAGCCCGGGTCACGGCTGGTACGAGGCGTCCCACGACCGGCCCCCTCCCTATGTGTCTCAGGCGCCTGCGATCGTTCGAGATTTCAACAGGCGATCGGAATGACGAACACACAGGCTAGCCATACCGACCCACCCCGGGCAATGGGACGGTCACGATCACCGTCGCGCACGGGACCCCGGAGCGGCCCCGGTGCGCGACGATGGGTCACGTGCCCACCGGACGACGAACCACCGAGCCGTTCACCCCGCTCGACTTCCAGCTCGTGCTGCTGCGCCGCATGGCCGACCACAACCCCGGCCCGGTCGAGGACGCGCGGCGCCGGCTGGGCGTCCGCCCCGCGGACATGCGTGAGGCCAACAGGCGCCGGCCCGCTCGCCGCGCTCCCGCCCGCCCCTCTCCCTCCCCCACTGCCTGGAACGGCGTGGGGGGACCCCCATCCGCTCGGTGCTCGGCGAGCCGGAGTCCCGGACCCCGCACAGGATCGGCGACCTGGACGGCGAGGCGTGGCGGTGGCCGGTCCCGCTCTGGCCCTCCTTGCGCTTCGAGGCGCTCGTCGCCGGCAAGGGGGCGGTGTGGAACGAGTGGCTGGTCCGCGCGCCGGACGCCGCACCGCCCGCCCTCCGCACGCTGGAGGACCTCACCCCCTGGTCCTGCACGGTGGACGAGGCCGCCCGCGCCTTCGCGCCCGCCCGCCTCCTGGAGGGCTCGGCCCCGACGCGGTGGGGGCTCGCCTTCACCGTCCCGGACGCGAGCGGCGTACCGCGCGAGGTGGCCGCGGAGTTCGCCTGGGGCCTGCCGCAGCGTACGGCGGTCAGCGGGTCGCGGCCTTGAGGATCCCCTCCACCACGCGCGGCGCCGACTCCGGGTGCAGCCACAGGAACAGGTTCGGCTCGACCAGCTCCAGCTCCATCACGCGGGGCCGGCCGTCCTCCCCGTCCACGAGGTCGACCCGCGCGTACAGCAGCTCGGGCCGGCCCGGCACGGAGGCCAGCGCCTTCCTGGCGACGGCGGCCTCCTCGAGGGTCGGGGTCCAGTCGGTCAGCCCGGGGTGGGCCACCTTGCGCCGGTCGTAGGGCGTGCCGGGGGCGAGGACGGGTCCCTTGCGGCTGGCGTGCAGCAGGTTCCCGCCGAAGTACTGCAGTGCCCGCTCACCCGTGGTGTCGATGCCGCGCACATAGGGCTGCACCATCGCGGTGAAGCCCTCGGCGTGCATGCGCCCAAGGTGCCGTACGGCGGTGGCGTGCTCGTCGGGTGTGTAGCGGGCGGCGAACCGGGCGCCGGCGCCGGAGGCCGGCTTGACGACGTACTCGTGGTCGTCCGGGAGGTCGGGGGCGTCCCCGGGCGCCAGGTACCGGGTGTCGACCACCGGCACGCCGGCGGCGGCGAGGTCCCCGAGGTAGCGCTTGTCGGTGTTCCAGCGCACCACGTCCGCCGGATTGGCCAGCCGCGTGAGCGTGCCGCACCGCTCGGCCCACGCGGTGAACTCCGCCGCCCGCCAGCTGTAGTCCCAGGTGGAGCGGATCACGACGAGGTCGAAGCGGGCCCAGTCGACGGCGGCGTCGTCCCACACCTCGGCGGACGCCTCGGCCCCCGCCTCCGCCAACGCCCGCACCAGCCCCGGCAGATCCCGGTCCTCGGCGACCTCGGGTCCGGGCCGGCAGGTCGCGAGCGCGATACGGGGCACGACGGCTCCCTCCTCATGCGAACAGCTGATCGACGAGCAGGCTAGCAACTTCGACGGCCGTTCGGCCCTCACGTCCGGTGAAGCCCCCGCATCGACGGCGAAGACGCGGGACGGAGGGGGGAGGGAGGCGCCGACGGGGCCGGCGGTCCGGACGGCATCGGCCGCGCGGGGACGGACGCGGGTACGGACGCGGTGGCGGACGCGGTGGAAAAAGCGGCCCGATCCGCGCGACGATCGGCTCGGGTCCCACCCCCGCGGCCCTCGGACGACAGCCAGTCAAGGAGTACGCCACGTGTCCTCTCTCCTCCCGCCCCTGACCGACGGCCCGGCCGGCCGGCCCGCCCTGCGCTTCGGCGCGCGCTCACTGACGTACGGGGAACTCGCCTCGGCGGCCGGGGCGGTGGCCGGGGGCCTGGCTCGGGCGCGCCGGGTCGCCGTATGGGCCACGCCGGCCCTGGAGACCGCGGTCGCGGTCACCGGGGCGCTGCTCGCCGGGGTGACCGTGGTGCCGCTCAACCCGAGGTCGGGAGGGAAGGAGCTCGGTCACATCCTGACCGACAGCGCCCCGGACCTGGTGCTCGCCGCGCCCGGCGAGGAGCTCCCCGCCCCGCTGGACGAGCTGCCCCGCGTCGACGTGGACCCGGCGGCCGGAGGGACGTTCCCGGACGACCGCGCGCGGGACCCCGAGGACCCCGCCCTGATCGTCTACACCTCCGGCACCACCGGCCCGCCCAAGGGCGCCGTCCTCCCCCGCCGCGCGGTCGCCGCCACCCTGGACGCCCTCGCCGAGGCCTGGCGGTGGACCGGCGACGACGTGCTGGTGCACGGGCTGCCGCTGTTCCACGTGCACGGTCTCGTCCTCGGCGTCCTCGGCCCGCTGCGGCGCGGCGGGTCCGTGCGGCACCTCGGCAGGTTCACCACCGAGGGCGTGGCGCGCGAGCTGAACGACGGCGCGACGATGCTGTTCGGGGTGCCGACGATGTACCACCGGATCGCCGAGGCCCTGCCCGGCGACCCGGAGCTCGCCGGGGCACTCGCCGGGGCCCGGCTGCTGGTGTCCGGGTCGGCCGCGCTGCCGGTGCACGACCTCGAGCGGATCGCCGCCGCGACCGGCCGGCGGGTGATCGAGCGGTACGGCATGACGGAGACCTTGATGCTGTGCTCGTCCCGGTGGACGCCCCCGGCCCCCCGGCCCGGCGTGCGGGCGGACGGCGAGCCGCGCGCCGGGACCGTGGGCGTGCCGCTGCCCGGGGTGGAGCTGCGACTCGTGGAGGAGGACGGCACGCCGATCGCGGCGCTGGACGGGGAGGGCGTCGGCGAGATCCAGGTGCGGGGCCCGAACCTGTTCACCGAGTACCTGAACCGCCCGGACGCCACCGCCGCCGCCTTCACCGCCGACGGCTGGTTCCGCACCGGCGACATGGCGGTGCGCGACGCCGACGGGTGTGTCCGGATCGTCGGCCGCAGGGCCACCGACCTGATCAAGAGCGGGGGGTACAAGATCGGCGCGGGTGAGATCGAGAACGCGCTGCTGGAGCATCCGGGGGTGCGGGAGGCCGCGGTGACCGGGGAGCCGGACGCCGATCTGGGCGAGCGGATCGTGGCGTGGGTGGTACCGGCGGATCCGCAGTCGCCACCCGGTCTGGAGGAGCTGGCCGGCCATGTCGCCGGGCGCCTCGCCCCGCACAAGCGCCCGCGCGTGCTCCACCACCTCGACTCGCTCCCCCGCAACGACATGGGGAAGATCATGAAGCGGGCGCTGTCCGGTGGCTGACCGTCCGTCCGCGCGCGCGGTCCTCGCCCTCGTCACCGACGACTTCACCGAACTCCCCCACCCGGCACGGGAGTCCCGGCCCGACGGTCCGCTCGGCTGGCCCGGTTACGGCGCCGCCCGCGCCCGTGCCGCCGAGCGCACCGGCGAGCGGGAGTCCGTGGTCTGCGGCACCGCGAGCGTCGAGGGCACCCGGGCGGTCCTCGTCGCGTTCGAGTTCGGCTTCCTCGGCGGCTCGCTCGGCGAACGCACCGGCGACCGTCTGGTGGCGGCGTACGCCCACGCCCGCGCGCACCGGCTGCCGGTGGTGCCGCTGGTCGCCACCGGGGGCAGCAGGATGCAGGAGGGCATGCTCGCCCTCACCCAGCTCCAGCGGGTGGCGCGCGAGTCGGCGCTCACCCGGGAGGCCGGGCTGCCGCAGATAGCGGTGGTGCGGGACCCGACGACCGGCGGCGGCTGGGCCACCCTGGGCGCGGGCGCCGACGTCGTCCTCGCCCTGCCCGGCGCGCAGGTCGGTTTCGCCGGCTCCCGGGTGCGGCCCGCGGACGCGGACCCGGCGGCGTACACGGCCGAGGCGCAGGTGGCGGCGGGTGCGGCGGACGCGCTGGTACGGCCGGAGGAACTGCGGGGGACGCTGGGCCGCTGGCTGCGGCTGCTGACCCGTCCCTCCGCCGAGCCGGTCCCGCCGCCGCCCCCGCTGGGCAGGGCGGACCTCCCGGCCACCGGCTGGGACGCCGTCCGGCGCGCCCGCTCCCCCGAACGCCCGCGCGCCGCCGCCTACCTGGACGCCTGTCTCACCTCCCGCGTCGCCCTCGGCGGCGACCGCTGCGGCGGCACGGACCCGGACGGCATGCTGTGCGGCTTCGGTGAGCGGGAGGGCCGTACGGTCGCCTACGCGGCGCAGACCGGGACGGCCACCCGTCCCGCCGGGTACCGCACCGCCGCCCGGCTGGTCCGGCTCGCGGACCGGCTCGGCATCCCGGTGCTGACGCTGGTGGACACGCCGGGCGCGGCGAACGACGCGGAGGCGGAGCGGCAGGGGGCGGGGGCCGCCATCGCCGACCTGTTCGGCGCCGTGGCCGCCGCCCGCACGCCGGTCACCACGCTGGTCGTCGGCGAGGGCGGCTCCGGCGGCGCGCTGGCCCTCGCCGCCCCCGGCAACACCTGGGCCACCCCGGACAGCTACTTCTCGGTGATCGCCCCGGAACTCGCGGCGGCCATCCTCAAACGGCCCCCGGAGGAGGTGGAGGACACGGCGGACCGGCTCCGCGTCCGCCCGCAGGACCTGGTGGAGCTGGGGGTGGTCCGGGGGGTCGTGGGACCGGCGGACCGTACGGAGGAGCACCCGGCCGACTGATCCCGTGACACGTCGAACACCGCGCGTAACATAGGAGTTCACCGCAGTCGCACACCACGGGGGGCAGGTCGCGCCATGGACGGGTTGACGCAGTTCACGACCGAGAGCGGCACGATGGTCGTGGTGGAGGGCGTGGTGGACGAGTCCGGGGCCCGGCTCGTCTCGCGCGGCAACGGCCCGGCCCAGGCGGCGCGTACCTTCGAGGGCTCCCTGGAGGGCGTACGGGCGGCGGCCGAGTCCGCGCTGCGGGTGTTCCGCGACGGCTCCCTCAAACCGGACGCGGTGGAGCTGGAGTTCGGGGTGAAACTGACCGCGGAGGCCGGTGCCGTCATCGCCAAGGGATCGGCCGAGGGGCACCTGGTCGTCAAGCTCAGCTGGGCGCCCGAGCCGGACCACGAGGTCGCCGACCGCCGATGAGCAGCGCCGCCTGGCACACCCGGATCGAGTGCGGGAACGCGGTCGGCGCGGGCTTCCTCGTCTCGGCGCGTCACGTGCTCACCTGCGCCCACGTCATAGCGGCGAGCGACACGTCGGCGGTGTCCGTGAGCTTCCCCAACCGCGCCGAACTGGGCGCGGTCACCGCGACGGTGGCGGTCCACGGCGGCTGGCGGGGCGGCGACACCGACCCCGGCGACGTGGCCGTGCTGGAGCTGGAGCGGGAGGTGCCGCTCGCCCCGGCCGTCTTCGCGTCGCCCGGCGCGGAGCGCGACATCCCCTCGCCCGAACTGATCGCGTACGGCTTCCCGCGGGGCTACGACGAGGGCGCCCTCGCGCTGTACCGCGCGGTGCCCGGTCCGCTGATCGCCGGCGAGTGGGTGCAGCTGGAGGCCGTCTCCGGACACGGACAGCCACTGGCCGACGGATTCAGCGGAGCGGCGGTGACGCTGGCCGACGGTTCGGTGGTCGGCATGGTCACGGCCGTCGCGGGTGGCCGGGACGTGCGCGCGGGCCGCATGCTGCCCACCGAGGTCATGGCCCGCTACTGGAGCGGTCTGGGCGAACTGGTGCCGACTCCGGGCCACACCCCGAACGAGCTGAGGGAGCTGTACGACCTCGTGCGGCGGGCCGAGCGGGACGGGCTGACGTGCGATCACGACCGGCTGTACGTCGACGCCGTGGGCGCCTTCGGCCCCGCCCTGCCGAAGGGCGGGTTCGGCTCCCTGGCGTCGGCGGCGGCGTACGTGCAGTGGGAGGTGTCCGCGCCGGAAGCGGTGTCCCGGTTCGCCGCCCGGGTACGGGAGCTGCTGGACGGCCCCGGCGACCGAGGGGGCCGGGGTGACGCGGCCCCGGACGGATCGCCCGGGCGGGCCGCCGCCTGGTCGCCCGTCGTCGTGGACATCGAGCACAGCGGGGCCGGCCCCGACCATGTCACCGTCGAGGTGTCCGCGTACCGCGACGGACGGCGCCGCCCCGTGGGCGCCCGCCGGCTGCCGTGGTCCGGGGTACGGGCCTACGTCCAGGAGCACATCGACGAGGCCGTCGCCCAGCTCGTCCCGGGAGCCGACGAGCTGCTCGCCTTCGTGCTGCCGCGCGGCCGGCTGAACGAGCCGGTGGCGCGCTGGGAGTGCGGCGCGGACGACCCCACCCCGCTCGGCTGCGCCTACCCGCTGGTGGTGGCGGACCGCGCCCGTCACCGCAGCGGCCGGCTGCGTCACCAGCTCCACAAGAAGTGGCAGAAGCTGGACGGGGGGCCGGCGGCGGCCGTGCACCGCATCGAGTGCGGCACGCCGGAGCGGCCGCAGAGGCTCCGCAAGCGGCTGTGGGACGACGGCGCGGACCTGATCGGCTTCGCCTCGTCCCCCGCGGCCGCGGGAGAGCACTTCGAGGTCGGCCTGACCGTCCCCGTTCCCGTGCTGCTGTGGTCCCGCACGGGCTGCCCGGAGGCCGGCCACGAGGGCCCCTGTCCGGGCGGCGCCTTCCTCGACGAGCTCGCCGAGTCCGTCGCCGGTGTGCCGCCCGCCGACCTACCGCACCACGTTCTGTCGTTACGCCTGACCGCGGACGCCGCCGACGAGGCGGACCGGCACTGGGCAAGGGACGTGCAGCTGCTGTGGGACGACCCGCGCTGCTTCCCGGAGACCGCCGCGCCCCTTCACTCCCCCGTCGCCTGACCCGTCCGCCGAGCCCTCACGGAGAAGAGCCCATGCCCCTGTGGCCCGTCTACACCGGCACCGAGGAGCCACACGACGGCATCACCCGGTTGCCGCCGCCCCCGCCCTGGCGGGACTTCGACGGCGGCCCCGCACTCGACCCGCCCGACGAGGGCGCCGACGCCGCCGCCGTCTCCCCCGACCGCAGCCACCGCGCCGCGACCTACCGGGCGACACCGCGGACGGTCCAGCTGGTCAACGCGGCCCTGTATCTGCGCCGCCCGCTGCTGGTCACCGGCCCGCCCGGCACCGGCAAGTCCTCGCTCGCCTACGCGGTGGCCCGCGAGCTGCGCCTCGGCCCGGTGCTGCGCTGGAACATCACCAGCCGCAGCACGCTGCACGACGGCCTCTACCAGTACGACCCGCTCTCCCGGCTGTACGCGGCACGGCGGACGGCCGGACCTCCCGCCGAGCGGTACGACGGGGCACGCGGCGATTCCTCCGGTGAGGGAGCCGACGACGAGTCGGGGGTGGAGAACCATCTGCGCCTCGGCCCCCTGGGCACCGCGCTCCTCCCCTACACCCGCCCCCGCGCCCTGCTCATCGACGAGATCGACAAGAGCGACCTCGACCTGCCCAACGACCTGCTGAACGTGCTGGAGGAGGGCCAGTACGAGATTCCCGAGCTGGTGCGCACCGCCCGGCACCGCCGCCACGGGCGGGCGGAGGTGATGGTGGACGGCACCGGGGAACGGGTGCCGGTCGAGCACGGCCGTGTCCGCTGCCGGTCCTTCCCCTTCGTCGTCCTCACCAGCAACGGCGAACGCGAGTTCCCGCCCGCCTTCCTGCGCCGCTGTGTCACGCTGCGCCTGCGGCAGCCGGACGACCGGCAGCTCGCCGACATCGTCCGCGCGCACCTCGGGGAGCCCGACGCGTACGCGCAGGACCTGATCGAGCGTTTCCTGGCCCGGGCGGGTACCGGAGACCTGGCCACCGACCAGCTCCTCAACGCGATCTACCTGGCCGGCGTCTCCGGACTCGGCGCGGAGTCCCTCGACGACCTGGCGGAGCAGCTGATGCCGTACCTGGGGCAGCCCCCGCAGGCCGATGCCCTCTGACCGGCCTGCGGAGGGCCCCGGTTCCCCGGACGCCCTGGCCCGCCTGGCCGACGTACTGGCCGAGGCGGCCGGGGGCCCGCGCCCGGCCCCGCTCGAACTGGCCGAACTGCTGTGGCTGGCGCGGACCATGGACCGGGAACCCGGCACCGGCCCGCACGCGCCGCCGCCGGAGCCCGCCGCCCCCGAACGGCCCGCCGGGCCCTCACCGTCCGTGCCTCCCCCGCCGCCTCCGCCCGAGTCCACGCCGCCCTCTCCTCCCGCCGCCCCCTCCCGCGTCCCCCTCCGGCTGCCGTCCCCGGGCCCTTCGCGCGACGTGCCGGGCGAACCCCACGCCGCCCTGCTGGCCCCGGCGCCCCCGATGCTGCGCCGCCCCCTGGCACTGCAACGGTCCCTGCGCCCGCTCAAACGCCGGGTGGACGCTCCCGTGGGCAGGGAACTGGACGAGAGGGCGACCGCCGACCGCATCGCCCGTCTCGGTGCCGCTCCCGACTGGTGGCTGCCCGTCATGCGGCCCGCCCGGGAACGCTGGCTGCGGCTGAACCTGGTGCACGACACCGGCCCCACGATGCCGGTGTGGCGTCCCCTGATCCGCGAACTGCACACGGCGCTCGCCCGGTCCGGCGTCTTCCGCACGGTGACCCTGCTGTCCGTCGGTCCCGACGGCACGGTGCGCGGTCCCGGCGCGCACGCCCCGGCCGACGGCCGCTGCGTCACCTTGGTGATCAGCGACTGCATGGGCCCGCAGTGGCGCCGGGGCCCCGCCGGCGACCTGTGGTACGGCGTCCTCCGCCGCTGGGCCCACCGCATGCCCCTGGCCGTCGTCCAGCCGCTCCCGGAACACCTGTGGCGGGACACCGCCCTGCCCACCGTCCCGGGCCGGCTCTCGGCCCCGCACCCCGCCGCACCCTCCGCGACGCTCACGTTCACGCCCTACGACACCCCCGGCACGGCGGTCCGGCACGCGCCGGACGGGACGCTGCCGCTGCCCGTGCTGGAACCGGCTCCGGACTGGCTGGCGAACTGGGCGCGGCTGGTCGCGGCCCCGGGCGGGACGGATTTCCCGGCGGCGGTGGCCGACCTGCGCCGGCCCTTCCCGGCGGACGCCGACGGCCGCACGGACCTCGGCCGCCTCTCCCCCGAGGAGCTGGTCCTCCGCTTCCGCGGCACCGCCTCCCCCGAGGCCTTCCGCCTGGCCGGCCATCTGGCCCTGAGCCGCCCCGATCTGCCGGTCATGCGTCTGGTGCAGGCCGCCACCGACCCGGACCCGCGCCCCCAGCACCTCGCCGAGGTGATCCTCAGCGGCATGCTCACCGCCGTCCCCGGGCCACCCGGTTCCTACGCCTTCCGCCCCGGCGTACGGGAGCTGCTGCTGCGCGGCCTGCCCCGCTCGGCCCGGCACGATACCACCGCCCTGCTGCACCGCGTCGGCGCCCTGATCGACGACCGGGCGGGCCGGGCACCGGGAGACTTCCGGGCGTCGGTGCCGGCCCGGTCCGGCACCGCGACCGCCGTGGACGGCGAGGCGATCGCGTCGATCGGCACGGACAGCGCACGACGGCTGACGGGCGGGGACGTGGCGGCGTCGCCGCCCGGCTCCGAAGGGCCCCCGCGTCTGGTGGGCGGCCGGTACCGGCTGGTGCGACGGATCACACCGACCGGGACGGTGTGGCAGGCCGAGGACACGGAGGAGGACAGGACGGTGGTCCTGCGGCTGCACGGCAGGACCACCGACCCCATGTGGCGTGAGGCGTTCCGGCGTGACGCCCGCCTGCTGGCCGGGCTCGGCCATCCGAACGTGGTGCGGGTCCACGCGACCGGCTTCGACGGCGACATTCCGTACGTCGTCATGGAGCACCTGGACGGCGTGGCCCTCAACTCCCTCGCCGCACCCAACGGTTACCGCCTGCCCACTCCCCTGCTGGTGTCGGTCGGCGCCCAGCTCGCGCGGGCCCTCACCGCCCTGCACGCGGCGGGCCTGACGCACGGCGGGCTCGGTCTGTCCCGGGTGGTGCTGCTGCCCGACGGAACGGTGCGGCTCAGCCTCTTCGAACCCGGCCGGACCTCGGGCCCGGCGGGACGGTCGGAGGACCTGAGGGCCCTGTGCGAGATGCTGCTGATGCTGGCGTGGGGGACCGCGCGGCTGACGGTTCCCCTCGATCCGCGCAACCTCGGCCATCTCCCGCAGGACCTGCGGGAGAAGTACGCGCGCGCGCTCGAACTGCTGATGTCCCCCTCCGCCGAGGCACAGACCCGGGGCCGGGACCTGCTCCTCGACCCGGAACTGCCGCGCCTCGCCGAAGCGACGTACGAGGAGCGGCGCCGCTACCACGCCCTCGGCCCGTTCGGCGTCGAACTGGCCGGCCGCTCCCCCGCACTGGGACCGGACGAGCGCGCCATGCTGGCCGTGCTGCTGCTCAAGCACGGCCGTACCGTGACGCACGACGACCTCAGACGGGGCATGTGGAGCGCCCCCGACGAACCGGACAACGCCATGGCGGTCCTGGGCGTGACGGCGTCCCGGCTGCGCGACGCCCTGGGACCCGGCGTGCTGGCGACGCTCTCCCACGGCTTCGCCCTGCACACCAGCGCCGACCACGTGGACGTGGTGCACTGCGAGGACCTGGTCCGCCGGGCCGACGAGGCACGCCGACGGGACGCCCTCACCGAGGCGCACACGCTGATCACCGAGGCGCTGGAACTCTGGCACGGCGGCGAACCCCTCGCGGACGTCCCTGGCCCCGCCGCCCGGACCGCCCGCACCCGCCTGGTCCAGCTCCGTCTGAACCTCCACCGCCAACGCGCGGAACTCGCCCTGGACCTCGGGGACCCGGCGCGCGCGGCGGCGGACCTGGAGGCCCTGGTACGCGCCCACCCCTCCCGCGAGGACTTCCGCCGCCTCCACCTCATCGCCCTGCGGCGCCAGGGCCGGGCCGAGGAAGCGCTGGCGGTGTACGAGGAGTACGAACTGGCTGGCGGCCGGCACCCGGAGCTGCTGGCCCTGGGACACGAACTGCGCGAGGAGCTCGACGGCCCCGCACGGGACGACCCCGCCTCCGGGACACCGCCCGACGAGCCGGAGTACGACCCGCTCGCCGCACCGGACGAGCTGCCCGAGGGCACGTACCCCGCCTGGGACCCGACGACGTCCTCGCCCCCGGACCCGCTCGGTGACCGGCCCGCGTACGTCTCCAGGCCCCCCGGCATCCCTCCCGAGGCACGCCCGTCAGCCTCGGAGGACGACGGGTCCGCGACACCCGCCGGACAGGATCCCGTGGACCCGTCCGATGCCCTCACCGGCTTCTTCTTCGACGTGGCGGACGGCCCCGAGCACCCCGACACCGTGGCGGCCCTGGGACGGGCGGTCACCCGGATGCTGACGGCCGCCGGAACGCCCGCGGAGGCGTACCGGTTCCTCGAGCGGGACGAGGGCTGCACGGTCCTCATGCAGCCGGGCGGCCCGACGGCGCCCCTGCTGCGTGCCGCGCTGCGGGGGTTCCCGGACATGCTCCGGGTGGTGGGCGGGCCCCGGCTGATCGTGACCGTCCTGCGCATGTGGGACGAAGGGCGGGCCGAACTCCCCGCCGAGGCAGCGGTCCGTGCGGCACTGGACTCGTCCGGGGCACACGGCGTGTTCGCCCTCGCACCGTCCCTCCGGCGGGAACTGGCGACGGAGCGGGAGCTCACCGAGTCGGTCCGGCCCCTCGACGGCGAGCGGACGGTGGGCTGGTACACCGCCTTCCCCCGCGACACCGCCCCGCTGCCCCCGGTGCTGGGCCCCTTCCCCCTGCCCGCCGGTCACCTCCCGCCGTCGCAGGGCTCGACGAGGACGGTCGTCTACGCGCTGCCCGGCGGAGGGCTGGGTACCAGCCGCGTCCCCGGCGCCGACCGCTACTACGAGGTCGACCTGACCGAGCACCGCACCGCGCTGGAGCTGAGGGGGCCGGAGTTGAGGCACGGCTCGGTCGCCGTGGTCCGGGGCGAGGCCGTGTGGCGGGTCTCCGACCCGGTCGCCCTGGCCGGCGGCGGCCCGCACGACGTGCGGGGCTTCCTCCGCCGTCACGTCGCGACCCGCTTGCGCGAGACGGCCGACCGTCTTCCCTCCGCCGGCCGGGCACAGCTGCGGCACGCGCTCCTGGAGCGGCTCGGAACGCACGGCGTGCCCCACTGCACCGTCCGCTGGGACCTCCTGGTCAGCGCCCTCCCCGCCGCACGCGCGTCGCGCATCGCACGGCACCCGGAGATCGGACCCGCCGACGTGCTCATGGCCGCCGACGCCGTGATCGTCGGTTTCGACACCACGCTCACCAGGCTGTTCCACGACAGCCGGGCGGCCGAGGTGGTGCGGGTCCTCGCCCGTCTCGCCGTCGAGGGGCGGGACCCCGAGGACGCGCTGTCCGGCAGACGGCCACTGGCGCCGGAGGGCCGTCCGGTGACGCCCGCGGGGGACGACATCACCCCCGTCGAACTGCTGCGCGCGCTGACGGGCCACCCCATGGTGGAGGAAGTGCGCACGACCCTGGACCGCCACGAGACGAGAGCCGCCCGCACGGCCCGCCCCGAGCCCCTGGCCATCGACCTGGTACGCGCGCTGTCCGCCCGACGCCTGCGGCCGGCCGTGGTCACCGATCACGCGGCCGGCGCGGCCGAGGCCTTCCTGAACCGGGTGGGCCTCACCCCGTACCTGGCGGGCGGCGTGCACGGCCGTTCCGCCGACCTCTCCCTGCTGATGCCCCACCCGGACGTCCTGCGCCGCGCCCTCCACCGGCTCGGCACCGTCCCGGCCCGCTGCGTGATGATCGGGTCGACCGCCGTGGAGAGCGCCGCCGCCGGGGCCGCGGGGGTGCCCTTCATCGGCTGCCGGCACACCGACGGCGTCCTCCGCCGGTCCGGTCCGGCGAGTCTCACCGTGCCGGGCCTGCGCCCCCTGCTCGAAGCGGTCCGCGCCCTGCCGCCGCGCGGTGACTCCTGAGCCCGCCCCGTTCGGCGGGCACCCGCCCGGCCCCCCAGGAAAGGCGCCCGCACCCGCCCGCCGCGCACGATGCCTGAGAGGTCCGCCGCCCGGCGGGCCGCTGGGCGCGCACTCGGGAGGAACCGCCGTGACCGCCAGTCTGGAGCAGCTGCGCCGCTGCCACTTCGCCGTCGACCTGGGGGCGGCCCGTACCCGGGTGTACGTCAAGGGCGCCGGACTCGTCGTCGACCAGCCGTCCACCGCCGCCGTGAACACCCGTACCGGAGCGCTGATGGCGGTCGGGGAGTTCGCGGAGAAGATGACGGGCCGCACGCCGGACTACATCCGCGTCGTGCGTCCCGTCTCCGGGGGCACGGTCGTCGACATCGAGATGGCGCAGCGCATGCTGCGGCAACTGATCGGCGACAGGATGCGCCGCACCCTGCGCCGCAAGCCCCGGCTGCGGGCCGCCGCCTGCGTCCCGCACGACGCCGACCCGCTCGCCCAGCGCGCCACGATCGAGACCCTGGTCGGTCTCGGCGCCCGCCGGGTGGAGCTGGTCGACACGCTCATCGCCGCCGCCGTCGGCTGCGGTCTGCCGGTGGAGCGGCCCGAGGCCGCCATGATCATGGTGTGCGGTGCGGCGGCCACGCAGGTGGCCGTGCTCTCCCTCGGGGCGATCGTGACGGCGGAGCGCGTCCCCGTCGGCGGCGAGGCCGTGGACAACGCGATCGTGCAGCACCTGCGCCACCAGCACGAGCTGGTGCTGCCGAGCCAGTCCGTACGGCCCCTGCAGCTCGCCCTGCACGGCAACGGGCTCACCCCGCAGGGGCCGGAGTCGACGGAGATCCACGGGCGGGACGTGGCCACCGGGCTGGCCCGTTCCGTGCGGGTCGACACGGCCGCCGTGCGGCGGGCCATCCAGACGCCGCTCACCGCCGTCCTCGACGGCATCGGCAAGGTGCTGCGGGAGTGCCCGCCGGACCTGGTCGCCGACCTGGTCGACCGGGGGATCATGATGGTCGGCGGGAGCGCCCTGCTGCCGGGCTTCGACCAGATGCTGCGTCAGGCGACGGGCATGCCGGTGAACATCGCCGAGCAGCCGGAGCTCTGCGCCGTACAGGGGCTGGGCGAGATGCTGGAGGGCAGGATCGCGCCGATCGTGCTGGACCCGCTGCGCGCCTGAGCCGGGCGGGCGGACGAGCGTCAGCGGGAGAACCAGCACCTGATCGTCGTGCCCCCGTCCCCGGTGTGCACGCGCACCAGGTCGGCGATCAGGTTGACCATCAGCAGGCCGCGCCCGCCGCGCTGGTCGCGGGACGGGGGGCGGCGCCCCGCGAGGGGGTCGGTCATCCGGCCCCCGTCGCGCACCTCGCACAGCACGTGGCCGTCCTCGGCCCAGACCCGCAGCACCCCCGAACCGCCGCCGTGCACCACGCTGTTCGTGGTCAGCTCGGCCGTGGCGAGCGCCAGGTCCTCCAGGACGACGCCGGTGAGGCCGAGCCGCCGTCCCTCGTCGGACGCGGCGTGCCGGGCCGAGGTCAGCGACCCGGCGACGAAGGGGAAGGTCATCGCGTCCGCCGCCGGCGGCAGCGGCTCGTTGTAGCGGGCGACGACCGCGTCGGGGGCGTAGGCCTCGCTGGCCCGCGCCGGGCGGGCGCCGGCCGGGATGACGGTGGGATGAGTGGCATGGGCGTCGGCGAGGACGTGCGCGGGCAGGCGCACGGCGTCGTAGGGGCACAGGATCGTGACCGTGCGGCCCCGGAAGGCGGCGTTGATCAGTGCCTCGTGCTGGACGCAGGCCGGGTACTCGGTCGCGGAGCGGCCGGCCCAGACGGGCTCGCCGACGATCCGCACCCGCTGCCCGGCCGGGTGGGCGTCGGCGAAGGCGCGCAGCACTCCGGGGATGATCCGGCCGGGGTTGCGTCCGGCCTCGCGCATGTCGAGGAGGCGGACGGTGTCCGCGGCGTCGCCGAGCGCGTCCCGGACCATCCGCAGCCGGTCGCCGGGCACGGCGACCGCCACGGGCTCGCCGGCCGCGAGTCCCTCGCGCACGAAGGGGACGGTGCCCTCCAGGTACTCCTGGTCGTCCCGGTAGAAGAGGGCGGGGTGGGCGAAGGGCCCGGAGGGGGTTTCCAGGAGTTCGGCCGCGGCACTCATGACATCGACACCTCGATCGCCGGCAGGCCGGGCCAGAACATGTCCAGCACCCGGCACAGGGCGGGCGGCGGGCGGCGCACCACGAACCGGCGGCCTTCCCCGAGCCGCCCGGCGGCCGCCGCGAGCGCGCCGGCGCCGGCGACGTCGACGAACGTCACCTCGGACAGTTCCAGGTAGTACACGGCCTCACCCTCACGCACCGCCTGCTCCAGCACGCGCTCCCAGATCGTATGCGTGGCCAGGCCGATCTCCCCGGCCGCACGGACACCGCGGCCGCCCGCCAGCGGGCGCACCGTCAGACACGGCGCCGGGATCCCGGGCGCGTACGGCGTCCGCCGGCGATCACCCGCCACCCGTCTCTCCCCGCTCCCGGACCTGTAGTACCCCGTCGTTTCCCGGCCATTCCCCGGCTCGGTGTGTAGTACGCCGCGGGGGTGGGCAGGCGCACCCCCGGTGCGGCCGGGACAGTGCGCAGCCTACCGCCCCGGTGCCGGCGGCGGCCGAACCCCGTCACGCCCCCGGCCCTCCACGAGCGCCGACGAGCCCCCCGACCCCCACGAGCACCGACAAGGCGGTGACATGACCTCCGAGGCATCCCTTCCCCTCCCCGGAAGGCCGGCCCCCTTGGTCATCGGCGGCCGCACGGACGCGGACCGGGTGCTGCTCACCCCGCGCGGCGAACTGGTCCGCGGGTGCGCCCAGGCCCTGGCGGAGAGGCTGGCGCGGCTGCCCGACGGCACGGCGCGGGTCGACCTGGACATGAGCGGCGTGTACTTCATGGACACGGCGGGTCTGGAATTCCTGGAGGTGCTGCGCGACCACGGCCGGCGGCGGTCGATCCCGGTCACGGCCACCCGCTGGAACGGTCAGCCGCGCCGCATCCTGGAACTCGCCGGCCTCGACACCGCGGACCCGCTGCGTTCCCCGGCGCCCGAGGACGCGCCGCCGCGGGCCGTCTCGGCGGTGGCGCTGGAACGGGAGGAGCGGCTGCACGTGCTCCAGGAGGAGGTCGAGCAGCTGCGGCGGGCGATCGTCTCCCGTCCGGTGATCGACCAGGCCCGCGGCATCCTGATGGCCACGTACGGCTGCACCTCGGAGGAGGCCTGGCACATCCTGCGGGAGGCGTCCCAGCTGTCCAACACCAAGCTCCGCGCGGTCGCGGAGGCGCTCACCGCCGGCGCGGGGGCGCAGGGCGCTCCCCCGCCCGAGGAGGTCCGCTCCGCCCTGTCCCGGGCCCTGGCCCGCCGTTCGTCACGGTGACACCGGCCCGCGCGGGGTACTCGGCGACGGACGACCACCGGCCCCGAGATCGGGAGGCAGCGCCATGAGCGAGCTGAGCGAACACACTCCGTCCCAGGCCGAGGGCGACCGGGACGACGACGAGTGGACCACCCCCGAGGTACCGCACTCCACCCCGTCCCAGGCGGAGGGCGAACGCGACCCGTCGGACGCCCCCGCCACGTCCGACGACAACCCCGAGGACGGCTGAACCGCCGGGGGTGAGGGTGCGTCCTTCGGGGATCTCGGCGGCTCTCGCCCCTCCACTTCACGTCCTTCAGGACGGCCGCGACGGTGCCGGGGCCGTTTCGGACGCATCGCCTCGGCGAGCGCGTCGTCATCCAGGTCGAGCTGCATGACGGACATCCGCCCTCATCTGCGTACGTCGTGTACGTCGGCAAGACACCCCACCGACACGCGGCGGGCGGGGACCGGACCCCGGGAGCACGTTCTGTCGGTTTGTCCCGGGCCGCCGGACGCCCCTTCGCGGTGAGGGGGTGGAAGCCGGCCCGAGAAGAGGGCTTCCGAGGGGATTCGGGGAGGACGCCGCTCACCCCTCGACGGCGGAGCGGGCGTTCCCCCCTGACGCACTGGTGGGGCGGGTGGGACTCGAACCCACGGCCGACGGATTATGAGTCCGCTGCTCTAACCGGCTGAGCTACCGCCCCATAACGGCGTGTCGCGTACATGTGTGCGCGCCGTCTGCCGCAGCATAGCCGCTCATACGATCTCCTGCTTCGGATGGTCGGCCGCGTGCGGTCTTCGTGACCATGGAGACTTCGCCGACCCCCGCGCGGTTCCCCCGGACATGAAAAAGGACCCCTACGGGGTCCTCGTTCAGCATGCTCCCCCGACTGGACTCGAACCAGTAACCTGCCGGTTAACAGCCGGCTGCTCTGCCAATTGAGCTACGGAGGACCGAGCTCCCCCGACTGGACTCGAACCAGTAACCTGCCGGTTAACAGCCGGCTGCTCTGCCAATTGAGCTACGGAGGAATGCCTCGTTGCATCGAACGCACCCGCCTGGGTATCCGCCAGGGGGCGCGCGCTCGCTGCGACACATACATTAGCGCAAGCAGGGGGGTGCTCCGCCAATCGGTACTCCCCGGCGCTGTCAGCGCGCCGCAGGACCTTCGCAGACTGGAACAACGGAAGGGTGGCCGCCATGAAGTACCGGCTCACGTTCGTCGCCGGAGCAGCCGTGGGTTACGTGCTGGGCACGAAAGCCGGACGGGAGCGATACGAGCAGCTGCGGAGGTCCGCACAGCAGCTCACCCGCAACCCCGCGGTGCGCAACACCGCGGAGAGCGCGGCGCAGCAGAGCCGCGAGTTCGCGGACAAGGCCTACCAGGCGGTGAGCCACAGGGTCGGCGACCGCATGCCCGACTCGGTCGCCCAGCGGGTCCGCACCCTCCGCGAACGCACGGCCCACGGCCCGGCGGAGGACGACTGGGGCACCAGCAACACGTAGGGACGCCCCCGCGACGCCGCCCGCGCCCCACCCATCCCTCCCCATGCGGCAAAATTCGCCGTATGGGGATAGTCGCCGGACTGGACAGCGCGCCAGACTTCACTCGCATCGTCGTCTGTGACACGGACACCGGAGCCGTGCTCCGGCAGGGATACGCCCAGCATCCGATCCAGGGCGCCGAGGGCGGCCGTCCCTCCGACGTCGACCCGCAGGCCTGGCTGCTGTCCCTCGGTGAGGCGGCGGGCGGCGGCCTGCTGGAGGGCGTGCAGGCCATCGGCGTCTCCGCGCAGGCGAACGCGCTGGTGCCGCTGGACGCGCAGGGCAACACCGTGCGGCCGGCGATGACCGGCGGCGACAAGCGGGCGCAGGTCGCGGCGGCCGATCTGATCGACGCGCTCGGCGGGCGCGAGGCGTGGGCGCGGGCCGTGGGCTGTGTTCCGGGGGCCGGACAGCCGGTGACGAAGCTGCGCTGGATGGCCCGCAGCGAACCGGAGAACGCGGCGCGCACCGCCGTGCTGCTGCAGGCGCACGACTGGCTGGTGTGGCAGTTGCTCGGCCGGCCGGTGCGGCGCACCACCGACCGGGGCGGGGCCTCCGGCACCGGGTACTGGGCGGCGGCCACCGGCGGCTACCGGTCCGATCTGGTGGAACTGGCGCTCGGCCACCAGGCGATGCTGCCCGAGGTGATCGGCCCGGCGGACGCGGCCGGTACGACGCCGGAGGGGCTGCTGATCTCCGCCGGTACGGGCGAGACGATGGCGGCGGCGTTCGGGCTCGGGATCGGGCTGGGCGACGCGGTGGTGTCGCTGGGCGCGTCCGGGTCCGTGATGGCGGTGCACCCCGAGGCGCTCGTCGACCAGTACGGGATGATCACCTCTCTGGCGGACGCGACCGGCATGCACCTGCCCGTCGTCACCACCCTGAACGCCGTGCGCGCCCTGCGCGGGACCGCCGAACTGCTCGGGCTGCCCGATCTGGAGAGCCTGTCCGATCTGGCGATGAAGTCGACGCCGGGGGCGCACGGACTGGTGCTGCTGCCGTACCTGGAGGGCGAGCGCACCCCGAACCTGCCGCACACCGCCGGCACGCTGGCGGGGCTGCGGCGGGAGTCGATGAAGCCGGAGCACCTGGCGCGGGCCGCGTTCGAGGGGATGCTGTGCGGGCTCGGGGACGCGCTGGACGTGCTGCGCGGCCGGGGCGTGGAGGTGCGGCGGGTCTTCCTGCTGGGTCCGGCCGCGGAGCTGCCGGCCGTGCAGTCGGCGGCGCCCGCGCTGTTCGGGGCGCAGGTGGTGGTGCCGCAGCCCGCGGACTACGCGGCGATCGGCGCGGCCCGGCAGGCGGCGTGGGCGCTCGGCGCGTCGCAGGGCGCCCTCGATCCGCGCACCCCACCGGCCTGGCAGGGCCCGGTGGCGCAGGTGCTGGACCCCGGGGAGGACCTGGCGGTGGGACAGGCGGTGCGCCAGCAGTACGTGTCGGTGCGCGAGCAGACGCATCCGGGGGCGTTCCGCCCGTAGCGCGGCAAGGGCCGGGCCGGGCCGGTTAATTCGGTTGAGGTAACGCGGGTGGAGTGTTCGACGATAGGGGCCACGGGCAACCAACGCCCCCGCCGACCACTCCGAGAGATTCAGCGTGCTCATACGACTGCTGCGGACCCATCTGAGGCCCTACAAGAGACCCGTCACCCTCCTGGTGCTGCTGCAGTTCCTGCAGACCTGCGCCTCGCTCTACCTGCCCACGCTCAACGCGGACATCATCGACGGCGGCGTCGTCGAGGGCGACACCGGTTACATCCTGAGCCACGGCGTCCTGATGATCGGCGTCTCGCTGGTCCAGGTCGTGTGCAACATCGGCGCCGTGTACTACGGCGCCCGGACCGCGTCGGCACTGGGACGGGACGTGCGCGCCGCCGTGTTCGACCGGGTGCAGTCGTTCTCCGCGCGTGAGGTGGGCCACTTCGGCGCGCCCTCGCTGATCACCCGTACGACGAACGACGTCCAGCAGGTGCAGACGCTGGTCCTGATGACGTTCACCCTGATGGTGTCGGCGCCCATCATGTGCGTGGGCGGCATCGTGATGGCGCTCGGCCTGGACGTTCCGCTGTCCGGGGTGCTGGTCGCCGTGGTGCCGGTGCTGGGCGTCTGCGTGACGCTGATCGTACGGCGGCTGCGTCCGATGTTCCGGACCATGCAGGAGCGGCTCGACACGGTGAACCGGGTGCTGCGCGAGCAGATCACCGGCAACCGGGTGATCCGCGCCTTCGTGCGGGACGCGTACGAGCAGGAGCGGTTCGGGAGGTCCAACACCGAGCTGACCGACGTCTCGCTGCGCACGGGCAACCTGCTCGCGCTGATGTTCCCGGTGGTCATGACGGTGGTCAACCTGTCGTCGATCGCGGTGGTGTGGTTCGGCGCGCACCGCATCGACAGCGGCGGGATGCAGATCGGCGACCTGACCGCGTTCCTCGCCTATCTGATGCAGATCGTCATGTCCGTGATGATGGCCACCTTCATGTTCATGATGGTGCCGCGCGCCGAGGTGTGCGCCGAGCGCATCCACGAGGTGCTGGACACCTCCTCCAGCGTGGTGCCGCCCACCGCGCCCGTCACCGAGCTGCGCCGGCACGGGCACCTGGAGCTCCGGGGTGCGGGCTTTTGCTACCCGGGCGCCGAGGAGCCGGTGCTGAAGTCGGTCGACCTGGTGGCGCGGCCCGGTGAGGTCACGGCCGTGATCGGTTCCACCGGCAGTGGCAAGTCCACGCTGCTCGGTCTCGTCCCCCGGCTGTTCGACGCGACCGACGGGGAGGTGCTGGTGGACGGCGTGCCCGTGGCGGACGTCGATCCGGCGCTGCTGGCGAGGACGGTCGGACTCGTGCCGCAGAAGCCGTACCTCTTCGCGGGCACGGTGGCGACGAACCTGCGCTACGGCAATCCGGACGCCACGGACGAGGAGCTGTGGCACGCGCTGGAGGTGGCGCAGGGCAAGGACTTCGTGGAGCGGCTCGAGGGCGGCCTCGACGCGCCGATCGCCCAGGGCGGGACGAACGTCTCCGGCGGTCAGCGCCAGCGCCTCGCGATCGCCCGGACGCTGGTGCAGCGCCCGGAGATCTACCTCTTCGACGACTCCTTCTCCGCGCTCGACTACGCCACCGACGCGGCCCTGCGGGCGGCCCTGGGACGGGAGACGGCCGGGGCGACCGTGGTGATCGTCGCCCAGCGGGTGGCGACCATCCGGGACGCCGACCGGATCGTGGTCCTGGACGAGGGCCGGGTCGTCGGCGCCGGCCGGCACCACGAACTGATGGCGGACAACGACACCTACCGGGAGATCGTGCTCTCCCAGCTGACGGAAGCGGAGGCTGCCTGATGGCGGGGCCCGGAGGACGGATGATGGCCGGGGGCGGCCCCGACCAGCGGTCGATCGACTTCAAGGGGTCGAGCAGACGGCTGATCGCCCGGTTCGGGCCGGAGCGCCTGACGATCTACGGGCTGCTGGCCTGTGTCGTGCTCAGCGTGGGGCTCAGCGTGATCGGACCGAAGATCCTCGGCGAGGCGACCGACCTGGTCTTCTCCGGCATCGTCGGACGGGAGATGCCGGAGGGCGCCACCAAGGAACAGGTGCTGGACTCGATGCGGGAGCGGGGCGAGGGCGATGTCGCCGACATGCTCCGCAGCACCGACTTCACCCCCGGCGAGGGCATCGACTTCACGGCGGTGGGCGACGTCCTGCTGGTCGCGCTGGCGGTGTTCGGCGTCGCCGGCCTGCTGATGGCGGTGGCGACCCGGCTGGTGAACCGGGCGGTCAACCGCACCGTGTTCCGGATGCGCGAGGACGTGCGGGCGAAGCTGTCGCGGCTGCCGCTGTCGTACTTCGACAAGCGGCAGCGCGGTGAGGTGCTCAGCCGCGCCACCAACGACATCGACAACATCGGGCAGACGCTCCAGCAGTCGATGGGCCAGCTGATCAACTCGCTGCTCACCGTCATCGGTGTGCTCGCGATGATGTTCTACGTCTCCTGGATCCTCGCGCTGGTCGCGCTGGTGACGGTGCCGCTGTCGTTCGTCGTCGCCACCCGCGTCGGCAAGCGGTCGCAGCCGCACTTCGTGCAGCAGTGGCGCAGCACCGGCACGCTCAATGCGCACATCGAGGAGATGTACACCGGGCACACCCTGGTGAAGGTGTTCGGGCGGCAGGAGGAGTCGGCGCGCACGTTCGCCGAGGAGAACGAGGCGCTGTACGAGGCCGGGTTCAGGGCGCAGTTCAACAGCGGCGTCATGCAGCCGCTGATGTTCTTCGTCTCGAACATCAACTACGTGCTGGTGGCGGTCGTCGGGGGCCTGCGGGTCGCGTCGGGCACGCTGTCCATCGGTGACGTGCAGGCGTTCATCCAGTACTCGCGGCAGTTCTCGATGCCGCTGACGCAGCTCGCCTCGATGGCGAACCTGGTGCAGTCGGGCGTCGCCTCGGCGGAGCGGGTCTTCGAGCTGCTCGACGCCGAGGAGCAGGAGGCGGACGCCTCGCCCGGCGAGAGGCCCGAGCGGTGGCGCGGACGGGTGGCGCTGGAGCACGTGTCGTTCCGGTACGACCCCGAGAAGCCGCTGATCGAGGACCTGTCGCTGACGGTCGAGCCGGGCCACACGGTGGCGATCGTCGGACCCACCGGGGCCGGCAAGACGACGCTGGTGAACCTGCTGATGCGGTTCTACGAGGTGTCCGGCGGGCGGATCACGCTCGACGGGGTGGACATAGCGAAGATGTCCCGGGATGAACTGCGCGCCGGCATCGGCATGGTGCTGCAGGACACCTGGCTGTTCGGCGGCACCATCGCGGAGAACATCGCGTACGGGGCGTCCCGCGAGGTCACCCGGGAGGAGATCGAGGAGGCTGCCCGGGCGGCGCACGCGGACCGGTTCGTCCGGACGCTGCCCGACGGGTACGACACGGTGATCGACGACGAGGGCTCGGGGGTCAGCGCGGGTGAGAAGCAGCTGATCACGATCGCCCGGGCGTTCCTGTCCGACCCGGTGATCCTGGTGCTGGACGAGGCGACGAGCTCCGTGGACACGCGCACGGAGGTGCTGATCCAGAAGGCGATGGCGCAACTGGCGCACGGGCGTACGTCGTTCGTGATCGCGCACCGGCTGTCGACGATCCGGGACGCGGACACGATCCTGGTGATGGAGAACGGCGCGATCGTCGAGCAGGGCGCGCACGAGAAGCTGCTGGCGGCGGGCGGGGCGTACGCCCGCCTGTACAAGGCCCAGTTCGCGGAGGCGGTGGCGGAGGTCGACTGACGCTCCCCGAACGCCGGAGGGGCCGGACACCGGCCCCTCCGGCTCAGCCCGTGCCGGCCGCCTCCGTCAGCTTCTTCAGCTGGGCGGTGATCACCTCGGCCGGGGCCTCGCCCGCGTTCTTGTGCGCGACCATGCTCTTCCAGCCGAACACGGCGACGTGGGGGCCGCTGCGCACCACCCGGTACCAGTGCGCCGTGCCGGACAGCTCCCGCCGGTAGGCGACCGCCTCGTCGCCCGGGCCGGGATCGGGGTCGGCGAGGGCGGTGACGGTCGGGTTCAGACCGGTGTCGTCCTCGTACCCGGCGGGGCAGTTCTTCGCCGCTTCGCGGACACGGGTGAGGAGTTCCTCGGCGTCGGCCGCCTTGTCGTAGGCGTACAGCGCGATCTCGGTCTCCTGCACGTCCGTGTTCGGGTGGACGGAGCGGGCCGCCGCCGCGGCCGGTGCCGGCTCGGGGGAGCGCAGGCGGATGTCCTCGATGGGCTGGCAGACCGCAGGGTCGGCCGGTTCGCCCTTGCCGCCGAGGACGGTGCCCTGCTTGAAGACGGTGAAGGTGTAGTCGGGCAGGTCCGTCTCGGTGACCGCCGCGCTCTCCAGGCCGGCCGCGTCCAGCGGGCCTCCGCCCGCCTGCCCGGCCGGCGCCCCCTTCGACGAGCCCTCGGCCGCGGCACCGCTCCCGCCGTCCGCGGACCCTTCGTCGCCGCCACCGCAGCCGGCCAGCAGAGCCGCTGCCGCCAGCATCGCCACGGCCGCCGGAACCCGCCGCAGTCCGTCCACTCGCATGCTCACTCCTCGGACACCTGTGCTCGGCACGTCGGCACCGAGGTCACGTCTGGGAAGACGGTGACAGAACACAGCGAGTGCGGAGTCAGCGGAAATACGTAATTTCTCTACACACGCGGTTAGTCGAGGAGAGATGCCGTTCCGTCGCGGCAGCCGTGCGGCGCGGGGTGCCGTCAGTCCAGATAGCCGCGCAGCTGGTCGGCGAAGGCGTGGTCGCGGAGCTTGTTCAGCGTCTTGGACTCGATCTGCCGTATGCGCTCGCGCGTGACGCCGAAGAGGCGGCCGATCTCCTCCAGCGTCCGGGGACGCCCGTCGACCAGCCCGTACCGCAGCTGCACCACCTCCCGCTCCCGCTCCCCCAGCGTCGACAGCACCGCCTCCAGATGCTCCCGTAGCAGCAGGAACGCCGCCGACTCCACGGGACTCGCCGCGTCGCCGTCCTCGATGAGGTCGCCGAGCGCCACGTCCTCCTCGCCCACCGGCGCGTGGAGGGAGACCGGCTCCTGCGCGAGCCGGAGCACCTCCCCCACCCGCTCGGCCGGCAGGCCGAGGTGCGCGGCGACCTCCGCCGGCGTCGGCTCGCACCCCCGCTCCTGCAGCATCCGCCGCTGCACCCGCACCACCCGGTTGATGAGCTCCACCACGTGCACGGGCACCCGAATGGTCCGGGCCTGGTCGGCCAGCGCACGCGACATGGCCTGCCGGATCCACCACGTGGCGTACGTGGAGAACTTGTACCCGCGCGCGTAGTCGAACTTCTCCACCGCCCGGATCAGCCCCAGGTTCCCCTCCTGGACCAGGTCCAGCATGGTCAGCCCGCGGCCCACGTACCGCTTGGCGACGGACACGACGAGCCGCAGGTTCGCCTCGATCAGCCGTCGTTTGGCCATCCGGCCCAGGACGACGAGCCGGTCCAGGTCGACGGCGAGCCGGCTGTCCAGATCGGGGGCCAGCCGCAGTTTCTCCTCGGCGAACAGCCCCGCCTCGACCCGGCGGGCGAGTTCGACCTCCTCGGCGGCGGTCAGCAGCGGGATGCGCCCGATCTCGCGCAGGTACTGCCGGAACAGGTCCGAGGAGGGGCCGCCGGTCTCGGGGCGGACGGGTGCGACCGGCTCGACGGGTTCGGCTGGTTCGGCCGGTGTCTCGGGGTGGTGCGCGACGCGGTCCTGCGCGGGCACGGCGACGAGGACGTCGGCGTCGGGCTGGGTGAGGGTCCGGGTCTGCACGGGTGCGACCTCCAGGATGATCGCCGCCAGGGGGTGGGGCAGCGGTACTTCGGGAACGGAGTCGACGGCCTCGCCGCTGTCCGTCCCGTACGCGATGAGCGGAACCGCGGAGGTCCGGGACCCGCCGGTGACGGATCGGCCGCGCTCCGGGGCTCAGGCACCGGGTCCAGTGTGGCGTACGGCACATCGTCCCCACGAGGGGCGTGCGGTGACTTTTTGCGTCCGGCCGGTGACCGACCGATAATCCGGGCCCGTCCCCGGCCGCCCTCACAGCGCGGCCGCGCCGTGCTCCCGCAGGGCCTGGTCGTACTGCTGGAGCACCCACAACTCGTTCTGCACGGCGGCCAGTTCGCTCGGGTCGCCATGGGTGCTGAGGCGGGTGAGGCGGCTGGCGACGTCACGGATGCGGCGCTCGACCGCGCGGCGCCGGACGGTGACCAGCTGGGCGCCCGCGTAGGTCTCGTCGACCTCCTTGACCCCCCGGTGCAGCATGATCGCCTCGACGGCGAGTTCGGTGACCGTGGCGCGGACGGTGTCGTCGGGGGCGGCCTCGCGGACCCGGATCAGGTACTCCTGCGGGTCCTGGGTGCCGTACTCCGCGCCGCCCGCGTCCAGGATCGCCTGGCGCACGGCCGCGTAGGGCGGGGCGGTGAACTCGTCGACGCCGTACGCGTCGAAGGCCGGGGAGACCAGCTCCGGACGCTGGAGGGCGAGCTTGAGCAGTTCGCGTTCGGTGGCGAAGACCGGGTTGCGGAGGTTGAGGGCGGGGCCGCCCGGAGCCGGCCGGTCCGGGACGGAGGCGTGCTGCCGGCCGCCGCCGCGCTGCTGCCGGTCGGGGGCGGGGCCCTTGCCGCCGCGTTCGCGGGCCCAGCGGGCCAGCTGCGCCACCCGCTTGACCACGAACTGGGTGTCGAGGATGCCGAGCATCCCGGCGAGCTGGACGGCGACCTCGTGCTGGGCGCCGCTGTTCTTGATCCGGGCGACGATCGGGGCGGCCTCGTCGAGGGCGGCGGCCCGGCCGGCCGGGGTGTCCAGGTCGTAGCGGACCACGATCTGGCGGAGGGCGAACTCGAAGAGCGGGGTGCGGGGCTCGACCAGGTCGGCGACGGCCTCGTCGCCCTTGGCGAGGCGCAGGTCGCAGGGGTCCATGCCGTCGGGGGCGATGGCGATGTAGGTCTCGGCGGCGAACTTCTGGTCGTCCTCGAAGGCGCGCAGGGCCGCCTTCTGGCCGGCCGCGTCACCGTCGAAGGTGAAGATCACGCGCGCGCTGCCGTTGTCCATGAGCAGCCGGCGCAGGATCTTGATGTGGTCGCCGCCGAAGGCGGTGCCGCAGGTGGCGATGGCGGTCGTCACCCCGGCCAGGTGGCAGGCCATGACGTCGGTGTAGCCCTCGACGACGACCGCGCGGGAGGACTTCGCGATGTCCTTCTTCGCCAGGTCGATGCCGTAGAGGACCTGGGACTTCTTGTAGATCGCGGTCTCGGGGGTGTTGAGGTACTTCGGGCCGGTGTCCGCCTCGTACAGCTTGCGGGCGCCGAAGCCGACGACCTCTCCGCCGATGTCGCGGATGGGCCACATCAGCCGGCCGCGGAAGCGGTCGATGGGGCCGCGGCGGCCCTCCTGGGAGAGGCCGGAGAGGAGCAGCTCCTTGTCGCTGAAGCCCTTGCCGCGCAGGAAGCGGGTGAGGTGGTCCCAGCCCTGCGGGCTGTAGCCGACGCCGAAGTGGACGGCGGCGGCCTGGTCGAAGCCGCGGTCGGCGAGGAAGGCGCGGCCGGTGTCGGCCTCGGGGGAGGTCGCGAGCTGTTCCGCGTACCACTCGGCGGCGACCTTGTGGGCCTCGACCAGGCGGATGCGCTCGCCGCGCTGGTGGGAGGGGTTGTACCCGCCCTCCTCGTAGCGCAGGGTGATGCCGGCCTGTCCGGCGAGGCGCTCGACCGCCTCCGAGAAGGAGAGGTGGTCGATCTTCATCACGAACGTGAGGGTGTCGCCGCCCTCCTGGCAGCCGAAGCAGTGGAAGAGTCCCTTGCTCGGGCTGACCTGGAAGGACGGCGACTTCTCGTCGTGGAAGGGGCAGAGCCCCTTGAGGTTCCCGCCGCCCGCGTTCCGCAGCTGGAGGTACTCGGAGACGACGGCGTCGATCGGAACCGCGTCCCGAACCGCCTTCACGTCCTCATCGTTGATCCGCCCAGCCACGCGTGAATTCTACGGGTGCGCTGTGACATCCCCGGGAGGTGCGGCGCCCCGCAAGGGGCGCGGGGCCGTGACACGTGCGGCTTCGCCGCGGGGGCGCGGGAAGCCACGGCTCACCCGCACCCGCACCCGTGACAGGACGGAACCCGGCAGCCGCCTAGGCGACGAGGCTCTCCAGCGGTACGTGCGGATCCGCCAGCGCCTCCGTGTCCACCCGCGCGCCGGAGCGGATCAGCCTCTGGATGGGGTCCGTGACATCCCACACATTCACGTTCATCCCCGCGAGCACCCGCCCCTCCTTCACCCAGAACGCGATGAACTCGCGCTTCCCCGCGTCGCCCCGCACGACCACCTGGTCGTAGGAGCCCGGCGGCGCCCACCCGGAGTACTCCATTCCCAGGTCGTACTGGTCGGTGAAGAAGTAGGGCACGCGGTCGTAGACCTCCTCCCGGCCCAGCATGGCGCGGGCGGCCGCCGGCCCGCCGTTCAGCGCGTTGGCCCAGTGCTCCACCCGCAGCCGGGCGCCGAAGAGGGCGTGCGGGAAGGACGCGACGTCGCCGGCCGCGTAGACGTCCGGGTCGGAGGTGCGCAGCCGTTCGTCGACGAGGACGCCGCCGCCGTCCGCGCGGTCGGCGAGCTCCAGCCCCGCCGACTCCGCGAGCGCGGTGCGCGGGGCCGCGCCGATCGCCGCGAGGACGGCGTGCGCGGGGTGCTCCTCGCCGTCGTCGGTGCGGGCTGCGAGGACCATGCCGTCCTGGCCGACGATCTCGGTGAGCGTGGCGCCGAAGTGGAAGCGCACCCCGTGATCGCTGTGCAGCTCGGCGAAGAGCTGGCCGAGCTCGGGGCCGAGGACCGAGTGCAGCGGGGTCCGGCCGCGGTGGACGACGGTGACCTCCGCGCCGTACCCGCGGGCCGCCGCCGCGATCTCCAGGCCGATCCAGCCGGCGCCGGCGATCACCAGATGGCCGTTGTCCCGGCCCAGGGAGGCCAGGACGCCCTTGAGGCGCTCGGCGTGGGCGAGGCGGCGCAGGTGGTGGACGCCCCCGAGGCCGGTGCCCGGGATGTCGAGACGGCGGGGCTCGGCGCCGGTGGCGAGCAGCAGCTTGTCGTAGCGGACGACGGTGCCGTCCTCGCCGAAGCGGACGGTCTTCGCGGCGCGGTCGACGGCGTCGACGGTCTGGCCGAGGTGCAGTTCGACGTCGTGGCGCGCGTACCAGGCCGGCTCGTGGACGAAGACGCTGTCGCGTTCGGCCTTGCCGAGGAGGTAGCCCTTGGAGAGGGGCGGACGCTCGTAGGGGTGGTCGCGCTCGTCGCAGATCAGTATCACGCGGCCGGTGAAGCCCTCCGCTCTCAGCGTCTCGGCCGCCTTGGCGCCGGCCAGGCCGCCTCCGACGATGACGAATGTCTGATCCGCGTCGACCACGTCGATGCCTCCTCTTGAGGGTGTCGCCACCTGCGAGCGTCCCGCACGCAGGGTGTTGCCGGAAGGGGGAGTGAGCCGATCAGGCCATACGGCTCATGCCTGCCCCGTGAGCCGGGCGTGAAGCGAGCGGGCCGAGGCGTCCGTGAGCGACGCGATCTGGTCGACGATCACGCGCTTGCGGGCGCGGTCGTCCGGGGCCCGGTCGAACAGGGTGCGGAACTGGGGGTCCAGGCCGTCGGGGGCGCGGGAGGTGAGCGCCTGCGCCAGCTCCAGGACGACGACTCGCTGGTCGGCGCGGAGCAGCTCCTGCTCGGCGCGCTGCATGACGTAGCGGTCGGCGACCGCCTTGAGGACCGCGCACTCCATGCGGGTGCCGCGCGGTACGACCAGCTCGGCGCCGTACCTGGTGAGGCGCCCGCCGCCGTGGGCCCGGCGGGTGGCGCCTTCGGCGGCGAGGCAGAAGCGGCCGATGAGCTGGCTGGTGGCGTCCTTGAGGCGGGCCTGGGCGACGGCGGTGCCGTCGTAGCCGTGCGGCCACCACTCCTGGTCGAGGAGGCGGTCGAGGGCCTCCGCGAGTTCGGCGGGGTCGGTGCCGGCGGGAACGTACCGGCCGACGGCGACGGCGAAGACGGCTTCCCGCTCCGGATCGGCGTGCAGGCAGTCGGGGTCGATGTGGCCGGCGTGCAGACCGTCCTCCACGTCGTGCACCGAGTAGGCCACGTCGTCGGCCCAGTCCATGACCTGGGCCTCGAAGCAGGTGCGGGCGCCGGGGGCGTCCTCGCGGATCCAGTCGAAGACGGGGCGGTCGTCCTCGTAGACGCCGAACTTCGGGGAGGCCGGGTCGGTGGGGTGGGCGCCGCGGGGCCAGGGGTACTTGGTGGCGGCGTCCAGGGCGGCGCGGGTGAGGTTGAGGCCGACGGAGCCCTCGGGGGTGAAGCGCTTGGGCTCGATGCGGGTGAGGAGGCGGAGCGACTGGGCGTTGCCCTCGAAGCCGCCGCAGTCCTCGGCGAACTCGTTCAGCGCCTGTTCGCCGTTGTGCCCGAAGGGCGGGTGGCCGAGGTCGTGGGAGAGGCAGGCGGCCTCCACCAGGTCGGGGTCGCAGCCGAGGGCGGCGCCGAGCTCGCGGCCGACCTGGGCGCATTCGAGGGAGTGGGTGAGGCGGGTGCGGGGGCTGGCGTCCCAGACCTGGTTGTGCTCTCCCGGGGTGACGACCTGCGTCTTTCCGGCGAGGCGGCGCAGGGCGGCGGAGTGCAGGATGCGGGCGCGGTCGCGTTGGAAGGCGGTGCGGCCGGGGCGTTTGTCGGGTTCGGGGGCCCAGCGGGCGACCGACGTCGAGTCGTATGCGGTGGTGAGTGCGGTGCCTTCCATGCCATGACATTAAGGGGGAGGGGTGACAGCGGGGTGCCTTACGCGTCCGGTTCTCCTCGCCCTCGCCGCCCTTCCCTTCCCTGGGGCTCCGCCCCCACCCATGCGGCGGAGCCGCGGGCCGGCACGGCCCCGCGTCCCCTCAGACGGCTGCCGCCGGCTCCAGGGGTGCGGTGGCCGAAGTCCGCAGAGCCTGGTCGTAGCGGTGGAGGAGGAGGCGGGCCATGGCCTCGTGGACGCCGAGGGGGGCGGAGGCGATACCCGGCGCCGCCGCCGCGCACTCCGTGGCGAAGCGGCCGGGGGCGCTGAAGCAAGAGGCGACGGCCACGCGGTGGCGGCCCCGGGCGGCCAGGGCGCGGACGGCTTCGGGGACCGTGGGGGACGCGGCGGAGGCATAGGCGGGGATCACGGGGACGCCGAGGCGTTCGGCGAGCAGCCGCGCGGTGCGACCGGTGTCGATCCTCGACTCGGGGTCGCGGGAGCCCGCGGCGGCGAGCACGACCGCGCTCGCGCGGCGGGCCGCCGGGTCCGCCGGGGTGCGCCAGCCGGCCTCGGTGAGGCGAGCGTGCAGGGCGTCCACGAGGAGGGGGTGCGGGCCGAGCGGGGCGGCCACGCGCGTGTGCAGCCGCGCCCCGGCGGCCGTCTCGGGGATGTCCCGCTTGACGTGGTGGCCCCGGCTGAGCAGCAGCGGCACCAGGACGGCGGCCCCGGTGCCGTGCGCGTCCAGCCCGGCGAGGGTGTCGGGGAGCAGGGGCGCGTTCAGCTCGATGTGGCCCAGGTGCACGGGCAGGTCCGGCCGCAGGACGCGGACGCGGTCCAGGAGCCGCCGTACGGTGCTCAGCGCGCGCGGGTCGCGGCTGCCGTGGGCCACGACGACGAGGGCGGGCCGGGTGTCGCGGTCGTTCAGGGGGTACGCCGTCATGCACCGATCGTGGACGCGGCACGTTGCCTTCCCGTTGCGCGGATGTGACGGGCGTTTTCCAGCGGTTCACCCCGCGGACGGCGGCGGGTGTGAGGCGGTCCGGCCCGCCGGTTCACCCCGAGCCGTGAAACCGGTCACAGGGAGTGGGGCGAACCGGAAGGCCCGGCGGGGCGTCTCCCCCGGTCGAGGACCGACCGGGGAGGGCCCGTCCGATGCGCCGTTTCAGAGTCCGCCGTCCGCGTCCGCCGCGTACCCGCACGGAGTGGCGGCGGCTCGTGCGGGCGGTGGTGGCGGTGTGCGTGCTGGCGCTGCTGCCGGCGGCCTGGCTGCGCGTGACGACGGACGACCGGCTGCGCACCGCCGCCGACGTGCCGCGCACCGACGTCGCCGTGGTCTTCGGCGCGGGGCTGTGGGACGGGGAGCCGTCGCCGTACCTCGCGCGCCGGCTGGACGCGGCGGCGGAGCTGTACCGCGCGGGGCGGATCGAGGTGGTGCTGGTCACCGGCGACAACAGCCGCGAGGAGTACGACGAGCCGGACGCGATGCGCGCCTACCTCACCCGGCACGGCGTCCCCGGCACGCGGATCGTCAGCGACTACGCGGGCTTCGACACCTGGGACTCCTGCGTCCGCGCGAAGAAGATCTTCGGCGTGGACCGCGCGGTGCTGATCAGCCAGGGCTTCCACATCCGCCGCGCGGTGGCCCTGTGCGAGGCGGCCGGCGTCACCCCGTACGGCGTCGGCGTCGACGACCGCCACGACGTGACCTGGTACTACGGGGGCGTCAGGGAGATCTTCGCGGCGGGCAAGGCGGCACTGGACGCCGCGTTCCGCCCGGACCCGCACTTCCTCGGCCCGAGGGAGCCGGGGGTGGGGCGGGCGCTGGCCGGCGTCCACGACGGCTCCGGGACGTCGGACTGACGCGCTGCGCATACTCCAGTATGCTCTCCTCCATGGCGGATACGACGCGGATCACGGTGACGCTCCCGACGGAGCAGGTCGCCGAACTGAAGAAGCTCACCGACAACGTCTCCGGCTATGTCGCCGAAGCGGTGGCGCGTCAGCTGCGGCACCAGCTGCTCGGGGCCGATCTGCTGTGCCATCAGGAGGAGCACGGAGCCTTCACCGAGGAGGAGTTGGCGGAGGCCCACTCCCGGATCTTCGGGAACACCGGTGCCGGTGGGTCGGCGAGCGCGGCGTGAGCGGGCACGTCGAGACCGTAGTCCTGGACGCCGAGGGCCTCTCCGCCTGGATCGCCCAGGACCGCAAGATCGCCGCGATGTTCCAGGTGTTCCATGCGACGGGTGCCGATTTCGTCGTCGGAGCCAACACCATCGTCGAAGTGAGTCACGCGCGGGTGAACACGGCCCGGCTGCGGTGGGCACTGTCCCGCGTCAGGGTCGAGCCGGTGACCGAGCAGGCGGCGAAAGCGGCGGCGGAGCTGCTCAAGTCCGTCGGCCTGCACGGGCACAAGTACGCGATCGACGCGACGGTGGCCGAGATGGCGCTGCGCCAGCCGGGCCCGGTGGTCATACTGACGTCCGACATCGATGACATGTCCCGGCTGTGCGGTGACCGTGTCCGGCTCGTCGGCGTCTGAGCGGGGAGCCCGCCGGCGCCTCACCGCGGGCCGCCGACGGCGGGGAGGCCGCCGTACCCGGGGTGTAACAGCGGCCGGCGCGGTGCGTAACACCGGCGGCGCAGCCTGGGCCGTATGCGAGAGACCGTGACGCCCACGCACTGCCCCTACTGCGCCCTGCAGTGCGGGATGAATCTGACGCCGGCCCCCGACGGGAGAGCCGTCGAGGTGAGCGAGCGCGCGGACTTCCCGGTGAACCGGGGGGCGCTGTGCGGGAAGGGGCGCACGGCGCCCGCCGTGCTGTCGTCGAGCGTGCGGCTGACCTCGCCGCTGGTGCGCTCCGAGGGGGGCGCGCTGGCGCCGGCCTCCTGGGAGGAGGCGCTGGAGCGGGTCGCCGAGGGGCTGGGGCGGACGCGTGCGGAGCACGGGGCGGACGCGGTCGGGGTGTTCGGCGGGGGCGGACTGACCAACGAGAAGGCGTACAGCCTGGGCAAGTTCGCGCGGGTGGTGCTGGGGACCTCCCAGATCGACTACAACGGGCGGTTCTGCATGTCGTCGGCCGCGGCGGCGGGGGGCAGGGCGTTCGGTCTCGACCGGGGACTGCCGTTCCCGCTGGAGGACATCCCGCGGACCGGGTGCGTGATCCTCGTCGGGTCGAACCCGGCGGAGACCATGCCGCCGTCGCTGCGGTACTTCACCGAGCTGCGGGAGAACGGCGGCACGCTGATCGTCGTCGACCCGCGCCGCACGAGGACCGCCGAGCAGGCCGATCTGCACCTGGCGCCGCGCCCCGGCACCGATCTCGCGCTGGCGCTGGGCCTGTTGCACCTGATCGTCGCCGAGGGGCGCACCGACGAGGCGTACATCCGGGAGCGCACCAGCGGCTGGGAGGAGGCCCGGGCCGCCGCGATGGCGCACTGGCCGGAGTACGTGGAGCGCATCACCGGCGTGCCCGTCCCCCGGCTGCGGGAGGCGGTACGGCTGTTCTGCGCGCCGGAGGCCGCGATGGTGCTCACCGCGCGCGGGCCCGAGCAGCAGTCCAAGGGCACGGACACGGTGGGCGCGTGGATCAACCTGTGCCTGGCGACGGGGCGGGCGGGCCGGCCGCTGTCCGGGTACGGGTGCCTGACCGGGCAGGGCAACGGGCAGGGCGGGCGCGAACACGGCCAGAAGGCCGACCAGTTGCCCGGCTACCGCAAGCTCACCGACCCGGCGGCGCGGGCGCACGTCGCCGGGGTGTGGGGCGTGGACCCCGACGCGCTGCCGGGGCCGGGGCGCAGCGCGTACGAGCTGCTCGACGCGCTCGGCACGGACATCCGCGCGCTGCTGCTGATGGGCTCCAACCCGGTGGTGTCGGCGCCGCGCGCCGCGCACGTCGAGGAGCGGATCCGCTCGCTGGACTTCCTGGCGGTGTGCGACGTCGTGCTGTCGGAGACGGCCGCGCTCGCCGACGTCGTCCTGCCGGTGACGCAGTGGGCGGAGGAGACGGGGACGACGACCAACCTGGAGGGCAGGGTGCTGCTGCGGCGGCGCGCGATCACGCCGCCGCGGGGCGTCCGCAGCGACCTGGAGGTCATGCACGAGCTGGCCGCGCGGCTGGGCGGGGAGGGGAGCCCGGAGAAGGGGTTCCCGACCGATCCCGAGGAGGTCTTCGAGGAGCTGCGCCGGGCCAGCGCGGGCGGGCCCGCGGACTACTCGGGGATCACCTACCGCAGGCTGGCGGAGGAGAGCGGCGTGTTCTGGCCGTGCCCGGCGCCCGGGGACCCGACGGGCGGCGTCCACCCCGGCACCCCCCGGCTCTTCCTCGACCGGTTCGCCACCGAGGACGGGCGGGCGCGGTTCGCGCCGGTCTCGCACCGGGCGGCCGCCGAGGAGCCCGACGCCGAGTACCCCGTGCTGCTGACCACCGGGCGGGTCGTGGCGCAGTACCAGTCCGGCGCCCAGACCCGGCGCGTGGACGAGCTGAACGCCGCCGCGCCCGGCCCGTTCGTGGAGCTGCACCCCCGGCTCGCGGAGCGGCTCGGCGCGGCCGAGGGCGACCCGGTGGCCGTGGTGTCCCGGCGGGGGCGGGCGGTGGCGCCGGCCAGGATCACGGCCGCGATCCGGCCGGACACGGTCTTCATGCCGTTCCACTGGGCCGGTGAGGGCCGTGCCAACACCCTCACCAACCCTGCCCTCGACCCGACCTCCCGCATGCCGGAGTTCAAGGTGTGCGCGGTCCGCGTGGAGGCCGTACGGCCCGTGCGGGCCGCTCGGTCCGTGCCGGCCGTCGTCCGGCCCGCCGTGTCCCCGGCGTGAACGCGGGGCCGTGCGACGACATCGCCGGCGCGCCCGTCGTCCGGCACTCCCCCGCCGGCCCGGGCCGGCCACCGGAGCCCGAGGGCCCACATCACCGGCGGCACACCGGTGCGCGCTCCCCGCGGACGCGCCGGTCACCCGATCACCCCGTGTGCGCCACCTTCGGGTGCTTTGTCGCGACCGCATCCGCACGGCGTCGGTGACCTGCTGAAACGCGGCGAGGAGGGCGGCCGTACGGGTACGTCCGCCACCCGTTCGGCCCGCCTCCCGACGCTTCCTCGGGGAGCGGGGGCGGCCCGATGGCACTTACCTCGAAGGGGCAGGGACGCGTCCGACGGCGGCACACGGGAATGCCGCGGGCCGTGGCCCGCCCGAGGGAGCATCGATGCGACGTACCGCCCGGCCGCTGACCGGCATGACCGGCGCCGCGCTCGCCGTGGCCGCCGCGGGGCTGCTCGCCGCGCCCGCGTACGCCGGGGAGCCCGCCGGCCCGCCGACCGGGAACCTGGAGGTGTACCCGTCCTCGGTCGCGCCCGGATCGCACGTCACGGTGAACACCGCGGCCTGCGGTGACGAGGGGACCGCGGCGGGCGACGCCACCGCCGTGGGATCCGGTCGGTTCACGCTGGCGCCGAGCACGCACGAACGGGACGCGATCGGACAGTTCAGGGTGCCGCCGAGCGCGCAGCCGGGGACGTACGAGATCGTCGCGACGTGCGACGGGAGCAGCCGGCGGGTGGCCGGTGACCTGGTGGTCACGCTGACGCCCGACGCGCGGCAGATGGTTCCACGAGGAAGTGTGAAGACGGGGGTCGGGGGCGCTCTGGGCCCCGACCCCGTACAGACCGCGGCCGGCGTGACGGCTCTCGCCGTCGCCGCCGCGGGCGGTACCTGGCTCCTGCATCGCCGGGCGAGAGGCGATGGCATCTGACGGGCACCCTCCGCTGCCCGTCCGCCGGTACCGCACCTCCCCTCCCCCTCCGGGTCCGACGCCCCTCGCGGCCCGGAGGGGGGCACGGGGCCCACTCGAGATGAGGTCAGTCCGTGATGCGCCGCAGGTTCCGCCGGACCGGGGGTCCGGGCAACACAGCGATAGCGGCCGTCACGGTGTGCGCGCTGTGTGCGGGGATGTGGCTGCTGCTCGACGGGACCGGGACGCAGGCGCCGCCGCAGCCGTCCGCCGCCCAGGCGCGCACGGGGGACGACGACCGCAGCGCGGGCCGGAGTGCGGCCCCCGCGCTGCCGCCCTCCCCTCCCGACCGCGTCCGCATCCCCGCGATCGACGTGGACGCGCCCCTGACCGGCCTCGGCCTGACGAGCACCGGCAGCCTCGACGTCCCCCCGGCCGACCGCGCGAACCTGGCCGGCTGGTACGAGGCCGGAGCCACCCCCGGCGAGAGGGGCACCGCGATCGTCGCGGGCCACGTCGACAACGCCGACGGCCCCGCCGTCTTCTACTCGCTCGGCGCCCTGCGCAAGGGCAGCACCATCGAGGTGGACCGCCGCGACGGCACCGTCGCCGTGTTCACGGTGGACGCCGTCGAGGTGTACGACGCGCGGGACTTCCCCGACGGGAAGGTGTACGGCACGGCGCCCCGCCCCGAGCTGCGGGTCATCACCTGCGGCGGGGGCTACTCCCGGACCACCGGCTACCGGGGGAACGTCGTCGTGTACGCCCATCTGACCGGCAGCCGCTGAGCCGGAGGACGCCGGCCGGGGACGGACCGCGAGCGCCGGGGGGCGGGGGCGCCGTCGGCGTCGACGACCACCCGGCCGGCGCCCGCCCGGGCCGGCCGGCGCCGGGACGCTCAAGCCGGCGCCGGGAGGCTCAGGCCAGCCACTGCTCGTACGCCAGGTTCGCCACCAGCGCGAAGACCACCGTCAGCAGGACGACGCGGACGAAGCCGCTGCCCTTCTTCAGCGCCGTGTGCGCGCCGAGCGTGCCGCCCGCCAGGTTGAACACCGCCATCAGCGCCGCCAGCTGCCACAGCACCGCGCCCTGCCAGGCGAAGGTGGCGAGGGCCCCGGCGTTGGTGCAGCAGTTGACGATCTTGGCGGTGGCGGAGGCGGTGACCAGGTCGAGGTGGAGCAGGGCGGTGAGCGCCAGGACGAGGAACGTGCCGGTGCCGGGGCCGATGAGCCCGTCGTAGAAGCCGATGCCGAGGCCGGCCAGGCCGATCGCGGCGAGGATCTGGCGGCGGGTCGCCGGACCGGTGGCGGGGGCCGTGCCGAAGGCGGGGCGCAGGATCACGAAGGCGGCCACCGCGAGCAGCACCACCATGATCACCGGCTTGAGGACCTCGGTGCTCATCCCGGCCGCGAAGAACGCCCCGGCCGACGATCCGGCGAGGGCCGCGAGGCCGATGCGCACGGCGGTCCTCACGTCGACCGGCGCCTTGCGGGCGTACGTCACCGCCGCGCCCGTGGTGCCGACGATCGCGACCGCCTTGTTGGTGCCGAGCGCGTGCGCGGCGGGGGTGCCGGCGGGCAGGCCGAGCAGCAGGGCGGGCAGGAGCAGCAGCCCGCCGCCGCCGACCACGGCGTCGATCCAGCCGGCGGCGAGGGCGGCCAGACAGAGCAGGACGACCGTGGTCAGGGAGATGTCGGGCATGGCCGTGAGCCTAGGGACGGGGTAGATGCTGCGTCCATCAAGATGAGCGTTTGTTGAGGTTGGCGCGGGGCCGGCCCCCTCACACCCGGTCCCCGTCCGGGGCCCGGAACCCTCACACCCCTGCCCGCTCCCCGCTGAGGGCAGCGTTCCGCACGGGAAACAGAGGTGATGCCACCGGGTAACACCCGCACCGCACGCTCGGGGACATGACCTCGAACGAGCGTGTGGTGGTGATCGGCTCCGGCCTCGCGGGCGTACGACTCGCCCGGCGGCTCGGCGAGCTCGGCACGCCCGTGACGCTGATCGGCGAGGAGGAGCACCGCCCGTACAACAGGGTGCTGCTCGCCGAGGTGCTGGCCGGACGCTACAGCCCCGAGGTGATCGCCCTGCCGGCGCCCGCGGAGCTGACCCGCGCCCGGGTCACCGGCATCGACCGCGCCGGGCGGACCGTCGCCTGCGCGGACGGCTCGGTGATCGCATACGACAGGCTGGTCCTGGCCACCGGCTCCAACCCCGTGCTGCCGCCGCTGCGCGGCCTGTTCACCGCCGGCCACGAGCTGCCCGAGGGCGTGCACGCGTTCCGCACCCTGGACGACTGCCTGGGCCTGGCCGGGGCGGTACGGCCCGGGGCGCGGGTGGTGGTGATCGGCGGCGGACTGCTCGGGGTCTCCGCGGCCCGCGCGCTCGCCGTGCGCGGCGCGCAGGTCGTCCTCGCCCAGCAGTCCGAGCGGCTCATGGAACGCCAGCTGGACCCGGCCGCCTCCCGGCTCGTCGAGCGGCACCTCGCCGGCCTCGGCGTGGAGGCGCACACCGAGTGCCGGGTGCGGGACGTGCGCTGCGTCGGCGGCGCGGTCCGCTCGGTGGAGCTGGCCGACGGCTACGCCCTCGACGCCGACCTCGTGGTCCTGGCCTGCGGGGTGCGCCCGCGCACCGGCCTCGCGCAGGCGGCGGGTCTGAAGGTCCGCAGGGGCGTCGTCGTCGACGACGAGCTGCGCACCTCCGACCCGTACGTCCACGCCGTCGGCGACTGCGCCCAGCACGCCGGCACGGTGTACGGGCTGGCCGCCCCGGCCCTCGAACAGGCCGACGCGCTCGCCGCGCTGCTCGCCGGGGACGCCGGCGCCCGCTACACCGGCACCCGCTCCCTGACCCGGCTCACCCTCACTGGGCCGGACAGCCCCTTCGACCTGGCCGCCTTCGGCGAGACCGAGGCGCTGCCGGGCGACGACGTCGTCCAGCTCGCCGACGCCACCCGGGGCACCTACCGCAAGGTCGTCGTCCGCGACGACCGCCTGGTCGGCGGGGTCCTCGTCGGCGAACTCGGCACCGTCGGCGCCCTCGCACGCGCCTGGGAGGGAGCAGAGCCGCTCCCGTCCGCCGGCGGGCCCCTGCTCCACCTGCTCACCAACGATGGAGGCTCCTGATGACCGCCACCCCGGAGGCACCCCCCACGATCGTGCTCGTCGGCCACGGCATGGTCGGCCAGCGCTTCCTCGAGGCGCTCGCCGGGCGCGGCCTGACCGCCACGCACCGGGTGGTCGTGCTGTGCGAGGAGCCGCGCCCGGCGTACGACCGGGTCCAGCTCACCTCGTACTTCTCGGGGAGGACGCCCGAGGACCTGTCCCTGACGGACACGGCGTTCATCGCGGAGCACGGCATCGAGCTGCACGTCGGCGACCCGGCGGAGACCGTGGACCGTGCGGCGCGCACGGTGACGGCCCGCTCCGGGCTGGTCGTCGGCTACGACGTCCTGGTGCTGGCCACCGGCTCCTACCCGTTCGTGCCGCCGGTGCCGAACAAGGACGCCGAGGGCTGTTTCGTCTACCGCACCATCGAGGACCTGCTCGCGATCGAGGAGTACGCGAGGAAGTCGACGACCGGCGCCGTGGTCGGCGGCGGTCTGCTCGGCCTGGAGGCGGCGGGCGCGCTCAAGGGCCTCGGACTCACCTCCCACATCGTGGAGTTCGCGCCCCGGCTGATGCCCGTCCAGGTCGACGAGGGCGGCGGCGCGGCGCTGCTGCGCACCATCGAGGAGATGGGCCTGTCCGTCCACACCGGCGTCGGCACGCAGGAGGTCGTGGTCGGCGAGGACGGCGCGGTCACCGGCATGAGGCTGTCGGACGGTTCCGAACTCGCCACCGACCTGGTGGTGTTCTCGGCCGGGGTCCGCCCCCGCGACCAGCTGGCCCGCGCCTCGGGCCTCACCGTCGGCGAGCGCGGCGGCATCGCGGTCGACGAGCAGTGCCGTACGGTCGCCGACCCGCGCGTGTTCGCGATCGGCGAGTGCGCGCTGGCCGCCGACGGCCGGGTGTACGGCCTGGTCGCGCCCGGTTACGAGCAGGCCGAGACGGCCGCCGCGACCATCGCCGAGGACGAGTCCGCGTTCACCGGCGCCGACCTGTCCACCAAGCTGAAGCTGCTCGGTGTGGACGTGGCGTCCTTCGGCGACGCGCACGGCGCCACCGACGACTGCCTGGACGTCGTCTACTCCGACTCCCGCGCCGGCCTGTACAAGAAGCTGGTCATCGGCCGCGACGGCACGCTGCTCGGCGGCATCCTGGTCGGCGACGCGGAGGCGTACGGCACGCTGAAGGCCTTCACCGGCTCCGTCCCGCCGGTCCCGCCCGAGTCGCTGGTGCTGCCGGCCGGCGCCGGCGCCCCGGTCCAGCTGGGCCCGTCCGCGCTGCCGGACGACGCGATCATCTGCTCCTGCAACAACGTCCGCAAGGGCACGATCCGCGAGGCGGTCACCGAGCACCGGTGCACCACCGTGCCCGAGGTGAAGAAGTGCACCAAGGCCGGTACGACGTGCGGCAGTTGCGTCAAGGTCCTCGGCCGGCTCATCAACGCCGAGCTGGAGGCGAGCGGCGTCGAGGTCGACAAGGGCCTGTGCGCCTGCTTCTCCCAGACCCGCGAGGAGCTGTACGAGATCGTCCTCGCCCTGCGCATCACCTCCTACCGGGACCTGCTCGACCGGCACGGCCGCCAGGACGCCCGGGGCGGCGACGGCTGCGAGGTCTGCAAGCCGACGGTCGCCTCGATCATCGCCTCCCTCGCCCCGACGATCGGCGCCGGCACCCACGTCCTGGACGGCGAGCAGGCGGCGCTGCAGGACACCAACGACCACTTCCTGGCCAACCTGCAGAAGAACGGCTCGTACTCGGTCGTGCCCCGCATCCCCGGCGGTGAGATCGCCCCGGAGAAGCTGATCGTGATCGGCGAGATCGCCCGCGACTTCGGCCTCTACACGAAGATCACCGGCGGCCAGCGGATCGACATGTTCGGCGCGCGGGTGGAGCAACTCCCCGTCATCTGGGCCCGCCTGGTCGACGCCGGCTTCGAGTCGGGGCACGCCTACGGCAAGTCGCTGCGCACGGTGAAGTCCTGCGTCGGTCAGACCTGGTGCCGCTACGGCGTCCAGGACTCCGTCCGCATGGCGATCGACCTGGAACTGCGCTACCGGGGGCTGCGCTCCCCGCACAAGCTCAAGTCCGCGGTCTCCGGCTGCCAGCGCGAGTGCGCCGAGGCCCAGTCGAAGGACTTCGGCGTCATCGCCACCGCGGGCGGCTGGAACCTGTACGTCGGCGGCAACGGCGGCGCCACCCCGCGCCACGCGGACCTGCTCGCACAGGACCTCTCGGACGCCGAACTGATCCGCCTGATCGACCGGTTCCTGATGTTCTACATCCGCACCGCCGACCGCCTGGAGCGCACCAGCGTGTGGCTGGACCGCGTCCCCGGCGGCCTGGACCACGTACGGGACGTCGTCGTCCACGACTCGCTCGGCATCTGCGACGAACTGGAGGCCCTGATGGCCGCCCATGTCGCGCACTACCGCGACGAGTGGGCCGAGACCATCAACGACCCGGAGAAGCTGGCCCGCTTCGTGTCCTTCGTGAACGCCCCCGACACCCCCGACCCGGTGGTCGCCTTCGTCCCCGAGCGCGACCAGATGAAGCCCGACCTGCCGCTGCTGAGCATCGGCCTGCACCCCGCCGACGAGATCCTGGAAGGAAGCGTCACGCGATGACCCTGGCACTCGAGACCACCGATCTGAAGGTCCGGCTCCACCTCGCCGGCGACTGGTTCACGGCCTGCGACCTGAGCACGCTGCTCCCGGGCCGCGGGGTGGCCGTCCTCCTCCCCGACGGCCGCCAGGCCGCCCTCTTCGCCGACCGCGCCGGCCGCCTCTACGCCCTCGACAACCGCGACCCCTTCACCGGCGCGGCGGTCCTCTCCCGCGGCCTGACCGGCACCCACCGGGGCCGCCCCTTCGTCGCCTCCCCGCTCCTGAAGCAGCGCTTCGACCTGGAGACGGGCCAGTGCCTGGACGACGAGACGGTGCGGGTGACGGCGTACGAGGTGAAGGCCGTCTGATCCGGCGGGGCGCCTGTCGGGTTCCTGTCGGGTCCGGGTCGTTCCGCCCGGCGGGCCGGGTCCATCGGGTCACATCGGTTCCGCCCACCCGTTTCAGGCCCGTCCCACCCGTCCCGGAGGCCCGGACCACGCCCCGCGAGCGCACCCGGCCGACCGGGTTCCCGCCGCCGGACGGCTGTACCGCCGCAGGCCCCCGGGATGGTCATCCGCCGGTACGCCCCCGGTCATGAGGCGTCCATTCCGCACCCCTAGGTTCCGTGACCGCACGCTCCCGCCGCCGACCGGCGGCGGGACGGTCACGGCACCTCTTGGAGCGACAGTGGAACGTCGTACCTTCCTTCGTGCGACCGCCGTCGGCGGCACCTCCTCCGTGCTCGGCGGGACCCTGTGGCGCGGCGCGGCGTACGCCGCGCCCGCCCAGCCCGGCAGCGGCCCGTACGGTCCGCTCGGGGCGGCGGACGCCAACGGCATCAGTCTGCCCGCCGGTTTCACCAGCCGGGTCGTCGCCCGTTCCGGCCGGATGGTCACCGGCACCTCCTACACCTGGCACGACGCCCCCGACGGCGGTGCCTGTTACGCCGACGGCTCGGGCTGGATCTACGTCTCCAACTCGGAGATCAACCCCTCCGGCGGGGCGAGCGCGCTGAAGTTCTCGGCCACCGGCGCCATCACGGGCGCATACCGCGTCCTGTCCGGCACCCGGCAGAACTGCGCGGGCGGGAAGACCCCGTGGAACACCTGGCTGTCCTGCGAGGAGGTGGACCGCGGGTACGTCTACGAGACCGACCCCTGGGGTGTGAAGGCGGCCGTCCGCCGTGACGCGATGGGCCGCTTCAAGCACGAGGCGGCGGCGGCCGACCCGGTGCGCAAGGTCGTGTACCTGACCGAGGACGTGTCGGACGGCTGCTTCTACCGCTTCAAGCCCACCACCTGGGGCGATCTGTCGTCCGGCACCCTGGAGGTGCTGGTCGCCGGCAGCGGCGCCAGCGGCCCGGTGAGCTGGGCGCGGGTCCCGGACCCGTCCGGCGCCACCGCCACCCGCAACCAGGTCTCCGGCGCCAAGCGCTTCAACGGCGGCGAGGGCTGCTACTACGCCGACGACACCTGCTGGTTCACCACGAAGGGCGACAACCGCGTCTGGCAGTACGACGCGTCCGCCCAGACCATCGAACTCGCCTACGACGACTCACTGGTGACGGGCGGTGGCGCTCCCCTGACGGGCGTCGACAACGTCACCGGCGCCGCCTCCGGCGACCTGTTCGTGGCCGAGGACGGCGGCACCATGGAGATCTGCGTCATCACGCCCGACGACGTGGTGGCCCCGTTCCTCCGCGTCGGCGGCCAGTCGGGCTCCGAGATCACCGGCCCGGCCTTCTCCCCCGACGGCACCCGCCTGTACTTCTCCAGCCAGCGCGGCACGAGCGGGAGTTCGTCGGGCGGGATCACGTACGAGGTGCGGGGACCCTTCCGGTCGTAACGGAGACGGCGACGGCACCGGCTGCGTCCGGCCGTCCGCCGCTCAGTCGGCCCGCACGGGAACGATGACGCTCGGCAGCGGCCCCGCCACCGCCCGGGGATCCACCCCCAGGCCGAACTCCCGCTCCACCGCCTCCAGGGCGGCGGCGGGGTCGCTGAACTCGTCGTCCGCCTCGTCGTCGTCCACGAAGAAGCCCACCCGTTCCAGGGCATGGTTGAGCCGGTGCGGCTCCGGCCCGGAGGCGGGCTCGAACCTCCACGAGTCGAACAGAGCGAGGACCTCCCCGTCCCGGACATGAGCCACGCGGGTGGTGCTGTCGAGGAGTTTCCACACCGACACCGCTTCCGTGCCCGCCGAGAGCCTCCTGAGCACCGGCCTCCGGAACACGACGCCCGTCTGCGGGAACGCGTCGAACACGTACACCCATCCCGTCCCCGGCGGGCAGTGGAGCCGCACGGCCCAGCCGTCCGGGTCGAACGCGTCGTACGCCCCGTCGATGCGGCACCGCACGGGCGGTTCCGAACCGTCGGCACCCAGGCGGACCAGCACGTCCGCTTCACCGAGGCCCCTGACCGCGGTCACGCAGAAGTACTCGCTCCCCAGCGCGTCGAACAACGTGGATGCCATACCGTCCCGCCCCTCCCGCCGCGAAGGACCACCGGTAGCGGAGAGCTACCCTCCAGTCACGTCACGTTCACATCACAAGCCTTTCATATGCCCCACTCGACACGCACCCCCCGGTAGCTTCGTCACCCTCGCACCAAGCACACGCAATCGCCCGATCTGGGGGGCTCTTCACCATGCACCCGTTCCGTACCTCCGCCGCCGCGCTCCTCGCCGCACTCGCCCTGGCCGCCGTACCGGCCACCGCCGTGGCGCACGGCGGCAACACCCCGTTCGAGAACTGTTCCGAGGCGTACGCGAACGGACACGCCAACATTCCCGCGGCCAGCGACCACTACGGCGAGCACCTGGACCGCGACGGCGACGGCATCGGCTGCGACAAGCCGCCGGCGGACTTCGAACCCTACGAGGAGGCCGAGACCGACACCGGCACCGGCGACGACACCGGGACCACCGAGAACACCGGCTCCGACAACAAGGAGCAGGCCGGCGGCACCGACCTCGCCGAGACCGGTGGCAGCGACACCACGCCGTACATCGCGGCCGGCGGCGCGGCCGTCGTGCTCCTGGGCGGCGGCGTGATGATCGCGGCCCGCAGGCGCCGCGACGGCGCCCGCTGACACCGCCCCGCGGGAAGACCGGCTCCCCGCCCCTACAGGGACAGCAGCAGGGAGTCGGTCTTCCCGCACCGGCGCCGCACATGCCCGCGCCGCCCGGCGAGGACCGCCATCAGCGTCCACGCCACGAGCCCGCCGATCAGACCGTTCAGCCGACCCGCCGCGTCCACCTCGTCCGCCCGCTCCATGGGCGCCACACCCTCCGGATCGCGGAGGACGTCGAACCGGTCGCCCGCCCTTGGCGCCCCGGAACCGTTGTAGGTGAACCGCTCCGCCAACTCCTCCCCGTCCGCCGTCCGCAGCGTGAACCGGTGGTTGTCACCGCCCGTCTCGTCCACACTGTCCGCCACGATCGCCACGCTTTCCCGTACCCCGCGCACCTCCAACGCCGCCTCGGGCGCGTACTGGACGGCCCCGACGAGGATGAACAGCCCCGGCACGAAGGACAGCAGGGCGATCCACCCCGCACGATGGAGCAGCATCAGGAACACGGCGAACGCCAGACACAGCGGAACCCCCACCGCGATGGGCACCCACACCCACCGCAGCGCCAGGTAGGACGCCCCCGCGGTGACGGCCGCGGCGGCCCACCCGAAGAGCACCACCCCGACCGTGCGCCGGAACGACCGCCAGGGGTCGACGGCGTACCCGCCCATGCTGCTCAGCGGCCTGATGCTGCTCCTGCGTATCCGAAACGGCACCGCGTCCCCCGTGTTCCCCGCCGTGGCGGCTGTGCAAGTCCGGCACGGGACACTACATCGGGACCCGCCGTCGAAGGACAGCAGCCCGAGCAGACGCACCGGGGTGACCGTGAGCGACCGGGCCGACCTGACGAACGGCAAGCGCGTCAAGCACCTCCGGGGCTCCGCCCCGACCCGGCAAGGGCTCGCCGCGCGTGTGCGGGGTGGTGGTCTCGAAGTGCCGCTGCCCGACCGGAGGCCGGTCGTGAATGCCCCACGTCGGGCGGGCCCCGGGGAGCACCCGGACGGGAAGAGCGGTAGGCGCCGGGCCCAGCGCCTCAGGACCGTCCACGGCGATGCCGTCGCAGTGGAGATGGAGAGCGCCGGCGTCGCCCAGGCCGCCCGTCTCGCGGGCGGCCTTCCGGTGCTGAGCATCCGTGGGATCAGCGACCACGCCGACGGCGGGAAGGCCGAGGCGGACGCCGCCGGCTCCCAGGAGCGGGCGGCGGCGCACGCGGCGGCGGCGCTGGGGGGCGGTGCTGGGGGGCGGTGCTGGGCCGGATGGTGCCCGCGGCCGTCGCGGACATACGGCGGACGGTCCTGGACGTGCGGCGCCGGCCGGACCTCGTCCCGGAGCCGCTCAGGGACCCGGCGGCGCTCTCACCGGCGGAACTGGACTCCGTACACCGCTGGTGTCCCACCGGACCCGGCGAGGAGCTGCTGCTGGTGTGGCGGCCCGAGCGTCCGGTCGATCCACTGACCGGGCAGGTGTCCCTCGCGGTGGTCACCACGTGGGGCGTGAGGCTCCGGCCGCCGCTGCCCGTGCCGTTCGCCGTGGCGCACACCGATCTGTGGTCCTGTGATTTCTCCCGGAGTCCGAGCCCCGGCGCCTGGGCCCCCTGCCGGTCGAGACGCACCGGCTGACGGTCCGGCACGGCGGCCAAAGGAGCGTGGTCGCCGCCGACGGCGACCAGGACTCCGTCAGAGGGCTGCTGCGCTCCCTCGAAGCGCTGCGGGACGCCCTCACCCCGACGGGCACGTGGTCACCGCGGCGCTGACCGGAGCCGCCGTCACCAACGCGCCGAGAATCTCCCCGTCTTCTGTGCCTCCAGGTACTTGAAGCAGGCGTAGAGGACGACCAGCCGGTTCCGCTGCTCGTTCTTGTACTCGTTGACGGTCGTCTCACGCAGGTGCCGGTCCATCTTCTCCAGCACCGTGGGCGTCGCCCCCGCGACGTACTCGGCTATCGCGTCCAGTGCGTCGCCGTCCGCCATGTGCAGCCACTCGGTGACGGCGGAGACGAACGGGTAGCTGACCACCGCCTCGCCCGCCGCTTCCCCCAGCGCCTTCTTGAACTCGCTGCGCCTTCTTGAACTCGCTCCAGCTCATCGGCCCCTCCCCTGAGCGGCATCCGGCATGCCGGCTGACCTGTTCCTGCCCCGGAACACACCGAAACAAGCGACATCGGAAGGGGGTTCGGGCGCCGTGGTGTGCCGAAGGGCGGGCCCCCCGCACAGGGGCCCGCCCTTCTTCGTGATCCGGAGCCGTCGCCGATCGGTGAGGGTGGTCGGGTGACAGACGACGGCTCCGGGGTTCAGGTGCCCCGCAGGACTCAGCGGTGGTCGCTGCCCGCCGACGTGACGGCCGCGCGGCCGGCCTCCAGGCGGGCGACCGGGATGCGGAACGGGGAGCAGGAGACGTAGTCCAGGCCGACCTGGTGGAAGAAGTGGACCGACTCCGGGTCGCCGCCGTGCTCGCCGCAGACGCCGAGCTTCAGGTCGGGGCGGGTGGCGCGGCCGGCCTTCGCGGCGGCGGCGACCAGCGAGCCCACGCCGTCCTTGTCGATCGTCTCGAACGGCGACACCCCGAAGATGCCCTTCTCCAGGTAGGCCGTGAAGAAGGAGGCCTCCACGTCGTCCCGGGAGAAGCCCCACACCGTCTGGGTGAGGTCGTTGGTGCCGAAGGAGAAGAACTCCGCCGCCTCGGCGATCTGGCCGGCGGTCAGCGCGGCGCGCGGCAGCTCGATCATCGTGCCGATGGCGAGCTTCAGCCTGGTGCCGGTGGTCCGCTCGACCTCGGCGATGACCTGGTCGGCCTCCTCGCGGACGATCTCCAGCTCCTGGACCGTGCCGACCAGCGGGATCATGATCTCCGCACGGGGGTCGCACTTGGCCGCCCGGCGCTCGGCCGCCGCCTCCGCGATGGCCCGCACCTGCATGGTGAACAGGCCCGGGATGACGAGGCCGAGACGGACGCCGCGCAGACCCAGCATCGGGTTCTGCTCGTGCAGCCGGTGCACGGCCTGGAGCAGGCGCAGTTCGTTCTCGTGCGGCTCCTGCCGGGACTCGGCGAGCGCGACGCGGACCGACAGCTCGGTGATGTCGGGCAGGAACTCGTGCAGCGGCGGGTCGAGCAGGCGGATGGTGACCGGGAGGCCGTCCATCGCCTCGAAGAGCTCCACGAAGTCCCGCTTCTGGAGCGGGAGCAGGGCCTTGAGGGACTCCTCGCGCTCGGCCTCGGTGTCGGCCAGGATCAGGCGTTCGACCAGCTCGCGGCGGTCGCCGAGGAACATGTGCTCGGTACGGCACAGGCCGATGCCCTGGGCGCCGAAGCGGCGGGCGCGCAGCGCGTCCTCGGCGTTGTCGGCGTTGGCCCGCACCCGCAGCCGGCGCTTGCGGTCGGCGAAGGCCATCATCCGGTGCACGGCCTCGACCAGTTCGTCGGCGTCGTCGGCGCCCGGGTGCATCCGGCCCTCGAAGTACTCGACGACCGGGGAGGGGACGACCGGGACCTCGCCCAGGTAGACCTTGCCGGACGAGCCGTCGATGGAGACGACGTCGCCCTCCTCCACGACCTGCCCGCCGGGCACGGTCATCCGGCGGCGCTTGGTGTCGACCTCCAGCTCCTCCGCGCCGCAGACACAGGTCTTGCCCATGCCGCGCGCCACCACGGCCGCGTGGGAGGTCTTGCCGCCGCGCGAGGTGAGGATGCCCTCGGCGGCGATCATGCCGTCCAGGTCGTCGGGGTTGGTCTCGCGGCGGATCAGGATGACCTTCTCGCCGGAGCGGGACCACTTCACGGCGGTGTACGAGTCGAAGACCGCCTTGCCGACCGCCGCGCCCGGGGAGGCGGCGATGCCGCGGCCGACCTGCTCGACCTTGGCGCTCTCGTCGAAGCGGGGGAACATCAGCTGGGCGAGCTGGGCGCCGTTGACGCGGGTCAGCGCCTCGGCCTCGTCGATCAGGCCCTGGTCGACCAGCTGCGTGGCGATGCGGAAGGCGGCGCCCGCGGTGCGCTTGCCGACGCGGGTCTGGAGCATCCACAGCTGGCCGCGCTCGATGGTGAACTCGATGTCGCAGAGGTCCTTGTAGTGGTTCTCCAGGATCTCCATGATCTGCATGAGCCGGTCGTACGACTTCTTGTCGATCGACTCCAGCTCGGCGAGCGGCACGGTGTTGCGGATGCCCGCGACGACGTCCTCGCCCTGCGCGTTCTGCAGGTAGTCGCCGTAGACGCCCTGGTGTCCGGAGGCGGGGTCGCGGGTGAAGGCGACGCCGGTGCCGGAGTCGGGGCCGAGGTTGCCGAAGACCATGGAGCAGACGTTGACGGCGGTGCCGAGGTCGTGCGGGATGCGCTCCTGGCGGCGGTAGAGCTTGGCGCGGTCGCCGTTCCAGGAGTCGAAGACGGCCTTGATGGCGAGGTCCATCTGCTCGCGCGGGTCCTGCGGGAAGTCCCGGCCGGCCTCGGTCTTGACGATCTTCTTGAACTTGGTGACGAGCTTCTTGAGGTCGGCGGCCTCCAGCTCGGTGTCGACGGTGACCTTCCTGGCCGCCTTCGCCGCGTCCAGCGCGTCCTCGAACAGCTCGCCGTCGACGCCGAGGACGGTCTTGCCGAACATCTGGATGAGGCGCCGGTAGGAGTCCCACGCGAACCGCTCGTCGCCGGCCTGCCGGGCGAGGCCCTGCACGGACTTGTCGGAGAGGCCGATGTTGAGGACGGTGTCCATCATGCCCGGCATGGAGAACTTGGCCCCGGAGCGGACCGACACGAGGAGGGGGTCGTCGGCCTGGCCGAGCTTCTTGCCCATGGTCGCTTCGAGGGCGTCGAGGTGCGCACTCACCTCGTCACGCAGTGCCGCCGGCTCCTCGCCACTGTCGAGGTAGGTCTTGCAGGCCTCGGTGGTGATGGTGAAGCCGGGCGGGACGGGAAGGCCCAGGTTGGTCATCTCGGCGAGGTTGGCGCCCTTGCCGCCGAGCAGGTCCTTCAGGTCCTTGTTGCCCTCGGTGAAGTCGTAAACGAACTTCGCTACGTGGGGGTCTTTGTTTTCCGACACGGGTCTCGACTCCTCGAGGACGCGGTGGCTGCCCTGACGTCGAGGAATGTACCCAGATCAAAGGCTTCTGGGTACGTCCACTTGTGCGTCATGCGCCTGTAACCACTCATCCGCCAGCGGATCGAAAGTCAAAGCGTGGCAAGCCGGGACGGCCGAATGTTTTCACCTCTTGAACGCGCAACCCTCCTCCCTCGCCCCCCAGTCGCTCATGTGAGCGACAATCTCCACGTTTGATTTCGCTCGATGAACGATCAAGAGGTGGCACCGAGTGCCACCCTTTGAGAAGTACAGCCACCCATGATCCGCTCATCTGAGCGCCACCCTCATCAAGGGTGGCGAGAATCACGCTGCCACAGCGCGCCGGATTTCACCATGCGGACCGTCTCCGGCACCCCGCTCCCCCGGCCCCGGCGCCCCACCCCCTCCGCGGCGCCCCGGCACCCCCCGGCGCACGACATCCCCGGTCGGATGAACACACCGTCCACTCCGCCCGTACGGAACGACGGCGGACCCGGACCCCCACGCCGGGTCCGCCTCCCACCGGGCTCGGCACGGAAGGAACCCCCGGGTTGCCTGTCTTCACACGCCTGCGCGACGCGCGCGACGCGCACCCCGCCGCCGCCCGCGCCCTCCGTCGGACGCTGCACGTCCTCGCCGCCGCCCTCGTCGTCGGCGCCCTCCTGCTGCCGAACACCGCCCCGGGGCTGCGGCCCGACCGGTTCACGCGGATACCGGCGGAGGCGATCGTCGGGGCCGTCCTGCTGCTCGCCCTGCCGCGCCGGCCGCGGATCGTCGTGGCGGCGCTGTACGGGGCGGGCATCGGCGTCCTGACCGTGCTGAACCTGCTGGACATCGGGTTCACCGAGTACCTGGGCCGCGGCTTCAACGTCGTACTCGACTGGGGGCTGCTCGACGACGCGCGGAGCTATCTCGCCGACTCGATGGGCTCCACGGCCGCGACCGCCGCCGCCGTCGGCGCGGTCGTCCTCGCCCTGCTCCTCGTGACCGTCACGGCGCTGGCCACCGTCCGGCTCGGCGACCTGCTGGCCCGGCACCGCGTCCGCGCCACCCGGGGCGCGCTGATCGCGGGGACGGCGTGGGTCGCCTGCGCCGCGCTCGGCGTCCAGGTCTCCGGCACGCCGGTCGCCTCCGACCGCGCCGCGGGCGCCCTGAAGGGGCAGACGCGGCGCGTGGTGGACACCCTGCGCGACGAGGCGGCGTTCGCGAAGGAGGCGCGGACGGACGCCTTCGGCGCCACTCCCCCCGACCTGCTCGTCCCGGACCTGCGCGGCAAGGACGTCGTCTTCGCCTTCATCGAGAGCTACGGCCGCACAGCCGTCGAGGACCCGCTGATCGCCCCCGGCGTCACCCGCACCCTCGACGCCCGCACCGCCGCGCTCGCGAGGGCCGGCTACCACGCCCGCAGCGGCTGGCTCACCTCGGCGACGTACGGCGGCAGCAGCTGGCTCGGCCACTCCACGGCCCTGTCCGGCCTGTGGATCGACAACCAGCAGCGCTACCGCACCGTCACCTCCGGCGACCGCCTCACCCTCACCGGGGCGTTCCGGAAGACGGGCGCCTGGGACACCGTCGGCGTCATGCCGGGCGTGCAAAAGGCCTGGCCGGAGGCGCGGTGGTACGGCCTGGACAAGGTTTACGACGCCTTCGACCTCGGCTACCGGGGGCCCAAGTTCAGCTGGTCGACCATGCCGGACCAGTACGCCCTGGAGGCCTTCCAGCGCCTGGAGCACGGCCGCGAGCGCGACCGGCCGCTGATGTCGGAGATCATCCTCACCTCCAGCCACCAGCCCTGGGCGCCCCTGCCGGAGCTGGTCGACTGGGACGAACTGGGCGACGGCTCGGTGTTCGGGGCCATCGAGAAGGCGGGCAGGAAGACGTCCGACGTCATCGCCGACTCCACCGAGTCCCGGCGGGAGTACGGCAGGGCGATCGCGTACTCGGTCGCCGGCCTCACCCAGTGGCTGGAGCGCTACGGCACCGACGACACGGTCCTCGTCTTCCTCGGCGACCACCAGCCCATCGCCCGCGTCAGCGGCGACCGCGCGAGCCGGGACGTGCCGGTGTCGGTCGTCGCCAAGGACCCCGAGGTGCTGGAGAAGATCGACGCCTGGAACTGGACGGAGGGCCTCCGCCCGGCGCAGGACGCGCCCGTGTGGAAGATGAGTTCCTTCCGCGACCGCTTCCTGACGGCCTACGGGTCCACGCCCCGCCCCACGAAGGGCTGATCAGCCCCCGTCAGCCCCCGGAGGTGTCCAGTTCCGCGTCCTCGCCGACGCCCGCGCAGTCGTACGGGTCCTTCAGCCAGCCGTCGGGCAGCACCACCCGGTTGTTGCCGGACGTACGGCCGCGGGGGCCGTCGGCGCCGGCCGGCCAGGGCTGGTCGAGGTCCAGCTCGTCGAGCCCGGCCCGCAGCTCCTCCAGCGAGGAGGTGATCGCGAGCCGCTTGCGCATCTCGGAGCCGACCGCGAAGCCCTTCAGGTACCAGGCGACGTGCTTGCGGAAGTCGATCACCCCGCGCGACTCGTCGCCGATCCACTCCCCCAGCAGCGTGGCGTGCCGGACCATGACGTCGGCGACCTCGCGCAGGGTGGGCCGCGCACAGGCGTCCGTCCGCCCCTCGAAGGCCGCGACCAGGTCCGCGAACAGCCACGGCCGGCCCAGGCAGCCCCGGCCCACGACCACCCCGTCGCAGCCGGTCTCGCGCACCATCCGCAGCGCGTCCCGGGCCGACCAGATGTCGCCGTTGCCGAGCACCGGGATCTCCGGGACGTGCTCCTTCAGCCGGGCGACGGCGTCCCAGTCGGCGGTGCCGCCGTAGTGCTGGGCGGCGGTGCGGCCGTGCAGCGCGATGGCGGTCACGCCCTCCTCGACGGCGATCCGGCCGGCGTCCAGGTAGGTCAGGTGGTCGTCGTCGATGCCCTTGCGCATCTTCATCGTCACCGGCAGGTCCCCGGCCCCGCCGACCGCCTCGCGCAGGATGGAGCGCAGCAGGTTCCGCTTGTACGGGAGGGCCGAGCCGCCGCCCTTGCGGGTCACCTTGGGGACCGGGCAGCCGAAGTTGAGGTCGATGTGGTCGGCGAGGTCCTCCTCCGCGATCATGCGGACGGCCTTGCCGACGGTCGCCGGGTCGACGCCGTACAGCTGGATGGAGCGCGGCTTCTCGCTCGCGTCGAACCTGATCAGCTGCATGGTCTTGTCGTTGCGTTCGACCAGCGCCCGGGTGGTGATCATCTCGCTGACGAACAGGCCCTTGCCGCCGCTGAACTCCCGGCACAGGGTGCGGAAGGGGGCGTTGGTGATCCCGGCCATGGGGGCGAGCACGACGGGCGGCAGGACCGCGTGCGGGCCGATGCGCAGGGTCGTGTTCGGGGCCGCGTTCAGGGTGGGCGTGGGCGTGGACATTGCCCCATTGTCCCGCATGCCGAGGGGCACCCGGTACGTCGGCGCACGAAGACCGTGTACCGGTCATTAGTTAACCGCACTATCGAAACGCGCGTACGATGGCACCCATGCCCGAGCTCAGCCACGGCCGCCGCATGCTGGTGCTCGCGATCTGCTGCATGAGCCTGCTGATCGTGAGCCTGGACAACACGGTCCTCAACGTCGCCCTGCCCGCCCTGCAGAGGGATTTCCACGCGAGCACCTCGGGTCTGCAGTGGACCGTCGACGCGTACACGCTCGTCCTGGCCTCCCTGCTGATGCTCGCGGGCTCCACGGCCGACCGGATCGGCCGCAGACGGGTGTTCATGGCGGGCCTGGTGGTCTTCACCCTCGGCTCGGTGCTGTGCTCCCTGGCCCCGGACCTGTCCTGGCTGGTCGTGTTCCGGATGGTGCAGGCGGTCGGCGGCTCGATGCTCAACCCGGTCGCCATGTCGATCATCACCAACACCTTCACCGACCCCCGCGAGCGGGCCCGCGCGATCGGCGCGTGGGGCGCGGTCGTCGGCATCTCGATGGCCGCGGGACCGCTGGTCGGCGGGCTGCTGGTGGAGTCGGTCGGCTGGCGCTCCATCTTCTGGATCAATCTGCCGGTGGGCCTGGCCGCGCTGCTGCTCACCTGGCGCTTCGTCCCGGAGTCCCGCGCCCCGAAGGCCCGCCGCCCGGACCCGGTCGGCCAGCTCCTGGTGATCGTCCTGTTCGGCTCCCTGACATACGCGATCATCGAGGCCCCGCACGCCTCCCTCCCGGTGACCGCCCCCTTCGCCGCCGTCGCGCTGATCGCCCTGCTCGCCCTCCTGCGCTACGAGTCCCGCCGCCGCGAACCCCTCGTCGACCTGCGCTTCTTCCGCTCCGCTCCGTTCAGCGGGGCCACGGTGATCGCCGTGAGCGCGTTCGCCGCGCTCGGCGGCTTCCTGTTCCTGTCCACGCTGTACCTGCAGAACGTACGGGGGCTGAGCGCCCTGGACGCGGGTCTGTGGATGCTCCCGATGGCCGTCCCGACCTTCCTGTGCGCCCCGCTCTCCGGCCGGCTGGTCGGCAGCCGGGGCCCGCGTCTGCCGCTGCTGATCGCGGGGACCGCGATGACGGTGAGCGGGCTCCTCTTCGCCCTCTTCGAGGCCGAGACGTCGAACACGACCCTCTTCCTCGGCTACGCCCTGTTCGGCGTCGGCTTCGGCTTCGTCAACGCCCCGATCACCAACACGGCCGTCTCCGGCATGCCGACCGCCCAGGCGGGGGTGGCCTCGGCGGTCGCGTCCACCAGCCGTCAGCTGGGGCAGGCGCTGGGGGTGGCGGTGATCGGCGCGGTGCTGGCGGCGGGGGTGGGTTCGTCGTCGTACGCGGAGACGTTCGTGACGGCGGCGCGGCCGGGCTGGTGGATCCTCGTGGGGTGCGGCCTCGCGGTGCTGGCCGTGGGCGCGCTGACCTCGGGCCGCTGGGCCCGCACAACCGCCGAACGGACGGCGGAACGCCTGGAGTCGACGGAGATGCGCCGGAGCGCGGACGCAACCGCCTGAGACCACCGCCCCGCTGTCCGCTGCCCGCCGTCCGCTGCCCCGCTGCCCCGCCGCCCCGCGGTCCTCTGTCCGCCGCCCCGCCGTCCGCCGCCCCGCCGCCCCGCCGCCCCGCGGGCAATCGTGCCGCAGGGCGGCACGGGTGGGCGCGGCGGCACCCCGCGAGCGCCGGGCTGCGCGAACACCCCCCGGCCCACACCCACGCGGCCACGGAACGTCGCCCCGCGCACGCTCCTCGCCGCCCCGGGGGCGCCCTCCGGGGCGGCGAGGCACCGGGGAAGGCACGACTGCCCGCGCTGAACGCGGGGCAGTAGAACGGCGACCACCGCCCCGGCCTCCGGAGGAGTCATGCCGCAGATCGACACGAGCAAGGTCAGCCGCTGGGACCTGCACGGCCGCGCCTACGTCGTCCACATCCAACGCACCGGCACGCGGCGGACGGTCCGGTGCGCCACCTGCGGCTGGCACAGCGGCGCCCGGTTCCTGCCGTGGCTCAAGGCGCAGGAGCACCTGGCACAGGCGCACCAGGCGACGGTGGACCCGTCGAACCGGCGGGTGCCGAGCGCGAGGCCCCCGGTGCCGGACCACTGAACGGTCCGGCACCGGGGGCCTCGACGAAAAACCCGCGAAACGACCAGTACTAGGCGCCGATCAGGCGGGCCGCCAGGTACCCCTCGATCTGGTCGAGCGAGACGCGCTCCTGCTTCATGGTGTCGCGCTCGCGCACGGTCACCGCGTTGTCGTCCAGCGTGTCGAAGTCGACGGTGACGCAGAACGGCGTGCCGATCTCGTCCTGGCGGCGGTAGCGGCGGCCGATGGCGCCGGCGTCGTCGAACTCGATGTTCCAGTTCTGCCGCAGCGCCTGCGCCAGCCCCTTCGCCTTCGGCGACAGCTCGGCGTTGCGGGACAGCGGGAGCACGGCCACCTTCACCGGCGCGAGGCGGTGGTCGAGCCGCAGCACGGTCCGCTTCTCCATCTTGCCCTTGGCGTTGGGCGCCTCGTCCTCGATGTAGGCGTCGAGCAGGAAGGCGAGCATCGCCCGGCCGACACCGGCCGCCGGCTCGATGACGTACGGCGTCCAGCGCTCGCCGGCCTCCTGGTCGTAGTAGGCCAGGTCCTGGCCGGAGGCCTTGGAGTGGGCGCCGAGGTCGTAGTCGGTGCGGTTGGCGACGCCCTCCAGCTCGCCCCACTCGCTGCCGCCGAACTGGAAGCGGTACTCGATGTCAGCGGTGCGCTTGGAGTAGTGGGAGAGCTTCTCCTTCGGGTGCTCGTACCACCGCATGTTCTCCTCGCGCAGGCCGAGACCGGTGTACCAGTTCCAGCGCTGCTCCATCCAGTACTCCTGCCACTTCTCGTCCTCGCCCGGCTTGACGAAGAACTCCATCTCCATCTGCTCGAACTCGCGGGTGCGGAAGATGAAGTTGCCGGGCGTGATCTCGTTGCGGAAGGACTTGCCCATCTGGGCGATGCCGAACGGCGGCTTCTTGCGCGAAGCGGTCTGCACCTGGGCGAAGTTGGTGAAGATGCCCTGGGCGGTCTCGGGGCGCAGGTAGGCGATGGAGCCGGAGTCCTGCGTCGGGCCGAGGTGGGTGGAGAGCAGGCCCGAGAACTGCTTGGGCTCGGTGAAGGTGCCCTTGTTGCCGCAGTTGGGGCAGTTGAGGTCGGCGAGGCCGCCCGTGGGGGCGTGGCCCTTCTTCTCCTCGTACGCCTCCTCCAGGTGGTCCGCGCGGAACCGCTTGTGGCAGGAGGTGCACTCGGTCAGCGGGTCCGTGAAGGTGGCGACGTGGCCGGAGGCGACCCACACGTCCGGGGCCAGGATCACGGACGAGTCGATACCGACCACGTCCTCGCGCGAGGTGACCATGTAGCGCCACCACTGGCGCTTCAGGTTCTCCTTGAGCTCGACACCCAGCGGTCCGTAGTCCCAGGCGGCACGCTGGCCGCCGTAGATCTCACTGCAGGGGAATACGAAGCCACGGCGCTTGCTCAGGCTGACGATGGTGTCGATCTTGTCGGCGGCCACGGTGCTCTCTTCATTACGACGACGGGCGACGAAGCGAGATTGCTTCCAGCGAAGGCCTCAGGCTACCGGCGGGGCCTGCCCCGCGACCAATTCGGTGTCCCCTACAGCGCTCTCACCCGCTTTGTTGACAACGGTTTCCATATTTGTTGAAAATGAGTGTCATGAACGTACGACGACACCACATATCCACGGCCGCGCTGGCCGCGGTCGCCGCCCTCGGTCTCGGCACCCTGACCGCCTGCTCCTCGGACAGCGCCGCCGCGGGCGACGGCGGCACGTTCGACGTCGTCGCCTCGTTCTACCCGATGGCCTTCCTCGCCGAGCAGATCGGCGGCGAGCACGTCAGCGTCACCAGTCTCACCGAGCCCGGCCAGGAGCCGCACGACCTGGAGATCAGCGCCCGGCAGACCGCGCGGCTCGAGGAGTCCGACGCGGCGCTCTACCTCAAGGGCCTCCAGCCCTCCGTCGACGAGGCCATCGGCCAGTCCCCGGTCGCCGTGAAGATCGACGCGGCGACCCTGACCTCCCTGGAGGGGCACGGCGCCGAGGCCGACGGGCACGAGGAGGAGCACGCCGAGGACGAGCACGGCCACGAGCACGCCGAGGAGGAGCACGGCCACGAGCACGAGCACGAGGACGGCAAGGACCCCCACGTCTGGCTCGACCCGGTCAAGTACGCCGAGGTGGCCGAGGGCGTCGGCAAGGCCTTCGAGAAGGCCGACCCGGACCACGCCGCCGACTACCGGAAGAACACCGCGGCCCTGGTCGGCAGGTTGAACGACCTCGACGAGAAGTTCGAGGCCGGCCTCGCGGACCGGAAGAACAGCGTCTTCATCACCACGCACGCCGCCTTCGGCCACCTCGCCGAGCGCTACGGCCTGACCCAGGAGGCCATCAGCGGCCTGGACCCCGAGTCCGAGCCCAGTGGGGCGCGCGTGAAGGAACTCCAGGAGACGGCGAAGGCCGACGGCGTCACCACCGTCTTCTACGAGACGCTCGTCAGCGACAAGACCGCCAAGACCCTCGCCCGCGACACCGGGCTCGGGACGGACGTCCTCGACCCGCTCGAGGGCATCACCGACGCCTCCCGCGGCGACGACTACTTCCAGGTCATGGAGGCCAACCTCAAGGCCCTCCGGACGGCCCTGGGCGCCAAGTGACCGACGAACCACCGGAGGACGGCATGACCGAGCCCGTCATTTCCCTGCGCGGCGTCCGTGCCGAGCTGGGCTCCCGCCCCGTCCTGCGCGGCATCGACCTCACCGTGCGCCGCGGCGAGGTCGTCGCCCTGCTCGGCGCCAACGGCTCCGGCAAGTCGACGGCCGTGCGCAGCGTCATCGGCCAGGTACCGGTCAGCGCCGGCGAGATCGAGCTGTTCGGCGCCCCGCGCCACCGGTTCCGCGACTGGGCGCGCGTGGGCTACGTCCCGCAGCGCACCACCGCCGCCGGCGGCGTGCCCGCCACGGTCACCGAGGTCGTCTCCTCGGGCCGCCTGGCCCGCACCCGCTTCGGCCTCTTCCGCAAGGCCGACCGCGAGGCCGTGCGCCACGCCCTGGACCTCGTCGGCATGGCGGACCGCGCCAAGGACTCCGTCGACGCCCTCTCCGGCGGCCAGCACCAGCGGGTCCTGATCGCCCGCGCCCTCGCCGCCGCCCCCGAACTGCTGATCATGGACGAGCCGATGGCGGGCGTCGACCTGGCCAGCCAGGAGATCCTCGCCGAGACGCTGAGGAGCCAGGTGGCCCGGGGCGCCACGGTCCTCCTCGTCCTGCACGAACTGGGCCCGCTGGAGCCCTTGATCGACCGGGCGGTCGTCCTGCGCGACGGCTGCGTCCTGCACGACGGACCGCCCCCGAAGGCCGTCGGCCAGCACGCGCTGCCCGGTCACGACCACGTCCACCCGCACGCACCCGCGGGCGCCGAACCGATCCGCACGGGACTGCTGAGCTGATGGAGATCCTCGACTACGCCTTCATGCAGCGGGCGCTGCTCGCCGCCGTCCTGGTCGGCGTCACCGCCCCCGCCGTCGGCATCTACCTGGTCCAGCGCCGCCAGGCCCTCATGGGCGACGGCATCGGCCACGTGGCCATGACCGGCGTCGGCCTCGGCTTCCTGCTCAGCTGGTCCCCGATCTGGATGGCGACGCTCGTCTCCGTCCTCGGCGCCGTCTTCATGGAACTGGTCCGCTGGTACGCCAGGACCCGCGGCGACATCGCCCTCGCGATGCTCTTCTACGGCGGTATGGCCGGCGGCGTCATGTTCATCAACCTCGCCCCCGGCGGCTCCACCACGAACCTCTCCTCGTTCCTCTTCGGCTCCCTGTCCACGGTCTCCGAGTCCGACGTCACCGCGATCTGCCTGCTGGCCGCGTTCGTCGTCCTGATCACCGTCGGTCTGCGCCGGCAGTTGTTCGCGGTCAGCCAGGACGAGGAGTTCGCCCGTGTGACGGGCCTGCCGGTGCGCTTCCTCAACCTGCTCACGGCGGTCACGGCCGCGGTCACGGTCTCCGTCGCGATGCGCGTGGTCGGCCTGCTGCTGGTGAGCGCGCTCATGGTGGTGCCCGTCGCGGCGGCCCAGCAGCTCACCCGCAGTTTCGCCGCGACCTTCGCCATCGCCGTCGCGATCGGCGTCAGCGTGACCATCGGCGGCACGGTCACCTCGTACTACCAGGACGTGCCGCCCGGCGCGACGATCGTGCTGCTGACCATCGCCGCGTTCATCGCGCTGACCGCGCTGGCCGCCCCGCTGGCCCGCCGCCGCGCCCGGGCGCTGGCCGCCGAACGACCGGGCGGCGACCCGGCCGAGTGCGCCATTCCGGCCGGACGCGAGGCCGCCGACGAGGTCGGCGCCTGACCGCCCTCCGCCCGGACTGGCACAATGGCCCGGGCAGAGGGCCAGATGTGAGGAGGCAATCCGGTGACGACCGCAGGACCGCCCGTGAAGGGCCGCTCCACCCGGCAGCGTGCCGCCGTGGCGGCTTGTCTCCAGGAGGTCGACGAGTTCCGCAGCGCGCAGGAACTCCACGACATGCTCAAGCACAAGGGCGACTCGGTCGGGCTCACCACGGTCTACCGCACGCTCCAGTCCCTCGCCGACGCCGGCGAGGTCGACGTCCTGCGCACCGCCGACGGCGAGTCCGTCTACCGCCGCTGCTCCACCGGCGACCACCACCACCACCTGGTCTGCCGCACCTGCGGCAAGGCGGTGGAGGTGGAGGGCCCGGCGGTGGAGAAATGGGCCGAGGCCATCGCGGCGGAACACGGCTACGTCAACGTGGCCCACACGGTCGAGATCTTCGGCACCTGCGCGGACTGCGCGGCGGCGTAGCGCCGCCGCGCCGGGACCGGGCCCCTACTCGGCGTCGCCCGACCGGCCCTCCATGGCCAGCAGTTCCTCGTTCGGGATCGCCCCGCCGAACCGCCGGTCCCGGGAGGCGAACTCCAGGCACGCCCGCCACAGGTCGCGCCGGTCGAAGTCCGGCCACAGGACGTCCTGGAAGACCATCTCGGCGTACGCGCTCTGCCACAGCAGGTAGTTCGACGTGCGCTGCTCACCGCTCGGCCGCAGGAACAGGTCCACGTCCGGCATGTCCGGGTAGTACATGTACCTCTGCAGCGTCTTCTCGTCGACCTTCGACGGGTCGAGCCGGCCGGCCCGCACGTCCTCCGCGAGCGCCTGCGCCGCGTCCGCGATCTCCGCCCGGCCGCCGTAGTTCATGCAGAAGTACAGCGTCAGCCGGTCGTTGTCCTTCGTCTGCTCCTGGGCGATCTGCAGCTCCTTGGCCACCGACTTCCACAGCTTGGGCATCCGCCCGACCCACCGCACCCGCACGCCCAGCTCGTCGAGCTGGTCACGGGACTTGCGGATGAAGTCCCGGTTGAAGTTCATCAGGAAGCGCACCTCGTCCGGCGACCGCTTCCAGTTCTCGGTGGAGAAGGCGTACAGCGAGATCGCGCCGACCCCCATCTCGATCCCGCCCTGGAGCACGTCCAGCACCCGCTCGGCGCCGACCTTGTGCCCCTCGGTGCGCGGCAGCCCCCGCTCCTTCGCCCACCGCCCGTTGCCGTCCATGACGATCGCCACGTGCTTCGGGATCAGTTCCCCGGGAAGCTTCGGAGGCCGCGCGCCGGACGGGTGCGGTTCCGGCGTCCTGTACTCCCGGCGCCGACGCCCCAGGAACCCGCGTACCACCATGTGTCTCTCGTCTCCTCGCGCTTACTTCTCGACGTACCTCAGCGAACGCAGCCCGCGCTCCAGGTGCCAGTGCAGGTAGGCGGACACCAGCCCGCTCCCCTCCCGGACGTACCGCGCCTCGCACGCGTCCGCGGTCTCCCAGTCTCCCGTAAGCAGCGCTCCGAGGAGTCCCAGGGCCTGCGGCGAGGGTACGACGCTGCCGGGCACCCGGCAGTCGACGCAGACGGAACCGCCGGACGCGACCGAGAAGAACCGGTTCGGCCCGGGCATGCCGCACTTCGCGCAGTCGGTGAAGCTGGGCGCGTACCCGTTGACGGCGAGGGAGCGCAGCAGGAACGCGTCGAGCACGAGGTGCGGCGCGTGCTCGCCCCGGGCGAGTGTCCGCAGGGCCCCGACCAGCAGCAGGTACTGCTGCACCGCCGGCTCGCCCTCGTGGTCGGTGAACCGCTCGGCGGTCTCCAGCATGGCGGTGCCCGCGGTGTACCGCGCGTAGTCGGTGACGATCCCGCCCCCGTACGGCGCTATCGTCTCGCTCTGCGTGCACAGGGGCAGACCGCGGCCGATCAGCTCGCTCCCCTTCGAGAAGAACTGCACGTCCACGTGCGAGAACGGTTCGAGGCGCGCGCCGAACTTCGACTTCGTCCGGCGCACGCCCCTCGCCACCGTGCGTACCCGCCCGTGACCGCGCGTGAGCAGGGTGATGATCCGGTCCGCCTCACCCAGCTTCTGGGTGCGCAGCACGATGCCGTCGTCGCGGAACAGACTCATGGCATCCATTGTCGCCCATGCTCACGGCACGTCCCCCCGGCTCCGGGCATTGGCGTACGCCGTCGCCGCGCGCAGCCGCTCGGCGGGCGTGGCGTGCCGTACGGCACCGGGGTCGGCGTCCCACTCCCGGCCGCCGCCGTACGGCCTCAGCTGGACGTAGGGCCCCTCATGCCCCGTGACCACGCCGATCCGCTCGGTCCGGGTGTCCACGACATGCGCGCCGACGGGCGGCCTCACCGCACCACCGCCGCCGCGATCCGCCGCGCGGTCTCCACGGAACACCGCCCCAGTTCCACGAGCGGACAGGGCGCTTCCCGCGCAAGGCTCACCGGGTCCAGCCCCAGTGACGGCAGGGAAATTCCGGCCTTCGCGAGCGCCGCCCGCAATTCCTTCACCACATCCTCCGCTTCTTCGGCGCAGAGCGCCGGGTGTCGTGCCTCCACGGTGATCCCCTCGCTTTTCCGGTTTCATTCTTCGCGCCTCCAGAATGCCGTGTCACACCTACACTCGAAAGGAGGCCGTGCGCTACAAGTGCGGGTCTTCACAAGGGGGTTGGTTATGGCCAATGGTTCACGTCAAGCGGCGTGGGAGTTCTTCGGCGCGGAACTGAAGCGCCGGCGCGAGGACGCGGGGTTCACGCAGGTGGAGCTGGGTACGAGGGTCTTCGTGTCGGGCGGCTACATCGGCCAGTTCGAACAGGCGATTCGTAAGCCACAATTGGATGTGGCCCAGCGGATCGACGACGCGCTGCAAACCGACGGCATTTTCGAGCGGCTGTGCCGGAAGCTGATTGATGACCGGCGGTATGCGGATTACTTCGCGAAGGCGGCGGAGCTGGAGACACTGGCAACGAGTATCTGTGAGTTCGCTCCCGCACTGGTCCCGGGACTGTTGCAGACACCGGCCTATGCGAAGGCGGTCACCCTGGCGATGAATCCGTTCGCGCTCGATGAGTTCATCGACGAGAAGGTATCGGGGCGCGTAGAGCGTGGGCGCATCCTCAAGGACGAGTCGCGACCGGTGTATTGGGCGATCCTGCACGAGAACGTCCTGCGGATCCCAGTCGGCGGGGCGGCCGTGATGGCGGAGCAACTGGAGCACGTCGCGAGACTCGCGCGGGAGCGGGCGGTAGTGGCGCAGGTGTTGCCGTACACGGCTGGCGGGTACGCCGTGATGACCGGAGACCTACGGCTCATGGAGTTCGACGACGCACCGCCGACGGCCTATACAGAGGCGGTGTATTCAGGAAGTCTGCTGGACGATCCGGCCGTGGTGAAGCGAGCGCAGTGGGCATACGATCTGCTCAGGGCGGACGCGCTGCCACCGGAGGCGTCGCTGGCCCTGATCGAATCAGCGGCGGAAGGCTTCAGACGATGCGCGAGTACGACCTGAGCGAGGCACGCTGGCGCAAGAGCACCTACAGCGACGGCAACGGAGGCAACTGCGTCGAGGTCGCCCACGACTTCCCCGGCGCGGCCCGCTGGCGCAAGAGCACGTACAGCGGTGGCAGTGGCGGCGAGGAATGCGTCGAAGTCGCCGCCGGACTCCCCGGTGTCGTCCCCGTCCGGGACAGCAAAGTGACCGGCGGTCCGGTGATCGTCGTCGGGTCGGTGGCCTGGACGGAGTTCATGGGCGGCATCGGTCGCTAAGAGGCCCTGACAGCAGGCGAATTGATGTGAACGGCCGCTCGCCGTCCGACGTATCGTGCGTCCGCGCGCGATCTTCCGCGGGTGTCTGCCGTCTTACCGCCCGTGGGGGGCCATCGCCATGCTCACATCCAAGGATGAACTCAGACCGCGTCCGCCGCTGCCCGGCGGCATGCCGCCACTCGCCTCGCGCGGCCTCCTCGTCGCCGTGGTGGCGGCGTTCGCCGCCACCGCGCTCGGCGACCTGTTCGCCGTGTACACCGGTGTCCGGCTCCACGCGGTGATCGACGGCGACGTGACCGCGTCGAACCTGGAGGCCGCGTACTCGCTGTACGAGAGTGCGGGGCGGGTCCAGGTGGTCACGAGCCTGTTCTGCGCGGTGCTCTTCATCACCTGATTCTTCCTGATGCGCCGTCGCATCGAGCCCCTGGCACCGAACTGGTTCCGCAAGGGACCCGGGTGGGCGATCGGTGCCTGGTTCATCCCCGTGGCCAACCTGTGGCTGCCGTACCGCATCGCGGCCGACATGTGGAATGCCTGCGCACTGCTGCCGACCGAGGGGAGATCGCACCGGTTGCCGATGTGGCCGGTGAACCTGTGGTGGGGCCTGTTCGTCGGGGCGACCCTGCTCGGCCGGTACACCTCCGCACGCCTCGACATGACCGACTCGCTCGCCGGGCTCAGCGACGCCGTGACGCTGTACCTCGCCGTCGACCTTCTGTACGCCGCCACCGCCGGGGCCGCCGTGGTCTTCGCCGTACGGCTGACAGCCCTGCAACGGCTGAAGGCGACCGAGGGTCTGTCCCGGACGCCGGTCGAGGCGTGACCGTCGAGCCACGCGCAGACAGGCGCCCCTCACAACCCCCTGGGGCAAACCCCAACAAGAACAGGGGCGTTGCCCGGATGTGAGCGGGGCCGTGCTGCGACAAAGCTCGTACGCATGCCGTCAACCACACGCACCCTCGCCCTCACCGCCGTACCCGCCGCCCTCCTCGTCGCCCTGCTCCCACCCCTGACCGCCCAAGCCGTACCCGCGTCCCTCGCCTGGGGATCCTGCGCGGGCACGGCCGGCGCCGACCCCCGCCAGGAGTGCGCCACCCTCCGGGTCCCCATGGACCACGCCGACCCCGACGGCCCGCAGATCTCCCTCGCCGTCTCCCGCATCCCCGCCGAGAACCCCACATCCCGCCGCGGCGCCCTCTTCCTCATCCCCGGCGGACCGGGCGGCTCCAGCCTCAACGACCCTTCCGGCAAGGGACAGAAGCTGCCGCAGGGCGTACGCGACCAGTACGACCTGATCGGCTTCGCACCCCGCGGCGTCTCCCCCTCCGCCTCCGTCGGCTGCGGACTGGACCACGCCGACCTCGCCACCTCCAAGCTGCGCCCCTGGCCCGCCCCGGACGGCTCGATCGACGGGAACATCGCCACCGCCGAGCGCGTCGCGACCACCTGCGCACGCAACGGCGGTGAGCTGATCCGCCACCTCAGCACGCGCGACAACGCCCGCGACCTCGACCGCCTCCGCGCCGCGCTGGGCGAGCGGAGGATCTCCGCGTGGGGTGTCTCGTACGGGACGTACGTCGGAGCCGTCTACAGCCAGATGTTCCCGCACCGCACGGACCGGATCGTGCTGGACAGCAACGACGACCCCGACCCCACCCGCGTGGCCCGCGCCTGGCTCGCCGGGCACGAGCAGGGGGTCGAGGACACGTTCCCGCACTTCGCGGCGTGGGCGTCGGCGCCCGGCAACCCGGACCGGGTCGCGGACACGGCCGCCGAGGTCCGTCCGCTGTTCCTGCGGCTCGCCGCCCGCCTCGACCGCGAACCGATCCCCTGGCCCGGTGCCAACCCCGAGGAGCTGAACGGCAACGTCCTGCGCCAGACCATGCTGGACAGCCTCTACCGGCCCAGCCGTTACCCGACCCTCGCCAAGCTGATGCGGGCCGCCCGGCAGGGCACCGTACCGCCCGCACCGGCCGCCCCGCCCGAGTCGGTGCTGCAGAACGTGACCGCCGTCGGCGTCGGGACGCTCTGCAACGACGTGGCCTGGCCCGGGTCCGCCGCCGTGTACCGGAAGGACGTCGCCGAGAGCCGGGCGAAGTTCCCGCTCACCGCCGGCATGCCCCGCAACGCGATGCCGTGCGCCGCCTGGCCGTACCAGCCCCGCGAGGCGCCCGTACGGATCACCGGCCGGGGACCGTCCAACGTCCTCCTGATCCAGAACGAACGGGACGTCGCCACTCCGCTCGGCGGCGCCCTGAAGCTCCGCGAGGCGTTCGGCCGCCGCGCCGTCATGGTCACCGTGGACTCCACCGGCCACGACGCCTACCTGGCCAACGGCAACGAGTGCGGCGACCGCACGGTCTCCCACTACCTGGCCACCGGCGAGCGCCCCCGGCAGGACACGTACTGCCGCTAGGGAACGAGAACCGATGCGCGGCCGGTCACAGCCGCCTCCGCAGGCGCGTATGCCGGCCGTCCCTCATGTCCTCGGTCGAAGCCATCGGACACCGGGTTCTGTCAAGGGGGTTGACCCCAATCCGATTCGGGTTCTGGCCGTAGTGATCTCCGGGCGGGTGCTTGACAAAGTCGTGGGTGAGCGAACGCTCCGGCCGCGCCAGTCGGCCACTACCAGGGGGAACACACATGCATCGCAAACGCTTCGCCGTCGCAGTCCTGCTCGCCGCCACGATCACCGGGGCCCTTGCGCCCGCGGCGGCGGCCCGCGAGTCCGACCCGGTACAGCAGCAGTTGGATCTGCTCGTCGAGGAGGACGGGGTGCCGGGCGCCCTCGCGTACGACGGCAGGAGGACGCGTACCGCCGGCGTCGCGGACCTGGAATCGGGCCGTGCGATGGCCGGTTCGCAGGGCCGGTTCCGGCTGGCCAGCAACACCAAGGCATTCACCGCGGCAGCCGTGATGCGCCTGGTGGTGGACGGACGGATACGGCTCGACGACCGCGCGGGCACCTACGTACCCCAGCTCGCCGGGCGCACCGTCACCGTACGGCAGTTGCTCAAGCAGACCAGCGGCCTGCCGGAGTACTCCGGGCTGGTCGACTGGAGCCGGCCCGGCACGTCCGAGGACTATCTGGCCCTCGCGCTCAAGGAGGAACCCCTCTTCGAGCCCGGCACCGACTGGAACTATTCCAACACCAACTACCTGGTGCTGGGCATGGTGATCGACAGGGTGTCGGGGACCGACTTCCGCACGTACGTCGAACGCACGATTCTGCGCCCGCTGCGCCTGGACGACACCTACTGGCCCGCGCCCGGTGAGTTCACCCTGCGCGGACCGCACGCCCGCAACTACGGTCTTCACCCGGCGTACCCGCAGGCGGGCCGGGTGGACGTGACCGAGCTGCCGGGGTACGAGTTCGGCGCGTCCGGCGGACTCGTCTCCACGCCCGAGGACCTCAACGCGTTCTGGGACGGCCTGTTCGGCGGACGGCTGCTGCCCGGCTGGGCGGTGCGCCTGATGACCCGGGACACCACCGACGTCAGCGGCCGCGACGTCTATCCGGCGGGCAGCCGTTACGGCTACGGCGTCGCCTCGATCCCGCTCAGCTGTGGCGGTTCCTACTGGGGCCACGGCGGCGATCTGCCGGGCAACTCGGTGGGCGGCGGGAGGGCCACGGGCGGTCGCGGCACCGTGACCGTCTACACCACGACCTGGGCGGCCGAGGGAGACAGCCTGCGCCATCTCCAGCGAGCGGTGGACGCGGCCCTGTGTGCCGGGAGCCGGTGACGGGGCCGCGCGGACGCCTCGACCACCCGGACGCGTCGGCGTCGCCTCCGCGTTCCGCCCGGGGCCCGTTCCGCCGGTCCGGCCGGCGCCCGGTCATGGCGGTGGGCCCTGGAGACACCGCCTCCAGGGCCCGGGGGCGGTCGCCGTCAGCTGCCCGGGTTCGTGATCCTGTACCGGATCGTGTCCCCTTCGGTGGCCCACTGCTGGAAGCCGGCCTTCTCCAGGACGCGAACCGAGGACGGGTTGGACGGTTCGACGTGGGCGGACACGGTGTGGACGTCCGGTGCGGTGAGGGCGAGCCCGGTCAGGGCCCGGGTGGCTTCGGTGGCGTAGCCGCGACCGCGGCGGGAGGCCACGATGCCGTATCCGATTTCGAGGACGCCCTCGCTCGGGGGCCAGAACAGGCCGATGGAGCCCACCACCGAGCCGCTTGCGCGCTCGACGACCAGACGGTGGCCGTACGGGGTGAGCCAGACGGGGTGCTGGTCGAAGAGACCGGCGATGACGCGGTCGCCTTCGGCGGGGAAGTCCTCCGCCCAGTGGGCGGACCTGGTGCCGTCCAGGACCGCGGTGACCTCGTCCATGGTCCAGGGCCGAAGGACGAGACGTTCGGTGGTCAGGTCGGCGTGGGCGGGTGAAGAAGAAGACACGTGTTTCTCCTGGTCGTTGAGACGACCGGGCCGCGCTCTGCTGTCGCGGGCCGGACAAGGGCATGCCGATGAGGGCCGACGGCGGCCATATTCATCAACCTCCCTGTCCCGTGATCACGCGTCTGTCGCGTCGGCGCGATGTTACCAACAGCCGCCCCGTGCCGCCCCGTTGTCGGGTCACCGGGCGATCCGGGGAGGCGGACGGCGTCCGGAGGCGTTCGTCGGACCGGACGATGAGCTGCCGATGACTCCGTTGGCGTGACGTTTCCCCCGGGTCGCAACCGGTCCTCCCACGACCGGTCTCCTGTCCTGCAGAACCGACACCCCTCGGTGAGGAGACCGACGTGACCGCGACCGCTTTCGAGCATGGCCCGAACCCTGCCTTCGTCGACCCCTGCGCCGTCGAGGGCGGAGGGGCCACCGTCTGGTGGCCCCCGGCGGGCGGACAGTCGGAGGGCGACTACCTGTTGGCCCCGCCCGACCCGGCCACCCGGCTGAACACCGGCATCGACCCGCGCGACCGCCGCCGGCTGGAGCTGCACGCCGCCCTGACCGCCGCCGGCATCCCGCCCCGGCCCGAGGACCGTGAGGCCATCGAGAGCCTGAGCGCCCTGTCCGGCAGCGTCAACAGCACCATCCAGCGCTGGCTGCACCACTCCCTCTGATGCGGCGGGCTCACGCCCTCCCCGGCGCCACCAGCCCCGACTCGTACGCCACGATGACCAGTCGGGCCCGGTCCCGCGCCCCGAGCCTGCCCATGGTCCGGCTGACGTGGGTCTTCGCGGTGAGCGGGCACGAGGTCGGTGGACTCGCCGGCGAGCGGCCCGACGAGCACGAGCGCGGCCAGCCACAGCCCGACCACCGGCCAGGGCACGAGGCGCCGTCGTCGTCCGTCCGTCCTTGCGTCCCCCATGGGTCGCAGCTCCCCTCCGCTCGGGTGTCCGGGTCGGTTCCCGGACTCCCGGCGGAAGGGGCGCGGATCGTCGGACGTGGGATCGAGTTGCGGGGTACTCCGGAGGGCGGCACGGGGACGGCGTTGCTCCCGGGGGAGTAACGCCGGGAGCTACGCCCGGTCGACCATCCAGGTGCCGTCCTCCTCGTCGTCGACCCGTACCTCCAGTTCACGGATGCTCATGCCCGCCTCCCACAGTTCCCGGAAGCGCTTCATCCGGTCCTGGACGTGGTCCCGGCGCGCGATGAGCCGGGTCCTGACGTTGACGTCGCGCAGGTCCTGCTCGATCTCGAAGGAGACCTCCTCGTCGTAGACGATGAAGTCGTCGGTGGTGCCGCGCTGGAGGTGCGGCGGCAGTTCGGGCAGTACGGCCACCCGGACCTCGATGTGCAGCGCCTGCTGCTCGTCGCACAGCCGCAGCAGCCGGTCGTCGAGTTCGCGCGCGCTCGCCAGCAGGAACAGCCGCCGCACGGGCACCCCGTGTTCCTCGATCGCCTCCCGCTGGGCGTCGAGGTAGCGGCTGGCGGGTTCGCTGTTCCAGAACTCACGGTCGACGGAGGTGCTGATGGCGTCGACGGAACGCTCGGCGGCGTGGGTGAGGGTGAGCATCCAGTCGTGGTTCTCGCCGTGGCACTCCACGCTCATGCTGGTCAGCGCCGCCATGTGACCGAGCACCCGCTGCATCTCCAGGCGGACGAACGTGTAGAGGATGGACGGTCCGGGCGAGAGGGCCTCGGCGAACCGCTTGGCCAGTTCCGGTACGCCTTCGGTGCGGACGCGGTCGAGCGGCGGGTAGGACTCGGGGGGCGGGGCCTGCTGGGCGAGGCGGTTCTCGACGAGTTGCCGGATGTCCTCGCTGTGCCGGGCCAGGCCGGTCCGCAGGTGGTCGTCGTGCCGCTCCAGGGCGGCCCGCAGGTCGTCGTCGTGCCGCTCCAGCCCGTCCCGCACGGTGGCGGCGGTCTCGGCGAGGGCGCTTTGGGTCCGCAGGGTCTGTTCGTCGGGTCCCCGGTCCCGGGCGAGGAGGAGGGGGACGGCCACCGCGGCGGTGGCGCAGAGTGCGGCGGCGGCGAGCTGCCTGAGCGCCCCGGCCCCCGGACTCAGCAGTGCGGCGACGCCCCAGACGACGAGGCCGACGGTGAGGCCGGTCAGGAGTCTGCGCGTCCACTCGGCCCGGTCGGGCGACTGCGCCCGGGGGCGTGCGGGTGTGCCGTCCGGGGCGCCGGGCGGCCGGGTCGGGCCGGGGATCGCCGGGGCGCCCTCGCTCCCGGGCGCGCCCCCCGCGCCGGGCGGGGGTGCCGTCTCCTCGGGCTGGGGTGACTGTGCCGTGCTCATCTCGCTTCTCCCCCCGTTGGGATACGCGTCGGATCGGGGTGCGGGGATGTGCGTCGGGGTGGTGCGGGCCGGGCCCGCGGTCAGGGGGTCATCTCGGCCTCCCGGTGGAGTGGGGGGATCGCGTGCAGGGCGAGCTGGTCCCGGATGCGCTGCACCAGGGTCCGCCACTGGCGGGTGAAGCCGGGCCGGTCCTCCAGCGCCTCCCAGAGGGGGGCGAGTTCGTGCGCGACGCGGGCCCGTGGCATCCACAGGTGCAGCAGGTGGTCGACGGCGGGCCGCAGCGCCGTGACGACGGCGGGGCGGTCCTCGCCGGGCCGGGGCCGCGGCCGGGCGGGCGGTTCCGCGGCGCCCAGCCGGATGCCGTCCAGGATGCGGACGACGGTGGTGAGCAGCCAGTCGTGCAGGGCGAGGTCGTCGCAGAGCCCGGCGACCTCGCCGCTGGGCGTGCCCGGGGGGACGCGGAGCCGCACGGTGCGCAGTTCGTCCTCGGCGAGGGTGAACCGCTCGATCGACGGCCCTTCGTCGCGTTCGGCGGGCAGGGCCACCCAGCGCAGCCGGGTGGGACGGGACTTCAGGGGCGGGCGCTGGTCGAGCAGGGGGTGGCGCAGCAGGCGGGTGAGGAGTCCGTCGGCGATCAGCCCGACGTCGAGTTCGCCGTGCCGCCCGCCGTTCAGCAGGCCCTGGGCGACCGCCTCGTGCGGCAGTCTCCCGAACGGCTCGACCGTTCCGGGCCGGACGAGGTAGTGGCCCCAGGGGCGTCGGTGGTCGGGGCCGGCGGCGGGGACGCGGAAGTGGGCGGAGCTCTGCAGGACGCGCCCCTCGGTGAGCGAGGCCCGGGCGGCGACGGTGCCGACGGCGCGGATCCTGGCGCCGTTGGCGCTGGGCAGGGGGCAGTCGACGCCGGTGAGGGTGTCCGGGGAGCGGCCGTAGACGTTGGGGCGTTCGGAGAGCAGGACGCGTTCGTCGGCGCGCAGTCCGAGGAGCTGGGCGGCGGAGCGGCTGTCGAGGGCCTGCAGGGCGGGCAGCAGGCAGGTGCGGACCTCGCCGCAGGCGAGTACGACGGGTGGCGGTGTCCCCTCCGGCGCCATGTCATCGCCCCGCGTAGAAGACGTAGGAGACGCGGTCGGCCACCGAGTCGGGGACGGTCGCGTGCTCGCGGGCGGAGCGCTCGGCGGCCTGGGCCAGTGCTCCGGGGTCGACCTCGATCTGGTCGAGGATCACGCGGACGGCGTGCTCGACGGGTAAGAAGCGGCTGGGGATCACCGAGCAGGTCCGGTAGGCGGCGAACGGGTCCGCCCGGGGGTTGAGCCGGAGCAGCGGGGGCAGTTCGTCCCAGTCGTCGGGGAAGGCGGTCCCGGTGTGCGGCTGGGGCACGAGGACGGCCTCGCCCTCGTCGCGCAGCAGTCCGAGGCGGGCGAGCTGCCACACCGCGGCGAGGAAGGGACAGGACCAGGTGCGGTGTCCGTCGGGGCCGTCGTCCCAGAGTTCGACGTCGAGGAAGACGGAGTGGCGGCGGGCGGCGGTCTCCTTCGGCGGCTGCCAGACGGCGGCCGGTTTCATGGCCTGCGGGGCGCGGGCGACGGGGCTGCGCTCGCCGTTGGCCAGCCAGCCGGTCTGCGCGGCCGGCGGGCGCAGTCCGTAGCTGCCGGGGGGCGGTTCCTCGACGATGCGTCCGGCCACGGCCTCGGCGACCGGCGCCTTGCCGGCGACGGCGCAGCCGGACTCGCGGGCCAGGTAGTCGACGGTGAGCCCGGCCCGGTCGGCTTCCTCCAGCAGCATGGGGACGACCTCGGCCGGGGCGGAGAAGCGGGTGAAGTAGTCGTCGACGAGGAAGCAGGTGCTGATCCGGGGGCGTCTGCCGCCGGTGGCGGCGGCCGCGCCGGCGCGCGCCGCCTCCGCCCAGGGGCGCACCCGCTCGAAGTGCCGCCTCAGGTGTGCGGGGCCGGCCTCGAAGTCCTCCATGTAGAGGTGGCCGAGCTCCAGGGAGAGGTGGGACAGGGGCACCGCCTGGGTGCGTGGTTCGGCGGCCGTCTCGCGGAACACCGCTTCCGTCATGGCCGCCCCCAGCAGTCGTCGTCGGTGAGCCGTCGCGCGATCTCCTCCAGCGCCTCCAGTGTCTCCTTGTTGGCGATCTGTGTGGAGAGGACGTCCTCTTCGGTGATGAGCTGTTCGCGCCACTGCAGGATGGGTTCCAGGGGGACGACGCCGAGCACCACGCTGTCGCCGATGCGGTGTTCCGCGGCGAGCCGGCGCAGCGCCTCGTCGCAGGACTGCATCCAGGCGGCCTGGGCGGGCGTGCCCTGGGACCACAGCGGGGAGTCCGGATCGGGCACGGCGGCCCGGACGAAGCGGACCGCGCCCCGCAGCGCCTCCTCGTCGTGGCCGCGTTCGACGCCGCCCCGGATGATGCCGTGGTCCTTGTGGACGAGTCCGGCGGCGGCGATCACGTGCTGCCGGGTCCAGCGGTGGAAGACCAGCCAGCGGAAGGGGACGTAGCGCATCCGGGGGTGGGCGGTCGCGGCGAGGACCATGTCGACGGCGTAGCTGCGGCCGGCGCTGAGGTCGACGACGATCAGGTCGAACTCGCCGTGCAGCCGCAGCAGGAGGTCGACACAGCGTTCCAGGGCGTCCTCGCCGGTGGCGAACTCGCCGCCGCCGGCGTCGCCGGGGAGCAGCACCAGGCGGCCCGCCTGGTTGGGCCGGGCGCGCAGCTGGGGGTGCTCGGTCTGCCGCCAGACGTCGATCCTGGCCGGTTCGGTGACGGCGCCCTCCAGGTAGGAGTGCAGGCCGCTCTCCTCGGTGCCGCGCATCGCGCCGGGCACGTCGAAGACGGCGGCGGCGGTGGGCGAGCCGAAGTCGAAGTCGACGTAGGCCACGTGGTCGCCGGTGAGGGCGCGCTGGTAGGCCAGGTTGGCGCTGGTCACCGAGCGGCCGGTGCCCCCTTTGTCGGAGGCGGCGAAGACGAGCACGGCTCACACCTCCTGCGCGGCGGCGCCCCGGGCCTGGGCCAGGGTGTCGAGTTCCCGGAGCACGGGCAGGGCCAGGGCGAACGCGGTCGCGGGCCGGTCGTCGACCAGGCTGCGGGCGTGGTCCAGGCGGCTTTCCATGCTCCGCATGGCCCGGCTCCGGCTTCCGTCGGCGCTGGTGGAGGCCTCCAGCTGTTCCCTGCCGAAGAGGTGGGTGGCCTCGCTGAGCAGGTCCCGGGCCAGCTCGGCCAGTTCGGGGCTGCGGATGGGCTGTTGTTCGTAGAGGTTGCGGGCGGCGACCAGGCACTCGGTGACGCGTTCGGTGATGCTCCAGGAGAGGCGCCGGCTGACGCGTGCGTCGGGGTAGACGGCGCGTGCGTGGTCCCAGAGGCCTGCTCCCTCGCCGTCCTCGATGCGCCGGTTCCACAGGTGCTCGAACGCCTGCTCGCCCAGGCGGAGCAGCCGGTCCTGCGCGTCGATGTTCCGGGAGAGCTCCGCGAGCTGGACGATCCGCTTGAGCAGCTGGGCCGAGAAGTCGGTCATCCGCCACTGCAGCGGTCCGCCGGACCGCTCGGAGCCGGCGAGCGGCATGGTGACGCCCGGGTTGTGCAGCTCGATGGCGGGGTCGTTCCTGGTCATGCGGCTGGTGACGCGACCGCGGTCGGCCAGGCGCTCCATGATGGCGACGGTGCGGGTGAGGTCGTCGTCGGTGGCCTTCCGGCGGACCAGGTCGTGGACGAGGATGGCCGCGACGGTCAGGGAGAAGTACTCCGACTCCAGCCGCAGTCCGGTGGTCTGCCAGGGCAGGTCCTCCAGGGGCCAGCGCTCGCTGCCGAACCGGGCGATGGCCGACCAGTACTGCTGGCTGAGTTCCCAGCGCAGGCGTAACGCCTCGGCGAGTTTCTGCTGGTCGGCGTCGAGCAGTCCCAGGGTGAGGGTGCGGTCGGAGAACAGGTCCTGGATGCCGTCCAGGGCGATGACGGTGAAGTACACGTAGGGCAGCCGGTCGGCGATGCCGTCGGGCTGGCCGGGGACCTGGACGTCCAGGTCGGTGATGGTCGGCGCGTCCTTGACCACGCCCCAGGCCCAGCCGCACTCGAAGAGCTGGCTCTCGTCGCGGATGGACTCGTCGACCTGGATGCCGCGGCTGAGGCTTTCGATGATCGTGGCGCGCAGCGGGCGGAACCGGCGGGAGAACTGCTGGAGGACGGCCCGGTCGGACTGTCTGTCCTGGCCGATGACCTGGATGAGCCGCTTGCCCTGTTCGGACTCGGCGTCGAAGACGTTGACGGTGAAGGAGCGCAGGAGGCTGATCATCGCGGCGGTCAGCCGGGTGTTCGTGGCCTCCCTCAGTTCGCCGATGGCCTTGCGCACCTCGGGGCGGGTGGTGCTGGGCTCGTAGACCTTGAGGAATCCGAGCGTGGCGAGGCAGAGCGTGACGGACATGGAGTAGGAGTCGACCACGCCCAGCTGGTACTGCTCGTGGGTGAGCTTCTGCTGGGGTTCGGCCGGCCTGAAGTAGTGTCCGCCGGCGAAGGTGGGGCTGTCGTCGGGGTCGGTGTGGCTGCGCATGAACTGGGAGAGCGCGGCGATCAGGTTGGGCGGGATCTCCAGCCGGCTGCCGACCCCCTCCAGTGCGCGCAGCACGTCCCGTTCGGTGGTGTCCGGCTGGTCGAGACGGAAGGCGGGGACCTCGGTGGCGGGGTAGAGCAGGCAGAGCAGCCGCTCGGCGTCGGCGACGCTGCTCAGCCCGTCGGTCTCCTCCCGGACGAGCTTTCCGTCGTCGAACGAATGGCGGGCCATGGCCCGCCAGATGTCCAGCATGTGCTGCCGCGGCTTGATCTGCATCCCCGCACCCCTCGCACAGATCTCGTTGCCCTGTGTTCAGACATGGTCCCCGTTCCTACGGGGCGGCAATCGCCGAATTCCGCCGCCCCAGGGCGAGAATCATCCCCTCGTGACCCGGCCGCACCATGTGGTCCATGTCGTGGATTTCCAGCTCGGCGGCGAAGGTTTCCAGGCTCTCCCGGATCCGGTCCGCGTTGACCCGGTAGGCGGGGTACCTGTGTGCGCCGACCTGGTATCCGAGCGATTCCTTCATGAACGCCGCGGCGAAGGGCGCTCCCTCGTTCAGCGCGTCCATGAAGCATTCCACTCCCCGCCGGAACTCGTCGGGGCACTCGGACATCGAGTCGGCCACGAAGAACATCGTGCCGATGTCCCAGCGCCGCTGTCCGTCGAGGTCCAGCAGGTTGGCGCGTTCCACCCGGACGATCTCGCCGAACCGGCTCCGCGGCTCGACGTCCCGGTAGGCGGGGGCCTCGCTCAGCACGTCCCAGAAAGCGTCCCACGCGGTGTCGTATCCCCCGCCGGACGCCTGTTTCTCCAGATATTCGACATTCGGAGTCGCGTATTCCAGGAGGAGGATCTTTTCGCACCAGGGCAGCATGGACAGGGCCGGATAGAGATTCGCGCCGGCGCCCACGTCGACCCCGCGGACCGAGGACGGGACACCCTGTGCGTAGCAGCGGCTGAAATAGTCGCGCATGAGTCGCACGATCAGCAGGTCGACCTCGAGCGGGGTGCGGTAATTGAGGTCGACGTACGCCTCCGGATCGAACTGCGACCATGGCGCGTCGGCGTTGCGATCCATCATCACCCTGCCAGGTTCCATTCGGTGTCGGACAAGACCGTGGGCCCGGCGCACGAGTCCCCCGTGGACGTCGGCGGACGAAGAAGCGGCTCCGGTGTTCGCACGGTAAGCCCGGTCGGCACGCGGAGACAGCCAGGAACACGCCAGTCCTCCGTGACCGGGCGCACATCGGGCGCACGCCGGCACAGTCCTGTCACACCTGAACTCGCCCTTGTGCAGGGCGAGTTGGACGCTCACTCTAGCCAGAAGCAGCCACCGGCCGCCACCGGGGTCCGCATTCCCCCCTTCGTGTGAACGGCGGCCCCGGCTGCCGTGTTGACGACTCACGTCCCGACTGGGGGTGGCATGACCGCCGAACCGCTTGAGCGCGCCCTGGACCACGAGGAGCGCCTCACCCGGCCGACGCCTCTACCGGAATCACGGCCCCCGCTGCTGCGGACGGCGCGGGAGTCCGATCTGCCCGAACTGCAGCGGCTCGACGAGGAGGTCTTCCAGGAGGTCGCCTACCCGGCCTTCCTGCTGCGCCAGCTCTACGACCTGTACGCCGGCCACGCCGGTCACCTGCTCGTCCTCGACGACGGCGACGGCCGGCTGCGCGGCTACGTGCTGGCGGCCACCACGGCGATCAGCCGGGACAGCTGGATCCTCGGCCTGTGCGTGGCCGAGGACCGGCGCCGGCACGGGCTGGGCCGGGAGCTGATGGTGGAGGTCCTGGCGCGGCTGCGCCGCTGCGGGACCGAACGGGTCCGGCTGACCGTGGAGCCCGCCAACGACGCCGCGATCCTGCTCTACCGCTCCCTGGGTTTCCGTCCGGAGCCGCCCGAGGGGGGACTGCGCCGGGACTACTTCGGCCCGGGTGAGGACCGCGAGGTGATGCGCCTCGTGCTGTGACGCGCCCCGGGCGGTCCCGGAGCGGCCGGGGCGCCGCCGCATCAGGACGGTGTGCGGGCCGCCGCCAGCAGGCGGGTCACGTCGTCCGCGCAGATGGTGAGGGCCGCGCCCACGGTGGCCAGGGCGTCACGCTCGGCGGGGGTGTAGGGGCCGTCGGCGAGGGCGATGCGGGCGCCCTGCAGGAGGATCGACTCACGGCCCGGCGCGGCGAGGTGCGGGGCCAGCGGGTCCAGCGCCTCGTGCAGCTCGATCGCCAGGCCCGCCGTGCAGGGCTCGCCGGTGAAGCGACCGGTGTCCGCCTCCAGCGCCTCGACGAGCGCGGCCAGCTGCTGCTGCGTGCAGTCGTCGAAGCCGGCGGCGCGCACCCCGGCCGCGGCCGTCTCCAGGGAGGCGCGGGAGCAGGTGCCGCCGGCGGCCAGCACGGCGAGGGCGACGGTGTGGACGGCGTCGCGGAGCATCGCGGAGAAGCGGGTGGTGGTGGGGTGGTCCAGGACGTCGGTGCCGAAGTGGCGGCGGCAGGCCGCGCATTCGACGACCGGCCCGGTACCGCCGCGCGGCAGCACGGGCACGCCGAGCAGAGCGAAGCGGCGGTGTCCGGTCAGCCGCTGGTAGTTGCGGTCGCCGCCGCAGCCGGGGCAGAAGAACTCCCCGTCGCCGACCGCCGTCCACGCGGTGCGGGTGCCCAGCAGGCGCGACAGTCTGGCGGCAGCGGAACGGCCGTTGGGTCCCCGTCCTGGCAGCACGTCGCACCTCCATCAACGCCACGGCATCATCGCCGCCGCTTGCGTGATGTTAGCCACATCCATGAGGCGGAGTCAGCACCCAGGACGAGACCTTTCCGTGACCCGCACGTGGAGATGGCCGGTATGTGACGGGGCCCCGCCCGCCGTTTTCCGGCGAGCGGGGCCCCGGACCGCCGATTCGGCTGGTCAGCGCGTTGCGCGGTTGACGGCCGAGACGACCGCCTTCAGCGAGGCCCGCGTGGTGTTCGCGTCGATTCCGATGCCCCACAGCACCTTGTCGCCGATCGCGCACTCGATGTAGGAGGCGGCCTGCGCGGAGGCGCCCTCGCTCATCGTGTGCTCCTGGTAGTCCAGCAGCCGCACGTCGACGCCCACGGCGCCCAGCGCGTCGAAGAACGCCGAGATCGGGCCGTTGCCGGAACCGGTCAGGGTGGTCCGCTCGCCGTCCACCGTGGCCTCGACGGTGAGCGTGTCCACGCCGTCGCGGTCGGTGGTGGTCTGGCCCTTGGCGACCTGGATGCGGCCCCAGGGGTTCTCCGGGTTGGGCAGGTACTCGTCCTGGAAGACGTCCCAGATCGCGGTCGGCGTGATCTCGCCGCCCTCGGCGTCCGTCTTCGCCTGGATGATCTTCGAGAACTCGATCTGCATCCGGCGCGGCAGGTCCAGCTTGTGGTCGTTCTTCAGGACGTAGGCGATGCCGCCCTTGCCGGACTGCGAGTTGACGCGGATGACCGCCTCGTAGGAGCGGCCGACGTCCTTGGGGTCGATGGGCAGGTACGGGACCGCCCACTCGATGTCGTCGACGGTGACGCCCCGGGCCTTCGCGTCGGCCTCCATGGCGTCGAAGCCCTTCTTGATGGCGTCCTGGTGGGAGCCGGAGAAGGACGTGTAGACCAGGTCGCCCACGTACGGGTGGCGCGGGTGGACCTCCATCTGGTTGCAGTACTCCCACGTGCGACGGATCTCGTCGATGGCGGAGAAGTCGATCTGCGGGTCGACGCCCTGGGAGAACAGGTTCATGCCCAGGGTGACCAGGTCGACGTTGCCGGTGCGCTCGCCCTGCCCGAACAGACAGCCCTCGACGCGGTCGGCGCCGGCCATCAGCGCCAGCTCGGCCGCCGCCACCGCCGTACCGCGGTCGTTGTGCGGGTGGACCGACAGGCAGACGTACTCGCGGCGGGACAGGTTGCGGTGCATCCACTCGAAGCGGTCGGCGTGCGTGGACGGGGTGGAGCGCTCGACGGTGGCGGGCAGGTTGAGGATGATCTCACGGCCCGGACCGGGCTGGTAGGTGTCCATCACCGCCTCGCAGACCTCCAGCGCGAAGTCCAGCTCGGTGTCGGTGAAGATCTCGGGGCTGTACTGGTAGCCGAACGCCGTCTCGGGGCCCAGCAGCTTCTCGGCGTACTCCATCACCAGGCGGGTGCCGTCCACGGCGATCTGCTTGATGTCGTCCTTGGAACCGCGGAAGACCACGCGGCGGAAGACGGGGGCGGTGGCGTTGTACAGGTGGACGGTGGCGCGCCTGGCGCCCTTCAGGGACTCCACGGTCCGCTCGATCAGGTCCTCGCGGGCCTGGGTCAGCACGGAGATGGTGACGTCGTCCGGGATGGCGTCCGGATCCTCGACGATCGAGCGCACGAAGTCGAAGTCGGTCTGGCCGGAGGCCGGGAAGCCGACCTCGATCTCCTTGTAGCCCATCGTGACCAGCAGGTCGAACATGGCGCGCTTGCGGGCGGGCGACATGGGGTCGATCAGCGCCTGGTTGCCGTCGCGCAGGTCGGTGGAGAGCCAGCGGGGGGCGGTGGTGATCCGCTTGTCCGGCCAGGTGCGGTCGGGGATGTCGACCTGCTCGTAGCGGCCGTACTTGTGGATCGGCATGGGACTGGGCTGCTGGCGGTTCGCCATGATGCTTCGGGCTCCTCGGTGTGTCCTGATGGACGGCCGACGGCGCAGCGCCGAACTCCGCGGGGAGGGGGTCGACCTCTACTGCAGACCCTCACCGCGGCAGCTAAGGAGAAGCAGCCCGAAACGCATGATGCGGAGCATGCTAGCCGAGCTTTCCCAGGCGCGGGCCGCATGTATCAGTATGCGGGACCGCGCCACTCGAAAGGGGCGCGGGGAACTGCGCAATGGGTCACAAACCGCCCGCACCGATAACACACCGCCACCCCCACGACAGTCGATTACCGACATTTCATCCAATCAATGTCACCCCCCGTGACAACGGGTCGACGCAGTGCGATGGTGCCGGACATGACCGAGAACGGGGGCTTCGAGCCCGTCTTCTGCACCATCGTCCCGCCGCACGTCCTCGACCGGCTCGCGCAGGCCGAGGACCCCGTGCTCCACGGCCCCGCCCGCCGGACCCTCCGGCGCGACGCCTACGAGCGCACCCAGCGCCGCCTGACCACGGTCGTCGGCGCGCCGGCCGTCGCCGCGCTCGCCGAGGCCGAGCCCGGCAAGCCGCGGCGCACCGTGTACGACGCCCGGCACCGCACCGACCTGCCGGGGACGAAGGTGCGCGGCGAGGGCGACGCGCCCGGCCGGGACGCCACCGTGAACCGTGCCTACGCCGGTCTCGGCGCCACGTTCGAGCTGCTGCTGAAGGCGTACTCCCGCGACTCGATCGACGGCCACGGGCTGCCGATGGACGCGACCGTGCACTACGACGAGGACTACAACAACGCCTTCTGGAACGGCGAGCAGATGGTGTTCGGCGACGGGGACGGGGAGATCTTCCTCGACTTCACCATCCCCGTCGACGTCATCGGCCACGAACTCGCCCACGGCGTCACGCAGTACACCGCGAACCTGGACTACTTCGGCCAGTCCGGCGCGCTCAACGAGTCGGTGTCGGACGTCTTCGGCGCGCTCATCAAGCAGTACACGCTCGGCCAGACCGCCGAGGAGGCCGACTGGCTGATCGGGGCCGGGCTGCTCGCCCCGCGCGTCACGGGCAGGGCGCTGCGCTCCATGAAGGAGCCGGGCACGGCGTACGACGACGACGTCCTCGGCAAGGACCCGCAGCCCGCGACGATGGACGACTACGTCCGCACCGGCCGCGACAACGGCGGCGTGCACATCAACTCGGGCATCCCGAACCACGCCTTCTACCTCGCGGCCACCACCCTCGGCGGGCACGCCTGGGAGCGGGCGGGGCAGGTCTGGTACGACGTGCTGACCGGCGGGGAGCTGGAGCAGGACGCGCGGTTCACGGACTTCGCGACGCTGACGGTGAAGGCGGCGCGCGCCCGGTACGGGGAGGGCGAGGAGCTGCGGGCGGTGTCGAAGGCCTGGGAGCGGGTGGGAGTGCGGACGCAGTAGTTCCGTACTAGACAGGGACCCATGCGTATTCAGGTGCGGCGCACGGGCGGGTTCGCGGGGATCGAGCGGCGGGCCGAGGTGGACACCTCGGGCCGTGCCGACGCCCACGAGTGGCACGCCCTGGCCGAGCGGGCGCTGGCCGCAGGCCGGGGCACACCGCCGGCCGGGGTGCCGGACGGCTTCGGCTACCGGATCACGGTGGACGGCAGGTCGGTGTACTGCGCGGACCCCCGGTTGACGGAGGAGCAGCGGGAGCTGATCAGGAGGGTGCTGAAGGAGGGGGCGTAACCCGCTTGTCCCGCAAGGGCGTTGACTTCGCCCGTCGTCGGTGCGGATGATCCGGGCCATGGCGACGACGAACCCGATCCCCCGTTTCCCGGCCGGTTTCCTGTGGGGCGTGTCGACCTCGGCGCACCAGATCGAGGGGGCGGCGGACGCACGCGAGGCCTCCGTGTGGGACGTGTTCACGGACGGGCCGGGGCGGGTGCGGGACGGCTCGACGGCGGCGGTGGCCTGCGACCACGTCCACCGCCACCGCGAGGACGTGGCGCTGCTGGCCGGCCTGGGCGTGGACGCGTACCGCTTCTCGGTCTCCTGGCCGAGGGTGCGCTCGCGGGGCGGCCTGGACTTCTACGATCGGCTGGTCGACGAGCTGTGCGCGGCGGGCGTGCGGCCGGTGCCGACGCTGTTCCACTGGGACCTGCCGGCGGATCTCGACTGGCTGGAGCGGGACACGGCGCAGCGGTTCGCGGAGTACGCGTCGGAGGTCGCCGGGCGGCTCGGCGACCGGGTGACGAAGTGGATCACCCTCAACGAGCCCGCCGAGCACACCCTGCTGGGGCACGCGCTGGGCGTGCACGCCCCCGGCCGGAAGCTGCTCTTCGACGCGCTCCCGGCAGCCCATCACCAACTCCTCGCGCACGGGCTCGCGGTGCGGGCGCTGCGGGCGGCGGGGGCGGACGACATCGGCATCGCGAACTCGCACGCGCCCACCTGGCCGGCCTCCGAGGACGAGGCGGACGTGGCGGCGGCCGGCTTCTACGACGCCCTGCTGAACGGGATGTTCGCCGATCCGCTGCTGCTCGGCCGCTACCCGGACGGCATCGGCGAGCTGATGCCGGGTGACGTCGAGGCGGACCTGAAGGTCGTCGCGGAGCCGCTGGACTGGTACGGGATCAACTACTACGCGCCGACGAGCGTGGGCGCGCCGCAGGGCACGGAGATCGACTTCGGCGGTGTCCGGATGCCGGCCGAACTCCCCTTCTCGGTACGGGTGATCGAGGGACACCCGGTGACGGACTTCGGCTGGCCGGTGGTCCCGGAGGCCCTGACGGAGCTCCTCACCGCCTTCCGCGCCCGGTACGGCGACCGCCTCCCGCCGGTGGTCGTCACCGAGAACGGCTGCGCGTACGACGGCCTGGACGACCGGGACCGCATCACCTACCTCGACGGCCACATCCGCGCGTTGCACCGGGCGGTGGAGGCGGGCGTGGACGTGCGCGGCTACTTCGTGTGGTCGCTGCTGGACAACTTCGAGTGGGCGGAGGGCTACGCCCGCCGCTTCGGTCTGGTCCACGTCGACTTCGAGACGCTGGAGCGGACCCCGAAGGCGTCGTACGGCTGGTTCGGGGAGCTGCTGCGCGAGCAGCGCGCGTGATGATCAGAAGCCGAGACGACGCAGCTGCTTCGGGTCCCGCTGCCAGTCCTTGGCGACCTTCACATGCAGGTCCAGGAACACGGGTGTTCCGAGGAGCGCCTCGATCTGTTTGCGGGACTTGATGCCGACGTCCTTCAGGCGCTTGCCCTTGGGGCCGATGACGATGCCCTTCTGGCTGGGGCGCTCGATGAACAGGTTGGCGTGGATGTCGAGGAGGGGCTTGTCGGCGGGGCGGTCCTCGCGCGGGAGCATCTCCTCGACGACCACGGCGATGGAGTGCGGGAGCTCGTCGCGGACGCCCTCCAGGGCGGCCTCGCGGATCAGTTCCGCGACCATGACCTGCTCGGGTTCGTCGGTGAGGTCGCCCTCGGGGTAGAGGGCGGGGCCCTCCGGCATCAGCGGGATCAGCAGGTCGGCCAGCAGGCCGACCTGCTGGTTCGCGGTCGCCGACACCGGGATGATCTCGGCCCAGGTGATGCCCAGCTCCCGGCCGAGCTGGTCGACGGCGATCAGCTGCTCGGCCAGCGCCTTGCCGTCCACCAGGTCGGTCTTGGTGACGATCGCGATCTTCGGGGTCTTCTTGATCCCGGCGAGTTCCTTGGCGATGAAGCGGTCGCCGGGGCCGATCTTCTGGTCGGCGGGGATGCAGAAGCCGATCGCGTCGACCTCGGCCCAGGTGGTGCGGACCACGTCGTTCAGCCGCTCGCCGAGCAGGGTGCGCGGCTTGTGCAGTCCGGGGGTGTCCACGAGGATCAGCTGCGCGTCCTCGCGGTGCACGATCCCGCGCACGGTGTGCCGGGTGGTCTGCGGCCGGTTCGAGGTGATCGCCACCTTCTGCCCGACCAGAGCGTTCGTGAGGGTGGACTTGCCCGCGTTGGGACGGCCCACGAAGCAGGCGAAACCGGCCCGGTGGACGGCGTCGGCCGGCTGCTCGGATGACTGGGTACGAACACTCATGCCGCCCATTCTCCCTGATGCGGGAGACCCCGCCGTACCACCACCCGGACCGGGGGCCGGACCGGTCGTCCGCGGGCGAACCGGCCCGGCCGTCCGCCGGGGTGGATCCGTCGAGGACGAACGGGCCCGGTGACCGCCGGGGGGACCGGCGCCGGACGCGTCCTTCGCGGTCTCAGCCCGCGGTGACCGTCTCCCGGACCGTGCCGTCCGTGCCGGCCACCAGGACCGGGGTAGCGGGGCCGCCGAGGTCCCGTACGGCCGCGCGGTCCTCGGGCGACGCCGACTCCGCCTCCGTCACCACGGCCGCCGCCTCCAGCGACGTCGCGCCGGACGCCACGGCCATCGCCACCGCCGTCTGCAGGGCGCTCAGCTTCAGGGAGTCCAGGGCCACGGTCCCGGCGGCATACGTCCGCCCGGTCTCGTCGCGTACGGCGGCGCCCTCGGGCACACCGTTGCGGGCCCGCACGGAACGAGCCAGGGTGACGATCTTGCGGTCCTCGGGGTCGAGGGCGGTGGTGTCGGTCATGATGCGAGCATAAGGGGGCCGTGCCTCCGGTCTCAGGGACGGTCGAGGCGGAGGCGGTCCGCTCGTGGCAGTCCGGCCACGACCAGGTCGTACGAGTCCTCCACCAGCTCCCGGACCAGGCGGTCCGGGAGGGCGCCGTCGACCGTCACCGTGTTCCAGTGGCGTTTGTTCATGTGCCAGCCCGGGACGATCAGGTCCGGATGCTCGGCGCGGAGCCGGACCGCGTCCTCCGGGGCGCACTTGAGGTTGACCTTGAGAGGCCGCGCGTCCAGGTCCGTCAGGGCGAAGAGCTTGCCCCCGACCTTGAAGACCGAGGTCTGCGGGTTGAAGGGGAACTCCTCCACCGCCGCGTTGAAGGACAGGCACAGGGCGCGCAGCTCCCGCGGGGTCACTCCGGCTTCTCCTCCTCGTCGGCGGGCGGGTCCGCCGGGGCCACCGGCTCCACCAGCACCGTCACGATCTTGTTCCGGCGTCCGGCCGACGCCTCGGCCGTGAGCCGCAGCTCGCGGGCGTCGGGGAGCGCGACCACGGACGAGGCGCCCGCGATCGGCACCCGGCCGAGGTGCTTGGCGAGCAGCCCGCCGACGGTCTCCACGTCCTCGTCGTCGAACTCCTCCAGGCCGTACAGCTCGCCCAGGTCGCCGATGTCGAGGCGGGCGGTGACCCGGTAGCGGTCCTCGCCCAGCTCCTCCACCGGCGGCAGTTCGCGGTCGTACTCGTCGGTGATCTCGCCGACGATCTCCTCGAGGATGTCCTCGATGGTGACGATGCCCGCGGTGCCGCCGTACTCGTCGACGGCGACGGCGACGTGGTTGCGCTGCTTCTGCATCTCGCGCAGCAGGTCGCCCGCGTTCTTGGTGTCCGGCACGAAGAACGCCGGCCGCATCGCCGTGGCCACCAGTTCGCTCTCGGCGTCCCGGCTGATGTGCGTCTTGCGGGCCAGGTCCTTGAGGTAGACGATCCCGACGATGTCGTCCTCGCTCTCGCCGGTCACCGGGATGCGGGAGAACCCGGAGCGCAGGGCGAGGGTGAGGGCCTGGCGGATGGTCTTGTACCGCTCGATCACCACGAGGTCGGTGCGCGGCACCATGACCTCGCGCACGAGCGTGTCGCCGAGCTCGAAGACCGAGTGCACCATGCGGCGCTCCTCGTCCTCGATCAGCGACTCCTTCTCCGCGAGGTCGACCATCGCGCGCAGCTCCGCCTCGGAGGCGAAGGGGCCGCGCCGGAAGCCCTTGCCGGGGGTGAGCGCGTTGCCGATGAGGATGAGGAGCGACGGGACCGGGCCCATGACCCGCGCGAGCGGGACCAGGACGTACGCGGCGGCCGTGGCGGTGTTCAGCGGGTGCTGGCGGCCGATGGTGCGCGGGGAGACCCCGACGGCGACGTACGACACCAGGACCATGATCGCGATGGCGATCAGCAGCGACTCGGCCGTCCCGTCGAACTCGCGCAGACAGCCGTAGGTGATCAGGGAGGCGGCGGCCATCTCGCAGGCGACGCGCACCAGCAGCGCCACGTTGAGGTAGCGGGTGGGGTCGCCGGCGATCTGCGCGAGCCTGGCGCCGCCCCGGCGGCCGGAGCGCACGGCCTCCTCGGCGCGGAAGCTGGAGACGCGCGCGATGCCGGCCTCCGCGCAGGCGGCCAGCCAGGCGACGACGACCAGGGCGATCGCGCCGAGGACGAGGGTCGGACTCATGAGACGGTCGGGGCCGGGGACGGGCCGGTGAGGCCCTTCTCCGCGCGCCAGCCGTCCACGATGGCGGCCTGCAGGCCGAACATCTCGGCCTTCTCGTCCGGTTCCTCGTGGTCGTAGCCCAGCAGGTGCAGCACACCGTGGACGGTGAGCAGCTGGAGCTCCTCGTCCATGGTGTGCCGCGTCGGCGCTTCCTCGCCCTGTTTGGCGGCGACCTCGGGGCAGAGCACGATGTCGCCGAGCAGCCCCTGCGGGGGCTCGTCGTCGTCCTTGGACGGGGGCCGCAGCTCGTCCATCGGGAACGACATGACGTCCGTCGGCCCGGGCAGGTCCATCCACTGGATGTGCAGCTGCTCCATGGCGCCGGCGTCCACGACGATCACCGAGAGTTCGGAGAGCGGGTGGATGCGCATCCGCGCGAGCGCGTAGCGGGCGATGTCGAGGATCGCCTGCTCGTCGACCTCGGTTCCGGACTCGTTGTTGACGTCGATCGACATCTGGTGCTCGGTCTACTTCCCCTTGTGCCCGGACTTGCCCCGGCCGCCCTTGTGGGTGCCGTTCTGGGTGCCGTGCTGGCTGTCGTACTGCTCGTACGCGTCGACGATACGGCCCACCAGCTTGTGCCGGACGACGTCCTGGGACGACAGCCGGGAGAAGTGGACGTCGTCCAGGCCTTCCAGGATGTCCTGCACCTGCCGCAGTCCGGACTTGGTGCCGTCGGGCAGGTCGACCTGCGTGACGTCACCCGTGATCACTATCTTCGAGTCGAAGCCGAGACGGGTGAGGAACATCTTCATCTGTTCGGGGCTGGTGTTCTGGGCCTCGTCGAGAATGATGAAGGCGTCGTTGAGCGTGCGACCGCGCATGTACGCCAGCGGCGCGACCTCGATGGTCCCCGCCGCCATCAGCCGGGGGATCGAGTCGGGGTCGAGCATGTCGTGCAGCGCGTCGTAGAGCGGGCGCAGATACGGGTCGATCTTCTCGTAGAGCGTGCCCGGGAGGAATCCGAGCCGCTCCCCGGCCTCGACCGCGGGGCGGGTCAGGATGATGCGGTTGACCTGCTTGGACTGCAGGGCCTGCACCGCCTTGGCCATGGCGAGGTACGTCTTGCCGGTGCCCGCCGGGCCGATGCCGAAGACGATGGTGTGTTTGTCGATCGCGTCCACGTAGCGCTTCTGGTTGAGCGTCTTGGGCCGGATCGTGCGGCCGCGCGAGGACAGGATGTTCTGCGTGAGCACCTGGGCCGGGGTCTCCTGGCCGTCGCTCTCCCCGCTTTCGCTCGCCTTGAGCATGGCGATCGAGCGTTCCACTGCGTCCTCCGTCATCGGCTGCCCGGTGCGGAGCACCAGCATCATCTCGTCGAACACGCGCGAAATGAGGGCGACCTCGTCCGCGTCGCCGACCGCGCTGATCTCATTGCCCCGGACGTGGATGTCGGCCCCCGGGAAGGCCTTCTCGATCACGCGCAGGAGGGAGTCCCCGGAACCCAGCACGGTCACCATGGGGTGCTGGGCGGGGACGGTGAACTGCACTCTCGCCTGCCCCTGCGCGGGGGTGTGAGCTGTGGGTGTCTGAGTCATGGGCCGGCTCTGAAGGCCTGCGGATCCTCCTCGTCACGGCCGCGCACCGGAGGGCGGCCTCACGTTTCCCAGGGTACGACGGAGGAGTGACAAGCCCGTAGGGCTTTTAGCGGACCGGGCCGGGACGGCGCCCCCGGCCCATGGCCCGGGTCCCGGCCCGCCGAGCCGGGGCAGCGCCCCGGACCGGTGGCCCGCTTTCGAGCCGGCCGAACCGGGTGGTGGGGGCGCGGGGCGGGAGCCCTCTGGCGGGGGCGCGGGGCGGAGCCCCCGTTTCAGGCGGACCGGCGGAAGCCGATCGTCGGCACCGCCCGCCGCAGCGGCCACGGCCGCACCAGTTCCCCCGGGACCAGCCCCGTCAGGAACTCGTACCGCCGCAGCGCCGAGGGGTCCTGCCCCTCGACCGACCGCACCTTCCGCCACCAGGCCCCGATCTCCGTCCACCCCGGCGCCGACAGCGATCCCCCGAACTCCTGGACGGACAGCGCCGCCGTGAGCCCCGCGAAGGCGAGCCGGTCGGCCAGCGGCCACCCCGCCAGCGTCCCCGTGACGAACCCGGCGACGAACACGTCCCCCGCCCCGGTCGGATCGAGCGCCTCGACGTCGATCGCCGGCACCGAGGCGGTCTCCCCCGTGCGCCGGTCCACCGCATACGCGCCGTCCGCCCCGAGGGTGACCACGGCGACGGGCACGTGCTCGGTGAGGGCGCGCGCCGCCGCGCGGGGGCAGTCGGTGCGGGTGTACCGCATGGCCTCCTCCGCGTTCGGCAGGAACGCCTCGCAGTGCCGCAGGTCGGGCAGCGCGGCCAGGTCCCACGCCCCGGTGTCGTCCCAGCCGACGTCGCCGAAGACGCGGGCGCCCTTGCGCGCGGCCTGCGCGATCCAGGGCGCGCCGCGGCCGGGCGTGAGGGAGGCGACGGCGGCCCGCGCGCGGGGCGGGCAGTCGGGCGCGGGTTCCTCGGGGGGCGGTTCGTGGCCGTGGGAGACCATCGTGCGCTCGCCGTCGTAGGCCATGGAGACGGTGACCGGCGAGTGCCAGCCGGGCACGGTGCGCGACGGGGAGAGGTCGATGCCCTCGCCCCGCTCCAGCGCGTCCCAGCAGTACTCGCCGTAGTGGTCGTCGCCGAAGGCCGCCGCGAGGGAGGTGCGCAGGCCGAGGCGGGCCAGGGCGGTGGCCATGTTGGCGACGCCGCCGGGGCTCGACCCCATCCCGCGCGCCCAGGACTCGGTCCCGCGCACCGGGGCGGAGTCGAGCCCGGTGAAGACGATGTCGAGGAAGACGGTGCCGGTGAGGTAGACGTCCCAGGGCGGGTCGCCCGGTGCGCGCAGGGCGGCGAGGGGATCGACCTGGGGCGAGCGGTGCGGTCCCTCGACGCGTGCCTTCCCGGTGGACGCCTTCACGGTGGCTCCCTGACGTGGTGCGGTTTCCGCCAGTGTGCACCACCCCGCCGACAACGGGACCGCCGTCGGTCCGTGTCGGCCCCCGGGGGATCACCAGCGCGGCACGGCCGGTGTGGTCCAGTCCGGGTCGACGGCCCGCATGGCCGCCGCGTCGTCGCGGTCCCGCAGGGAACCGTCGTCGTCGAGCCACCGCCGGTGGAGGGCGGCCAGCCGGTCGCGGTCGAGTTCGACGCCGAGGCCGGGTGCGTCGGAGACCCGCACGGCGCCGTTCTCGAAGGTGAGGCGTTCGGTGAGGACGTCCTCCGACTGCCAGGGATAGTGGGAGTCGCAGGCGTGGTGCAGGTCGGGCACGGTGGCCGCCACGTGGGTCATCGCGGCGAGGCTGATGCCCAGGTGGGTGTTGGAGTGCATGGAGACGCCGACGCCGAAGGCGCGGCAGATCGCGGCGAGCCGCTGGGTGTTGCGCAGTCCGCCCCAGTAGTGGTGGTCGGAGAGGACGACCTGGACGGCGTCCCGCGCGAAGGCCTCCTTGATCTCGGCGAACGTCGTCACGCACATGTTGGTGGCGAGCGGGACCCCGGTGCGGGCGGCGACCTCGGCCATGGCGGGGGTGCCGAGGACGGGGTCCTCCAGGTATTCGAGGACGTCCCCGAGTTCCCCGGCGACCTTCAGCGAGGTCTCGACGGACCAGGCGCCGTTGGGGTCGAGCCGCAGGGGGCGTCCGGGGAACGCGGCGGCGAGGGCGCGTACGGCCGCGATCTCCTCGTCGGGCGGGAAGACGCCGCCCTTGAGCTTGAAGGAGGTGAACCCGTACCGCTCCGTGAACCCGCGGGCCTGTGCGACGACGCCGGCCGGGTCGACGGCGGCGCCCCAGTCGTCCTTCTCCGCGGTGACGCCCCTGGGGTGGTCCGCCCACTTGTAGAAGAGGTACGCGCTGTACTCGACGGCGTCGCGCACCTTGCCGCCGAGCAGCGCGTGCACGGGCAGGCCGAGGCTCCTGCCGAGGGCGTCGAGGCAGGCCACCTCGAAGGCGGAGAGCACGGACAGGCGCAGCTTGTCGGCGGTCTGCACGCCGCGCAGTCCGCCCACGTCGACCCTGCCGGAGACCCGGGAGGCGTCGACGGCCACCTCGTCGGCCTCGGCGAACAGCCGGTTCAGGTCGTCGACCCGGCGGCCGACGAGCCGGTCCGCGAGGGGCCGCGCCAGGTCCAGGTACTTGGTGTCGCCGTAGGTCTCGCCGAGGCCGGTGGCGCCGTCGGCGGTGACCACCTCGACGATCAGGCGGGGGGTGTACGGCTGGTGGACGCCCTGGGTGTTGAGCAGGGGCGGGTCGGCGACGAGGATCGGCGTCAGCCGCACCTCGGTGACGGTCAGGTCGCGGGAGGTCGGCGTGGTCACAGGGCGGCTCCTACGAGGTCGGGTCCGGTGGCGGGCGGGGTCCGTATCGGGACTCGCCTCACCCGTCTCCCGATGTAGACGTCATCCACGTATGCAGATGAAGGCTAAGGAGGCGGACGGGGGCCGTCAATGGCCCGGTCCGGCCCTCCTCCCGCCGGACTACGATCGGCGCATGCCGGAGACAGGGGGCGTACGCGAGGTGAAGTCCGCCGCGCGCACGCTGGAGGTACTGGAGCTGCTCGCCGCGCGCGGCGACCGCCCGGCACGCCTCCAGGAGCTGGCGGACACGCTCAGGGTGCCGCGCAGCTCGATGTACGCGCTGCTGCAGACCCTGATCGCGCGCGGCTGGGTCCGCACCGACGTCACCGGCTCGCTGTACGGCATCGGCATCCGCGCCCTGCTCACCGGCACCGGCTACCTCGACTCGGACCCGCGCGTGCGGGCCGTGCGCCCGTATCTGGACGAGGCGTCCGACGCGCTGGGCGAGACGATCCACATGGGGCGGCTGGACGGCCGTGACGTGGCGTACCTGGCGACCCGCGAGTCGCACGAGTACCTGAGGACGATCAGCAGGGTGGGGCGGCGGCTGCCGGCGCACATGGGCGCGCTCGGCAAGGCGCTGCTGGCGGAGCGGCCGGACGAGGAGCTGCCCGAGGGGCCGTACGAGGCGGCCACGCCGAACACGCACACCTCGCGGGAGTCGCTGGCCGCCGATCTGGCCGGGGTACGGGAACGCGGCTACTCCGTGGACCGCGAGGAGGGCGTGCCCGGGATCGCCGGCTTCGGGTTCACCCTGCGGTACGCCTCCCCCGCACAGGACGCCATCAGCTGCTCGGTGCCGGTGGCCCGGCTGACGCCGGAGCGGGAGGAGCGGATCGTCGCCGTGATGCGGGAGATCCGGACGAAGGCGGAGACTGCGATTCCCGCAGGTGGCGGGGCTGTTCACTGGCGTTAGCGAATGCTGCTACCCGCCCTTTCGGAAGCCCAAACACGAGAGTGACTTAGATCACTCCTTGCGCGCTCCCGTTGCCCTGCCCCCGCTTGATACAAATTGGCCGCGCGCTCCTGTCCGTCGACGGTCGTCGCTCCCTTCCTCCCCCACGGTCTCCGCACCGTCCCTTCCGCACGCCCCGGGAACGCCCGTGTTCGCCCCTCGCACCACCCCCTGGCCCCTCGTCGCCCTTTTCACGGCCGGATATCTCGCCCCGTACCTGCTGCCGACCACCGTCGGCCGGCTGGAACGCGGCCTCGGCCTCTCCGCCACCCAGGCGGGAGCCGTCGGCAGCGCGCTGCTGCTGAGTTCCGCGACCGCCGGGTTCCTGCTGGCGTCGCGCGTGGAGCGGGTCGGGGCACGGACCCTGGCCCGGCTGGGCCTGCTGCTGGCCGCCGTCGGCTACGGCGGGGCCGCCCTCACCACCGCCGTACCGGCCGTCGTCGCCGGCGCGATGATCGGCGGGTTCCGGTCCGGGACGGCCCCCCCGGCCCCCGCCCCCCCGATCTCCCCGCCGGCGAGGACGGCGGGTACGGGGGTGGTGAGGGGGCCCCCGCCGTAGCCGACGGCGGCCAGCAGCAGGCCCAGCCGGGCCAGGGTCCGTGCCCCGACCCGCTCCACGCGCATCGCCCTCACCGCGCTGGCCGTGTGGCCGCTGACCTCCCGGCTGCCGGCCGGCGCGCCCGGTCCGCGCCGCACCGAGCCGGACGGCACCGCCCGTCTGCCGCACCGGCGTTCGGGCGCGGTCCTCGCCGGCACGATGCTGCTGTGGTCGCTCGCCCAGAACGCGCTGTGGGGCGTGAGCGGGCGCATCGGGGTCGGCCAGGCGCACCTCTCCGAGCCGACCGTGGGCGTCGTCTTCGCGGTGGCGCTGGGCGCCGGACTGCTGGGCGTCCTGGGCGCGGGCGCGCTGGGGTCGCGGCTGGGGCGGGCGCTGCCCATCGGCGGCGGCACGGTCCTCATCGCCGGCTGCATCGCGCTCAGCGCCTCCGCGACCGGTCTCGGCAGCTTCGCCGCCGGTGAGATCGCCTGGAACACGGTCTACCCGGTCGTGCTGTCGTACCTGATCGGGCTCGCCGCCTCGCTGGACCCGCGCGGGCGCTGGGCCGTGCTGGTCGGCTCGGCGTCGTCCCTGGGAACCGCCGCGGGACCGCTGACCGGCAGCGTGCTGTCCGCGCAGGCCGGGTTCCCGGTGATGGGCGCGGTCCTCGGCACCGGTCTGCTGCTGGTCGCGCTGCCGATGACCGCGGTCGCCCTGCACACCGGCGGACGCCCGCTGCTGCCGGGCGCGGTCCGCCGCCGCGGCGGCCACCCGGCGGCCGTGCTCGCCGCGGCCACGGGCACCCCGACGGGCTCGGTCCCCGAGGTCGGCGCCCCGGAACAGCCGGTGGTCGAGATCCCCCTCGACGGCACCCCGGCCCCGGCCCAACGCACCTACGACACGGCAGCGGCGACCCAGGCACCCGGGGCCGGCTGAACCCCGCTCCCGCTCCCGCGGGCAGTCGTGCCGCAGGGCGGCACGGGTGGGCGGTGGGGGTACCTCCCGCTCATGGGGGTCCCCCCGCTCGAGCGAAGCCGAGAGTGGGGGAGAAGCCGAGAGTGGGGGAGGCACCCCGCAAACGCCGGGCCGCGCGATCCCCCCGCCCCGCCGGAGCCCCGGCACGTCGCTCACGGTGGTCAGCCGAAGTCGTACGCCTCCACCTCGGCGAGGTACCGCGCCCGCAGCGCCTCGTCGTCGTCCAGGAACGAGGCGAGGAAGGAGTTCCGCGCCAGCTCGCGCAACCGCTCCGGACCGAGGCCCAGCGTCCCCCGCACCGCGTCGAAGTTGTCCCCGGCGTAGCCGCCGAAGTACGCCGGGTCGTCGGAGTTGACGGTGCACATCAGCCCCGCGTCGAGCATCGCCGGCAGCGGATGGTCGGCGAGGGTGTCGACCGTCCGCAGCCGCACGTTGGACAGCGGGCACAGCGTCAGCGGCACGCGCTCCCGCACCAGCCGCTCCACCAGCGCCGGATCCTCCACGCAGCGCAGCCCGTGGTCGACCCGCTCCACGCCGAGGACGTCCAGCGCCTCGGTGATGTACTCCGGCGGCCCCTCCTCACCGGCGTGCGCCACGCGCCGCAGCCCCAGCGCGGCGGCGGCCTCGTACACCTCGCGGAACTTCACCGGCGGATGCCCGACCTCCGCCGAGTCGAGCCCGACGCCGGTGATCCGGTCCAGGTAGGGCTTCGCGGCGTCCAGGGTGGCCAGGGCCGACTCGGCGGACTCGTCCCGCAGGAAGCACAGGATCAGCCGGGTGGAGACACCGTGCGTCTCCTCGCTCCGGCCCAGCGCCCGCCACAGCCCTTCGACGACGGTGCCCATGCCGACACCGCGCGCCGTGTGCGCCTGCGGATCGAAGAAGATCTCCGCGTGCCGCACGCCCTGCGCGGCGGCGCGGGCGAGGTAGGCGTCGGCCAGGTCCTCGAAGTCCCGCTCGGTGCGCAGCACGGTCATGAGCGCGTAGTACAGGTCCAGGAAGGACCGCAGGTCCTCGAAGCGGTACGCCTCACGGAGCGCGTCGGTGTCGGCGTAGGGCAGCTCGACGCCGTTGCGCGCGGCGAGGGCGAAGGCCAGCTCGGGCTCCAGGGTGCCTTCGATATGAAGGTGCAGTTCGGCTTTCGGTACGGGCATCAGGCCATCGTACGACCGTTTCACCGACGCTTCGGAAGCGCTACCCGTTGCAGATCGCGCGCCACGGTCAGCTCGCCCTCGTACCCGGCCGCCCGCGCCTGCCGCTCGAACTCCTCCGGTTCGGGGTAGCGCTGGCTGAAGTGGGTGAGGACGAGATGGCGCACGCCCGTCTCCCGCGCCACCCGGGCCGCCTGGCCGGCGGTCAGATGGCCGAAGTCGACGGCGAGTTCCTCGTCCTCGTCGAGGAACGTGGACTCGATGACCAGCATGTCGCTGCCCTCGGCGAGCGCGTACACCCCGTCGCACAGCCGGGTGTCCATGACGAACGCGAACCGCTGCCCGCGCCGCACCTCGCTGACCTCCTCCAGCGGGACCCCGCCGAGCGTGCCCTCGCGCTGGATGCGGCCGACGTCCGGGCCCTTGATGCCGTGCGCGGCCAGCCGGTCGGGCAGCATGCGCCGGCCGTCGGGTTCGACCAGCCGGTAGCCGTACGCCTCGACGGGATGGGACAGCTTCCGCGCCTCCAGCGTGTAGCCGGGGGTGCGGGCGAGGGGGCCGTCCGTGTCGACCGGGGCCTCGGTGAGGGCGACGGTCTCGCGGTAGGCGGTGGCGTAGCGCAACCGGTCGAAGAAGCGCTGCCCGGAACGCGGGTAGTGGGCGGTGATCTCGTGCGGCACCTTGTCGAGGTTGACGCGCTGGATCACCCCGGCGAGACCGAGGCAGTGGTCGCCGTGGAAGTGGGTGACGCAGATCCGGTTCAGGTCGTGGGCGGCCACCCCGGCGCGCAGCATCTGGCGCTGGGTGCCCTCGCCGGGGTCGAACAGGATGCCCTCGCCGTCCCAGCGCAGCAGGTAGCCGTTGTGGTTGCGGTGCCGGGTGGGGACCTGGCTGGCGGTGCCGAGGACCACCAGTTCGCGTACGGACAAGGCGGCTTATCCGGGGGGCCAGTCGAGGCCGCGACCGCCCAGGACGTGGGCGTGCGCGTGCCAGACGGTCTGGCCGGCGCCGCTGCCGGTGTTGAAGACGATCCGGTAGCTCTCCAGCTTCTCCTCGTCGGCGACGGCCTGCGTCTCCCGCAGCACGTCGGCGGCGAGCTCGGGCGCGGCTGCGGCGAGGGCGGCGGCGTCCCGGTGGTGCGCCTTCGGGATCACCAGCACATGGGTGGGCGCCTGGGGGTTTATGTCGCGGAACGCGATGGTGGTCCCGGTCTCCCGCACGATCGTCGCCGGAATGCTCCCGTCAACGATCTTGCAGAACAGACAGTCGTCCTGAGGCTCCCCAGCCATGACCCCTCCTCGAGCCAGCTGATCACGTACGAAGGCATCGTATCCGCGCCCGTGTGGCCGCGGGCAAACATGCTGCTGGGGCGGTACGGGTGGGCGACGGGGGCGCCTCCCGCCCCTGGGGGTCCCCTTCTCGAACGAAGTCGAGAAGGGGGAACGGCCGAGAGCGGGGGAGGCGCCCCGCAAGCGCCGGGCCCCGCGACACCCCCGGTTACGACAACACCGGCGGCACCTTCGCCGGCGTCGACTCCAGCGCCTCCAGCGCCACCCGCACCGCCTCGTCCAACTGCACGTCCCGCCCCGCCGCGTGATCCTGCGGCCGCTGCACGACCTCCACGTCGGGATCGACCCCGTGGTTCTCCACGTCCCACCCGTAACCCTCGAGCCAGAAGGCGTACTTGGGCTGGGTCACCAGGGTCCCGTCGACCAGGCGGTACCGGCTGTCGATCCCGATCACGCCTCCCCACGTCCGGGTACCGACCACCGGCCCGATCCCCAGCGCCCGGATCGCGGCGTTCACGATGTCCCCGTCGGACCCGGAGAACTCGTTGGCGACGGCGACGACCGGCCCCCGGGGCGCGTCCCGCGGATAGCTCTCCGCCCGCATCCCCCGGGGCAGGTCCCATCCCACGATCCGCCGGGCCAGTTTCTCCACCACGAGCTGCGACGTGTGCCCGCCCCGGTTCTCCCGCACGTCCACGATCAGCCCCTCCCGCAGCACCTCCACCCGCAGGTCGCGGTGGATCTGCGCCCACCCGGGCGCCTGCATGTCGGGAACGTGGACGTACCCCAGCCGTCCGCCGGACTTCTCCAGCACGTACGCCCGCCGGTCCGCGACCCACGCGTGGTACCGCAGCGGCTCCTCGTCGGCGAGCGGCACCACCACCGCGTGCCGCGGCCCGCCGCCCCCCGCCGGCGACACCGTCAGCTCCACCGGCTTCCCCGCCGTCCCCACCAGCAACGGCGCGGGCCCGGTCACCGGGTCGACCGGCTGCCCGGCGACGGCGACGATCGCGTCACCGGGCCGGACGGCGACCCCCGGCGCGGCGAGCGGGGAGCGGGCGTCCGGGTCGGAGGTCTCCGCGGGCAGGATGCGGTCGACCCGCCAACTGCCGTCCTCGTGACGGGAGACGTCCGCGCCGAGCAGTCCCTGCCGCGCCCCGTCGCCGTAGCCGCCGCGCGGGATGACGTAGGCGTGCGAGGTGCCGAGCTCGCCGTGCACCTCCCACAGCAGGTCCACCAGGTCGTCGTGGGTGGCGAGCCGGTCGAGCACGGGCCGGTACCGGTCCAGGACCCCCTCCCAGTCCACGCCGCTCATGTCGGGACGCCAGAAGTTGTCCCGCATGATGCGGCCGTTCTCGTCGAACATCTGCCGCCACTCGACGGCCGGGTCGACGAACTGGCGGACCCGGTCCAGGTCGACGGTGATGTTGGTGTCGCTGTCGTCGTCGCCGGAGGCGCGCCGGTCGCTGGGGACGACCTTCAGCCGCCCGTCGGTCCACAGCAGCACCCGCTTGCCGTCGCCGCTGACCTCGAAGTGGTCGGCGTCCACGGCCAGGTGCTCGACGCGCTGCCGGTCGAGGTCGTAGCGCTCCAGGTCGGTCTTGGGGTCGGGGTCGTCCGGGGTGGCCCTGGACGCGCCGAGCACGCCCCGCACCGGGTGCCGCAGCCACAGCACGCCGTCCTTGGCGGCGCGCAGGTCGGTGTAGCGGGCGGCCTCCACCGGGAACGGCACGATGCGGTCGGCGAGGCCGTCGAGGTCGATGCGGGTGGTGGGGGTGCCCTCGCTGTCGGGGGTCTCGTCCCGGTCCGGCGTCTCGAAGGGCCGGCCGTGCCGCTGCGGGCCGAACGGCGACGGGGTGGTCGCCGCGAGGGTGATCAGATACGGGCGTACGCCCTCGACGAAGGCCAGGTCGAAGACGTGCTCGTCGTAGACCGGGTCGAAGGAGCGGGTCGACAGGAACGCGAGGTGCTTGCCGTCGAGGGTGAAGGCGGGCGCGTAGTCGTGGAACCGCAGCGGGGTCGCCTCGGTGACCGACAGGTCGGTGGTGTGGGCGAGCTTGAGCTGACTGAGCGGGCGCGGGCCGGGGTGGGACCAGGCGAGCCAGGAGGAGTCGGGCGAGAAGGCCAGCCCGGAGACGTCGCCGTCCTCACTGCGGTCGACCTCGCGGACCTCGCCGGTCTCCCGCTCGACGAGCAGGACCCGGCCGTCGTGGGAGGCGACCGCGGCGCGGCTGCCGTCGGGGGCCATGGCGAGTTCCGCGACGCGGCCCAGCCGCCCGGCGGCGATCCGGCGCGGGGTGGCGCCCGGGGCGAGCCCGGTGGCGGGGGCGAACTCCAGGGCGTCGTCGCCCTCGGCGTCGGTCACCCACACCACCCACTCCTCGCCGTCCACGCGGAAGGTGCGGGGCCGCCGGGCCCGTACGCCCGGGGTCGCGGCGAGCGCGCGGGCGGGGCCGGCCCGGTGGGTCACCCAGTGGACGGCGCCGCGCACGCAGACGGCGCTGCCGCGCGCGGTGTGGTCGGGGGAGGCGGAGCCGAACCAGCGGGCGGCGTTCACCGGGAACGGCTGGAGGTCGACGCGCTGTCCGCCGAGCCGGACGTCGAGGCGGCGCGGCCCGTCCCCGTCGAGGCCGTCCAGCAGCCACAGTTCACCGGCGCTGGAGTAGACGACCCGGCTGCCGTCCGTGGCGGCGTGCCGGGCGTAGAAGCCTTCGAGCGGTGTGTGCCGGCGCAGGTCGGAGCCGTCGGCGAGGGAGGAGTACAGGGCTCCGGTGCCCTCGTGGTCGGAGAGGAACGCGATCCTCTCCCCCACCCACAGGGGGTCCTCGATGTTCCCGTCGAGGTCCTCGTGCAGCCGTACGAACTCGCCGTCGCCCTCGCGGTCGATCCACAGCTTGCCCGCCGTACCGCCCCGGTACCGCTTCCACCAGGCGGCCTCGCGGCTCATCGGCGCGGACAGCAGCACGGTGTGCGGTCCCCGCGCGACGTCGCCGACGGGGCCGTACGGCAGGGTGGCGGCGGGGCCGCCGTCCAGGGGGACGGCGCGGGCCCAGGTGCGGCGGAAACTGGCCTGGCCCTGGGAGCTGGTGACCAGGACCCGTCCGTCCGCCGTCCAGCCCCGTGTCCGGGTGGTGATGCTGCCCCAGTGGGTGAGGCGTCTGGCGGGGCCGCCGTCGACGGGCGCGACGTGCACCTCGGGGGCGCCGTCGCGGGTGGAGGTCCAGGCGACGGTGGCGCCGTCGGGCGAGACGCGGGGCCGGGTCACGGGCACGTTGTCGGCACTGACCCGCCAGGCCCGGCCGCCGTCGAGGGGGGCGAGCCACACGTCGTCCTCGGCGGTGAAGGCGACCAACTCGCCGTGCAGGTGCGGGAACCGGAGATAAGCGGCGGATGCGACCGATGCGGGCTGTGTCACCCGATCACCCTATGCAGGTACGGGCGGTCCTGGACAGGGGTTGTGGTCACTTGCCCTCGACGGGACGACACGACGGGTACTGCTCGCACCACACGGTCGTCGTGACGGTCACGGTGACGGTGGGCTCCGGGCCGCGTCGCGTGGGTTCGCCCACGCGCGGCGGGCTGGTGGAGTCGCAGTCGCCCAGGCCGTCGACCCGGAACACCTGCTTCCCGCCGACCTTCGCGGTGATGTTCCCGCGCACGCAGGCGCCGTTGACGGCGTGGGTGATCCTCCCGGTGACGGTGATCTCCTTGCCGTCCCGGGTCTCGCCCTGGCAGTCGACGGAGGCGACGGTGTTCCGGCTCGCCTCGCTTCGGCCCTCCTTGTCCCCGAAGGACCCGGTGCAGCTGAGCCAGCGCACGTCGGCCTTCTGCCGGTTGAGCTCCTCGGTGACGGTCTCGTCGGTCGTGAACGCGACGGCCGCGGAGCCGAGTCCGCCGCCCTCGCACGCGGTGACCCCGGCGACGGCGGCCACGGCGAAGCCGGCCGCGAGCGCCTGCCGCCGCCATGCGCGCACCGCGCGCGGAATCCTGTTCATCGCCCCCATGAACGGCAGACTGCCACCGTCACAGGCGGGGCGGTAGAGCGCATACGGCCACTTGCTTCTTCCCGTCCCTGAGGACCACGCCCCCCGGAGAGGCTGATTCAACCCCTCCGGCGTTTGAGGAGCGGGGTCCGGGGCGGAGCCCCGGGACGGGACGGGAAGGGGCGGCGGGGGCGAAGAAACCTCGGGTCAGGACCAGCGCCCCGTGCGACCGAGCAGCAGCGCCGCCGCGGCCGTACCGGCGGTGGAGGTGCGCAGCACACTGGGCCCCAGCCGGTAGGCCCGCGCTCCGGCCTCCTCGAAGAGCGCCAACTCCTCCGGAGAGACACCGCCTTCGGGCCCGACGACCAGCACGATGTCACCGGAGGCGGGGAGTTCGGCACTCGCCAGGGGCTCCGTGCCGCTCTCGTGGAGCACGGCCGCGAACTCCGCTTCGGCGAGAAGTGACGCAACCCGCTTGCTCGTCGCCGCGTCCGCGACCCGCGGGAAGCGCACCCGGCGCGACTGCTTGCCGGCCTCCCGGGCCGTCGCCCGCCACTTGGCGAGGGACTTCGCCCCCCGCTCGCCCTTCCACTGCGTGATGCAGCGCGCCGCCGCCCACGGCACGATCGCGTCGACGCCGACCTCGGTCATCGTCTCCACGGCCACCTCGCCCCGGTCGCCCTTGGGCAGGGCCTGGACGACGGTGAGCCGGGGCTCCTCCGCGGGCTCCTCGGTCACCGAGTCCAGTCGGACGATCAGACGGTCCTTGCCCTCGGCGCCGAGCACCACGCAGTCCGCCCAGCGGCCCGCGCCGTCGGTGAGGACGACGTCCTCGCCCGCCCGCAGCCGCTTCACGGAGACGGCGTGCCGCCCCTCGGGACCGTCGAGCACGTAACGGCCCCCGCCGCCCGCGTCGAAGTGGTCGACGACGAACACCGGCGCGGTCATCGGGCGCCTCCCGTCGACAGCGCCGTGCGGGCGGCGGCCAGTTCGGCGGCCAGCACCTCCACCAGCCGCCCGGCGGGCAGCTCGCGGGCCATCCGGTGGCCCTGCCCCGCCCACAGCGCCAGGCCCTGCGCGTCGCCGGCCTTGGCGGCGGCCTTGCGCAGGGGCGCGGTGAGGTGGTGGACGTCCGGGTAGGCGGCGGGCGCGTACGGGCCGTGCTCGCGCAGGAAGCGGTTGACCAGGGCGCGGGCCGGGCGGCCGGAGAAGGCGCGGGTCAGCTCGGTGCGGACGTACAGGGGGTCGGTGAGGGCCTGCTTGTGCAGGGCGTGGGCGCCGGACTCGCGGGCGGCGACGAAGGCCGTGCCGAGCTGGGCCGCGGCGGCGCCGGCCGCGAGGACGGCGGCGATCTGGCCGCCGCGCATGATGCCGCCGGCGGCGACGACCGGGATGCCGACGGACTCCCGGACCTGGGCGACGAGGGAGAGCAGTCCGACACCGGAGCCGTCCGCCTCCGGGTCGTCGCGGTGGGTGCCCTGGTGGCCGCCGGCCTCCACGCCCTGTGCGATCACCGCGTCCGCGCCGGCCCGCTCCACGGCCCGGGCCTCCTCCGCGGTCGTGGCGGTGACCAGCGTGAGCGTGCCGGCGCGGCGCAGCGAGTCCAGCACCTCACGGGCCGGCACGCCGAAGTGGAACGACACCACCGGCACCGGGTTGTCCAGCAGCACGGCGAGTTTGGCGTCGTAGCCGTCGTCGCGGCCGCTGTCGGGGTCACCGAGCGCGGTCTCGTACCAGGAGGCCTCGCCGGCCAGCTGGTGTGCGTAGACGTCGACGGCGGCGGGGTCGGCCGTCTCCGGCTGCGGCAGGAAGAGGTTGACGCCGAAGGGGCGGGAGGTCAGCCCCCGCAGCTGCTTGATCTCCTGGTACATCCCGTCCGCGGTCTTGTACCCGGCGGCCAGGAAACCGAGTCCGCCCGCCTCGGACACGGCGGCGGCGAGCTGCGGCACGGCGACACCGCCCGCCATCGGCGCCTGCACGATCGGGTGCGGGCAGACATCGGTCAGTACGGAGGACATGACGGCATGTTGTCACGTCCTCCGAGCAACTCCGAATCCGCCCTTCCTCTTGGCATAAGCCACTTTTCGGCAGGGCGGCGGCGAGGGCCCCGGCCCCCGCCGAACATGTCCGTCAGCGCCCGTTGAACGCGTCCTTCAGGCGCGAGAACAGCCCCTGCCGACCGGGCTGACCGCGCCCGCCCGGGGGACGACCCCCGGACCCCCGGCAGCAGAACACCACCCACCCGGCGCCGACCGGTCAGCGCCCGTTGAACGCGTCCTTCAGGCGCGAGAACAGCCCCTGCTGACCGGGCTGGAACTGCCCCGTGGGCCGTTCCTCGCCCCGCAGCTTGGCGAGCTCCCGGAGCAGGCGTTCCTGTTCGGGGTCGAGCTTGGTCGGGGTCTGGACCTCGACGTGGACGATGAGGTCGCCCCGGCCGCCGCCCCGCAGGTGCGTGACGCCCCGGCCGTGCAGCGGGATCGACTGGCCGGACTGGGTGCCGGGCCGGATGTCGACCTCCTCCAAGCCGTCCAGCGTCTCCAGCGGCACCTTGGTGCCGAGGGCCGCCGCGGTCATCGGGAGGGTGACCGTGCAGTGCAGGTCGTCGCCGCGCCGCTGGAACTGCGCGTGCGGGAGCTCGTGGATCTCCACGTACAGGTCACCGGCGGGACCGCCGCCGGGCCCGACCTCGCCCTCGCCGGCCAGCTGGATCCGTGTGCCATTGTCGACACCGGCCGGGATCTTGACCGTGAGGGTGCGCCGGGAACGGATCCGGCCGTCGCCCGCGCACTCCGGGCACGGGGTGGGGACGACCGTGCCGAAGCCCTGGCACTGCGGGCAGGGGCGGGAGGTCATGACCTGGCCGAGGAAGGACCGGGTGACCTGCGAGACCTCACCCCGGCCCCGGCACATGTCACAGGTCTGCGCGGTGGTGCCCGGAGCGGCGCCCTCGCCGCTGCACGTGGTGCAGACGACGGCCGTGTCGACCTGGATGTCCTTGGTCGTGCCGAACGCGGCCTCGTCGAGCTCGACGTCGATGCGGATCATCGCGTCCTGGCCCCGGCGGGTGCGCGAGCGCGGACCGCGCTGCGACGCCGTGCCGAAGAACGCGTCCATGATGTCGGAGAAGTTCCCGAAGCCACCAGCCCCGAAGCCGCCCGCGCCACCGCCGCCGGCCTGCGAGAGGGGGTCGCCGCCGAGGTCGTAGACCTGCTTCTTCTGCGGATCCGACAGCACCTCGTAGGCGGCGTTGATCTCCTTGAACCGCTCCTGCGTCTTCGGATCAGGATTGACGTCCGGGTGCAGCTCGCGGGCGAGCCGCCGGAAGGCCTTCTTGATCTCCTCCTGCGACGCGTCGCGGCGCACGCCGAGTACGGCGTAGTAGTCCGTGGCCACTACGACTCCGCCAGGATCTGTCCGACGTACCGTGCCACTGCGCGTACCGCTCCCATCGTTCCCGGGTAGTCCATGCGGGTCGGTCCGACCACGCCGAGCTTGGCAACCGCCTCGCCGCCCGAACCGTAGCCCACCGACACGACGGACGTGGAGTTGAGTCCCTCGTAGGCGTTCTCGTGCCCGATGCGCACGGTCATGCCCGAATCCCCCGCCTCACCGAGCAACTTGAGGAGCACGACCTGCTCCTCCAGCGCCTCCAGGACGGGCCGGATCGTGAGGGGGAAGTCATGTCCGAAGCGGGTGAGATTGGCGGTGCCGCCGATCATCAGCCGCTCCTCGTTCTCCTCGACGAGCGTCTCCAGCAGAGTGGAGAGCACCGTCGAGACCGTACCGCGGTCCTCGGCCTCGAACGCCTCGGGGAGGTCCTCCACCAGGCCCGGCACGTCGGTGAACCGACGGCCCGCCACCCTGCTGTTCAGGCGGGCCCGCAGGTCCGCCAGGGAGGACTCGCCGAACGGCGCCGGGCAGTCGACCATGCGCTGCTCCACCCGGCCGGTGTCCGTGATCAGCACCAGCATCAGCCGCGCGGGGGCGAGGGACAGCAGTTCCACGTGCCGCACGGTGGAGCGGGTCAGCGACGGGTACTGCACGACGGCGACCTGCCGGGTCAGCTGCGCGAGCAGCCGCACGGTCCTGGCCACCACGTCGTCGAGGTCGACGGCGCCGTCGAGGAAGTTCTGGATGGCCCGCCGCTCGGGCGGGGTCATGGGCTTGACCCCGGCGAGCTTGTCGACGAACAGGCGGTAGCCCTTGTCGGTGGGGATGCGCCCGGCGCTGGTGTGCGGCTGGGCGATGAAGCCCTCGTCCTCCAGGGCCGCCATGTCGTTGCGCACGGTGGCCGGGGAGACGCCGAGGTTGTGCCGCTCGGTGAGCGCCTTGGAGCCGACGGGCTCCTCGGTGCCCACGTAGTCCTGAACGATGGCGCGCAACACCTGGAGCCTGCGTTCACTGAGCATCGCGCACACCTCCAGAACCCTTCCGCGCGGTACCTTGCCCGTCCGCCTGGCACTCTTCGCACGCGAGTGCCAGACTTCCCCGCCCAGTGTACGGCCGGGGGGTGCACCCCGGGCAAGGCCGGTCCCCGCGCCGTCGCGCCGGGCGGCGCCGTCCCCCGATAGCGTCCCGGTATGACCGTGACTTGGGAAGAGCCGGGATGGGAGCAAGTGGCCGCCGGGGTGGGGCGGTGCCGGTTGCCGGTGTGGGACTGCACGGCGGGGCTCGTCGTGGGCCCGGACGGCGTGCTGCTCGTCGACGCGGGTTCCGGTCTGGGCGAGGGCGCACGGTTGCGGACGGAGGCGCAGGCGCTCACCGGTCGCCGTGTGACGCATCTCGCGCTCACCCACCCCCACTTCGACCACGTCCTCGGGGCGGCGGCGTTCGCGGGCGCGGAGGTGTTCGGCGCGGTGGGCGTGGACACGGTGCTGACGGGCCGCGGGCGTGAGGAGCTGCGCGCGGACGCGGTGCGCCACGGGCTGGACGCGCGGGTGGCCGAGGAGGCCGTGGACGCACTGGTCCCGCCCCGGCACGCGGTGAGCGGCGAGCGAACGCTCGACCTGGGCGGCGGCCGACAGGTGCTGCTGGCGAACGTGGGCCCCGGGCACACCGCCCACGACCTCGTGGTACTGGTCCCCGGCGACCCGGAGGTGGTGTTCTGCGGCGACCTGGTCGAGGAGTCGGGCGAGCCGCAGGCCGGTCCCGACGCCGTACCGTCCCACTGGCCGGCCGCCCTGGACCGGCTGCTGGAGCTGGGCGGTGAGGACGCGCGGTACGTCCCCGGCCACGGCGCGGTGGTGGACGCGGCGTTCGTCCGGGCCCAGCGCGACGCCCTGGCGGCCCGTTTCGGCGTGTCGGACTGATCACGGCGGGCGGGATCCTCGTATCGTCGTCAGAATGCGCCAGTACTCCGCCGATCTGACCCCTCCGTGGAAGAAACCGCAGCCCGTCCCCGAGGTCGCGGCCGAGCCCGGCCTGGTGGTCGAGGAACCCGGTACCGGCTTCTGCGGCGCGGTGATCCGCTGCGAGGCGGGCACGGTGACCCTGGAGGACCGCTTCGGGAAGCACCGGGTGTTCCCGCTGGAGCCGCGGGGCTTCCTGCTGGAGGGCCGTGCGGTGACGCTGGTGCGGCCGTCCGCCGGTCCGGCGCGTCCCACCCGTACGGCGTCCGGTTCGGTGGCCGTTCCCGGCGCGCGGGCGCGGGTGGCCCGCGCGGGGCGCATCTACGTGGAGGGGCGGCACGACGCGGAGCTGGTCGAGAAGGTGTGGGGCGACGACCTGCGCATCGAGGGCGTGGTGGTGGAGTACCTGGAGGGCGTCGACGACCTGCCGTCGATCGTCGAGTCCTTCGCGCCGGGGCCGGACGCGCGGCTGGGCGTCCTGGTGGACCACCTGGTCCCCGGCTCGAAGGAGTGGCGGATCGCGGAGGCGGTGACGAGCGAGCACGCGCTGGTGGTGGGCCACCCGTACATCGACGTCTGGGAGGCGGTGAAGCCGGCGTCGGTCGGCATCGAGGCGTGGCCCCGGGTGCCGCGGGGGCAGGACTGGAAGACGGGGGTGTGCGCGGCGCTGGGGTGGCGCGTGGCGAACACCGGCGAGGCGTGGCAGCGGATCCTCGGCTCGGTGCGCTCCTACAAGGACCTGGAGCCCCAGCTCCTGGGCCGCGTGGAGGAACTGATCGACTTCGTGACGGCACCGTCCTGAGGGGCGTGCTCCGTCGCCCCCTGGCCCCCCTTCGGCCCTTCGGACCTCGTCCTCAAGCGCCGGACGGGCTGATTTACAGCCCGTCCGGCGCTTGAGGACGAGGTCCGGGGCGGAGCCCCGGGTCGGGACGGGAAGGGGCGGCGGGGGCGAGGAAAGGTCAGTCGACCAGGTCCCTGACCACGGCGTCCGCCAGCAGCCTCCCGCGCAGGGTCAGCACCGCGCGCCCCTCCTCGTACGGCCTCTCCTGGAGGAGCCCGTCCGCGAGCGCCCGGCGCGAAGCCGCCAGTCCGTCCTCCTTCAGCAGGGACAGCGGTACGCCCTCCCGCAGCCGCAGCTCCAGCAGGATCCGCTCCACCCGCCGGTCCTCGTCCGACAGGACCTCCCGTCCCGCCCCCGGCGACCGCCCCTCCGCCAGCGCCGCCGCGTACGCGCCCGGGTGCTTGACGTTCCACCAGCGCACCCCGCCCACGTGCGAGTGGGCCCCGGGCCCCGCGCCCCACCAGTCGGCGCCCCGCCAGTACAGCTCGTTGTGCAGGCAGCGGCCCGCGTCGGAGGTGGCCCAGTTGGACACCTCGTACCAGTCGAAGCCCGCCGCCGACAGCGTCTCCTCGGCGATCAGGTACCGGTCCGCGTGCACGTCGTCGTCGGTCATCGGCACCTCTCCGCGCCGGATGCGGCGGGCGAGCTGCGTGCCCTCCTCGACGATCAGCGCGTACGCCGAGACGTGGTCGGGACCGGCGCCGATCGCCGCGTCCAGGGACGCCCGCCAGTCGTCGTCGGACTCCCCCGGCGTGCCGTAGATCAGATCGAGGTTGACGTGTTCGAAGCCCGCCGCGCGGGCCTCCGCGACGCACGCCTCGGGACGGCCGGGGGTGTGCGTGCGGTCCAGGACCTTCAGCACGTGCCGCCGGGCGCTCTGCATGCCGAAGGAGATCCGGTTGAAGCCGCCCGCGCGCAGGGCCGCCAGGTAGGCCGGGTCGACCGACTCCGGGTTCGCCTCCGTCGTCACCTCGGCGTCCGGCGCCAGGCCGAACTCCTCGCGGATCGCCCCCAGCATCCGTACGAGGTCGTCGGCGGCCAGCAGCGTCGGCGTACCGCCGCCGACGAACACCGTGCGGACCTCGCGCGGGTCGTCCCCCAGCGCCTTCCGCGCCAGGCGGACCTCGTCGGCCAGGGTCTCGGCGTAGTTGTCGCGGGAGGCCAGCACGCCGCCGCTGCCGCGCAGCTCGGTCGCGGTGTAAGTGTTGAAGTCGCAGTAGCCGCAGCGGGTGGCGCAGTACGGGACGTGCAGGTAGAACCCGAGGGGACGGCCTGCGGCCCCGGCGAGCGCGGACGCGGGCAGCGCGCCGTCGGCGGGGACGGGCTCGCCGTCGGGGAGTGCGGAAGGCATGTGCTCCATTGTCCCGCACCGGCCGCGTCAGTCCGCCTGCAGCACGAGCAGGGCGAGATCGTCGGCCGGCGGGCGGGCCCCGAACTCGTGCACGAGCTGGGTGATCCGTTCCGCTATCGGCTCCGCGTCCATCCCCGCGCACTCCGACAGGGCCGTGGCGAGCCCGTCGCCGTCGTCGAACTGGCGGGAGCCGGAGCGCCGCTCGGTGACCCCGTCGGTGACGCAGAGCAGGGTGTCGCCGGAGTGCATCTCGAAGGTCTCGCTGGTGTAGGCGGCGTCCTCGACGACCCCGAGCAGGGTCTGCGGCTGGGCGACGGCGCGGACCGAGCCGTCGGGGGCGAGCAGCAGGGGCAGCGGGTGTCCGGCGGAGGCGAGGGTGCAGTGGACGCCGCCGTCGAAGGGGACGAGTTCGCCGTAGAGGAGGGAGAGGAAACGGGTCTGGGGGCCGTCGCCGGGGGTGGTCGGGCGGGCGCCGGCGGCCACCAGCGCGCGGGCGGCGGCGTCGGCGGCCTCGGTCGCGTCGTCGAGGAGGAGCTGGTTGAGGCGGTCCAGGACGTCGGCGACGTGGTAGCCCTCGCGGGCGAGCAGCCGCAGCCAGGGCCGGGCCAGACCGATGACGACGGCGGCCTCGGGGCCCTTGCCCTGGACGTCGCCGACGGCGAAGCACCAGCGGCCGTGCCCGGCGGGGAAGAGGTCGTAGAAGTCGCCGCTCGGTCCGCCCTTGTCGCAGGGTTCGTAGACGAGGGCGCTGCGCACGCCGGGGATCTCCGCGACGGCGCCGGGCAGCAGTCCGCGCTGCAGGACGGCGCTGATGGTGGCCTGGCGGGAGTACTGCCGGGCGGCCCCGATGGCGAGCGCGACCCGCCGCCCTAGGTCCTCCACGAGGCCGGTGACCTCGTCGGGGAACCGGTCGATCCCGCCCCGTCCGATCACCAGCGTGCCCAGCGGGCGTCCGCCGGCGACGAGCCGGTAGGCGAGGGCGGCGCCGGGAGCGCCCGGGGTGTCGAGTGCTCCGTCCGGCCACGGGTAGGGGGCGGGGCCGGCCTGGAGCGGGTCGCACGGGGGCGGTGGGTTCCGCTCCAGGGAACGGCTCAGGTCCTCGATGCGGTTCTCACTCGCGTGCCAGACGCGGGCGAGGCCAAGGCCGCCGGCCCGGCCGCCCCCGCCCCAGCCGCCGCCGTGGCCGGTGGTCCCGTCCTCCAGCCACACCGCGCACCAGTCGGCCAGCCGCGGCACGATCAGCTGCCCGGTGAGGGAGGTGACCAGGTCCTCGTCGAGCTGCCCGGCGAGCAGGTCGGAGGCCTCGGCGAGGAAGGACAGGGCGCCGCGCCCCAGCCAGGTGCCGTCCCGGCCGGGCCGGCGGGCGAGCCAGTCGTCGCCGTACGAGCCGCCGCGGCGGGCGTCACGGGCGGGACCGGGCGCTTCCCGGTGGCCGGGCGGGCGTCGGGGGGCCGGCGGGTCGAGTGCGTCCAGCGGGTCGGGGGCGGCCTGTTCCGGCCGGGGCGGCTCCGGCGCGAGGATCTCCGCCACCCTCAGGTCGTGCGCCAGCGCGCGCTCCCCTGCGTACGCCTCGATCCGGTCGCCCGCCGGGCTCCCCCCGGCGGCCAGTCGCGCCCACACCGTCTTCGTGCCCGGACGGTAGGTGATCCCCCAGGCCTCGGAGAGCGCGGCGACGAGGCGCAGGCCGCGCCCGTACTCCGGGGTCTCGTACGCCGGCGCCTCCGGCTCGTTGCCGCGCGGCGCGCGGGAGGGGTGCCGGTCGGCGACCTCGACGACGAGCGCGCCGGTCGCCTCCTCCAGCCCGCACGTCAGACGCACCTCGGTGCCGGCGTGCACGACGGCGTTGGTGACGAGTTCGCTGGCGATCAGCGTGGCGTCGTCGCCGACCCGGCCGGTGAGGTGTTCGGCGCCGGGCGGCGCGAGCTCCGCCCACTCGGTGAGCGCCTTGCGCAGCACGGCGCGTGCGGTGCCCGGCGCGAGGGGGCTCCCGGGCAGGGTCGCGTCCACCCACACGCGCTCCCGCGCGCCGGGGGCGCACGAGGCGGTCTCCCGTTGGGTCGGAATGGCCCTCATGGGCAGCTCCCCGGGCAGCTCGTACGAAGAGAACTCGATCGCTGCCGACAGGGTGACAGACCGGACCCGCCCATAAGCACCGAGTCACCGAAGTAGACCGTCAAGGGTGAAAACAGTGCTGTGCGCGCGTTCAGGAACGAACAGAAAGTCGTTTTGTTCCGGTCATCGTGAAAAGAGGGGCGGGTTCCCCGGCCGCACCGGCCCGGGAACCCGCCCCCGCGGTCACACCGTGGTGGTCACGCCTCGCGCGTGCCCGCGTACATCTCCTCGATGAGGTGCTGGTACGCGCGCTCCACCACCGGGCGCTTCAGCTTCAGGCTGGGGGTGATCTCACCGTGCTCGACGTCGAGGTCGCGCGGGAGGAGGCGGAACTTTTTGATGGTCTGCCAGCGCTGGAGGCCCTCGTTGAGCTGCCTGACGTAGCCGTCGACCATCTCGACCGTGGCGGGTGCGGCGACGATCTCGGCGTACGGCTTGCCCGCCATGCCGTTCTCGGCCGCCCAGGCGGTGAGGGCGGCCTCGTCGAGGGCGATGAGGGCGGTGCAGTAGTTGCGGTCCGCGCCGTGCACCAGGATGTTGGAGACGTAGGGGCAGACCGCCTTGAAACGGCCCTCGACCTCGGCGGGCGCGATGTACTTGCCGCCGGACGTCTTGATCAGGTCCTTCTTGCGGTCGGTGATGCGGAGGTAGCCGTCGGGCGAGAGCTCGCCGATGTCACCGGTGTGGAACCAGCCGTCCTCCTCCAGGACCTCGGCGGTCTTCTCGGGCAGGTTGTGGTAGCCCTGCATGATGCCGGGGCCGCGCAGCAGGATCTCGCCGTCGTCGGCGATGCGGACCTCGGTGCCGGGCAGCGGCTTGCCGACGGTGCCGGTGCGGTAGGCCTCGCCCGGGTTGACGAAGGAGGCGGCGGAGGACTCGGTGAGGCCGTAGCCCTCCAGGATGTGGATGCCGGCGCCGGAGAAGAAGTAGCCGATCTCGGGGGCGAGGGCGGCCGAGCCGGAGACACAGGCGCGGAGGTTGCCGCCGAAGGCCTCGCGGATCTTGGCGTAGACGAGCTTGTCGGCGACGCCGTGCTTCGCCGAGAGGCCGAAGGGGGCGCTCGCGGTGCCGGTGCGGCGGAAGTTGTCCTGGGTGACCTTGGCGTACTCGCGGGCGACCCCGGCGGCCCACTGGAAGATCTTGTACTTGGCGCCGCCGCCGGCCTTCGCCTTGGCGGCCACGCCGTTGTAGACCTTCTCGAAGATGCGGGGCACGGCCGCCATGTAGGTCGGCCGGACCACCGGGAGGTTCTCGATGATCTTGTCGACGCGGCCGTCGACGGCGGTGACGTGACCGACCTCGATCTGCCCGGAGGTGAGCACCTTGCCGAAGACGTGCGCGAGCGGCAGCCACAGGTACTGCACGTCGTCGCCGTGGACCAGGCCGGTCGCGGCGATCGCCTTCGCCATGTACGACCAGCAGTCGTGCGGCAGGCGCACGCCCTTGGGGCGGCCGGTGGTGCCGGAGGTGTAGATCAGGGTGGCGAGCTGGTCCTTGGTGATCGCCCCGACCCGCTCCTTGATCAGCTCCGGCTCCTGCTGGAGCCGGGCGGCGCCGCGCTTCTCCAGGTCGGCGAGGGTGATCACGAAGTCGTCGGTCCCGGCGCCGGCCGGGTCGACGACCACGACGTGGGTGAGCTCGGGCAGCTCGGCGCGCTTCTCCACCGCCTTGGCCGCCTGCTCGGCGTTCTCCGCGATGAGCACCCGGCTCTGGGAGTCGGACAGGATGTAGGCGGACTCGTCGGCGTTGGTCTGCGGGTAGACCGTGGTGGTGGCGGCGCCCGCGCAGAGGATGCCGAGGTCGGCGAGGATCCACTCGACCCGGGTGGAGGAGGCGAGCGCGACCCGCTCCTCCGGCCGCACGCCCAGCTCGATCAGGCCGGCCGCGATGGCGTGGACCCGCTCGGCGGCGCCCGCCCAGGTGAGGGACTTCCAGTCGTCCGGGCCCTCGCCGGAGGCCGGTGGGACGGGGTGGCGGTAGGCCTCGGCGTCCGGTGTGGCCGCCACACGCTCCAGGAAGAGGGTCGCCACGCTCGGCGGACGGTTCTCGATCAGTGTCTGTGTGTCGCTCACGACATCCTCCGGGGCCCGCGACGGTGCGGCTGGCTCAGTGGGGCTGGGGTTTCCTCGCGCCGTTGTTTAACTCGCGAGTAACTATCGAGCACGGACAGAGTAAAGGGCGACCGGCCACGGCGTAAGGGGTCACGGCCTGCCACTTCACATGGAGAGAGCTACCCCGTGGACGCGCGGGGCCCGCCGTACTCGCGTACGACGGGCCCCGTTACGCCCGGTTCGCGGAGTGACCCGCGGTAACCCCCGGCTACTTCTTGCCCTTGCCCGATCCCGCGCTGTCGTCGCTGGAGAGGACGGCGATGAAGGCCTCCTGCGGGACCTCCACGGAACCCACCATCTTCATCCGCTTCTTGCCCTCCTTCTGCTTCTCCAGCAGCTTCCGCTTGCGGGAGATGTCACCGCCGTAGCACTTGGCGAGGACGTCCTTGCGGATGGCGCGGATGGTCTCGCGGGCGATGACCCTGGAGCCGATGGCGGCCTGCACCGGCACCTCGAAGGCCTGCCGCGGGATGAGCTCCTTGAGCTTGGCGACCAGCCGTACGCCGTACGCGTACGCCTGGTCCTTGTGGGTGATCGCGGAGAACGCGTCCACCTTGTCACCGTGCAGCAGGATGTCGACCTTCACCAGGCTGGAGGTCTGCTCGCCGGTGGGCTCGTAGTCGAGGGAGGCGTAGCCGCGGGTCTTGGACTTCAGCTGGTCGAAGAAGTCGAAGACGATCTCGGCGAGCGGCAGGGTGTAGCGGATCTCCACCCGGTCCTCGGAGAGGTAGTCCATGCCGAGCAGCACACCGCGCCGGGTCTGGCACAGCTCCATGATCGAGCCGATGAACTCGCTGGGCGCCAGGATGGTGGCGCGCACGACCGGCTCGTACACCTCGTCGATCTTCCCCTCGGGGAACTCGCTCGGGTTGGTGACGGTGTGCTCGCTGCCGTCCTCCATGACCACGCGGTAGACCACGTTGGGGGCGGTGGCGATGAGGTCGAGCCCGAACTCGCGCTCGAGACGCTCGCGGATCACGTCGAGGTGCAGCAGGCCCAGGAAGCCGACGCGGAAACCGAAGCCGAGGGCGGCGGAGGTCTCCGGCTCGTAGACCAGGGCGGCGTCGTTGAGCTGGAGCTTGTCCAGCGCCTCGCGCAGCTCCGGGTAGTCGGAGCCGTCCAGGGGATAGAGGCCGGAGAACACCATGGGCTTGGGGTCCTTGTAGCCGCCGAGCGCCTCCTGGGCGCCCTTGTGCTGGCTGGTGACGGTGTCACCGACCTTCGACTGGCGGACGTCCTTCACACCGGTGATGAGGTAGCCCACCTCGCCGACGCCGAGGCCGTCGGCGGGCAGCATCTCCGGCGAGTTGGTGCCGATCTCCAGCAGCTCGTGGGTGGCGCCGGTGGACATCATCCGGATCCGCTCGCGCTTGTTGAGCTGGCCGTCGATGACACGGACGTACGTCACGACACCGCGGTAGGAGTCGTAGACCGAGTCGAAGATCATCGCGCGGGCGGGGGCGTCCTTGACGCCGACCGGGGCGGGGATCTCGGCGACCACCTTGTCCAGCAGCGCCTCGACGCCGAGGCCGGTCTTCGCGGACACCTTGAGCACGTCGTCGGGGTCGCAGCCGACCAGGTTCGCCAGCTCCTCGGCGAACTTCTCCGGCTGCGCGGCCGGCAGGTCGATCTTGTTGAGCACCGGGATGATCGTGAGGTCGTTCTCCATCGCCAGGTAGAGGTTGGCGAGGGTCTGGGCCTCGATGCCCTGGGCGGCGTCGACCAGCAGGATCGTGCCCTCGCAGGCGGCGAGCGAGCGGGAGACCTCGTACGTGAAGTCGACGTGCCCGGGGGTGTCGATCATGTTGAGGATGTGCGTGCTGTTCTTGTCGTGGGTCGGGGCCCACGGCAGACGCACCGCCTGGGACTTGATCGTGATGCCGCGCTCGCGCTCGATGTCCATGCGGTCGAGGTACTGAGCGCGCATCTGCCGCTGCTCGACCACTCCGGTCAACTGGAGCATCCGGTCGGCGAGCGTGGACTTGCCGTGGTCGATGTGCGCGATGATGCAGAAATTGCGGATCAGCGCCGGGTCGGTACGGCTCGGCTCGGGCACATGGCTGGGGATCGCGGGCACGCAGGGTCCTGATTCTTGAGGCGTCCGCATACGTCTGCTTGTGCGTCTGCGGTCTCGGGTCGGATCGATACGTAGCTTCCATCGTCCCACGGGTGGCGACCGGGGACGGGTTTGGGCCACCGAATGAGCCGCTGGTAGTGTGGGGGGCTGTGTCTCATGCCCTCTCAGCGCGAGGCACACCCCAAGAAATCACCCGGCACCGGAATCGTGCGGCTTCCGTGCGGTCCCGTGCCAGAACCTGTAGAGGCTCATTCGTGGCGAACATCAAGTCCCAGATCAAGCGGAACAAGACCAACGAGAAGGCCCGGCTGCGCAACAAGGCCGTCAAGTCCTCTCTGAAGACCGCGATCCGCAAGGCCCGCGAGGCCGCCGCCGCGGGTGACGCCGAGAAGGCCACCGAGTACCAGCGCGCCGCGGCGCGTCAGCTCGACAAGGCCGTCTCCAAGGGCGTCATCCACAAGAACCAGGCCGCCAACAAGAAGTCGGCGCTGGCTCAGAAGGTCGCGGCCGTCAAGGGCTGAAACACCCTTTGATCTGACCGTCGGCGGGAATCCGGGCGGGCCCTCTCTCATCCGCCCCCGGCCGGCACCCGAGCCCGTACGCGGCCTGCGTTCGCCACGCGGGTACGGGCTCACACGCGTCAACCGAAGGCCCCGCCCTCACACCCTTCCCCGGGTGGTGGGCGGGGCCTTCGGCCTTCCCCTCACGCCCAGAAGGCGTTGGCCGTCTCGAGGTCCTCGAGGCACTCGTCGACATCGGTGATCTTGTCCCCGACGATCCGGAAGACGTAGCACGCCATCTGTTCGAAGCTTTCCCCCTGCCGCTCGGCGGTCACGCGGTGCACCGCCACCGCGTGACCGCGGCCGTCGACGAGGATGTGGCGCAGCTCGATGTCCATGGTCCCGCCGGACTCCTGGGCGAGCTGCTCGTAGAAGCCGATGATCGCGTCCTGCCCCTTGTAGTCGCCCGCCAGGGGATGACTCCCGGGCACGTGGTACGTGGCGTCCGCGGACATCAGTCCCCGCAGGGCGTCCATGTCGCCGTGTGAGAAAGCCTCGTAGCCCTTGCGGACGAGCATTGCGTGCGGGTGTTCGGCCATGACGCTCGCCACCTTCCCACTGCTGGGCGGTCGAAGGCCGTCACTCCTCATTCTCCTCCCCGGCGGGAGGAGGGCGACTCGATCACAAGGGCGCGCCGCGCGTGCCACGCCCGGTCCCCCGCCCGCGCCGTCCCGTCGCGGGCGCCTACGCCCGTCCCCGCGAGCGCGCCGCGCGGGCGATGGTGACGACGGCCTTCTCCAGGGCGTACTCCGGGTCGTCCCCGCCGCCCTTCACGCCCGCGTCCGCCTCGGCGACCGCGCGCAGCGCGACGGCCACGCCGTCCGGGGTCCAGCCGCGCATCTGCTGCCGGACCCGGTCGATCTTCCAGGGCGGCATGCCCAGCTCGCGGGCGAGATCGGCGGATCTGCCGCCGCGCGCCGACGACAGCTTGCCGATCGCCCGTACCCCCTGGGCCAGCGCACTGGTGATCAGGACCGGGGCCACCCCGGTCGACAGCGACCAGCGCAGGGCTTCCAGCGCCTCCGCCGCGCGTCCTTCGACCGCCCGGTCGGCGACTTCGAAACTCGACGCCTCGGCCCGCCCGGTGTAGTACCGGCCGACGACCGCCTCGTCGATCGTGCCCTCGACGTCCGCGACCAGCTGGGACACCGCCGAGGCCAGCTCCCGCAGATCGCTGCCGATGGCGTCGACCAGCGCCTGGCACGCCTCCGGGGTGGCCGACCGGCCGGCGGTCCGGAACTCGCCGCGCACGAAGGCCATCCGGTCCGCCGGCTTGGTCATCTTCGGGCACGCCACCTCCCGCGCCCCTGCCTTGCGCGCCGCGTCGAGCAGCCCCTTGCCCTTGGCGCCGCCCGCGTGCAGCAGGACGAGCGTGATCTCCTCGGCGGGCGAGCCGAGGTACGCCTTCACGTCCTTGACGGTGTCGGCGGACAGGTCCTGCGCATTGCGTACGACCACGACCTTGCGCTCCGCGAAGAGCGACGGGCTGGTCAGCTCGGCGAGGGTGCCGGGCTGGAGCTGGTCCGGTGTCAGGTCGCGTACGTCCGTGTCGGCGTCGGCGGCCCGCGCGGCGGCCACCACCTCCCGCACGGCGCGGTCGAGCAGCAGGTCCTCCTGGCCCACGGCGAGCGTCACCGGGGCGAGGGGGTCGTCGGATGCGGTCTTCCTGGCCATCGCGACAAGCATCCCACGCGCCACCGACAACACCGCCCGCCGCCGCCGGCCGGGTTACGGCTCCTCCCGCCAGCCCTCCCACCCGGCCACGAACTCGTTCAGCTCCGCGGGGTCCAGCCGGCCCGGCTCGTCCCGCAGGACGACGAGCCACTGCGCGTCCTCCGCGTCGTCCTCACCGGCGAGCGCGTCCCGCACCAGCCGCGGCTCCTCGTCCACGCCGAACCGCTCCCCGAGGGCCTCGGCCACCTCCTCCGCGGCATCACGGTCGGGCAGCACCAGCACATGTCGCACATCACTCACACGGGTCATTGTCCGATACCGGGGTCAGCCGCCCGTGCCGGTGCCGCGCGCCGCCGGCACCGTGTCCAGTACGATCCCGAACCGGTCCCGGTAGAGCGCCAGCACCTCCTCGTCCGTCCCGGTCCCGTGCTCCCGCCGCGTCCCGTCCGGCGCGGTGACCGTGAACCGCCGGCCGCTGAGCGTGATCCTGCCCCCGTCCTCGGTGATCCGCGAGCACACCGGCGACCGTGTGAAGGGGGAGACCGGTGAGGTGCTGTGCCACCAGGCCCCGACCGTGAAGTCGCCGAGCACCCTCGGCCGGACCTCCAGGCGGTACACCGGCCGTCCGTTCAGGCTCACGTCCAGGTCCGCGGCCTCCACCCGGTCGTGCCCGCCGCGCACTCCGGCCGCGTCGGCGCCCGCCTCGGAGATCCGGAACGTGCCCCCGGGATCCTTCTGCTCCCCGCGCTCCCCGAAGGCGAGCGGCAGGTGGCAGTGCGCGCCGAAGCCGACGTCGGCCAGCCAGTCGCCGCCGTCCACCGTCCGTACCCGCAGCGCCAGATGGTCGTACGGGATGCCGAGCCGGCCCTCGTCGCCGTACACCCGCGCCGCGAGCAGTTGGACGTCGTAACCGAGGGCGGCGAGCAGCGCCCCGAAAGCGCCGTTGAGTTCGTAGCAGAAACCGCCCCGCCGCGCCTCCACCACCTTGTCCAGCAGCCGCTTCTCGTCCAGCACGATCTCCTCGCCGAGATGGATGGACAGGTTCTCGAACGGCACGGTCTCCAGATGCCGCAGGTGCAGCTCGCGCAGCGCGTCCACGGTGGGCCAGGCGGGCTGTTCGACGCCCAGGCGGCGCAGGTAGGCGTCGACTTCCGCGGTGTTCATGTCCCCGGTCATGCCCTCAGTGTCGCGCCACCCGCAGTTCCCCGCCCCCGTTCTCGCCACCGACCACGGCCAGCGCTCCGTCCCGGTCGGTCCGCAGCACCGTCGCGCCTGCGGTGCGGAGGACGGCGACCGTGCCCGGCGCCGGGTGCCCGTAGGTGTTGTCCTCCCCCGTGCTGATGAGCGCCAGCCGTGGAGCCGCCCGGCGCATGAGCTCCGGGTCCTGGTGGGCGGAGCCGTGGTGGGCGACCTTGAGGACGTCCACGCCGGCCAGCCGCCGGGCGGCGGGTGAGCGCGCCAGGGCCCGCTGGGCCGGGGGTTCCAGGTCTCCGAGGAACAGCAGGCGCAGACCGGCCGTGCGGACCAGCATGGCCACGCTGGCGTCGTTCGGGCCCTCCGGCACGGGGCCCATGGAGTGCGGGCCCGTGGAGTGCGGGCCCGTGGAGTGCGGGCCCGTGGAGTGCGGGGCGCCCGGCGGTGGCCACACCACCTCCCAGGACAGCTCCCCCGCGCGCCGTGTCTCACCCGCGGCGGCGTACGTCACCGGGACGTGCCGGGCGGCGGCGATTCTTCGGACGAACGCGGCCTGGTCGGCAGGTTCTTCGAGGGACGTCGTCTCGATGACGCCCACCGCGCGTCCGCGCAGTACGCCGGGCAGGCCCGCCACGTGGTCGGCGTGGAAGTGGGTCAGGACGACGAGCGGGACCCTGGTGACGCCGAGGGAGCGCAGGCAGTGGTCGACGAGGGCCGGGTCGGGGCCGGCGTCCACGACCACGCCGGCGCCCTCGCCCGCCGCCAGCACCAGCGCGTCCCCCTGGCCCACGTCGCACATCACCATCCGCCAGCCCGTCGGCGGCCAGCCCGTGATCGCCCGGGTCAACGGCGGCGGCTGCACCACCAGGAGCACCAGCAGCAGCGCACAGGCGGCACACCACCAGGGGTGTCCCAGCAGGCGCCGGCCCACGAACAGCGCCGCCAGGGTGAGGGCGCCGAGCGCCGCCGCTCCGCCCCAACCGCCGGGCCAGTCCACTCCCGCGCCGGGCAGCGCCGCCCCGGTCCTGGCGACCCGCGCGAGCCACTGGGCCGGCCAGCTCGCGCACCAGGCCAGTGCCTTCGCCGCCGGCATCGCCACCGGCGCCGTGGCCAGGGCCAGGAAGCCCAGCACCGTGGCCGGCGCGAGCGCGAACTCCGCGAGGAGATTGCACGGGATCGCCACCAGGCTCACCCGCGCCGCCAACACGGCGACCACCGGCGCGCACACCGCCTGCGCGGCGCCCGCGGCGGCCAGCGCCTCCGCGAGGCGGGGCGGCACCCCGCGCCGCCGCAGTCCCGCGCTCCAGCGCGGCGCCAGCGTGAGCAGCGCGCCGGTGGCCAGCACGGAGAGCAGGAAGCCGTAGCTGCGGGCCAGCCAGGGGTCGTAGAGGACCAGGAGCAGGACGGCCGTCGCCAGCGCCGGGATCAGTGATCTGCGGCGGCCGGTGGCGAGCGCGAGCAGCGCCACGGATCCGCAGGCCGCGGCCCGCAGCACGCTGGGATCGGGCCGGCACACGACGACGAAGGCGAGGGAGAGCACCGCGCCCAGCAGTGCGGTGGCACGTAGGGAGATGCCGAGGCGGGGGGCGAGTCCGCGTCGCTCGGCCCGCTGGGCGAGGCCGGGCGGGCCGAGGAGCAGGGCGAGGAGGATGGTGAAGTTGGCGCCGGAGACGGCGAGCGTGTGGGTGAGGTCGGTCTCCCTGAACGCCTCGTCCAGTTCGGGGGTGATCCTGGCGGTGTCGCCCACGACCAGGCCGGGCAGCAGCGCCCGCGCGTCCGCCGGCAGTCCGTCGGTCGCCTCCCGCAGTCCGGCCCGCAGCCGTCCCGCCAGCCGCTGCGGACCCGACGGCCGGCCCACGGCGTCCGGGCCGTCCCGGCCCTTCACCCGCAGCACGGCGGCGAACCGGTCGCCGCCCGCCCGCGCCGGGGCGAGCCGTGCCTCGACGCGGAGGCGGGTGGAGGGCAGGAGGGCGAGCCAGGGGGAGCGGCCCTCGGTGTCCGGTGCGGTGCGGTCGGACGAGCCCGGGTCGACGATCAGCAGGACGGGTGCGCGGGTCGTCTCCGCCGCGCCGCCGGTCCGCCCCACCTGCCGCACGTCGGCCTCGATCAGTACGGATGCCGGGGCCATGTGGTCGCCGCTGACCCTGGGCCGGGTGAGCCGGGGGTCGGAGGTGATCTCGACCTCGGCGGTCACCGGGGCGTACTCCCGCGCCAGTGCGGGCACGGGGCCCCGTCGCAGGTCCGCGCCGTGCAGGCCCGCCGATCCGGCGGCCGCGGCGACGCAGAGCAGCGCGGCGGCGCCGGCGTGGGCGGCGGCCCGTCCCCGCCCGGTCAGGCGGCCGCGCGCCACGAGGAGGGCGCCGGCCGCCAGCAGGGAGACGATCACCGCGCCCGCCGCCCGGCCGGGTGGGGCGTGCAGCATCACGGCGGCCGTGGCCCAGGCGGCCAGGGCCGGCGGGACCAGGCGCAGGTCGGTCGGTCCCTCCTGCCTCGGGTGCGCGGCTCCGAGCCGGTTCCCGGAGGCGGCGTGGACGCGCCGCCGGGCGGTGGGCCCCGTGGGCGGTGGCGCCGCCGTGCCCGTCGCCTCCGTCCTCATGGCCGTACGAGGTTCCGCAGTTCCGCGAAACGGCGGTCGCCGATGCCGTTCACTTCGCGGAGTTCGTCCACCGAGCGGAAACCGCCGTTGCGGGTGCGGTAGTCGACGATGTGCTGGGCGAGGACGGGGCCGACTCCGGGCAGGGCGTCGAGCTGGTCCGGGGTGGCGGTGTTGAGGGAGACCGGTGCGGCGGGGCCGCCGCCGGAGGCCGCTCCGGTCGGCGCCGGGCCCCCCACGACCACCTGTTCGCCGTCGACGAGGAAACGGGCACGGTTCAGGGTGTCGGTCCTGGTGCCGGGCCGTACACCGCCGGCCGCCCGCAGCGCGTCCTCGACGCGCGAGCCGGCGGGCAGGCGGTGGATCCCCGGGTCGCGCACCTTGCCGCTGACGTCGACCACGATCTCGGGTCCCGCCGAGCCGTCGGCCCGCACCGCGCCGTCCGGCGCGGCTTCCCCTTTCGCCGCGCCCTCGTCGTGCGACCCGTGGGGAACCGCCGCCGCCCGCACCACCTCCGGCGCCCTCACCGGCTGGGTCCGCCCGGTCCAGAAGTGCTGCACGGCGAATCCCACGGCGACCACGAGCAGCACCGACAGCGCGACCACGCTCCGTCGTTCCATCCCGCACCGCGCCCGCACCCACAACGGCAGCCGCTCCCGCAGCGCGAGCCCGGCCCTCTCCCGCCGCCACCCCCGTCCGGACCCGCGGCCGGCGACCTGCGGGCCCACGTCGTCGTCCTCGTCGTCCACCGCGACCGCACCGCCACCGGACCCCGCGGCGAGGGGGCCCACGGCAGCCGCCCGTCCCGGAGCCACCGGCCGGCCCGCGCCCATCGGCGGGTCCCCCGGCCCCGGCCGGCCCGCGCTCCCCGCGCGACGCACAGTCGCCGCGTGCTCCCCGGCGCCTCCGCGCGCCACGGTCACCGAGCGCCCCTGAGCCGTCACGTGATCCGCGGCCGCCGCGCGGTCCGCGCCCGCGAGGTGCCCCACGGCCGCCGCCCGGTTCCCGTCCGCCGAGGAGCCGGCCCGCCTGATGCGGCGGGTGCCGGTCAGGGCCCAGGTCGGGGGTCGCCTGGTGTGCGCGGAGCGGTCGTCGTCGAACAGCGACTCCGCCCGGCGGCGGATCTCCTCCGCGGCCGCCCTGCGGTTCCGGTGCGGGGACCGGCCTCGGGGCCCGGTCGGCCTGCGGTGGCGGGCACGGCCGTCGGAGGCGGGTGGGCGGCCCGGGCCGCTGGTTGCCGTCGCTGTGCGTGAGCGTGATCGAAGTGCCATGCCAGGAGGATCCGGCACATCATCCCATCCAGGATGATCTTGCTCGAATCCGGTGGATCACCATCTGGTTGTGGACAACTCCGTCACCCGTACGAGTGCGCCGACTTCACCGGGCCGAGACCACGACCCCCAGCAGCCCGGGCCCCGTGTGCGCCCCGATCACCGCTCCCACCTCGCTGACGTGCAGGTCGGCCAGTCCCGGCAGCCGGGTCCGCAGCCGGTCCGCGAGGGCCGACGCGCGCTCCTGCGCGGCGAGATGGTGGACGGCGACGTCGACCTCCGCCCCGCCCGCCCGTTCGGCCGCGATCTCCTCCAGACGGGCGATCGCCTTCGACGCCGTACGCACCTTCTCCAGTGGTTCGATACGGCCGTCCGTCAGCTGCAGCAGCGGCTTGACCGCGAGGGCCGAGCCCAGCAGGGCCTGCGCGGCGCCGATCCGACCGCCCCGGCGCAGATAGTCGAGCGTGTCGACGTAGAAGTAGGCGGACGTGTCCGCCGCCCGCTTCTCCGCGGCCGTGACCGCCTCGTCCACCGTGCCGCCCGCCTCCGCGGTCTCCGCCGCCGCCAGCGCGCAGAACCCGAGCGCCATCGCGATCATGCCGGTGTCCACCACCCGCACCGGCACGGGCGCCTCGCGGGCCGCGACGACCGCCGCGTCGTAGGTGCCGGAGAGCTCGGCGGAGAGGTGGAGGGAGACGATGCCGGTCGCGCCGGCCCCGGCGACCCTGCGGTAGGTCTCGGCGAACACCTCGGGGCCGGGCCGCGAGGTCGTGACCGGGCGCCGCTTCTGCAAAGCCTGGGCGAGGGAACGGGTGGAGATCTCGGTGCCCTCTTCGAGCGCGCGGTCGCCGAGGACCACGGTCAGGGGTACCGCCGTGATGTGGTGCCGCTCCATCGTCCGGGTCGGCAGGTAGGCCGTTGAATCGGTGACGATCGCGACATGGCGGGACATGAGCTGGAGGTTACCTGCCGTGGTGCCCGTGCGGCAGTCCGGCCTCGCGGGCGGGGTACGACGGTGGCCGGATCAGGTGGTGCTCAGGGGGTGCTCAGGTGGTGCTTTCGGGGCGGGGCTTCTTCTGCCAGGGGTAGGCGGGACGCGGTGCCGGCGGGGTGATGGCGGGCCGCTGTTCCGGTTCCTTCGCCGGGGCGGGCTCCGGGGTGTCCGGCCGGGTCCGCCCGGCCGCCGGGGCGTCGGTGGCCTCGGGCCAGGGCGGGGGCGCCGGGTGCTGCTCCGTGGTGGTCCAGTGGCGCAGGGCCCCGGCCTCCACGTCGATCTGCTCGCTCAGCGAGTCCAGGTCGTCGGAGGCGAAACGGCGGGCGCGGTCGCGGGCCGCCCAGCGCAGGGAGTCCGCGGCCCCCGTGATGCGCTCGGTGCGCTCGCGCAGGTCGGGCAGCCGGGCGGCGAGGGTGGCGCGGTCCGGTTCGGACTCCAGGCGCCTGAGTTCGCCGTCCAGTTCGTGGCCGTGCGCGCTGAGCCGCTGGAAGAGGCCGAGGGACTCCTTGAGGGACTGGTCCTCGGCGACGGCGGCCTCCAGGGCTTCCTGGGTGGCCCGCATGGAGGTGCGCAGTCCCAGCCGGAGCTGGGCGATCTCGCCGGCCGGGCCGGTCTGCGCGAAGGCCTTGGCCCTCAGGGTGTGGTCCTCGACCGTGCGGCGGGCCTGGGTGATGTGGCGGTCCGCGCTGCGCTTGGCGGCGCCGACGACCTTCACCGTGGCGTAGGCGCCGAGCGCCACGAAGAGCACGAAGAGCAGGGCGACCACTGCGAACACCGCTTCCACGAAGCTCCTCCTCCGGGCCCCTCCGGCCTGTCCCGGCGCACGTCGCGCCGCTCTTCAACGGTAAACGCAACGGGCAGGTCCGGAGTTCCCGAAAAACCCCGAACCTGCCCGTAGGGGACCACCCGGACCACCGGCGCTCTGAAGGCCGAACCCCGAGGCCCGTCCGGCGGATCGCACCGGACGGGCCACGGAACGCCCACCTCACGCCGGGACGATGTTCACCAGCTTCGGCGCCCGGACGATCACCTTGCGGATCCCGGCCCCGTCCAGCGCCGCGACGACCCGCTCGTCGGCCAGCGCGACCTTCTCCAGCTCGTCCTCGGAGATGCCCGGGGACACCTCCAGTCGCGCCTTGACCTTGCCCTTGATCTGCACGACGCAGGTGACGGTCTCGTCCACCACGTACGCCGGGTCGGCCACCGGGAAGTCCTGGTGCACCACGGAGTCCGCGTGCCCCAGCTTGCGCCACAGCTCCTCGGCGATGTGCGGGGCCAGCGGCGCGACCAGCAGCACCAGGGGCTCCGCGACGGAGCGCGGCAGCGCCCCTCCCCGCTTGGTCAGGTGGTTGTTCAGCTCGGTGACCTTGGCGATGGCGGTGTTGAAGCGCATCCCCTCCAGGTCGCCGCGCACGCCGTCGATCGCCTTGTGCAGGGCGCGCAGGGTGTCCTCGTCGACGTCGCCGTCGTCGACGACGGTCACCTCGCCGCTCGCCTCGTCGACGATGTTGCGCCACAGCCGCTGCAGCAGCCGGAACTGACCGACCACCGCGCGGGTGTCCCACGGCCGGGACACGTCCAGCGGGCCCATCGCCATCTCGTACAGGCGCAGCGTGTCGGCCCCGTACTCGGCGCAGATCTCGTCCGGGGTGACCGCGTTCTTCAGGGACTTGCCCATCTTGCCCAGCAGCCGGGAGACCTTCTCGCCCTGGTACCAGTAGCCGCCGTCGCGCTCCTCCACCTCGGCGGCCGGTACGGCGATGCCCCGGCTGTCGCGGTAGACGTAGGCCTGGATCATGCCCTGGTTGAACAGCTTGTGGAACGGCTCCGACGACGACACGTGCCCCAGGTCGTACAGCACCTTGGACCAGAAGCGCGCGTACAGCAGGTGCAGCACGGCGTGTTCGGCGCCGCCGACGTACAGGTCGACGCCGCCGTGCGGCATGCCCTCGCGCGGGCCCATCCAGTACTGCTCGATGGCCGGGTCGACCAGCTTGTCGCTGTTGTGCGGGTCCAGGTAGCGCAGCTCGTACCAGCAGGAACCGGCCCAGTTGGGCATGGTGTTGGTCTCGCGGCGGTACCGGCGCGGACCGCGGCCGTCGCCCAGGTCCAGGGTGACGTTCACCCAGTCCTCGTTGCGCGACAGCGGCGTCTCGGGCTGGGTGTCGGCGTCGTCCGGGTCGAAGGTGCGCGGGCTGTAGTCCTCGACCTCGGGCAGCTCCAGCGGCAGCATCGACTCGGGCAGGGCGTGGGCGACGCCGTCCTCGTCGTAGACGATCGGGAAGGGCTCGCCCCAGTAGCGCTGCCGGCTGAACAGCCAGTCGCGCAGGCGGAAGTTGACGGTGCCCGCGCCGCGGCCCTCGCGCTCCAGCCACTCGGTGACGCGGGCCTTGGCCTCGACGACGGACAGGCCGTCCAGGGAGATCTCGTCGTTCGACGAGTTGATGATCTTCGCGTCGTACGAGGCGAAGGCGTTCTCCCAGGTGGAGGTGTCCGTGCCGCGGCCGTCGGTCGGCTCGACGATGCAGTGGACCGGCAGCTCGAAGGCGCGCGCGAACTCGAAGTCGCGCTGGTCGCCCGCCGGGACGGCCATGATCGCGCCGGTGCCGTAGCCCATCAGGACGTAGTCGGCGATGAAGACGGGGACCTGCTCGCCGTTGACCGGGTTGGTGGCGTACGCGCCGATGAAGACGCCGGTCTTGTCCTTGGCCTCGGCCTGCCGCTCGACGTCGGACTTGGCGGCGGCCTGCGCGCGGTAGGCGGCGACGGCCTCGGTGGGCGTGGCGTGCCCGCCGGTCCACACCTCGTGGGTGCCCTCGGGCCAGGCGTCCGGGGTGAACTTCTCCACCAGCGGGTGCTCGGGCGCCAGCACCATGTAGGTGGCGCCGAACAGGGTGTCGGGGCGGGTGGTGAAGACGGTGATGTTCTCGCCGTCGATGGGGAAGTCGACGCGGGCGCCCTCGGAGCGGCCGATCCAGTTGCGCTGCTGCAGCTTGATGGCCTCGGGCCAGTCCAGGCCGTCCAGGTCGTCAAGGAGGCGGTCGGCATAAGCCGTGATCCGCATGTTCCACTGGCGCAGCCTGGCCTTGAAGACGGGGAAGTTGCCGCGCTCGGAGCGGCCCTCGGCGGTGACCTCCTCGTTGGCCAGCACGGTGCCCAGACCGGGGCACCAGTTGACCGGCGCGTCGGAGGCGTAGGCCAGGCGGTACTCGCCCAGGACGTCGGCGCGCTCCGCCTCGGTCAGCTCGTTCCAGGAGCGGCCGCCGGGGACGCCGCGCTCACCGGACTCGAACAGCTCGACCAGCTCGGCGATCGGGCGGGCCCGCTCCGCCTCCTCGTCGTACCAGGAGTTGAAGATCTGCAGGAAGATCCACTGGGTCCACTTGTAGTACTCCGGGTCGATCGTGGCGAACGACCGGCGCTTGTCGTGACCCAGGCCCAGCCGGCGCAGCTGGGACTTCATGTTCTCCATGTTGGCCTCGGTCGACACGCGCGGGTGCGTGCCGGTCTGCACGGCGTACTGCTCGGCGGGCAGGCCGAAGGCGTCGAAGCCCAGGGTGTGCAGGACGTTGTGTCCGGTCATGCGCTGGAAGCGGGCGAAGACGTCGGTGGCGATGTAGCCCAGCGGGTGTCCGACGTGCAGTCCCGCACCGGAGGGGTACGGGAACATGTCCATGATGAACTTCTTGGGCCTGGCGGCGGTCTCCGGATCGCCCGACAGGTCGCCGCTCGGGTTCGGCGCGGCGTAGGTGCCCTCGGCGTCCCAGAAGTCCTGCCAGCGTGCCTCGATCTCGGCCGCCAGGGCGGCCGTGTAGCGGTGCGGCGCTGCCTCCGCGGCTGCGGTGGCAGCGGGGTTCGTCTCGCTCATGATCCTCAATGCTCCATCGATCGTCTCTGCCTGCTGCTGCGACTTCCTGGAAATGAAAAATCCCCTCGCACAGGAGGGGACGCCGCGCCGATTCCGACCGGCCGGTCACCGGCGGTCGGGACTGATCAGCGCGGCTCGCTAAGCAGAAGGCGTACGGCACGCATGGCGCCAGGGTACCGCAGCCGCCGATCCGGTCGCGACGTGCTTCCGCGGCACGGTGACCCGGGGTCACGTATTACTTCGCGTAACGACCCCTAAGGGGCATCGCGACGGCCTCATTGTCTTTTGATAACAGCGCAATAACTCAAACCTCGTACTCATCGGTATGACGGGCCTTAGAGTTCGGCAGCGGGACCGCTTTACCGAACCTTCGGAGTTGCCCCCATGAACCCTCGCCCAGACAGCAGCCCACCCCCCGCTCGGGGCCGGTCGGCTGCGGCTCCGTCGTACCCGCTCCGCGTCGTGACGTCGGGAGGCGGGTCGTGAGGCCGGACGACAGCACGGCGGACGACTGGTTCGCCGAGTTCCTCAACTTCGGCGTGGGCGTCCTGTCACTCGTCTGCCTCAGCTGCTCGGTGATCTGGGGGCTCGTCGCCCAGGACCGGATCCTGCTGGGTCCCCGCCAGCGGATCCTGGCGCAGGCGGTGCACCGGACCACCGCGGTCGCCTCGATCGCCTTCCTGCTGGTGCACATAGGCATCAAGCTGGCCCTGGACCACACCACGTGGATCGCCGCGATCATCCCCTTCGGGCTGGCCCTCACGGACGACGAGGCCGTCGCCGGCAGGTCCTTCCTCATCGGGCTCGGCACCCTCGCCGGCCTGCTGATGATCTTCGTGGGCATCACCGGCGTGCTGCGCAACCGCTTCGCCTCCCCGGCGCCGGTCGCGGCCCGCTGGCGGGCGATGCACATGCTGGCCTATCCGGCCTGGTGCGCCGCGCTGGTGCACGGCCTCTACGCGGGTCGATCGGCGAAGCCGATCTTCCTGATCCTCTACGGGCTGTCCCTGGTCGGCGTCATGGCGGCCCTCGTCGTGCGCGCCTCCCCGGCCCGTGTGAAGCGCAGGATCGCCGACCGGGTCACCACGCTGCTCGGCCTCGCCGACCAGCAGCGGGGCCGCGGGGAGCAGGGGGAGGAAAGCAGGTCCCGGGCGGCCGGGTCCCCCCTGCCGGGATACGGCGACGGGCGCGGCTCCGCGCGGGGCGCCGGCCGCCCGCGCGGGGACGGCGACCGGCGCGGCGAGCGCCCGCGGTACGAGACCGCCGAGCGCGCCCCCGCCCCGGAACCGGCGAACGGCTTCGCGGCCGCCTACCGCGCGGTGTCGACGCCCGGCCGGCCGGCCACCGGGCACCAGTCCCTCACCGACGCGACCGCCCGCATGGAGCTGCCGCCGGACATGCGGCCCACGGAGGCCATCCCGCGCGTGGACGGCCCCTCCAGCACCTCGGGCAACTGGCCGATCCCGTCCCCGCCGCCGGTCGGCGAGGCCCCGCCCTCGTCGTACGACCCGCTCCAGGACACCGGATACAACATCCCGGCCTATGACAATTCGGCCGCCTCCGGCTTCGGTTCACGTGATGTGCGCGACACCGGTGAGACGAACGGCCTCTACGCCACGTACAACCCGAGTGACACGTACAACAGCGGTCCCGCCAATGAACCACTCCCCGGTGCGTCGCCCCCGTCGTCCTACGACTTCGACGCACCGGGCTCGGGCGAACCTTGGAACACGCCGTCCGGAGGCTATAAGTGAACGAGGCCCTGCCCGACGTACCCGAAGTCCGCGTGGTCGGCCTTCCCCAGCTCACGTCGGGCTTCGACCTTGTCGACCGGCTCGATCTGCCCATGCACCTCAAGGTGCACGGGCCGCTCGAGCCCCTGGGCGGTGAGCAGCTCGCGCAGCTCGCCGAACGCATCAACCTCAGGGGCCGCGGCGGCGCGGGGTTCCCCTTCCACAAGAAGCTGCGCTCGGTCGCCGAATCGGCGATCAAGCGCGGCGTCCGGCCGGTCGTCGTCGTCAACGGCAGCGAGGACGAGCCGGCCTGCCGCAAGGACACGGTGCTGATCAACCGTGCCCCGCACCTCATCCTGGACGGCGCGCTGCTGTGCGCCGAGGCCATGGGTGCCCGCACGCTCGTGGTGGGGGTCACCCGGGAGTCCACCCAGCGCTCCATGGAGGCCGCGCTCGCCGAGCGCGGCCTGAACAACGGACGCCGTTCCGCGCTGCGCGCCCGCGTGCAGCGCAACCCGGTCCGCATGGTCACGGGCGCGGCGGCCTCCCTGATCCGCTCCATCGACGGCGGCCCGGCCGTCCCGCCGGGCCGCAAGGTCAGCGCCTCGAAGAACGGCGTCGGCGGCGCGCCCACGCTGCTGTCCAACGCCGAGACCTTCGCCCAGCTCGCCATCGCGGCCCGCATCGGCCCGGAGCGCTACGGCAACACCGGCCTGTACGACGAGCCGGGCACCGTGATGCTCACGGTGTCCGGGGCGGTGACCCGCCCCATGGTGATCGAGGTGCCGACGGGTGTGCCGCTGCGCTACGTCCTGCAGCTCGCCGGCGCCCCGCCGGTGCCTCAGGGGGTGCTGACGGGCGGCTACCACGGCAAGTGGATCGACGCGGCGACCGTCAACGAGGCGATCGTCTCCCGCAACTCCCTGGACGCGGTGGGCGGTTCGCTGGGCGCGGGCGCGATCCTGCCGATCAGTCAGGACACCTGCCCGCTGGGCGAGTCGCTGCGGGTGGCGCAGTGGCTGGCGGAGGAGAGCGCGGGCCAGTGCGGCCCCTGCTACCTGGGGCTGCCGGCCGCCGCGCGCGGCCTCGAGGACATCCTGGGCGGCGGCGGTCCCGCCGCCCTGGAGGCGGTCAAGCAGGTCGCCAGGAACGTGAAGCGGCGCGGGGCGTGTTCGCACCCGGACGGCTCCGCGATGTTCCTGGAGTCGACCGTCAAGGCGTTCACCGACGACCTCGCCGCGCACGTCCTCGGCAACGGCTGCGGACGGCCCGTGGCGGGCGTCCTGCCGCTCTTCGAGGGGGGCAGGGCCCCCACGGGCATCCCGGGCGGCGGCGGGGAGGAGAACGGGCCCAGCCGCCAGAAGATCTACGTCGACTGGACGCTGTGCCGGGGCCACGGCCTGTGCGCGGACATCCTCCCGGAGGTCTTCCAGCTCGGCGCGGACGGCTTCCCGACGGTGGCTCAGGCCCAGGTGCCGCGTTTCGCGGAGGCGAAGGCGCTGCGGGCGGTGCGCCGCTGCCCGGCGCTGGCCCTGCGCATCGAGGACGAGGCGCCCCAGGCCAAGGCGCCGTCCCGCAATCTGCCGGTGCTCTCGCAGGGGCGCGGCCGGCGCGCCCTGGGCCGCTGACACGGGTCCCGGACCGCTGCGGCGGTCCGGGACCACCGGAGTCCGGGACGAACGAAGAGGGCGGACCATCCGTTCGGATGGTCCGCCCTCTTCTTCTGTGGAGCTAAGGAGAATTGAACTCCTGACCTCCTGCATGCCATGCAGGCGCTCTACCAACTGAGCTATAGCCCCTTGTCCCGCTCCGCCCGGTTTCCCCGGCGGCGACGCCAACTTTACACGGTCGACCCGGCCCAACACCAAATCGGTTTCGCTTCGCTCGCCTGTGTCCCGAAATGCCCCGCGCGGAGGGCTACGCGGTCACGAACGAATAGAAGCGCTTGAGCGTGCAGTGCTCCTCCAGCAGCCGGCCGTAGATCGGCTCCCCCTCGAGTTCGCGGTACGTCTCGATGGGGTCGCCTTTTATGATCAGCGCCCGCGCGCATTCCTCGCACCAGTACTGGTAGTCGGGGTTGAGCGGCTCCATGTCCCGGACGATCGGCGTCCCGCTGCCGCACCAGTCGCACTTCCGCCTGTGTGCACCCATCGGTCAGCTCCAGCTGTGGCCGCGGGCCGTGCACACGTAGGAGATCCCGCCGTTGTCACCGAGCACCTGGGCGACGTGCGCAAAACCGCGGGAAGAGCGGCCGAGGCGGGTCGAGGTCCGTCGCGTCGACACCGCTCCGAGGAGGTGGTCGACCTCCTCGAGGATGCTCGCAGGCATCACAACTCCCTCCCGTCGGGCCGCGCTCCCTTCCGGCCGTTTGATTCTGCCACGGCCGGGCCGACATGGTCAGCGACGTCGTGGTACCGGTCGGGACACGGCTCGACGCCTCGCGGGGGTATACGCGCGCCGGGACCGTGCTGCTCACCGGCGGGCAACGAAAGATCCCGCCTCCCTGGGGGAGGCGGGATCTTCGTCATGTGGAGCTAAGGAGAATTGAACTCCTGACCTCCTGCATGCCATGCAGGCGCTCTACCAACTGAGCTATAGCCCCTGGTTGCCACACGAGGTGACCTCCTGGTGTTCCGTCCCGCTCGGCGGGGCGAACAAGAAGAACTTTAGCCTGCGACCTGCCGGAAAGTGAAATCCGGGTCCCGGGGGCGCCCCGGGGCCGGATCGGAGCGCTCTCAGTCGTCGTCGCCGAGCACCGGCTCCGGCAGGGTGCCGGCGTTGTGCTCGAGCAGCCGCCAGCCCCGGGCGCCCTCGCCGAGGACGGACCAGCAGCAGTTGGTGAGACCGCCCAGGCTCTCCCAGTTGTGCGGGGCGAGTCCGAGCAGCCGGCCGATGGTGGTGCGGATGGTGCCGCCGTGGCTGACCACGACGAGCGTGCCGTCCTCCGGGAGCTTCTCGACGTGCCGCAGCACCACGGGGGCGGCGCGGTCGGCGACCTCGGTCTCCAGTTCGCCACCGCCCCGGCGGACCGGCTCGCCGCGCTTCCACGCGGTGTACTCGTCGCCGTACCTGGCGATGATCTCGTCGTGCGTCAGGCCCTGCCAGACGCCCGCGTAGGTCTCCCGCAGGGCCTCGTCGTGGGTGACGTCCAGGCCGGTGAGCCCGGCGAGCTCGGCGGCGGTGGCCACGGCCCGCTTCAGGTCGGAGGCGACGATCGCGTCGGGCTTCAGCCCCGCGAGCAGACGGGCGGACCGGCGGGCCTGGGCGACGCCGGTCTCGGTGAGGTCCACGTCCGTGGAGCCCTGGAAGCGGCGCTCCACGTTCCAGGACGTCTGGCCGTGCCGCCACAGGATGATGCGGCGGCCCCGGCGCGCGGACCCGCTCACCTCACCGGTGGCGCTCACCACTCACCGCCCGGCTGCGCGGCCTCCTCGGCCTCCTGGAGCTTCGCGTGCTCGGCGGCCTTGCCACGGGTGGCCTTGGCGTCCTCGGGCAGCTCCAGCTCGGGGCAGTCCTTCCACAGCCGCTCCAGGGCGTAGAAGACGCGCTCCTCGCTGTGCTGGACGTGGACGACGATGTCGACGTAGTCGAGCAGCACCCAGCGGGCCTCGCGGTCGCCCTCGCGGCGGACCGGCTTGGCGCCGAGCTCCTTGCTGAGCCGCTCCTCGATCTCGTCGACGATCGACTTGACCTGGCGGTCGTTGGGCGCGGAGGCCAGCAGAAAGGCATCGGTGATGGACAGCACGTCACTGACGTCGTAGGCGACGATGTCGTGCGCGAGCTTGTCGGCGGCCGCCTGGGCGGCGGTGGTGACGAGCTCGAGGGAACGGTCGGTTGCGGTCACTACAAGGCTTTCGGTCGGTGGACACTTGCCCTCAAGGGTCTCACGGACCGCCGGGCGCACCCCACGCGATGACGAGGGGTGCGCCCCGCGTGCGCTACGAGCCGGGGTCGTAGTCCTGGCCGAGCACGACCGAGACGCGGGCGTTCGCGGAGACCTCGCCCTTGGTGACGGAGTCGGCGGACAGTCCCAGGGTCTTGGCGACCTCGGTGGCGTTCCCCTTGTCGGCGGCGTCCGCGTAGACGACCTTCGAGGCGGACTCGGCGGCGCCCGCGACGCCCGCGTCCCGGAAGGTGAAGCCGCCGTTGAGGAGCACCACGCGGGCCTTCTCGGTGCGGTCGTCCACCCCGGTGGCGTTGCGCACGGAGACGCTGACGGCGGCGTCCGGGTCGGGGCTCTTGGCGGTGCCGCCGAGGACGTCCTTGACCACGCTGTCGCTCGCCTCCGCGGTGAGCGTGCCGTCGTCCTGCACGGGCAGCACGGCGGTCTTGTGGGCGCCGCCCTTGGCGAGGTCGGAGAGCCGGGCGAGGAAGGAGCCGAGGTCCTTGTCGGTGAGCGGCGGCTCGATGATCTGCCCGAGGGTCTGGATGGTGACCGTGGCGGCGTCCGGGTCGGAGGTCATCTTGCGCAGGACGCCGTGCAGGACCTGCCCGAACCGCTCCAGCTGGGCGTCCTGGGCCTCGCCGGAGCCGCGGTGGGTGGCGTAGGCGACGGCCATCTTGCCGCTGAGGGTCTGTCCCTTCCCCTTCTTGACCAGGGGCGCCTCGCCCTTCTTCTCGGCGTCCGGGTCGGGCACGTCGGTGTCGGTGTCGACCTCGATGTTCCCCACGAGGTCGACGAGGGTGAGCAGGAACGGGGTGTCCAGCCGCCAGGTGCCCTCGATGTCGGTGCCGAGGACGGTGTCGAGGGCGGTCCTGGTGCCCTCGGAGCCGTCGTCCTCGACCGACTTGGCGAGCGTGGTGGTGGCGCCGTCGTCGGCCGTCAGGGCGAGGGAGTTGGGCAGCAGGACGGTGGTGCCCTGCTCGGTGGTGGTGTTGTCGACGAGCAGGGCGGTGGCGGTGCCGCCGCCGGTGGTGTCGTGCAGGTGGACGACGATGACGTCCCGCTTCTGCGCGCCCGCGGCCGTCGTGGTGCCCGTGCCGGAGCCGGAGTCGGACAGGCCGGGCAGCTTCCCGGCGTACCAGAGGTAGCCGACGCCACCGGCCGCGACCAGGGCGAACACCACGACGAGGGCGATGATCCGGCTGCGGGCGCGGCGCTTGGCCTCCTCCCGGCGCTCGGTGCGGTTCTCGGTGAACTTCATCCAGTCGATGACGTCCTCGGAGTCGCCGTCGGGCTCCTCGACGAAGGCGAACTGCTCGGTGCGGTACTCCGGCGCGGACCCGTCGGGGCCCTGCTCGTCGTCGGCCGGGCCGGGCTGCTGCGGGATGTGCGCGGTCTGCTCGGTGACGCGGGGCTGCTGCCCGGTGTGCGCGGTCTGCCCGGTGTGCGAGGTCTGCCCGTAGGAGTCGTACGGGCCGCCCTGCTGGGTGCCGTAGGGGGCGTAGGAGTCGTAGGACGGGGCCTGCGGCTGCTGCGGGGCCCCGGCCCCGGTCCCGTAGGGGTCGTACGAGGGCTGCTCGGGTCCGCCCGTCCGGTACGGGTCGTAGCCGTAGCCCTGCTGCTGGTACCCGTCGTACTGCTGGGCCTGCTGGGCCTGCTGGGTTTGCTGGGTTTGCTGGTCCGCGGCCTGGCGGTAGACAGGCCGGCCGTACTCGTCGTAGCCGACGAGCTCGTACGGGGCGCCCCCGTCGGCCCCGTACCCCGCGTCGTATCGGTCGTTCACCGGTGCCCCTCTCGGCTCACTCGCCGCGGTACAGCTCGCGCTTGTCGATGTAGCGCACGACTCCGTCCGGCACCAGATACCAGACGGGCGCCCCCTTGGCGACTCTCGCACGGCAGTCCGTCGAGGAGATGGCGAGGGCGGGAACCTCGACGAGCGAGACACCGCCCTCGGGCAGGCCCGCGTCGGTCAGGTGGTGGCCGGGCCGGGTCACGCCGATGAAGTGCGCCAGGGAGAACAGCTCCTCGCTGTCGCGCCAGGTGAGGATCTGGGCGAGGGCGTCGGCGCCGGTGATGAAGAACAGGTCGCTGTCCGGGTTGAGCGCGCGCAGGTCGCGCAGGGTGTCCGTGGTGTAGGTGGGGCCGCCGCGGTCGATGTCGATGCGGCTCACCGAGAACTGCGGGTTCTCGGCCGTGGCGATGACCGTCATCAGGTAGCGGTCCTCGGCGGCGGAGACCGCGCGGTCGCTCTTCTGCCACGGCTGTCCGGTGGGGACGAAGACCACCTCGTCGAGGTGGAACTGCGCGGCGACCTCGCTGGCCGCCACCAGGTGCCCGTGGTGGATCGGGTCGAAGGTGCCGCCCATCACGCCGAGACGGCGTCTGCCCTGCCGCGCCGGGCCGCTGCCGGGGCCGGTAGGCATGTCCTGCTCTCCCATGCGTGCAGACCCTACCGGCCCGGCCCGAGAACCCCGTCCGCGAGGGCGGCCGGCGGGAGGTTCAGCGGTCGCGGTTGAAGCGGGTGGTGATCCACAGCAGGAGCAGCAGGACGAACAGCGCGCCGCCGCCGGTGAGGTAGGGGCTGAGGCTCTCGTGGTTGCCTCCGTGCTCTCCGCCCTCGGCGGCAAGGGTGGCGAACTGGGCAGCGGTGCTGGGGATGCTCATCTTCGGCAGGACCTATCGCGTGTGGGCGGGATAAAGACGTCGGCTCATCGTAAGCGGGCGCCTCCGCGCCGATCACGCCGACTCCGCCGTTGCGGGCGCGGGGGCGGGGGGAAGGAACCTTCCCCGCCGCCCGATCGTCCTTCCGGCTGTAGCCACGCAACAGGAACCACGCGGCGGGCGCACAGCCCACCGCCCTCACGATCAGGAGCACCCGGAGCAGGATTCCCCGCGCCTCCTCGGCCGTCCCGTCGTCCGTCACCGCCCGTCCACGGCGACTCCGCCTGGGCCGGGCCTCGCCGCGAGGGAGCGAAGGATCGCACGAGGGGCCGCGAAGGGTCACCCAGACGCACATGGGGGATACATGTCCGACGGCCATCAGCACAACGGGCACGAGAGCGTGCCGAGCAGGCAGCGCAGGCGCTTCCCCGGGATCTCCACGCGGGCGTACGAGCATCCGGCGGACCGTTCCGCGCTGGTGGCGCTGCGCAAGCTGACCGGTTTCGACACGGTGTTCAGGGCGCTGAGCGGTCTGCTGCCCGAGCGCAGTCTGCGGCTGCTGTTCCTGTCCGACTCGGTGCGGGTCTCGGACCGGCAGTTCACGCACCTCAACGACATGCTGCGGGACGCCTGCTACATCCTGGACCTGGAGAAGGTCCCGCCGATGTACGTCAAGCAGGACCCGAATCCGAACGCGATGTGCATCGGCATGGACGAGCCGATCATCGTGGTGACGACGGGGCTGGTGGAGCTGCTCGACGAGGAGGAGATGCGGGCGGTCGTCGGACACGAGGTCGGGCACGCGCTGTCCGGGCACTCGGTGTACCGGACGATCCTGCTGTTCCTGACGTCGCTGGCGGTCCGCGTCGCGTGGATCCCGCTCGGCAACGTCGCGATCATGGCGATCGTGACGGCGCTGCGCGAGTGGTTCCGCAAGTCGGAGCTGTCCGCGGACCGCGCGGGTCTGCTGGTCGGCCAGGACGTACAGGCCTCGATGCGCGGCCTGATGAAGATCGCGGGCGGCAACCACCTGCACGAGATGAACGTGGACGCGTTCCTGGAGCAGGCCGAGGAGTACGAGGCGGGGGGCGATCTGCGCGACTCCGTGCTGAAGATCCTCAACGTGCTGCCCCGCTCGCACCCGTTCACCACCGTGCGGGCGGCCGAGCTGAAGAAGTGGGCGGCCTCCCGCGACTTCCAGCGGATCATGGACGGCCACTACCCGCGCCGTGAGGAGGACAAGGACGCCTCGGTGCGGGACTCCTGGCGGGATTCGGCGAGCAGCTACGCGGACGAGGTGCGCAACTCCAAGGACCCGCTGATGAAGCTGGTCAGCGACATCGCGGGCGGCGCCGGGGACCTGGGCGGCCGGGTCCGCCGCGGCTTCGGCGGTTTCACGTCCCCGGGGCCGAAGCCGCCGAAGCCGGGACCGGGGGAGCCGGGTGCGGCGTCGGGCACGGAGGGCGACGAGCCGCCACGCGACGGCGCGTAGGGCGCAGGGGGCCGCGGGTCGGCGGTCGGCGGTCGGCGGTCGGCGGTCGGCGGTCGGCCGGGAGCCTGCGTTCCCCGCCCGTGCCCCGGGACTTCCCGGGAGGGCTGCGGGGAGCACGCGGGCGCGGGCGGTGCGTGACGAGCACGGCGCCGCCCGCCGGAAGGGCGCGGCGCCGCCCGGCTCACAGCTTCGGCTGGGCGCCCGGGGCGAGGGAGCCGCACAGGGCCGGGGTGCTGCCCGTGGCGTACGGATCGGTGCCGGCGGGGGCGGTCCCCTCGGCCCTGTGGCCCGCCAGCAGCGGGCGCAGCCGGACGGTGGAGTCCTCGGCGCAGGACAGCGGACCGGCCTGGACGCGGGCGACGACGAGTTCCGTCCGGTGCAGGCGCAGGTCGTCGCGGTCGAAGCGGAAGCGCAGCTCGCGCCGGACGGTGAACAGCGACGCCGCGGCGTCCCGGCCTGCGCCGGCCGGGCGCAGCGCGTAGACGAACGTGTGGTCCGTGGTGACCTCGAGGGTGGCGGAGTCGGTCTCGGTGGCCCGCATGGTGCCCTGGACCCGGATCCCGCGGTCCGCCAGCCGCACGCGGGCGGGGTCGAAGCGGACCAGCCATCCGGTGGGCGCGTGCCGTCCGTCGGCGGTGGGCCGGTCGAAGCTCCGGTCGAACTGGTCCAGCTGACCGGGGTCGAGCAGCACCCGCACGGGCCGGGTCTCGCCGCCGGTGAGCACGCCCGGATCGAGGGCGGACCGTACGAGGTAGTCCTTGGCGGTGAACAGCGCGGCCACCACCTGGCCGTCGGAGAAGTGCGCGGTGCGCCGGGACGCCGGGAGCGGCACCCCCTCGGCGCCGGGCCGGAACTGCGCCGCCGGACTGCGCGCGTACAGCTGGTCGACGTCGGCGGTGCCGGGGACCTCGCCCCGCGGGGCGAGCGGGATGACGGTCGTCCGCAGCGGCTCGGCGGGCTCGTCGGCGACGGGGCTCCGGTAGGGGTGGCGCACGCCCATGTAGACGGCGGTGCCGAAGGCCACGGCGATCAGCAGGACCAGGATCAGCGCCTGCCGGGGCAGGCCGCCGCGGCCCCGCGGCGGACGGCGGCGCACGGCGGGCGCGTGGTCGGTGATGCGCTGCTCGGCGGAGTACTCCTGGAGCCGGGCAGCGCGGACGAAGGACTCGTCGAAGACGACGGACCTGTACTCGTCCTCTCCACCTCCGGGGGCTCCCTCGGGCGTCCCCTCGGGTGGGTCCGAAGGCCCTCCCATATCTTCAAGGGTAGGTCCGGGGAGGTTCCGGTAAACGCCCCGCCCGGGTCAAGTTCTGACAGGTTCTCACCAGGCCGGCGGCCTCTCTCAGGGGCTGCCGCGCGGGATCACCGGGACGGTCGGCCGGGAGTGGTCGGCCGACGCGGAGGGCGTCGCCGCGCCACCCCGCTCCACACCGGTGGTGGTGGGCGGCGGGGCCGGGTCCTGGCGGTGGGAGGACGCTCCCCGGTAGACGGCCGAGAAGGCGAGCGCGACCATGCCGATGCCCATCACCAGGGCGAGCATCCAGGCGACGGGACGGTGCCAGCGCACCTGCCTGCCGTACGGGCCCGGGGAGCCGCGGACGCCCTCCAGGAGGTCCTCGGCGCCGTCCGGGTCGTCGTAGCCGGAATCGCCCCGGTAGCCGCCGTACCCCTCGTCGTACCGGTCGCCGCGCGCACCGGCCCGGTGGGCCTCGGCCTCGGAGGCCTCGGCTCTGGCCTGTGCGGCGGCCAGGAGGCGTTCGACGGCGGTCGGCTCGTGCACTTCGGCCGCCCGTACGAAGGCCTCGTCGAAGACCACGGAGGCGAACTCTTCGTCCGACACCCCGCGGTCGTGGTCGTCGTCGGGCTCCCAGCCGTCAGGGAACGGCGTGCCCCCCACGTCCTCCGGCACGCATCCAGAGTAGACCTGGGGGGTCATTTTGGGCAGACGGTATGGAAATTCATCCGTCCGGGGAGGCGGTCCCGCCACCGCCCTTCCCGCGTGCGCGGGTCAGCGCCGTACGTGGCCGTCGCCGGTGACGATGTACTTCGTGCTGGTCAGCTCGGGCAGGCCCATCGGCCCCCGGGCGTGCAGCTTCTGCGTGGAGATGCCGATCTCCGCGCCGAAGCCGAACTGGCCGCCGTCGGTGAACCGGGTGGAGGCGTTCACCGCGACCGTGGTGGAGTCCACCAGCTGGGTGAAGCGGCGGGCGGCCTGCTGCGAGGTGGTGACGATGGCCTCGGTGTGGCCGGAGGTCCACAGCCGGATGTGCTCGACGGCCCGGTCGAGGGAGTCGACGACGGCGGCGGCGATGTCGTGGGAGAGGTACTCGGTCTCCCAGTCCTCCGTGGTGGCCTCCACGACGGTGGCGCGGGAGTCCTTGGCGTACGCCATCACGCGTTCGTCGGCGTGCACGGTCACCCCGGCGTCGGCGAGGGCGTCCAGGGCGCGCGGCAGGAACTCGGCGGCGATGTCCTGGTGCACCAGGAGGGTCTCGGCGGCGTTGCAGACGCCGACCCGCTGGGCCTTGGAGTTGACCAGGATCTCCACCGCCATGTCGAGGTCGGCCTGCGCGTCGACGTACACGTGGCAGTTGCCGGTGCCGGTCTCGATGACCGGGACGACGGACTCCTGGACGACCGTGTTGATCAGCGAGGCGCCGCCGCGCGGGATGAGCACGTCGACCAGACCGCGGGCGCGCATCAGCTCGCGCACGCTGTCCCGGCTCTCTCCGGGCACCAGCTGGACGGCGTCGGCGGGCAGCCCGGCGCCGTGCACGGCGTCGCGCAGGACGCCCACCAGGGCGGTGTTCGACCGGTAGGCGGAGGACGAGCCGCGCAGCAGGACCGCGTTGCCGGACTTCAGGCAGAGGGCGGCGGCGTCGACCGTCACGTTCGGACGGCCCTCGTAGATGATCCCGACGACGCCGAGCGGCACCCGGACCTGGCGCAGGTCGATGCCGTTGGGCAGCGTGGAGCCGCGGACGACCTCGCCGACCGGGTCGGGCAGCGCGGCCACGTCCCGCACGTCGGCGGCGATCGCGCGCACCCGCTCGGGGGTGAGGGTGAGCCGGTCGATCATGCCCTCGCCGGTGCCGGCCTCCCGGGCCCTGGCCACGTCCTGGGCGTTGGCCTCGACGATTTCACTCGTACGGACCTCCAGCGCGTCCGCGATGGCGAGCAGCGCGTCGTCCTTGGCGGCCCGCGGCAGCGGCGCGAGGGTGGCGGCGGCGCCCTTGGCCCGGTAGGCGGCCTGGTTGACCGGGGACATCGAGTCGTACGGGGAGAGCGTGGTCATGGAAAAAGGGTAGTGCGGGCGGCGGGTCCGGTCGGCGGTCGTCCCGAACCCCGAGACACGGGTTCAGAACGGGTGGACTCCGACGGGTGTCGCCGGCACCGGCCCGTACCCCGCCGCGACGCGCTGGTGGTAGGTGGCCCGGTCGATGACCTCCAGACCGACGATCTCCCAGGGCGGCAGGCCGGCGGTCCGGCGGTGTTCGCCCCACAGGCGCAGCGCCACGGCGGCCGCGTCGTGCAGGTCGCGGGCCTCCTCCCAGTAGCGGATCTCCGCGTGGTCGTCGGCGTAGCGGCTGGTCAGCAGGAACGGGTGGTCGTGGGCGAGCTGTTCCAGCGCCCGCCGGACCTCCGTGACGGGGGCCGGCGCGCCGGAGACGCTGAGGGTGACGTGCCACAGGCGGGGCAGGTCCCGGGGTCCGCCGCCGTCCTGGAACCGGTCACCGGCGGCGACGCTGCTCAGGGCGCGCTCGTCGCCGGCCGCACGGGAGCCGGCACCGCGAGACGGTGTCGTCACCGGGCGCACTCGTCTCACGACGGCCTCCTTCACGCGCGGACCCACCCGGTGGTCGGGCGGATGTGTCCTCGTAACAAAGTGGAGCAGGCCGCCGGGGATCGCGGGGCACTTTCGCGGAACGTCCACCACCGAGGGCGGACGTTCCGGCACATTACGGATGCAGGACCACCAGATCGTCCCTGTGTACGACCTCGCGTTCGTACTCCGGTCCGAGATCCCGGGCGAGTTCACGGGTCGAGCGGCCGATCAGGAGGGGGATCTCCTTGGCGTCGAAGTTGACCAGCCCCCGGGCCACCGCCCGCCCCTCCCCGTCCCGCAGCTCCACCGGGTCGCCCGCGCTGAACTCGCCCTCGACGCCGGCGATCCCGGCGGGCAGCAGCGACTTGCGGCCCTGGACGACCGCGCGGACCGCGCCGTCGTCCAGGGTGATCGCGCCCTGCGGGGTGGAGGCGTGCTGGAGCCACAGCAGCCGGTCGGCGGAGCGGCGGCCGGTGGGGTGGAAGTAGGTGCCGGTGTCGCCGCCGGTGAGGGCGTCGGCGGCGTGCACCGCACTGGTCAGCACCACCTGGATGCCGGCGGCGGCGGCGATCGAGGCGGCCTCGACCTTGGTGACCATGCCGCCGGTGCCGACGCCCGCCCGGCCGGCGCTGCCGATCTCGACGTGGGCGAGGTCCGCGGGACCCCTGACCTCGGCGATCCGCGAGGTGCCGGGGCGGGCCGGGTCGCCGTCGTAGACGCCGTCCACGTCGGAGAGCAGGACCAGCAGGTCGGCGTGGACCAGGTGGGCCACGAGGGCGGCGAGCCGGTCGTTGTCGCCGAAGCGGATCTCGTCGGTGGCGACGGTGTCGTTCTCGTTGACGATCGGGAACGCGCCCATCGCCAGCAGTTCGTCCAGGGTGCGGGAGGCGTTGCGGTGGTGGGCGCGGCGGCTCATGTCGTCGCTGGTCAGCAGCACCTGGCCGACCCGGACGCCGTAGCGCGCGAAGGAGGCGGTGTAGCGGGCGACCAGCAGTCCCTGGCCGACGCTGGCGGCGGCCTGCTGCCGGGCCAGGTCCCTGGGGCGGCGGCGCAGGCCCAGCGGGGCGAGACCGGCGGCGATGGCGCCGGACGAGACGAGGACGATCTCCCGTTCCCCTCCTCTGCGCACCTTCGCCAGCACGTCGACGAGCGCGTCCACTCGATCCGCGTCCAGACCGCCCGCCGCGGTGGTCAGCGACGAGGAGCCGACCTTCACGACGATCCTGCGCGCCTCGCCCACGGCCTGCCTTGCCCCTGCCACCCTGCCGCCCGTCCCTCACGTCGATCGATCGCCCACCAGGCAATCTACGCGAAGCGGATCGGACGGCGCTCGGTCATTCCAGCCCCCGGAACGGGCCGGTGCGGGTAACCGTACGATCACGGCTCGCTCACAAGAGGAAGGTTGTGCCGGTCACCTATAGAAAACAAAGATTCCGCAAACGTAGTTTGAACTCCGTGTCACACAACGTTCCCCCCACGAAGCGCATCCTCCTCAGATCCGGCAAGAGCCCCTACGCGGTCATGTCCGTGGAGGAGGCCCTCCACCGCGACGTCATCGCCACCAACGCCGGCAACCTGATCTTCAGCGACGCCGCGCACAAGATCCTCGAAACACCGCGCACCGAGGTGGTCTCGAACGAGATGCGCACCGAGGTGGCCGAGGCGGCGCGGATCAACGAGGAGTACGACGCCTTCGTCGTCCCGCTCGCCAACGCCTTCCGCCCGTCCTTCGAGCCGGGCCTGAAGCGGCTGACGCGGCTGATCGGCCGGCTGAAGATCCCCGTGGTCGTCCTCGGGGTCGGCGCGCAGACCGGGCTGAGCTACAACCCGGACCGGCTGAAGCCGATGGAACCGAGCGTGCGCGCGTTCGTCTCCGCGGTGCTCGACCGCAGCGCCTCGATCGGCGTGCGGGGCGAGTTCACCGAGAAGTACCTCAAGGACATGGGCTTCGGCGACGTCGAGGTGATCGGCTGCCCGTCGCTGTTCATGTACGGCAAGGAACTCCCCGTGCAGAAGCGGGCGCAGGAGCTGACCGCCGACTCGCGGATAGCGATCAACGGCTCGCACAGCGCCGTGCGCAAACCGGTCATGGAGCGGACCCTCTCGCGCACCCACGCGCGCTACCCGAACCTGCGGTTCATAGGCCAGAACCTCAGCGACGCCAAGCAGCTGCACTGGCGGGACCTGTCCGACCCGAACGGGAAGGTCACCGCGATGCCGACGCACCCGGACCACCCGATGTACCGGGAGGGCAAGGTCCGCGTCTACGTCGACCCGGTCACCTGGATCGACGACCTGCGGGACTTCGACTACTCCTTCGGCTCGCGCATCCACGGCAACATCGCCGCGCTGCTGGCCGGCACGCCCGCGACCGTGCTGTGCGCGGACTCGCGGACGCTGGAGCTGTGCCGCTACTTCGAGATCCCGCACCGCCGGATCGACAAGCTGCCCGAGGACGTCGACCCGGCGCGGCTGTACGAGGAGACGGACCTCAGCGCGCTGACGGGCAACCACCACGAGCGGTTCGAGCGGTTCACGGCGTTCCTGGACCGCAACGGCCTGGAGAACACGTTCTCGCACGGCGACGGCGGCGCGGCCTTCGAGAAGAAGCTGCGCTCCCTGGACTTCCCGGCGGGGGTGCGCCCCTGGACCGACACCGACCTCGCCTCCCTCGCCTCCCGCATGGGCTGGCTGAACAACCGGGTGGGCGAACTGACCGAGGAGAACACCCGGTTGCGGCGGGAGCTGACCCGGGCGAAGGCCGGGGCGCGCAGGCCCACGGCCGTGCCGGCGCCCACGTCGGTGTACCGCAAGGCCCGCCGCGTGGTGGGCGCTCCCCTGCGCCGGGCACTGCAGGGGGGCCGGAACCAGGGTTCCGGGGGGTCGTAGCCCTCCGGTCACTCCCCGCGGCGAGGACACCCGCGTGTCGTCCGGAGGCCGGCGCGCGTTAACCCGGGCGCCCGTCCTGCGTCGACCCTGGAGTGACCGCAGTGCCCGAACCCTCGTCCCCCCGGCGGCGGACCGCCGCCCCGTTGCTCGTCCTCGCCGTGCTGGCGGCCGCCTTCACCGCGCAGGCCGTCGCCGCGCTGCGCCCCCACGTGCCGCTGCTGCTCGTCTCGACCGCCGTGTCCCTGGCGGTCGAGGGCGTGCTGTACCGGTGGCAGCCCGACATGGTGGCGCTGTTCGCCAAGTCGCACGCGGACGTCACCGTCCGCCACGTACTGCGCGATCTGCTGCTGGTGGTGGGCCTGCTGCGGCTCGGCGAGCAGCACCGGGAGACGCAGTACGCCCCGCTGGTCGCCGGGCTGCTCGCCTTCTACGCACTGCACTGCACGGTCCAGGCGGTGTCCGTGCTGGTCCGCCGCACCCGCACGCTGCCGGTGCTGACCCGCAACATCGACGCCTCGGCGCTGCGCCTGTCCCCCGCCCCGGCCGCGCTGCTGCGCCGCCCCGGCCACCGGCTGCTGGTGTTCGGCCTGCCCGCCACGGCCGGGCTGACGGCGACGGCGGTCACCGACGACGCCCGGTGTGCGGCGGCCGGTGTCGCGCTGGCGCTGCTGCTCGCGTCCGCGGGCCTGTGCGCGCTGCTGCTGCGGCTGCTGCCGGGCCGGCGTCCGGCGGGCGAGCGGGAGGTGCTCGACTGGTTCGACGCGTGGCTGGCCGAGTACCGGCCGACGGTCGGCCTGTACTTCTCCGGCGGTCCGTCCTCCGCCTACCAGGCCAACATGTGGCTGGAGCCGCTGGCCGGGCTCGGCGGACGGCCGGTGATCGTGCTGCGGGAGCGGTTCATGGTGCCGAGGATCGCGGCGACCGACATCCCGGTCGTGTGCCTGCCGAAGGTGTCCACGCTGATGCGTCTGGAGCAGTCCACGCTCCAGGTGCTCGTCCACCCGTCGAACTCCGGCAAGACCTCCCAGGTGCTGCGGATCCCCACGATCAAGCACGCCTTCGTCAACCACGGCGAGAGCGACAAGCTGTCGTCCTGCAACCCGTACGCGAAGGCGTACGACGAGGTGTGGGTGGCCGGTCCGGCGGCGCGTGAACGGTACGCGCTGGCCGAGGTGGGGGTCGAGGACAAGGACGTGGTGGAGATCGGCCGCCCGCAGCTGGACGCCGTGCGCCCCTACGCGGGTCCGCCCGCCGGCGCCTGCGTGACCGTGCTGTACGCGCCGACCTGGGAGGGCTGGGACGGCAACCCGGGCAACACCTCGGTGGTCGCGGCCGGTGAGAACCTGGTGCGGGCGCTGCTCGCCGACCCGGGGGTGCGGCTGCTGTACAAGCCGCATCCGCTGACCGGCTCGGTGGACCCGCGGGCGGGCGCCGCCGACCGGCGCGTGCGGGAGCTGATCCGGGCGGCGAACCGGGAGCGGTCCGGGGCGCGCCCCGCGCCGTCGGGGGAGCCGGCCCGGCGCGCCGCGGAGCTGGACCGGCTCACCACGGCCGCCTTCCGGGCGGGCGCCGACCAGGTCGAGCGGATGCTGGTGCAGTCCGCGCCGGAGCCGGGCCGGGCGCAGGCGGTGGCACGGGCGACGGCGGCCTGGGAGGAGGCGTACTGGGCGTCGCTGCCGGAGTGGGAGCACCAGGTCGTCACGGACGTCCGGCCCGACCTGTACGCCTGCTTCAACGTCGCCGACCTGCTGATCAGTGATGTGTCGAGCGTGATCAGCGACTTCCTGGCGAGCGGGAAGCCGTACGCGGTGGCGAACACCGGCGGGCTGCCCGAGGAGGCGTTCCGCGCGGCGTTCCCGACGGTGGCGGCGGCGACGGTGCTGACGCCGGACGCGGCCGGGGTGCCGGCCCTGCTGGAGGCGGTCCGCGACCCGGACAAGGACGAGTTCGTGACGGCCCGTGCGGAGCTGAAGCGGCGGCTGCTCGGTCCGGCCGTCCCGACGGCCCAGCAGCGGTTCGCGGCGGCGGTGGAGGCTCTGTGCACGGCGGCGCGGGAGCACAGGGACCGTGCGGCCCGTCGCCTCACCGCGGAGCTTCCCGGCCAGCGCCGCGGCACGCTCATCCCGTAGGGGGTCCTCGCCCCCGCCGCCCCTTCCCGTCCCGACCCCGGGGGCTGTGCCCCCGGACCCCCCTTCGGCCCTACGGGCCTGGTCCTCGAACGCCGGACGGGCTGATTCAGCCCCTCCGGCGTTTGAGGAGCGGCGGGGGCGAGAAGGGTTCAGGCCGGCGTGACCGCTCGGAACGGGGCCAGCAGACGGCGGGCGGCGCGGCGCGGCAGGGAGTCCGTGCCGCCCGCGCGGTAGCCGGGGACCGCGCGGGCCTCGCGCGGGGAGGCCAGGTACACGGAGTCGGGGATGCCCGCCGCGCGGTCGCGGAAGTGCGGGTAGGCGAGGTAGACGCGGCGGCCCCGGCGCTCCAGCAGGGCCCGCGGCTGCTCCTTCTCCCGGACGAAGCGCAGGACGTCCATGAGGGGTTCCAGCCGCTGCCCGGCCACCAGGTGCAGCCGCAGCCGCTCCTCGACCTTCAGCCGCCGGGCGACGCCCTCGGTCCAGTGGACGTCCATCAGCGGCCGCGCCAGCTCCAGTTTGCGCCGCCGGACGTCGTCGGTGTCCTTGAGGAACCGGGGGCCGAACTGGGGCAGCAGGGTGACGGTGAAGGGCCGCACCATGAGCAGGTCGCGGCGGGGGCCCTCGGGGACGAGACCGGCGATCAGGTTCATCAGGGCTCGGGCGGAGTCGAACCGCAGGGTGTAGCCGCCGCTCCTGGTGACGTGCTTGCCGTCGTCGCGGCCCACCAGGTAGTAGCAGGTGTAGTCGGCGATCACGGAGACGCCGTCGGCCCGCAGATAGGCCTCCATGGTGAACAGCGCGTCCTCGCCGGTGAACAGGGACTCGTCGAACCGCATGCCGTGCCGCTCGAGTAACGAGCGGCGGAACAGTTTCTGCGCGCTGAGCGTGAACTTGATGGGGGAGGAGTAGACGTCGGTGCGCTCCAGCGTCCTGCCCCACATGGACTTCGGCGCGCCCCGGTTGACGCCTTCGATCCGGCCCAGCACGACGTCGGTGCCGGCCCGGTCGGCCATGCCGACCATCCGCTCGAGGGCCTCGGGGCCCAGCCGGTCGTCGGCGTCCAGGAAGAAGACGTAGCGCCCGGCGGCCTTGGCCAGGCCCACGTTGCGCGGGCCGCTGGGGCCGCCCGAGTTCTCCTGCCTCAGCACGGTGACCGGCATCGGCGCGCGGGCCGCGAACTCCTCCAGGCACTCCCCCGTGCCGTCGGTCGAGCCGTCGTCGACCGCGATGACCTCGACGCGCTCCGGGGCGATGGTCTGCGCCTCCACGGAGGCGAGACACTCCGTCAGGTACGGCATCGCCTCGTACGCCCCGATGACCACGGTGACATCAGGCTGCGCCATGGTCACTTTCCCCCTCGTCACGGGGCGTTTCCCCCGTATCGCCTCATTCTTTATGTGTGAGACGGCAGTTCGAAGCGAGAGGTTGCGTCGGACACCTGTTTTAGTGGTCCACGTCACAGGACCGCCGACGGCCTGTCGGGCACGTGAAAGGGCTCGGCCCCCGAGGAATCGATCCTCGGGGGCCGAGCCCTGCCGAACCCGCCGGGCCGGTCAGCCGGCGTCGACGCCGTCCGCCCCACCGGCCGCCGACGTCCGCGGCACGGGCACCGCGTCCGCCAGCTCCACGTCGGGGCCGCCGGTGGTGATCCGGGTCTCCTGGCCGAGGTTGCGCGTCTCGGCCTTCAGCGCGAGCTGGGCGACCGCGGTGTTGAACCGGTCGATGGACTTCGGCTCGTCCGGGCCGAGCAGGTAGCGCTTGAGCTCCCCCCGGTCCCCGGCCAGCGGGTCGGCGGACGGGGCGCGGACCGCGTCGAGCAGCCCGCCGAGCTCCTTCGCGCCGTTGGACAGGATCACCGCGGCGCGCACCGCCGTGTTCTGCCGCTTGAACTCCTCCACGCCCAGCTCGGCGGAGTCCGTGACGGCGTACGGCTTGCCGCTGGCGATGAAGTCGGAGACCACGCTGGAGATGTCGGAGACCATCGCGTCGGAGACGTTGAAGCAGTCGTACAGGCGCGGCTCGGCGCCCGTGATGACGCGGTGCTCCCAGTCGGGGAAGGAGCGCCAGTACGCGGTGTTCCACTCGGCGCGCAGCCGGGCGGTCTCCTCGTGCCGGGCCACGTCGACCACCCCGTCGCGGGAGGCCTCGGCCTCGTCGCCCTTGTCGGCGCCGCCGGCCAGCTCGGCCAGCCGGGCCTCGATGCGCGCCAGCTCGGCCCGCGCCTCTGTCTGGGCGGCGGTGTCGGCGGTGAAGCGCGGGTCGGCGGCGCGCGCGGCGGCGGCCTTCTCGATCAGCGCGGTGATCCGCTGGTGGGCGGCCTTCGCCTGCGGGCTGCGGGTGCCGGTGAAGGGGTGCGGCTTGTACAGGACGCGCACCGCCGGGTCGGCCTGGACCAGCTTCTTCACGATGTTCTCGCCGGCCAGCAGGATCGAGGTGTTGCCGGGGTTGTCGTCCCAGCCCTCCCAGGTGGGGGCGTACAGGACGGTCGGCATGCGGTCGCCGGGGACGCCCTGCCAGGTCTGGATCGGGGCCAGCTGCGGGCGGCCGACCTCGACGATGTCCTCGTCGCGGACGCCGACGTCGGCGATGGCGTAGCGGTCGCGGCCCGCGCGGCCGGCCGTCCACACCTCGTCGTAGACCTTGCTGAACGGGTTGACGCTGGCGAGCTTGTCGCTGTCGCCGTGGCCGATGAAGACGTGCTTCATGGTGGGCACGCGCAGCATGTGGATGTTCTTGCCGACGTTCGCCGCGTACAGCGCGACCCGCACCGTGGACAGGTCCATGTTCATCAGGTGCACCCCTCCGGGCACGCAGACGACGGGGACCGTGGTGGGCGCCAGGTTCTGCAGGATGACCCGCTCGCGCAGGATGACCAGCGGACGGGTGTCCAGCTGCTCCATGGTCTCCAGCCACATGTTGACCTGGTAGGCGGAGTCCTTGGAGCCGGAGAAGTACAGCACGGTCTCCGGGCGGTACTCGCGCAGCCAGCCGTCGACCGCGTCCAGCACCTTCTCCGGGCTCGGCGGGGTCTTCCGGCCGCGCACGTAGGGCAGCAGGGCGAGGACGTACAGGGTGCCCGCGGCCACCGTGACGCCGATGCCGGTGTAGCCGATGGCCGCCGACTCCAGGGAGGCGCCGGCCAGTATGCCGACGACCGCCGCGAGGTCGAGGTGGAGCATCTTCTCCGCGGGCCGGTTCAGCAGCGCGCGCGGCGGCGCGTCCGGGATGCGGATGCGGGAGGCCAGGTCGACGTTGCGGGTGGCGACCGGCATCCGGCGGCGGTTGCGGATCAGCGTGGTGAGCGCGCCGTGCGGGGCCTGGAGACCGTAGAAGGCGATGAAGCAGGCGATCGCCCCGTAGTAGATCAGGTTGTCCGCGAGGGACAGGCGGGCCAGCAGCAGGATCAGCAGCAGCTGCCGGATCAGGAAGCGGATCGACAGGCCGGCCCGCACCTTGCTGAGGCGGCTGACCAGGTAGCTGCCCTTGCGGTGCAGATAGTGGTCCGCCAGGTACGTCACTGCGGCCGCCGCCGCGAAGGCGGGGATGCTCGGGACGAGCGCGGCCAGCATGAGGCAGGGGAAGCCCAGCACCATGAGGGCCGCCGCGGCCAGCTCGGCCGCGCTGCCCACCCGGGCGACGCGAATAGCGGTGGATATCACGAATAACCTGCTCTTGGAGGGGGGAGTGCCGGTTTTGTGCCTGTGCGCAATTCGAGAGGTACGGATTCAGGCCCCCGCGAACTCCCGTCGACTCACCACGTGAACAGGAGGCCGCGGAGGCCTGAATTACGGAAGATTATTTAACGGCAATTATTACACGCCGTCCTGACGGTCCAGCACCGCGGCCAGCGCCTGCTCGAACCCGGTGGCCCGCGCCGCGCCCGCCGTCGGGTCCTGCTGCCGTACGTCGATGACATGGCCGGTGAGCTCGGACAACAGCACGTCCAGCGAGGTCCGGGCCACCGCCTCGGAGGACAGCAGACTGCCCGCCGGCTCCTGCCCGAAGGCCTTGGTGCGCATCGGCGTGGCGGTGCGCTCCGGGTTGATGCAGTTCACCCGGACGCCGTCGCCGGCCCACTCGTCGGACAGGGCCTGGGTGAGGTTCACCATCGCGGCCTTGGTCGAGGAGTACAGGCTGTACTCGGCGCGCCCGCGGGTGTAGCTGCTGGAGGTGTACAGCAGCAGCTGTCCGTCGGTCTCCGCGAGGTACTTGTAGGCCGAGCGGGCGATCTGCACCGGGGCCAGGTAGTTGACCTTCAGCGCCTCCTCGATGGTGGCGTTGTCGGTCTCGGCGAGCTTGCCGATGCGCAGCACGCCCGCGGTGTTGACGACGTAGTCGATGCGGCCGGTCTCGCCGTACGCCTTGGACAGCGCGTCGTCGACCTCCTCCGGGTTCTCCACGTGGGTGCCGGTGGTGGAGCGGCCCAGCGCGTAGACGGTGGCGCCGTAGGACTCGGCGAGTTCGGCGATGTCCTTGCCGATGCCGTACGAACCGCCGAAGACCACCATGGTCTTGCCGGTGAGCAGCTGCCGGTAGGCCTCCTCGGAGACCTGCTCGGGAGCGGCGGTGGAGGCGAGCTGGAAGAGCTTGTCGGCGATGAAGACGTCGACCGGCTGAGTGACCTTCATGTTGTACTCGTCGCCCGCCACGACGTGGATCGGCACGTCCGGCAGGTACTTGAGCACGACCGAGCAGTCGTCCGTGGCCTGGAAGTTGGGGTCGCCGGCGGCGACCTCGTAGGCGCGGCGGATGGTGGACAGCTTGAAGGCCTGCGGGGTCTGGCCGCGGCGCAGCCGGGAGCGGTCCGGGATCTCCGTGATGAACTCGCCGTCCTCGCCGTGCGTGCGCGTGACGATGATGGTGTCGGCGGACGGGATGGCCACGTCGACGGCCTGGTAGCGCTCCAGCGCGGTCACGCAGTCGTCGATGACGCGCTGCGACAGCAGGGGGCGCACGGCGTCGTGGAAGAGGACGTTGCGGTCCTCGCCCTCGGCCAGGCCCTCGCCGAGCGCGGCGATGGCCCGCTCGGTGGTCTCGTTCCGGGTCGAGCCGCCCTCGATGACCTTGGTGACCTTGGTGAGCCCGGCCTTGGCGACGATCTTCTCGATGTCGGGCACGTACCCCGGCGCCATCAGCACGATGATGTCGTCGATCGAGTCGGCCTTCTCGAAGGTGGCCAGGGTGTGCTCGATGACTGCCTTGCCGGCGATCTTCAGCAGCTGCTTGGGGATCGACAGACCCACCCGCTGACCGGTACCGCCGGCCAGGATCACTGCGGTGGTACGGGGCTTGGCTATGTGCTGGGACACAGGTGACCTACCTTGGGGCGACAGGGAACTGCGAAATGGTCCCACTTGTGGTTACCGCAGTGCAAGGTGAGCGACCTCTGCCGCATATGTGCGCGCCACCTGTCATTCACCCAGGACTCCGGGCGCCCGGTGAGGGTTCCCGGGACGCACCGTGAATTCTTGTGAGTAACTCCACAGGAGTTATGCCATTGCTGTGCGTGACAGGCGTGACACCACCCGGTCGGCTCAGCGCAGGCGCAGCCGTTCCGGGCAGCGGTGACCGAGGACCTTCACGAGTTCCTTCGACGATGTCCGGTGAACGGTACGCCCTTTGCCGGCGCCGCTCGTCGCCGCGGCCGTGGTGAGCGTCCCGAACAGGGCCCGCGCGGCCGCCTCGGGAGCGAGCCGCGGCGCGTCCGCCGGTCCTCCGGACGCCGGTGTGCGGGACGGCGACGCCGGGTCGCCGAGGATCCGCACGCCCGTGGAGCCGGTCCGCGCGGCCGCCTCGGCGCCGATCCCGGCGGCGGCCTCCGGGGTCCATCGCGGGGTACGGATCCTCACGTCCCGCGGGGTGGGACCGCACGCGTTCCTCATATGCGCGATCGCGCCGTGCCGCACCGGCTTCGAATACAGCTCTTCCGGAAGCCCATTGCCGCGGAATTCCTTGTCGAGGTTCCGCGGCATTTCGGTCTCGGCGAGGGTGAGGGAACGGTTCGCGGTCTCCGGGACCGGACGCGGCAGCCCATGGGGCAGTACCGGCAGCGCCTCGAAGGTGCGCATCGGCGCGTCCCGGTCGCGGTCGTCGACCACGACGACGGTCACCCGGTCGGGACCGGTCGCCCCGGCCCACCGCCCGACCAGCCGGTCGTGCCGGCGCCGGAAGCCGGGGGCGGGCCTGTCGTACGGGGGCCGGCGGAGCATGTGCTCCAGCCACGGCTCATGGTCCAGCCGCAGCCCGTTCCGCCCGTACTGCCGCCACTGCGAGGGCATGGTCCGCGCCAGGGGCCGCGGCGTGACCAGGACGTGCGCCCTCCCCCACTCTCGGCTTCTCCCCCATGCCGCCGAGCTGCTCGACGATCCGGCCGATCGTCGCCCGTCCTCGGCGTCCGCGAAGAACGCGCTGCTGAGCACGGAGGTGCGCCGCCCGGTGGCCCGCACCCGGGCCGGGCGCAGGCGGCGAGGACGGCCTCGATCGGGTGCCGGCTGTGCGCCGGGAAGTCGACGCCGCGCCGTCTCCTCCTTCGCGGCGAACAACGCGCCCCGGACGGCGGTGGTGCCGGTTTCGTGCGGACCGATGTGCAGCAGGCGGGTGCCGGCGGGCAGCGGGGGACCACGCCGGTGGCCGGGGGTTCTTCTCCCGTACGGTCGGTGTCCGTGCCGAGGCACGGCAGGACGGCTCGCTGAGGATGCCGTGCGAGGAGCCCGGGACCCGGCTGAGTGCCGCACCGCCACGCCCTCCGCTCCCGCGGGCAGTCGTGCCGCAGGGCGGCACGGGTGGGCGCGGCGGCACCCCGCAGGCGCCGGGCGGCGCAACCCCACCCCCGGCCCGCCCCGGCACCGGGCGCCCCGCGAAGCGCCGGGCCGCGGACCCGCCCCCGCCCCGCTCAGGCCAGGTGCACGCCCGGCCGTCCCGCCTCCACCCGCAGCGCGGCCAGCGTGCGAGGCGTGGCCCGCGGCCGCAGCACCGTGTCCACCACCCGCACGCGCGCGTCGATACCGTCGCGACGGATGTCGAACAGGTGGTAGCCGCGGTGGGCGTCCAGCAGCTTCCAGTGCGGGTTGTCCGCGCGCCGCGGGTCCCACTGCGCGCGGAACGCGGCCTGGTCCTGGTCGCCGTTGCTGGAGATGGACGTGCCGACGAACTCGGCGCCCACGACCGCGGACCTCGGGTCGGCGAAGTCCGCCTTCAGGTCGCTGATCATCGTCAGATGGCGGTCGCCGGTGAGGACGACGGGGTTGCTGACCCGCCGGAACTCCTGGAGCAGGGCGTTGCGTTCGGCCTGGTAGCCGTCCCAGGCGTCGTAGTACCAGAGCTTGCCCTCGCCGACCTGGAGGTCGGTCTCGGCCATCATGACCTGGGAGGCGATCAGGTTCCAGCGGGCGGGCGAGTGGCGCAGCCCGTCGACCAGCCAGCGCTTCTGCGCGGCCCCGAGCATGGTCAGCGTCGGGTCCTGGGCGCCTTCCTGGGTGGTGGCCTGGTCGCTGCGGTACTGGCGGGTGTCCAGCACGTTCAGCCGGGCGAGGCGGCCGAAGTCGAGCCGGCGGTGCATGCGGATGTGCGGGCCGTTCGGCACGGCGGTGGCGCGGACCGGCATGTGCTCGTAGTACGCCTGGTAGGCGGCCGTCAGCCGGGCGACGAACGGGTCGTGCGCCTGCTTGTCGGGGTCCTGCGGGATCTGGCCGGCGAAGTCGTTGTCGACCTCGTGGTCGTCGAAGGTGACCACGAACGGGGCGTTGGCGTGCATCTCCGCGAGGTCCGGGTCGGAGCGGTACTGGGCGTACCGGTTGCGGTACTGGGTGAGGCTGTACGGCTCACCGGTGCCCTCGTGGCGCCGTACGCCGGTCGCCGAGGGGGTGGACTCGTAGATGTAGTCGCCGACGAACACCACGACGTCCGGGTCCTGCCGCAGCATGTCGGCGTACGGGGTGAAGTAGCCGTGCTGCCAGTTCTGGCAGGAGGCGAGCGCGACCTTCAGACGGCCGCCAAAGCTGTGCGGGGCGGGCGCGGTACGGGTGCGGCCGACGCGCGAGAGCTGCCCGCCGGCGCGGAAGCGGAACCAGTACGCGGTGTCCGGGCGCAGTCCGCGTACGTCCACGTGGACGCTGTGCCCGTATGCGCGCCGGGCCGGGGCGACGCCCCGGCGGACGACCTTCCTGAAGCGGGCGTCCCGGGCGACCTGCCACTCCACGGCCACGGTGCGGTCGGGCATGCCGCCGCCGTTCAGCGGGTCCGGGGCGAGCCGGGTCCACAGGACGATCCCGTCCGGGAGCGGATCGCCGGAGGCCACGCCCAGGCTGAACACGCCGTCGGGCAACTTCGCTTCGGCCGCGTGCGCGGTGGCCGGCAGCCACAGCTGGGCGGAGGCGGCGGCGCCGAGCACGGCGGCGCCTGCGGTCAGGACGCGACGGCGGTCGGGCCGGACTGCTCCGGTCATCGGTTGACTCCCCTGCCTCGTATGGCGCTTGGACACGGGGAAGCTCGCGGTCCGGGCGGTCCGTCCGCTGAACACCGTGATTCGCGTGCATGACAAGAAGGGGGACAACGGGAAACCCGTCGCGGCACGGGAACGTCCCGTGGACACGACGGGTCCGTCGGGTGAGCGGCGGGCGACGCGGCCGCGGCCGTCAGTCGGTGAAGGCGATGCCCAGGTGCGCCCCGGCGGCCACCGTGCCGAGGGTGCCGGCGCCGAAGGTCCCGGCGCCGCCCGCGACGGCCGTCGGGGAGGAGCGGAAGTACCACACCGACCCGGCGCCGGAGTTCTCCCCCGGCGCGCCGACGGCGAGGTCGGCGCGTCCGTCGCCGTTGGTGTCGCCGAGGTGGACGGCCCGGCCGAACCTGTCGTCCTTCTCGGCGGTGCCCGGTACGTTCGCGGTGTTCTGGGTGACCGTCAGGGCGCCGGCGCCGGTGAGCCCCTTCGCGGTGCCGCGCAGCACGACGACGGCGCCGGCCGCGGACACGCTGCCGAGGTCCTCGCCGGGCACTCCGGTGACGACGTCCTGGTAGCCGTCGCCGTCGACGTCGCCGAGGTGGACGTCGGTGCCGAAGGCGTCGTCGTCCTCGGCGGTGCCGGGCACGCCGGGGCGGTCCTGGTTGAGGAAGACGGCCTTCACCCCGTCGGGGCCCTTCGCGGTGCCGGGGATCCAGGTGACCCGGCCGCCCTTGACGTACGGGTTGTCGAGGTCGCTGTCGTAGCCGTCCACGGCCCGGCCGACCACGATGTCGTCGTACCCGTCGGCGTTCACGTCCCCGACGTCGAGGTTCTCGCCGCCCTGGAGGCCGGCGCCGTCGATGTCGTGGACGAGCGTGAAGGGGTTGAGGGCGGTGCGGTCGCCCAGCCAGTACACGACCCGGCGGGCGTCGAACTCGTCGCCGTCGTTCTCGGTGGCGACGATGTCGGTGAGGCCGTCGCCGTTGACGTCGCCGGCGGCGAGGTCGAGGACGCGGCTGTCGTACACGTCCTTCACCACCTGCTCACCGCCCGACCCGGCGCCGCCCCGGCCGAAGGGGCCCCTGAGGATCCGCAGGTCGTGCAGGTTCTCCACGGTCACCACGTCCGGGCTGCCGTCACCGTTGACGTCCCCGACGGTCAGATGACCGGCGGCGCCGAGCGCGTCGTGGGCGTCGCGTCCCGAGGCGAGCGCGGTGCCGCCGGACAGCCCCTGGGGCCCGCCCCACAGCACCTCGACCAGCCCGGCGTTCTCCCCTCCGTCCTCGGTGTCCTCGCGGGCGACGCCGACGACGAGGTCGGCGTAGCCGTCCCGGTCGAGGTCGGCGGTGGTGAGCGCGCTGCCGACCTCGTCGTCCGTCTCGGCACTGCCGGGGACGCCGGCGGTGTTCTGGTGGAACACCTGCCTGCTCGCGGGGCGCAGCCCGTTCGCCGACCCGTACAGCACGGCGACGTACCCGGCGCCCTTCTTGCCGGCGACGGTCGCCTGGGGCGCGGCCACGGCGAGGTCCGCGTAGCCGTCGCCGTCGAAGTCGTCGCGCGGCTGCGCGGCGCCGGCGGCCGGCCCCTCGGCGGGCGCGGCGTACGCGCCGGGCACCGCGAGGGCGCCGGCGACGACGAGTGCCACGCCGGTCGCGAGCGCGATCCGTGCGGGGCGGGTGAGGTTCCTGCGGCGTGGGAAAGGCGCGGTCATGGCGGGCGTCCTGTCGTCGAACCGGTCGGGTTGCCGTTCAGTACGACCGGTCGGAACACCCGTTGGTTGCCCGGGTGTTCACCACGACTTCACCCGGGGTCACTCCGACTGGAACGGCTCGAAACCGTCGTACGCCTGCTCGGACTCGTCCCGTTCGGCCTGCTTGTCCCGGCGCCGCTGGGCGGCCGGGCGGGGCGCCTCGAAGCGGTGGTCCTCGCCGCGCCGGCCGAGCATCTCCGCGCCGGCGGTGACGGTCGGCTCCCAGTCGAAGACGACCGCGTTGTCCTCGGGGCCGATGGCGACGCCGTCGCCGTTACGGGCGCCGGCCTTCATCAACTCCGCCTCGACACCGAGGCGGTTGAGCCGGTCGGCGAGGTAGCCGACGGCCTCGTCGTTGTTGAAGTCGGTCTGGCGGACCCAGCGTTCGGGCTTCTCGCCGCGCACGCGGAACAGCAGCTCCCCGTCGGCCTCCTCGCGGGTGACGGTGAAGCCGGCGTCGTCCACGGCCTTGGGCCGGATGACGATCCGCGTCGCCTCCTCCTTGGGCTTGGCGGCCCGCGCCTGCGCCACCAGGTCGGCGAGCGCGAACGACAGCTCCCTCAGCCCCGTGTGGGCGACGGCCGACACCTCGAAGACGCGGTAGCCGCGCGCCTCCAGGTCGGGGCGCACCATCTCGGCGAGGTCCTTGCCGTCGGGGACGTCGATCTTGTTGAGGACGACGATGCGGGGGCGGTCGCCGAGACCGCCGTACTGCCGCAGTTCCTCCTCGATGATGTCGAGGTCGGAGACGGGGTCGCGCTCGGACTCCAGCGTGGCGGTGTCCAGCACGTGCACGAGCACGCTGCACCGCTCGACGTGCCGCAGGAACTCCAGGCCGAGCCCCTTGCCCTGGCTGGCCCCGGGGATGAGGCCGGGCACGTCGGCGATGGTGTAGACGGTCGACCCGGCGGTGACCACGCCGAGGTTCGGGACCAGGGTGGTGAAGGGGTAGTCGGCGATCTTCGGCTTGGCGGCGCTGAGCACGGAGATCAGCGACGACTTGCCCGCGCTCGGGTACCCGACCAGCGCCACGTCGGCGACGGTCTTGAGCTCCAGGACGATGTCCCGCAGGTCCCCCGGCTCGCCGAGCAGCGCGAACCCGGGCGCCTTGCGGCGCGCGGAGGCGAGGGCGGCGTTGCCGAGCCCGCCGCGTCCGCCCTGGGCGGCGACGTACGACGTCCCGTGCCCGACCAGGTCCGCGAGCACGTTGCCCGCCCCGTCCAGGACGACGGTCCCGTCCGGCACGGGGAGGACCAGGTCCTGCCCGTCCTTGCCGGACCGGTTGCCGCCCTCGCCGGGCTTGCCGTTGGTGGCCTTGCGGTGCGGGGAGTGGTGGTAGTCGAGGAGCGTCGTCACGGACTGGTCGACGGTGAGGATCACGTCGCCGCCGCGTCCGCCGTTGCCGCCGTCGGGCCCGCCGAGCGGCTTGAACTTCTCACGGTGGACGGAGGCACAGCCGTGGCCTCCGTTACCCGCGGCGACGTGCAGCTCGACGCGGTCCACGAAGGTGGTCATGGGATGTGCCTCCAGTTACTACGGGGTTGTCTCTTGCCCAACACGCGAAAGGCGGACCCGCTTCCCGTGAGGGAAGTGAGGTCCGCCTCGCGAAAGCTTCCGGTCAGGCGACCGGAACGATGTTCACGACCTTGCGGCCACGGTGGGTGCCGAACTGCACCGCACCGGCCTGCAGGGCGAACAGCGTGTCGTCGCCGCCACGGCCGACGCCGGCGCCCGGGTGGAAGTGGGTGCCACGCTGGCGGACCAGGATCTCACCCGCGTTGACGGCCTGACCGCCGAAGCGCTTCACGCCGAGCCGCTGGGCGTTCGAGTCGCGACCGTTCCGGGTGGACGATGCGCCCTTCTTGTGTGCCATGTCTCCTCAGTCCCTTACTTCGCAGCCGCGGGGATCTCAGTGACCTTGATCGCCGTGTACTGCTGGCGGTGGCCCTGACGACGGCGGTAGCCGGTCTTGTTCTTGTAGCGCAGAATGTCGATCTTCTGGCCCTTGTGGTGGTCCACGACCTCGGCCTGGACCTTGATGCCGGCCAGCACCCACGGGTCGCTGGTCACAGCGTCGCCGTCGACGACGAGCAGGGTCGAGAGCTCGACCGTGTCGCCCACCTTGGCGGTGGAAATCTTGTCAACCTCAACGATGTCGCCGACAGCAACCTTGTGCTGGCGACCACCGCTGCGCACGATGGCGTACACGCGGATCTCACTCTCACTCGAAGAACGGCACCCCCGCAGGCCAGCCGCCCGGCCAGGAACACGGACGACCTCTCCCGGCCACCGGAGCACCCGGAAGGAAGAGGTTTACGGGGATGTGGCGGTCCCGATGGACACGCCGACGGTCAAGGTTACGGGGCCGTGGCCGAACGGGTCAAACCGGCCCCCGCGGGGAGAGCCGGTCCAACCCGGACGGTTCAGCCGCCGAGGCCCTCCCGGTAGGCCACGCACGCCTCGTAGGAGGGCAGGAGGCCCTGGTCCCGGGCCTCGGCCAGGGTGGGAGCCTGCTCGTCCTTGGCGGAGAGGAGCGGGGTGAGGTCGGCGGGCCACTCGATGCCCAGGGCCGGGTCCAGGGGGTGGATGCCGTGCTCGCGCTCGGGGGCGTAGCCCTCGGAGCAGAGGTAGACGACGGTGGCGTCGTCGGTGAGTGCCATGAAGCCGTGGCCGAGGCCCTCGGAGAGGTAGACCGCGTGGTGGTCCCGGTCGTCCAGGCGGACCGCCTCCCACTGGCCGAAGGTGGGGGAGCCGGTCCGGATGTCCACGATCACGTCGAGGACCGCGCCGCGCACGCACTTGACGTACTTGGCCTGGCCGGGGGGCACGTCGGCGAAGTGGATGCCGCGCAGGGTGCCCCGGCTGGAGACGGACATGTTGGCCTGGGCGAGCGTGAGCGGGTGGCCCGCCGCCTCGGTGAAGACCGGGGCCTTGAACCACTCGTGGAAGCTGCCCCGGCCGTCGGGGAAGATCTTCGGCTCGTACACCCAGGCACCGGGGAGGGAAAGGGGTCGCATGGAAGGGTCCGTCCTCAGCTCTTCTTCTCGTTCGTCAGTGCGCGCTTGACGCGGCCGGCGGCCCGGCGCCACAGGGGGCGGGGCGGGGCGGGCTTCTTCGTCGCCGGCTTCGACCCGGCGGACGTGGCCGGCGGGGTGTGCCGGTCGATCACCCGGGCGGTGCCGTCGGCGGCGACCACCACGTCGACCGGGAGCCGGGTCCACTTCGCCTCGCCGCGGGCGGCGGACGGCACCCCGATGCGGACCGCCCAGCGCATCCCGGTGAGCTTCTCCAGCGGCAGCTCGGCGCTCACGGTACGGCCGTCGACCACGGCGTCGGCCGGGTACTTGCCCACGTTCTTGCGCTCGAAGCGGAGCCGCACCGGGTCACCGGCGTCCGCCGCGACGTGCAGCGGCAGCGGCAGCCGTACGGCCGAGCCCTCGACCGCGGCCCCGGCCGGGTCCATCCGGGCCACCGCCTCGCGCTCCAGCTTGTTGGTGTGCTGGTCGACGTCGAGGGAGAGGTTGCCCGGCCCGTCGGTCCAGTACGGCAGGACCAGCCGCCTCGGCCCGCCGGTGAGCGCGGCCAGCCGTCCGGCCTCCACGTCCTCGCCGCGCACCGCGCCGAGCCGGGTCTCCTTGCTCCAGCCGCAGGACTTGATGCGCAGGTGCAGGTCCCAGAGACCCTTCTCCAAGGGCTCGCCCGCGGCCGCCGTCTCCGGGTCGAGGACGGCGCGCGCGGTGATCCGCTGGCGGAAGGAGCCCTGCCCCGCGTCCAGGCGGTGCAGCTCGCACTCGACCGGGAGGTAGAACTGCCTGGCGTCCTCCCGGTGGCGGACCACCAGGTCCACGTCGCTCTTGTCGACCGGGGCCTCCAGCGTGATGTCCTGACCGGTCAGCGCCTCGAGCGCCTTGTCGGACAGCGGCAGGCCGAGCAGGTCGCGCTCGCCCTCCCGGCGGAAGGTCATCGGCTCGCCGTCGACCTGGTACTCGGAGGTGAAGTCGACCTTCAGGACGCCGTCCTCCCAGGTCAGGGAGTCCAAGGTGCCGGTGGGCCTGATCCCGGCCTCCCAGCGGGCGAGGGCGCGGACGTCCTCGTAGAGGTCGGCGGCGATCAGTCCGGCCACCACCCGCTGGGTGGGGGCGACCCGGGCGAACACGCCCGGCCCGAACCGCTCGGTGACGACACCGCGGATCTCGCGGTACAGCTCCTCGGCGTAGTCCTCGGGGAGCTTGAGCAGCCGGTTGCCGCGCAGCCGCTCGACCATCTCGTTGCGCAGCCAGCGGCTGAACAGCTTGTCCCGCAGCGGGCCGGGCTCGGTGAGCTCCTCGACCACGTCGAGGGCCTCGCGGAGGTTGTTGAAGTAGCCGACCGGGTCGAAGCGCTGGAAGCCGGCGTTGGAGCCGTCGTCGCGGGTGATGTGGTAGTAGCACAGGTAGTCGCCGAGGACGGCGACGCTCCTGGCCCGCAGGTAGGCCTCGACCACGAAGACGTGGTCCTCCAGCCGGCGGCGGCCCTCCTTGAAGCGCATGCCGTGCTGTTCGAGGAACTCCCGCCGGAACATCTTGTGCGGGGTGAGGCTGTCGATCAACGGCGCGTTCTCCACCGTCGCGCGCGGCCGGTTGACCCGGAACAGCTCCTGCGGGACCGGGCGGCCGATGCCCGCCATCTTGCCCACGACCACGTCGGCGTCGTTCGCCTTGCCGTAGTCGTACATCCGCTCGAGGGCTTCGTCGCCGAGCCAGTCGTCGTGGTCGACGAACATGACGTACTCGCCCCGGGCGGCGTCGATGCCGGTGTTGCGGGGCTTGCCGGACCAGCCGGAGGACTCCTGGTGGATGACGTGGAAGTGGGGGTGCTCGGCCGCCAGTCGGTCCAGCAGGGCGGGGGTCTCGTCGGTGGAGCCGTCGTCGACGAAGAAGACCTCGAACTCGTCCGGGGTGAGGCTCTGCCGGAGCAGACCGTTGACGCAGTCCTCGACGTACTTGCCCGGGTTGTAGACCGCGATGACGACGCTGACCTTGATTGTCACGCGGGGTTCTCCTTCTCGCGGACCCGGTGGATCTCCGGGAACGCCTCGGTGAGTGCCGCGCGCCAGTCGCGCAGCGGCTCGATGCCGGCCGCGGCGAAGCGCTCGTGGCCGAGCACGCTGTACGCCGGGCGGGGGGCGGGACGGACGAACGCCTCGCTGGTGGTGGGGCGGACCCGGTCCGGGTCGGTGCCGAGCAGGCGGAAGATCTCGCGGGTGAGGCCGTACCAGGTGGTCTCGCCGGAGCTGGTGCCGTGGTAGACGCCCGCCGGGGCGGTGCCGGCCAGGGCGCCGCGCCCCAGCTCGAGCAGCAGGCCGGCCAGGTCGGCGCTCCAGGTGGGCTGGCCGCGCTGGTCGTCGACGACGTCGAGGGTCTCCTTGAGACCCTCCAGCTTGATCATCGTACGGACGAAGTTGCCGCCGCCCGCTCCGTACAGCCAGGCGGTGCGCACGACGTAGCCGCTGTCGGGGAGGGTCTTCAGGACGGCCTGCTCGCCGGCCAGCTTGGTGCGGCCGTAGGCGCTGCGCGGCGCGGTGGGGGCGTCCTCGGCGTACGGCGTCGCGGCGTCGCCCGCGAAGACGTAGTCGGTGGAGACGTGGAGCAGGACGGCGCCGGTGCGGGCGCAGGCTGCCGCCAGGTGGGCCGGGCCGTCGCCGTTGATCGCGAGCGCCTCGGCCTCGCGGGTCTCGGCGTCGTCCACGGCGGTCCAGGCGGCGCAGTTGACGACCACGGCCGGCCGGTGGTGTGCGAGCGCCCGCCGTACGGCGTCGGCGTCCGTGAGGTCCAGCGCCGCCCGGTCCAGGGCGGTGGCCTGCTCCCCCGCCGCGGCCAGCCGGGCCAGTACGTCCTGGCCGAGCATCCCGCCCGCCCCGGTGACCAGCCAGCCGGCCGGCGTGTTCCCCTGTTCCTCTGTCGGGTTCATCCCTCTTCCTGTCCTCCGTGCCGGGTGGCGCGGGCCCCGGGCGGGATCCGGGACGCGCGGGAAACGCCTGAACGGGCCCGGGACGGTCCCGGGCCCGCGCGAGACGGGTGGTGCGTCAGCTCAGTGCCGCGCGCTCCTTCAGCGGCTCCCACCAGGCACGGTTGTCGCGGTACCACCGGACGGTCTCGGCGAGGCCCTCGCGGAAGTCCTTGCGGGGCTCGTAGCCCAGTTCCTCGCGGATCTTCGTGCAGTCGACGGAGTAGCGGCGGTCGTGGCCCTTGCGGTCCTCGACGTACTCGACGCTGGTCTCCCAGTCGGCGCCGCACGCCTCGAGGAGCAGCCCGGTGAGCTCCTTGTTGGAGAGCTCGGTGCCGCCGCCGATGTTGTAGATCTCGCCCGCGCGGCCCTTGGTGCGGACCAGTTCGATGCCCTGGACGTGGTCGTCGATGTGCAGCCAGTCGCGGACGTTGCCGCCGTCGCCGTACAGCGGGACCTTCTTGCCGTCGAGGAGGTTGGTGACGAAGAGGGGGATGACCTTCTCGGGGAAGTGGTGGTGCCCGTAGTTGTTGGAGCAGCGGGTGACGCGGACGTCCAGGCCGTGGGTGCGGTGGTAGGACAGTGCGATCAGGTCGCTGGACGCCTTCGCCGAGGAGTAGGGCGAGTTGGGCTCCAGCGGGTGGGTCTCGGGCCAGGAGCCCTCGTCGATCGAGCCGTAGACCTCGTCGGTGGAGATGTGCACGAAGGTCCTGACGCCGGCCCGGTGCGCGGCGTCGACGAGCGTGTGGGTGCCGACCACGTTCGTGCGGACGAACTCCGCGCCGCCGTCGATGGACCGGTCGACGTGGGACTCGGCGGCGAAGTGCACCACCTGGTCGTGCTCGGCCATCAGCTTGCCGACCAGCTCCGGGTCGCAGATGTCGCCCTGCACGAAGGCGAACCCGGGGTGCTCGCGCACCTCGTCGAGGTTGGCCGGGTTGCCCGCGTACGTCAGCTTGTCCAGGACGGTGACCGAGACGTCACCGGGGCCCTGGGGGCCGAGCACCGTACGGACGTAGTGCGAGCCGATGAAGCCGGCGCCGCCGGTCACCAGGATCCTGGTAGTCATGAGGAGATCTGCACCTTGCTGTGATCACCGAGCACGAGCCGGTGGGCCTTGGGGTTACGGGGAGCGGGCGTGACCTCGACGTCGCGCCCGATGAGCGAGGCCTCCACCCGGCGCACGCCGGTGACCGACGCGCCCCGCAGGACGATGGAGTACTCGATTTCGCTGTCCTCGATCCGGCAGCCCTCGGACACCGAGGTGAAGGGACCGACGTACGCGTCGTTGACCACCGTACCGGCGCCGATGACCGCGGGTCCGACGATCCGGCTGCCGCTGACCCGGGCGCCTTCCTCGATGCGCACCCGGCCGATGATCTCGCTGGTCTCGTCCACCGTGCCCGCGCTGTGGGGCTCCAGGGTCTCCAGGACGGACCGGTTGACCTCCAGCATGTCGGTGACGTTGCCGGTGTCCTTCCAGTAGCCGGAGATCGTGGTGGAACGCACGTCCCGCTTCTGGTCGATCAGCCACTGGATGGCGTGCGTGATCTCCAACTCGCCGCGCCAGGAAGGCTCGATGGAGCGGACCGCCTCGTGTATGGCCGGGGTGAACAGGTAGACGCCGACGAGGGCCAGGTCGCTCTTCGGCTGCTTCGGCTTCTCCTCCAGGCCCACCACGCGGCCGTCGGCGCCGAGTTCGGCGACACCGAAGGAGGTGGGGTTGGGCACCTTGGTCAGCAGGATCTGCGCGTCGGGCCGCTCGGTGCGGAACTCCTCCACCAGGCCGGTGATGCCGCCGACGATGAAGTTGTCGCCGAGGTACATGACGAAGTCGTCGTCGCCGAGGAAGTCCTGGGCGATGAGCACGGCGTGCGCGAGGCCCAGGGGCGCGTCCTGCGGGATGTAGGTGACCTCGATGCCGAACCGGGAACCGTCCCCCACCGCCTCGCGGATCTCGTCCGCGGTGTCGCCGACGATGATCCCGACCTCGGTGATCCCGGCGTCGGCGATCGCCTCCAGGCCGTAGAAGAGCACGGGCTTGTTGGCGACCGGCACGAGCTGTTTGGCCGAGGTGTGGGTGATCGGACGGAGGCGGGTTCCCGCTCCCCCGGAAAGCACGAGAGCCTTCACGTGTGGCGCCCCAATACTGTGGACCTTGACAGGGACCGAAAGCCCCCGTTTGTCTGATTTCGCAGTAGATCTTTGGGCACATCATAACCACGTGCCAGGAACAACGATTCACCGGCCATTCACGTATTCGAACCCCTCACGGCCACCTCATGGCGGAAAAGAGATCCGCCCCCGGTGGAACCGGGGGCGGATCACGATCGCCGAACGATCCGGAGGTCAGTCCTCCGTCGAGGCCGTCACCGAGGACGACGGCTGCTGGGCCGCCGCCGCGGTCTTCTTCGACGCCGTCTTCTTCGCGGTCGTCTTGGCGGCGGCCGACTTGGTGGTCTTCGCCGCCGCCTTCTTGGCCGTCGTCTTCTTGGCGGCGGTCTTCTTGGCCGCCGTCTTCTTGGTGGCGGCCTTCTTCGCCGTGGCCTTCTTGACCGCCTTGCGGGCGGTCTTCTTGGCCGGGGCGGCCTCGGCCTCGGCTTCCTCCGCGGGCGCCTCGACGGGCTCCTCGGCGGGCGCCGCCTCCGTCGCCACCGACGGGACGACCACGACGGCCGTCTCCTCGGACGCGGTCGACGTGCTCGGCTTGCGCACCGCGCGGCGGCGCGGACGGGCCGGGGCCCCGGTCTCGGCGGGCGCCTCGGCGGACACCTCGGACGGGACCTCCTCGGGCTTCGGCTCGGGCGCCTCGGCGACCGGGGCCGCGGGCTCCGTGACCGTCACCACCGCGGCCTCCGCCCCCGCCGGGGAACCGGCCGGCGCGGACGCCTTGCGGGTGGCCCGGCGACGCGTACGGCCCTTGGGCGCGGCCTCCTCGGCGGCCTCCTCGACCTGCTCGGGGACCACCGCGTCCTCGACGGCCGCGGGCTCGGCCAGCGCCTCGGCGGCCGACTCCGGCTGCACCGGACGCGCGGCCTCCTCAGCGGCCGTCACGTCCTGCGCCGTCGGGGCCTCGGCCTCGGCCCGCTCGCTCTCCTCGGCCTTGTGCCGGCCGGCCCTGTCCCTAGCGGTCTCCCGCCTCGGCGCGCCCGCCGGGGCCGACGCCCGCCGGCTCGCCCGGCGGCGCGTGCGCCCGCGGGTCGCCGCGGCCTCCGCCTCGGCGGCGCTGCTGTACAGCTCCTCGTCCGGCACGAACTCGGGCGCCGGGAGCGCGACCGGCTCGGCGGCCTCGGCGGCGACCTCGGCCGCCGTCTCCGTCTCCGCCTCCTGCTCGGCCGTCTCCACGCTCGCGGCCGCCTCGTGCTCGTGCGGCTGGTCCGCACCGGCCCGGGCCCGCTTCCGGCGCTTGCCGCCACCGCCGGCGGCGGCCGGCTGGTCCAGGTGCACGATGACACCGCGCCCGTTGCAGTGGACGCAGGTCTCCGAGAACGACTCCAGCAGGCCCTGGCCGACCCGCTTGCGGGTCATCTGGACCAGACCCAGCGAGGTCACCTCGGCGACCTGGTGCTTCGTACGGTCCCGGCCCAGGCACTCCAGCAGCCGCCGCAGCACCAGGTCCCGGTTGGACTCCAGCACCATGTCGATGAAGTCGATGACGATGATGCCGCCGAGGTCGCGCAGCCGCAGCTGACGCACGATCTCCTCGGCCGCCTCCAGGTTGTTCCTGGTGACCGTCTCCTCCAGGTTGCCGCCCTGGCCGGTGAACTTGCCGGTGTTGACGTCGACGACGACCATCGCCTCGGTCCGGTCGATCACCAGCGAACCGCCGCTGGGCAGCCACACCTTGCGGTCCAGCGCCTTGGCGAGCTGCTCGTCGATCCGGTACGTGGCGAAGACGTCGACCTCGCTGGTCCACCGGGACAGCCGTCCGGCCAGGTCCGGCGCCACGTGCGACACGTACCCGTGGATGGTCTCCCAGGCATCGTCACCGCTGACGACGACCTTGGTGAAGTCCTCGTTGAAGATGTCCCGCACGACCCGGACGGTCATGTCCGGCTCGCCGTACAGCAGCGTCGGCGCGGTGCCGGCACCGTTCTTGGACCTCTTCTTGATCTCCTCCCACTGCCCCTGCAGCCGCTCGACGTCCCGGCGCAGCTCGTCCTCGCTCGCGCCCTCGGCGGCGGTGCGCACGATGACGCCCGCGTCCTCGGGGACGATCTTCTTGAGGATGGTCTTCAGCCGGGCCCGCTCGGTGTCGGGCAGCTTGCGGCTGATGCCGGTCATCGAGCCCTCGGGGACGTACACGAGGTAGCGGCCCGGGAGGGAGACCTGGCTGGTGAGACGGGCGCCCTTGTGCCCGATCGGGTCCTTGGTGACCTGCACCAGGACCGACTGCCCCGACTTCAGCGCGGACTCGATGCGGCGCGGGCCGCCCGACATGCCGAGCGCCTCGAAGTTGACCTCGCCGGCGTACAGCACGGCGTTGCGGCCCTTGCCGATGTCGATGAAGGCGGCCTCCATCGACGGCAGCACGTTCTGCACCTTGCCGAGGTAGACGTTGCCGACGTACGAGGTCGCCTGCTCCTTGTTGACGTAGTGCTCGACGAGCACGCCGTCCTCCAGGACGCCGATCTGCGTACGGTCGCCGTGCTGGCGCACCACCATGACGCGCTCGACGGCCTCGCGGCGGGCCAGGAACTCGGCCTCGGTGATGATCGGCACCCGGCGGCGGCCCTGCTCACGGCCCTCGCGGCGGCGCTGCTTCTTCGCCTCCAGACGCGTGGAGCCCTTGATGGACTGCACCTCGTCCGACGGCTCGGCCTTCGGGCGGGGCTCGCGGACCTTGACGACGGTGCGCTCGGGGTCGTCGGTGACCGCCTCGGTCTCACCGCCGCCGTCACCGGCGCGACGGCGACGGCGACGACGCCGGCGGCTGCTGCTGGATCCGGAGTCCTCGCGGTCCTCGGCCGACTCGGCCTCGTCCTCCGCGTCCTCCTCGACCTGCTCGGCGGTGTCCTCGGCGTCCTGGACGGCCTGCTCGGCGCCGGCGTCCGCGGACTCCTCGCCCTCGAAGTCGGCCTCGGCGGAGTCGCCACGCCGGCGGCGACGGCCACCGCGGCGACGGCGACGACGCGAACCGGCGGCCTCGCTGTCGTCCTGGTCGTCGGCCTCGGCGTGGTCCTCGGCCTCCTCGGCCTCCTCCGCCTCGTCCTCGGCGCGGGTCACGGGAGCGGCCTCGGGCTCGTCGCCCGCACCCCGGCGCCGACGGCGGCGGCGGGAGGCGGCGGGCTGCTCCTCCGGGGACTCCTCGGTCCGCTCCGGCTCCACCGCCGGTTCGGTGACCTCGGCGGCCGCTTCGGCGGCGGCCCGCTCCGGGGTCTGGAAGCGGGGCTCGGTGAACACCGGCGGCTGGAACACGGCGACGGCCGGACGCGCGGGGCGCCGCCGCGAAGTCTCCGTCTCGCCGGATCCGGCGGGCTCGGCGAAGCCGGCGGCGGGCTTGCGGACCACCCGGCGCCGACGCCGCGGGCCGGCCTCGTCGGCGACGGGCTCGGGAGCCTGCGCGGGCTCGGAGGCCCGCACCGGCTCGGAGGCCTGCGCGGGCTCGGAGGCCTGCGCGGGCTCGGAGGCCTGCGCGGGCTCGGGGGCCTGGGCGGGCTCGGGGGCCTCGGTCACCGGGGCCTCCTCGGCGGCGGGTGCTTCGGCACGCCGCGTGGCGCGACGCCGGGAACGGCGCGGAGCCGCCTCCTCGGACGCGTCGGCGGCGGTCTCCGCCGTCCCGGCGACCTCGGGCGCCTCGGGCGCCTCGGCGGCGGCCTCGGCGGCCTTGGTGGACGCCTCCGGCGAGGTCGCACCGCGCGTGGCGCGACGCCGGGAACGGCGCGGAGCCGTCTCCTCGACGGTGGTCTCCACGGCCTCGGGAGCGGCCTCCGGGACCGCGGGAGCGGCCTTCGGGGTTTCGGGGGCGGTCTCCGGGGCTTCGGAGGTCGCCGGGGCTTCGGCGGTCGCCGTCGGCGAGGTCACGCTGCGGGTCGCGCGACGCCGGGTGCGGCGCGGGGCCGCGTCCTCGGACGTGGCCGCGGCGGGCTGCTCGGGGGCCGGAACGGCCTCGGGCTCGGCGGGCGTCGCCGGTACGACGGTCTCGGCGGCCTCCGCCGACTCCGGCGCCCCGGCCGGCGCGGCCGCGCGGCGGACCACACGACGACGCCGGGGCGCGGGGGCCGGGGCCTCGACGGGCTCGGCCTCCTTCTCGGCCTCGGCGCCCTCCCGCTCCGCGACCTCGTCGGGCTCGGGGTCCTCCGCGGCCGGTATGGCCGGCGCGACGGTCTCCGCCGTCGTGTCGGCCGCCCCGGCGGGGGGACCTGCCGGGCGGGACGCGGCACGGCGCCGCCGCCTCGGCGGCAGGGTGTCGCTGGGAGTGTTCAGTTCGGAGCCCTCGGTGGGCTCGGTCGGTTCGAGCATGCGGGCGTTTCTCCCGTCAGGCTCCCGGGCGCCGCGCCTGGTCCGGCGATGCCGGTGACGTCCGCGGCTCGCGCGGTGCGCGATCGCCGCCGTCCGGGGCGCGGGCGCCGCACGGGAGCACTCTGTGTCCTGTCTCGCCGGTTCCGTACGCCGAATGCGCACGGCCTGGCGAAAGTCTTCTGGTCGGTGCGCTGCCCGACCCAGGTGGCTCCCGAGTTCGTGGGCGGCGCTTACGACGTCCGTCCCTTCGCGGGACCTTCCTTACGCCGGCGCCGTCGCGGCGGCAGTGGCGCCGGCCGATTGCGGCTCGGTCACTGCTGCCTCGCGGTCGGGCGCGAGCGGGTCGGTCACCGTGCCGGTCTCTTCATCGAGCAGCCCCTGCGCCAGCCTGGTCACCGCTGCGGGGACCGGCGGCGCCAGGTCGGCCACGGCGCGGAGACCGGACAGGACGTCGTCGGGTCGTACGGCAGGCGTCACGTGCCGAACAACCAGCCGCAGTATCGCACAGGGGTGGTCGGTCGGCCCAGTAAGGAGCGCGGCGTCAGCCGCCCCGGTGGAGCCGGCGCCCGCGTCGGGCGGCGACGAGTGCGTTTCCGCGCTCTCCAGCATCACGACCGCCGAGCGGGCGTCGAAGGTGCGGACGCCGTTCTTGGTCCGGCGCTGGACCTCGACGGCCGGGGCCGCGTTGAAGGCGTCCACCGCACGGCGGGCGTCCTCGGGGCCGACACCGTCCAGCCGCAGCTCCCACACGGAGGCCGTCAGCCGGTCGGCGAGACCCGATGCGCGGGCCTCGACCGCGTCGACGATGTCGAGCCCGGCGGGCATCGACTCGTCGAGCAGGGCCCGGAGCCGCTCGGGATCACGCGGCTCGGTGAGCGCGATCTCCAGGTACTCCGCCTCACTGCCCGTGCCGGTGGGTGCGGCATTGGCGTACGACACCTTCGGGTGCGGTGTGAACCCCGCCGAGTACGCCATCGGCACCTCGGCGCGGCGCAGCGCACGCTCGAAGGCGCGCTGGAAGTCACGGTGGCTGGTGAACCGGAGGCGGCCGCGCTTGGTGTAACGCAGTCGGATGCGCTGCACCGCGGGTGCGGGCGGCGGGCCTTCGGGCTGTCGCTTGCCCAGTGTCGTTCAGTCCTTCGTGAGAGCGGTCGTACTACCACCAAGAGTACGTGCCCGCGGGCCGTCGGGTTCCCGCCGGTGCGTGAGCTGCGGTTCCCCCTCCGCACCGGCCCGTTCGCCGAACAGCGTCCGCCGGAGGTCCGCGCGTGCCCGCCGCGCCGAAGCGCGGGCGGCGGCGAGGGCCTGCCGGGCGGCGTCCCCGAGGGGCCGCAGCACCGCGTCGCGCACCACGTGCCCCACCGGGGTCAGCACGCTCCGGTACACCCATCGCACCGGCTCCACGAGCACCCACCGGAAGAGCCTCCCCAGCCACCGTCCGACGGTGAGGGACACGTACCCGGCGACGCGCCAGGCATGCCCGAAGGCCTCCCCGGCCTCCCGCGCGACGACCGCGAGCACCCGGCCCACGGGCGCCAGCACCCGGCGCCACACCGCGAGCGCGGGCAGCACCAGCAGGATCCGGACGACCCAGTACAGCCCCGTGCCGATCCCGGCGGCGGCCGTCGCCACCAGCCGCGCCAGGCCCCGCGCGCACCGGACGACCGCCCGCCCCACCGGGGCCAGGACCCACCGGTACAGCCACGCCGAAGGCACCACGACGAGACACCGCGCCAGCCACACCGCGCCCGCCCACGCCCCGGCCCCGATCGCGGCGAGGACGTGACCGACCGGCGTCAGCACGCGCGCGTACACCCACGCGGCCCCACGACCGAGGGGAGTCAGCACATGGCGGTGGAACGCGACGGCCGGAAGGACCACCAGCACCTTCCCGAGCCACGCCAGTCCCTTGCCGAACGGCACGAGGACATACCGCCACAGCCCCACGAGCGGCCACACGAACACCGCCCGCCCCGCCCACCGCAGCGCCCGCCCCAGCGGCCGCAGCAGCGTGTCGTTCAGGAACCGCCCGGCCACGGCCAGCGCGTCCCACACCAGCCGCACCGGCACGACCAGCACCAGCACCACGACCCGCACGGGGAGGCGGACCGCCACGACGAGACACCCCTCGCCCGCGGGCGCGGCGGCGGGCGGACGGGCCGGCTTCTCGAGATCCATGCCTACGGAGACGCGGGCGCGGCCCGCCCGGATCCCACCTGCGAGACATTGCTCATCTCATACACCGAACGCCGATAGGACATAAGAATTCCGCGACTTATATAAAACAATTTTCTCTACGGGCGTTCACCCATTCGCCACGCATCCCAGCGAAACAGCCGCCGTTAGTCGCTATATGACGAAGGCACGCATGCCCGGGCTCATCAGGTCCGACGGGGGGAATTCATGGAAACCCGACCTCGCCTGCCACCGGATCGGCGAGGCCGGCTGACATGAATGACGAACGCTACGACCCTCTCGTCTACGCGGAACCCATGGAATCACCCGTACCGCACTGGGACCCGGCCGAGGAACTCGCCTATCTGCTCCAGGAGGCCCGCAGCGAGGAACCCTCCGGCGCCGCCATGCCGCAGCCCCGCGAGGAGACCCCGGTCACCGCTCCCCCGGCCGGCAGTCCCCTGGGCAACCTCCAGGAGATCACGGCGGAACTGCCGCCCCTGCGCGCCGCACCGCGCGGCCACCGCAAACCCCCGCGCCGACGCCCCGACGCACTGCGCCTCGCCAGCTACGCCACCGCCGCCCTGACCGCGGTCACCGTGTCGATGGTCAGCGTCCTCAGCGGCGTCGTCACCTACGACCCCCTGCTCCTCGTCACCACGGCCCACAGCAGCGGCAGTTCCTCGGCCTGGTGGCCCGTGCTGGTCTACGGCCCCTGGCTGGCGGGCTCGTTGTCCGTCCTCCGCGCGGCACTGCACCAACGGCGCGCCCTGCACTCGTGGTTCGTCGTCCTCCTCTTCTCGTCCGTCGCCGTCGCGCTCTGCGTGGCCCAGGCCCCCCGGACGGTCACCGACACGGCCGCCGCGGCCCTTCCGGGCGCGGCCGCCCTGGCCTGCTTCCAGCAACTCGTCCGCCAGATCACCCTGACCCGCCCGCCCCGCCGGGCTGCCCCCCGCCACCGACTGCGGTCCACCATGGACCACCCCGCACCGCTCACCGATCCCGGCGCACAGGAACGTTTCCGGGCCCCGGCCCACTCCTGCCCGCGTGACACGCCATCCCCACGGCACCCCGGACAGCACACCCCGTGAACCCCCACGCCGCCCGCGACCCGATGCGCCGCCGACAGCAAGAAGGGGACCTCCCAACGGCCTCCGCCGACGGCGGGGGCCGCGTCGCACCGACCGAACCCCTCCAGGACACGGTCGCGGAGGAACGCGTACTCCCCGCGGCCCGGTCCACCCGCCCCACAGCCGAAGCACGGCGTCCGGCGGCCGTCCTCGACCTCCGTCCCGTCGAGGACGGCCAAGCCGTGACCCGCGCGAGGACAACCCTCCACGACCCGGCCGGGTCTTACGGACATGATCAGACGCCTTACCCGTACAGGTGCGGTGCTCACCCTCGCATCCCTGCTCCTGACCGCCTGCTCCGGCGACCGGGACACCCCCGCCGAGCGCCCCGTCACCAAGCACCCCGTCTTCGACCAGAAGATCGGCCTCCAGGTCTTCCACGCCCTGCGCCAGACACAGAAGGCGGGCGGCGCCGACTTCGTCCAGACCATGACCTTCGCGTCGAAGAAGGGCCGGGCGGTGCAGACCGTCAGCGGGCGGATGGACTTCGCGAAGGGAACGGGCGAGGCGACCACGGAATGGCGACTGTCGAAGAAGCTCCCCCGGGAAACGAAGGAGACGCTCCTGGGCGCCACCCCGGGCACGGGCAACGCCACCCCCTCGGCACGCGTCCTCGTCGACTTCCAACACATCCACTACCGCGCCGGGTCGGCGGCGTACTGGCTCCAGTACACGATGGGCGACACCGGTCCGGACCTCGGCACCGACAACGTCGACCACCTGCGCGGAACCGAAGGACCGGTGGGCGGCACCCTCCTCGAAGGACTCGGTGCCATGGAGGCGACGTCCCGGCGGACCGACGGCTCCCGGCGCACCTACCAGGCGGACATGCCCACCAGCGCCGCCGAGCAACTCTTTCCCGAGGACCTCGCTCGCGAGCTGTCCCTTCCCTTCATCGGACTCTCCGGCAAGAGCGCCCCGCTGCCGACGACCGTCACCGTGGACAGCCGGGGACGCGTCACCCACGTGCGAGCGGACCTCTCGACGAGCCTGGGGAAGAAGGACAGCGCGTTCAAGGACATGACCTCCCTGACCATCGACCTCCGGCTCTCCGGACACGGTGTGCCGAAGCCCGCCGCGAAGCCCGACGGACCCGTCCGACCGGCCCACGAGGCGGTCCGTTCCGTCGACTCGGTGAAGCCCGGTGGCTGCGTCGACTTCAGCACGGGCCAGCGGATGGTGGACACCGTCGTGGACGTGCCGTGCTCGGGTGCGCACGACGGCAGGATCTTCGCCCAGCGGAAACTCGGCACGGGCCCCTACCCGGGCGGCGCGGCCGCCCGGGAGAAAGCCGCCGCCGCCTGCAGCGCCGCCTACGGCACCGCCCCCGGACGATGGGTCTCCGAGGCGGACCGGGCCGGAGACTACTGGTACATGTGGCCGCAGCAGGAGAAATGGGAACAGAGCGGAGGCCACGCCAGCTGCTACGTCGTCACCACCAGGGGCACCGCCTGAGACAGGTGCCGGAGGTCCGTGACCAGGCGGCCCGAAACAGGGCCGTGTGGTCACCCGGGCGGGCAGGGCGAGGTCGTGCCCCCTCGGCCGCGCACGGCACGGCGGCCGCCTCGCCCTCACCCGCCTCCGGGGCCTCGATCACCCGATCGAGGCCCCGCTCACGTCAGTGGGCGTGACCGCTCGGCGCCGGCGCCGCGTTCTTGACCGTCAGCGGCAGCAGCTTCTTGCCGGTCGGTCCGATCTGGATGGCCGTGTCCATCTGCGGACATACGCCGCAGTCGAAGCACGGGGTCCAGCGGCAGTCCTCGACCTCCGTCTCGTCGAGGGCGTCCTGCCAGTCCTCCCAGAGCCAGTCCTTGTCGAGGCCGGAGTCGAGGTGGTCCCAGGGGAGGACCTCCTCGTAGGTGCGCTCGCGGGTGGTGTACCAGTCGACGTCCACGCCGAACTGCGCGAGGGCCTTGTCGGCGCAGTCCATCCAGCGGTCGTACGAGAAGTGCTCGCGCCAGCCGTCGAAGCGGCCGCCGTCCTCGTAGACCGCGCGGATGACCGCGCCGATGCGGCGGTCACCGCGCGAGAGCAGGCCCTCGACGATGCCGGGCTTGCCGTCGTGGTAGCGGAAGCCGATGGAACGGCCGTACTTCTTGTCGCCGCGGATCTTGTCGCGGAGCTTGGCGAGGCGCTCGTCCGTCTGCTCGGCGGAGAGCTGCGGGGCCCACTGGAACGGGGTGTGCGGCTTGGGGACGAAGCCGCCGATGGAGACCGTGCAGCGGATGTCGTTGGAGCCGGAGACCTCCCGGCCCTTGGCGATCACGCGGGTGGCCATGTCGGCGATCTGGAGGACGTCGTCGTCGGTCTCGGTGGGCAGGCCGCACATGAAGTACAGCTTCACCTGGCGCCAGCCGTTGCCGTAGGCCGTGGCGACGGTCCGGATGAGGTCGTCCTCCGAGACCATCTTGTTGATGACCTTGCGGATGCGCTCCGAGCCGCCCTCCGGGGCGAAGGTGAGGCCCGAGCGGCGGCCGTTGCGGGTCAGCTCGTTCGCCAGGTCGATGTTGAAGGCGTCGACGCGGGTGGAGGGGAGGGAGAGGCCGATCTTGTCCTCTTCGTAGCGGTCGGCGAGGCCCTTGGCGATGTCGCCGATCTCCGAGTGGTCCGCGGAGGAGAGGGAGAGCAGGCCGACCTCTTCGAAGCCCGTGGCCTTCAGGCCCTTGTCGACCATCTCGCCGATGCCGGTGATCGAGCGCTCCCGGACCGGGCGGGTGATCATGCCGGCCTGGCAGAAGCGGCAGCCCCGGGTGCAGCCGCGGAAGATCTCCACGGACATGCGCTCGTGGACGGTCTCCGCGAGCGGGACGAGGGGCTGCTTGGGGTAGGGCCACTCGTCGAGGTCCATCACCGTGTGCTTGGAGACGCGCCACGGGACGCCCGACCTGTTCGGTACGGTGCGGGCGATGCGGCCGTCGGGGAGGTACTCGACGTCGTAGAAGCCGGGGACGTACACGCCGCCGGTCTTCGCCAGGCGCAGGAGGAGTTCCTCGCGGCCGCCGGGGCGGCCCTCCTCCTTCCAGGCGCGGACGATCCGCGTGACCTCCAGGACGGCCTGCTCGCCGTCGCCGATGACCGCGCAGTCGATGAAGTCGGCGATCGGCTCGGGGTTGAAGGCGGCGTGGCCGCCGGCCATGACGATCGGGTCGTCGAGGCCGCGGTCCCTGGCCTCCAGCGGGATGCCGGCCAGGTCCAGGGCGGTGAGCATGTTGGTGTAGCCGAGCTCGGTGGAGAAGCTCAGGCCGAACACGTCGAAGGCCTTCACCGGGCGGTGGCTGTCGACCGTGAACTGGGGGACGTGGTGCTCCCGCATCAGCGCCTCGAGGTCCGGCCAGACGCTGTAGGTGCGCTCGGCGAGGACGCCGTCCTGTTCGTTGAGGACCTCGTAGAGGATCATGACGCCCTGGTTGGGCAGTCCGACCTCGTAGGCGTCGGGGTACATGAGCGCCCAGCGGACGTCGCAGCTGTCCCACGGCTTGACCGTGGAGTTGAGCTCTCCGCCGACGTACTGGATCGGCTTCTGCACATGCGGGAGCAGAGCTTCGAGCTGCGGGAAGACAGACTCGGCGGCTTCGGCAGGCATCTCGCGAACCTTTGTGTGCTGAGTGGGGTGACCATTCAGCGTAACGCGGCCGGAGGGGTACTCCCTACGTCGTCCAGGGCCGGAGGTCCTTGGTGACCGACTTCCAGGCTCCGGGGAGGGCGGCCTCGGCGAGTTCCGCGCGGCGTTCCTCGCGGGCGTGGAGGACGCCGTAGGTGAAGGCGCTCTCGCCCGCGGCGTGGGCGACGGCGGCGAGTTCGCGGAGGGTCTTGCGGGCCATGACGCTGTCCTGGTGGTCGCCGAACAGGTCCTGGAGCGACTTCATGGCCTTGACGAGGTCGTCCGCCGGCCGGCCGAGCGCGGGGGCGGCGGCCTCGGCGGCGTAGCGGGTGCGCTTGGTCTTCTTGCGGGCCTCGTGCAGGGCGACGTCGCGGTCGGTGCCGGGCGGGAGGTCCAGGGCGCGGGTGACGAGGCCGGTCAGCTTGTCGAGGTCCTTGCGGACGGCCTTGGTGAGGACCTTCTCCGGTGCGGCTCGGGCCTTCTCGCGCAGGGGCGGGTCGGTGAGCAGGGCGTCCAGGGCGTCGAGGAGGTCGAGGTGGCGGCGGGAGTCGAGGATGCCGGTGAGGCGGCCGTGGGCTCCGGTGTGGCGGGCCTCGGCCCAGGTGGTGAGGCGGTGGCCGACGGGGCCGGCGACGAGGGCGTCGGGCAGGCCGTCGAGGGAGGACCGGAGGCGTTCGGCGAGCACTTCCTGGTCGCGGTCCAGGCCCAGTTCGGCGGCCAGCCACTTGAGGTCGTCGCCGATGGGGTCGGTCGCCTCGCGGTCGAGGACGGTGCGGAAGGAGCGGAAGGTGCTGCGCAGGCGGCGGGTGGCGACTCGCATGCGGTGCACGGCGTCGGGGACGTCCTGGCGTACGGCGGGGTCGAGCTCGACGAGGGCGTCGCGCTGGGCGCGGAGGTAGGCGAGGACGTGGTCGCCGGCGGTGACGGGTTTCCCGACCGCCCTCGACCGGCGTTTCCGCCGCGGGGCGGCTTCCGGTGCGGTGGCGGGTGCGGCCGTCGTCGCGGCGGTCGTGGCGGTGTCCGGTGCCGTGTCGGCCAGTGCCCTGGCGAGTTTGGAGGTGGACTTCGAGGGGCGTACGCCGGCCTTGCGCAGGCGTTTCTCCACCTTGTCGAGGAAGGCGGGGTCGCCGTCGTCGGCGAGCTCGACCTCGATCTCGGTCCACCGGGCGGTGCCGCCGTCGCCGGTGAGGCGTTCGGCGTGGACGGTGTCGACGCTGACTTCGGCGAGCAGTCGGCCGTCGGCGTCCACGAGGTGGCGTACGTCGCGGTCGGAGCGCAGCCGGACGACGGGCAGCAGTGCGTTGCCGCGGACGCGGGAGCGGACGAGGGCGGCGAGTTCGTCCGGGAGGGTGTCGGAGAGCGGGGCGCGGATCTCGTCGCGCACTCCGGGGGCGACGGGGAACTTCAGGTGCCAGCCGGCGTCGGAGCCGCCGGTGCGGCGGCGCAGGGTGACGGAGGACGCTGCGAGGCGTTGGTCGGCGGTGTCGTGGTAGGTGGCGTCCAGGTGGGTGACGCCCTTGTCGAGGACGGTCGCCACGCCGGGGACGCGCGTCAGGTCGGGCGGTCCGCTGTCGTCGGACTCGTACTTTCGCTCGATCTCGCGCTTGGTGTCCGCCATGAGGTGTATCTATCCGTCATGGGTGAATCTAGTCGTCACGGGTGCGGAGCGGTGGTGGACCGCCGCTCCGCGTCCGTGACGGTTCACGCGGACATCGGCCGTTGTATCCGGATGGACTGCAGCAGGCCCACGGCGAGCCAGACGGCGAACATGGAGGAGCCGCCGTAGGAGACGAACGGCAGGGGCAGGCCGGTGACGGGCATGATGCCGAGGGTCATGCCGATGTTCTCGAAGGCCTGGAAGGCGAACCAGGCGACGATGCCGGCGGCGACGGTCGTGCCGTACAGGTCGGTGGTGTCGCGGGCGATGCGGCAGGCGCGCCAGAGGATGATGCCGAGCAGGCCGATGATCAGTGCGCCGCCGACGAAGCCGAGTTCCTCGCCGGCGACGGTGAAGACGAAGTCGGTCTGTTGTTCGGGGACGAACTGGCCGGTGGTCTGTGAGCCCTGGAAGAGGCCGGAGCCGGTGAGTCCGCCGGAGCCGATGGCGATGCGGGCCTGGTTGGTGTTGTAGCCGACGCCGGCGGGGTCGAGCTCGGGGTTGGCGAAGGCGGCGAAGCGGTTGATCTGGTACTCGTCGAGGATGCCGAGCTGCCAGACGGTGACCGCGCCGATCGCTCCGGCGCCGAGCAGGCCGAAGGTCCAGCGGTTGGAGGCGCCGGAGGCGAGCAGCACGCCGAGCACGATGATGACCATGACCATGACCGACCCGAGGTCGGGCATGAGCATCACGATCAGCATGGGGACGACGGCCAGCCCGAGGGCCTGGAGGACCGTGCGGTGATCGGGGTACGGCTTGTCGCCGGCGTCGACGCGGGCGGCGAGCAGCATCGCCATGCCCAGGATGATCGTGATCTTCACGAACTCGGAGGGCTGGAGGGAGAAGCCGCCGGGGAGCTTGATCCAGGAGTGGGCGCCGTTGATGGTGGAGCCCAGCGGGGTGAGCACCAGCAGGATCAGGAAGACGGAGGCGCCGTACAGCAGGGGCACGGCCGTGCGCAGGGCGCGGTGGCCGAGCCAGAGGACGCCGATCATCATGGCGAGTCCGATGCCGGTGTTGAGCCAGTGCCGGACCAGGAAGTAGTAGGGGTCGCCCTGGTTGAGCTCGGTGCGGTTGCGGGTGGCCGAGTAGACCAGGAGCGAGCCCAGCAGGGACAGGGCGAGCGCCGAGAACAGTATCGGCCAGTCGAGGCGGCGGGCCAGGGAGTCGCGGGCGAAGACCCGTGTCCAGCCGGCCCGCTCCGGTCCGTATCCGGAGACCTGGAAGCTGTTGACGCCGCCGGTCATGACGTCGTCCTCCGTGCTCCGCTGCGGCCGCACCGGTGGCGTGCGCGGCGGCGGGGGTGTCCGTCGCCGCGTCGTGGTCCGCCGCCGCCCCGCCGTCGCTCGCGGCGGCGGGTGTCGCGGTTGGTGTTCTCCGGTGAGGGGACCGTGCCGGTCTGCTGCGGGTCGGCCGGGTCGCCCTGCGGGGTGGTGGCCTGTGCGTCGGGCGAGGGGGTCGCCCGGTCCTTGGCGGCGTCCTTGGAGATCTTCGGGGAGGTGATGGTGCCGTCCGTGCGGACCTTGGGAAGGTTCTTCTGCGGCGTGGGCAGCAGCGCCTTCTTCTTGTCGATCCCGCCGTCCTCGGAGACGCCGTACAGGGCGTTGTAGATGTTGCGCACGGCGGGGCCCGAGGCGCCGGAGCCCGTACCGCCCTGGGAGATCGTCATGACGATCGAGTAGTCCTTGGTGTACGTGGCGAACCACGAGGTGGTCTGCTTGCCGTGGACCTCGGCGGTACCGGTCTTGGCGTGCATCGGGATCTCGTCCTGTGGCCAGCCCCCGAATCGCCACGCGGCCGTACCGCGGGTGGCGACTCCTTCGAGGGCTTCGTCTATCTGGCTGAGCGTCTTCTTCGTCATCGGCAGCTTGCCGTGCGGCTGGGGCTCGATCTCCGTGACCGTCTTGCCGTCGGGGCTGATGACGGCCTTGCCGACGGTGGGGTCGTAGAGGGTGCCGCCGTTGGCGAGGGCCGCGTAGATGGTGGCCATCTGGATGGGGGTGACGAGCGTGTCGCCCTGGCCGATGGAGTAGTTGACGGAGTCACCCGCGCGCAGCCGGTTGCCTTCGAGGCAGTTCTCGTAGGCGATCTTCTCGGCGTAGGTGCCGTCCTTCTTCCCGTACTTGCACCAGGCGTCCTTGTTGGCCGTCCAGTAGTCGAGCTTCCACTGGCGGTCGGGGACGCGGCCGGTGACCTCGTTGGGCAGGTCGATGCCGGTCTCGGCGCCGAGGCCGAACTGGTGGGCCGTCTTGTAGAACCAGTCGGCGGCGTCCTTCTTCGGCTTGTTGCCGCCGTCGCGCTTCCACTCCTCGTGGGAGAGGGCGTAGAAGACGGTGTCGCAGGACACCTCCAGGGCGCGGCCGAGGCTGATCGGGCCGTGGTTCTGGGACTCGAAGTTCTTGAAGACCTGTCCGCCGATGGAGTACGAGCTGGAGCAGTTGTAGGGGCCTTCGAAGGAGTAGCCGGCCTTGATGGCGGCGGCCGTGGGGATGACCTTGAAGATGGAGCCGGGGGCCGACTGGCCCTGGATGGCGCGGTTGAGCAGCGGGTAGTTGGACTTCTTGCCGGTGAGGGCGGCGTAGTCCTTGGCGGAGATGCCGCCGACCCAGGCGTTGGGGTCGTAGGTCGGGTTGGAGGCCATGGCGACGACGCGGCCGGTCCTGGCCTCCATGACCACGACGGCGCCGGAGTCGGCCTCGTAGTTGCGGTTGGTGTTGTGGTCGTGCTGCTTGCGGGCTTCCTTCATCGCCTCGTTCAGCTCGTACTCGGCGATGCGCTGGACGCGGGAGTCGATGCTGGTGACGAGGTTGGCGCCGGGCTCGGCGGGGTCGGCCTCGGCCTCGCCGATGACGCGGCCGAGGTTGTCGACCTCGTAGCGGGTGACGCCGGCCTTGCCGCGCAGCTGCTTGTCGTACTGGCGTTCCAGGCCGGAGCGGCCGACCATGTCGGAGCGCAGGTAGGGCGAGCTGGTGTCCTGGGCCTTGGTGATCTCCTCGTCGGTGACGGGCGAGAGGTAACCGAGGACCTGGGCGGTGTTGGCCTTGCCGGGGCTCGGGTAGCGGCGCAGGGCCTGCGGCTCGGCGGTGATGCCGGGGAAGTCCTCGGCGCGCTCGCGGATCTGCAGGGCCTGTTTGGCGGTGGCCTCGTCGGTGATGGGGATGGGCTGGTACGGCGAGCCGTTCCAGCAGGGCTGGGGGGTCTCGGCGTCGCAGAGGCGGACCTTCCGGAGGACCTCCTCGGCGTCCATGCCGAGGACGCCGGCGAGTTTGGTGAGGACCGCCCTGCCGTCGTCCTTCATCTTCAGCAGGTCGGTGCGGGAGGCGGAGACGACCAGGCGGGTCTCGTTGTCGGCGAGGGGTACTCCGCGGGCGTCCAGGATGGAGCCGCGGACCGCGGGCTGGACGACCTGCTGGACGTGGTTGCCGGAGGCCTCCTTGGCGTACTGGTCGCCCTCGCGGATCTGGAGGTACCACAGGCGCCCGCCGAGGGTGCCGAGGAGGGAGATGACGAGGACCTGGATGACGACGAGCCGGATCTGGACCCGCGGGCTGCGGCCGGTCTCGGGGATGTTGGTCACGCGGTTTCCTCCTCTCTCAGAACGCGTACGCGGGTACGGGTACGAGTGGTGAACGGCCGGGCCGTGGGCCCGCGTTCCGTCGTCGTTCACTCGTTCCGGTGAAGTTGGGCGAGGTCACAGGCGCTTGACCCCCTTGATGCGTCCGGCGCGGGCCACCCGGGCACGGGCCGCCTTGGCCCGCAGTCCGCCCCGCTGCCCGTCGATGCGCAGTCCGGTGCCGCCGGAGAGCCAGCCGGAGGCGACGTCGCCGGACTTGGCGGGGCTGGTCTCGGCGAGCGGGTCGTTCTCGGCGCGCCGGGCCAGGGCCATGACGCCGGGGACGACGAACGGCGCGAGCAGCAGGTCGTACAGGGCGGCGGTGAACAGCAGCCCGCTCAGGCCGACATGGCGGGCGGCGGTGTCGCCGACGAGGGCGCCGACACCGGCGTAGAGCAGGGTGGAGCCGACGGCGGCGGCGACGACCACGACCATCGGGCCGGTGGCCGACTTCACCTGGCCGCTCTCGGGTTTGACGAGTCCGGCGAGGTAGCCGATGACGCACAGCACGAGGGCGTAGCGTCCGGCGGCGTGGTCGGCGGGCGGGGCGAGGTCGGCGAGGAGTCCGGCGGTGAAGCCGACGAGGGCGCCGCCGACGTGGCCGTAGACCAGGGCGAGGCCCAGGACGGTGAGCAGCAGCAGGTCGGGGACGGCGCCCGGGAGGTGGAGCCGGGCGAGGACACTCACCTGGATCACCAGGGCGACGACGATCAGCGAGCTGGAGAGCAGGATCCGGTTGACGCGCATGGGGTGACAGCTCCTACTGCTCTTGCTGGTTCGGGCCGTCGGCAGAGGCGGAGGGCGTGACGGTCACCGTCACGGTCGGCGTGGGGGTCGGCTTCGGCTTCTTGGGCAGCACCGTGTCGCGCGGGTCCTTCTCGGGGGCCTGGACGACGACGCCGACCACGTCGAGTTTGCTGAAGCTGACGAACGGCGTGACGGAGAGGGTGCGGGTGAGGCCGCCGCCGGAGGGGTCGACGCGGGAGACGACGCCGACGGGAACGCCGGGCACGAACGGCTTGTCGGCCTGGGAGCCGAAGGTGACCAGACGGTCGCCCTTCTTGATCTCGGCCTTGCCGTTGAGGAGTTCGACGCGCAGCGGGCGGTCGCCCTGGCCGGAGGCGAAGCCGAGCTCGTCGGCGGCCTCCATGCGGGTGCCGACGGTGAAGTCGGGGTCGGTGGCGAGCAGCACGGTGGCGGTGTCGGGGCCGACGGTGGTGACGCGGCCGACGAGTCCGTCGTGGTTGAGGACGGTCATGTCGCGCTCGATGCCGTCGTCGGCTCCGGCGTCGATGGTGATGGTCCAGGAGAAGCCCTGGGCCGCTCCTATGGCGATGACCTGGGCGCCCTTGATGCCGTACTGGCCCCGGCCGGAGATCTTCAGCAGTTCGTCGAGCTGCTTGAGGCGGCTGCGGTTGCGGTCGTCGCTGCCGAGTTCGGCCTTGAGCGCGGTGTTCTCCCGCTCCAGCTCGGCGAGCCGGTCGTGCCGGTCGCCGGACTCGCGGACGGCGGAGACGGCGTTGCCGATCGGGTCGACCGCGCCGGACACACCGTTCTCGATCGGGCCGAAGACGGTCGCCGCGGCCTGTCGGGCACCGTCGACCGGTGAATCCTCCCCGCCGCGGATGTCCACCGTGATCAGTGCGAACGCGATGGCGATCAGCAGCACCAGGAGCAGCCGGCTCTCTCGTGTGTCCCTCACGTGCGGCGGCCGTGCCTTCCTCGTCGAGAACGGGTATGAGGTGGGGGTCTGTTCAGGTGTGGTGACGGTGCTTCGAACAGTTTTTCGAGGCACCGTGGGGAGATTATGCCTCTATATCAACGATCCGCCGTACGGAGGGCGATCATCCCGTACGGCGGAACCGAAGCGTCGCGTCATCTGCGCGGCTGGGCGTCGAGCACCTGCTGAAGCGCCTCGAACTCCTCGACGCACTTGCCGGAGCCGAGCGCCACGCTGTCCAGCGGGTCCTCGGCGATGTGGATCGGCATGCCCGTCTCCCGGCGCAGCCGCTCGTCGAGGCCGCGCAGCAGGGCTCCGCCGCCGGTCAGCACGATCCCCCGGTCCATGATGTCGCCCGACAGCTCCGGCGGGCACTTGTCGAGGGTCGTCTTGACCGCGTCCACGATGGCGTTGACCGGCTCCTCGATCGCCTTGCGCACTTCGGTGGCGGAGATCACCACGGTCTTCGGCAGTCCGGAGACGAGGTCCCGGCCGCGGATCTCGGTGTGCTCGTCGGTGTCCAGGTCGTACGCCGAGCCGATCGTGATCTTGATCTGTTCGGCCGACCGCTCACCCAGCAGGAGGGAGTACTCCTTCTTGATGTGCTGGATGATCGCGTTGTCCAGCTCGTCGCCCGCGACGCGGATGGACTGGGCGGTGACGATGCCGCCGAGGGAGATGACCGCGACCTCCGTGGTGCCGCCGCCGATGTCCACCACCATGTTGCCGGTGGCCTCGTGGACCGGCAGTCCGGAGCCGATGGCGGCGGCCATGGGCTCCTCGATGATGTGCACCTGGCGGGCGCCGGCCTGGGACGACGCCTCGATGACGGCGCGGCGCTCGACGCCGGTGATGCCCGAGGGCACACAGACGACGACCCGCGGACGAGCCAGGTACCGCCGCTTGTGGATCTTCAGGATGAAGTAGCGGAGCATCCGCTCGGTGATCTCGAAGTCGGCGATGACACCGTCCTTCAGCGGACGCACGGCGACGATGTTGCCGGGCGTGCGCCCGATCATCTTCTTCGCCTCGGAACCGACCGCGAGGATGCCGCCGGTGTTGGTGTTGATCGCGACGACGGACGGCTCGTTGAGTACGATCCCGCGACCCCTGACGTACACCAGCGTGTTGGCGGTCCCGAGGTCGACAGCCATGTCACGGCCGATGAACGACATTGAGTTCCCCATCAGGATTCGTCTGGCCTTCCCACGAGCTTTTGAGGGCTTTTCAGGTCGGCGAGGTGGGTGCGGTGACGTGAATGCTTCCATCGTAGACGCGCCTTCGCGAGCACCGCGCGAGGGTCTTCGCCATTGTCATCAGATGGCGTCCCCCCCTGCTTGTGGAGACGGTCCATCGGGGGCATCCGTTCCCCCGAACGCCGCGCATATGCCGGAAAAGGGTCCGGGGGCAAAGCCCCCAGACCGCCCGACAGACGGCCAAACGCGCCGAACGCGGCCGCGACGTGATCGTTATGCGTGACGTTACGCGCGACCCGGGAAGAAGATCTTCACCTCGCGCTCGGCGGACTCCTCGGAGTCGGAGGCGTGGATCAGGTTCTCCCGGACGATCACACCGAAGTCGCCGCGGATCGACCCCGGCGCGGCGGCGATCGGGTCCGTGGGACCCGCCAGTTGGCGTACCCCCTCGATGACCCGCTCACCCTCGACGATCATCGCCACGACCGGGCCTGAGGCCATGAACTCCACCAGCGGCTCGTAGAACGGCTTGCCCTTGTGCTCGCCGTAGTGCTGCTCCAGCGTGTCCTGGTCCAGGGCGCGCAGCTCCAGCGCGGTGATCTGCCAGCCGGCCTTGCGCTCGATACGGCTGATGATCTCGCCGGTCAGGCCACGACGTACGGCGTCGGGCTTGAGCAGGACGAGGGTGCGCTGGGTCACGACGGAGCTCCTTGTGCGTGAAGTGGTGCGGGGACACGAGATTACCGGGCGTGTCGGGACATCCGTCACGCAGCGTCAGGCTGCTCCGGCTGCGCGGCGAAACGGGCCTTCGCTTCGTCCACCTTTCGCCCGAAGTGCACCGACGCCCACCACAGCAGCGCGAAGAGCGCCCCCATGAAGAACATCATCGGGACGAAGACGCCGGAGAGGACGAGGGCGACCTGCAGCGCCCAGCCGAGAACCACCCCGCCGGGCCGCGTGATCATCCCGCACAGGGCCACGCACAGGAACATCGCGATGCCGCAGACCGTCCACACCGTGCCGGTGGACAGGTCCGCGTCCTTCATCGCGACCAGCCCGGCGAAACCGATGATGAAGAACTCGCCGATCAGGGTCGAGGCACAGAGCGTACGCACGGGATCTCAGCCCTTCCCCAGGAGCAGTCGGGCCTCGCCGACGGTGATGACGGAACCGGTGACGAGCACACCGCCGCCCGCGAACTCGCCCTCCTCCTCGGCCAGCGTGATCGCCGCCTCCAGGGCGTCCGGCAGCCGCGGCTCGACCTGGACGCGGTCCTCGCCGAACACCTCGACGGCGATCGCCGCCAGCTCGTCGGCGTCCATCGCGCGGTGGCTGGTGTTCCGGGTGACGACGACCTCGGCGAAGACCGGCTCGAACGCCTCCAGCAGTCCGCGCACGTTCTTGTCGCCGCTCGCGCCGACCACACCGATGAGCCGGCTGAACTGGAACGCCTCCCCGATCGCCGCGGCCACCGCCCGCGCGCCCGCCGGGTTGTGGGCGGCGTCCAGGACGACGGTCGGCGAACGCCGTACGACCTCCAGCCGGCCCGGGGAGGCGACGGCGGCGAACGCCTTGCGCACGGTGTCGATGTCGAGCGGCTGGGCGTGCTGGGCGCCGACGCCGAAGAACGCCTCCACCGCGGCGAGCGCCACGGCCGCGTTGTGGGCCTGGTGTTCGCCGTGCAGCGGGAGGTACACCTCGGGGTACTCGCCGCCGAGTCCGCGCAGCGTCACCAACTGGCCGCCGACGGCGACCTGCCGGGCCACGACCCCGAACTCCAGGCCCTCCCGGGCCACCGTCGCGTCCACCTCGACGGCCTTCTTCAGCAGCACCTGAGCGGCGTCCACCGGCTGCTGCGCCATGATCACCGTCGCGTCCCGCTTGACGATGCCGGACTTCTCGGCGGCGATCTCGGCGGGCGTGGTGCCGAGCCGGTCGGTGTGGTCGAGGTCGATCGGCGTCACCACGGCGACGCCGGCGTCGATCACGTTCGTCGCGTCCCAGCTGCCGCCCATGCCGACCTCGACGACCGCCACGTCCACGGGGGCGTCGGCGAAGGCGGCGTACGCCATGCCGGTGAGCACCTCGAAGAAGGACAGCCGGTACTCCTGCCGGGCGTCGACCATCTCGACGTACGGCTTGACGTCCTGGTACGTCTCGACGAACCGCTCGGCGGGGACCGGGGCCCCGTCGAGGCTGATCCGCTCGGTGATCGACTGGACGTGCGGGGAGGTGTAACGGCCGGTGCGCAGCTCGAAGGCGCCGAGCAGGGCCTCGATCATGCGGGCGGTGGAGGTCTTGCCGTTGGTGCCGGTGATGTGGATCGAGGGGTACGAGCGCTGCGGCTCGCCCAGGACGTCCATCAGCGCGGCGATGCGGGCGACCGAGGGCTCCAGCTTGGTCTCGCCCCAGCGGGTGGCGAGCTCCGCCTCGACCTCGCGCAGGGCCTTGTCGACCTCGGGGTCCTCGGGGCGGGCGGGCACGTCCGCCTGGGGCGGGCCGCCCTGCGTGCGCAGGGTGCGGCTGCCGGCCTCGATCACCGCGAGGTCGGGGTCGCGGTCGGTCTCGGCCTCGACGATCTCGTCGAAGGAGCCGCTGTCGTTCGGGGGGAGCTCACTCACGCAGACCAGTCTACGTATCCCGGCCCGCGCCCCTCGTGCCGCCACAGCCCGCGGGCGGTCGTGCCGCTGGGGGTGCCTCCGCCGGGGGCGGCACCTCGTCGAAGCCGAGCGGCGCCAACCGCCCCCGGACGGCCGAAGGCTCCCGGAGCCATGTGGTTCCAGGAGCCTTCGGTCGCCGTCACGGCGCTTCACTCACCCGCGCCTGCGGAGTGCCTCCCCCGGCGCCCACCCTCCCCCACCCTCGACTCCTCCCCCACTCTCGGCTTCGCTCGAGCGGGGGGACCCCCATGAGCGGGGGGACACCCCCATGAGCGGGAGGTACCCCCATCGCCCTGGGGGTAACTCCCAGGCCCTTGAGGCACTGGGGAGGCACGACTGCCCGCAGCGGTGCGGGTGCGGCTGACCGCAGCGGCGGTGGGGTTACGCCGGGGGCAGGCGGTCGAGTTGGGACTGGATTCGGGTGATGTCCTCCTCCGCCTTCGCCAGGCGGGTGCGGATCTTGTCGACCACGTGGTCCGGCGCCTTCGACAGGAACGCCTCGTTGCCGAGCTTCGCCGTCGCCTGGGACTTCTCCTTCTCGGCGGCGGCGAGGTCCTTGGCCAGGCGCTTGCGCTCGGCGGCCACGTCGATCACACCGGACAGGTCCAGCGCGACCTCGACACCCGCGACCGGCAGGGTCGCCGTGGCCGTGAAGGACTCCCCCTCCGGCTGGAGGCGCAGCAGCTGGCGGATGGCCGGCTCGTGCGCGGCGAGCGCCGTCCCGTCGAGCGTCAGGCGGGCCGGGACCCGCTGGCCCGGCTGGAGCCCCTGGTCGGCACGGAAGCGGCGGACCTCGGTGATCACCGACTGGAGCGTCCCGATCTCCCGCTCGGCGTCCGCGTCCCGGAAACCGCTGTCGGACGGCCAGTCGGCGATGACGACCGACTCGCCCCCCGTCAGCGTCGTCCACAGCGTCTCCGTGACGAACGGGACGACCGGGTGGAGGAGCTTCAGCGTGACGTCGAGGACCTCGCCGAGGACCCGCTTGCTGACCTCGGCCGGCTCCCCGCCCGCCTGGAACGTCGTCTTGGACAGCTCGACGTACCAGTCGAAGACCTCGTCCCACGCGAAGTGGAACAGCGCGTCCGACAGCTTGGCGAACTGGAAGTCGTCGTAGTACGCGTCGACCTCGGCGACGACCGAGTTCAGCCGGGACAGGATCCAGCGGTCGGTCGGCGACATCCTCGACGCGTCCGGCAGCGGACCCTCGACCGTCGCACCGTTCATCATCGCGAAGCGCGTCGCGTTCCAGATCTTGTTGGCGAAGTTGCGCGAGCCCTGGACCCAGTCCTCGCCGATCGGCACGTCGACGCCCGGGTTGGCGCCGCGCGCGAGCGTGAAGCGCAGGGCGTCGGACCCGTACGTGTCCATCCAGTCCAGCGGGTTGACCGCGTTGCCGAAGGACTTCGACATCTTCTTGCCGAACTGGTCGCGGACCATGCCGTGCAGGGCGATGGTGTGGAACGGCGGGGTGCCGTCCATCGCGTACAGGCCGAACATCATCATCCGGGCGACCCAGAAGAAGAGGATGTCGTAGCCGGTGACCAGGACGGAGTTGGGATAGAACTTCGCGAGCGACTCGGTCCGCTCGGGCCAGCCGAGCGTGGAGAACGGCCACAGGCCCGAGGAGAACCAGGTGTCGAGGACGTCGGTGTCCTGGTGCCAGCCCTCGCCGCTCGGGGCCTCCTCGTCCGGTCCGACGCAGACGACCTCGCCGTTCGGCCCGTACCAGACCGGGATGCGGTGGCCCCACCACAACTGCCGCGAGATGCACCAGTCGTGGAGGTTGTCGACCCAGTCGAAGTACCGCTTCTCCATCTCCTGCGGATGGATCTTGACCTTGCCCTCGCGGACGGCGTCACCGGCCGCCTTCGCCAGCGGGCCGACCTTGACCCACCACTGCATGGACAGCCGCGGCTCGATGGTGGTCTTGCAACGCGAGCAGTGGCCGACCGAGTGGACGTACGGCCGCTTCTCGGCGACGATCCGGCCCTCGGCGCGCAGCGCGGCGACGATGGCGGAGCGGGCCTCGAGCCGGTCCAGGCCCTGGAAGGGGCCGTGGGCGGTGATGACCGCGTGCTCGTCCATCACGGCGATGGACGGCAGGCCGTGGCGCCGGCCGATCTCGAAGTCGTTCGGGTCGTGCGCCGGGGTCACCTTGACGGCGCCCGTGCCGAACTCGGGGTCGACGTGCTCGTCGGCGACGACCGGGATGGAGCGGTCGGTCAGCGGCAGCTTGACGAGCGTGCCGACCAGGTGCTTGTAGCGCTCGTCCTCGGGATGGACGGCGACGGCGGTGTCACCGAGCATCGTCTCGGCGCGGGTCGTGGCGACGACGATGGCGTCGTCCCCGTCGCCGTACTTCATGGAGACGAGCTCGCCGTCGTCCTCCTGGTAGTCGACCTCGATGTCGGAGATCGCGGTCAGACAGCGCGGGCACCAGTTGATGATGCGCTCGGCGCGGTAGATCAGCTCGTCGTCGTAGAGCCGCTTGAAGATGGTCTGGACGGCCTGGGACAGGCCCTCGTCCATGGTGAAGCGCTCACGCGACCAGGCGACGCCGTCGCCGAGGCGGCGCATCTGACCGGAGATCTGGCCGCCGGACTCGCCCTTCCACCGCCAGACGCGCTCGATGAACGCCTCGCGGCCGAGGTCGTGGCGGGACTTGCCCTCCTTGGCGAGTTCCCGCTCGACGACGTTCTGCGTGGCGATGCCGGCGTGGTCCATGCCGGGCTGCCACAGCGTCTCGAAGCCCTGCATGCGCTTGCGGCGGGTGAGGGCGTCGATCAGCGTGTGCTCGAACGCGTGCCCGAGGTGCAGGCTGCCGGTGACGTTCGGCGGCGGGATGACGACGGTGTACGGAGGCTTCTCGCTCCCCGCGTCCGCTTCGAAGTAACCGCGCTCCACCCAGCGCTCGTACAGCGGCCCCTCTACATCGGCCGGCGCGTACTGGGTCGGCAGTTCGGTCGTGGGCGCTGGTGGCTCCTGCTGAGCGTTCTCGGTCACGGGGCTCAGTTTAGAGGCGTCACGAGCCTGTCCCGAAACGCGTTTCTCTGTAACGGTGCGACCCCCGCCGGCCTGAACGCATCCTTCCTGGGTCAGGATGTCAGCAACGCATAAGCATCTGGAGGGGGAACTCCGCAATGAGCTACAACCAGCCGGGCCCGTACGGCGGGCAGCCGCAGCAGCCCGGACCGTACGGCCAGCCGGGGCCTTACGGCCAGCCGCCGCAGGCCCCG
>NZ_LGCN01000211.1 GCF_001279005.1 Streptomyces caelestis
GGGCGGCGGCGGCAAGAAGGCCGGGATCGTCATCGGCGCCGTCGCCATCGTCGCGGCCCTCGGCGTGGGCGCGTACTTCGTGCTCGGCTCGGGCGGCGGCACCGGCGGCCTGGAAGACGACGGAGCGCACAAGCTCACCACGCCGGCGACCGTGCTCGGCGAGTACAAGCTGGCCGGCGAGGGCAACGAGAGCAGCGACTCCGACACCGCGAAGGACATGGAGAAGAGCGGCGTCAAGAACGGTACGGCCATCGTCGGGCAGTGGTCGACCGCCGACTTCGGCGGCTACGACCCGCAGGATCCCTCCACGCTCCCCGACCGGGCCGAGCTGCTGACCGCCAAGGGCATGACGATGGTGGGCGGGTACGGCGAGATCGCCGAGCCCCAGACCGTCCTGGACAAGTTCTTCGCCAACATCCAGGAGAAGGTCGAGGAGAGCTCCACCGGTGACACCGGCGGCATGCAGAACGCCGAGCTGGTCGGCGACCCCGAGGAGGTCGAGATCGACGGCGCGGTCGCCAAGTGCCAGTCGACCAAGAGCACCAACGCGCTGACCAAGAAGGAGTCGACCGACTGGTTCTGCGCCTGGGCCGACCACAGCACGGTCGCCATGGTCTCGCCCGGTGACAACAACGGCACGGGCGTCGGCAAGGACACCGCGGTCGACCTCACCACCAAGCTCCGCGAACAGATCCGCGTCAAGGCCTGACCGGCACCACATCAGCGACTCGAGGGAAACCCAAGCAATGAGCTACAACCAGCCGGGCCCGTACGGCGGGCAGCCGCAGCAGCCCGGACCGTACGGCCAGCCGGGGCCTTACGGCCAGCCGCCGCAGGCCCCG
>NZ_LGCN01000212.1 GCF_001279005.1 Streptomyces caelestis
GGGCGGCGGCGGCAAGAAGGCCGGGATCGTCATCGGCGCCGTCGCCATCGTCGCGGCCCTCGGCGTGGGCGCGTACTTCGTGCTCGGCTCGGGCGGCGGAACCGGCGGCCCGGAGGACGACGGCCCGCACAAGCTCACCACGCCGGCGACCGTGCTCGGCGGCGAGTACAAGAAGGGTGACGCCGCGGACAGTGGCGGATTCGACGAGAAGGACATCAAGAACGCCGAGAAGTACGGCGTCAAGGACGCCAAGGACGTCAACGCCGGCTACCAGGCCGGGGACGAGTCCAATCCGCTCGCCATGAAGATGATCAACTTCATGGGGGTCTACGGCGACATCGGCGACCCGGAGAAGGTCGTCGACGCCATGTTCGCCGAGATGAAGAAGAACGCCTCCCAGGACGAGGGGACCGAGGGGGAGGTCGTCGGCAGCCCGAAGAGCTACCAGCCGGACGGTCTGGACGGCGCGGTCCTGAAGTGCCAGGAGACGAAGGTCAGCAACAGCGACGCCGAGTCGGGGGACGCGGCCGTCGGGCCGTCGGAGTTCAGCGTGCCGGTGTGCATCTGGGGCGACCACAGCACGCTGGGCGTCGTCATCCACATCGAACTGGCCGACGCCATGGCCGGCAAGGCCGGCGACCTGGGGAAGGCCGCCGAGCTGACCGCCGAGTTCCGCGAGGACGTCCGCGTCAAGGCCTGACGCGACGCGTGCACGTGCGAAAGGGGCCCCGGCCGATGCCGGGGCCCCTTTCGCGTCGGTGTGGGGCGTCTACGCCGTCTTCTGCTCGCCCGAGCCCCGGCCGCGGGCGTCGCGCGGGATCAGGGTCGGGTTGACGTTGGAGAGGACCACGTCGGCCGTGATGACGACGCGGGCGACGTCCTTGCGGGACGGGACCTCGTACATCACGCCCTGGAGGACCTCCTCCATGATGGCGCGCAGGCCGCGGGCGCCGGTCTGGCGGAGGATGGCCTGGTCGGCGATGGCCTCCAGCGCCTCGCGCTCGAAGTCCAGCTCCACGCCGTCGAGTTCGAAGAGGCGCTGGTACTGCTTCACCAGCGCGTTGCGCGGCTCGACGAGGATCTGGAGCAGGGCCTCGCGGTCGAGGTTGTGGACGCTGGTGATGACCGGGAGCCGGCCGATGAACTCGGGGATCATGCCGAACTTGACCAGGTCCTCCGGCATGACCTCCTCGAACTGGTCCTTGGACTCCCGCTCCTGCTTGGAGATGATCGTCGCGCCGAAGCCGATGCCCTTGGCGCCCGCCCGGCCCTCGATGATCTTCTCCAGTCCGGCGAAGGCGCCGCCCACGATGAACAGCACGTTCGTCGTGTCGATCTGGATGAACTCCTGGTGCGGGTGCTTGCGGCCGCCCTGCGGCGGGACGGAGGCCGTGGTGCCCTCGAGGATCTTCAGCAGGGCCTGCTGCACGCCCTCACCGCTGACGTCACGGGTGATCGACGGGTTCTCGCTCTTCCGGGCGACCTTGTCGATCTCGTCGATGTAGATGATCCCGGTCTCGGCCTTCTTGACGTCGTAGTCGGCCGCCTGGATCAGCTTCAGCAGGATGTTCTCGACGTCCTCGCCGACGTACCCCGCCTCCGTGAGCGCCGTGGCGTCGGCGATCGCGAACGGGACGTTCAGCATGCGGGCGAGGGTCTGGGCCAGCAGGGTCTTGCCGGAGCCCGTGGGGCCCAGCAGGAGGATGTTGGACTTCGCCAGCTCGATGGCGTCGTCACGGCCCTGCGCGCCGCCGTTCTCGCCGGCCTGGACGCGCTTGTAGTGGTTGTACACGGCGACGGAGAGGGCCTTCTTGGCCGCCTCCTGCCCCACCACGTACCCCTCGAGGAACTCGTAGATCTCGCGGGGCTTGGGCAGTTCCTCCCAGCGGACCTCGCTGGTCTCGGCGAGCTCTTCCTCGATGATCTCGTTGCAGAGATCGATGCACTCGTCGCAGATGTACACACCGGGCCCTGCGATGAGCTTCTTGACCTGCTTCTGGCTCTTGCCGCAGAACGAGCACTTGAGCAGATCGCCGCCGTCACCGATGCGTGCCACGGTGTGCTTCCCCTTCGCCTGGGAGTCGCCTGGACGCGGGCGTCCGGCGGCTCCTGGTGCTGCCTTATGTCCGACGGTACCTTGCCTGGCCCCCCGTTCGGGCCCCCCTTGGCACGGTTCACTTTGACGTGGACCGTCCCAAACCGTGCCAAGGGGCGGCAGACGTTACACCCCCGTCCCGCGTCAGCGCAGGCTGGAGTTGTCCATCTTCCGGGTGGTGATGATCTGGTCGATCAGGCCGTACTCCAGCGCGTCCTCGGCCGTGAGGATCTTGTCGCGCTCGATGTCCTCGCGGATCTTGTCGAGCGGCCGGGTGGAGTGCTTGGCCAGCATCTCCTCCAGCTGGCTCCGCATCCGGAGGATCTCGTTGGCGGCGATCTCCAGGTCGGAGACCTGACCGCGGCCGGTCTCGCTGTACGGCTGGTGGATCAGCACGCGCGCGTTCGGCAGCGCCATGCGCTTGCCGGGCGTGCCGGCGGCCAGCAGGACGGCGGCGGCGGAGGCCGCCTGGCCCATGCAGACCGTCTGGATGTCCGGCTTCACGTACTGCATCGTGTCGTAGATCGCCGTGAGCGCGGTGAAGGAACCGCCGGGGCTGTTGATGTAGACCGAGATGTCCCGGTCGGGGTCCATCGACTCCAGGCACAGCAGCTGCGCCATGACGTCGTTGGCCGAGGCGTCGTCGATCTGGACGCCGAGGAAGATCACGCGCTCCTCGAAGAGCTTCGCGTACGGGTCGTACTCGCGGATGCCCTGGGAGGTGCGCTCGACGAAGCGCGGGATGACGTAGCGGGACTCGGCCGAGGGGCCGGTGTACCGGCTCTCGGAGGCGGCGGGCGTGCGGTCGTACAGGCCGCTGCCGGGGAAGCTGTTCACGGTGTCTCCTGAAAGGGGCTGAGGCGGTCGGCTGGGGCTGCTGGGGCTTGTCGATGCCGGGCCCTGGGGCCCGGGGGCGTCCACGGGGCCGTGAGGGCCCCGTGAGGCCGCTCAGGCCCCGGTGCCGCCGCCGCCCGGCATGCCGGCGGCCGTGGGGATCACGTCGTCGATGAGGCCGTACTCCTTGGCCTCGAAGGCGTCGAACCAGCGGTCGCGGTCGGAGTCGCGGGTGATCTGCTCGACCGACTGGCCGGTGTGCTGGGAGGTCAGCTCGGCCATGCGCTTCTTGGTGTGCAGCAGCCGCTCGGCGTGGATCTTGATGTCCGAGGCCGAGCCGGCCAGACCGGCGGACGGCTGGTGGATCAGGATCTCGGCGTTCGGCAGCGCGAAACGCTTGCCGGGGGTGCCGGCGCTCAGCAGGAACTGGCCCATCGAGGCCGCGAGGCCCATGGCGATGGTCACCACGTCGTTCTTGATGAACTGCATGGTGTCGTAGATCGCCATGCCGGCCGTGATGGAGCCGCCGGGGCTGTTGATGTACAGGTAGATGTCCTTGTCCGGGTCGGCGGCAAGGAGCAGCAGCTGTGCGGTGATCTTGTTGGCAATGTCGTCGTCGACCGGCTGGCCGAGGAAGATGATCCGCTCGTTGAGCAGCCGGTTGTAGACCTGGTCGCCGAGGCCACCACCGATGGAGGGCTCGCCGGCGGCGGAGGGCATCAGATTCGTCACGTATCCACCTGCTCGTCTTGCGACGGCGCCGGGCCGTCTCACGTATCCCTGCGGGGGCCCCGGCGGTTTCGCCGTGGTTTCCTGGCCCCCCGTTATTCATGGACCCTAACGCGGTGGCTCCGCCGGGGAATCCCGGTAACGGGGGTGTTCGCCGGGGGCGTAGAGGGGCGCCTGTTCGGTTTGCGGGCGGCGGAGCCGCACACCGGCGTCGCCCCGCGCTCCCGGGGACGTCGTCCCGCCGTACGGCGAAGGGCCCCGGCGTGATCGCCGGGGCCCTTCGTACGTCGGTCGCGTGGGACGCGAGGGTCAGCCCTCGGTCTTCTCCTCGGCCGCGGACTCGGTGGCCCCGGCCTGCTCGGCGCCCTCGGCCGACTCGGTGGCCTCGGCCGACTCGGTGGCCTCGTCCTCTTCCTCGTCCTCGAGGTCCACGATCTCGCCGTTGGTGTCCTTGACCGTGGCCTTCTCGACCACGGAGGCCAGGGCCTTGCCGCGGGCGACCTCGCCGACGAGGAGCGGGACCTGGCCCTGCTCGACGACGGCCTGGGCGAACTGGTCGGGGGACATGCCGGAGGAGGCGGCGCGCCGCATGAGGTGCTCGGTGAGCTCCTCCTGGTTGACGTTCAGCTTCTCCTGCTTGACGAGCTCGTCGAGCACGAACTGGGTCTTGATGCCCTTGACCGCGGCCTCGCGGGTCTCGGTCTCGAACTCCTCCTCGGTCTTGCCCTGGATCTCCAGGTACTTCGCGAGGTCGAGGCCCATCTGGCCGAGCTGGTGGTGCTCGAGGTTGTGCTTGCGGGTGTTGATCTCGTCCTCGAGCAGCTTCTCGGGGACCGGGACCTCGACCAGCTCGAGCAGCTTCTCCAGGACGCGCTCCTGGGCCTGCGTGGCCTGGTCGTACTGCTTCATGTTCTCCAGGCGCTTGCGGCTGTCCGCCTTCAGCTCCTCGAGGGTGTCGAACTCGGACGCGAGCTGGGCGAACTCGTCGTCCAGCTCCGGCAGCTCACGGGCGGCGACCTGGGACACCTTGACGGTGACCTCGGCCTCCTTGCCGGCCGCCGAGCCGCCCTTGAGCTCGGAGGTGAAGGTGGCCTCGCCACCGGCCTCCAGGCCCTTCACGGCGTCGTCGATGCCGTCCAGCAGCTCGCCGGAGCCGATGGTGTACGACACGCCGTTCGCGACGCCGTCCTCGAGGACCTCGCCGTCGACCTTGGCCTCCAGGTCGATGGTGACGACGTCGCCGTCCTCGGCGGCGCGCTCCACCGGGGAGGTGGAGGCGAAGCGCTCGCGGAGCTGCTCCACCGACTTCTCGACGTCCTCGTCGGTGACCTCGACGGCGTCGACCTCGACCTCGATGCCGGAGTAGTCCGGGATCTCGATGGCCGGGCGGATGTCGACCTCGGCGGTGAAGTTCAGCGTCTCGCCGTCCTTCAGCTCCGTGATGTCGACCTCGGGCTGGCCCAGCGGGTTCAGCTCGGCCTCGTTGACCGCGTCGGTGTAGAACTTCGGGAGGGCGTCGTTGACGGCCTCCTCCAGCACCGCACCGCGGCCGAAGCGCTGGTCGATGACCCGGGCCGGGACCTTGCCCTTGCGGAAGCCCTTCACCGTGACCTGCTGGTTGATCTTCTTGTACGCCGCGTCGAGGCTGTCCTTGAGCTCCTCGAAGGGCACCTCGACAGTGAGCCGAACCCGGGTCGGGTTCAGGGTCTCCACGGCGCTCTTCACGGTTCGGTCTCCTTGTGGCTGACTTCTCGGGTTCCGCCGGACCAGAAAGGCCCGGCCGATTCGCCGCCCGGAGGACTTCAGAGACACACAGGGCGTGCAGTTTGCATAGTAACGGCAGCGGCTACGGCACCCAAAAGGCGATCATCGCTGCATGAGGCAGGTGGCTGGTCGGGGTGGCGGGATTTGAACCCACGGCCTTCCGCTCCCAAAGCGGACGCGCTACCAAGCTGCGCCACACCCCGTCTGGTGCGACACGTAGGGTACATGCACCCGGGCGAAACGGCCGCCGCGTTTCGCGGGCGCGGCGGGGAGCCGGAGGCGGGACGGACACGGGGTGTGCGACGAGGGGGCACGACCCGCTACGATGCCTCTCAGTGCCGCGGCCACCGACGCGCGGCGCGCTCCGTGCGGGCGTAGCTCAATGGTAGAGCCCTAGTCTTCCAAACTAGCTACGCGGGTTCGATTCCCGTCGCCCGCTCCATACGGCTCAGGGCCGGGTCGGAGGATCATTCCTCCGGCCCGGCCCTGAGCGTTCTCCGGGCCCCGGCCGGTCGGTTCGGCTCCTCGATCGCCCGCGGCCCCGCGGAGAAGAGCGGAAGCCGGGCTGCCGGGGCGGACGGGTCGGGGAGTGGTTCCCGGGTCGGCCCGGATCGTTTCCGCGCGGGGGCGGGCGGGGTCAGAAGCTGATGGAGTTGATCATCCCGGCTATCGAGTCCAGGAACCGCTGGATGTCGTCGGCCATGCCGGTGGAGGCGAGGAAGAAGCCGAAGAGGATGGCGACGATCGCCGGCCCCGGCTTGATGGAGCCGCTTCTCATCAGCACCACCAAGATGATCGCCAACAGCAGCACCACGGACAGTGAAATGGCCACAACTGATCACACCCTCGGTCGGTTCCGCTTCCCCGGCCCGGGCGACGCGACCCCGCGCACCCCGCCAGAACCATCGTGCCACCAACACGGCCGCCCTATGCGGCCGCTGACGCATCATCCGTCCCGGCGTGACCGGACCCGCCCGCACGCGGCCGTCCGCACGGGCCAACGGGACGGCGTCGCACGGCAATTCGAGAGAACACCCGCACAGGGAATTCATCCGGATCGTTTCCGTCCCCACACAATGCGTTCGCAGCTCATTCGAATTGCCGCCGCAGGTTCTCCGGCGCCCCTTCGCGCGATACGGGAAAGACATAACGAAGCCGGACATACCGGCGGAGTCGCCTGCCGACCCCATGCATGGTCCGGTCCGGAATAATCACGACAAAGACACCCCGCCCGGTGTCCAAGTCCCTTATAGGCGCAGCGTGTCGGCCATCACGCCGATCACGTCGCGGACTTTCCCGAATCCGGGGTATCCGAGTCGAATACCAGGTACGACGTCGGGCGTTTTACGAAATCCCGCGGACAACGCTAGGGTGCCTCAGATGTTCCACGCTGCCTCGTCCCCCGCACACGCAGCGAGCTCACCGATCGACTCCCCGAGTCCCCGCCGGGAGGGTCAGTGACGAACTCGCAGCGACCGTACGGCAACCGCAGAACACCGCTCCCCCCTGCGCAGTCACCGGCGCCCGGAGTGCCGAGCCCGCGCGCGGAGAGCCCGGGCACGGAGAGCCGGCGCGGTGACCGGCCGGCGCCGTCCGGCAGACAGCGCGACGCGTTCTTCGACAACGCCAAGTACCTGGCGATCGTGCTGGTGGCGGTCGGGCACGCCTGGGAGCCCCTCAAGGGGGACAGCCGGGTCCTGGAGGCGGCGTACACGGTCGTGTACTCGTTCCACATGCCGGCGTTCATCATCATCTCCGGCTTCTTCTCGCGCAGCTTCGACATGCGGCCCGACCGGCTGCGCCGGCTGGTCACCGGCGTCGCCGTGCCGTACATCGTGTTCGAGACCGCCTACCCCCTGTTCCGGCGGGTCGTCGACGACGCCCCGGAGCAGGAGATCAGCCTGCTCGACCCCTGGTACCTGACCTGGTTCCTGGTCGCGCTGTTCGTGTGGCGGCTGACCACGCCGATCTGGAACGCGGTGCGGCACCCGCTGCCGCTGGCCCTCGGCATCGCCGCGCTGGCCAGTGTCACCCCCGGGATCGGGAACGATCTCGACCTGCAGCGCGTGCTGCAGTTCCTGCCGTACTTCGTGCTCGGCCTGTGCATGCGGCCGGACCACTTCCACCTGGTGCGCCGCCGGGCGGTGCGGATCGCGGCGGTGCCGGTGTTCGCGGCGGCGCTGGCCTTCGGCTGGTGGGCGGTGCCGCGGATGGACACCGCGTGGTTCTACCACCGTGACGCCGCGCAGGAGCTGGGCGCACCGTGGTGGGCCGGCCCGGTCATGGTGTTCGCGATGTTCGGCTGCTCGCTGCTGCTGACCGCCTGCTTCTTCGCCTGGGTGCCGGGCCGCCGCACGTGGTTCACGGCGCTCGGCGCGGGCACGCTGTACGGCTATCTGCTGCACGGCTTCGTGGTGAAGGCCGGCGACTACCGGGGCTGGTTCGAGCACTCCGTGCTGCATCAGCCGCTCGGCGAGATCGCCGTGAGCGTCCTGGCGGCGGTCATGGTGACGCTGCTGTGCACCGCCCCCGTACGGCGGGTGTTCCGGTGCGTGATGGAGCCGAGGATGGAGTGGGCGTTCAAGCGGGACGCCGCGGAAACGGCCCGTGCACGCGAGCCGCGGGAGAAGAGGGAGACCCGCGAGAAGGTCTCCGTCTAGCTCCGTCTAGGAGTCGCCCTCCCCCGCCACGAGACCGAGGAGTGCGCGCATCCGCGCGTACTTCTCGGTCAGCCGTGTGCGGGTCGGCCCGTCCAGTGCGGCCAGCCGGGCCGGGTCGGCGTTGTGCGCCAGGTCCGCCTCCTTCACCAGCAGCGCGCCGGGCGTGGCGAGGATCCGGGCCGCGTACGCCTCGGGGGACTCCCCGGACCGTTTGGTGACCGCGAGGACGATGTCCTTGGTCCGCCGGGTCAGCGCGGCCTCCTCCAGCCGGCGCCGCGACAGCCTGTCGTCCTCGACGGCGTCGTGCAGCCAGGCCGCCGCGATCTGCTCCTCGTCGCCGCCGCGGGCCCGTACCCCTTCGGCGACGGCCCGGAGGTGTTCGGCGTAGGGCCGGCCCGCCTTGTCGGTCTGGCCGGTGTGCGCGGCGCGGGCGACGGCCTCGATCTCGGCCAGGGACAGCGGTGTCGTCTCGGTCACCCGCCCAGTGTGCACGGGTCAGCGGGCCGCCGCGGCGGTCGGGCCCTCCCGGCATATGAGCAGCAGGGCCCGGTCGTCGTTGACGTCCTTGGCGACCGCCTCGATGAGGTGCCAGGCGGCTCCGTGGAAGCCGCCGGCGACGTAGCGGTCGGCCTCGCCGGTGAGGCGGTCGATGCCCTCCACGATGTCCCGCTCGGAGGTCTCCACCAGGCCGTCCGTGAACAGCATCAGCACGTCCCCGGGGCGCAGTGACCCCTTCACCGAGTCGAACTGGGCGCCGTCGTACACGCCGAGCAGCGGGCCGTCGGCCGCCTTCTCCTCCCAGCGTCCGCTGCCCGCGCTGAGCTGGAGGCCCGGCGGGTGCCCGGCGGAGTAGAGCTCGTAGTCGCCGGAGTCCAGGTCGAGCACCAGGTGGATGGAGGTGGCGAAGCCCTCGTCCCAGTCCTGGCGCAGCAGGTAGCCGTTGGCGGCCGGCAGGAAGGCGTGCGGCGGGAGGCTGCCGAGGAGGCCGCCGAAGGCGCCCGACAGCAGCAGGGCGCGCGAGGCGGCGTCCATGCCCTTGCCGGAGACGTCGGTGAGCACGACCTCCAGGGTGCGCCCGCCGTTGGTGCGGGCCGCGACCACGAAGTCGCCCGAGAAGGACTGTCCGCCCGCCGGGCGCAGGGCCATCTCGCGGTGCCAGCCGGCGGGGAGTTTCGGCAGCTTGCTCTGCACCCGGATGCGTTCGCGCAGGTCGAACAGCATGGTGCCGCCGCGCCGCCAGGGCACGCCCACCCGGCTGCGGAACTGGGCGACGAGCAGCCCGAAGAAGCCGCAGGCGGCGACGGTGAGGACCACGCCGGGTGTGACGCGGGCCGCGCCCTCGGTGTAGGGGCCGAGTCGCACCGACTCCACGATCAGCGCGGTCGCCGCGGCGGCGTACAGGCCGAGCAGGCTCGCCGGGCGCAGCAGCAGGCCGCCGGCGACGATCGGGAGGACCAGTGCGGAGGGAGCGCACCACACGGAGTTGGTGAGCGTCCCGGCCGCGATCAGGGGGACGGTGAGGAGCAGTCCGGCGAGCGCGACCCAGTCGGAGCCGTCCCCGCGGAAGTAGTCGACGGCGGACCGGCGCATGCCGACGCGGGCCCGGTGCCACTGCTTCTTCAACCGGGCCGTGAACGTGTCGGCCGCCGCGCGCCGCTCTCGTCCTGCTGCCATTAGTTCGGGACCCTATCCATCGGACCGGCCACTTGGCACGGGAGGTCCTGGTTGTCCCCTTGCCGGGGCCGACTTCACAGTCAACTTCACCGGACGCCGTCGTGGGGCCGCACGGGAGAAATTGTCTCGCTCGTCCTGTGCGGCCCTGGTAGGCATGGCCCATGGCGATCGAACAGACGGGCCCCGTGAACGGACTTCGCGTGCTGCATCCGGACGACTGGGACAAGTGGTACGCGAACCTGGTCCGTGCGTTCGGTGGCGGCGAGGAGGCGGACGAGGAACGCGAGCTGTGGAAGGCGCTCACCGAGCACGACCGTTCCCTGGGGGTCTGGGACGGCGACGAGTGCGTGGGGACGGCGGGCGCGTTCTCCTTCCGGCTGACCGTCCCCGGCGGTGACTCCGTGCCGGCCGCGGGCGTCACGGGCGTCAGCGTGGCCGCCACGCACCGGCGGCGCGGCGTGCTGAGGACGATGATGCGGCGCCAGCTGGACGACGTGCGGTCCTGGGGCGAGCCGCTGGCGGTGCTCACCGCCTCCGAGCCGGCGATCTACGGCCGGTTCGGGTACGGGGCGGCCACCTTCCAGCTGAACGCCGAGATCGACACGGATCGTACGCGTCTGTCGGTCCCGCCCGGTACGGACGGCGTACGGGTGCGGTACGCGGCCCCCGCCGACGTGCTCGACCGGTGCGAGGCGGTGTACGCCCGGCTCGTGCCGGGGCGGCCGGGGATGCTCGCGCGGCAGCCGGGCTGGGAGCGGCTGGGGATGCTGGACCCGGCGGGCGGCCGGGACGGGGCGTCGCCGCTGCAGGGCGTCGTCGCCGAACGGGACGGCGAGACCGTCGGGTACGCGTGGTTCCGGGTGAAGGGGGACTACGGTCCGGCGGGGCACGAGGGGTCGGTGGTCCTCAGGGCCCTGGCCGCGCTGGATCCGGCGGCCGAGGCGGCGCTGTGGCGGTTCCTGTTCGGCATCGACCTGACGTCGAGGCTGGTGGTGCGTGCCCGGCCGGTCGACGAGGCGTGGCAGTACATGGTCTCGGACATCCGCCGGTGCCGGCCGGAGACGCGGGACGCGCTGTACGTACGGCTGGTCGACGTCGGGGCGGCGCTCCAGGCGCGGACGTACCGGGCGCCGGTCGACGTCGTGTTCGAGGTGGAGGACGCCTTCTGCCCCTGGAACGCGGGGCGTTGGCGGCTGAGCGGGGACGCCAAGGGCGCGTCCTGCGAGCGTACCGGGGACCCGGCCGATCTCGCCCTGTCGGTGCGGGAGTTGGGCGCGGCCTATCTGGGCGGCGTGAGCCTCACGGCGCTCGCGGCGGCCGGCCGGGTGGACGAGTCGCGGCGGGGCGCGCTGGCGGAGGCGTCCCTGGCGTTCGGGAGCGACCCGGCGCCGTGGCTGCCGCACGGCTTCTGAGCCTCAGCGGCGCTGGCAGCCGGGGCACCAGAACAGGTTGCGGGCGGCGAGGTCGGCGGTGCGGATCTCGCCGCCGCAGATGTGGCAGGGCAGGTGGGCCCTGCGGTAGACGTACACCTCGCCGCCGTGGTCGTCGACGCGCGGCGGGCGCCCCATCGCCTCCGGGGTGTGTTCGGGGCGGACGGTGTCGATGCGGTTGTCGCGCACGCCCTCGCGCATCAGCGCGACCAGGTCGGCCCAGAGGGCGTCCCACTCGGCCGGGGTGAGGTCCCGGCCCGCGCGGTAGGGGTCGATCCGGTGCCGGAAGAGGACCTCGGCGCGGTAGACGTTGCCCACGCCCGCGATGACCTTCTGGTCCATGAGGAGGGCGGCGATCGTCGTACGGCTGCGGCCGATCCTGCGGTACGCGAGGGCCGGGTCGGCGTCCGGGCGGAGCGGGTCGGGGCCGAGGCGGTCGTGGACCGCCCGCTTCTCGTCGTCCGTGATCAGGGCGCAGGTGGCGGGGCCGCGCAGGTCGACGTAGGACGTGGCGTCGGCGAGGCGGAGCCGGACGGTGTCCGCGGGCGGCGGCGCCGGGGCCGGGCCGAAGGCGACCTTGCCGAAGAGGCCGAGGTGGATGTGGACCCACTCGGCTGGCTCAGTGTGGCCGAAGCCGAGGAACAGGTGCTTTCCGTGGGCGTCGGTGGTGTGCAGCGGCGTGCGGTCGAGGAGGGCGGCGGCGTCGGCGAACTTGCCCTGGGGGCTGGTGACGCGGAGGGGGGCGCCGGTGGCGAAGGCGGCGGCGTAGTCCGCGGCCAGCCGGTGGATGGTGTGGCCTTCCGGCACGGGGTGTCCTTCCAAGCGTGTGCCCACCGCCCGGCCGGCCGGGCGCGTGGCCCCGGTGGTGCGCGCCGCGGCGAGGGCGCCCTCCCCCGGGCCCGTGCGTCGGGGGAGGGGCTCCGACGGCGTTACCGCTGCGGGTGGTGCGGGGGGATGGGCGGGAGGTCGCCCGTCGTCTCGTAGGCGGCGAGCATGTCGATCCGGCGGATGTGGCGCTCGTCGTCGGAGAACGGGGTGCTCAGGAAGGTCTCGACGAACTTCGTCGCCTCGTCCTGGGTGTGCATGCGCGCGCCCACCGCGATCACGTTGGCGTTGTTGTGCTGGCGGCCCAGCGCCGCCGTCTCCTCGCTCCACGCCAGGGCCGCCCGTACGCCCTCGACCTTGTTCGCGGCGATCTGCTCGCCGTTGCCGGAGCCGCCGATCACGATGCCGAGGGCGCCCTCGTCCGCGGCGGTCCGCTCGGCGGCGCGGAGGCAGAAGGGCGGGTAGTCGTCCTGGGCGTCGTAGATGTGCGGGCCGCAGTCGACGGGCTCGTGGCCCGCCGCCTCGAGCCACTCGACGAGGTGGTTCTTGAGTTCGTAGCCCGCATGGTCCGAGCCGAGATACACGCGCATGGTCCGAGTGTGACACGGGGGCGCGCGGGCGGACGCGTCGGGTCGGGCTGCCGAGAACGTGAGGAGGATTACAGAACCCTCGGAAAAGCTCGGGTAAAGATGGGGAATCAAAGGTTCCGTAATCCGTTCACCTCCGTTTCACTGGACCGGCCCGTAGACCTCTGCGGAGCGCAGCTCTCCCCGGCGCAAAGGAAATCCGTTCCATGACCTCGCAGCCGACCCTGAAGACAGCCGGAAGCGGCCACGGAGGCCCCGGAGAACCCGGAGGATCCGCGAGCGGTCCCGGAGAACACGGCTCCGGGCTCCAGGCCGGGCTCAAGAACCGCCACCTGTCGATGATCGCCATCGGCGGCGTGATCGGCGCGGGCCTCTTCGTCGGCTCCAGCGCCGGCATCGCGACCGCCGGCCCCGGCATCCTGCTGTCGTACGCCCTCGTCGGCACGCTCGTGGTGCTGGTGATGCGGATGCTCGGTGAGATGTCCGCGGCCAACCCGACGTCCGGGTCCTTCTCCGCGCACGCCGACCGGGCGCTCGGTCCCTGGGCCGGGTTCACGATCGGCTGGCTCTACTGGTTCTTCTGGGTCGTCGTCCTCGCGGTCGAGGCGACCGCCGGCGCCGCGATCCTCGAAGGGTGGATGCCGGCCGTTCCGCAGTGGGGCTGGGCGCTCATCGTGATGGTGGTGCTGACCGCCACCAACCTGGTGTCCGTCGGCTCCTACGGCGAGTTCGAGTTCTGGTTCGCCGGGATCAAGGTCGTCGCCATCGGCGCGTTCATCGTCATCGGCGGACTGGCCGTCTTCGGCGTGCTGCCCGGCGTCGACAGCGACCGGGCCGGCCTGGCCAACCTCACCGACCACGGCGGCTTCCTGCCCCACGGCGCCGGCGCGATCCTCACCGGCATCCTGCTCGTCGTCTTCTCCTTCATGGGCAGCGAGATCGCCACGCTGGCCGCCGGCGAGTCGGAGGATCCGCAGCGGGCCGTCACCAAGGCGACCAACAGCATCATCTGGCGGATCGGCGTCTTCTACCTCGGCTCGATCTTCGTCGTGGTCTGTCTGCTGCCCTGGGACAGCGAGTCCATCACCGAGGACGGCTCCTACGTCGCCGCCCTGGACTCCCTCGGCATCGCGCACACCGGTCAGATCATGAACTTCATCGTGCTGACGTCCGTGCTCTCCTGCCTCAACTCCGGTCTCTACACGGCCTCCCGGATGGCCTTCTCGCTCGGCCGGCGCGGGGACGCGCCGAAGTCGTTCGCCCGGACCACGCGCCGGGGCGTGCCGCAGACCGCGATCATCGCGTCGGTGGTGTTCGGCTTCGTCGCCGTCTTCTTCAACTACAAGTTCCCCGACTCCGTCTTCCTCTTCCTCGTCAACTCCTCCGGAGCGGTCGCGCTGTTCGTCTGGCTGGTGATCTGCTTCTCGCAGCTGCGCATGCGGAAGATCATCCAGGCGGAGGCGCCGGAGAAGCTGGTCGTGCGGATGTGGCTGTACCCGTACCTGACGTGGGCCAGCGCCGCGCTGATCGTGTTCGTGCTCGGCTACATGCTGACCGACACCGAGCACGACGGGCGCACGACGGTGCTGCTGTCGCTGCTGGTCGCCGCGATCGTGCTCGTCGTCGCCGTGGTCAGGCAGCGGGTGGCGGGGCGGCGCGGCGGCGCGGACGCCGGGGCCCGCGGCGAGGCCCGGACCGGCTGACGAGGGCCCCTCGCGCTCACAACACCGCGAAGCTCCGCTCGGCCTTCTCCCACGTCCTCGGCGCCGCCGTCCCGGTCTCCGGCCGGTACCAGGTGCCGGCCCGGCACGACGCGCCGCCGGCGGTGAAGCCCGGCGGCCGGGCGTGCCGGGGAAGGCGTACTCCCGGACCGCCGCGGGACGTCGTCTCCTCCGGGCGGATCACCACGGGGTCCCGGCCCTGGCGGGCGTCGCGTTCCGAGGTCCGCCGGGTCGCGAACAGGTCGCCGCGGGCGAGGAGGACTCGGCGGCGGGTTCCTGGCCGCCGTCCGGGGACGTGCAGTAGATCCCGGCTCCCGTCCGCACGTCCCGCAGCCGGGCGGCAGGCGCAGGACGGCGAGCAGCAGGCGGCAGGCAGCAGGCGCCGGACGGCGAGCGCCGGACGGCGGGCAGCGGACGGCGGGCAGCGGACGGGCAGGCGGCAGGCAGCGGGCGGCAGGCTCCGGGCAGCAGGCGGCAGGCGGCGAGCGCCGGACGGCGGGCAGCGGGCAGCGGACGGGCAGGCGGCAGGCTCCGGGCAGCAGGCAGCGGACGGCAGGCGGCGAGCGCCGGACGGCGGGCAGCGGGCAGCGGACGGGCAGGCGGCAGGCTCCGGGCAGCAGGCAGCAGGCAGCAGGCAGCAGGCAGCAGGCAGCAGGCGGCGAGCGCGGGACGGCGGGCAGCAGGCGGCAGGCGGCAGGCGGCAGGTGCCGGGCGGTAAACGGCGGCTCCGGGCGGTGGGCGGCGGCGCCGTGCGAAGAGGCTCGCCGTCGATGCGACCGGCGAGCCTCTTTCACACGGAGCGGGCGGTCACCGCTTGTCGACGAACTTCCAGGCCGTCGGCAGCACGCCCATCGCCAGGGCCGCCTTCAGGGCGTCGCCGACGAGGAACGGAGTGAGGCCGGCCGCGATCGCGGCGGAGGCGGACATGCCGGTGGCGAGGGCCAGATAGGGCACGCCGACGGCGTAGACGACCGCCGAGCCGAGCACCATGGTGCCCGCCGTGCGCCAGGCGGAGCGGTCGGCGCCGCGGCGGGCGAGCGCGCCCACGACGACTGAGGCCAGCAGCATGCCGAGGACGTAGCCGAAGGACGGCATGCCCAGGCCCGACCCGCCCTCCGCGAACCACGGCACGCCGGCCGCGCCCACCAGCGCGTACACCGCCAGGGAGGCGAAGCCGCGGCGGGCGCCGAGGGCGGTGCCGACCAGGAGCGCCGCGAAGGTCTGGCCGGTCACCGGCACCGGGGAGCCGGGGACGGGCACCGCGATCTGGGCGGCGAGGCCGGTGAGCGCGGCGCCGCCGAACACGAGCACGGCGTCCCGGACACGGGAGGCCGGGATGAGGTCCGCGAGGACCTGTCCGGATCGGGCGGACGTGACGGTGGCGGTGCTCATGGGGTCTCCGCGAGGTGAGGGCGGTTGGGGACACCGCGACGCTATACCGGTGTCCGCGCGCCGATCACCGTCAGCGGTCGACAAAGGCGGCGCCGCGGACTTGGTGAGCTCCGGACAAAGGACGGGGAGTCGAGGGGCGCGAGGTGACGCCGGTCACTGAGGTGACGTGGTTTCGCCGACACGCCACCCGGGAACGGCGGCTGTAGGAATCCACCAAACGGTCCGGGCGGGCGCGTGGGCGCCGTCCCGCCCGTCGGCGGCGCCGCTCCGGAAGGCGGGCCGAACCGGGAGTCCCCTTCCCTTCCCGGAAGAGGAGCGGTCGGCTCGCGTCGCCGCGTCGATCCGCGACGCGCGGGAGGCGGCGCCCGACCCGATCGAGGACACGCCTCGCACTCCACGACGGCCGCCGGGCGACCCCGGTGAACGGACCATGACCCTGCGCACGTCACCTGTCCACATGCTGGTCGGCCTCCCCGCGCACCCGGGGAGGCCGACCACACTGGGCGGCGTTTTTGCCGTCTCCCGCATTGGACGAACCGCGCCATGCCCCGCACCACCGTCGAGACGCCTCCCGAGGCGGACGGCGTCTCCCTCTCGCACGGTCTGAAGCAACGCCATCTGTCGATGATCGCCCTCGGCGGGGTGATCGGCGCCGGGCTGTTCGTCGGTTCCGGGGAGGCCATCGCCGCCGCCGGCCCGTCCGTCGTCGTCGCCTACGCCCTCTCCGGCCTCCTGGTGATGCTGGTGATGCGGATGCTGGGCGAGATGTCCGCCGCGTACCCGTCGTCGGGCTCCTTCTCGGCGCACGCCGAGCGGGCGATCGGCCCCTGGGCGGGGTTCACCGCCGGCTGGTCGTTCTGGGTGCTGCTGTGCACGGCGGTCGGCCTGGAGGGCATCGGGGCCGCGAAGATCGTCACCGGCTGGCTGCCGGGCACGCCCGCGTGGGCGTGGGTGGCGCTGTTCATGGTGGTGTTCTGCGGGACGAACCTGGCGGCGGTGAAGAACTTCGGCGAGTTCGAGTTCTGGTTCGCGGCCCTCAAGGTGGGCGCGATCTCCCTGTTCCTGGTGCTCGGCGTGCTGGCGATCGCCGGTGTGCTGCCGGGCACGGACTCCCCCGGCGCCTCCCACCTCACCGACTTCCTCCCCAACGGCGGCGAGGGCCTGGTGATCGGCCTGCTCGCCTCCGTCTTCGCCTACGGCGGCCTGGAGACGGTGACCATCGCGGCGGCCGAGTCGCAGGACCCGGTCAAGGGCGTGGCGGGCGCGGTCCGTACGGCGATGTGGCGGATCGCGCTGTTCTACATCGGCTCGATGGCGGTCGTCGTCGCCCTGGTCCCGTGGGACTCCCCGGCGGTGGTCGAGGACGGCCCGTACGTCGCCGCCCTGGACCGCCTCGGCATCCCGGGCGCCGGCCGGCTGATGGACGTCGTGATCCTGGTCGCGCTGCTGTCCGCGATGAACGCCAACATCTACGGCGCCTCGCGCATCGGCTACTCGCTGGTGGAGCGCGGGCAGGGCCCGAAGGCGCTCGGCCGGGTGTCGGGCGGGGTGCCGCGGATCGCCGTACTGGCCTCCTCGGCCTTCGGCTTCCTGTGCGTGCTGCTGAGCCACTGGCGGCCGGACGACGTGTTCGCCTGGCTGCTGAACACCATCGGCGCGGTGATCCTGGTGGTCTGGATCCTCATCGCCGTCTCCCAGCTGCGGCTGCGCCGCCGGCTGGAGCGCGAGGCGCCGGAGCGGCTGACGGTGCGGATGTGGGCGTTCCCGTGGCTGACCCGGCTGGCGCTGGCCGGCATGGCGGCGGTCTTCGTCCTCATGGCCCGGGAGCCGGACACGCGGGTGCAGCTGTACTCGACGGGCGCGATGACGCTGCTCCTGGCGGCCGGGGGATACGCCTGGCAGCGGGCGCGCGCACGCGGCTGACGTGCGCCCCGACGGCCCTCGCGGGAGGACGCGGGGGCCGTCCCGCGTACCGGGCCCCCGGACAGCCCTTTCCGCTACTGGCGTGCAGTTGCAAGGAGATTGCAATAAGCGTCCTGCCCCGCGATCGTCTTCTCACCGTTCACCCGGCAGGCGGAAAGAGGGAAGCCCCCGCGAGGACAGGACTCGCGGGGGCTTCCGGTATGCGGCGATCCGGGCCATGGTTGCGCAATGGCGACACCGAGGACGAAAAGGGACTACTGCTGGACCTGCGGCGGGGACCAGCAACACCGTCGGCTGAACAAGAAGGAGGAGGACTGGCTCAAGGAACGGCTCGGCCGGTCCGGGGTCGGCGAGTTCTGGCTCTGCGTGAACGTGCTCGACCCCGACACCGGGAAGCAGTGCCGCAACCTGCGTACGGGCTTCAACAAGAAACCGTTCGCCGAGCCGATCAAGGCACCCGTGATCGAGTGATCGTCACAGGTTGCTGAAGTCCGGCCCCTTCGTCCGGGAGCGCTTGATCTCGTAGAAGCCGGGGACGGAGGCCACCGCGAGGGTGCCGTCCCACAGCCGGGCGGCCTCCTCGCCCTTGGGCGCCGGGGTGACGACCGGACCGAAGAAGGCGATCTCCTCGCCGTCGGGGCCGGGGACCGCGATGACCGGGGTGCCGACCTCCTGGCCGACCTTCTCGATGCCCTCCTCGTGGGAGGCGCGCAGCTCGGGCTCGTACGGGGTGGAGTCCCAGTGCTCCATGAGGGACTCGGGCAGGCCGACGTCCTTCAGGGCGGCGGCGACCGTCTCCTTCCCCGGACCCTCGCCCCGGTTGTGGATGCGGGTGCCGAGCGCGGTGTAGAGGTCGCCGAGCACCTCGGCGCCGTGCTCCTGCCGGGCCGCGATGACCACCCGGACCGGACCCCAGGCCTTGACCTCCAGCATCTCGCGGTACTCGGCGGGGAGCTCGTCGAGCTTGTCCTCGTTGAGGACCGCGAGGCTCATCAGGTGCCAGCGGACCTCGATGTCCCGCACCTTCTCCACCTCCAGCACCCAGCGGGAGGTCATCCAGGCCCAGGGGCACAGCGGGTCGAACCAGAAGTCGACGGGCGTGGCGGGAGACGTGTCCGGCATGTCACTCCTCGGGAGGGGAAGTTTCGTCCGGGGGAACAACGTGACCGGTCCCCGCCATTCCCGGACGGCCCGCGTCAGGAGCGCATGGCAGGATCGGTCCTGTTCATCCCTGTCGACGACGCATGAGGAGTCCGCCCGTGCCCGGTGAGAATCTGACCCGTGACGAGGCCCGGGAGCGGGCAGCCCTGCTGTCCGTCGACGGGTACGAGGTGTCCCTGGACCTGCGTTCGGCGGTCGGCGAGCACGGCGGCGGGGAGCCGCGCACCTTCCGCTCCGTCACCACCGTCCGGTTCCGCTGCGCCGAGCCGGGCGCGAGCAGCTTCGCGGACCTGATCGCGCCGGGCGTGACGAGTGCGACGCTCAACGGGCGCGACCTCGACCCCGGCCAGGTCTTCGACGGCTCGCGGATCCTGCTGGAGGACCTGGCCGCCGAGAACGAACTCGTCGTCGACGCGCAGTGCGCCTACTCCCGCACCGGCGAGGGCATGCACCGCTTCGTCGACCCCGAGGACGGCGAGGTGTACCTGTACACCCAGTACGAGCCGGCCGACTCCCGTCGCGTCTTCGCCAACTTCGAGCAGCCCGACCTCAAGGCGCCGTACCGCTTCGAGGTGCGCGCGCCCGAGGGCTGGACGGTGTGGAGCAACGGGGCCGGTGAACTCGCCGACGGCGTGTGGCGGTTCGCGGAGACCAAGCCGATCTCGACGTACATCACGTGTGTGGTGGCCGGCCCGTACCACTACGTGACCGACTCCTACGAGCGGGTCCTCGAGGACGGCACGCGGCTGGAGATCCCGCTCGGCGCGATGTGCCGCAAGGGCCTCGCCCCGCACTTCGACGCCGACGACGTGTTCCTGGTGACCAAGCAGGGCCTGGACTTCTTCCACGACCACTTCGACTACCCGTACCCGTTCGGCAAGTACGACCAGGCGTTCGTGCCCGAGTACAACCTGGGCGCGATGGAGAACCCGGGGATGGTGACCTTCCGGGAGGAGTTCATCTTCCGGGGCAAGGTGACGCGGGCGTCGTACGAGGGCCGGGCCAACGTCATCCTGCACGAGATGGCGCACATGTGGTTCGGCGACCTGGTCACCATGGAGTGGTGGGACGACCTGTGGCTGAAGGAGTCCTTCGCGGACTTCATGGGCGCGTTCTCGCTGGTCGGGGCGACCCGCTTCACCGACGGCTGGATCACCTTCGCCAACCGCCGCAAGGCGTGGGCCTACCGCGCGGACCAGCTGCCCTCCACGCACCCGATCACCGCCGACATCCGCGACCTGCAGGACGCCAAGCTCAACTTCGACGGCATCACGTACGCCAAGGGCGCCTCGGTGCTCAAGCAGCTGGTGGCGTACGTCGGTCAGGACGCGTTCCTGGAGGGCGCCCGGCGCTACTTCAAGCGGCACGCGTACGGCAACACGCGCCTCGGCGACCTGCTGTCCGTCCTCGAGGAGACCAGCGGGCGGGACATGGCCGCCTGGTCGCGGGCGTGGCTGCAGACGGCCGGCGTCAACTCCCTCACCCCGCAGGTGCTGCTGCGCGAGGACGGCAGGGTCGACGAGCTGGCGATCGTGCAGGAGGCCGCGGAGTCGCATCCCGAGCTGCGCCCGCACCGGGTGGCGGTGGGCCTGTACCGGCGCACGGACTCCGGCGCCCTGGAGCGGTACGCGCAGGCCGAGACGGACGTCGAGGGGGCGCGTACGGTCGTGACGGAGCTGGCGGGCGCGGACGCGCCGGAGCTGGTGCTGGTCAACGACGACGACCTGACGTACTGCAAGACCCGCTTCGACGAGACGTCGCTGGCCACGCTGCGCGAGCACCTGGGCGCGCTGACCGACCCGCTCGCCCGCGCCCTGTGCTGGTCGGCGCTGTGGAACATGACGCGGGACGCGCTGCTGCCGGCCCGGGAGTTCATCGCACTGGTGCTGCGGTTCGCGGGCCGCGAGTCCGACATCGGCGTGCTCCAGATGTTGCACGCGTGGGCCGAGTCGGCCGCGGTGCACTACACCGCGCCCGAGCGGCGGGAGCAGGCCGGGCGCCGGCTCGCCGAGGGCGCCTCCGCCCTGCTGTACGCCGCCGAGGCGGGCAGCGAGCACCAGCTGGCGTGGGCGCGGTTCTTCGCGCACGCGGCCGACGCGCCGGCCGACTTCGAGCTGCTGACCTCGCTGCTCGACGGCACGGTGACCCTGCCGGGCCTGGAGGTCGACCAGGAGCTGCGCTGGGCGTTCCTGGAGCCGCTGGCCGCGCACGGGGTGGCGGACGAGAAGCGGCTGGACGAGGAGCTGGCCCGGGACGACACCGCGTCCGGCAAGCGGCACCACGTGCGCTGCCTGGCCGCCCGCCCGTCGGCGGCGGTCAAGGCGCAGTGCTGGGCGCAGGTCGTGGAGTCGGACGCGCTGTCCAACGCGCTGGTGGAGGCGACGATCTCGGGCTTCGCCCAGTCGTCCCAGCGGGAGCTGCTCGCGCCGTACGCGGAGAGGTACTTCGCGGCGATCGAGCGGGTGTGGAGCGAGCGGTCGATCCAGATCGGCATGGACGTGGTGCGGGGCCTGTTCCCCTCCTTCCAGGACTCGCGCGCGACGCTGGACGCGACGGACGCGTGGCTCACGTCCCACGAGGACGCGGCCCCCGCCCTGCGCCGGCTGGTCCTGGAGGCCCGCGACGACCTGGCCCGGGCCCTGCGCGGGCAGGCCTGCGACGCGGCCGCCGCCGGCCGCTGAGGGACGGATCCGGCCCTCGGCCGGACGTTCCGCCATCGTTACAGAAGGCCCGTAACCCCTGGTCCGCTCCCGAACGGACCAGGGGTTCCCGGTATCCGCACACATGTCCTTCAGCGCGGCCTTGTCCCTGTTTGTCGACGGACGTGTAACACGGGTTCGGAGACCGGCCGGAGGCGGGAAATTGCCGGTCATGAACCACAACACCCCGCTCTCCCCCCGCCCCCTGCACCACCTCTCCACCGGCGCCGGGCGCCGGGTGCTGACCCACGCGCAGCTGCGCGCCCACGGCGTCTCGGCCGCGAAGGCAAGCGAGCAGTGCCGCCCCGGCGGGCCCTGGCTGCACCTGCTCCCGGGCGTCGTCCTGCTCCACCCCGGTCCGCCGACCAGCGAGGAGCGGCTGCACGCGGTGCTGTTGTACGCGGCACGGGAGCGGACCGCGGGCGTCCCGAGCGTCCCCGTCCAGCCCGGTACGGAGAGCCCTCCCCCGTCCCCCTACGGAGAGGCGATGATCACCGGACTGGCCGCGCTGACCCTGCACGGCTTTCCGTCCGCTCCCCCGCTGCCGTCCCTGGAGGCCTTCGACGTCCTGGTCCCGCGGCTGCGCCGGCTGCGCTCGACGGGCTGCGCCCGCATCGTCCGCACCCCCGACCTGCCCGTCCCGGAGCAGGTCACGGGCCTGCCGGTGGCCCCGGTCCCGCGCGCGCTGGCCGACGCCGTGGCGGGCCTCCAGGACGCGGGCACGGTGCGCCGGCTGCTCACGGAGGCGGTGCGCGGCGGCTTCTGCGATCCGGCGGCCGTGGTGCGCGAGCTGACCGCCGCGAAGCTGCTGAACCGGCCGCACGTGGTGGACGCGGTGGACTCGCTGCTGGCCGAGGGACGGACGCTGGCGGAGTCCCGGCTGTACCGGATGGTGCGCGACCACGGCCTGCCCGACCCGTGCTGGAACGTCGACCTGCGGCTGCCGGGCGGACCCCGCCTCGGCGGCGTGGACGCCTACTGGCCGGAGCACGCGGTGGCGGTGGAGCTGGACACCCGCGCGCCGCGCCCGGGCCGGCGGCCCGACGACGAGGCCGAGTGGTCGGAGTACGCCCGCAGGCGCGACCACCTGGAGCGCCTCGGCATCACGGTCGTCCACATCACCCCGCGCAAGCTGCGGGACGCGGCGGAGCAGCAGGCCGCGGTGGTCCGTACGGCGCTGATCGCCTCGGCCGACCGCGACCCGTCGGCGTACGTCGTGGTGCTGCCCCGGTAGGGGGCCGGGGCGGCGGCGCCGGGAGGGGAGGGGCCGCGGTCGGCCCCTCCCCTCCCGGCGCCGGGTCAGCGCTTCCTCAGCACCAGCTCGGTGTTGCGGTCCCCCGGGTCGCCGGCCAGGTCCGTGCGGGAGCCGGGGGCGTTGAAGGAGAGTTCGCGGTAGAGGGCGGCCAGGCCGGTCCGGGAGAGGTCGGTGAAGTCCGTGCGGTGCGGGGCCGAGGACTCGACGAGGGTGGTGAAGAGCGAGAGCGTGCCGTCCTCGTTGTCCACCAGCTCGACGACCCGGGCCAGTTGGGGGAAGTCGACGTGGGAGGCGGTGGAGATCTCCCAGAAGGCGCCGCCGGACCCGGTGTGCGGGGTGATCGCGTTGCGGTGGATGTGCCCGTTGACCCACGCGACCACGTTGCGGTGCCGGCCGAGGAGCGCGACGACCTCCTCGCCGGTGTGGCGCCGCTCGCCGGGTCGGGCCGGGTCGCGGTGGGTGTTGTTCATCGACGTGCTCGTGTGGTGGCTGAACACGATGGCGTACGCGTCCCGGTTCTCGGTGAGCGTCCGCTCCAGCCAGCGCAGCTGGGCCGTGCCGAGGGAGCCGTTGTAGTGGCCGCCCGGGTCGGTGGTGTCGAGGCTGATGCCGAGGACGTCGTCGGCGATGCGGAAGGCGTAGTACTGGGTGCCCGCGTCAAGGTTCTCCGCGGAGTAGCCGTGGCCCACCGGGCCGGCGCCGCGGTACGCCGGGTCCAGGTGCGCCCGGAGGTACTCGGCGGGGGTGAAGGGTGCGCGTTTCTCGTCGGGGGTGACGGAGCGCATGGAGCGGGCGTGGGCCGCCAGGAAGTCGCCGTACCGCACGCCCCTGGGGTCCTCGGCCTTCTTGATCGTCTGCTGGAGCCGGTGCGCCTCGGCCGCCGGCAGGTCCATCAGCTTCCGTCCGCCGACGGCGAGTTCGGTGAGGCGGGGGTCGCCGTGGGAGGCGTAGCAGCCGAGCGGCATCGTGTCGTGGTTGCCGACGGTGGAGTACCAGGGCAGGTCGAGGCCGGGGCTGTCCACCTCGCGGACGGCCGCCGCGAGGAAGCCGTCCAGGTGCGGGAAGCCGAGCCGCTTGTCGGCGTCGCGGAGCACGGTGTCGGGGTGCCAGTACTGCTTCAGACCGCTGTTCTGGACGCCCTCGTAGTGGCGCGGGTCCCCGGTGTTCGGGGTGACGCGGCCCCCGCTCATCACCGTCAGGAACCACTCCAGCTCCGAGCGGCAGTTGTTGTCCGTGTTGTCGCCGGTGGTCATCGCGAAGTGCAGCGGCGATCCGGTGACGGGGGCGGCGCGCAGCGCGTTGACCCGCTCCACGAGGGCGACCGCGCCCTGGACGGTCAGCGCCTCCTGGGGCCGCCAGGCGTGGACGTCCGCCGAGCGCAGGTACTCCAGGCGCAGCGGGTGCTGGGTGTCGATGATGTGCAGGTCGGTGAGGTGCACGAACGCGGCGAGCGCGGTCCGGCGGTCGTCCCGTCCGGGCCGCGGTCCGGCGAGCTCGCCGCGCACCGCCCGGCCCCAGCCCGGCCCCTCGGTGAGGCGCCGGTAGCCCGCGCCGCGGCGCGGGGCCGCGGCGGCGGCGACGGTGGTGCCGCGGGTGTACGGGGCGAGCGGGGCGGCCGGGGCCCCGCCGGAGGAGGCGGGCACGGCCTCCTCCGTGCCGGAACCGGAGGCCGCCGCGGCGGCGGCCCGGCCCTCGCCGGGCCACAGCGCGTAGCCGGCGCCGGCGGAGAGGGCCACCGCTCCGGTGGCGGCGAGGAGGGAACGACGGTGGAGTCCAGTGGAGCCGGCGACTGAGCGTATGCGCGACATGGCGCTTGTCCCCCCGGGTGCGAACGCGTCGGCAGTGGTCGCGGGGCGACCGCCGGGCGATCGTCCCGCTCGTACTGGATGCTCGGCACCGGGGATGACCCGGGCGTGAACGAGACGGCAACGCGCGACACCGATCGCCGTACGTCGGTCCCGGGCCGCTCGCGGACCGCCGCAGGCGTCGCCGGCCGCTCCCGCACCGGCCGGGGAGCGGTCACGCCGCGTTCATCTCACGGGGCAGCGGGCCCTGGCTTCAGGCGCTCTCCACCCGTCCGGCGGCCGGACGTTCCCGCCACGGCCGCAGCCCGATGTCGACCATGCGGACGCGGACCGGGTCCGCGGCGGCGTCCAGGGGGCGCCAGGCGGCGAGGTCGGTGGAGCCGCCGAGCTCGTCGCGGAGTCCGCCGCCGGTGATCCGGCCCTCGTGGACCAGCCGTACGCCGTGATGGTCGACGGAGCGGCCGAGGCGGGCGGGGAAGGTGCGGCGGGTGGAGTTCACGCCGAGCAACCCGGTGACCTCGACGCGGTAGCCGGTCTCCTCCTCGACCTCCCGCCGCACGGTGCCGTAGGGATCCTCGCCGTGCTCCATGCCGCCGCCCGGCAGCACCCACTCGGGGACGCCGACGGGGCCCGGCGACCGGGCGAGCAGGAGCTGTCCCTCGCGCACCACCACGGCGCAGGCCGCCACCCTCGGATTCCGTCGCGTCCGGGGACGTCGGCCCGGCGGCCGGCACCGCGGAACCCGCGTGGGCGACTCGTCGTCCTCCGTCCCCGCCTCCCGGCCGCCGCCGGGGTCCTGGTCGAGTCGGTCGTCCCGGCGTCGCTCAGTCGCAGGTCAGGGTGCGCGACTCGGGGAGCCCGGCGGTGATCCTGGCCCGCTCGGGGGCGATGTCCTCCTCCCCGGCGATCACCGTGTCCGGGCGGTCGCCCACGCGGGGCAGACCGACCATCACCCGGTCGCCCCCGCGGAGGCGGGGCTGCCCGGCCGGCTCCAGCACGAAGGTGATCCGGTCCGTGCTCCTCCCCTTGTAGGCGCGGGTCACCTCGAGCGTGACCCGTTCCCGGTCGGCGTCCGCCACCGGCTCCACGGCGGTGACGGTGCCCTCGGCGACGAGACGGGCGCAGGCCAGGTAGCGGGGGCTGCCGAAGGCGACACCACCGTCCTGCCCGCCGTCCTGCCCGTAGGCCTCCTTGCCGGCCGCGGAGTCCGGCGCCACCGCCGCTTCGTCGTTCGACGCCGTGCCGCCCTGCGTCACGAGCCAGCCGCCCGTCCCCACCACCAGCGTGGCGGCGGCCGCCGCGGCGAGCGTGCCGAGGGCCGCCTTCAGACGGCGGGCGCGGTGCGGGCCGCGGGAGCCTCCGGGACGCGGGGAGCGGGGCCTCGGCGGCGTGGGGGCGGGCGGCCGGCGCCGCTTCCCGTCCCCGGCGTCCCCGCCCTCCGGGAAGCGTCCCTCCGTGCCCGGCCGCCGCGCCCCCACGCCGGACTCCGGCCGCTCCCCCGGCCGGGCGGCTCCGCCCCGCCCCGCCGGGGCGCCGTTCTCCGTGCCGGCCTCCGTGCCGGCGGCGGTCTCCCCCGGGGCGGCGGCGAGCGCGTCCCCGATCAGCGCCAGCCGTTCCCGCAGCACCGCCAGGTCGGCGGCGGCGGCGTCGCGCGCGGCCAGGAACGCCGGATCCCGCCGGGCCGGCGCGGGCAGCGGCTCGTCCAGGAGCGCGGCCGTCAGGGGGTCCATGCCGTCGTACCCGGCGCCGGCGGCGTCCTCGGCCGCGTTCCCGGGGTCCCGGTCGTCGTGGGCGGTCACGTCACACCACCTCGTCCTCGTGCAGGCGGGCGCGCAGGGCGCGCACCGCCGTGTGCAGCCTGCTCTTGACCGTGCCCTCCGGGACGCCGAGCTGTTCGGCGATGGACCGCACCGGCAGGTCGGCGTAGAAACGCAGCACGACCACCTGGCGCTGCGCGTCGGGCAGCTCGTCCAGGCCGCGGGCCACGGCGAGGGAGAGCAGGCTGGTCTCCTCGCCGGACGGGGCCTGTGCCGGGCGGAGCGACGCGAGGCGCTCCCCGAGCCGCTCCTGGCGGCGCTTGGCCCGGTGCCAGTCCATGGCGAGGTTGGAGGCGACCACCGCCGCCCACGCCGAGACGTCCCGCGGCGCCTCCCGACCGCTCGCGGCGCGTTCCAGCAGCCGCAGGCGGACCTGCTGCACCCCGTCCGGCAGGTCCGCCTGCGGTACCCCGCCCAGTGCGAGCACCGCCCGCACCCGGCGTTCCTGCGCCGCGTCCAGCGGGTCGTCGTCCGTGGCGGCGTACGACGACCCGCGGCCGCGCCGGATCCTTCCGCGCAGCACTGGCCACCCCCCTCACGCTGTTTCCCCTACGACGCCGCTCCCGCCCGGAACGTTCGACCGGGTCCTCCGGGTCCGGCCGAGGCGTATGTCACACCTCCGTGTGGCCGGGACCGGACCGGGCAGGGGACCTTCCGGCCCACGGCCCCCAAAGGCTGAATTTCTGCAGTTCACAGGGGTGGCGGCCGAAGGTCCGCAACCGGTGCTCGTCGCCGGGCTGTCCACTGGGCGGGCAGGATCCGCAAAGAATTGGACAGGCGGGCCGTGGTCGGCCGCATGATGGAAGAGCCTCGGCCAGGCATTCGGATACGAATCAGGACACAGTAGGGAGTCGCCGTGAGGGTCGGAATCGTCGGAGCCACCGGTCAGGTGGGTACGGTCATGCGCAGGATCCTCAAGGAGCGGAACTTCCCGGTCACCGAGCTGCGCCTGTTCGCCTCGGCCCGTTCGGCGGGCACGGAGCTGGACGGCGTGACGGTGGAGGACGCGTCGGCCGCCGACTACAGCGGCCTGGACATCGTGCTGTTCTCCGCGGGCGGCGCGACCTCGAAGGCGCTGGCCGAGAAGGTCGCCGCGCAGGGCGCGGTCGTGATCGACAACTCCTCCGCCTGGCGCAAGGACCCCGAGGTCCCCCTCGTCGTCTCCGAGGTGAACCCGCACGCGATCGCCGACCGCCCCAAGGGCATCATCGCCAACCCGAACTGCACCACGATGGCCGCGATGCCGGTGCTGCGTCCGCTGCACGCGGAGGCGGGCCTGAAGGCACTGGTCGTCGCCACGTACCAGGCGGTGTCCGGTTCCGGTCTCGCGGGCGTCGCGGAGCTGCACGGCCAGGCGCAGAAGGTGATCGACGAGGCCGACAAGCTCACCCACGACGGCGCGGCGGTCGACTTCCCCGAGCCCGGCGTCTACCAGCGCCCCATCGCCTTCAACGTGCTGCCGCTGGCCGGCAACCTCGTCGACGACGGCCTGAACGAGACCGACGAGGAGCAGAAGCTGCGCAACGAGTCGCGCAAGATCCTGGAGATCCCCGACCTCAAGGTCTCCGGCACCTGCGTGCGCGTCCCGGTCTTCTCCGGGCACTCCCTGCAGATCAACGCCCGTTTCGCCCGCCCGATCAGCGCCGAGCGCGCGACCGAGCTGCTGGCGGACGCCCCCGGTGTCGTCCTCACCGACATCCCCACCCCGCTCCAGGCGGCCGGCCAGGACCCGTCCTACGTCGGCCGGATCCGCCCCGACGAGACGGTGGAGCACGGTCTCGCCCTGTTCGTCTCCAACGACAACCTCCGCAAGGGCGCGGCGCTGAACGCCGTACAGATCGCGGAGCTGGTGGCGGCGGAGCTGAGCGCGTGACGCCGCGGGCATGACCGAGGGGGCGCCCGCCGAACGGGCGCCCCCTCGGTGCGTTCAGAGCGCCAGGCGCCGCCGCAGCGCCACGTCGATATCGGTCATGCGCTGTCGGGGAGGGGCGCCGACCCGCTGCCGCAGACGCTCCGGCGCGACGGCGCGCACCCGCTCGCACCGCGCCTCGGAGTCCTTGGGCGGACGACTTCCGTCAGCGCGCAGGAGAACTCGGAACGACGGGATCCGTGTGGTGTTCGACGTCGGCGGCACGACACTGACGACCCCTCGGCCGTTCCGCTCGACGGACTCGTCGGCCCCGTCGTCGGACACGATCACAGCAGGCCTGACCTTGTCGGCCCCGCTGCCCCCGGCCGGCTCCAGGTCCACCGGGTGGACGTCACCACGCCTCATCGGTGATCCCGTCTCCGCTCGTCCGGCCCCAGAGGGCGGCGTCCCCGCTCGCCTCCCACTCGGCGAACGCCTCGGTGTACTCCTGCACGAGCTGCGCCTGCCTCGGCGGCTCGATCGCGGCGTGCCTCACGGCCGACCTCGACTCGGCGTCGACACGCGCGGCGTACTCGTCGACGAAGGCGACATCCTCCTGGGGCAGGCCGACACTGGTCTTCATGCGGTCGAAGGTACTCACGGTGTGAACACCTCGGCCACCCGAGTGCGGGACCGCCGGTCGGACGCGCTCCGACAGGACCGGCACAGGGGAATCCCCATGATCCGGCTCGGTCATCGCCTCATCCCGACGCCGCGTGGAAGGATGGCGCAACCCACACATATCGAGGAGATGACCGCGTGCCTGGCACAAACCTGACTCGCGAAGAGGCGCGGCAGCGGGCGAAGCTGCTGACCGTTGACTCGTACGAGATCGATCTCGACCTCTCCGGCGCGCAGGAGGGCGGCACCTACCGGTCCGTGACCACGGTGCGCTTCGACGTCGCCGAGGACGGCGACGGCGCCGAGTCCTTCATCGACCTGGTGGCTCCCGCCGTGCACGAGGTGACCCTCAACGGGGACTCCCTCGACCCCGCCGAGGTCTTCGCGGACTCCCGCATCGCCCTGCCCGGCCTGCTGAAGGGCCGCAACATCCTCCGGGTGGAGGCCGACTGCGCGTACACCAACACGGGCGAGGGCCTGCACCGGTTCGTCGACCCGGTGGACGACCAGGCGTACCTGTACACCCAGTTCGAGGTGCCCGACGCCCGCCGGGTCTTCGCGAGCTTCGAGCAGCCCGACCTGAAGGCGACCTTCCGGTTCACCGTGAAGGCGCCGGAGGGCTGGACCGTCATCTCCAACTCGCCGACGCCCGAACCGCAGGAGAACGTCTGGCGGTTCGAGCCGACCCCGCGCATCTCGTCGTACATCACGGCGCTGATCGTCGGCCCGTACCACTCCGTGCACAGCGTCTACGAGAAGGACGGCCGGTCCGTCCCGCTCGGCATCTACTGCCGCCCGTCGCTGGCCGAGTACCTGGACTCGGACGCGATCTTCGAGGTCACCCGGCAGGGCTTCGACTGGTTCCAGGAGAAGTTCGACTACGCGTACCCGTTCGAGAAGTACGACCAGTTGTTCGTACCGGAGTTCAACGCCGGCGCGATGGAGAACGCGGGCGCGGTGACCATCCGCGACCAGTACGTCTTCCGGTCGAAGGTGACCGACGCGGCGTACGAGGTGCGCGCGGAGACCATCCTGCACGAGCTGGCCCACATGTGGTTCGGCGACCTGGTCACCATGGAGTGGTGGAACGACCTGTGGCTGAACGAGTCGTTCGCCACGTACACGTCCATCGCGTGCCAGGCGGCGGCGCCGGGCTCGAAGTGGCCGCACTCGTGGACGACCTTCGCGAACTCCATGAAGACCTGGGCCTACCGCCAGGACCAGCTGCCGTCCACGCACCCGATCATGGCGGACATCCGCGACCTGGACGACGTGCTCGTCAACTTCGACGGCATCACGTACGCCAAGGGCGCGTCGGTGCTGAAGCAGCTCGTCGCGTACGTCGGTGAGGACGCGTTCTTCCGGGGCGTGCAGGCGTACTTCAAGCGCCACGCGTACGGCAACACGCGCCTGTCCGACCTGCTGGGCGCGCTGGAGGAGACCTCGGGCCGCGATCTGAGGACGTGGTCGAAGCAGTGGCTGGAGACGGCCGGCATCAACGTGCTGCGCCCGGTGATCGAGACGGACGCCGAGGGTGTCGTCACCTCCTTCGCCGTCCGCCAGGAGGCCCCGGCGCTCCCGGCGGGCGCGAAGGGCGAGCCGACGCTGCGCCCGCACCGCATCGCCATCGGCGCCTACGACCTCGACGGGGACGGCAGGCTGGTGCGCGGCGAGCGCGTCGAGCTGGACGTCGACGGCGAGCTGACGGCCGTGCCGCAGCTGGTCGGCAAGCGCCGCCCGGCGGTCGTCCTGCTGAACGACGACGACCTGTCGTACGCGAAGGTCCGGCTGGACGAGGAGTCGCTCGCCGTCGTCACCGAGCACCTCGGCGACTTCGCGGAGTCCCTCCCCCGCGCCCTGTGCTGGGCCTCCGCCTGGGACATGACCCGGGACGCGGAACTCGCCGCCCGTGACTACCTCTCGCTCGTGCTGTCGGGCATCGGCAAGGAGTCCGACATCGGTGTCGTGCAGTCGCTGCACCGTCAGGTGAAGCTGGCGATCGACCTGTACGCCGACCCGAACGCCCGCGAGACCCTGCTGGCCCGCTGGACCGACGCCACGCTGGCCCACCTGCGGTCCGCCGAGCCGGGCGGCGACCACCAACTGGCGTGGGCGCGGGCGTTCGCGGCGACGGCCCGTACGCCGGAGCAGCTGGACCTGCTGGAGGGCCTGCTGGCCGGTACGCAGACCGTCGAGGGGCTGGCCGTGGACACGGAGCTGCGCTGGTCGTTCGTGCAGCGGCTGGCGGCGGTGGGCCGGTTCGACGAGGCGGAGATCGCGGACGAGTACGAGCGGGACAGGACGGCGGCCGGTGAGCGGCACGCCGCGACCGCCCGCGCGGCCCGCCCGACCGAGGAGGCCAAGGCGGAGGCGTGGGCCTCGGTCGTGGAGTCCGACAAGCTGCCGAACGCCGTCCAGGAGGCGGTCATCGCCGGCTTCGTCCAGACCGACCAGCGCGAGCTGCTGGCGCCGTACGCGGACCGGTACTTCGAGGTGCTGGCGGACGTCTGGGCGTCCCGTTCGCACGAGATCGCCCAGCAGATCGCGGTCGGCCTCTACCCGACCGTCCAGGTCTCCGGCGAGACCCTCGACAAGACGGACGCCTGGCTGACGTCCGCCGAGCCGGGCGCGGCCCTGCGCCGCCTGGTCTCGGAGTCCCGCGCGGGCGTGGAGCGCGCCCTGCGCGCCCAGGCGGCGGACGCGGCGGCGGGGACGGTCCGGTAACGCCGGTTCTCCGCGGGGGCACCCGGCGTGTTCACACCGGGCGCCCCTCCCTCGCACCGGGCCCAAAATAAAAGAACGGTCGTTCTTGACCGATCGTTCCCCTATCGCGTACCGTCCTGGCCATGGGACGACCACGCGCCTTCGACACCGATCAGGCGATCGGCACCGCGGCCACCCTCTTCGCCGCCCACGGCTACGAGGGCACCTCCGTGGACGACCTGGTCACCGCCACCGGCATCCACCGGGGCAGCCTCTACAAGGTGTTCGGGTCGAAGCGGAGCCTGCACCTGACCGTGCTCCGCAACCACCTGGACCACGAGATCCACCCGGCCACCGCCGCCATCGCCACCCTCACCGACCCCGAGCAGGCACTGACGACGGCCATCGCCTCGTACGACAACGGACCGGCCGCCGGGCTGCTCCTGCTCGCCGCCGCCGAACGCGCGCGCCACGACCGGGAGGTCGCCGCGCTGGTCGCGGAGGGCATCGCCGCACTGGAGGACGCCCTGCGCCCCTCCCACGGCGACGCCGCCCCCCGAATGGCCTCCACCGTCCTCGGCGCCCGCCTGCGGCTGCGCGCCGCCCGGCCGACCGCTTCCAAGGAGCACTGACCATGGCCCTGATCTCCGTCGACCGCGAACGCGGCCTGCTGACCGTCGAGTTCCAGGGGCTGGACAAGCTCTGGACGTTCAAGAGCCGCCTGGAGATCCCCCTCGCCCATGTGCGCGGCGCCACCCACGACCCCGGGATGGCGCGCGAACCGAAGGGCATACGGGTCGGCGGCACGCACTTCCCTGGCGTCATCACCGCCGGCCGTTTCCGGCGTGACGGGGAGCGCCTCTTCTGGGATGTGAAGAACCCGGACAAGGCGGTCGTCGTCGAGCTCGCCGACGCCGAGACCTACGACCGCCTCGTCATCGAGGTCGACGACCCCCGCGCCACCGTCGCCCTCGTCGAGCGGTCCGTCGCCCGCGACTGAAGCACGGTTCGTCCACCGTGACCCACGCGCCGGTCAGGCGCCCCGGGACCGTTCGGTGAGGGGGCGGCCGACGATCCGCCGGAGGGCGTCGACGCGCGTGCTGAAGGCCCGGCGGCCCCGGGGGCCGAGCTCGGGACGGGCCAGGTGATCTGCCCGGCCACCGTCGCGCCGAACGCCAGCGCCATGCCCGTCAGTTGCAGCGGGGTCAGCGTCTCGCCGAGGGCCGCCCAGCCGATCACCGCAGCCGTGAGAGGGCTGAGGGGACCGAGGAAGGTGACCTGGGTGGCGGTGAGGCGGCCGATGCCCCGGAACCAGAGCCAGTACGCGATCGCCGTGTTGGCCAGGGCGAGGTAGAGGTAGCCGCCGACCGCCGGGGCGTCCAGGGCGGGGGGCGCGCCCTCGGCCAGGACGGCGACGGGCGCGATCAGCAGGCCGCCGGCCGTCAGCTGCCAGCCCGTCAGGGCGAGCGGGCCGACGCCCTCCGGGCGGCCCCAGCGCTTGGTGAGAACGGTGCCGGCGGACATCGAGGCGGTGGAGGCGAGGGCCGCGAGGACGCCCGGCGGATCCAGTGCGCCCGCCGCCTTCAGGACCACCAGGCTGACGCCGGACGCGGCCGCGAACCCGGTGATCACGTTCCGCGCCGTCGGCCGCTGTCCCAGCAGCAGCGCCGAGAGGCCGACCACGAACAGCGGCCCGGCCGAGCCGACCACCGCCGCCATGCCGCCGGGCAGCCGGTACGCGGAGAGGAACAGCAGCGGGAAGAAGGCGCCGATGTTGAGCGCGCCCAGCGCGGTCGCCTTCCACCACCAGGCTCCGCGCGGCAGCACCCGGACGAGTGCGAGCAGGACGAGACCGGCGGGCAGGGCGCGCACCAGGCCGGTGAACAGCGGGCGGTCGGGCGGGAGGAACTCCGTGGTCACGGCGTAGGTGGTGCCCCAGGAGACGGGGGCGAGGGCGGTGAGCGCGATGAGGGTGGCGCGGTTCGCGGCCATGACGGGCACACCTCTTCCGGGTAGGTCAATGGCAAGTAGCTTAACAGCAAGCTACTTGCCATCAAGCTACTTGCCGTCGAGTTACTTTCTTGCGGGTGACCCGCTTCCGGCGGATACTCCTGCCATGACCGCAGAGCAGCGCCCCGAGGACCCCGTCGACGCGATCATCGAGCAGTGGGCGCGGGTGCGGCCCGACCTCGACACCACCGGCATGGAGGTCTTCGGGCGCGTCTTCCGGCTCGCGCGGGCCATGGGCGACCGGATGGAGAAGGCCTACGCCGCGTACGGGATCTCGCGCGGCGAGTTCGACGTCCTCGCCACCCTGCGCCGTGCCGGGGAGCCCTACACCCTCTCCCCCCGCCGGCTCTCGGCCACGTTGATGCTCACCACCGGCGGGATGACGGGCCGCCTCGACAAACTGGAGCGCGCGGGACTGCTGCGCCGCTCCCCCGACCCGCACGACCGCCGCGGCCTCCGGGTGACGCTCACCGAGGAAGGGCTGCGTCTGATCGACACGGCGGTCGGCGCCGGCCTCGCCGCCCAGTCCGAGGCGCTGTCCGCCCTGGACGGGGAACGGGCGGCGCACCTGGCCGGCCTGCTGCGGGAACTGCTGCTCGCGACGGAGAGGTAGCAGGCGGGGCGGCCCGCCGCCCGTCGGCCGCCGTGCGCGGCGAGGGGCGGGAAGCGGGAGGGGAGCGCGTCGGGGTCGAGTCGGAGCCGGTCGTACGGGCGCGGGCGGCCGAGCGGGCGGCCGACCGCCTCCGGTTCGTCGGCGGGGCCGCACACCTGGAGCTGTTCGAGGATGCGGGCGTGCGGGACGAAGGCGCGGGAGGGGTCGCCGGCGGCGGAGGCGCGCTTCCCGGCCACGGTCACGGTACGGGCGGCGCCGCCCGCCAGGGCCTCCTCGACGCCGCCCGTGAGGAGGGCGCGCCGCGACGGAACGCGCGAGGGCGCGTGCCGGCAGCGCGAAGGGCGCCGGCTCCGCGTACGGCGGTGACGGCGCCCTCGGAAGGCGGTGAGCCCCGGGTCAGGCCTTGGCTTCGGCCTTGGTGCTGATGTTGGAGCTGGTCGGGTCCTTCTTCTTGTGCGACTTGTCGCCGACCATCACCAGGGCGGCGATGATCACGAACAGCGCGATCGGGGCCACGACGTAGAGGCCCAGCGTCTCGATGACGCTCAGGCCCGTGCCGGGGTCGTCGCCGTCGTCGCGGGTGAGCGCGAGCGCGGGGGACGACATGAGCAGCATCATCAGCGTCGTACCGGCTGCCAGGGCGCCGGCGCGCAGGGCGTTCTTCTTGTCCACGGTGCCAAACTATCCAACGCCGTCGGGCTTCGCGCGCGCGGGGTGCCTTATGACGCGACCGCGGGCGGTCGCGCCTCCCCCAGTGCCTCGAGGGCCTGGGAGGTACCCCCAGGGCGGCACAGGTGGGCGCGGGGGCACCCCGCAAGCGCCGGGTCGCGCGAACACCCCCCGACCGGCCTGGACACCGCCCGACGCGTCACCCCCTCAGCACCTCCATCAGCGCCCGGAGTCTCGCCGACGCCGTCAGCTCCTCCAGGGTCACCGGCCTTCCCCGCGCGTCCGCGATCGGCAGCCGCCAGTTCGGGTACTGGTCCCAGGTGCCGGGCAGGTTCTGCGGGCGCCGGTCGCCGACGCCGTCGGGGAGCCAGAGCCCGACCATCCGCGCCGGCGTCCGCAGCAGGTACCGGTGGACGGCCCGGATCTCGGCCTCCTCGGAGGCGCCCGCCTCCATCAGCCCCAGCCGCACGAACAGCTCCCGCCACTCCGCCGTGTCGGCCGCCGCCTCCGCCCGCTCCTCCGCCGCCGGGCGCGTGAGCAGCCCCAGGCCGTCCCGGAGCTCCACGTGTTCACCGCTGAGCCGGGCGGCCGTGGGCGGCAGGTCGTGGGTGGTGGCCGTGGCCAGGCAGTCCGCGCGCCAGGCGTCCGGCGGCAGCGGGCGGCGGTCGCCGTCCCAGTCCCGTTCGAACCACAGCACCGACGTGCCGTACACGCCCCGTTCGCGCAGCGCCTCGCGCACGCCGGGCTCGACGGTGCCCAGGTCCTCGCCGATCACCGTCGCCCCGGCCCGGGACGCCTCCAGGACGAGGACGGCGAGCATCGCCTCGGCGTCGTAGCGGACGTAGGTGCCCTCCGTGGGCGGGTGGCCCTCGGGGACCCACCAGAGCCGGAACAGGCCCATGACGTGGTCGACGCGCAGGGCGCCCGCGTACCGGAACAGGCCCCGCAGCAGGGCGCGGAAGGGGGCGTACCCGGAGCCGGCGAGCCGGTCGGGGCGCCAGGGCGGCAGGCCCCAGTCCTGACCGCGCGCGTTGAAGGCGTCCGGGGGCGCGCCGACGGACATGCCGGCCGCGAAGTACTCCTGCTGCGCCCAGGCGTCGGCGCCGCCGGGGTGGACGCCGACGGCGAGGTCGTGGACGATCCCGACCGGCATCCCGGCCTCGCGGGCGGCCCGCTGGGCGGCGGTGAGCTGGGCGTCGGTGAGCCAGACGAGCCGGGAGTGGAAGTCGACGCGGTCCGCCAGCTCGCGCCGGGCACGGGCGGTCCCGGGCGAGCGCGGGTCGCGCAGCGGGGCGGGCCAGCGGTGCCAGTCGGCGCCGTGGACCTCGGCGAGCGCGCACCAGGTGGCGTGGTCCTCCAGGGCCCGGCCCTGTCCGGTGCGGAAGTCGTCGTAGGCGGCGCGGCGGCCGGGTCCGAGCGGGACCCGGTGCACCAGTTCCAGGGCCTCCCGCTTGGCCTCCCACACGGCGTCCCGGTCGATCAGCGCGCCCTTCTCCAGCACCGCCTCGCGCAGCCGTCCGGCCCGCTCCAGCAGGGCGCGCACGCGGCCCTGGTCGTCGACGTACGCGAACTCGGGGACGTCCTCGATCCGCAGGTGGACGGGGTCGGGGAAGCGGCGGGAGGAGGGGCGGTAGGGGGAGGGGTCGGTCGGCGGGCCGGGGACGGCCGCGTGCAGGGGGTTGACCTGGACGAATCCGGCGCCGAGGGCGCGCCCGGCCCAGCCGGCGAGTTCGCCGAGGTCGGTGAGGTCGCCCATGCCCCAGGAGCGGCGGGAGAGCAGCGAGTAGAGCTGGACCAGGAGTCCGTACGAGCGTCCGGGCGGCGCGGGCAGCCCGGCCGGGGCGACGATCAGGTGGGCGCGCGCGGTGCGGCCGTCGGGGGCGGTGGCGGTCACCTCGTGCACGCCGGGCGGGAGGTGGTCGGCGGACGCGCGGGTCCCGCCCTGTTCGGTGACCACGTGCAGCCGGGTGCCCTCGGGGAGGGCGGCCAGGGCGGCGGGGGTGCGGGTGTCCCAGCCGACCACGGTGGGGGGCAGCAGCCGCTCGCCGAGTTCGCGTTCGCGGGCGGCGAGGGCGGCGCGGACGGCCTTCGGGGTCGTCGCGTCCACGCCGAGGGCGGCCAGCGCGAGGGTGACGGCGGTGGCCGAGGCCGCGACCGTGCGGTCCGGGGCGGGGCGGTAGGAGGTGGCGACGCCGTGGAGGGCGGCGAGCCGGGCCAGGTCCTCGGAAGGGGGCTCGGCCGGCCGTGGCGCGCCCACCCTAGGGCTCCGGGCTGTACTGGGCCGGGAAGGCGTCGAGTCCGGAGGAGTCCGAGGAGTCCAGGAAGGCGTCGGACTCGCTGGTCAGGGGGGAGGCGTCGGCGAGCGGCGGTTCGCTGGTGAGGGGTTCGGCGTCGGGCAGCGGGGGTTCGCTGGTCAACGGGACCTCGGCGCAGGACCCTTCCGCGCTGAAGACGCAGAAGTGGAGCTCCTCGACGTCGGCGGAGGGCTCCGCCGCGGGTTTGGACGGGGCGGGGGAAGGAACGTAGGCGGGTGCAGCCACAGATGGCCTCCTCGTCGGGCACGGCGCGGATCACGCGGGGCGTGCGGGTCGTGCGGGTTGTCTGGCAGCCCTACCCCGTGGGCGCGGCGCCAGACGCGCAAAGCCTTCCAACGTGATCCTGGTCATATTCTCTCCACTCCCTCCCCTTTCCACGGTGGGACAAATACGCCACATCGTCCACTCTCATTGACACGTTCACCGCAGAAATGGTGGGCTCGGGTTCTCCGGTAACGGAATGGACACGGCCGCACCGGCCACCGGGCCGGGCGGCCCGTCGAGCAACCAGGAGGGCCCTGTGCAGCTGCGGCGTGGGAGGACGGCGAACGCCAGGAGGGCCGCCCTCGCCCTCGCCGTCCTCACCGGAACCCTGGGCGCCGGGCCGCTGGGCGCCGTGCCCGTCGCGGTGGCCGCGCCGCCCGCGCCGGGCGCCACCACGGCCCCGGCCGCCGACACGGCGCGCACGGCGGAGCCGTCCGTGTGGCCGCGGCCCCACTCGCTGCGCGCGAACGGCGCCCCGGTCCCGGTGACCGAGGAGGTCGCCCTGGTCACGGACGCGACGGCCGACGCGTACGCCCTCGACGCGCTCCGCGCGCTGCTGCGGGAAGCGGGCGCACGCCGGTTCACCGCCCCCGGCGCACCGGTGCCCGAGGGGGCGCTCGTGGTGCGCGTGGGCCGGGAACGCGCTTCGGCCGACCCCCGGCACGCCCTGCCCGCCGGGGGGTACGCGCTGACCGTCGGCAAGGGCGCCGTCTCCCTCTCCGGCGCGGACGGCGACGGCCAGTTCCACGCCGTGCAGACACTGCGCCAGCTGCTGCGCCCGGACGGCGCCACGCTCACCGCGGCCGTCGTCCGCGACTGGCCCGGCACCGCCGTGCGCGGCATCACCGAGGGCTTCTACGGCGTCCCGTGGACGCACGGGCAGCGGCTGGCCCAGCTGGACTTCATGGGCCGCACCAAGCAGAACCGGTACCTCTACGCGCCCGGCGAGGACCTCCACCGGCAGGCCCGCTGGCGCGAGCCGTACCCGGCGGAGCGGCGGGCGGAGTTCCGGGAGCTGGCCGAGCGGGCGCGCGGCAACCACGTCACGCTCGGCTGGGCGGTGGCGCCGGGGCAGGCGATGTGCTTCGCCTCGGACGACGACCTGCGGGCGCTGACCCGCAAGCTCGACGCGATGTGGGCGCTGGGCTTCCGCGCCTTCCAGCTGCAGTTCCAGGACGTGAGCTACAGCGAGTGGCACTGCGGGGCGGACGCCGACCGGTTCGGGTCGGGACCCGGCGCCGCCGCCCGCGCCCAGGCGCACGTGGCGAACGCGGTGGCCCGGCACCTGGCGGAGCGTCACCCGGGCTCCGTCGCCCTGTCCCTGATGCCCACCGAGTTCTACGAGGAGGGCTCGACGGCGTACCGGCGGGCCCTGGCGGAGGAACTGGACGCGGGCGTCGAGGTGGCGTGGACCGGGGTCGGGGTGGTGCCGCGCACCATCACGGGCGGCCAGCTGGCCGAGGCGCGGGAGGTGTTCGGGCACCCGCTGGTGACCATGGACAACTACCCGGTGAACGACTACGCCCCCGACCGGCTCTTCCTCGGCCCCTACCAGGGCCGCGAGCCGGCCGTCGCCGCGGGCTCGGCCGCGCTGCTCGCCAACGCGATGGAGCAGCCCGAGGCGTCCCGCGTCCCGCTGTTCACCGCCGCCGACTTCGCCTGGAACCCGCGCGACTACCGCCCCCAGGAGTCCTGGCGGGCCGCGATCGCCGACCTCGCCGGCGGTGACGCCCGGCGCGGGGAGGCCCTGAGCGCGCTCGCCGGGAACACCGCGTCCTCGGTGCTGGGCGGCGAGGAGTCGGCGTACCTGCGGCCGCTGATGGAGGCGTTCTGGCGGACCCGTGCGACCGCCCGCGGGACGGCCGAGACGCGGGAGGCCGGGCGGCTGCGGGCGGCCTTCGCCGTCCTGCGCGAGCTGCCCGAGCGGCTGTCCGGGACCGGGCTCGCCGCGGAGACCGGCCCGTGGTCCCAGCGGCTGGCCCGGTACGGCGAGGCGGGCGCCACCGCCCTGGACCTGCTCCGCGCGCAGCAGGGCGGGGACGCGGGCGCCGCCTGGACGGCGTACCGGCGGCTGGGCGAGCAGCGGGCGCGGCTCGCGTCCTCACGGGCGACGGTCGGCGAGGGCGTGCTGGACCCGTTCCTGAGCCGGGCGCGGAAGACGTACGAGAGCTGGGCGGGCATCGACCGCGAGCCGCCGGCGCGGCCCGGCGGCGACCGCGTCCTCGACCTGCCGCGCGCCCGCGCGATGGACGCCGTGACGGTGCTCACCGAGCCCGGCACGGAAGGGACGGTGGAGGTCCGGGTGCCCGGTGAGGGGTGGCGCCGCCTCGGCGCGCTGTCCTCGACGGGCGCCACCGAGCTGCGGCCCGGCGACGATCCGGTGGACTCCGTCCGGGTCACCGGCGCCGACGCCTCCCGGGTGCGGCACCTGGTCCCCTGGTACGCGGACGCGCCCGCCGCCTCCCTGGGGCTGTCCGAGGACCGTGCGGACACCGACATCGGCGGCGCCCGGCGGCTGACGGTCTCGGTCGGCTCGCTGCGCCCCGACGAGGTGCGCGGCAAGTTGACCGTGACGGCGCCGAAGGGGGTCGGGGTCCGGGTGCCGAAGGACGCGCTGACCGCCCCGCGCGGCACGCCGGTGGAGGTGCCGGTCGAGGTGACCGTGGCGCCGGGCACGCCGACCGGTTCGTACGAGGTGCGGCTCGGCTTCGGCGGGGCGACCCGCACGCTGACGGTCCACGCCGTCCCGCGCACCGCCGGCCCGGACCTGGCCCGCGCCGGGCGGGCGAGCTCCTCGGCCGACGAGACGCCCGACTTCCCGGCCGCGGCGGCGAACGACGGCGACCCGGAGACACGCTGGTCGTCGCCGGTCGAGGACGACGCCTGGTGGCAGGTCGAGCTGGAGCGCCCGGTGCGGCTGGGAAAGGTCGCGCTGCACTGGCAGGAGGCGCACCCGTCGGCGTACCGCGTGGAGGTGTCGGCGGACGGCCGCACCTGGCGCACGGCGGCGACGGTGCGGGACGGCCGCGAGGGCCGGGAGACCGTCCGCATGGACGAGCCCGGCGTCCGCCACATCCGCGTCCAGGGCGAGAAGCGCGCCACGCGGTACGGCTACTCGCTGTGGTCGGTGGAGGCGTACGCGGTCGCCCGGTGACCGGGCCCGCCACCGTCGTGCACACCGCCGTGAACCGGGAGCGCCTGAGCCGTCGATAGACGGGGTGTGAGACTGTTCCGCCCCGTGGGGGGCCACCGGGAGAAGGACGGGGGTGACTCCGACGCGGCGCTGCTCGAGGCGGTCGCGGGCGGGGACCCCGCGGCGATGGCCGCGCTGTACGACCGGCACGCGGGGTGGCTGCACGCCCGGCTGAGCCGGCGCTGCTCCGATCCCGAGACCGTGCGGGAGGTGCTCCAGGACACGTTCGTCACGGTGTGGCGTGCGGCGGACGCGCACCGCGGCGAGCAGGCCGGCGGCTGGCTGTGGACCATCGCCGCGCGGCGCCTGGTCGACGCGTTCCGGGCGCAGGAGCGGGCCGCGCGGCTGCGCACGGCGCCGATGGAGGAGGCGTGGGACGGCGGCGCGCCGGCCGGGGCCGCGTCGCCCTCCGCCGAGGACCGGGTGCTGGCGGGCCTGGAGTACGGGGACGTGGGCACCGCCCTCGACCGGATCTCGCCCGAGCTGCGGGAGGTGCTGCGCGCCACGGTCGTCGACGGGCTGAGCACCCGGGAGACCGCGCGGCTGCTGGGCATCCCTGAGGGGACCGTCAAGTCCCGTGCGACGCGCGCCCGGGCCGAGCTCCGGGCCGTCCTCGCCCGGATGAGCCCGTCGCCGATGGGAGGCCCGGCATGAACGACTGGCACGCGTCCGACCACCTCATGACCCGCTACGCCGACGGCTCCCTGCCGGAGTCGGACGCCTGGTCGCTGGAGACGCACCTGGAGCGCTGCGGCGGCTGCGCGGTGCGGGTCTCGCGGGCGGTGCGCGCGACGGCGGCGGAAGCGGTCCTGGCCGAGGTCCGCGAGGCGGTCCTGGCCGAGGCGCCCGCGGCGGCGCCCGCGCCGGCGCCCGAGCGCCCCGCCGCGGCCCGGGCACACCGGTGGCCGTCCACCGGTTCGAGGGCCGTGCGCGTGCTGTGGGCCCTGGGGCCTGCCGTACGCGGCGCCTGGCTGCCCGCCGTGCTGCTCGTCGCCGTCGGCGCCGTCGCGCTCGCCCACGGGGGCGGCTTCGCCCACGCACGGCCCTGGCTGCTGGCCCTCGCCCCGGTCGTGCCGGTCGCCGGGGTCGCCCTGTCCTACGGGCCGCACGCCGACCCGATGCACGAGATCACCGCGGCCACGCCCGCGGCCGGGCTGCGGCTGGTCCTGACGCGCACGGCCGCCGTACTGGCGGTGAGCCTGCCGCTGCTGACCCTCGCCGGGGCGCTGCTGCCGTCCACGGGCGCCCCGAACGCCGCCGCCTGGCTGCTGCCCGGTCTCGCGCTGACCCTCGCCTCCCTGGCCCTCGCCGGATACGTCGGCCTGCGCGCCGCCACGGCCGTGACCGGCGGCGCCTGGCTGTGCGCCGTCCTCGGTCCGGTGCTCACCGCACCGGGCGGGCTCACCCGTGAGCTGGGCCTGCGGCTGTCCTCGTACCTCGGCGGCGCCCCGGCGCAGGGCGGCTGGGCGGCCGCGGCCGTCCTGTCCGCCGCGCTGCTGGCCGCGCGCCGCCCCGCCTTCCACTTCCTGGAGAAGAGTTGAGCCCGGTTTCGCACCTCGCCTCCCGTCCCTCGCCCGGAGAACCGGCCGCCGCCGTCCGGACCGCCGGCCTGCGCGTCCGGCACCGCAGGACCGTCGCCCTGGACTCGGTGGACCTGGACTTCGGCCCCGGCGTGCACGGTCTGCTCGGGCCGAACGGAGCCGGCAAGACCTCCCTGATCCGTGTCCTCGCCACGGTCGCCGAGCCGTCCGGGGGCCGGGTGGAGATCCTCGGCCACGACATCCGCGACCACCGGCGGCGCGGCGAGGTCCGCCGCGGCCTGGGCTACCTGCCGCAGGACTTCGGCTACTACCCGGGCTTCACGGTGCGGGAGTTCGTCGCCTACGTGGCCTGGCTGAAGGAGATGCCCGCGGACGGCGTCCCGGCCGCGGTCGAGCGGGCCGTCGCCCGCGTCGGCCTGGCCGACCGCATCGACGCGAAGGTGCGCCGCCTGTCCGGCGGCATGATCCGGCGGGTCGGCATCGCGCAGGCCGTCGTGAACGAGCCGCCGGTGCTGCTCCTCGACGAGCCGACCGCCGGCCTGGACCCGGAGCAGCGGGTGGAGTTCCGCGAGCTGCTGCGCGAACTGGGCGTCTCGTCCACCGTCATCGTCTCCACGCACCTGGTGGAGGACGTGGCGGCGGCCTGTACGGAGGTCACCCTGGTCGACGCGGGCCGGGTCGCCTACCGGGGGACGCCGCCGTCGCTCGCCGCGCTCGGCGAGTCGGAGGGCGGCCCCGGCGACCACCCGATCGAGCGCGGCTACACGGCGGCGCTGCGGGCGCACCGCGCGTCGGCTCCAGGGGGAGCGCTCCGATGACCCTCCTGACGGAACGGGCCCCGCGGCAGCGGGTCCGGCGGCCCGGGCACCCGCTGCGGGCGGAGGCCGTGCGCGGTTTCGCCCCCTGGGCCGGAGCGGCGATGCTGCTCACGCTCGGGGTGGCGCTGGCGGTCGGGTCGGAGCGGTGGCAGGGCGGCTGGGCGGAGACCCGTGACCAGACGCACGCGGCGGCGATGCTGCTCGGCGTTCCGCTGGCCCTGGCGGCCGGCTGCTGGCAGGGCGGCCGGGAACGCAGGCGCGGCACGGGTGAGCTGCTGGCGACGGCCGTGCGCGGCCGGACGGCGGCGTTCCTCGCGTCGGCGCTGCCGGTCGCGCTGTGGCTGGCCGCCGGATACGCCGTCGCGACCGCGCTCGCGCTGCTCGCCACCTGGTACCGCGCCATGGGGGACCGGCCCCACCTGGGCACGCCGCTGGGGGACGCCGCCGTCCTGGTGTGCGCCGCGCTGACCGGGCAGGTCGTGGGCCGCCTGGTGGCCTGGCGGCCGGCGGCGCCGCTGCTGGCAGCGGCCGGATACGTCGTGCTCGGCGTCGCCGGACACGACCGCCGGGGATCCGCTCGATACCTGTCGCCCTTCGTCGAGACCTCGTCCACCTCGGTGCCGGTGTGGTGGCAGCCCTGGGCGACGGTGGCGTGGGCGGGCGGTCTCGCGGCCGCCGCGGTCCTCGCGTACACCGCGCGCCGTCGGGCGGTCGCCCTGCTGCCGCTGGTGGCCGCGGCCGCCGCCGGCACGCTGCTCGTCCAGACCGGCGACGGTCTGTGGCACACCGCTCCGCTCGCCCGGCGCCAGGTGTGCGACACCTCCACCACCCCGCAGATCTGCGTGAACGCCCGCTACAAGGAGCTGCTCCCCCAGGTCACCGAGGCCCTGTCCGGGATGACGGGCCGGCTGGAGGGCGTGGAGAACCTGCCGGTGCGCTTCGAGGACCTGCCGGGCCGGCCGGGGCCGGACGAGGTGGAGCTGCCGATGATCACACCGATCGGCTGGTCGGTCGTACGGGGGCGGCTCACCGATCCCGAGGAGTACGCGTGGGCGGCGGGGATGACGCTGCAGGGCCGCGGGGACTGTGACGAGGTGCCACGACGGGTGGCCCGGGCGGACGACGCCGTCGAGCACTACCTGGCCCCCAGCCCGCTGCGGCGGCAGTTCGACGAGCAGTACGCACGGGGCGACGCGGCCGAACGCGCCGCACTCCGGGAGCGGCTCGCGGCGCGCGAGCGGCTGGCGTCGATGGGGGACGAGGAGCGCCGCGCGTGGCTGTCGGCGTACTTCGCGACGCGGGACGAGTGCGGCCGGAACGGGGTGCCCGAACTGTGACGCACGGCTTCCTCCTGTACGCCCGTTCGCGTGTCCTGCCGCGCACCGTGCTGGCGCTCGCCGGGACCGCCGCGGCCGCGGTCCTGGGCGCCCGGAACCTGGACGCGTACCTGGACCCGTCCCGGCAGGTCCCGGTGGTCGCGCTGGCCCCGCTGTTCGCGGCGGCGGTGATCGGCACGAGCTTGCACAGCGCGTCCGACGAGCTGGACCGCACCGCCGTACGCCCCTGGTGGCGCCGGCGCCTGGTCCATCTGCCGGCGCTGACCGGCTGCGCCGCGCTGCTGCTGGCGGCGACCGTGTACGGGCACCCCTCCCCGTTCGGCCCCGCGGCCATGGTCCGCAACACCCTGGGGTGCGTGGGCCTCACCGCGGGCGCGGCCGCCCTGCTGGGGGCCCGGCTGAGCTGGCTGCCGGTCTTCGGGTACGTCAGTGCCGTGTACCTGGGGTCGGCGAACGCGCGCGGCCGTGCGGTCCCGGTGTGGGCGTGGCCGGTGCAGCCCGCCGCGCAGCACACCGCCTGGGTGAGCGCCGTCGTGCTCCTGGTGGCGGGCACGGCGCTGTACGTCGCGCGCGGGGCACGGCCGGAGGGGCGGCGCGACTGACGTGCCGCGCGGGAGCTCGCCACGGCCCCGGGGGAACGGGGGTCCCCCGGGGCCGGGCGGCCCGGACCGGAGCCGCCACCGTGCTCGTCAACAGCAGCCGCACCGCCATGCACCGCACCCTGCTGAAGATCAGACGCCTGCTCGAAGCACAGGGCATCACCATCGCGCCGGCCACCACCCCACCAGCCGCCCTGACGGCCCTCCAAGCCCAAGTCGCCACCCGAAGCAGCAGCCCCAACAGCAAGATCAAAACGGCAGGTCAATGATCGGCAAGCCCTTGGGTCCAGCTCGGCGACAGCCCGTTGGGCTCTCCGTACGACACTGGCCGACCGGTGAAGGCATCCAGGAGGACGCGGTCATCGAGCGGCTTCCGCAGTTCCACCTTCACGCTCTGTTCGATCATGTCGGTGCGGCAGGGACCGCTCCGTGCCCCTGCGATGGAGGCGTACAGCACTACGCTCTCGTCCGTCTCGAGCACCTTCACGACGGGGCCGTCGTCGCAGGCTCCGTGCGTGGCCTTCACCGTGAGGGACTGGCCGTCCATCGCAGTCCCGGCCAGCCGGGCGACACGCCTGAGACCGCCGGCAGACCCTTGCCGAGCCGCTTCGACCGGCGGCTTGGGAAGCTTTGACGGGGTGACGGCGACACGCTTGAGCGGGGCGTCGTAGCCCTCGAGCGTGAACAACCAGGCGGGAACGGTCGCCGTGCCTCGGCTCGTGGTGATCGTCGTTTCGCCGAGCCTCGCTCCCGTCACGGTCAGCCGGGGTCCCTCACTGCGGCCCAGGGCAAACGACCGGTACGCCTTCTTCGCCCCCATCAGGGGACGGCTCAGGGTGTCTCCGCTCGCCCACTCCACCTTCCCGGGCACGGTCGCGGTGGTCGGCAGATCTCCACGCAAGACGAAGTTCTCGGTCTCGTAGGCCCGCTCGTCCGCCTCGGTGAGCCAGCCGGATTCCGGCGTCTGCACCGCGTCGGACATCGGGTGGTAACCCTGGCTCCAGGCAGTCGCGGCCGCGGACCCCTGCCACGCGTCGGCCACTTCACGAGCGCGCCTCTCCTGCTTCTGCGGCGACCGACTGTTCGCATGGTCGTCGTCGGCGCCCCGATCATCGCCGCAACCGGCAAGGAGGCAGACACCCAGGAGGGGCGCGAGCAGCAGGCTGGCGAGACGCTTCGCTTGCGTGTTCATGGAGTTCCCTTGGACGTCGCCGACGACGGATTCCCTGCTGAAAAGCATGGCGCTGATACTGATCAGCTCCTTGCGCCAGCCCCGGTTCACACCTTCGACGCGGAGGGGGGCATCCGGGTTCACTCACGACCTCTCGCGCCGCCTGCGTTTTTCCCGTCCACACCGCAGGCGGCGAGGGAAGGCGCGCGTGCCTGACAGGCCTTCAGCCCCTCCCAGGAGAGCACGAGGTACACCGTCTCGATGACCGCCCGGACCCGGCCGGCCGACATGGCCTTCTCCGGCATCGCCGGTGAGGCCCGCGAGGTCCTGCCCGGCGCCCGGCTGCGCCGCCGGCTCTTCTGGCGCTACACGCTCTCGTGGCGGCTCCCCTGAGCGGGCAGCCGCCCCAACTCGCCCGCGAACCGCGCCCAGGCCTGCGGCGCGAGGCGGAGTATCGGGGCGTCGGCGGAGTCCCTGGTGATCACCCTGTTCGCCCTCGCCGTCGGCACCGCCGAGTCGCTCTCCACCCGCCGCCGGGGCCTGGCCGCGCAGGCCGCCTCCGGAGTGCCGCGCGCGGTACTGCACCGGGCACTGCTCCTGGAGACCGCGCTGCCGCTCGCCCCGGCCCTGCTGCTGGCGGGCACCGGCGGTATGACGGTCGGCACCGGCTACGCCGCGCTCACCGGGGCGGGCTCCTGGCCGTGGACGGCCCTGCTGGTCCCGCTCGCGGTCTGCGCGACCTGCCTCCTGGCTGCGGCCACCGCCCTCCCCCTGCTGGGCCGCACGATCCAGCCGGCGGAACTGCGGTACGCGTGAGAGGGCCTCGGTGCGTGCCATCGGGTTCGGCAGTCCAGGCGATGGTCCTGACGCATCCGCCGGTGAAGCCGTGGACGGTACAGCCCAGGCCGGACCTGGTGCCGCCTCACCTCGGCAGAAAGTACGCTGCCGATCATGAGTACTGAATTAGTGCAGGCGTGGCAACGTATCGAGACGTGGCTCGCGGAGAATGCGCCTGGCTCTCATCGCTCTCTGAGAGCCCCTGCCGCAGAACTCGATATCGCCCGGGCACGCGCATACGTACCGGTCCACGAGGACCTGGAGTCACTGCTCAGAATCCATGACGGGACTGAGACCCATGAGGTCGACGGGGACGAAGAAGGCGAAGTGAATCCCGCGGCCTGGCTACCGGAAGGAAGCGAGTGGCTTCCACTGGACCGGATGCTCAGTCTGCCGGCTGTCGCCCTGGCCGACCTGGGCAGGCCCGCCTGGGCTCCCTGGGCCGCTCCGGGGGACGGCCACGACGGGTTCGCCGTCGAGGGCTCCTCGGGGCACGTCACACGCTTTCCCGACGACGGCCTGGCCCCGCTGGAGCCCACACCCTCCCATGTCACGTCCCTCGCCGCGTATCTCACGGCCTTCGCGGAGGCCCTCGAGTCGGGCACGGGGCCGCTGATCACGCCCCGCAGCAGGCCCGGCATCGCCCTCGGCTGCCTGCTGTGGGAGGACCCGGAGCGGGTGTCCCTCGATGAGGCACCCTGGCATCCCCTGCATCCTTGAACCCGGACCCGACCCTCGGGCCCGCACCGTGAATGACGGGTGGGGTGCGGCACCGAGTGGTGCCGCACCCCCCTTGTCAGCACGGGAGGATCCTCACGGTCCGACGCGGGTGTTCCCGTCGCCCGGGCTCACTTCTCCATCCGGCACTTGACCTCGAGTGCGGACGTGTCGCAGCCCGCGAACCATTCGTTGCCCGGATCGACCCAGAACGCGTCCTTGTCCAGCATGCGCATCGAGGACAGGAACGGTTCGGTTCCGATCGCCATCCGGTTCATCGAGCCACCGTTGACGGCATTGGACATCGAGGAACGGCCACATGTCTCCTCCCAGGTGGGCGGGTCGTAGCGGGTGTCGTCGACCAGGTGCTCCGAGCCGTCGTCCGCCTTCACCGCCGCCGTCTGCACACATTCACCGCCGCCGTTCGCGCCGGCCGGCATCACTCCGCCAACCGTCTCGGGCATACCCGGGGACTGGTACGTCGCAGCGAACGGGTACTCGTCGCAGGAGATCGAGTCCGTCCTCCCGGAGGGGAGGAACTCACTGTGCAGGAAGGTGAAGGGGTGATTGAGGAAGCGCTTCTTCGGCACCGATCCGTCGACCCGCTTCGAGCCGCTCCTGGGGCACATCACCTTGTCCCGGGAATCGTTCTTATTGTACCCGGCGGCCTTCCCGCCCGGCCGGGAGGGAACCTCCTCTTTGCCCCGGGGGCCCGGGATGTAGTTCAGCGGGTAGTCCGGGCTCGCGCCGAGGCTCTTGTACTTGGCTTTGTTCTGGATCAGCCACGCGTGCGCCGAAGCGGCAGGGTATGCCGCGGCGTTGAACTTGTACCCGGGCACGTAGTCGGGCAGGACGCAGCCGTGCGTCGCGTACACCTTGTCGCACCGGACGCTGACGGACCCCGTCGCCCCTTCGACGATCTCCCATGAGCCGCCCTTCCCGGGGTCCACGAGTTCCTGCTCCGAGGTGAAGAGCCAGGCGAAGTCCACCGGGAAGTTCTTCGACAGGTCGATGTCCTTCTTGCCGGACTCGTTCTGCAGCGACCCGTTCCACTTGTGGGTCACATTGCCGGAGACCACGTCGGTGTCGCTGTTTCCGTCCCAGACGGGCTCCTCGTCCCCTGCCCAGGTGATGTCCGTCTCCTGCTCCACGCACCCGCCGGTGTCCTCGCCGCAGCGTGCCTTGGTACCGAGGAACTTGATGGAATCCCCGCCGAAGAACGGAAAGTAGCCGGAAGCCGGTTTCGTGTTGAGCGGGGTCATCTGGACCCACACCTCGACAAGTCCGCTGTCGCTGGTCCTGTCCACCTGGACCTGCAGCATGACCTCGACCTGCGTCATGAACTTCTGCAGGCCACCGGAGCTCGGATCGACCGCCGTCAGAGTCCAGGTCTCGAGCTTGCAGGCTGCGTCGCGCGTGAAGACGGAGCGCTGGTTCGGCTTGTCCGGATCACAGATGGACTTGTCCGAGATGACGGGCCCGGTGGTCTGAGTCGTCATCGTCCCGCCGTCCTCCCGGGCGGCGGCGACTTTGCGCCAGGCCTTGGAACGCTGGGCGAGCGGCGTGACCTTGACGGACACCTTTCCGCTTCCCCCGCTCTCGAAGGTCCGTGAGGAAGCGCCGTCCGATCCGTTCCGTGCCGCGGTCGGGTCAGCCGGCAGGTCGATCGGGCTGTTGTTGTGCGCGGGGTCCGCCGCGGTCCGGTCCGGCGGGGGCAGCGCGATGTCGACCCGCTGCGCCCGGTTGTAGTCACGGTTACCGGCCGTGAACCCGTAGTCCTTGATCGGGCCGGCGTTGCCCGCCCGGTCCACGGTGCGGGTCTGCACCGCGTGGTTGCCGTCCGCCGAGGGCGTGACCGCGTAGGTGGCGTCCGGAGCCAAGGCGCCGGCCGACATCGTCGCGGTGGTGGTGCGCACCGAGGACCAACCGTAGTCCTCCGGGTCGTCGGAGAACGGGTCGAGGCGGTAGCGCACCTCGTAGGCGTCCGGCGTACCCGTGGTGACGTCGAAGGTGCCCGTGACGCCGGCCCCGCCGCCGCCCCAGTTCTCCGGGTAGGTGGCCGAGGTGATGCTCTGCGGCTCGCCCGGCGCCGTGGTGTCGACGACGAACTGGGTCCAGGGGGACCAGTTGAGGTTGTAGTGGGTGCCGTCGTAGGCGTTGGTGCGGAACTTGTAGGTCCTGCCGTCCCGGAGCTGGCCGGCGGGGACGGTGACTCTGACCGGCTTGCCCTGCTCGCCGTATTCGGAGACCAGCAGGCCCTCGCCGTTCGGGGTGGTGATGGGGGTGTTGGTGGCGGCGTCGTAGACCTGGAAGGTGGCGTTGACGGTGTCGCCGTTCTGGTCGGTGAAGGTGTCCCGCAGGGTGGGGGTGGTGGTGTTGACCGCCCATACGCCCGCGTAGGACTTGAAGGGCGCACCGGCCTGCCGGTTCGTGCCGTCCGAGGGACGGTAGTTGTAGGTCACGGACAGCTTCGGCTGGTTCGAGGCGGCATTACCGGAGTTGACGCGCTTCCACGCCTTGACGTCGTCGGTGGCGGCGCGCAGGCCCATGTGGCCGCGTGTGGCCTTGGCCGAGGCCCAGGTCTGGACGAGGGCGTCGACGTCGGCGTTGATCCAGCCGTCCGGCTGGATGCCGGCGCAGTCCGGGTTGCCACGGGTCTGTGCGGAGGAGTGGTACTGGGTCCAGGTCGGCTGGTCCGTCCACCGTGACGCGGTCGACGGCGCGCTGGTGTTCCCGATGGTCCAGCTCTGGGTGGAACAGTCGGTGTTGCCGGAGTGGAAGTTCCACAGGGCCAGGTTCGTGTCGACGATCAATGCGTCCTGGATCGGCGTAGTGTTCCACGTGATGAAGGACCGCGCGGTGCGCGGGGTGCCGTCGGCGTTCTTGGTCTCCGGGTTGCCGAAGTCCAGTTCGACGTCGTTGGACCAGTCGACGGTTTCGCCCTGCTGCACGTAGGTGTCGAAGGTGGCGGCCAGGGCGGAGGTGGAGGGATCGACGGTGACCGGGTACTGGGTCTTGGGGTCGTTGAGGAAGTCCTCGCCGGGGGTGATGACCAGGTCAATGCGGCCGTTGCCCTTGTCGAGGACCTTCATGTCGACGCGGGCCCGGCGGGTGTGCTCACCGGACGCCTTGTCGACAGAGGCGTCCCACATGACCGGCGCGGGCATGGTGGCCCGTGCGGCGCCGGTCATGGCGTCGGTGAAGGTGACGGACCCGTCGTCGTTCGCCTTCGCCTTCAGGCCCTTGGCCTTGACCGGCAGGGTGTAGGAGTAGGCGCCGTCCGGTCGCTGGTGGATCTCGACGAACTGCTCGAAGCCGGTACGGGTGGCCTCCACGACCAGATCGGCGCCGGGCACCGCCTGCCGGTAGCGGGCGGTGGTGCCGTCGAGGTCAGGCTCTGGCAGGCCACCCTTCCACTGCAGGGTCACGCTCTCGTCGCCGGTACCGAGTGTGATCAGGTCCCGCGCGTCGGCCTTCCGAGCGGCGGCGAGCGAGGCGGGGACGGTGCCGCCCTTGCCGGCCAGGCGCAGGCCGCCCGGGTGCTCCTTCGCCTTCACCGACCCATCGGCGGCCTTCGTCCACGTGGCGTCGACGGTGCGCCACGTGCCGCCGCGCCAGACCCTCTCGGGGCCGGGCGTCATCTCGGTGGTGAGTGTTCCGTCGGGGTTGGCGACGGTGACCGAGTCGGCAGTCGTCTCGTCGGTCACGACGACTTTCTTGCCGGTCTCCTTCGCCTGAAGGATCGCCCATGCCTTCGAGCCCTTGGCGTGGGCGGCGGCCCACGCCAGGTCGCCCTGGAGGATCTCGGCCTTGGACGGCTGGGTGGCTTCGGCAGAGGCGGGCGTGTCCTCGGGGGCAGGGGCCGCCGCGGCCTGCCCGGTCAAGGCGACGCCGGCCTGGGCGGTCAGTAACAGCGCGGTGGCTGCCGCGAGTCGCGTGAAGCGTCTGCTTCTGTACCTGTGTCCTGACGCAGACGGTTGTGCGGGGGGATACACGATGTGTCCTGTCCTTCCCGAGCGCAGGGCGAACTTCTGTGCGAAATCGCACCGATGAAGAACCCTAGGAAGGAAGATCACTTGTACTGCAGGGGCTTTCAGGACAGCCACGGTCATGGACGAACGACAACGGCCGGGAACCGTGGAGGGCACTGAACGACCGGATTGCAAACGTAAGTTGAATCACACCCTCCGCATGATCCCGCCTGATACTGAGCGGACTGATCACGCCAGCCCCGAAGACTGCGCGCTCTGTCGTCGACGGGAGGAACCGAAGGCGTGGCTCGGCACCGGTGGCGCCGACACCCGGTATCGGCCTCAAGCACCACCCCACGTGGGCGGTGCTTCTTCGACTCGACGCCCGGCAGTCCGTGGACACATGGCCATGTGCGCAAGCACACCGGGAGTGGCAGGCGCGCCGGGGACAGCGGAATGGCGTGGCTGATCACCATGGGTGGTTACTGGAGCCGGGTGTGCGTGTTCCCGTGACGGCCGCCTTCGTCGCGGCTGACTTTCGCGGGCAATGCAGCGTCAGGAGACGGCGATGTCGGCGTGGCAGCCCTGACGGAACACGCTGATCGTGAGGGAGGGCGGTCGGCATGGTCGAGCATCGGGGAGTGGTGCGTCGAGGCGGCATGGAGGCGAATCACGGCGTGGCGGGCGCGCGGAGCGTTGACATGACACCACTGCCGCACCGAGCCCTCCAGGCGCTCGACCGGTTCACCGCCGTCCACCCCTGGGACCACAACGCCCACCACCACCGGTGGATCCTGCGGGCAGCTCCCCCGCAGGTTCGGCCGTGCACTGGACGCCGGCTCCGACAGCGGCGACCTGGCCCGGCTTCCCGCCACACGCGCCGATGAGGTCCGGGGCGTCGACTCCGACCCGGTGATCACCTCACGGGCGCGCGCTGACTCCTGAGGCAACGCCGGTGTCCTTCGCGGTCGCGGACGCTCTGACGGGGATCCCCGCCGGACCTCACGACGTCATCACCTGCGTCGTCCCCCTTCACCATCCGCCGTTCGCCGAGGGCCTCACCGTTTCCCGGCGGCACTCTGGTCGTCGTGGGCCTCTTCCGGCCTCAAACCGCCATGGACCATCTGCTCGGCGCAGCCGCCACTCCGCTGAACGCCGCCACCGGGTGGCTCAAGAGCAAGGGCCGTGGAGCGCCCCGGCCCGTCTCGATGACCGCCTGGACCCGGTCGGCCGACATGGCCTTCTCCGACATCGCCGGCGAGGCCCGCGAGGTCCTTGCCCGGCGCCCGGCTGCGCCGTCGGCTCTTCTGGCGCTACACGCTCTCGTGGCGGCTTCCCTGAGCGGGCAGCCGCCCCAACTCGCCCGCGAACCGCGCCCAGGCCTGCGGCGCGAGGCGGAGTATCGGGCCGTCGGCCGAGTCCTTGGAGTCGCGGACGACGACGGTCTCCGGGACGTTGAGGGCGACCTCGACGCACTCGCCGGAGGTGTTGCTGTAACTGGACTTCACGAAGACGAACTCGGACACCGGTCAAATCTCCCGTCGGATGGCTTCGATGAGCTGGATGGAGTCTCGCTGGGCAAGGCTCCGTCGTGCCGTGCGGTCGAAGAGATCGCCGTAGGTGCTGCTCGCCGCTTCGTTCTCCACCCACACGCTGGACGCGATGGTGTCGGCCTGGACCACGTCCACCGCCTCGTCCTCGTTGAACGACAAGATGGTGAACGGGCCCGTGACACACGGGTGACCGCCGGCGTGGAACGGCAGAACCTGAAGGCGTACGTTCTCCAGCTCGGCGATCTCCAGGAGCCGTTCCAACTGCCCGCGCATGGTCACGGAACCACCGATCAACTGCCGCAACGCCGCCTCCCAGACGACGGCGTACACCTTGAGTGGACGCTCCCCCGTCAGACGGTCCTGCCGGCGCATCCGGATGTCGACGACCCGTTCGATCTCCGCGGGGTCCTCCCAAGGGCCGACGCCCTCACTGACCGCCAGTGCTCGCGCGTACTCCGGAGTCTGGAACAGACCCGGCACCAGCGAGAGCTGCCATGTACGCACACGACTGGCCGCGTCCTCCATGGCGATGTACTCGGTCAGCGCGCCAGGGTGGGGGGAGTCCTGCCACCATCCCTTCGCCTTGCGCCTCTCACGGTCGAGCCTGGCCAGTTCCAGCAACCGGGTCACGGCTCTCCCGTCCGCCAGACCGTAGAACTCGCACAGCGCACGGATGTCCGGATCGCGCATCGGCACCCAGCCGCGCTCCATCTTGACGATCTTCGAGTTGGTCGCGCTGATGACCTCGGCGGCCTGCTGCTGCGTCTTGGCCGCGGCGTCCCGCAAGCGCAGGAGTTCACCGCCGAGCCTGCGCCCGAGCACGGTTGACGTCCGGTTCCCGAGTTGCGTGGTTCGAGTCACCCCCACATGGTGCCGGACCCGACACACGGCGATGCATGGAGACAAGTGTCTCCGATCCAGTTGCACCGAACGCAATCCGACCACTACTTTGAGTGCCCAGCCGCTCACTCTGCGGTCCGCACTCGGCGGAAGCGCACCGTCCTGCCCCGCGCAGGCACGGCAGAGACACCGCCGCCCCACACCCGGAGGCATCTCTCCATGGCAGAACCCATGCCCTTGCCCGTACCGCTCCTCCACGAGGACCGGCTCGACCACACCCCCACCCAGCGCAGCGTCCCCCTCGCCCGGCGCCGGGCCGCGCGGCTCGTCGCCGAGTGGGGGCAGCCGGAAATCGCCGGCGACGTCGCCCTCGTCGTGTCGGAGCTGATGACCAACGCCCTGCTGCACGGCAGCGTCCGGGGACGGCTCATCCGTGTCCGCGTCACCCTCGGTGACCGCATCCTGCGGGTCGAGGTGAGCGACCCGCGCGGTGAGCGTCCGCCGAGGCCGCGTCCGGCCGGGGACGACGCCGCCGATCAGTTCGGACGGGGGCTTCTCCTGGTCGGGGCGGTCGCCGCGCGGTGGGGCTGGGAGCCGCGGACCGTCGGCAAGACGGTGTACGCCGAGTGGGACCTCCCCGGCCGGACGCCGCCCACGCCGGAGCCCGTGCCCGCCGGTCCGCCCCCCGTGTTCGCCGCCGGGGCGGCGAAAGGCACGCCCGCGCCCCAGGACCCGCCAAAGACGGCGTGAACACGCGGTGCCGACGTGCTCGCGCCTTCGCGGGGCGCCCCGGAGCGGAGCCCTCAGCGCACGAGGGCCCGGACCGGCGGCGTCAGGCGGAGAGGCCGTCGATGCGGGCCAGCGCGTCGTCCGCGCCGTACGGCTGCAGGTACGGCAGCCAGCGCGGGTCCCGGTGGCCGGTGCCGATGATGCGCCAGGCCAGACCGGTGGGCGGAGCGGGTTTGTGGCGCAGGCGCCAGCCCAGCTCGAACAGATGACGGTCGGCCTTCACGTGGTTGCAGCGGCGGCACGAGGCCACCACGTTGTCCCAGACGTGCTTGCCCCCGCGACTGCGCGGGATGACGTGGTCGACGCTGGTCGCGACGCCACCGCAGTACATGCACCGGCCCCCGTCACGGGCGAACAGCGCCCTGCGGGTCAGAGGAACGGGCCCCCGGTAGGGAACCCGCACGAAACGCTTGAGCCGGACCACGCTGGGTGCGGGGACGGTGACGGTCGCGCTGTGCAGATGGGCGCCGGTCTCCTCGAGGCAGACTGCCTTGTTCTCGAGGACGAGCACGAGCGCGCGGCGGAGCGGTACGACGCCGAGCGGCTCGTACGACGCGTTGAGGACCAGGACATGCGGCACGGACGGCCTCCTTGTACGCCGGCGGCGCGTGGCTCGCGCCGGGACGATCCGTAGTCAGTCTCCCCTCATGCCTGGTGGACGCGCCACCATGTCCCGGTAACGGGCTGGGAGTGTTTTCGACCACATCCCGATTCATCCCCGGGGCCGGGGCCTGTTCAAGCGCGGGTGAGGCCGGTCTCTTCTTCCCGCATGCCGCCGATCCGCTCACGATGCCCCGTTAGTGTGGTGGTTCTGCCCGCACCGGTGACCCATTCGTGACCTTGAAGATATTGACCGTCGCACCGGGGGCAGACATGCGCCTGGAGGTACCCGCCGTGTCCTTGTCCGCCGTCCCGTCGGCCGCCGACCCGTCACCGACGCCCTCCGAGTCCGGGGCGCCCCGGGTGCCCACGCTCCAGGACGCGCAGGAGACCGCCGGCAACGCCGCCGGCTGGGTCGAGGAGAACTGGTCGACGTGGCTCGCGATCGGACTCAGGGTCCTGCTGATCCTGGTGATCGCGATGGTGCTGAGAATCGTGGTGCGGCGGGCGATCACCAAGATGGTCGACCGCATGTCCCGCACCGGCCAGGCGGTGAACCCCACCGGTCTCAGCAGTCTGCTGGTCAACGCCGAGCGGCGCCGGCAGCGTTCCCAGGCGATCGGCTCGGTGCTGCGCTCGGTGGCGTCGTTCCTGATCCTGGGCACGGCCGCGCTGATGATCCTCGGCACGTTCCAGATCAACCTGGCCCCGCTGCTGGCCTCGGCGGGTGTCGCGGGCGTGGCGATCGGTTTCGGCGCGCGCAACCTGGTGACGGACTTCCTCTCCGGCGTCTTCATGATCCTGGAGGACCAGTACGGCGTCGGCGACACGATCGACGCGGGCGTGGCCTCGGGCGAGGTGATCGAGGTCGGGCTGCGGGTGACCAAGCTGCGCGGCGACAACGGCGAGATCTGGTACGTCCGCAACGGCGAGGTCAAGCGCATCGGCAACCTCTCCCAGGGCTGGGCGACCGCGGGCGTCGACGTCACGGTCCGTGCCGACGAGGACCTGGACCGGGTGAAGGCCACGCTGAGCGAGGTCGCCGAGAAGATGGGCAAGGAGGAGCCCTGGAACGAGCTCCTGTGGAGCCCGATCGAGGTGCTCGGCCTGGACTCGGTGCTGCTGGACTCGATGGTGGTCCGCCTGTCCGCGAAGACCATGCCGGGCAAGTCCCTGACCGTGGAGCGGGAACTGCGCTGGCGCGTCAAGCGGGCCTTCGACGCGACGGGCATCCGCATCGTCGGCGGGGCCACGGCCGCGGAGGACGTGGAGGCCTCCGACCCCACGGCGGGCGTCGCGCCTCCGTCGGTCTACTCGAGCACGATCTCCCCGCAGTCCGTGGCGGCGTCCCCGCTGCCCCCGCCCAGCACCACGAAGTAACCGCAGGCCCCGAAGGGCGGCGCCCGGAACTCCCCGGGCGCCGCCCTTCCCCGTCCCTCCCTCGGCGCTCCTCCGTCACGCGGGAACCGAACTGATTTCCCGGGCGTGTTCGTGGGCAGGGTGGGGGCGGAATGCCCGGGGGTCGCGCCGCGACCGGATCAAGATCGCGCCAAGGCCGGTGCGCATGTCGGTCCCGGCGGCGATACTTGCCCGAGGGATGGCCATGGGGGAGGTCACATGACACACACGCCGAACGGCACGGCGCCGCCCGGCACCGCCACGCCCGCACCCGTGCCCACGCTGCCGGCGGTGCCTCCCCAGCCCGTCCCCGCCGCCCCCACCGGCGCCGCGCCCCCGCCTCGGGCCCGCCGCACCGCCTTCGCCGAGGGCGTCGACCGCCTCCGCGGGGCCGCCACCACCGAACCCGGCCGCCTCCGCGCCATCGGCGCGGTCCTCGCGGTCCTCGTCGTCGCCTTCGGCGCGGTGACCGCCTGGCAGACGACCGACCGGGCCGCGGCCGCCGACGACGTCCTCACCAGCAGTCGGCCCCTCAGCTCGGACGCCGCCGACATCTACCGCTCCCTCGCCGACGCCAACACCGCCGCGGCCGGCAACTTCCTGGCCGGCGGTCAGGAGACCGCCGCCTCCAGGGACCGCTACGAGGACGACATCCGCACCGCCGCCGCGAAGCTCGTCAACGCCGCGGCCAACTCGGACCCCGGCTCCCCCTCCGCGAAGACGATCACCGGGCTCAACCGCCTGCTCCCCGAGTACAAGGGCCTGGTCGAACGCGCCCGCACCTACAACCGCCAGGGCTACCCCGTCGGCGGCGCCTACCTGCGGTACGCGAACGAGAAGATGCAGCAGGAGATGCTCCCGGCCGCGGAGGACCTCTACACCAGGGAGAACCAGCGCCTGCGCGACGACTACGCGGACGCGACCCCCTACCCCTGGCCCGCCCTCGCCCTCGGCGTCCTCGCCCTCGCCGCCCTCGCCTGGGCCATGCGCCGCACCTACCTGCGCACCCACAGGGTCCTCAACCACGGCCTGGTGGCCGCGACGGCGGCGACCACCGTCGTCCTCCTCTGGCTGACGGCCGGTCACACCCTCGCCCGGTCCGGCCTCCACGACTCCTACGACCACGGCGTCCGCTCGCTCGACGTGCTGCACGACGCCCGTATCGCCTCCCTGAAGGCGAGGGGCAACGAGAACCTGACCCTGGTGGCCCGCGGCGCCGAGACGACGAAGGTGGGCGACGAGACGTTCGACGCCTACGACCACGCCTTCGGCCGCGAGATGGGCGCCCTCGCCGAAGGGCTGGCCCGGGCGCAGCGCCTCGCTGACGACGCCGGCGGCGCACGGCCGGTCTCCTCCGCGTCGGGCGCCATGACGGAGTGGAGGAAGCGCCACGCCGCGGCCCGCGAGCAGGACGAGAACGGCAACTACCAGCAGGCGCTGGACATGGTGATCGGCGCGAAGGGCGCGGCCGGCGAGTGCTTCGACAGCGTCGACGAGAACCTGGCCACGGCGCTCGAGCACGAGGAGGACGAGTTCGAGCGGGCGGCCGGCGACGGCCGGGACGCGCTGACCGGCCTGCCCTCCGGCGCGGCCCTCCTCTCCGTGCTGGGCGCGGCCGGCGCGGTGCTGGGCATCGGCCGCAGGCTGTCGGAGTACCGATGAACGGACGCGTGAACGAGCCGGAGGGGGCCATGACGACGATCGCACGACACCTGCGGGCCCGCCTGAAGGGCTGGGGCGGCGTGGGCGCGATGGCGACCGCCTGCGCCCTGGCACTGGTCTTCGCGCTGGCGCTGACCTGTGCCGGCGCCCCGGCCGGCGCCCCCTCGAGGACCACCGGCCAGACCGTGTCCCACTCCGCGCGGGCCCAGGCGGACGAGGACTGCACGGCCCCCGAGAAGCAGACGCTGTCCCCGTCGGACGCCGACGGACCCACGATCGAGGAGATCAGGAACCGCCGGGGGGAGAAGCGCAAACTGGTCGTGGGGGTCGACCAGAACAGCTACCGCTGGGGCTACCGCGACCCCAACAGCGGGAAGAGCGGCGCCCTCGAGGGCTTCGACATCGACCTGGTGCACCGCATAGCCGAGGACATACTCGGCGACCGGGACGCGGTCCAGTTCAAGGCGATCCCGACCGACCAGCGCATACCGGCGATCAAGGCGGGCCGGGTCGACATGGTCGTCCGCACGATGACGATCACCTGCGCCCGCATCGAGGACGTGGCGTTCTCCGCGCCGTACTTCAGGACGGGCCAGCAGGTCCTGGCCCCGAGGTCCTCACCGGTCGAGGGGTACGACGAGACGCTCGCGGACCAGGAGATCTGCACGGCGGCGGGCTCGACCGCGCACGCGAAGCTGGAGGCGGACAAGGAGGCGGGCAGGCTGCCGGCGTCCACCGACATCCGCACCACCGTCCCCAACCAGCTGGACTGCCTGGTGCGGCTGCAGCTCGGCGAGGTCGACGCGGTGGTCACCGACGGCGCGCTCGCGGCCAGCCAGGCCGCGCAGGATCCGACGGTCCAGCTCAAGGGCGGGGCCTTCACGACCGAGTACTACGGCGTGGCGATGAAGAAGGACGCGGACGACCTGGTGCGCCGGGTCAACCGGATCCTGGTCGACTTCCGGGAGGACACCACGGACGGCTGGCAGGACGCGTACACCGAGTGGCTCTCGGCCACGCTGGGCGACGACTCCTCCCGGTCGCGGCCCCCGGCCCCGGAGTACCTGCGCGAGAGCTGATCACGGACCGGCCCCGGCCGGGCACTCCCCCAACCGCCGACGACCCCCCAGCGAGAGGTGACCGATGGCCGACACGGATCCCAGCGGGCCGGTGATGGACCGGGACGAGGTGGACCGTGCGCTGGCGCGGCTCGGCGCGGAGCACGAGGCGATCGAGACCTCGCTCCTCGCCCTGCAGGACCACGCGGGCCGAAGGCTCCTGGAGGGCGCGCGGCTCACCGGCGTCACCGCGGAGCGCTGGGCGGTCACGGAGGCGTCGATCACCCTGCTGTGGACGTACTTCGACGCGTACGCCGGCGCGCTGCGCAGGGCCCGGGACATCCGGTCCCGCCGCCGCTGGTCCAGCCGTGAGGACCTGGTGGAGCTGACGGAGCTGCTGCGCGGCGACGCGGTGACCGTGGCGGGCGGCGCCGCGGCGGCCCTCGGCGCCGCCCCCGGCAGACTCGGCGAACGCTGTTCGCTGGCCGCCCTGGTCGACCGCATGAACGAGCTGTACGCGTCCTCGCTGGACGTGGTCGTCGCCGCCGACGCGGTGTGGTCGGCGCTGCCCGCCCGGATCGATCTGCTCGCCGCCGAGCTCCAGCGCACCGGCCGGCTCGCGCACTCGGTCGGCGTGCGCCCGGGCGAGCACCCGGCGGGCGACGACCTGGAGCGGATCACCCGCACGCTGACGAAGCTGCGCGAGCAGGTGGTGTCCGACCCGCTGGCGTACTGGAAGCGGGCGGAGGGCAGTTCGGCGCCCGGCGGCGGACGGCCCGACACCACGGTCTACGACCGCGAGGCGCGTGCGCTGGAGGACGTGCGCCGGGAGATCGACGCGGTGCTGACGGTCCGCCAGGACGCGGAGAAACGCATCGTCAGACTGCGGGACGTGCTGTCCCGCGCCGACCGCACCCTCGCCGAGGCCCGCACCGCGCGCGGCGAGGTGCTGGCGAAGATCGCCGCGACGGAGGTGCCGGTGGTCGGCGGACCGCCGACCGCGTTGCAGGAGCAGCTGTCGACGGCCGCCGAGTACCGCAGGCACGCCCAGTGGCACCGCCTGTCCCCGCTCCTGGAGTCCCTCGAGCAGAAGGCCGAGGACGAACTGCTGCGCGCCCGCGAGTCGCTGACCGCGGTGACGGCGCCGCTGGCGGTCCGTGCCGAGCTGCGCGGGCGGCTGGACGCGTACAGGGCGAAGGTGGCCCGGCACGGCCTGGCGGAGGACCCCCTCCTGGTGGAGCGGTACGAGAAGGCGCGCCGCATGCTGTGGAGCGCGCCCTGCGACCTGCGCGCCGCCGGCCGGGCGGTGCTGCGCTACCAGCAGGCGGCCGCGGAGGCCCTCGGCACGGCACCGCGGGTACCGGGCCAGGGCGTGCCCGACGACCGGAGGGGGCCCGGCGCGTGAGCGAGGAGGGGGAGGCCGCGTCATGAGCGAACCGGAGAACCGGGCGGTCGGGGCCGGGTGCCAGCGCCCCGAGTGCGGCGGCGCGTACGAGGACGTCGGCGGCGGCGAGCTGTACTGCGACACCTGCGGCCTGGCCCCGGTGGTGTCGCCGACCGGCATGGTCGGCTCGGCCCCGACCGGCATCACGGCGGGCGGCCGCGGATCGCGCGGCTCGGCGGGCAGCAAAGGCTCCGGCGGCCGCGGTTCCCGCACGTCGTCCCAGTCGTCGCGGTCCCGCCGTTCGGTCTCCGGACGGCTCTCCCGCCCGCTGTCGGGCCGGACCGCGGGCCGCTCGGTGTCGGTGCGCGGTTCCGGCGCGGGCGCCGGCTCCTCCGGCCGGGGCCGCCTCGGCGCCGGTCTTGTCGAGGTGCCGCCGATCCCGCGCCCCGATCCGCGGGCGATGGTGCGGAAGAACCCGGAGGTGCCCGAGCGGAAGCGGTTCTGCTCGCGTTCGGACTGCGGGGCGCCGGTGGGCCGGGCCCGCGGCGGCCGGCCGGGGCGCACGGAGGGCTTCTGCACCAAGTGCGGCCACCCGTACTCGTTCGTCCCGAAGCTGCGGGGCGGCGACGTCGTGCACGGCCAGTACGAGGTGGTCGGCTGTCTGGCGCACGGCGGCCTCGGCTGGATCTACCTCGCCGTGGACCGGGCGGTCTCGGACCGCTGGGTGGTGCTGAAGGGCCTGCTGGACACGGGCGACCAGGACGCGATGGCGGCGGCGATCTCCGAGCGGCGCTTCCTCGCCGAGATCGAGCACGCCAACATCGTGCGGATCTACAACTTCGTGGAGCACCTCGACCAGCGCACCGGCTCCCTCGACGGCTACATCGTCATGGAGTACCTGGGCGGCAAGTCGCTGAAGGAGATCGCCAACGGCCGCCGCACACCGGAGGGCAGACGCGATCCGCTGCCGGTGGAGCAGGCCTGCGCGTACGGCATCGAGGCCCTCGAGGCGCTCGGCCACCTGCACAGCCGGAACCTGCTGTACTGCGACTTCAAGGTCGACAACGCGATCCAGACCGAGGACCAGCTGAAGCTGATCGACATGGGCGCGGTGCGCCGGACGGACGACGAGGAGTCGGCCATCTACGGCACGATCGGCTACCAGGCGCCCGAGGTCGCCGACGTCGGGCCGTCGGTGGCGTCGGACCTGTACACGGTGGCCCGCACGCTCGCCGTCCTCACGTTCGACTTCCAGGGCTACACGAACGTCCACGTGGACTCGCTGCCCGACCCGGACGGCATCGAGGTCTTCCAACGGTACGAGTCCTTCTACCGCTTCCTGGTCCGTGCCACCGATCCGGACCCGGCCCGCCGGTTCGCCTCCGCGCAGGAGATGACCGAGCAGCTGACGGGCGTGCTGCGCGAGGTGGTCTCCCTGCGGTCGGGCCGCGCCCGCCCCGCGCCGTCCACCCTCTTCGGCCCGGAACTGCGGGTGACGGACACGGAGTTGTTCCCCGCGCTGAACGGTGACGTCTCCCGCCTCGGCGCCCGCCCGGACCGCGCCCGCAAGAGGGCGCGGCACGTGCTCCCGCCCGCCGCCGGCGCCCCCGCCGCGGTCAGACCCGTCGACTGCCCGGCCGCCGCGCTCGCGCTGCCCGTGCCGCACGTCCACCCCGCCGACCCCAACGCCGGTTTCCTCGCGGGCCTGCTGACGTCCGCGCCCGGTGAGCTGATCAACGCGCTCGCCGCCGCGCCGGCCCCGTCGGTGGAGACCCGGCTGCGCGAGATCCGCGCCCGGCTGGAGACCGGCGAGTGGTCCGCCGCGCTGGCGGCGCTGGGCGCGCTGGAGGAGCAGGACCCCGACGACTGGCGGGTGGTCTGGTACCGGGGGGTCGCCTCGCTCGTCACCGGCGACCACGAGGGCGCCGCGCTCGCCTTCGACGCGGTCTACGACGCGTTCCCCGGCGAGATCGCGCCGAAGCTGGCGCTCGGCGTGTGCGCGGAGGTGCTGGGCCAGCCGGACAACGCCGCCGAGTACTACCGCCTGGTGTGGTCGACCGACCCGAGCCATGTGAGCGCCGCGTTCGGGCTGGCCCGGGTGCGCTGGGCGACCGGGGACCGCGGCGGCGCCGTACGGACGCTGGTGTCGGTGCCGGAGTCCTCCATCCACTACACGGCCGCGCGGGTGGCGTCCGTCCGGGCGCGACTGCGCGGGCGTGCGCCCGCCGCCGGTGACGTACCGTTCCTGGACGACCTGACCGCTGCCGCGGGGCAGGTCGAGGCCTTGGAGGCGTACGGTCTGGACCCGGCACGACGCGAGCTGTTGTCGGCCGAAATCCTCGGCTGCGGGCTGGACTGGGTACTCTCCGGGGGCCAGGGTTCCGCCCCTCCCGCCGCCGGGGGACGGACGCTGCTCGGCAGCGGTCTGGACGAGCGGGGCCTCCGTTTCGGCCTGGAGCGTTCGTACCGCACGCTGGCCCGGCTGGCGCGCAGCGGCGAGGAGAGGATCGACCTGGTGGAACGTGCCAATCGTTACCGCCCCCGGACGTGGGTGTAGTTGATGTCGCAGATGCCTCAGCAGGCCGCTCTGACGAAGTGCCCGAGCTGCGAGGAACCCCTCGAGTCGGGTGACCGTTTCTGCGGTGCGTGCGGATACGACCTGTCCGTGGTCCCCGCGCGGCCGCGGGACGAGCCGACGATCGCCTTGAACGGCTCGGTGCCGTCGCAGGCCCCGCCCGGCGCGGGCGGCTCTCCCGTGCCCGACGCCTCGGCCGGCCGTGGAACACCGGCCCAGGGCGCCCCCGTACCACCGCCCGCGGCCCCTGTGTCACCGCCCCCGGCCCAGGGTGCCCCCGTACCGCCGCCCGGCACCCAAGTGCCGCCGCCCGCCGAGCAGGTGACGCCCGCACCTCCGCCTGCGGCACCCGGCGTCCCTGTGCCGCCGCCCGCCGCCCAGGGCGCCCCCGCCCCCTCGTCCCGGACCGAAGTCGCCCGCGGGTCAGGGGTCTCGGCGGAGGGTGCCGTACCGCCTCCCCCGGCCGCGGCGGCCCCCGCGCCGTCGTCCGGGGTGCGCTTCGACCGGCGTGCGCAGCCGGAGGAGGGGGCCGCTGCCGTCGGCCGGCCGGCCGCGCAGCCCGACGAGTACCCGCTCCAGGCGCCGGACCCGCGGGTGGCGGCCGAACAACGGCCGGCCGCCGACGGCGACGCGGCGGTGTGCGTGGCCTGCCGTGCGGGCCGGGTCGACGACGACGGCTACTGCGAGAACTGCGGCCACGCCCAGCCACGCGAACGGGACCACATGGAACAGGAATGCGGGCCCGTGGCCGCGGTCAGCGACCGCGGTCTGCGCCACCACCGCAACGAGGACGCCTTCACCGTCGGCGCCACGGCGCTGCCCGACGGCTCCCCCGTCTCGGTGGCGATCGTCTGCGACGGCGTCTCCTCCGCGACCCGCCCCGACGAGGCGTCGCTCGCCGCCTCCCGCGCGGCGGGCGAGTCCCTGCTGGCGGCCCTGCCGCGCGGCACGCACCCGCAAGCGGCGATGCACGACGCGATCGTCGCCGCCGCCGACGCGGTCAACGCGCTGGCCGACGAGCCCGAGGCGGCCCGTGAGCACGCCCCGCACCAGAACGCCCCGGCGTGCACGATCGTCGGCGCCGTGGTGACGGCCGGCCTGCTGGTCGTCGGCTGGGTCGGCGACAGCCGCGTCTACTGGGTCCCGGTCGACCGCTCCGCCCCGGCGGCCCGGCTCACCGAGGACGACTCGTGGGCCGCCCAGATGGTCGCCGCGGGCCTGATGGGCGAGGCCGAGGCGTACGCCGACCACCGCGCGCACGCGATCACCGGCTGGCTCGGCGCCGACGCGTACGAACTGGAGCCGCACACCGCCTCGTTCAAGCCGGACCGGCCCGGTGTGGTCGTGGTCTGCACGGACGGCCTGTGGAACTACGCGGAGTCGGCCGACGAGATGGCCGGGGTCGTGCCCGCGGACGCGGCCGTACGGCCGCTGCACGCCGCCCGGGTGCTGGTCGGTCACGCCCTCGACGGCGGGGGCCACGACAACGTAACAGTGGCCCTCGTGCCGTTCCCGGCCGTCCCGCAGGGGGCAGGATCGGCCTGAGGCCGCTTGCGGGACGCCTCGCACGGGGAAGCCTCGACGGACCGGAGGGGACCGGTCCGTCATCCGTCGTCGCCCCGCGCCGCCGGGGCAGCCAAGGGGGAGCGAACCAGGCATGGCCAATTTCTCGAAATCGAACGTGCCGCAGTTCTCGGTGGACGTGTACCAGAACGAGTACCTGCCGGAGGGCGGACGCGAGGTCAACGCCGTCGTCACGGTGACCGCGACCGGCGGCGGCACCATCGGCGGCGCGGTGGCGGCGCCCCACCTCTACTCGCCCGGTGAGGGGCCGTCGGCGGCGGTGGTCCTCATGGTCGACTGCTCGGGCTCGATGGACTACCCGCCGACCAAGATGCGCAACGCCCGCGACGCGACGGCCGCGGCGATCGACGCCCTGCGCGACGGCGTGGAGTTCGCGGTGGTCGGCGGCACGCACGTGGCCGAGGAGGTGTACCCGGGCGGCGGCCGTCTGGCGGTCGCCGGCGTCGGCACGCGGGAGCGGGCCAAGCAGGCGCTGCGGAAGCTGAGCGCGGGCGGCGGCACGGCGATCGGCACCTGGCTGCGGCTGGCCGACCGGCTGCTGGCGTCGGCGGACGTGGCGATCCGGCACGGCATCCTGCTCACCGACGGCCGCAACGAGCACGAGTCGCCGCAGGACCTGAAGGCGGCCCTGGACGCCTGCGCCGGGCGGTTCACCTGCGACGCCCGCGGTGTGGGCACCGACTGGGAGGTGAAAGAAGTCACAGCCGTCGCCTCCGCCCTCCTCGGCACCGCCGACATCGTCGCCGATCCGGCCGGTCTCGCCGCCGACTTCACGCGGATGATGGAGACGGCGATGGGCAAGGAGGTCGCGGACGTCTCGCTGCGGCTGTGGACCCCGGTCGGCACGACGGTGAGGTTCGTCAAGCAGGTCGCGCCGACGGTCGAGGAGCTGACCGGCCGCCGCACGGAGGCGGGTCCGCGCGCGGGCGACTACCCGCTGGGTTCCTGGGGGGACGAGTCCCGCGACTATCACGTCTGCGTCGAGGTGCCGTCCGCGGGCATCGGGCGGGAGATGCTGGCGGCCCGGGTGTCGCTGGTGATCCCGCAGCCGTCCGACGGCGGCGTGCGCGGCCTCGGGGCGCAGGGTCTGGTCCGTGCCGTGTGGACGGACGACGTGGCCGCCTCGACGGCGATCAACCCCCAGGTCGCCCACTACACCGGGCAGGCGGAACTGGCGGAAGTCATCCGACGGGGTCTGGATCTGCGCAAAGAAGGGAATATCGGCGGAGCGACGGCCAAACTGGGCAGGGCCGTCCAGCTCGCGAACGCGTCCGGCAACGCGGATACTGCGAAACTGCTTGCGAAGGTGGTGGACGTGGTCGATGCCGCGACCGGTACTGTGCGACTGAAGACGAAGGTCGAGGAGGCCGACGAGATGACGCTCGAGACTCGGTCGACGAAGACCGTTCGTGTGAAGAAGTGATCCGTAAGCAGTCGAGCCCGACCCCTCGGGGTGGGAGAAACCGGCCGGAACCGGCCGGACAAGGAGAGGGGGAAGCGCCGACATGCCGACCTGCCCGAACGGACACCAGTCGGGTTCCGACGACTGGTGCGAGGTGTGCGGTCACCGCATGGCGGGTGCCGTGCCCCCACCTCCTCCCCCGCCGCCCGCACCCGGCGGCGGCTACGGCTTCCCGCCGCCCGGCGGCCCCGCCGGCGGTCCTGGCGGCCCCGGTGGTTTCGGCGGTGGTCCCGGTGGCGGCCGGACGGAGCTGTGCCCGCAGTGCCGTACGCCGCGCGAGGGCGCGGCGCCGTTCTGCGAGGAGTGCCGGTGGAACTTCCTGACGAACACGGCGACCTCGTACACCCCGGCCGCCCCGCGTCCGCCGGCCCCCGGCCCGGGGCCGGGTGGTCCCTTCCAGCAGCCGCCCGGCGGACCGTCGTACGGCGGCGGTGACGCGTACGACTACCAGGGCTCGCGTCCCTCGCAGATGAACCGTCCCGCCGAGCCGATCCCGCCGGGCCCGCCCGGCTTCGGCGGCGACCCCTCGCGCCCCGTACCGCCCCCGCCCGGACCTGGTGGTCCTGGTGGCTTCGGCGGCCCGAACGGTCCCGGCGGACCTGGCGGCCAGAACGGGCCCGGCGGATCCGGTGGACCTAGTGGTCCCGGCGGCTTCGGTGGCCCGGGAGGACCGAACGGCCCCGGCGGCCCGAACGGTCCTGGTGGACCCGGCGGCTTCGGCGGGCCCGGTGGCTTCGGCGGCCCGAACGGTCCCGGTGGCCCCGGCGGACCTGGCGGACCTGGTGGTCCCGGCGGCTTCGGCGGACCTGGCGGACCTGGTGGTCCCGGCGGCTTCGGCGGACCTGGCGGACCGAACGGTCCCGGCGGTCCCGGCGGCCCCGGCGGCCCCGGCGGCCCCGGCGGTCCCGGCGGCCCCGGCGGCCCTGGCGGTCCGAACGGCCCCGGCGGCCCGCAGGCGTTCCGGTCCGGGCCGTCGGCCCCGTCCGGGTTCCCGCAGGAGACGACCGGCCGCCCTCAGCCGGGCGGACCGCCCTTCGGCGGCGCTGACGACGACTGGGTGATCCCCCCGCCGGCCGACGGCCCCGGTGGCCCCGGCCCCGGCCCCGGCCCCGGCCCCGGCCCCGGCGGTCCGAACGGCCCCGGTCGGCGCGGCGGTTACGGCTACCCGCAGCCCGGTGCGACCCAGGCGCCGCCCGGACCCGGCGGCTTCCCGCAGCAGCCCCGGCAGCCGCAGGGCCCGACGACCTGGACCGCGACCATCGGCCCGGACCGCGAGTACTTCATGGCGATGATGCAGCGCTCCGGCCCCGAGGCCGCGGGCCTGAATCTGCCCGCGTACTCGCCCGAGCAGCAGCGCACGCTCACCGGCAACCAGATCACCATCGGGCGCCGCCGCCACTCCACCGGCGACACCCCCGACATCGATCTGTCGACCCCGCCGGAGGACCCGGGCGTCTCCCACCAGCACGCGGTGCTGGTGCAGCAGCCGGACGGCACGTGGGCGGTCGTCGACCAGAACTCGACGAACGGCACGACGGTCAACGGCTCGGACGAGCCGATCCAGCCGTTCGTCCCGGTTCCGCTCCAGGACGGCGACCGGGTCCACGTGGGCGCCTGGACGACGATCACCATCCACCGGGGCTGAGCACGGCCCTAGGCGGCGGGCACCGGCCAGACGTGCGGCCCTCCGGGGTCGTCCAGCCAGGCCCGGTCGCCCTCGGCGTCGGCCGTGAGGCCGTAGCGTTCGCGCTGCGGCCTGCCCTCGCGCTCCCAGAGGCCGTACGCCTCCCGCGGGCCGAGGGCGCCGGCGGTCAGCGCCGGCAGGAACCGGAACAGATCGCTCCCCCGGGCCGCGGCCGGCAGCCCTTCCAGGTCGGGCCGTTCCCGCCACGACCGCTCCGTGCCGCGCAGCGGGACGAAGTAGGCGGGCGTGTGCAGGAAGCGCCCCTCGGCGTGCCCGGCGTCGCGCACGGTGAGCGCGACCAGGCCGGTGGCGAACGGGGCGAGGATCCGGCCGCCCGGGCGGCACTGGGCGAGCCAGGCGCGCGGGACGGCCGGCAGCGCGCAGGTCGCGATGATCCGGTCGAAGGGGGCGCGCGCGGGTACCCCGCGCGCGCCGTCGCCGGTGACGACGACCGGACGGTGCCCGGCGGCGTCGAGGTGCCGGCGGGCCGACTCGGTGAGGTCCGGGTCGAGGTCGACCGTGGTGACCAGGTCGTCGTCGCCGAGCCGGTGGGCGAGCAGGGCAGCGTTGTAGCCGCTGCCGGTGCCGATCTCCAGGACCCTCTGTCCGTCCCGGAGGTCCAGGCCGGCCGGCATCAGCGCCATGAGGGAGGGCTGGCTGCTGGAGGAGAGCAGCTCGCCGTCGCGCAGCCGGATCGCCAGCGGGGCGTCCTCGTACGCGCCGCGCAGCCACCGCTCGCGCGCCTGCGGAGCGGGGTCCTCGCCCCACCGGCGCTCGTAGCCGCCGACGACGCCCACCCAGTAGGACGGCACGAACAGGTGGCGCGGCACGGCGGCGAACGCCTCCCGCCACACCGGGTCGGCGTCGAACGCCCCGCTCGCCCCGATCTCGCGCACGAGCGCGGCCCGCAGCTCACCGTCCTGCCCGCTCATGCCTCCACGGTAGGCCGGTCCTAGGCCTCCGGTCCTATGCCGTCGCGTCTGAGACCATGGACGGCGTGACAGAGATTCGGCGCGGCACGCTTCAGGAGCAGACCTTCTACGAGCAGGTCGGCGGGGAAGAGACCTTCCGCCGGCTCGTCCACCGTTTCTACGTGGGAGTCGCCGACGACCCGCTGCTGCGGCCCATGTACCCCGAGGAGGACCTGGGCCCGGCCGAGGAGCGGCTCACGCTGTTCCTCATGCAGTACTGGGGCGGTCCGACCACGTACAGCCAGAACCGCGGCCACCCCCGGCTGCGGATGCGCCACGTCCCGTTCAAGGTCGACCGGGCGGCGCACGACGCGTGGCTGAAGCACATGCGCGACGCCGTGGACGAACTGGGCCTGTCCGAGGAACACGAACAGACCCTGTGGAAGTACATGACGTACGCGGCGGCGTCGATGATCAACAGCGAGGGCTGACCTCCCCGGTGTCCGGCCGGGCCGGAAGGAAGTGTTCCGACCGCATTCCGAAGACGCGTCGCCGGAATGCGGTCACAATCCGGTCAAGCCCGTACTCCAAGCGCTTTCCCGTGACCGGTCGCCTCTGACAACATCACGCGGAGGTCCGGACAACCACGGGGGGGCGGGTGGCGGCCGAAGGGGGGTCGGCGAGGTTCGTCCTCGCCCGCGCACGGGCCCATCGGCCGCTCCTCGCGGCCGCCCTGCTCACGGTCCTGCTGACCACGGCGGTCCTGGCCGCCCTCACGGCCTACTCCGCGTCGATCGGCGACGCCGCCCTGCGCCGGGCCCTGACGGACCCGCGCGACGCCGCCGACACCGCGCTCGTCGTCGAGGCCGACGTCCCCGCGGACCGTCGCGCCGCGGCCGACGCCGCCGTGCGCGAGGGCGCCGGGAACGCCTTCGACGGGCTCCCCGTGACCCTGCGCACCCTGACCCGCTCCGGCCCGTACGCCCTGCCCCGCTCCCTGCGCCCGCCGGACGGGCGCGCCGGTGCGGACGACCCCGGCCTGACGCACTTCGCGGCGCTGGACCGCACCCAGGTGCGGATCACCGAGGGGCGGATGCCCCGGGCGGCCGACGGCACGACGGTCGAGGCCGCCCTGCCGGAGACCGCCGCCCGCGCCCTCGGCCTGGAACCGGGCACCCGCTTCACCCTGACCGACCGGCTGGACGGGCGGGCGGCGAAGGTGCGGATCACCGGTCTGTACCGGCCGGTGGACCCCCTCGCGCCCTACTGGCGGCTGGACGATCTGAAGGGCCGCGGCGTCGTCGAGGTCGACTTCACCACGTACGGCCCCCTGCTCGCCCACCCCTCGGCGCTCGCCGACGGCCGGGTCGGCGCCGGTACGACGGGCTGGCTGGCCTCGGCCGACTTCTCGACGGTGGGCACGGACCGGATCGACGCGCTGCGCGAGGCGGTGCGGCGCGGCGCCTCCGCCCTGTCCGGGGACGGGGTGCCGGGCGGCACGGCGACGGCGACGAGCGCGCTGCCCACCGTGCTGGACGGGGTCGAGCGCTCCCTGCTCGTCTCCCGCTCGACCCTGCTGGTCGTCGCCCTGCAACTGGTCCTCCTGGCCGGCTGCACCCTGCTGCTGACGGCCCGGCTGCTGAGCGCCGAACGCGCGGCCGAGACCCGGCTGCTGCGGGCGCGCGGCGGTTCCCGGGCCCAGGCGGCCCGGCTCGCCGCGCTGGAGGCGCTGCTGCTGGCCGTGCCCGCGGCGGCCTGCGCCCCGCTGCTGGCGGGCCCGCTCGCCGGACTGCTCACCGGACGGGGCCCCCTGGACCGGATCGGGCTGGACCTGGACACCTCCGTCGGTACGGTCGCCGGACGCGGCACGGTGTGGCTGGTGGCCGCGGGGGTGGCCCTGGGCTGCGCGTCGGCCGTCACGGTTCCCGCGCTCACCTCCTCCTTCGCGGCCGGCCGCGCCAGGCACCTGCCCGGTGCGGTGCGCGCGGGCGCGGACCTGGGACTGCTGGTGGTGGCCGCCGTCGCGTACTGGCAGCTCAGCCGCCGGCCCTCCGGTGTCGTCGGCCGCGACCTCGACGTCGATCCGCTGCTCGTCACGGCCCCGGCGCTGGCGCTGCTGGCCGGCACGGTGCTGACGCTGCGTCTGCTGCCACCGGTGGCGCGGCTGGCCGAGCGCCGGGCGGTCCGCGGCCGCGGACTGCCGGGGGCGTTGGCGGGCTGGCAGCTCGGCCGCCGCCCGGCGCGCGGCGCGGGCCCGGTGCTGCTGCTGGTGCTCGCCGTGGCGCTGGGCGCGCTGGCGATCGGCCAGGGTTCCTCCTGGGAACGCTCGCAGGACGACCAGGCGGACTTCCGGGCCGGCGCCCCGGTACGGGTGCTGGCCGCCGGGGAGGCCGGGCTGGGCCGCACCCAGGCCTACGCGGCCGTCCCCGGCGTGAGCGCGGCCGCTCCGGCGTACCGCGCGCCGGTCACGCTGTCCGGCAACCGGACGGCGACCGTGCTGGCGCTGGACACCGCGCACGCGGCCGGGTCCGTCCTGATCCGCCCCGACCTGGCCTCCTCACCGGTGGACGCGCTCCTGGACGGCCTGGCGCCGAAGGGCGGGGCGGTGGGCGTGCGGGTCCCGGCGGACACCGCGCGCCTGGCGCTGGCGGCCCGGGTCCGGGGTGCGGGGGCACACACGGCGATCGAGGTCAGGGCCGTCCTGGAGGACCGCCACGGAACGCCGTACAAGCTCACCTTCGGCCGGCTCCCCGCCGACGGCCGGATCCACACGCTCGTCCTCGACCTGTCCGCCGTCGCCGAGACGCCCCCGGGCGCGCTGACGCTGACCGGACTGCGGCTCGACCTGCCCCAGCCGGTCGGGCGGGCCGAGGAGCACCGCTTCACCGTGGCCTCGCTGACCGCCGCGGACACCGGCGGCCGGACCCGGCCGCTGACTCTGCCCGACGGCTCCGCCGGCTGGGCCCCGTCCTCGCGGATCGGCGGCACGGCGTCGTCCTCCGGCGCCGGGTCCGGCCCGACCCGGCCGCGGCCGGCCGCCGGCTCCCCGCCGACCTTCGTCTACGGCACCGGCCACGTGCCGCGAGGCGGCGCCTGGGCGATCCCGCCGCTCACCGTCCGGCTGCAGCTGTCGCAGCCGAGGACGTCCGAGGTCGCCGGTGTGGCCACCGACCGTTACCTGGCCTCGACCGGCGCCCGCACGGGGCAGCGCGTGGACGTGACGGTCGGCGGTTCCACCGTGCCGGTGCGGATCGTCCGGTCGGTGCGGGAGCTGCCGTCCGCGTCGGCCGGGGGGACGGGTGACGGCGGGGCCCTGCTGCTCGATCTGCGGTCGGTCAACCGGGTACTCCAGGCCCGCCACGGTGAGAGCGTCCTCCCCACCGAGTGGTGGCTGCGGACCGCTCCGGGCGCCTCGGCCCGGGTGGCCGCGGCGCTGCGCGACCGGCCCGACGTCGAGCCGTCCCAGGTGGTGGTGCGGGACGAGATCGCCGCACGGCTGCGCGACGACCCGTTCGGCGCGGGCCCCGAGGCGGCGTTCACGGCGGCGGCCTTCGCCGCGGCGGCGCTGGCGGCGGTCGGGTTCGCGGTGAGCGCGGCCGGGGCGCTGCGGGAACGGTCCGCCGAGTTCGCGGTGCTGCGCGCCCTGGGCGCGTCACGCCGGCGGCTGGCCCGCGTGGTGGTCGTCGAGCACGGGGTGCTGGTCGGTCTGGCGCTGTCGGTGGGGGCGCTGCTCGGCACGGTGCTGGCGCGGGCCGTGATCCCGCTGATCACGCTGACCCCGGAGGCCTCCCGGCCGGTGCCCCAGGTGCTGGTGGAGCTGCCGGCCGGGCGGGTGGCCGTCCTGCTGGCCGCCGTGGCCGCGGCGCCGCTGCTGGTCACGGTCGTGCTGGCGGCGCGCCGCGCGGACCCGGTGACGTCGCTGCGGGAACGGGGAGGTGAGTGAGGTGAGCGTGCGGTCCCCGAGGCCGCGGGCGGTCGCCCCCTGGGTGCGCACCCGCATACGGACCGCCCCCGGCGCCGCGCTGGCCCTGGCGCTGCTGGTGGCGGTGACCGCGTTCCTGGCCGCCGCGCTGCCGCGCGCCGTCGACCGGTACGGCGACGCGGGCCTGCACCGGGCCCTGCGGTCGGCCGAACCCGGCCGCACCACGGTGCTGCTGGTCGCCCCGCGGCCCGGCTCCGACCTGTCCCCGCGGGAACGCGAGGCGGCCGTCCGCGCGGACGCGATGCGCGCGGACCACTCCGAGATCCTCCGTCTGGCCCCGCGTTCCCTCTCCGTCGACCCGGACCAGTCCTCCTACGGGGTGCGCACCGCCCAGGAGCAGGTGATGGACGAGCCGTGGCTGCCCCGGCCGGACGGCCTGCCCCCGCGGCTCACGTTCGTCGCGCAGAGCGGGCTCGGCGACCACTCCCGCCCGCTCGAGGGCCGGCTGCCCGAGGCCCCGGGCGCCGTCACCGCGGCGACGGAGAGCGTCGAGGGGGCCGTCACCGCCGACACGGCCAGGGACCTGGACATCGAGGTGGGGTCCGTCCTGGACGTCCCCGGCGTGGAGCGTCCGCCGCTCAGGATCCGGATCACCGGCATCGTCGAGCCGCGCGAGCCCCGCGGCGCGTACTGGTCCACCGACCCCCTGCTGCGCACCCCGGGCCTGACCGTCCTGCCCGGCGACCCGGATCTCCGGCAGTACTGGCTGGGGTCGGTGCTGCTCCCGCCGGACGCCGCCCCGGCGCTGCTCGGCACCGCCGCGGAGCCCTGGCGCTACTGGCAGCTGGCCCCGGCCGTCACCGCCCTGCACGGCTACGACGCGCCCCGCCTGCGGTCCGCCGTCGCGACCCTGGAGTCCGGTCCGGCCCTCCAGCGGGTGCGCGCGGCCACCTCGTCCGACGTCGTCGCGCGCACCGAGCTGGACGACGTGCTCGCCGAGTACACCACGCTGCGTTCCGCCATCGGCCCGGTGGTCTCCGTCGCCGCCCTCGGCACCGGCACGGTCGCCGCCGTGGTCCTGCTGATGGCGGGCGGACTGGCCGCGGACCGGCGCCGCGGCGAGCTCACGCTGCTGCGCGCCCGCGGCGGGTCCCTGCGCGGCGTCGCCGGCCGGCTGCTCGCCGAGACGGCGGTGGTCGCCGTGCCCGCGGCCGCCCTCGGCCTGGCGGCCGCCCACCTCGCGGTCCGCGACGCCCGGCCGGGGTACGCCGTGGCCGCCGCGGGCGCCGTCGCCCTCCTCGGCTGCCTGGCCCTGCCCCTGCGGGCCCTCGCCGCACACCGGTCCGTACGCGTGCACGGCGCCCGCGAGGACGTCGCCTCGGCACGCACGTCCCGGCGCCGCACGGTCGTCGAGGTCACCCTGCTCGTGCTGGCGGTGGGCGCCGTGGTGGCGCTGCGCACGCGCGGCACGTCGGACGGGACGGCGGACGGGACGACGGACTCCGGCGACCACCTGGTCTCCCTGGCGCCGGTGCTGGTGGGGACGATCGCCGCCTTCGTGCTGGTACGGCTGTACCCGCTGCCGTTGCGCGGGCTGGCCCGCCCGGCGAGGCGGCTGCGGGGCGCGGTCGGCCATCTGTCCCTGGCCCGCGCGGGCCGCGCCTCCGGCTCCCCGGTACTGCCCCTGCTGGGGCTGCTGACCGCGCTGACCACCGCCGCCTTCGGCGGGTCCGTGCTCACCGGGGTGGCCGACGCCCGGGAGCGCGCGGCCGTGCTCACCGTCGGCGCCGACGCCCGGATCGAGTCGTCCACCCCCCTGCCGTCCGACCTGCCCGACCAAGTCCGCCGCGCACCCGGCGTACGGGAGGTCACCGCCCTGGGCGTCGTCAGGTTCGCCCGGCCCGGGAGCGACGAGCGGACGGTGCCGGTGGCCGGCGTCGACCCGGCCGGGTACGCCGCCCTCACCCGGCACACCGGGATCGGCGCCTTCGACCGGAAGGCGCTCGAGGCGTCCGGGACGTCGAAGGCGCTGCCCGCCCTGGCCTCGCCCGGGGTCGCCGAGCGCCACGGCGCCCGGCCCTTCCCCGTCCGCATGGAGGACGGCAGTTCCGTCACCGTGCGGATCGCGCTGGTGCGCGAGCGGACCCCCGCGGTCGTCGGCAGGGAGTTCCTGGTCGTGGACCGGTCGGGGCTCTCCGCCCGGTCCGCGCGGACGACCCTGCTGCTGGTGACCGGCGACCGCCCGGACGGGGCCGCGCTGCGCGCGGCGGCGGGCGGCGCGGCCCCGGTCCAGCTCCGCGCCGAGGAACGCGCCGGCTACGTCGACTCGCCCCTCCAGTCCGGCGCCGAGCGCGTGTACGCGGCGGCGGTGGCGGCGGGCGCCGGCTACGCCGTCCTCGCGCTGCTGCTGACGCTGGTGCGCGCGGCCCCCGAACGGGCGGCGCTGCTCGCCCGGCTGCGCACGATGGGCCTCACCCGCGCCCAGGGACGCCGTCTGCTCGTCCTCGAGTCCCTGCCGCAGGCGCTGCTCGCCGCGCTGGGCGGGGTCCTCACCGCATGGGCCACCGTCCGGCTGCTCGCCCCCGGCATCGACCTGACCGCCGTCGCCCTGCCCGCCACCGCGTCGCCGGCGGGGCGGGCGGTGCTGCGCACCGATCCGGTGTCGCTGCTGGTACCGGCTCTGGCGGTCGTGGTGCTGACCGTCGGGGTCGCGGTGACACAGGCCTGGTGGACGGGGCGCGCGGGGGCGGTGCGGGAGCTGAGAGCGGGGGACGCCCGGTGAGACCGGACGGCGCAGGACGAGCACCCGAAGGCCCCGCCGCGTACCGGACGCCCGCGGCCGCGACCGATCGACTCCCTTCCAGGAGGCCCCGATGACCTCGAACCCCACGCTCGCCGAGCTGGCCGACCGCGTCACCGCCGACCGCGACCGCCCGGCCTACGGCCATGACGCGCTCATCACCTGCGACCGGCTGGTCCGCGTCTTCACCGCGGACGGGGTGGAGGTGCAGGCGCTCCAGGGGCTCGACCTCCTGGTGCGCGAGGGCGAGTTGATGGCGCTCGTGGGCGCGTCCGGCAGCGGCAAGTCGACCCTGATGAACATCCTGGCCGGCCTGGACGCCCCCACGGCCGGCGCGGCCCGCGTGGCCGGCCGCGACCTGCTCACGATGACCGCCGGGGACCGCCTCGCCTACCGCCGTGAGGTCGTCGGCTTCGTCTGGCAGCAGACCTCCCGCAACCTGCTGCCCTATCTGACCGCGGCGCAGAACGTCACCCTGCCGATGCGGCTCGCCGGCCGCCGCGGCCGGTCCCGGTCCGCACGCCGGGCCGACGCCGCACGCGCGCTGGAACTGCTGGAGCTGCTGGAGGTCGCCGACTGCCGGGGCCGCCGCCCGCACGAGATGTCCGGCGGCCAGCAGCAGCGCGTCGCCATCGCCGTGGCCCTCTCGAACGATCCGTCGGTGCTGCTCGCCGACGAGCCCACCGGCGAACTCGACTCGCACACCGCGGAGCAGATCTTCACCGCGTTCCGCACCGCGAACGAACGGCTCGGCACGACCGTCGTGATCGTCACCCACGACCAGGCGGTGGCGGGCGAGGTCCGCCGCACGGTCGCCATCCGCGACGGCCGCACCTCCACCGAGGTGCTGCGCCGCAGCGAGGTCGACGCGGCCACCGGTCACGAGACCGTCGTCGCCCGCGAGTACGCCATGCTCGACCGCGCCGGACGCCTCCAGCTGCCGGCCGAGTACACGAAGGCGCTGCGCATGCGTGACCGCGTCGCGCTGGAACTGGAACCCGACCACATCGCCGTCCGCCCGGACGACAGCGAAGGGCGGTGAGCGCGGAGGTCTCAGCCCACGCTGAGGCCCAGTGCCCCGAGCCCCGCCCGGCGCACCGCGACCGACCCGTACGGCGTGCGCAGCCGGAGCCACGGCCCGGAGGAGAACAGTCCCTGTTCGCCGCCCCGCAGGAACCCCAGCGACTGGGCGGCGTGCACCGCCCGCACCGGAAGCCCGGTCTCCGCGACCGTGCGGGACCAGATCTCCCGCCCGATCCGGTCGAGCTCGGCCCGCGTGCGCCGCTCGGGCGCCAGTTCCTCCGTACGGGAGCGGAACTCCGCGACCGACGCGGCGACGAGCCCGCGCAGCTCCTCGGGCGCAGGCAGTCCGGGCTCGGCCCGCCAGCCGCCGCGCGGCGGCAGCACCCCGGCCCACGGCGGCCCGGTCACCGCGCCCGGCACGGCGGCCGTGGCGGCGGACTCGTCCACCGACTCCAGCAGCTCACCGGCGGACACGGTCACGTCCAGCGTGACGTCCAGCCCGTTCTCGTACGGCTTCGCCAGCCGTGCGGCGCGGACGGCGAGCACCTCGAAGGAGGGGGGCCGGCCGAAGACGGCGAGCGCCGTGCCGGCCGCCTGCAACCGCACCGCGGCGGAACGGTCGTAGCGCAGCAGCCGGGAGAGGAAGGCCGCGAGATCCGCGGCCTCCCCCTCGTCGGCGAGGTGGAGCACCGTCATGCGGCGACGGCCTCCTCCTCTTCGTCGGCGGTGTCGTCCGTGTACTCCTGGAGGAACTCGCGCTCCTCCTCGGTGATGCGGCGCGGACGCTGCGCCTCGAAGTCGAACGGCACGATCACCGTCGACGCGCGGACGTAGACGAGGTCGTCGTCCTTCACCTCGTAGGCGAGGGTGAAGGAGGCGGCCCTGATCTCGGTGACCCACAGCTCGATGTCGACCGGGTGGTGCCGGTGGACGAGCTGCCGCTTGTAGTCGATCTCGTGGCGCGCCACCACGGACCCCTGCTGGAAGTCCTTCTCCGGGCGGAACAGGAAGTCGATACGGGCTTCCTCCAGGTAGCGGAGGAAGACCACGTTGTTGACGTGGCCGTACGCGTCCATGTCCGCCCAGCGCAGCGGGCAGCGGTAGATGTGCCGCAAGAGATCAGCCCCGGGTCAGCTTCTTGTAGGTGGCGCGGTGCGGACGCGCGGCGTCCGGGCCGAGCCGCTCGACCTTGTTCTTCTCGTACGACTCGAAGTTGCCCTCGAACCAGAACCACTTGGAGTCGCCCTCGTAGGCGAGGATGTGCGTGGCGACCCGGTCCAGGAACCACCGGTCGTGGGAGACGACCACGGCGCACCCGGGGAACTCGAGGAGGGCGTTCTCGAGGCTGCCGAGGGTCTCGACGTCGAGGTCGTTGGTCGGCTCGTCGAGGAGCAGCAGGTTGCCGCCCTGCTTGAGGGTGAGCGCGAGGTTCAGCCGGTTGCGCTCACCGCCGGAGAGCACCCCGGCCGGCTTCTGCTGGTCCGGCCCCTTGAACCCGAAGGCGGAGACGTAGGCCCGCGAGGGCATCTCGACCTGGCCGACGTTGATGTAGTCGAGCTCGTCGGAGACGACGGCCCACAGCGTCTTCTTCGGGTCGATGTTCTCCCGGCTCTGGTCGACGTACGAGATCTTGACGGTCTCGCCGACCTTGATGGACCCGGAGTCGGGCTCCTCGATCCCCTGGATCATCTTGAACAGCGTGGTCTTGCCGGCGCCGTTCGGTCCGATGACCCCGACGATGCCGTTGCGCGGCAGCGTGAAGCTGAGGCCGTCGATGAGCACCTTCTCGCCGAAGGCCTTGCTGAGGTTGTCGACCTCGACGACCACGTTGCCCAGGCGCGGGCCCGGCGGGATCTGGATCTCCTCGAAGTCCAGCTTCCGCATCTTGTCGGCCTCGGCCGCCATCTCCTCGTAGCGGGCCAGACGCGCCTTGGACTTGGCCTGCCGCCCCTTGGCGTTGGACCGCACCCACTCGAGCTCGTCCTTGAGCCGCTTCTGCCGCTTGGCGTCCTTCTGGCCCTCGACCTTGAGGCGGGTGGCCTTGGTCTCCAGGTACTTGGAGTAGTTGCCCTCGTAACCGTGCAGCCGGCCGCGGTCGACCTCGCAGATCCACCCGGCGACGTTGTCCAGGAAGTACCGGTCGTGGGTGACGGCCACGACGGTGCCCTCGTACTTGGCGAGGTGCTGCTCCAGCCAGTTCACCGACTCGGCGTCGAGGTGGTTGGTGGGCTCGTCGAGCAGCAGCAGGTCGGGGGCCTCGAGGAGCAGCTTGCACAGCGCCACGCGGCGCTTCTCGCCACCGGAGAGGTTGGCGACCGGCCAGTCGCCGGGCGGGCAGCCCAGGGCGTCCATGGCCTGCTCCAGCTGGGCGTCGAGGTCCCAGGCGTTGGCGTGGTCGAGCTGCTCCTGCAGCTTGCCCATCTCGTCCATGAGCGCGTCGGTGTACTCGGTCGCCATCTGCTCGGCGATCTCGTTGAACCGGTCGAGCTTGCCCTTGACCTCGGCGACGCCCTCCTGGACGTTCTCCAGGACGGTCTTGTCCTCGTTCAGCGGGGGCTCCTGGAGCAGGATGCCCACGGTGTAACCGGGGGTGAGGAAAGCGTCACCGTTCGACGGCTGTTCCAGCCCCGCCATGATCTTCAGAACCGTCGACTTACCGGCGCCGTTCGGACCGACGACACCGATCTTCGCCCCCGGCAGGAAGCTCAGGGTGACGTCGTCGAGGATCACCTTGTCGCCGTGCGCTTTGCGCGCCTTGCGCATGGTGTAGATGTACTCAGCCAAGAGAAACCGTCCGGCAGCTTGAAATCTGGCAGTGGGCAGATACACCCCATCTTGCCGTACGGCCGCCCCTGCGCGGAAACGCGTCCGGTCCGGGGACCCCGACCCGGCCTTTCCCGGATGGCGCCTGAGCCTCGCCCGTCACTGTCGGTCACCGCCGTTCGGCCTCGGGCACCCTCGCACGACCCGGGAACGGCCCGGCCCGAGGATGCGGCTCCCCCCGCCGTACGGGGCTGCCGTGCCGTCGCGACCGGCGCAGCGCAGCGTCCTCTCCTCTTCCACGACGTCGATTTCACCGACCGCGGATGGTGCCGCCCGTGAGGGCCAGGAAAGTTTCCTGCATGGAACTTTCTTCCGCGCAAGCCCGGCGCGCGACCTGCGAGAAGCCTGGATACAACCCTTACGGTCCGTCGTGAGTCGGAGACGCTGCGGTGAGGTGAGGGCCTTCGTGCGGCCATGTCACAGGGATGGCATACGATGCGCGCGACCTTCATGAAGATCACATAAGAGGATGTACACGTCATGGCAATCCGTGCTCCGCATCGCTCCCTTCGCGGCATATCCGCCGTTGTCGCCCTGCTCGCGATCGGCGCGGTGGGATGCTCGGACGTCTCCGAGGCCGTCGACAGCGCCAAGGACGGCGCGAAGAAGGTGGCCCGCCAGCGCTCGGTGTTCTCACTGGACGTCGGCGACTGCTACAACCCGAACGGCAAGGCCGAGGGGACGGCGTACTCCGTCGAGATCGTGCCCTGCGACGAGGCGCACGAGGGTCAGGTCGTCGGCGAGTTCGCGATCGACGAGGGCGACGAGTACCCCGGCGACGACGGGGTCTCGACGATCGCGGACAACCGCTGCCCGGTCGAGGCGCAGAAGTACTCCCCGGACACCTGGGCGCTCCCCGAGGGCGCCGCCCTCTTCTACTACACCCCGACCAAGGAGAGCTGGGCGACGGGCGACCGCGCGGTGAGCTGCACCTACACCTCGGAGAAGGGCAAGCTCAACGGCTCGCTGGCCACCGCGAAGTCCCTCAAGCCCGAGCAGGCCACGTACCTCGAGGGCTCGAACGCGGTCTACGAGGCCCTGTGGGCGAACCAGCCCGAGAAGGACACCGTCGAGGACGACCTGGCCGGCTACAAGGCACAGGCCAAGGCCGTCGCGACCGCCCTCGACACGCACGTCAAGGGCCTGGACGGCATCGAGGGCACCGAGGTCGGCAAGCTCCGCGCGACGCTGACGAAGGCGGCCGGGAACTGGAAGAAGGCCGCGAACGCCGCCGACGCCGACACGTTCTACCTCGCCTACGACCCGGCGTTCACCGACATCGACCCGAACAAGTCGGTCGCCGCCCGCAAGGAGCTGGGCCTGGCCACCACCGTCCCGGCCGACGAGGCCGAGGTCTGGGCGGGCTGACGTCCCGTCGGGCCGACGGGGCCGGGTCCGTCAAGGGCTCGGCCCCCTGCCCCTCGAGGTCATCGGCCCGGCTCGGGCCTGCCGGCCTTGGGCGACAGGCGCTTCTCCGCGGGGCCGGCCCCGCGGTGGCGTTCGCCGTGGTCGGTATTCAGCACCACCGCGACTTCGCGCGGGCCGCGACGACCTCTCCATGGAGGAGGCCGTCGTCCGGGCCCGTCACGTCGAGGGAGGCGGTGGTGCCTCCCACCGACTTGGTGAGACAACCGGGCGCCGCGTCGTCCGCGGTCCCGGTCCGCGGCCGCCGACCGTCGGCGCGGGCCGTCTCCCCGCAGCACCACAGGACGTTCTTCGACGAAGCGGTCGTCGTCGCACCCCCGGTAACGGTCCTTCCCGTCCACGCCTTTTGGGGCCGTGTCCAGGACCTCCTCGCCGGCCGGCGCCTCGGCGAGCCGGTCCGCCTCCTCGCCACAGCCGTGGGCGGTCAGGAAGTACAGCGCGGGCGGCCCCGTCGGCGGCGGTCCCGAAACGGCCACGGCGGCGACCGGTCGGTTTCCCCTCCCCGTCCCCCTCGTGCCGCCGGACGTCAGCGCACCGGGGAAAGGGCGCTCAGCCCTCGGAGGGGGTGTTCCCGCGGCGGGTGACGACCAGTCCCGCCCCACCGAGGACGACCAGGGCGATGGCGGTGCCGGCGATCCACGGGGTGGCGCCGGAGGAGCCGGTCGCCGCGAGGTTGGTGTCGGCGGGGGCGCCGGCGACGGGGGCCGGGCTCGGACCGGTGAGGGTGTGGGTGGTGGTGCCGATCTCGGCGGCCCGGGTGAGGCAGTCGAGCATGCCGGTGAACCGCTGCTCGAAGCCGTCCGGCCCCTCGACCGTGAAGTCGTACGGCCGGTCCTCGCTCAGCGGAACCGTCACCGTCCGGGACGCGCCGCCCGCGACGGTGTGCTCCGCACCCGCCAGTTCGAAGGTGAACGGCTCGTCGTCCTGGTTGGTGACGGTGACGTCCACACCGCCCTTGGCGCAGTTCTCACGGGCGGTCAGCGCGGGTATCGCGCCTTCGAGCGCCCAGGTGGCGCTCGCCGTCGCCGAGACGGTCGACTCGCTGGACCCGGCCAGGATCTGCGTCTGGCTCCGGCTCTCGGAGACGAAGGCGCGGCCGACCGGCACCGTCGTCGAGGCCTGCGCGGTCAGTTCGGCGGTGTCCGCCGCCGCGTCCTCGGGCACCTCGAAGAAGATCCGGCCGCCGTCGGCCGCGGTGGTGACGGGCTCGCCGTCCTCGTCCACGATCCGCACCCCGCTCGTGGCGGCGTCCGCCGGCGGGGAGACGGTGACGCTGCGCGCGTCCGTGCGCACCGTCACCGGACCGATCAGCTCACCCGGGCGGCCGGAGACCGCGGGCGGGTCCAGGGCCAGCGACGCCTTCGGCTCCCCCTCGTCGCGGGCGTTCTTGTGCAGGTAGTCGGCGAGCTGCTCGGCCTGGGGGTCGACGGCGTCCACGGAGACGTCGTCGGAGTAGCGCCAGATGGCCACCTGCGTGCCGGCCGCCGCGTCCTGCTCGGTGAGCCGGCCGCGTACGCCGGCCTTCTTGGCGAGTGCCGCGAGGTCGTTCACCTGCGGGTAGGAGTTCCGCAGGATCCAGCGGATCCGGCCGGCGTCCTCGTTGACGCCGAGCGAGGTCCCGCTCCAGGCGGTCTCGTGGTACTTGGCGTCCTTCTGCGTGGGCGTCTGGATGTCGACGCAGTACGTCTGCAGCATGCCGCCGCCCTCGACGGACATCTCGAACAGTCCCGCCGACACCTGCTGATCCCCGGCGGCGCCGTGTATCACGGCCGTGCCGTAGGTCTTGAGCTCGCCTACGGTCGCGGCCGCCCCGCTGTGACCCGGTGCCGTCTCCTCGTCGGCGGCTGCCGTCCCGGCGCCGGCCAGCGCGGCTGTGGCGACGAGTCCGGACACCAGCGTCCCTGCGGCGAGACGGGCCGACCCGCGTCCGCGCGCGGGCCCCGCGGAGAACGAAGAAAACACCGAAATCCTTCCCGGGCGGGACCCGTTGACGTGGGGGGCTGACGGTCCCACCAGCAGAATCACCGGCCCCGAGAGCGCCGGGAGCCTTGCCCGGCATCCTAAGGAGGCGGCGGAGCGCGCTTGCCGATGATCGCGTCGGAGGAGTGATCCGACTCGGAATCGTTATCGCGGAAGCCGTCACGAGCAGGACTTGTCGACAAAACCACTCGGGATGTTCCGGTGCAGATCCGCCGATAAGCCTCAGTCCGGTCGGCGCCGGCGTCGGGGCCGGGTCGCTGACCTCATGTCACCATCTGCGGTTTCGGCCGCTGTTGGGGCGCGTCTCCGTACGCCGCCGCCGGATTTCCCGGTCCGCTTTCCCAGTCGGGTTCGGGTCGCGCCGTCGCGGAGGCCTGTTCCGGTCGCTGCGCGCGCCGGAAGGCGGCCGTGCCCCGGGCGAGGTCGTGGCCGATCGACACCGCGTCGATGTCCGCGGACATCCACCCCTGCTGTCCCTCGCGCGTCTCCGTGCGCACCTTCAGCCGGCCCTGCACGATCACCGGTTCGCCCACCGACAGCGACGCCGCCGCGTTGGTGGCGAGCTGCCGGTTCGCCCACACCGTGAAGAAGTTGGTGTGCCCGTCCGCCCAGGCGCTCTTCTCCCGGTCCCAGTACCGGGACGTGACCGCGACCCGGAACCTGGCCGCGGGGCCGGACGCCGTCTCCCGGTACACCGGCTGCGTCGCCACGTTGCCCACCACGCACACCATCGTCTCGTTCATCGTGTTTCCCTCCCTCGCCCGCCCGCCGGCTACGACACCGGCGCCGGGCCGGTACGCGTACGGGCCCGTCCCGTACGGCTGCCGTCCGGCAGGGCGACCGCGGACCGTCCCGCGATCGCCGCGAAGCCAGACTGCCTCCGTCGGGCCGGGCCCGCCGGGCGCTGTGGACCACCTCCGGCCTGTGGACATCCCCGCCACCCGAACGGGACGCTCCGCCCCCCGGTCCGTCTCCCCCGCGCCACCTCCCCCGCCGTCAAGCGCGGCCGGCCCCCACCCCCACGACCCGCCCGTACTGCTCCCGCACCTCCCGGTACCGCAGCAGCTCCGCCGCCACCGGATCCAGGACGCGGGCCCGGCCGCACCCCGCGGCCGCCTCCCGCAGCCGTCTCTCCGCCTCCTGCCCGTACCGCCGGGCGGGCCCCCGGGCCGCCATCCGGCAGCTCCACTCGACGAGCGGACCGCCGACGATGCCGATCACCATCAGCAGCACCGGCACCCCCAGGTTCGGCGCCATGATCCCGATGATCTGCGCCAGCAGCCACAGCCCGCCGGCGAACTGGAGGGCCGTCATCGACACCTGGGCGAGCACGGCCAGCGGCCACCACCCGGGCCGCGGCGGCCTCCCCGGCGGCAGTCCCGCGCGTACGGCCAGCTCGTCCAGCGCCTCCGGCAGGCCCTGGGAGCCGCGTACGGCCGCCTCCCGCACAGCCAGCGCCCACGGCGCCGGCAGTCCGGCGCAGGCGCGGTCGGCCACCGTGCGCACCGCCTGTTCCACGCGCTGCCGGGCCGTCGCCTCCTCGTCGGGCTGACCGCGCAGGGCGACCCGGCCGGTGGGCGGCTCGCTCCGCTCCTGGCACCAGCGCCACAGCCGCAGCCAGGGCGTGCCGCACGCGCGGTTCGCGTTGCGCAGCCAAGCGCGTTCGGCCGCCTCGCCCGTGGCGGTGGCCCCCACGGCGTCCGCGAGCCGGTCGGCGAACTCCTCGCGCGCCTCCTCGCTCAGCCCGGTGCGCCGCCCGGTGGCGTACACGGGCCACAGCCGGGCCGCCGCGACGTCCACGTCCGCGGAGATCCGCCGGGCCGGGGCCCCGCGCTCGGCCACGAACCGGGCGAGCGACTCGCGCAGATCGCCGACCCCGTCCCCGGTGAGCGCGGACAGCGCCTGCACGGTCGTACCGGGTTCGCCGTACTCCCCCAGGACGATGCCGTCCTCGTCGAGCAGTCGCCGCAGATCGTCCAGGACCTGCTCGGCGGCCTCCCCGGGCAGCCGGTCGATCTGGTTGAGGACGACGAACATGACCTCCGCGTGGGCCGCCATGGGCCGCAGATAGCGTTCGTGCAGCATGGCGTCGGCGTACTTCTCGGGGTCGACGACCCAGATGACCGCGTCGACCAGTCCCAGGACGCGGTCCACCTGCTCCCGGTGCTGGACGGCCGCCGAGTCGTGGTCGGGCAGGTCGACCAGGACCAGCCCGCGCAGCCGCTCGTCGGCGTCCGCGGTCGCCTGGAGGGGACGCCGCCTGAGCCGGGGCGGGATGCCGAGGCGTTCGATGAGACCCGCCGCACCGTCGCTCCAGCTGCACGCGATGGGCGCGGCGGTGGTCGGCCGCCGTACGCCGGTCTCCGAGACGGGCACTCCGGCCAGCGCGTTGAACAGCTGCGACTTGCCGCTGCCGGTGGCGCCCGCGATGGCGACGACGGTGTGCTGCCCGGAGAGCCGGCGCCGCGCGGTGGACTCCTCGAGGACCCGGCCCGCCCCCGCGAGGGTGCGGTTGTCGAGCCGGGCACGGGAGAGCCCCACCAGCTCGCGCAGCGCCTCGAGCCGCGACCGCAGCCACGGGTCGTACGCGAGTGGGGCCACGGTCTGCGGCACGGCCGTGCGGGCCGCCGCCGCCCCGCGCTGCTCCTCGCCCGCGCCCTCGTTCACCCGGCGCGCGATCAACCCGTCGTCCCAGGGGCTCGCGGTGTCCGTACGGGGTGGCCCTCCGGCGTCGCGGTCGGGACGCTCGGGGTCCTCAGGGTGCTCAGGGTGCTCGGTGTGGTCCTGGTCAGTGACGGCGGTCACCGGTCACCTCTCCTTCTGCAGTACGGACAACGCGGCGATGAGTTCGGCCTGGGGCTCCGCGTGCACCTCGAGCGCGTCGAGTGGGGCGAGCCGGCGTTCGCGTTCGGCGTGCATGACGCGGTCCACGTGCTCGACGAGCAGCCGTCCGCCCCGGTCGCGCAGCCGCAGCGCGCCGTGCGCGCCGATCCGCTCGGCGAGCCCCTCCCCGGCGGCCCGGCCCCGGCGGCCGCCCAGCAGGGTCGTGGCGACCAGCGCGGCGACCGTCTCGGGGTCGGGCGCGGCGCTGCGGTCCAGCCCCCGCACCTCGTCCTCGGCGTACTCCTCGAGCTCGCGCCGCCAGCGCCGTACGGCCAGTCCGATGCGGTGCTCGGCGCTCTCGGGCGCGGTGTCGCGGCCGGCGAGCTCGGGGGCGTCCGCCGCGGGTTCGCGCCGCCAGGCGTCGTCGACGCGCTCGTCGGCGGCGGCGACGGCGCACAGCAGCAGCGTGCTCAGGCTCTCCACCAGGGTGTCGAGGAGCTCGCCCGGGGTGCAGTCCAGGGGGAAGGCGCGCCACCGTCTGAGCGCGTCGCCGGCGAGGACGGCCCCGGCCTGCAGCCGGCCCCGCACGCGCGCGTGCTCGCTGTCGTACGCCCCGTCGACGGCGGCGGTGAGCCGCAGCGCGGCCGCGTACTGCGCGGCGGCGGCACCGGCCAGTCCGGGCATGCGGGTGTCGAGGGAGGCGAGGACGCCGTACGCGGTGCGGGCCATCGCGTACTGCCGGGCGGCGGGGTCCAGCGTCTGATGGACCAGCCAGGTCCGCAGCGAGGCCACGGCGGTGGCGGGCAGCAGTCCGCCGCCCCAGGCCGACTCGGGCAGCTCGGGCACGGTGAAGCGCGGTACGTGGCCGAGTCCGGCCTTGGTGAGCAGGGCGCCGTACTGCCGTGACACCTCGGAGACGACCTGGTGGGGCACGCGGTCCAGGACGGTCACCAGGGTGACGTCGTACTCCTTGGCGGTGCGCAGCATGTGCCAGGGGACGGCGTCGGCGTAGCGGGCGGCGGTGGTGACCATGACCCAGATGTCCGCGGCGCCGATGAGCTCGGCGGCGAGGACCCGGTTGTCGGAGACGAGGCTGTCGATGTCGGGCGCGTCCAGGAGGGCGAGGCCGGGCGGCAGGGTGTCGGCGGTCTCGACGCGCAGCACCCGCGCGGGGTCCTCGCCGGGCAGGAGCAGGTCGTCCGCGGGGTCCCGGTGGTGGGGCACCCACACGCGCGTGAGGTCGGGCAGCACCCTCATCCCGCTGAACCAGTGGTGGTCCTCCGGATGGCAGACGAGCACCGGCGTCCGGGTCGTGGGCCGCAGCACGCCCGCCTCGCTGACCCGGCGGCCCACCAGGGAGTTCACCAGGGTGGACTTCCCGGCCCCGGTGGACCCCCCGACGACGGCCAGCAGGGGCGCTTCGGGATCTCTCAGCCGGGGCACCAGATAGTCGTCGAGCTGCGCGAGCAGTTCGTCGCGGTTGGCACGCGCGCGTGCGGCCCCCGCCAGGGGCAGCGGGAAGCGTGCGGCGGCGACACGGTCGCGCAGGGCGGAGAGTGCGTCGAGCAGCTGGGGCCGTACGTCCAAGGTCACCACATGCGAAGAATGCCCAATTTTGGGGGAATTCTGAAGCATATGAGCATGCCTGCGCGCCGACACGACACAAGGGACGGAAGGGACGACCACGGCGCGTGCGCGCTCCAGGCATAACGAGTGCACAACACCCGGTGCGCGAGGGGCCAAAAGCGGTGCACGATTCGCACCTGCCTGCGATTATCGGGACCGCTTCACCGAACCTCCACACCGAGTCGCGGAGGCGAGGCAACAGGGACGAGGATGCGGGAGCCCTATCCTTGTCCCCGGCGACGTCACGGACGGGCCCGGCCCCGGGCACCGCGACGACAGCCACCACACCGGCCCCCGTAGCTCAGTGGATAGAGCAGGCGCCTTCTAAGCGCTTGGCCGCAGGTTCGAGTCCTGCCGGGGGCGCCACCCTCCGCCCTCCCCCTCGGGAGGGCTCTTCGCCGGTCAGAGCGCATGCCGGCCGGCACGACGAAGCCCCGGACGCCCTCTCGACGATCAAGAGCGGACTCCGGGGCCGTCCGGCTGTCCCCGGGGTCTCGCGGGTGGCCGTGTCGCACGCGTGTCGAAGTTCCCGGCCGGAGGATCAGCCGGCGCCGGGCGCCTCCGGGCCGCCACTTGCCCGGCGAGAGCCCGGGAGCTTCCCACCGGGACCGCGAGGCGATCCGGTCTGGGACCGAGACGCCTTCTCCCGGCCGGAGAAAGCCATGCGCACCGTCTGTGAACGCCCGCAGGAAGCCGAGGGGCTTCCCCGGTGGCCGGCCCAGGGCCACTACCACGTGGCCACGGACGTTCCCTCGTGGACGGCGCACCCCGACTTCCCTCGCCCGGGACCGGCGGACCACTGCACCGCGTGCATCGAACGGCTGACGGATCCGGCGGACCGGCTCTTCCGAGGGAGGCACGCCTACCTGGAGCCGCATACCTGGTCGGATCTTCAGCGGACCAGGCCGCCTCTGCCCCTCGGCTGACGTCAACGAGAGACGCCGGCCCTTTCGCTCTCGGCACGCCAAGGGCTCCGGATCGCCCACCTTGGAGTGATTACGCAGGATCTGTGGGATTCCTGGTAACCATGGAAGGGTTAGCCGCCTTTCGCCCTTCCCGGAGCCGTTCATGCGCACTGCCGTCACCGCCGTCCAGGACTCCGTGGAAGAGCGGGTTCTCACCTTCGAGGGTTTCGCGTACACGTGCCGGATCGTCCATCAGGACGTACCGCAGACGGCTCCGTTGCTGCTGCTCGGAGGCTCGTCGCAGAACCGGTACTCCTGGCAGGGCCACGAGAGGTGGCTGGCGCCGCTGTGCACGATGATCACCGTGGACCTGCCCGGATACGGCAGCTCGGACTTCCTGCCGGCCCACTACGACATCGACTTCCTCGCCGACGCCGTCCAGCACATGCTGACGGAGGTCGACATGCCCGAGGTGAACCTGTTCGGCGGCTGCTTCGGCGAGGTCGTCGGCCTCCGCTTCGCGCAGCGGCATCCGGAGTCCGTCCAGCGCATCGTCTTCGCCGGTGCCGCGGGCCGTCTCCCCGACCTCTACACCGACGCCGTACCGCGACTGTCGGACGCGCTCGGACGGAACGACATCGCGGGGGCCGCCGACGGACTGGTACGGCTGTTCATGTCGAACCCGGAGGCCGGCCGGGTCCGCAGGCACGCGGCCGTGGCGCGCCTCCTCCAGCGGCAGTTCACGACCCAGACGCCGGACGAGATCAGGAAGGCCGTCGAGCACAACACCAGGCTGGTGACGCACGGTTGTTACGCACCCCTGCCGGTCCCCCGCGTGCCGACCCTGGTGTTCACCGGCGAGTACGACACCCTGTGCACCCCGCAGATGGGGCGTGAACTGGCCGCGACGATCCCGGGGGCACGGTTCACCACCGTCACGGAGGCGGACCACCTGGTGACGGTCGAACGCCGTGAGGAGTCCGCGGACCTGATCGCCCGCTTCTGCACCGATCGCCCCATCGACGGCCTGCCGTACTGCAACGCCGTCGAGTCGCCGTGTGCCGAGCCCGTGGCCGTTCCCGCCTGACGCGGGTCATGAGGAAGGGCCGGAACCCGGCAGCGGGTTCCGGCCCTTCCTCATGACCGCGAAGATGTCAGGGCTTCTCGCCGTCGACGGCGACGCTGGTCCCGCAGGAGACCTCCGCGCCCCCGCCGGAGCAGGTCTGCTTCATGTTGTTGACGAGGTGGACCTTCCCGTACGTGCCGCTGGTGAACTCGCGCTCACCCTCGTCCGCGCAGCGCACGTTGCCCTTGCCGTCGTCGGCGCACTTCCCGGCGCTCTCGACGGCGACGGCGTGAACGGCACCGAGGCCGATCAGGGCGGAGCTCCCCAGAACTCCCACCGCCACTGCGATCTTCTTCGACTTGAACATCTACCTTTTCCTCAACGCTCGGCCCCGCCGCGACTGGACGGCGGCGCCGTTCCGGATGCCTTGACGGCCAACGAAGCGGGCAGGCCCGGAGGCCGATCGCATGCGATCGGACTCCGAGGCCTGCCCGGATCACTCAGTGGTGATCACTTGCCGCCGATGCCGAAGGCGCTCGCGCAGTGCACGGTGTTCGCCTCCTTGTTCTCCGCGTTGCCGAGGCCCAGCAGGCCGACGGCGAGGTTGATGTCGTCGACGGAGACGAGCGACTGGACCGAGTTGTCCTGGAGGCAGGTCGTGGTCTGCTCGTTGTTGAGCTCCACCTCCGGCTTGTCACCGGCGTGGCTGACGCCGGCGCCCAGGAAACCGACGCTGCCGAGCATGGCCATCACGACAGCGGCCTTCTGGTACTTGCGCATTTACCTCTCCATTCTCGATGTGACACGGTCCGGGGCGGACCGGTCGGGGACAGCCGCCGAATACAGGGCGGCCTTTGCGGCAATTGATAGCGAAACGCCGATAGGTATTCACATGGCAGAAAAAGAGACTTCGCACTGCTGTTGTGATGTCACACCATCAGCCCGGCAATTCGATGACCGAACGACGCCGGCGCGCACCGCCGTGCCGCCGGAATTACTCGCCGTCGACGACGAGCGTGTTGGCGCAGGTGAGCTCACCCTTGCCGGAGCAGGTCTGCGACGTCGCGTTGCCGACGCGGACCTTTCCGTCCTTCTCGGTGAGCCGGTGCTCACTCACCTGCACGCAGCGAAGGTGGCCCTTCTCGTTCTCGGTACAGGTGCCGGAGTTCTCGGCGCCGACGGCCTGCGCGGCACCGAGGCCGATCAGAGCGAGGCTTCCCAGGAGGCCCGCCGCCGCGATCTTCTTCGAGTGGAACATCAACCTTTTCCTTGACGGTCGTGGAACGGCCGAGGGGGCCGGGCGGGCCCGGGATCCGCAGCACATCGGCTCGGACCACGGGACCCGCCCGGTTCACCTGGCAGCGACTACTCAGCCACCGAGGCCGAGGCTGGAGGCGCAGGCAACCGAGTTGACCTCGGTGTTCTCCGCGTTGCCCAGACCCAGGAGCGCGCCGACGCCGGCGTTCACGTCGTCGATGGCGATCAGCGACTGGACCGAGTTGTCCTGGGCGCAGGTCGTCGTCTGCTTGTTGTCGAGCTCGAAGCTCGGCTTGTCGCCGGCGTGGCTGACGCCGGCGCCGAGGAAGCCGACGCTGCCGAGCATGGCCATCACGACGGCGGCCTTCTGGTACTTGCGCATTACCTCTCCGTTTCTCGAGTGGACACGGTCCGTGTTGGACCGGTCACCGAACGTCGCCAATCTAAGCAACCCGGACGGCTTTTGGACAGTCAAAACGCCCAGATGCGCATGTTCTGTTTGAACACGCAGGTCAGGGACCCCTCTTGTTACACGGATGGATGAATGGCGCGTCGGGCACGCCCCGTGTCCGCGGCGAGGACGGCCGAGAAGCGATCCGCGGGCACTTCCGCATCACCCCTTGAAAGTCGGTGTGTTGAGCGGGGAGTTCGACTGTTCGCGGAAGGGCCGCGTTCACCTGGCCGACGAGGAGGACGTGATGTCCCGTATCGCGAAGAAGGCCACGTGCGCACGTGACGGGTCACAAAGGAGCCCCGGCCTCCTGGTGCGCCGGGGCTCCTCCCGCGCCCGCGTGTCACCTCACGCGTAGCGGTACGTCTCGCCGACGTCCTCCAGCTCACCGGGGCTCACGTCCCACGGCGGCAGCTTCTCGTGGCGGGAGACGACCCGGCCGTGCTGCTCGTCGCCGGAGCCCGGCGCGGTCGCGGGCAGGTAGCGGGCCCCGCCGTGCCGGCGCTGCCAGCGGTACCACTGCAGGTCGACGAAGGCGTGGTGCAGCCAGAAGGCGGGGTCGTTGACGGAGGCGGCGGTGAGCATGACGCCGCCGATCCAGCGGTGCACCCGGTTGTGGTTGCGCCACGACGCGCTGCCCCGGCCGGTGCCCCAGCCCTCCAGCCTGTTGCGGAAGCCCTTCGTGACCGTCGAGTCCCAGGGCGCCGCGTCGTAGGCGGGGTCCTTCAGCGCCCACTCCAGATCACTCTTCGTCGGCAGGTCGATCGGATCGGCACGGCGGCCGAGGTCCCGGGTGAGGAACTCCCTGTCGGACACGCCCACCCGGAGCCTCCAGTTCCCCTCCTGGTACGCGAACGGGCCCGTCGTCACCTGGCGGTCGGAGCGGCGCCCGTTGCCGCCGAGGAGATCCGCCGTCCACGGCGTGGAGCGGGCCGTGCGATCGCGGGTCCAGTCCCAGTACGGCAGGGTCACCGAGGAGTCCACCCGGCGCAGCGCCTCCTCCAGGTCGAGCAGGAACCGGCGGTGCCAGGGCAGGAAGGAGGGCGCCATGTGGGCGGTGCGCAGTCCGCGCTCGCCGTCGGAGGCGTAGTACGCGATGTGCGTCCGCACGAACTCGTCGTACTCGCCGCGCCGTTTGACCTCGAGCAGCGCGTTCACGAAGCGGCGTTTCTCGGTCGCCGTGAGGGTGGCGGCGTCCTTACGCACGTACGCCATGCCGGCCTCCCCGGTGCTGGTGCCGCGGTTCCGTACCGGCCTCGCGCAGCCGCTCGCCGGGGGCGAGGGCGTCCGCGGCGGCACGGGCGGCGTCGAGCGGTGTCGGGTAGGAGCAGTAGTGGTCGACCATGCTCAGCCAGGTGCCGTCGGCCCGGCGCATCAGGTGCAGGGGGCGGCCGTCGAGGGTGACGTGCCAGTGGCCGTCCGCGGTCCGTACGCCTTGGATGCGGCGGCCCCGGTGCATCCGGTCGAAGGAGGCGCGGCCCGGGGCCCTTTCCGGTGCACGGAAGGCGGCGAGCAGGGGCGCCAGGGCCGCGGTGAGCGCGCCGGTGCGCAGTCCGCGTGCCACGTCCCGCCGCGTTCTGCCCCCCGGCACGGCTGACGGCTGCGTGCCTTTCGGGGTTCCGTCGATTCCGATGGCCATCGATCCAACTCCCTTGTTCGTGCTCGTACGGTTGTCCATGGAAACGAACGAAATCCGGCCCCCAGTGGAAACTGGGGGCCGGATTTCTCGGGGTGCTTTTCAGGCGTGCAGCCCCAGGTCGCCGTGGACCGGCTTGGCCTCGTTCGCCACGGCCGCCGCTTCCTTCGTCGTCGTGAGCAGCCTGGTCTCGTCGGTGTCGAGCGCCTCCGACTCCTGCAGCGGCGCCATCTCGAAGGGGACCGCGGTGCGCAGACCGGTGTCCAGTCCGGTGGACGCCAGGTCGGTGGACTCCGCGGCCTGCGCGGGCGCGGCGAAACCGGCGGCGATCAGGGTTCCGGCGAGGACGGCGGCAGCCTTCAGGGACTTCATCGTGTTCCTTTCTTCGGCGACGCGGGGACCGGCCGCCGGAGGGGAATTCTGTCGCCGTGCCTAACGATCCCCGGCCGGAGCGGAAACCGTGGAGCCGAAGATTGGCAAGTCCTCATATGAGAGTTTTTCGAGGACGGCGGAGTGTCACGAGGACGGCAGCAGCAGCACCGGGGGAAGTGCGGGGAGCGTGACGCCCGCGAGCAGCGGCGGCTGCACGGGGTCGGCCGGCGCGGGCAGGGTCGACGCCTGGGGCCCGGTGCCGAGCAGTTCGGCGACGAGGTCGTCCACCAGGGCCAGCAACTCGTCGAGCAGCGAGTCCTCCTGAGCGGTGCTCGGGTCCGCGGTGGCGCTCTCGTCCGCCTCGGTGTCCTCCTCCGCGTCCGCGGTGGTACCGGTGTCGAGCCGGAGCAGGTCGAGGAGGGCGTCGAGGACCTCCCGCAGGGTGGCCATCTCCTCGCTCGTGAGGTCGTCCTCGGTGGCGGCCGGCGCCGTGTCGTCCGTGGTCGTGGTCGTGATCGTGACCGAAGACGACGGTTCGGCCGTGGTCACCGGGTCCTCGTCGGCCGCCTTCGCCAGGGCGTCCTTCGCCGCGTCGCCCAGCTTCCTGGCCTCGGAGGCGGGCAGCCGGCCTTCGCCCTTCTCGAGCGCGGCCTCCAGCAGGCCGACGACCGGAGCGAGCCCCGGCTCGTCCGCCTCGACGGTCCTGGCCTGCGCGAGCAACGCGGCGGGGAACGCCGCGCGGTCGTGCTCGACGGCCATGGCGGCCGGGCCGGTGAGGCCGGCGAGGAGGGCGGCGCACAGTGCGCCGAGTGTGATGCGCCGGGCAGGCAGAGCGCGCATGGGGGTTCCTTTCGCGGGCTTCGGATCTTGAAGCCCACCGTGGAAGCACCCGAGGGCCCCCGCAACCGGGTGTGCGCCATTCGGTTCCCCGCTCCCCGGCCGACTCGCGTTCCGCCCGGCGGAGCCTCGGGGAAGCGGTGGGACGGGCGGGCCAACTCCTTCTCCTTCCCTGAATAGGTTTCACGATTCCAACACACTTGATGCCTTTCATCGAATTTCGAGGAGTTTGTCCGTTTGGTGACTAGAGTTGCGAACCTCCCGAGCATCCTCATGGGCGGCCGCACCGCACTCGTCCCCGCTGCTGCCACCGCCACCCTGTTCCGAAAGGCTCCGACGGTCATGCGCCAAACCCCGGGTCAGATGCTTCGCCATGCGGCGGTGGGCGTCCTCTCCCTCGCAGCGATGTGGGCATCCTGCGGCCCCGCGGCCGCCGCGCCGCTCGCGCCCTCCCCGGAGGCCGACGGCCTCGCCTTCTCCCAGCGGTACCGCGCGGTCCAGCACGGCGGCATCGTGCGGGCCGCCAACTCCTCCGCCACCTGCCGTGCCCAGGCGTCCTCGTGCCGGGACGTGCAGGCGGGCGGCCCCGGGGCGAACGGCGACTTCGACATGTTCTACGTCGACGTCGACAGCGACCCGAACACGTACAACTCCTCCCGCGCGGAGGTCCGTCTGCCCGCCGGCTCCCGGGTCACGTACGCCCGCCTGTACTGGGGCGGCAACCTGCTCGCCGGTGAGCAGAAGCCGTGGCAGGACAACGGGCGGGTGCTGATCGCCGAGCCCGGCGGGGAGTACAAGGAGCTGCTCGCCGACACGGTGGTGGGACACCGGGTGGCGGACGGCGCGGACGCCTTCCAGGCCTCGGCGGACGTGACGGAACTGGTGCGGGACAGCGCGCCGGGGCTGTACACGGTGGCGCAGGTCAACGTGGCCATGGGCAGGTCGGCGGCCGGGACCTGGGGCGGCTGGACGCTGGTGGTGGCGTACGAGAACCCGGCGGAGCCGCTGCGGCACCTCGCGCTCTGGGACGGCTTCGCCCCGCTGGGCGGCCGCTCGGGGGTCGAGATGCCGCTGAGCGGCCTGCCGTTCCCGGCGGGCGCCGGGGGCCGGGCGGGGCTGGTGGCGTACAACGGCGACCGCGGCACCACCGGCGACTCGCTCGTCCTCACCGCCGGCGGGCCCACCCCCACCGCGTTCACCGACCGGGCCAACCCCTTCGACGACGTCCTGAACTCCACCATCGCCGACCCCGGCGGCGCGTCCCCCGCGCGGGTGCCGGCGTACGCCAACACCCTCGGCTACGACTCCGACGTGTTCGACCTCGAAGGGGCCCTGCCGCGCGCCGGTGACCGGGCGGCCTTCCGGCTCACGTCCCAGCGGGACGCGGCATGGGCCGGCGTGCTCTTCGCCGCCGTCGACGCCCGGTGATGGACGCCCTCGCGCCGAGCGCCCTCAGAAGCGAGAAGACCGTGCCCGTGTACCCGTCGACCGCCTGTCACCGGCCGCGCGTCCTGCACCTCACCCAGCCGGTGGACGGCGGAGTGGCCCGTGTCGTGACGGACCTGGTGCGGGCCCAGCTCGCGGACGGCCTGGACGTCACCGCGATCTGCCCCGACAGCGCGCTCTCCGGCCGGCTGCGGTCGCTCGGCGCGCACGTGCGGCACTGGAGTGCGACGCGTTCGCCGGGCGCCTCGCTGGCGCGGGAGGTACGGCAGCTGGCCCGGCTGATCGACGAGGTGCGCCCCGATCTGGTGCACGCGCACAGCGCGAAGGCCGGGCTCGCCGGGCGGCTCGCGGTGCGCGGGCGCATCCCCACGGTGTTCCAGCCGCACGCCTGGTCGTTCGAGGCGGTGGGCGGGAGCACCGCGGCCCTCGCGCTGCGCTGGGAACGGTGGGCGGCCCGCTGGGCCTCACGGGTGGTGTGCGTGAGCGAGGCGGAACGCGCCACCGGCGTGCACGCCGGGATCACCGGCCGCTGGACCGTCGTGCCCAACGGCATCGACCCCGACCGCTTCCGCCCGGCGCCCGTCGGCCCCGTACGGGCCGGGCTCGCGCCGCTGGCCGGGCTGCGCGAGGGGGCGCCGCTCGTCGTGTGCGTGGGGCGGCTGTGCCGGCAGAAGGGGCAGGACGTCCTGCTGCGGGCCTGGGACACCGTGCTGCGCCGGGTGCCCGAGGCCCGTCTCGTGCTGGTCGGCGACGGGCCGGACCGTGACCGGCTGCGCGCGGTCGCGCCCGGATCCGTGCTGTTCGCGGGGGCCGTCGCGGACGCCTCCCTCTGGTACCAGGCCGCCGACCTCGTCGTCCTGCCGTCCCGCTGGGAGGGCATGGCGCTGGCCCCGCTGGAGGCGATGGCCTGCGGGCGGCCCGTGGTCGTCACGGACGTCGACGGCGCCCGCGAGAGCCTGCCGCCCTCCTTCGCCGCCCCGTGCGTGGTGCCGCCGGAGGACCCCCGGGCCCTGGCGGGAGCGGTCGGCGAGCTGCTGCTCGACCCGGCGCTGCGTGCGTCCCTCGGCGACCGGGGCCGCCGGCACGTGCTGTCCCTCCACGACGTGCGGCACACCGCGCGAGCGGTCGCCGACATCTACCACGACCTGCTCGGCACCCGGCCCGTCGCGACGAGGACACGCCCCTGTCGGGTGGCCGGGGACGCCGAGGCCGACCGGACGACATCGCGCGTCGAGTCCTTTGAGTACAGGGAGTCCATCCACTCGTGACCGCCGAACGCACCGTGTCCTCCCCCGGCGTGACGCCGCGGGACCACGGATTCCCCTCACCCGTCTCCGTCGTGCCGCCGCGCGGCGCCGACACCGGCCCCCGGCTGCCCGCCGCGCCGCCCCGGACGGCCTCACCGCTGCCGCTGCTCGTCGCGGACGGCGCCGCCCTCCTGCCCGCCGCGCTGGTGCTGCCCGGGGCCCAGCGCCATCCACTGCTCGTCGCCCTGCTGATCGCGGTGTCGCTGCTGCTGCGCCCGCGCGACACCCGGCCGCCGGTGCCGGGGCTCCTGGAGGAACTGCCCGCCGTGTGCGGCCGTGTCGCGGTGGCCTGGGCGGCCGGCGCGGTGCTGTGGGCGGCGTACCGGCCACAGGACGCGCTGTCCGCCGGCACCGTGCTGACCGGGCTCGCCGTGCAGGCGGCGGCGGCCTGCGCGCTGCGCGCGGTCGTGCACGGGCGGCGGCGGGCCGCGCTGCTGCGCCGCCCGCACGCCGCGCTCGTCGTCGGGCCGGCCGCGACCGCGCAGCGCGTGGCCGCCGCCGTGCTGCGCGACCCGCGGTGCGGGGTGCGGCCGGTGGGGATCGTCGCCGGGCAGTCGGACGGCGCCGAGGGCGTGCCGGTGCTGCGCACGGACGAGGAGGTCGAGCGGGCGGTCATCCAGAACGGGGTGCGGGCGGTGCTCGCCGTCCATCCCTCGGTGCGGACCGAACAGGGGCCGCTGCTGCGGTCGCTGGCCGCGTCGGGCTGCACGGTCTGGGAGGTGGACGCCGACCCGGCGCCGTACCCGGCGCGGGAGCGGCTGGCCGGGTTCTCCTGCCGGCGGCTGGACTTCGCCCCGGCGCGCGGCGGCGGCCTCGGCAAGCGGATGCTCGACGTCCTGGTCTCGGGGACGCTGCTGCTGCTGGTCAGCCCGCTGCTGCTGGTGTGCGCGGTGACGCTCCGACTGGCCGACGGGCCGGGGGTGGTGTTCCGGCAGGAGCGCATCGGCCGGAACGGGCAGCCGTTCACGCTGCTGAAGTTCCGCACCCACCGTCCGGTCGACGAGCGCGAGTCGGCGACCCGGTGGAGCGTGGCCAACGAGCACGAGATGCGCTGGTTCTGCCGCATGCTGCGGCGCACCTCGCTGGACGAGCTGCTCCAGCTGTGGAACGTGCTGCGCGGCGACATGAGCCTGGTCGGGCCCCGGCCCGAACGGCCTTACTTCGTCACTCAGTTCAGCCAGACATACCCGGGTTACGCGACCCGGCACCGGATGCGCACCGGCATCACCGGTCTGGCGCAGGTCCAGGGGCTGCGCGGCGACACCTCGATCGAGGACCGCTGCCGGTTCGACAACGCCTACATCGACGACTGGTCGCTGTGGCGGGACGTCTGCATCCTGCTGCGCACCGCGACCACGCTGGTCCGCCCGACGGGGAGCTGACGCCACGTGAGCCACGTCCTCGTCCCGCCGCCGCGCCGGGCCGCCGCCGCCCTGGGGCCGGTCCTGCCGCTGGTGGCGGTGGTCGTCCTGGCGGGCCTGCCGCCGACGGGGGACGGCGCGGGACCCGCCGACGTGGTGTCCGCGCTGGTGGTCGGATACTGCGTGATCCGGCTGCTGCGGGAACGGCGGCGCCCGCTGTCGCCCCGCGCGGCCGTGGTGCTGGGGCTGCCGGTCGTGGGACTGGCGCTCGCCGCCATGGGGGCGGCCTCGCCCCAGGCGGCGCTGGGCGGCCTGGGCCGTTATCTGCAGGTGTTCGTCCTCGTCCCGGCCACCGTGCTGGTGCTGCTCCGTGGCCGGGCCGACTTCCGGGTGCTGGCCTGGTCGTTCGTGGGGCTCGCCCTGTGGCAGGGGGCCGTCGGGGTGCACCAGTACGTCACCGGGACCGGTGCCTCGTACCAGGGCGAGCCCGTCCGGGCGGTCGGCACCTTCGGAGCCACGGACGTGATGGGCATGGCGACGGCGGTGTCGCTGGGCGTGGTGTGCGCGGCGGGGATCGCGCTGGGGCGGGCCCCGGCGCGGCAGCGGACGGCCGCCGCCGGGTGCGCCCTGCTGCTGGTGCTGCCGCTGGCGCTGTCCTTCAGCCGGGGCGCGTGGATCGCGACCGCGCTGGCGTGCACGGTGCAGCTGGTGCTGGCGGGGCTGCGGCGCGCGCTGAAGGTGGCGGCGGCCGTGGTCGCCGCGGGCGTCGTGCTGACGGGCGGGTTCGGGGTCGGTACGGCGATGCTGCAGGAGCGGATCGGCAGCATCACGGAGGTCGCCGACACGCCCGACCAGTCCGTCGTCGACCGGTACACCCTGTGGGCGGCGGCGACCGGCATGTGGCGCGAACACCCGTGGACCGGCGTGGGGCTGAAGAACTTCCCCGAGTACCGCGACGGGCACGCCACCCTGGCGCTGTCCTCGGGCAGCGACATCGCGGGCGCGGGCACGGACTACCACAAGCAGGCACTGCTGTCGCCGCACAGCATGTATCTGCTGGTGCTGAGCGAGCAGGGCCTGATCGGGCTGCTGGCGCTCGCCGGGGGCTGGCTCGCGCTGCTGGTGTGCGCGCTGCGGCGCCTGCTGCGGGCCCGCCGCCGCGGCCCCGGCCTCGACTGCGCGCTCGTCGCCGTCGGCCTGCTGCTCTGGCTGCTCACCGACTTCTTCTACGGCGACATCGGCGGTCCCTCGACCGTCCTGACCGGCGTGGCCCTGGGCCTGACGGCGTGGTGGGCCCTGTCCCGCGACGACCGGGCGGACGCCGCCCCGCGGCGGGACGGAGCGCCCGCCCGCATCGAGGAGGCCTCGACCCGATGACCGTGCTGCCTTCGCAGACTCCCGGTTCCGGCGGGCTCAGGACCGGCGACCCCCAGGCGGGCGGATCCCGGGCCGGTGCTCCCGCCTCCGACCGGCCCGCGACGGGCGCCCCTTCGGCGGACGGGCCCCGGCCCGCGGAACCCGGACCCGTCGGTCCCCCGACCGGCGCCCGCACGGTGACCGGCACCCGCACGGCGACCGGCGTCCCCGAGTCCGGCGGATCCGGGGCCGGGGGGACGAAGGGTGCGCCCGGTGACGACGTGGACGCGCCGCCCGCGGCGCGTTCCGGCGGGACGGGCGGTGACGTCGGTGAGCCGGGCGGGCTCAGGACCGGCGACCCCGCGCCCGGCGGACGCGAGCTCCGCGGGGCGCGGGGCGGCGGGTCCGGGAGCGCGGCCGGTGACGGCGGCACGTCGGGCGCGGTGTCCCGGAGGTTCCTCGCCCGGGCCGCGCTGGGGACGGCGGTGCTGTCCATCGCCGGGTCGCTGCTCGGGCTGGTGCGGGACCAGTCGCTGGCGCGGCTGTTCGGGGCCGGGAGCGACACGGACGCCTTCCTGGTGGCGTGGACCGTGCCGGAGATCGCCGCGACGCTGCTGATCGAGGACGGGCTGGCGATCGCGCTGATCCCGGCGTTCAGCATGGCGCTGGCGCGACGGGCCCGGGGCGTGCCCGGCGACCCGGTGCGCGACCTGGTCAAGGCCACCCTGCCCCGGCTGTGCCTGGCCTTCGCCGCGGTGACGGCGCTGGTCGCCGCCGGGGCCCCGTACCTGGTCCGCGTGCTGGCGCCCGGTCTGCCCGACCCCCGCCTCGCCGTCGACTGCACCCGGCTCACCGCGCTCAGCCTGCTGGCCTTCGGGCTCGCCGGGTACTGCAGCGCCGCGCTGCGGGCGCACCGCCGTTTCTTCGCGCCGGCGGCGATCTACGTCGCGTACAACTCCGGCATCGTGGCGACGATGTTCCTGCTCGGCGGGGAGTGGGGGGTGCGCTCGGCGGCCGTCGGGGTCGCGGTGGGCGGCTGCCTGATGGTGGCGGTGCAGCTGCCGTCCCTGTGGCGGCGGCTCGCGTCGCCCGCGCCCGCGCCCGCCGCGACCGGGCCGGCGGACGAGGAGCGGCCGGTGCGCCTCGCCCTGATCGCCGCCGTGCTGCTGTTCGCGCTGTGCCGCCAGTCGCAGGTCCTCGTCGAACGGTTCCTGGCGTCCTCCCTGCCCGCCGGGTCCATCTCGCACCTCAACTACGCGCAGAAGGTCGCCCAGATCCCGATGACACTGTCGCTGATGGTGTGCACCGTCACCTTCCCCGTGGTGGCACGGGCGCTCGCCGACGGCGACACCCGCCGGGCCCGCGCCCGGGTGGAACGGGACCTGGTGCTGGCGTCCTGTGTGGTGCTGGCCGGCATGTGCGCGGTGATCGCCTGCGCCCCGCAGATGATCGAACTGCTCTTCCAGCGGGGGGCGTTCACCGCGGCCGACAGCGCCGCGACGGCGAACGTCATGCGCGTGTACGCCCTCGGTCTGCTCGGCCAGACCCTCGTGGGCGCCCTCGTCCGCTGCTACTTCTCGGCGGGCCGCCCCAGCTGGTACCCGCTCGGCGTGATGGCGGCCGGCGTCGTCGTCACGTCCCTGATCGGCGCGGTGACCGTGGGCCGCTGGGGGGTGGCGGGGATCGCCGCCGCCAACGCCTTCGGCATCACCGTCACGGCCGTGCTGCTGCTGACCGGCCTGCGCACGGCCCGCCCCGGCGACACGGGCGGCCTCACGCTCGGCGTCCGCGGGGTCCTGGGCCGGCTGAGCCGGCCCGTGCTCGCCTCGGTCCTCGCCGTCGCCGCCGGGACGTCCGCCGCGAGCCTCTTCGACTCCCCGGTGGCCGCTCTCGCGGCCGGCTGTCCGGCCGTGGCCGCCGTCTTCGTGCCGCTCGCCCTGTCCGTCCCGGTCGCCCGGCGCTCCGTATCCGTATCCGCACTGCGCTCCGTACGCACCGTCACACGAAAGCTCACACATGGCCGCTCCCGTTGACTCCGTCGCCGCCGGCAGACCCTCCGCGCCCCGCCCGGGCCCCGTCCCCTGGGTGGCGATGTACCACTCGGTGGGCGACTGCTCGGACGACCCGTACCGCATCACCGTCACCCCCGGGCGGCTCGAGCGGCAGCTGGCCTGGCTGCGCCGGCGCGGACTGCGCGGCGTGTCCGTCGCCGAACTCCTCGCCGCGCGCGCCCGCGGCGAGGGCCGGGACCTGGTCGGCCTCACCTTCGACGACGGCTACACCGACTTCCTCACCGGCGCCCTGCCGCTGCTGCAGCGCTTCCGCTGCGGCGCCACCCTCTTCGTCCTGCCCGGACGGCTCGGCGGCGACAACGCCTGGGACCCGCTCGGCCCGCGCAAGCCGCTGCTGACCGCGGACGGCATCCGGCGCGCCGCCGACGGGGGCGTGGAGATCGGCTCGCACGGTCTCACCCACGTCGACCTGACCCGCGCGGACGACGCCACGCTCACCGCCGAGGTCGCCGGGAGCCGCGCCCGGATCGAGGAGCTGACCGGCGCCCCGGCCGCCGGGTTCTGCTACCCGTACGGCACGGTCGACGCGCGCGCCGTCGAGGCCGTGCGGAAGGCGGGCTACGCCTACGCCTGCGCCATCGACCCCGGCCCGCTGACCGGCCCGCACGCCCTGCCGCGCGCGCACGTCGGGCAGAACGACACGGCGTGGCGCCTGCACCTCAAGCTCCGGCTGCACCGGCTGCGCCGGCGTCCGGTGGAGGGCCTGTGATGCGGGCGCTGCACATCATCACCGGGCTCGGTGTCGGCGGCGCCGAGCAGCAGTTGCGGCTGCTGCTGCGTCACCTGCCGGTCGACTGCGACGTGGTGACGCTCACCAACCCCGGCGCGGTCGCCGACGGGCTCGGCGCCGACGGCGTGCGGGTCGTGCACCTGGGCATGGGCGGCAACCGCGACCTGGCCGCGCTCCCCCGTCTGGTCCGGGTGATCCGGGCCGGCGGCTACGACCTCGTGCACACGCACCTGTACCGGGCCTGCGTCTACGGCCGGCTCGCCGCCCGGGTCGCCGGGGTCCGCGCGGTCGTGGCGACCGAGCACTCCCTGGGCGACACCCAGATGGAGGGCCGCAGGCTGACGGCCGGCGTGCGCGCGCTGTACCTGGCGAGCGAGCGGCTCGGGTCGGCGACGGTCGCCGTCTCCCCGACGGTGGCCGACCGGCTGAAGCGCTGGGGCGTGCCCGCCCCCCGCATCGAGGTCGTCCCCAACGGCATCGACCTGGACCGCTTCCGCTTCGACCCGGAGCGACGGGAGCGCACCCGTCGGCGCCTCGGCCTGCCGGAGGGGGCGTTCGTCGTCGGCGGCGTCGGCCGGCTCGCCCGCGGCAAGCGGTTCGACGTCCTCGTCCGCGCGCTCGCCCTGCTGCCGGAGGACCACTGGCTGCTGCTGGTGGGCGGCGGCCCCGAGGAGCACGTGCTGCGCCGCACCGCCCACGAGGCCAAGGTGGCGGGGCGGGTGCTGTTCACCGGCGAGCGTCCCGTCGTCCCCGACGGCACCCCCGGCCCCGACCTGCCCTCGCTGACCTCGGCGATGGACCTGTTCGCCTCCCCGTCCGCGGAGGAGGCCTTCGGTCTGGCGGCCGTGGAGGCGCTGGCGTCCGGTCTGCCCGTGCTCTACGCCTCCTGCCCGGCGATCGAGGACCTGCCGCCCGAGGCCCGCGCCGACGCCCGGCGGGTGCGCGGCGGCCCCGCCGCGTACGCCCGCGCGATCGCCGAGGTCCGTGCGGCGGGCCCCGGACCGCGCACGGCCGGCCGGGCCGCGCACCACTACAGCATCACCCGCAGCACGGCCCGCCTCATGGACGTGTACACGGCGGCCGTGGCCGGCGCGTCGCCGTCCGCCGCACCGTGAGCCTCCGCCGCACCGCATGTCTCTGCCGTACCTTCGAGGGAGCAAGCCCGTCATGACCGACACCCCGACCCGTCGGCGCCGTCCGTCCCTGGACCGTGTCAGAAAGCTGCCGGCCTGGTCCGCGCTGGTGGCGGGCACGTTCCTCGGTGGTCTGTCCGGCGGCGTATACGGCCTGGTCACGCCCCCGGTGTACACCGCCACCAGTTACGTCGTCGCCGTGCCCACCGACAAGGCGCCCTCGGACGCGGCCCGCGGTTTCGCGCAGGCGTACGGCCGGGTCGCCACCCAGCTCGCGGTGCTCGGCGACGCGCAGGTGTGGGCCGGGGTGCCGGTGCGGACGCTGCGGGACAGCGTCCGCACGGCGACCTCGCCGGACGCGCCGATGGTCGCCGTCACGGCCACCTCCGCGCAGCCCGGACTGGCCGTCGACATGGCCGACGCGGTCTCGCGCGCGCTGACCCGGCACGCCGAGGACACCAAGGGCAGCACGCAGGTCCGGCTCGTGCAGTTCTCGCGCGCGGTGCGGCCGGGCAAGCCGTCGTCCGCGTCGTCGGGGGTGACCGCGCTGGTGGGGGCGAGCGCGGGCGGCCTGCTGGGCGGCCTGGTGCTGCTCGCCAGGCCGAGGCGGACCGGCCGGGGCGAGGGTCCGGCCCCCGCCGCCTCGGTGCCCGGCCCGGCCACCGCCGCCGATGTGCAGCGGTGACGCGGCCGGGACGGCCCCCGGGGCCTGTTGCGAACGTCCCGTCCGCCGGGCGACGCCGTGCACACCCTCCCGCCGCACCGGGCGCCGAGCCGAGTACGCCCGGTACGGGGCCCAGGGCCCGGCACGCCGGGAGCACGCACCCGACGCCGCCCGGCCCGCCCCTCGGGCGGCCGACGGGACGCCCACCACGGGCCCTAGCGGGTGCGCGACCACCAGTCGAAGCGGAAGCAGAGTTTCCCGCCGAGCCAGTACTCCACCCACCGGCCCAGGTCCAGCGGCGAGCAGTCCTCCGGCGGCAGCGGCACGCCGGGCACGGTCGGCACGGGAGAGGGCGCCGGGGTCTGCGGCGTGGTGTCCGGCTCCTCCTCGTGGGTGCGTCCGTGGAGCACGGACTTGTACACGCGGGACGACTCCGGGTTGTCGTCGCACTGCCACACGCCGTGCGGGCAGTAGTCGGTCACCGTGTTGTAGAGCGGCTTGTGCCGGTCGATCCACGCGAGCATGCGCCGCATGTACTCGGGATTGTCGCCGTTGCGGAAGAGCCCCCATTCGGGATAGGAGATCGGTTTTCCGTGGGCCTTCGCGAAATCGACGTGCGCCTGGAGTCCGTACGGCTCCTTCACCTGTTCGTCGAAGGAGTGCCCGGCCGGCTGGTCGTAGGAATCCATGCCGACGATGTCGACCGTGTCGTCGCCGGGGTAGCACCGCGTCCAGGGGACGGCGTCCCGGCCGCGGCTCGGCGTGAAGTCGAAGCGGAATTCCTGGCCCGGCACCGCGCGCATGGTCCGCACGATCCGGTTCCAGTACTTCTTCCAGGATTCCGGGTCGGGACCGCAGCGGTGGGTGTAGGTGACGCCGTTCATCTCCCAGCCGAGCACCAGGACCGTGTCCGGCACCTTCAGCTCGACCAGCCGCTCGGCGAGGGCGCGGAAGTGGTGGTCGAACTCCCCGGCCGCACCCCGCCGCAGCAGCTGCCGGACCTCGTGATCGGGGACGCCCGCCTCGTTGCGCTCCTGCAGGGGGACGTTGAGGACGAGCATCCGGTCGTCCTCGGCGTTGCGCCAGCGCGCCCACGCGTCGAGGAAGCCGACGTCCCCCTCGATGTCGCTCCAGTGGTTGCCGGGCAGGTAGGTGTGGCCGACGCGCAGCTCGGCGCCGCCCAGCCAGCGGCTGAACTGCTCCATGCGGTCCACGCCGCGGGCGTCGGAGGCGAGGAAGGCGCCGAAGGCCGGGACGTCACCGAGCGGCGCCGGCAGCGCCGGCACGGGGACCGACGGGATGTCGACGGCCGGGGCGGCGGGGACCTTCGGGACCGCGGGGACCGTGGGAACGGCCACGGGCCCGTCCGGGGCCGGCGCCGCCGGACGGGAGTCGTCGGCCGGCTCCGGCCCCGTCGTGGGACCGGCCGCCAGGGCGGCGGCCACGACGACCGCCGCCGCGCCCACGGCCATCGCGCGGGTCCGGACCCGCCTGTGCTGTGGGGCCATTGGCTGCTCCTCTTCTCGTTCACGTCCGCCTTCTGCCTGAACCAGCCGCTCTTGACGAACAGTCATGTGAATTCAGGCACAGGAAATACGGCGGTGCCAATGTCACTGCGGCTTTCGAGTGCCGGGCTCGCCCGTGCGGGTGATCCGGCGCCAGAGGAAAGTGAGTATTCGTGTCGCTGCTCGACACCCGTGTCCCCGCCGTACTGCTGCGGACCGACCGGAATCCCTTTCACCACGGAACGCTGGGGGCCGTGCGGTCACTCGGCAGGGCGGGAGTGGAGGTGCATGTCGTCGCCGATTCCACGGGAAGTCCCGTTCGTCGCTCGCGTTATGTCCACAGCATGCATTCCCCGCCGCCGCCGGGAGCATCCGCGCAGCAGATCCTCGCCGTGCTGCGCCGGGTGGCCGAACGGGTGGGGCGCCCGGCCGTGCTGATCCCGCTGGACGACGCGACCGCGATCGCCGCGGGCCGGCTGCGAGGCGACCTCGCGCCCTCCTACCTGCTGCCCGAGATGCCGGCCACGCTGTCCGAACGCGTCGCCGACAAGGCGGAACTGGCCGCCGTGTGCGCCGCCGCGGACATCCCGCACCCGCGCACCCTCGTCCCGGACAGCCCCGGGCGGGCCGTGGACGACGCCCACCGGCTCGGGCTGCCGCTGGTCGCGAAGTGGAGCCGGCCCTGGCTGCTGCCGGCCGGCGGCGGACTGCGCAGCACCCGGCTGGTGCACTCCGCGCAGCAGGCCCGGGAGCTGTACGCGCGCACCGCGGAGGCGGGCAGCCCGCTGCTGCTCCAGGAGTACCTGCCGCCGGGCGAGGACCGGGACTGGTTCTTCCACGGCTACGCCGACCGCGCGGGCGCCGTGCGCGCCGGCGGTCCGGGCCACAAGCGGCTGTCCTGGCCGCGCGGCGCGGGGCTGACCGCGGTGGGCCACTGGACGCCCAACCCCGAGGTCCGGGCGCTCGCCGAACGGCTCACCGGCGAACTCGGCTACCGCGGCGTCTTCGACCTCGACTTCCGCCGCTGCGGCACGACCGGCCGCTACCACCTCCTCGACTTCAACCCGCGCCCCGGCGCCCAGTTCCGGCTCTTCGCGGACAGCGCGGGACTGGACGTCGTACGCGCCCTGCACCTGGATCTGACCGGCCGTCCGCTGCCGGACGGGGATCCGGTGGCCGGACGGGCGTTCGTGGTGGAGAACTACGCGCCGTTCGCCGCGCTGCGCACGGCGTCCGGCGGCCGCGAACTGGCCTGGTACGCCCGGGACGACCGGGCCCCCGGATGGGCGATGTGGGCCCTGTGGGCCCGTCATGTGTCCGGCCGGCTGCGGCATCGGCTGGGCACGGCGGCGGCCGTGCCGGCGCCCCGCCCGGCCCCCCGGGAGGCCACGCCCTCCCTGACCCCTCCGATCGACGACGAGAAAGCGAGCAGCTGATGATGTACGACCTCCTGGTGGTGGGCGCCGGTCCGTACGGCCTGTCGATCGCGGCCCACGCCGCGGCCGCCGGTCTGAACCTGCGCGTGTTCGGCCGGCCCATGGCGTCCTGGCGGGACCACATGCCCGGCGGCATGTTCCTGAAGTCGGAACCGTGGGCGTCCAACCTGTCCGACCCCGGCGGACGCTGGCGGCTGGACGCGTACTGCGCCGAGCAGGGCCTGACGGCACGGCACGCGCACCCGATCCCGGTGGAGGCGTTCGCCTCGTACGGCCTGTGGTTCGCCCGCAACGCCGTGCCGGAGGTGGACGAGCGCACGGTCACCCGGGTGTCGTCCGGTCCCGACGGCTTCACGGCGGTCACCGAGGACGGGCAGGCGCTGCACGCTCGGACGGTGGCGCTGGCCATCGGGGTGATGCCGTTCATCGAGGTGCCGACGGCCCTGCGCGGGCTGCACCCCACGCTGGTGACGCACAGCAGCCACCACAGCGACCTGGGCCACTTCCAGGGCAAGGACGTCACGGTGATCGGCGGCGGCCAGGCGGCCCTGGAGACGGCGGCGCTCCTCGCCGAGCAGGGCACGCGGGTACGGGTGCTGGCGCGCGCGGAGCGGCTGCGGTGGAACGACGTGCCGCCGCCCTGGGAGCGCCCGTGGTGGCAGTCGCTCCGCTCGCCGCACAGCGGACTGGGCCCCGGCTGGCGGAACTGGTTCTACTCCGAGCGCCCCGGCCTGTACCGGCGGCTGCCGCAGTCGACCCGGTCGCGGATCGCGGCCACGGCGCTGGGCCCCGCGGGCGCGTGGTGGGTGCGGGACCGGGTGGAGCGGGCGGTGGACCTGCTGCCGGGCCAGCAGGTCACCGCGGCCGCCGCGGTGCCGGGCGGGCTGCGCCTGGACCTGACCGGCCGGGACGGCTCCCGGCGCTCCCTGGAGACCGAGCACGTCATCGCCGCCACGGGGTTCAAGGCGCACCGCGACCGGCTCGGCCTGCTCTCCGCCGAGCTGCGCGGGACGCTGGCGGCGCTGCCGGACGGTTCCCCGGTGCTCGGCCACGGCTTCGAGTCCTCGCACCCCGGGCTGTTCCTGGCGGGCCTGGTGACCGCGTCCGGCTTCGGCCCGGCCATGCGCTTCGTGCACGGCGCGACGTTCACGGCGCCGACCCTGGTCCAGGGGGTGCGCCGCCGGCTGAGGTCGACGCCGGTGCGCGGGTCGGTTCCCGTCCCGGGCGGCGGCAGCCGCAGCGGGGCGCCGTCGCCGGTGAACGGCTGACGGGCGCAGACGACGACGCGTCCCCCGGACCGGGTCGGTCCGGGGGACGCGTCGTCCCGCGGGTACGGCTGCCGGGTGGGGCGGGCCCGGCAGCCGGCGGATCAGCGGCGGGAGGCGAGACGGCCGCGACGGTAGAGCATCGCGCCGCCGGTGATCAGGACGGCGCCGGCCGCCGAGGCGGCGATCATGCCGTCGCTGCCGGTCTCGGCCAGGTGCGGCGGGTTGCCGGGCACTTCCTCCTCCTCGGCCGGGGGCTTCTCGGCCTCGTGGGCGGGAGGCGTCTTGACCTTGGTGGGCGGCGTCTCCTTCTCGGGCTCGTCCTCGCCGTAACCGTAACCACCGTCGTTGACGCAGGTGGTGCCGTAGGCGTCGTCGAACAGCGAGATGACGTCGACGCTGTTGCCGCACGCGTTCACCGGCAGGTGGAGGGGCACCTGCACGTGGTTCCCGGACAGCAGACCGGGCGAGCCCTTGGCGGCGCCCGTCGTGCGCGCGCCACCGGAGTCGCCGTACGAGGAGTCGCCGTAGGAGGACTCACCGTAGGAGGAGTCGCCGTGCGAGGTCTCGTCGCGCGAGCCGCGGTCGGACGTGTGGGAGTCGGACGTGTGGGAGCCGTTGACGCACGTGTTGTCGCCCGTCTCGTTGAACACCCCGACCACGTCGACGTCGTTGCCGCACGCGTTCACCGGCGCGTGGACCGGCGCCTGCACGTTGTTCCCGGACAGCAGACCGGGCGAGTCCTCGGCGCCGCCCACCGCGCGCGCGCCACCGGAGTCGCGCGAGCCGCGGTCGGACTTGTGGGAGCCGTGGTCGGACGTGTGGGAGCCGTTGACGCACGTGTTGTCGCCCGTCTCGTTGAACGCACCGACCACGGTGACGCCGTTGCCGCACGCGTTCACCGGCGCGTGGACCGGCGCCTGCACGTCGTTCCCGGACAGCACACCGGGAGAATCCTCGGCACTGCCCACCGCGTACGAGTCGGCGAGGGCGGGGGTTCCGTACAGGGACAGAATGCCCGTGGCGGCGGCGGCCGCCACGAACACTCCCCTGCTCAGGGTCTGTCGCAATGTGGTTGTCTTCCTGCTTGAAGAGTGGGAGCGGCCACGCGTTCTGGCCCTCCGCTGCCGCATGGCCTACTCCTTCATCAACCCGACTCGGCGGAATCGGTTGCGCAGATTCACCCGGTTGGCCCGCTCCGCACCCGGAGGGGGCCACCGGTCACGACACCACGTCCTTGCGGACGAACCCGCGGAACGCCAGCGCGAACAGCACCAGCGCGTACGTCACGGACACCGACGCGCCCTGGATCATGCCGGACCACTCCGGGGTCGGCTGGACGGCGTCCGCCCAGGCGAACTGCCAGTGCGCGGGCAGGAAGTGACGCCAGTCCCCGAGGGCGGTGACGGCGTCCAGGACGTTGCCGACGATGGTCAGGCCGACCGCGCCGCCGACCGCGCCCAGCGGGGCGTCGGTGCGGGTGGACAGCCAGAACGCGAGCCCGGCGGTGACCAGCTGCGACACGAACAGGTATGCCACGACCACCACGAGCCGCTGCGCCGCCGTGCCGGGATCGAGCGTGCCGCCGGTGGGGACGTGCAGCGGACCCCAGCCGTAGGCGGCCGTGCCGACGACGAGCGCCACCACCGGCAGCAGCACCATCGCGGCCAGGCTCAGCCCCAGTCCGACGATCAGCTTGGACCACAGCAGCCGCATCCGGGGCACCGGCGCGGCGAGCAGATAGCGCAGGGAGGACCAGCCGGCCTCCGAGGCGACCGTGTCCCCACAGAACAGGGCGACGGGGATGACCAGCAGGAAGCCCGCGGACACGAACAGGTTCACGGCGGCGAAGTTGGCGCCGGACGCGGTGGCCGTGTCCATCAGGTTCACCCGGCCGCCCGGACGGTCCGGTTCACCGCCGATCGCGAAGGCGACCATCAGCACGAACGGCAGGAGGGCGAGGATCGCGCCCATCACGAGGGTGCGGCGGCGCCCCAGCTGGCGGACCAGCTCGACCCGCAGGGGCAGGGTGCGGCCCGCGCGGTAGCCGGCGGCGACCTCGACGGGTCCGGCGCCCTCGGCGTGCCCGGTGGGCTCGGCCCGCTCGGTGAGCGTGCTCATGCGGAACCTCCGATCAGGGTGAGGAAGGCGTCTTCGAGGCGTCGGTGCGGGCCCACCGACGCCACGGGCACCTCCAGCCGGACCAGTTCGGCGACCAGGCGCGGGGCGGTGCCGCCGGCGTCGAGCCGGACCAGCAGGCCCTCGTCGGTGCGGACGGCGGAGGCGACGCCCGGCAGCGCGGCGACCTTCTCGGCGACCGGCTCGTCCACGGACTCCTCCGTCCCGACGAGCAGGGTGTCGCCGGAGCCGACGATCTCCTGCACCGGACCGGCCTGGACGAGCCGCCCGCGGTCCATCACCACGAGGTGGGTGCAGGACTGCTCGACCTCCGACAGCAGGTGGCTGGAGACGATCACCGTGCGTCCGGCGGCCGCGTACCGGATCATCACCTCGCGCATCTCGCGGATCTGCGGCGGGTCGAGTCCGTTGGTCGGTTCGTCGAGGATGAGCAGGTCCGGGAGGCCGAGCATGGCCTGGGCGAGGGCGAGGCGCTGGCGCATGCCCTGGGAGTAGGTGCGCACCGCGCGGGCGAGCGCGTCGCCGAGGCCGGCGATCTCCAGCGCCTCCTCCAGGTGGGCGTCCTTGGGCGGGCGCCCGGTGGCCCGCCAGTACAGCTCCAGGTTCTCCCGGCCGGACAGGTGCGGCAGGAAGCCCGCGCCCTCGACGAAGGCGCCGACCCGGGAGAGCACCGGGGCGCCGGGGCGAATGGCGTGGCCGAAGACGCGGATCTCGCCGCCGTCGGGCCTGATCAGGCCCATCAGCATGCGCAGGGTGGTCGTCTTGCCCGCGCCGTTCGGGCCGAGGAGGCCGAGCACCTGGCCCTTCTCGACCCGGAAGGACAGGTCCCGCACGGCGTACCGGTCCGAGGAGCGGGCGTACCGCTTGCTCAGACCGGTGATCCGGAGCGGGACGTCGGCGAGTTCCGGGTCGGGCGCCGGGGCGGTGGTGCGGCGGCGACCGGTGAGCAGCAGGGCGAGGGCGATCAGGGCGCCGGCGACCGGCAGCCACACCACCCAGGCGGGCAGCGGGGCCGCGGCGGTGGTCACGCCGGGCGCGGTGGGCACCGTGAGGTCGCTCTTCAGGGAGACGGTGTACGTCGCCGGGGCGGCCGGGGAGGCGTAGCCGAGGTCGGTGGAGGCGAGGACGAGGCGCAGGCGGTGGCCCTTGCGCACCTCGTGGTCGACGGCGGGGAGGGTGAGCGTCACGTCCTTGCCGGCCTTGGCGCCCTCGACGCGGACCGGGGCGACGAGCTGCGAGGGCAGTACCTGCTGCCGTCCGTCCGGGCCGACGTCGTACACCTTGCCGAAGAGGACGGCGTCGCCGCCGGTCGACTTCACGCGCACGGTGACGGTCGGCGATCCGGTGATCCGCAGATCGCCGGCGACCGGGGCGGACTCGAAGCGGGCGTGCTGGCCCGGGAAGTCCAGGGAGATCCCGACGCCGAGGGAGGAGAGCTGGGCGAGTCCGCCGGAGCCGCCGAGGCCGGGCAGGGAGGAGACGGCGGGCGGGTTGGCGCCGGCCGGGTTGGCGAAGCTCTGTTCGCGTCCGGTGAGGGGGAAGGAGCGGCCGCCGTCGGTCAGCCCCGGGTAGGCGTCGGCGCTCGCGCCGTTCAGCACGGCCCGTCCGTCGGTGGAGTCGACGCCCCCGGTGCGGGTGACGCGGAAGGCGGGGCCGGTGTCGGCGCCCTCGTCGTCCTTGAGGTACCGGTCGAACCAGGTGCTCACGCGCCGCTGCACGCGGTCCGTCTCCGGGTCGCCGCCGTCGTGGCCGCCCGCGATCCAGTCGACGTCGACGGGGGCGCCGTTGGCGCGGATCGCCTGCGCGGCGGCGTCGGCCTGGCCGAGCGGGAAGAGGGAGTCGGTCTGGCCCTGCAGCAGGAGCGTGGGCACGTCGATGCGGTCGGCGACGGCGGACGGCGAGCGCGCCCGGAGCAGCTCGCGCGCCTCGTCGTCCGGGAGGCCGGACTCGGCGACCCGCTGGTACATCGCGCACAGGGCGGGCTCGAACTTCTCGCAGCCGCCGCCGGAGTTGACGAAGACGCCCGCCCACAGCCTCTTGAAGACGCCGTTCGGGAAGAGCGCCTCGGCGAGGTCGAAGTAGGTGATCGCCGGGGCGATGGCGTCGACCCGGTCGTCGTACCCGGCGCCGAGCAGGGCGATGGCGCCGCCGTAGGAGCCGCCCGCCATGCCGACCCGCGGGTCGCCGTCCTCGTCGAGCTGGACCTCGGGCCGGTCCGCCAGCCAGTCGATCAGCCGGGAGACGTCGGCGACCTCGCTCTCCGGGTCGTTCAGCCCGATCCTCCCGGTCGACGCGCCGAAGCCGCGCGCGGACCAGGTGAGGACCGCGTACCCGTCGCGCGCGAGGTCCTCGGCCTGCTCCCGCACGTCGTCCTTGCTGCCGCCGAAGCCGTGCCCGAGCAGGACGGCGGGGCGGCGGCCGCCGGGCCCCGCGGTGAAGTACGAGGTGTCGATGCGCACCCCGTCGCCCGTGTTCATGACCCGGTCGGCGCGGCGGACCGCGGGCGCGTCGTCGGAGGCGACGGCGGTCCACGTACCGGCGCCGGCGAGCACGACGACGGCGGCCGCGGCGGCGATGACCCGTCGCGGCCGCGGCCACCGCGCTCCGGGCAGTCGAAGATCCATGCGTCAACCGTACGGGGTCGGCCTGTCGCCGGGACGTCGACCGCAGACCGAACCCGGGGACCTCCCGCAGGCGTACGGAACCCCCGCCGCGTACCGCGTCCGCGGTACGCGGCGGTGCTCGCACTCCGGCCGGACAGGACGCCTCCCGACATGGCGGCGGCCGCGTCACGACGTCCGTATCGGGCGTGCCGTCTCCTGGGAGATCACCTCATGCGGTGGGTCCGCGGCAGCGGACGAATTCGTCCCGGCTCACGCAACCCGCGCGAGCGCGGGGCGGTCCTACCGGGTACCGAAGCCGGTACAGCGGCCCTGCCGACGCGTAGGCGCATGGACGGAAGACGAGCCCCGAACGCTTGACCGAGGATGGGGATGACGCATTTGGACACCCAGGTGACCTGGGTCGACGCACGCGAGGGACTGCCGTGGAGCGGCGCACCGGTGGCGGTGGCGGTCACGGGCCGGTATCCGGCCGACGACGCCGAGTCCGAAACGGCGTCGGGGGAGGAGTTCTGGCTGGTGAGGCCGATGTACTTCACGGACCGGCACTTCAGCGAGGACGGGACGGAACACAGGAACTGCTTCGTCGACTCCGACGGATACGTCCACCTGCCCTACGGCCTCGCCGGCCATGACACCGTGACTCACTGGGCCGAGCTGCCCACCCTGCCGGGCAGGACGACCCACCTCGTGCTCGGGAAGGACGTGCAGCCGGCGCTCCGGGACGCGTGGAGCGCCGGCCCCGCCATCTGATCCACGGCCTGTTCCCGACCGGTGTCGCCACGGTCCGGGGTGGTTCATGCCGTCGTGCCCGGGACTGGGGGTGGCCGGGTTCCGGGCACGACGGCGGTCACATGTCGAGGATGCGGCGTACGGCATCGGTCGGGTCCACGCCCAGCATGTGAGCGACGAGGAGCGCGCCCAGGACGAGCGCGGTGCCGGCGCCGGCCTTGTTGGCGAAGCCCATGACGAACAGCGGCTACCGCTACCGACCGGGGGAGCGGTGGAATTTCCCAGGAAATGGCGACGCAGATTGTCGTGTTTACCGTGCACGGTGGTGGCATGAACCAGGACACCACCACCCAGCACATCACCGACGGAGCTCCGCTGACCGGTCGGATCGCACTCGTCGCCGGGGCCACACGCGGTGCCGGACGCGCGCTCGCCGTCGAACTCGGCCGGCTGGGCGCCACGGTCTACGTCACCGGCCGCACCACCCGTACGCACGCCAGCGAGATCGGCCGGAGCACGGAGACCATCGAGGAGACCGGCGAACTGGTGACGGCGGCTGGCGGTACCGGCATCGCGGTGCCCACCGACCACCTCGACGAGGACCAGGTACGTGCCCTCGTCGGACGCATCGAGCGCGAGCAGGGACGGCTGGACGTCCTCGTCAACGATCTGTGGGGCGGCGAGCACCTCCTCGTGAAGTCCGTGTTCGGCAAGAAGAGCTGGGAGACGCCCCTCGCCGACGGGCTGCGCATCCTGGAACTCGGAGTCCGGTCCCACGTGATCACCGCGGCGCTGGCCCTCCCGCTCCTGGTGCGCTCCGACGCCCCGCTCCACGTCGAGGTCACCGACGGCACGGCGGCGTCCAACCGCCGCTACCGTGAGAACCTCTTCTACGACCTCGCCAAGAACGCACCGATTCGGATCGCCTTCGGCTTGGGGGAGGAACTGGCGCAGTACGGGGGCACGGCCGTCGCCGTTACACCGGGCTTCATGCGCTCGGAACAGATGCTTGCCCACTTCGGTGTGAGCGAGGAGAACTGGCGGGACGCCGTCGCCCAGGAACCCGCCTTCGCCATCGCCGAGTCACCGCACTACCTCGCCCGCGGGGTCGCCGCGCTCGCCGCGGACCCGGACCGGGCGGCCCGCTGGAACAAGAAGTCCGCCTCCAGCGCGGACCTCGCCAAGGCCTACGGCGTACGCGACGTGGACGGCAGCCAGCCCGACGCCTGGGCGTACTTTGAGGACACCTTGTACGGCAGGAAGGACGGCTCGGCGGACAACTACCGCTGACACATCCCGAACCGGAACCGGAAACAGACGCCGCTGCCGCCGAACGTCACGGAAGACGGGAGCGACGGCTGCCCGAGTCCGTGCAGGACGCGGGCCTTGACCCCGGTTCCTGGACACGGGTTATGCGGCTTGCGGCAGGCCCGGCACACGGGCACGGGCATGGGCACGGGCGCGGTCACCGGATGGTCCCGTTCAGCGTCTCGTAGTGGTCGCACAGGGCGTTCAGCGCGCGGGCCAGGCGCCGGGCGTAGCCGGGGGCGCCGCCGAAGCGGGGACTGGGCTGCGTCTCCAGCCTGCTGCGGGCCTCCCACACACAGCCGAGCACGGTGTAGCGGTGGACGCTGTCCGGCTTCAGCTTCCGGGCCGCCGCCTCCACCTCGGGAACCAGCAGCTCCAGGTGACCGCGCACGAGGGCGGTCAGCGTCTGAAGCTCGTCACCGGTCGGCGGCAGGGCTTCGGGGACGGCGTCGGGATCCAGCAGCCGGTTCACGGTCTCGCGCATCGTGGCGAGGTCGACCGGCGTGGTCCGGGTGTCCGGCCGGGTGGTGGTCACCGGGTCACCGCCCGGCGGGTGCGGTGGCGGGGGCACCGGCAGGGCGGGAATCCGAAGGCGCCGGGGGCGAGCGCGGCCGGGTCCTCCCCGAACCCGACGGCGACCAGCTCGCCCCGGTCCTCGACGACGGCCCCCTGCGCGTTCACGGTGTAGACCTGGATCGTCATTTTGACGCCGGTCTTCGGTGGGGCGGTAGCGTTCATGGTGTTGACGCTCCTCAGCAGCGTTGGCCATGCCCCGGGGCCGCTCGCAGCGCGGTCGCCGGGGTCTTGTCTGTCATGCGTCGAGGGTCGCCGCTCGCGCACAACTGCGGCATAACCGACGGGTGTTACCGAAGCGGTAATACGCTCGTTCCTGATTCCGTGAACGCGTGACGAAGCGCCTACCATCACTACGGAAGTCGGCCCCATGGATGCCATCACCCACGGCCCGCTCGCTCCCGAGGTCCTCGAACGAGACGACGTGAAGCGAGCCCTGGCAGAGCACGACTTCGCCGCGGCCTTCTCACTGATCAAGAAGTGGGGCGGCCTGTCCCAGAACCGCATCGCGTCGGCCTGCCAGCTCACCCCCGGCAAGGTCTCCACGATCATCAGCGGCCAACAGCAGGTCACGAGCTTCGATGTGATCTGCCGCATCGCAGACGGGCTGCGCATCCCCGGACGTCTCGTCGGCCTCGCCGACCGCCCGTGGGAAGAACAGCCCGACATCCCCGACCCGCTGACTCCGCCTACCGCACAGCCTTCTGAGGGCACCGCTTGGTGTCCCGCAGTGGCAGTGCACCTGGCCGCAGACCTGACCAGGAGCGACCTCGTGATGGACCGCCGCACCGCAACCCGTGCCCTCGCCGGCGCCACTCTGTCCGGAGCACCCCTGCTCGACACCCTGGAGGGATGGCTCCAGCCCGCCCCGCGGGTCGATCAGGGCCACCGCCGCGGACGTATCGGACAGCGTGAGGTCCACGAACTGGAAGCGACGGCCCGTGCCTTCCGTGCGTGGGACCATCGGTTCGGCGGCGGCCTCCGCCGCAAGGCGGTCGTCGGACAACTCAACGAGGTGGTCGGCCACCTGGAGGACCACCAGGCACCGGATGTCGAACAGGGGTTGTTCCAGGTGATGGCCTACCTCGGTGGGACCGCAGCAACCATGGCCTGGGACTCTGGACACCAGAAACAGGCACAGAACTACTACCTCTTGGCGCTGCGCGCTGCTCACGCTGCCGACGACACCGCATTCGGCGCCAACGTGCTGGCCGGCATGGCGCGGCAGATGCTGTACCTGGACCGTCCGCAGGACGCCCTCGAACTCACGCACTTGGCGCAAAAGGGCGCCGGAAGAGCAGCCAACCCGCGTCTGCGGGCCATGCTGCACACGCGGGAGGCATGGGCGTACGCGGCCATGGGCCGGGCTGCGGCATTCCGCCGGGCCACCAGCGAGGCGGAGGAAGCACTCGCCGACGCCGGCGGGGAGGAAGAGCCCTACTGGATCGCGTACTTCGACAGTGCGGAGCTGGCCGGTGTCACCGGCGGCCGTCTGCTGGACATGGCTCGCGCAGATCCTCAGAAACATGCGGAGGCCGCTGCCGGAAACATCCGCAGTGCGCTCGCCGGACGTGGCTCGGAGGCAGGGCGTAGCCACGCCCTGGATCTGATCGGGCTTGCGGAGTGCCACTTCCTGATCGGGGATCTGACCGGCGCAGTCGAACACACACATCACGCAGTCGACGCTGCTGCCCGGACCCGCTCAAGTCGTGTCCGCGCCCAGCTCGGGCAGCTGTACCCGTACACCGTGGGCCGGTCGGCATCGCGTACGGTCGGCGAGGCGCGGGCAAGGATCCGCGACGTCCTGTCGAGCTGAAGGAGCGCCGTGACCACGATCGCCGTGACCGGGCACATGGACCTGACCGACAGCAGCGTGCCCCTGGTGCGCGATGCGCTACGGGAAACACTCCGGCCCTACGTCGACGACCTCACCGGCGTCTCGTGCATCGCCAGGGGATCCGACACCCTGTTCGCTGAAGTCGTCCTCGAGCTGGGTGGCCGCCTGGTCGTGGTCGTCCCCTCGAAGGACTACCGGCAGAGCAAGGTCAAACCCGACCACGCCGACGCGTTCGATCGGCTCGTGCAGGCCGCGGACGATGTCGTCGTACTCGACAACGAGACGGCGAACCGAGCCGCCTATGAGGAGGCCAATCGCACGCTGCTGCACCGGGCCAGCCGTCTGGTCGCTGTCTGGGACGGCACGCCCCCGAGCGGCAAGGGCGGCGGCACGGCAGACACTGTCCAGGAAGCCCGCGAAGCCGGATTCCCCGTAGACGTCGTCTGGCCCGCCGGGGCCGCGCGGGGATGAGCCCCACGTCCCCATGCGCTGGAACGGCCTCGTCGACCATCCGGCCGGTGAGGCCGTTTCATGCCCGCCAGGCGCCGACGATGCCGGTGAGCTGGGCAAGGCTGTCGATCCGCCAGTCCGCTTGCGCCACCACCTCCGGATCGTCCGCCCACAGGTAGCCCCATGGTCCGCGGCGAAGGTGCGCCGTACGCAGCCCTGCCGCCTTCGCGGGGAACACGTCGTTGGCCGGGTGGTCACCCACGTACAGGGTCGCCTCCGGGACCGTCTGCGCGACCTCGATGACCCGGTCGAAGAAGGCCGGTTGCGGCTTCGCAACGCCCCACTCCCCCGAGGTGACGATCAGGTCCGCCGGGAGATCCAGGCTCCGCAACAACTGTCCCGCGCGCGGTGTCTGGTTCCCGGCGATGACCACGCGGACGCCCAGCCGGCGCAGCGCGGTCAGTGCTGGGCGGACGTCGTCGTACAGGTCGCTCTCGTCCAGGTCTTCCCCACGGCCGGCGGCGTCGCGGGCCTGGTACTCGGCAGCGACGTCGATGCCCGGCCGTACCAGGCGGAGAGCTTCGGCGTTGTCCAGCCCCCGGGCCACGACGGCACCCACGAGCGCGGACAGGGTGTGGCGGGGGACATCCAGCCAGTCGGCCCAGGACGCCCAGTACCGGTCGTCCCGGGTGATCGTCTCTCCGACGTCGAACACGATGGTCTCCATCACGACCGCAGCCTAGAACCGAATGCGCAAGCACTCCGCTGAGGGAAGATCAGCGTCCACGCTCGACCGCGTTCGTGCGTCCCGTCGGCGGGGGCCGGGAGCAGACCGTGGCCCCGGAGCGGTTACGTCCGGCGGACGGCGTGAACCGTCACCCCGGCCGGCCGGGGTGACGGTTCGCGCGGGCTCAGTGGTTGCGCGGGAAGCCCAGGTCGACGCCGGTGGGGGCGTCGGCCGGGTCGGGCCAGCGGGTGGTGACGACCTTGCCGCGGGTGTAGAAGTGCGTGCCGTCGTTGCCGTAGATGTGGTGGTCGCCGAAGAGGGAGTCCTTCCAGCCGCCGAAGGAGTGGTAGCCGACGGGGACCGGGATCGGGACGTTCACGCCGACCATGCCGGCCTCGACCTCCAGCTGGAAGCGGCGGGCGGCGCCGCCGTCCCTCGTGAAGATCGCGGTGCCGTTGCCGAAGGGGGAGGCGTTGACGATGTCGAGGGCCTCCTCGTAGGTCTCGGCGCGCAGGACGCACAGGACGGGGCCGAAGATCTCGTCCTGGTAGGCCTTCGCCGTGGTCGGCACCTTGTCGAGGAGGGAGATGCCGATCCAGTGGCCGTTCTCGTGGCCGTCGACGGTGAAGCCGGTGCCGTCCAGGACGACCTCGGCGCCCTCGTCCGCCGCGCCGGCCACGTAGGAGGCCACCTTGTCGCGGTGGACCTTGGTGATCAGCGGGCCCATCTCGGAGGCGGGGTCGTTGCCGGGGCCGATCTTGATCTTCTCGGCGCGCTCGCGGATCTTCTCCACCAGCGTGTCGCCGATCGCGCCGACGGCGACGACCGCGGAGATCGCCATGCAGCGCTCGCCCGCCGAGCCGTAGGCCGCGGAGACGGCCGCGTCGGCCGCTGCGTCGAGGTCGGCGTCGGGGAGGACCAGCATGTGGTTCTTGGCGCCGCCGAGAGCCTGGACGCGCTTGCCGTTCGCGGAGGCGGTGGTGTGGATGTAGCGGGCGATCGGGGTGGAGCCGACGAAGGAGACCGCCTTGACGTCGGGGTGGGCCAGGAGGCGGTCGACGGCCACCTTGTCGCCGTGGACGACGTTGAACACGCCGTCGGGGAGACCGGCCTCGGAGAGGAGTTCGGCGAGGCGGACCGAGGCCGACGGGTCCTTCTCGCTCGGCTTCAGCACGAACGTGTTGCCGCAGGCGATGGCGAGGGGGAACATCCACATCGGCACCATCGCCGGGAAGTTGAACGGCGTGATGCCGGCGACGACGCCCAGCGGCTGGCGGATGGACGACACGTCGACGCGGCTGGCGACCTGCGTGGACAGCTCGCCCTTGAGCTGCACGCTGATGCCGCAGGCCAGGTCGACGATCTCCAGGCCGCGCGCCACCTCACCGAGCGCGTCGGAGTGCACCTTGCCGTGCTCGGCGGTGATCAGCTCGGCGATCTCGTCGCGGTGGGCGTCGAGCAGCGCGCGGAACCGGAAGAGGATGCCGGTGCGGGTGGCGAGCGAGGACTGGCCCCAGCTCAGGTACGCCTCCTTGGCGGCGGCGACGGCGGCGTCGACCTCCTCCACGGAGGCGAACGCGACCTTCGTGGTGACCTCGCCGGTCGCCGGGTCCGTCACCGGACCGTACGTACCCGAGGCGCCTTCGGCGGTCCTGCCGCCGATCCAGTGGTTGACGATCTTCGTCATGACCGAGAGCTCCTTCACAGATGGCGGCGACGGGTGGAGACGTGCCGTTCGTACAGCGTGTGCGCCCCGGCCGCGGGCGGACGCGCCGCGGCACCGGCCACGGATCCATCCCACCAGGACCGGGTGGCCGGACGGGCCCGACACAGTGTCGGCCGTTCGGGTCCGCGAGTGGACACATGACACTGCGGCGAAACCTCCGGCGCGGGGCCGCGGCGGGCGGGGAGTCGTCGCCCGCACCTCGCTCCTGCCAAAGCGGGGCGGCCTCCCGCGCCGGAGGCGATCGGTGGGGCGCCGGTGACGGCGCCCCGGGGGACGTGCGGCTCGGTCATGTGACGGCGCCGGCGGCGAGCGCCGCGTCGATCTCGTCGGGGGTGGGCATCGCGGAGGAGCACTCCAGGCGGGAGGCGACGATGGCGCCGGCGGCGTTGGCGTGCCGCACGGTCTTCTCCAGGTCCCAGCCGGCCAGCAGGCCATGGCAGAGCGCGCCGCCGAAGGCGTCGCCGGCGCCGAGGCCGTTGAGGACGTTCACCGGCAGCGGCGGGACCTCGGCCACCCGGCCGTCCCCGTCCATCGCCAGCACGCCCTTCGGGCCCTGCTTGACCACCGCGAGCTCGACCCCGGCGGCGAGCAGGGCGCGGGCGGCGGCGTGCGGTTCGCGCTCCCCGGTGGCGACCTCCACCTCGTCCAGGTTGCCGACGGCGACCGTGGTGTGGCGCAGGGCCTCGCGGTAGAAGGGGCGGGCGGCGTCGGGGTCGGCCCAGAACATCGGGCGCCAGTCGAGGTCGAACACGGTGGCGTGGGACCCGGAGCGGTGGGCGAGGGCGGCGAGGGTGGCGGTGCGGCTGGGTTCCTCGCTCAGCCCGGTGCCGGTGACCCAGAAGACGCGCGCCCCGCGGATCGCGTCCAGGTCGAGTGCGTGGGCGTCGATCTCCAGGTCGGGGGCCTTGGGCCGGCGGTAGAAGTACAGCGGGAAGTCGTCCGGCGGGAAGACCTCGCAGAAGGTGACCGGGGTGGGCAGGCCGGGGACGGACGTGACCCAGCGGTCGTCGACGCCGAAGTCGCGCAGCGCCTCGTGGAGGTAGGCGCCGAAGGGGTCGTCGCCGGTGCGGGTGATCACCGCGGTGCGGCGGCCGAGGCGGGCGGCGGCGACCGCGACGTTGGTCGCCGAGCCACCGAGGAACTTGCCGAAGGACGTGACCTGCGACAGCGGTACGCCCGTCTGGAGCGGGTAGAGGTCCACCCCGATCCGCCCCATGGTGATCACGTCGTACGCCATCGCGTCCCCTTCGTACGGCTGGAAGGCATCTACGGCTTCACGGCTCTCCCTGGTTCTAGCCCCGGGCACGAAGCCCTGTCAATGTTTTGTCCGGACATTCGGACGAGACTTTTCCGGCCTCCCGCCCGGACCCGCCGTCACGGACGCCCGGACCCGCCGTCACGGACGCCCGGACCCGCCGTCACGGAGGAAGTCAACGCGCCCCGCCGACGGACCGGCGTGCGCCTGTGTGGCGTTCCTGTCACAAACACTCCCGTGCCGTCACGGGCGTCACACGTGCGCGGGCCTTCCGTCACACCCGGCGCACAACCCCTGCCCTGCGGCCGCCGGGCCTCGTTGACCGGGCACAACGCATGCCCGATCACCAGCGCGCACCCGGCTCCCCCTGACGGCCGCCCCCGGCCGTCGCCGCGGTGCGCACGGGGAGGTGCCACCATGACCGACCGATCGCTGTGGTCCTACAAGGACATCGCGGCCCACATCAAGGTGCAGCCGGACACCGTCCGCTCCTATCGCAAACACGGCCTGCTGCCCCCGCCCGACCACGTGGAGGCGGGCAAGCCCTACTGGTACGCCGACACCGTCCGGGCGTGGGTCGCCTCCCGCCCGGGCAACCGGGGCCGCAGGGGAGGCTGACCTCCGTCGCCCCTTCGGGCGGGACCCCGCTCAGCTCCAGGGCTCGATGACCGTCACGCCCGCCCCCGCCGCCGCCCCGCCCAGGGCCGCGAGGGCGGGCGGGGCGGCGTCCAGGGCGAGGGTGGAGGTCACCAGCAGATCGGGGCGGAGCACGCCGGCGCGGACCAGTTCCAGCATCGGGGGATAGGTGTGCGCGGCCATGCCGTGGCTGCCGAGGAGTTCCAGTTCGAGGGCGATGGCGCGGGCCATGGGAACGGGCGTGGCGCCCGTCGGCGAGGGCAGCAGGCCGACCTGGACGTGGCGGCCCCGGCGGCGCAGGCCGCCCACCGAGGCGGCGCAGGTGACGGGTGCGCCGAGGGCGTCCAGAGAGAGGTGGGCGCCGCCGCCGGTGAGGTCGCGGACCGCCTCGGCCGTGTCCGTCACGGCCGCCGCGTCCACGCATTCCGCGGCGCCGAATCTCCGCGCCAGGTCGAGGGCGCCCGGCGACACGTCCACGGCGACGACGCGCGCGCCGGCCGCCGCCGCGATCATCACCGCCGACAGCCCCACCCCGCCGCAGCCGTGCACGGCCACCCACTCCCCCGCCGCCACCCGGCCCCGCTGCACCACCGCCCGGTAGGCCGTGGCGAAACGGCAGCCGAGCGAGGCGGCCGTCGCGAAGGACATCCCGTCGGGGACGGCGACGAGGTTGACGTCCGCGTGGTCCAGCGCCACGTACTGGGCGAAGGAGCCCCAGTGGGTGAATCCCGGCTGGGTCTGGCGCTCGCACACCTGCTGGTCGCCGGCCGCGCAGGCGGGGCAGGAACCGCAGGCGCAGACGAAGGGGACGGTGACCCGGTCCCCGGCGCGCCACCGGGTGACGCGCGCGCCGACGGCTTCGACGGTCCCGGCGAGTTCGTGACCGGGGACGTGCGGCAGGGTGATGTCCGGATCGTGGCCCTGCCAGCCGTGCCAGTCGCTGCGGCACAGGCCGGTGGCCTCGACGCGGACCACGACGCCGTGCTCCGCGGGCTCCGGGTCCGCGACCTCCCGCACCTCGGCCGGTTCCCCGTACCGCTCGAACACCACTGCCCGCATGTCCGGTCCCGCCTTCCGGTGATCGTCGCCTCCGGCGGAACGTTATCCCCCGGCTCCCGCCTTGTCGCGGACGTCCCCGGCCCGTCTCGCGCCACCCCGCCCGCCAGACTTGGATTCATACCCCCTAGGGGTATAACGTGGAGTCGTGGCCACGGCCATACCGACCCCCTGACACCTCGACGAGGAGCAACGACATGACCTCCCAGACCGACACCCAGGGCTCCGTCACCACCGTCTACCGGGTGAGCGGAATGAGCTGCGGGCACTGCGAGGGCGCAGTCTCCGGCGAGATCTCCCGGCTCCCCGGTGTCAGCTCGGTGCGGGCGGTCGCCTCCTCCGGCGAGGTGACCGTCGTCTCCGCGGCCCCGCTCGACGAGGAGGCCGTCCGCGCCGCCGTCGACGAGGCCGGCTTCGAACTGGCCGGCCGGGCCTGACCCGGGAGCACCCCGCTTCCGCACGGCGCGTACCGGGCCGCAGCGGCCACCCGCTCCCCGCGGCCCGGTACGCCACCACCCCCCGGAGCCCCTGACTCCGCTGGAGCCCCGGACGTCCCTGGAGCACGGACATGACCAGCACCACCGCCCCCGAGGCGTCGACCACCGGGCCGCCGGCCCTCTCGGAGGTCGAGCTGCTCATCGGCGGGATGACCTGCGCCTCCTGCGCGGCCCGCGTCGAGAAGAAGCTCAACCGCATGGACGGCGTCACCGCCACGGTGAACTACGCGACGGAGAAGGCCCGGATCACCTACCCGCCGGGCACCGAGGTCGCCGACCTGATCGGCACGGTGGTGCGGACCGGCTACACCGCCGAGGAGCCCGCGCCCCCGCGCGACGAGGACGACGGGACGCCCGCCGCGGAGGCCGACCCCGAGACGGCCGCCCTGCGCCGGCGCCTCACCGTCTCCGCGCTCCTCGCCCTCCCCGTCGTCCTCCTGGCGATGGTCCCGCCCCTGCAGTTCGACAACTGGCAGTGGCTCTCGCTCACCCTCGCCGCGCCCGTCGTGGTCTGGGGCGCCGCCCCCTTCCACCGGGCCGCCTGGACCAACCTGCGGCACGGCGCGGCCACCATGGACACGCTGGTCTCCGTCGGCACGCTCGCCGCGTTCGGCTGGTCCCTGTGGGCGCTGTTCCTCGGCGACGCGGGCATGCCCGGCATGCGGCACCCCTTCGAGCTCACCGTGGCCCGCGCCGACGGCGCCTCCACGATCTACCTGGAGGTCGCCGCCGGCGTCACCGTGTTCATCCTGCTCGGCCGCTATCTGGAGGCCCGCTCCAAGCGCCGCGCGGGAGCGGCCCTGCGGGCGCTGATGGAGCTGGGCGCCAAGGACGTGACCGTGCTGCGCGAGGGACGCGAGGTGCGGGTCCCGGCGGAGCGGCTGGCCGTGGGCGACCGGTTCGTCGTACGGCCCGGGGAGAAGATCGCCACCGACGGCACGGTGATCGAGGGCTTCTCCGCCGTGGACGCGTCCATGCTGACCGGCGAGTCCGTCCCGGTGGACGTCACCGTCGGCGACGGCGTCACCGGCGCCACGGTCAACGCGGGCGGACGGCTCGTCGTCGAGGCGACCCGGATCGGCGCCGACACACAGCTCGCGCGGATGGCGAAGCTGGTGGAGGAGGCGCAGAACGGCAAGGCGCGGGTGCAGCGCCTCGCCGACCGGATCTCCGGGATCTTCGTGCCCGTGGTGCTGCTGATCGCGGCCGGCACCTTCGGGCTGTGGCTCGGCTCCACCGGTGACACGGTCGCCGCGTTCACCGCCGCCGTGGCCGTCCTGATCATCGCCTGCCCGTGCGCCCTCGGGCTCGCCACGCCGACCGCCCTGATGGTCGGCACCGGGCGCGGCGCCCAGCTCGGCATCCTCATCAAGGGCCCCGAGGTCCTGGAGTCCACCCGCCGCGTCGACACCGTCGTCCTGGACAAGACGGGCACCGTCACCACCGGACGGATGACCCTTCAGGAGGTGCACGTCGCCGAGGGCACGGACGAGCGGCTGCTGCTGCGGCTCGCGGGCGCCCTGGAGCACGCCTCCGAGCACCCCGTCGCGCGGGCGATCGCCGCGGGCGCGGAGGAACGGGCCGGTGCGCTCCCTCGTGCGGAGCACTTCGAGAACGTGCCCGGCCGGGGCGTGCGCGGGCGCGTGGAGGGCCACGAGGTCGCCGTGGGGCGGCTCTCCGAGCTCTTCGGGGAGCTGCCGCCGGAGCTGGCGCGGGCCGGGGACGGGGCCGAGCGGGACGGGCGCACGGCCGTCGTGGTCGGCTGGGACGGTGCCGCACGCGGTGTCCTGGCGGTCGCCGACGCCGTGAAGGAGACCAGCGCCGAGGCGGTGCGCGAGCTGCGCGCCCTGGGGCTCACGCCGGTGCTGCTGACCGGTGACAACCGGACCGTCGCCGAGGCCGTGGCGCGGACCGTGGGCATCGACCGGGTGATCGCCGAGGTGCTGCCCGAGGACAAGGCCGACGTCGTACGACGGCTGCAGGACGAGGGGCGCAGCGTCGCCATGGTCGGCGACGGCGTCAACGACGCGGCCGCGCTGGCCGTCGCCGATCTGGGTCTCGCCCTGGGCACCGGCACGGACGCGGCGATCGAGGCGGGCGACCTGACCCTGGTCCGCGGCGACCTGCGGGTGGCCGCGGACGCGATACGGCTGTCCCGCAGGACGCTCGGCACGATCAAGGGCAACCTGGTGTGGGCCTTCGGCTACAACGTGGCCGCGCTGCCGCTGGCCGCGGCCGGGCTGCTGAACCCGATGATCGCCGGCGCGGCGATGGCGTTCTCCTCGGTCTTCGTGGTGACGAACAGTCTGCGCCTGCGGGCGTTTCATTGAGGTCTCGAGTTGGGGTGTACCCCTGTCGCCCGGTACGCCCCTCACATAAGCTCTTCACACGGCTCGCGCATCTTCCTTACGCTTGGGTCCCGTGAGCGGTTTGCGGACTCCTGCGTACCTTCGAAGGATATGCAAGAGACGCAGATCACAGTGATCTGAACGTAACCATCGAAGGGGTTCGAAGGTCTAAGTTGGCGATGTCAGGCAGCGTCTTGGGGGGCGCCTCCTGGCATCTGGGGATGTCTTGGGGGACCTTCCCAGAGATTGCGTTGCCGGGGCACGTGCCCAGCGGGGAGCTTTGAGCGGCCCTCCCGCATGTGCGCTGTCCCGGCAGACCGCACACCGACGAGTGCGGCGGATTCAGGTCCGCCCGTGCTCGCACAGCGATTCAGGCGCTGTCCTCACAGACGCCCGGCCGGATCCCGTGGGGGGAATCCGCACCGGGACATGGGAAGGCGCCCTGGCTCGTCGGCCCGTGGGGGGACCGGCGGCCAGGGCGCCTTCTTCCTTGCGGTTGTGCGACACGCCTGAAGGGGCGCGGGCTTCCGTGCGGCTTGCGGCTTGCGGCTTGCGGCTTGCGGCTTGCGGCTTGCGGCTTGCGGCTTGCGGCTTGCGGCTTGCGGCTGGGCAGCATGCCTGAAGGGGCGCGGGACCGTATCGATATGCGGCTCCGCCGCGTGGGCGCGACCGGCCACAGACCGGCCGGCAGCCGCCCACACCCCTTCAGCAACGAGCCACTGGGCGCTCAGCGCCCCCCACCGGCCGGTGGGGGCGCACACCAAACGCCCCACCGGCAGGTGTCAGCGCTCCTCGACCGGGACGAAGTCCCGCTCGACGACGCCCGTGTAGATCTGGCGCGGGCGGCCGATGCGGGAGCCCGGCTCCTTGATCATCTCGTGCCACTGGGCGATCCAGCCCGGAAGGCGGCCGAGGGCGAACAGGACCGTGAACATCTCGGTCGGGAAGCCCATGGCCCGGTAGATCAGACCGGTGTAGAAGTCGACGTTCGGGTAGAGACTGCGCGAGACGAAGTAGTCGTCGGAGAGCGCGTGCTCCTCCAGCTTCAGCGCGATGTCCAGCAGCTCGTCGGACTTGCCGAGGGCGGACAGCACATCGTGCGCGGCGGCCTTGATGATCTTGGCGCGCGGGTCGAAGTTCTTGTAGACCCGGTGGCCGAAGCCCATCAGGCGGACGCCGTCCTCCTTGTTCTTCACCTTGCGGATGAAGGAGTCGACGTCGCCGCCCTCGGCCTGGATGCCCTCGAGCATCTCCAGCACCGACTGGTTGGCGCCACCGTGCAGCGGACCCCACAGGGCGGAGATGCCCGCGGAGATCGAGGCGAACATGTTCGCCTGCGAGGAGCCGACCAGACGCACGGTGGAGGTCGAGCAGTTCTGCTCGTGGTCCGCGTGCAGGATGAGCAGCTTGTCCAGGGCGGCCACGACGACCGGGTCGAGCTCGTAGTCCTGCGCGGGGACCGAGAACGTCATGCGCAGGAAGTTCTCGACGTAGCCGAGGTCGTTGCGCGGGTAGACGAACGGGTGGCCGACCGACTTCTTGTAGGCGTACGCCGCGATCGTCGGGAGCTTGGCGAGCAGACGGATGGTGGAGAGGTTGCGCTGCTGCTCGTCGAACGGGTTGTGACTGTCCTGGTAGAACGTCGACAGCGCGGAGACCACCGACGACAGCATGGCCATCGGGTGGGCGTCGCGCGGGAAGCCCTTGTAGAAGTTCTTGACGTCCTCGTGCAGCAGGGTGTGCTGCGTGATCTCGCCCTTGAACGTGGAGAGCTCGTCGACGGTCGGCAGCTCGCCGTTGATCAGCAGGTAGGCGACCTCCAGGAAGGTGGAGCGCTCGGCCAGCTGCTCGATCGGGTAGCCGCGGTACCGGAGGATGCCGGCCTCGCCGTCCAGGTAGGTGATCCCGGATTTATAGGCGGCGGTGTTGCCGTAGCCACTGTCCAGTGTCACCAGACCGGTTTGGGCGCGGAGCTTTCCGATGTCGAAGCCCTTGTCGCCGACGGTGCTGTCGATCACCGGGTAGGTGTACTCGCTGCCGTCGTACCGCAGTACTACAGAGTTGTCGCTCACGTCTTCCCTCACCGACGTTGTGCCTCATCTTCGAGGTGCCCTGACTGTCTCTACCATCCCCCACTCGGCTCAGGAGAGTGCACTCGGGGTCGACCATCGGGCCTATCGACGGCACTCAGTGCCGCCAACTTGCCCATCCTGCCCCTTGTGTTCGCGATCCGGAAGGCCTCTGTGACCTTTGTGACTCATTTGATCGATCATTTTTTGGTGACGGACCGCTCACAGCGGTGCGTCACGCCTCCGAGAGGCGGGGACCGGCGAGGCGGGAGCCGGCGAGGCGGAAGTCCAGCGCCGTGCACCGGCGGCCCGCCGAGACCGTGCGCACCGCCTGTCCGATCGCCTTGCGGGAGCCGACGAGGACGACCAGCCGCTTGGCCCGGGTGACCGCCGTGTACAGCAGGTTGCGCTGGAGCATCATCCAGGCGCCCGTGGTCACCGGGATGACGACCGCCGGGTACTCGCTGCCCTGGGAACGGTGGATGGTCACGGCGTAGGCGTGCGCCAGCTCGTCCAGCTCGTCGAACTCGTACGGCACCTCCTCGTCCTCGTCGGTCAGCACCGTCAGGCGCTGGTCGACCGGGTCGAGGGCGGTGACCACGCCCACGGTGCCGTTGAAGACACCGTTCTCCCCCTTCTCGTAATTGTTGCGGATCTGGGTGACCTTGTCGCCGACGCGGAAGACCCGGCCGCCGAACCGCTTCTCGGCGAGGTCGGGGCGGCCGGGGGTGATGGCCTGCTGGAGCAGCCCGTTGAGCGTGCCCGCGCCGGCCGGCCCCCGGTGCATGGGGGCGAGGACCTGCACGTCCCGGCGGGGGTCGAGGCCGAACTTCGCCGGGATGCGCCGGGCCGCGACGTCGACGGTGAGCCGGCCGGCCTCCTCGGTGTCGTCCTCGACGAAGAGGAAGAAGTCCTTCATGCCGTCGGTGACGGGGTGCTGCCCCGCGTTGATCCGGTGCGCGTTGGTCACCACGCCCGACTGCTGGGCCTGCCGGAAGACCCGGGTGAGCCGGACGGCGGGGACGGGACTGCCGTCGGCGAGGAGGTCCCGGAGCACCTCGCCCGCGCCGACGCTGGGGAGCTGGTCGACATCCCCGACGAAGAGCAGGTGGGCGCCCGGAGGTACTGCCTTGACCAGCTTGTTCGCGAGCAGGAGGTCCAGCATGGACGCCTCGTCGACCACCACCAGGTCGGCGTCGAGCGGGCGGTCCCGGTCGTAGGCCGCGTCGCCGCCGGGCTTGAGCTCCAGCAGGCGGTGGACCGTGGAGGCCTCGGCCCCGGTCAGCTCGGCGAGCCGCTTGGCGGCGCGGCCGGTCGGGGCGGCGAGGACGACCTTGGCCTTCTTGGCGCGGGCCAGCTCCACGATCGACCGGACGGTGAAGGACTTGCCGCAGCCGGGGCCGCCGGTCAGTACGGCGACCTTCTCGCTCAGCGCCAGCTTGACGGCGGCCTCCTGCTCGGGGGCGAGGTCGGTGCCGGTACGGCCCTTCAGCCAGCCGAGCGCCTTGTCCCAGGCCACGTCCCGGAAGGCCGGCATCCGGTCCTCGTCGGTGCGCAGGAGTCGCTGCACCTGGGCGGAGAGGGCCAGTTCGGCACGGTGGAAGGGGACCAGGTAGACGGCGGTGACGGGGTCGCCGCCCTGCGGGTCGGGGACCTTCTCGCGTACGACGCCGGGGTCGTCGTCGGGGTTCTCCGGCTCGGCGGCGAGCTCGGCCAGGCACTCGATGACGAGGCCGGTGTCCACCTGGAGCAGCTTCACCGCGTCGGCGATCAGCTTCTCCTCGGGGAGATAGCAGTGCCCCTGGTCGGTGGCCTGCGACAGGGCGTACTGCAGGCCGGCCTTCACCCGGTCCGGGCTGTCGTGCGGGATGCCGACGGACTGGGCGATCTTGTCGGCGGTGAGGAAACCGATGCCCCAGACGTCGGCGGCGAGGCGGTACGGCTGGTTCTTCACGACGGAGATGGAGGCGTCGCCGTACTTCTTGTAGATGCGCACGGCGATGGAGGTGGAGACCTCGACGGTCTGGAGGAAGAGCATGACCTCCTTGATCGCCTTCTGCTCCTCCCAGGCGTCGGCGATCTTCTTGGTCCGCTTGGGCCCGAGCCCAGGGACCTCGATGAGGCGCTTGGGCTCCTCCTCGATGACGGTGAGGGTGTCGACGCCGAAGTGCTGTGTGATGCGGTCGGCGAAGACCGGGCCGATGCCCTTGACCAGGCCGGAGCCGAGGTAGCGGCGGATGCCCTGGACGGTGGCGGGCAGCACGGTCGTGTAGTTCTCGACGTGGAACTGCTTCCCGTACTGCGGGTGCGACCCCCAGCGCCCCTCCATCCGCAGGGACTCCCCCACCTGCGCGCCGAGCAGCGCGCCGACGACGGTGAGCAGATCACCGGCGCCGCGGCCGGTGTCGACGCGGGCGACGGTGTAGCCGTTCTCCTCGTTGGCGTACGTGATCCGCTCCAGGACGCCTTCGAGGGTGGCGAGCCGGCGTTCACCGGCGGCGGCGGCTGCGGACGGGGCGGACTGGTTGGGCATGGTCCGACGGTACCCGTGAGGTGTGACAGGGGTGCCCCGTCCGGCCGGCCCGGCTCTAGCAGCCCGCCTCGACGCCGCTGTTCATGAACGAGTCGGCGTTGACCGAGTAGCCGGCCCCGGTGGTGAGGTCGGGACGGTTTCCGTGGCCGTCCTCCGCGAGGCCCTCGGCGGTGAGGAAGACGATCCGCAGGGTCATGTCCTCCTTGACGAAGCACAGGTCGTCGGACGGGGCTTCGGGCTCCGGATCCCATCCGTCCCGTATCGCCGCCGTCCGGTAGTGGGCGGCGACCTGGGCCTCCGTGCCGGGGAAGGCGTAGGTCCGGCCGGCGTAGACCGAGACGTCGCCGCTGTCCGCCCAGCAACCGGCGTCGACCTCCTCGAAGCCCCGGGCGACGGTGGCCCCGGCGGGCCGGGAGCCGAGGATGCCGAGCGCGGCCATCTCCTTCACCCGGCCGCCGGTCCCCCCGCAGTCCCTGGTGAGCTCCCGCAGCGCGCCGCAGCCGGTGAGCGTTCCGGCCGCGAGCACGGTCGCCAGGAGCAGGAGCATGGGGCGGGTGGTCATCCGTAAGGACAAAGCGGGCTCCAGGGCGAAAGCGCGGCGGGGGACCCGCCGGGCGGGGCGGCTGTCCGTGCCGCTCCGGAGCGGCACGGCCCGGTTCCACCGGATCGTGTCCGGCAGGGATGTCAGCCGAGTGACATCACGCCGGTTCCCGCCGGTCCGGTTCCTTCAGCCCTTCAAGGAAGCGCGTGAAGGCGGCGGTTGGGAAGGTGAGGGTAGCCCGGGCGGGGGCCTTGGAGTCGCGGACGGCTGCGTGGGTGGACGAGGTCGCGATCTCCACGCAGTTGTTTCCGTCGCCGCCACCGGAGTAGGACGACTTGTGCCAGTTGTCAGGGGTGGACACGGAGCCTCACAGTTCCTTGGCCAATCTCTGGATGAGGTCACGCGACTGGTTGGAGTCGAGCGACGCGTCCTCAACTCTACGGAAAACCGTTCGAAAAACTCCGAGTTGGGCCTCGGAATCGATGAAGCCGGTGCCATGCGGTGCGTCGCGGACGGCCGTGTCCAGCTTGGGCACGCCCCCGCCCGCCAGCATCATGGGGCTCCATGTACCACCGAAGCCGTCCAGATCGAAGGGGATGACGCGCACGGTGACGTGATCGGCCTCTGAGAGTTCCAGGAGGCGAGTGAGCTGGGCCCGTGCGGTGGCTCGATCCCCTACCTTGATACGAAGTGCCGCTTCGTGGATGACGGCCTCGTACGGAACCGAGGCTTCGAAAATCACCTTCCGCTGCATCCGATGACTGACTCGCAGATCCAACTCCGCATGGGGAAGTTCGGGCACCCGGGAAGAGAAGGCGGCCCGGGCGTAGTCTTCCGTCTGCAACAAGCCGGGGATGAACAAGAACTCCACGTCACACCGGTAAGTGGAGTGGTGCTCCAACTCGGCGAGGTCCAGGAACGACGTGGGCAGTAGGCCCCGATACTCCTCCCACCAGCCACGGGCCCGGTCCGTCGCCATGACGACGAGGGCGTCGATGAACGCCTCGTCCGTACACGAGTAGTGTGCCGCGAGGCGGCGCAGGCGCTCCTCGCTCACACCTGCGAGTCCGGACTCGATGTGGCTGATCTGAACGCGGTTCACTCCGAGCAGCGCCGCCGCCTCGATGGCGGAAAGCCCCGCCGCGTCTCGCAACCTGCGCAATTCGACCGCCAGACGCAACTGACGTGCGGTGCACTCGCGCCTCAAGACCATGCAGGGCTCCTTCGGTTCAACGAGCCCACCAGTGCGACCCGTTCGGGGGCAGATTAGGCGATCGGCTTGCTGCGTATGACATGTTAGCCCTACCTTCAGTGACGCGACGCACACCGTGCGACACCGGCCCGCCGGAAGCGCACCGCTCCGTCCTGCCGTGACGGCTGCGGCAATGACACCTGGGCCGCCTCCAACTCCCGCACCCGAAACGGAGTCCCGCATGCCCGAAAACGAACCGTGGGAGTACTCCCTGTACATCCCCAACGACCTCCGCGCCGTCACCGTCAGCCGCCGTACCCTCCGCCTGATCCTGACCATGCACGGGCTGATCCGCCTCGTCGACGTCGCCGAACTCCTCGCCACCGAGCTGGTCTCCAACGCCGTACGGCACACCAAGGGCCCCGCCGGCCTGCGCGTGCACTGGTCGCCGCCGGGGACGTTGCGGATCGGGGCGTGGGACGCGGACCCTCAACCTCCGGAGCCGCCAAGGCAGTTCGAAGACGAGGCAGAGGACGGGCGGGGGCTGGCGCTGGTGCGGGCCTGTGCCGACGTGTGGGGGTGGCAGCCGCTGTCCCGGCAGGGCAGTCAGGGCAAGTACGTGTGGTGCGAGCTGTCGGCGGCCTGACGCATGGCTTGCCCGCACGTGACTTCCAACGGGTGCTCGACCCTCGTGAGCGGAAACGAAGTCGACCGGCGGCTCGCGGCGGCGTTCCGGACGACGCGGACGCGTACCACCAGGTCCACAAGGTCTCGCTCGGCGGTCTCGTCGTACCGGACGGGCACGGCACCATCCTGACTGCCCTGGAGTGGGCCTTCCGTGTCCTGCCACCCGGTCGACGAACTGGTCGGCCCGGGCTTCCGGCCGGCCGGACGAGGAGCACACCGTCCTGGCCTCCTGCCGGGCCCTTACGCCCGACGCCGCCGAGACCCTGCTCGCGCTGCTGGACGAGGACGACCACCTCACCCGTCCGGAGGCCGCCTACGGTCTCGCCCTGCGCGACGACCCGCGCACCGCCGAGGCCATCGGGCGGATCGGTCACGAGAGCTTCGCGGACGACCACCGGTGGTGCACGCTGTGGCGCCGGCGGTACGACAAGGAACACCCGGCCGCCGGGTGACGGTCCCGGACGGCTCATGTCCTGTCCGGTCACGGGGCCGCACCACAACCGCACCGGATCGAGCGGGGAACAGCGGTGAACGGCGCCAAGCCCGACAAGGGCGAAGTTCATCCGTTCATTCAGGTCAGTGCCCGGACCGACCCTCGAAGTCCCTCGCATCCCCTCAACTGGGGTGTTGCGACGACCACGAGAACTCAAGAGCGACCCGGGCCTTGCCGACTGACGAGGGCTTTGGCGCGTGCCTCAGGCGACGGTGTACTCCGCGTCCCCGAAGTCCGCGACTACGCGCAAGCGGCCGCCGAGCGCTTCCACGTAGGCCCGGAGAGTCGCGACCTCCGCGCGATCCAGCTCACCGTGCTCGATGGCGGAGACCCGAGGTGCCGAGACCCCCATCGACGCGGCCACTTGGCGCTGAGTCAACGCCTGTTCACGCCTGACCTCCGCGAGCTTGTGAGCACGCACTTCGGCGGTCAATCGGTCCATGGCCGCTTGCTTCTCCTGAGGCGACCGCACCGGCAGCCCCGAGGCCGCACGCCGCTCGCGCGCCCTGCGCTTGGTCTCCTCCCAGCCCACGGTGCTCATTCGTACTCCCTGGTTTCAAGATCAGCCAGATGTGCCTGGTACCGCTCTTCAGCAAGCGGAATGTTGATGTCGTACCAGCGCTGCCAGTTTCCGGCTTTGTCGCCGGCCACCAGCAAAACTGCCCGGCGTACCGGATCGAAGGCGAAGAGGATGCGGATCTCACTGCTCCCGGATGATCCCGGCCTCAACTCCTTCAGGTGATGGTTCTCAGCACCCTTGATCCGATCCACCAGCGGACGGCCGAGCGTCGGGCCCGCTGCCGCCAGCATGTCGATGGCGTCCTCTACCTGTTCGGAGCTGTCCCAGTCCTCTTCGGCCAGCGCCTCGAACCATGCCGCGACCTCCCCGACGAGAACCACTTCCCATTGAGCCACGGCCACCATGTTAATGCAAGGGTTAACCTCGCCGTGGCGGTCGACCTGACCGGGACCGACACTCGGGGCACACGCCGGGCAGGCCCGGACAAGACCTGCCGATGGCGTGGCCCGCCCGCGTGGACAGGGAACGGCGACAGCAGGAGAAGCTCCCTCGGCGTCTCCTCGATGCGGCTTTCGCGGGTGACGGCGCCCGGCATGCGCGAGGCGCTCCCCGCACACCAGCGGGTGGCGCCGCCTGAAGAGGTCCGGGCCACCCGCCGGTCACGATTCGGTTTCGGCCACTCGCCACCCCCTTGTCAGCCACCCGTGTAATCGATTCCAATCCTCCGTGTAATCGATTCCACGAGGAGGTGGGACGGCGATGGCGAGCATCAAGGACGTCGCCGCGCGGGCCGGGGTGTCCGTCGCCACGGTGTCACGCGTCCTGAACGACCATCCGTCGGTCAGCGCGGACGCCCGCACCCGCGTGCTGGCCGCCGTCGAGGCGCTGGGCTACCGCCCGAACGCCGTCGCCCGCTCCCTGCGCACCGATCAGACCCGCACCCTCGGGCTGGTCATCAGCGACGTGATGAACCCGTACTTCACCGAGCTGGCCCGCTCCGTCGAGGAGGAGGCCCGCGCGCTCGGCTACAGCGTGATCATCGGCAACGCCGACGAGCGGCCCGACCTCCAGGACCACCACGTCACCACCCTGCTGGACCGCCGCATCGACGGCCTGCTCGTCTCCCCCACCGACGGCGGCTCCCCGCGCATGCTGGACGCCGCCCGCACGGGCACGCCCATGGTCTTCGTCGACCGGTGGATCCCCGGTGTGGACGTGCCCGTCGTCAGGTCCGACGGACGCGGCGCCGTACGGGACCTGGTCGCGCACCTGTACGGGCTCGGGCACCGCAGGCTCGCGATCATCGCCGGGCCCGCCGCGACCACCACCGGCCGCGAGCGCGTGGACGCCTTCCGGGAGGCGCTCGGCGCGTACGGGCTCGCCCTCCCCGACGCCTACATCGGCCAGGGCGACTTCCAGGCAGACAGCGGGCGCCGGGTCACCGAGGGCTTCCTCGACCTGGCCGAGCCGCCCGAGGTCGTGTTCGCCGCCGACAACCTGATGGCGCTCGGCGCGCTGGACGCCGTCCGCGCGCGCGGGCTGCGGGTGCCCGACGACATCGCGCTGGCCGCGTTCGACGACATCCCGTGGTTCGTGCACACCGATCCGCCGGTCACCGCCGTCGCCCAGCCCACCCGCGAACTGGGCCGGGCCGCCGTACGCGCGCTGGTCGACCGCGTCGAGGGCCGCCCCGGCGCGTCCGTGACCCTGCCCGCCCGGCTCGTCGTACGCCGCTCGTGCGGTGAGCCGACACCCCCACAGTCCCCCTCCCCCGTACGAAGGAGTACGTCGTGAGCAACCCGGACGAGTTGCTGCGCATCGAGGGCATCCGCAAGACCTTCCCCGGTGTGGTCGCGCTCGACAGCGTCGACTTCGACCTGCGCCGGGGCGAGGTGCATGTGCTCCTCGGTGAGAACGGCGCCGGCAAGAGCACGCTGATCAAGATGCTCTCCGGCGCCTACACGCCCGACGCCGGCCGGATCGTAGTCGGCGGCCAGGAGGTGCGCGTCCACGGTGCGCAGGACTCCGAGCGGCTCGGGATCGCCACCATCTACCAGGAGTTCAACCTGGTCCCCGATCTGACGGTCGCCGAGAACATCTTCCTCGGGCGGCAGCCGCGCCGCCTCGGGATGATCGACCGGAAGCGGATGGACGCGGACGCCGAGGTGCTGCTGAAGCGGGTCGGGGTGGACGTCTCCCCCCGTGCGCGGGTGCGCGAACTCGGCATCGCGCGGCTGCAGATGGTCGAGATCGCCAAGGCGCTCAGCCTGGACGCGCGGGTGCTCATCATGGACGAGCCGACCGCCGTGCTGACCTCCGAGGAGGTCGAGAAGCTGTTCGCCATCGTGCGGCGGCTGCGCGAGGACGGCGTCGGGATCGTGTTCATCACGCACCACCTGGAGGAGATCGCCGCCCTCGGCGACCGGGTCACCGTCATCCGGGACGGCCGCAGCGTCGGCCAGGTGCCCGCCTCGACCCCCGAGGACGAGCTGGTACGGCTCATGGTCGGGCGGTCGATCGAGCAGCAGTACCCGCGCGAGCGGGGCGAGGCCGGTGACGCGCTGCTCAAGGTCGAAGGGCTGACGCGCGACGGCGTCTTCCACGACGTGAGCTTCGAGGTGCGGGCCGGTGAGGTCGTCGGCATCGCGGGGCTCGTCGGGGCCGGGCGGACCGAGGTGGTCCGGGCCGTGTTCGGGGCCGACCCGTACGACGCCGGGGCCGTGCACGTCGCGGGGGCGCCGCTGCGCCGCCACGACGTGAACGCCGCCATGGCGGCCGGGATCGGGCTCGTGCCCGAGGACCGCAAGGGGCAGGGGCTGGTGCTCGACGCCTCCGTCGAGGAGAACCTCGGCCTGGTCACCCTGCGCTCCACTTCCCGCGCCGGGCTCGTCGACCTCAAGGGTCAGCACGAGGCCGCCGAGCGGATCGCCGGGCAGCTCGGCGTGCGGATGGCCGGACTCGGGCAGCACGTGCGCACGCTCTCCGGCGGCAACCAGCAGAAGGTCGTCATCGGCAAGTGGCTGCTGGCGAACACCAAGGTGCTGATCCTCGACGAGCCGACGCGCGGCATCGACGTCGGCGCCAAGGTCGAGATCTACCAGCTCGTCAACGAACTGACGGCCGCCGGCGCCGCCGTGCTCATGATCTCCAGCGACCTGCCGGAGGTGCTCGGCATGAGCGACCGGGTGGTCGTCATGGCGCAGGGGCGCGTCGCCGGCGAACTCACCGCCGGCCAGGCCACCCAGGACGCCGTGATGGCCCTCGCCGTCAGCACCACTCCCCACAGCAACGGAACGGAGGCCTCCCGTGGCCACTGACACGCTCAAGGGCAAGCCGGGCGCGCAGGGCGGCGCCACGGCCGGCCTGCGCCGCCTGCTCCTCGACAACGGCGCGCTGACCGCGCTGATCGTCCTCGTGATCGCCATGTCGGCGCTGTCCGGGGACTTCCTGACCGCCGACAACCTCCTCAACGTCGGCGTCCAGGCCGCCGTGACCGCGATCCTCGCCTTCGGCGTCACCTTCGTGATCGTCTCGGCGGGCATCGACCTGTCGGTCGGCTCGGTCGCCGCGCTGTCCGCCACCGTGCTGGCGTGGAGCGCGACCGAGGCCGGGATCCCGGTCGCCCTGGCGGTGCTGCTGGCCGTCGCGACGGGCATCGCCTGCGGTCTGGTGAACGGTTTCCTCATCTCGTACGGGAAGCTGCCGCCGTTCATCGCGACGCTGGCCATGCTGTCGGTGGGGCGCGGTCTGTCGCTCGTGATCTCGCAGGGCTCGCCGATCCCCTTCCCGGACTCCGTCTCCCACCTGGGCGACACGCTGGGCGGCTGGCTGCCGGTGCCGGTGCTCGTGATGGTCGTCATGGGGCTGCTCACCGCCTTCGTGCTCGGACGGACGTACATCGGCCGTTCCATGTACGCCATCGGCGGCAACGAGGAGGCCGCGCGGCTTTCGGGCCTGCGGGTGAAGCGGCAGAAGCTCGCCATCTACGCGTTCTCCGGTCTGTTCGCCGCCGCCGCGGGCATCGTGCTCGCCTCCCGGCTGTCCTCCGCGCAGCCGCAGGCCGCGCAGGGCTACGAGCTGGACGCCATCGCCGCCGTCGTCATCGGCGGCGCCTCGCTGGCGGGCGGCACCGGCAAGGCGTCGGGCACGCTGATCGGCGCGCTGATCCTGGCGGTGCTGCGCAACGGGCTCAACCTGCTGTCCGTGTCCGCGTTCTGGCAGCAGGTCGTCATCGGTGTGGTCATCGCGCTGGCGGTGCTGTTCGACACGCTGCGCCGCAAGGCGGGCGCGACCACCCCGGCCGCCGGGGCGTCCGGGGGCGGGAACCGGGGCAGGCAGGCGCTCACGTACGTGATCGCCGCCGTCGTCGCCGTCGCGGTGGTCGGCGCGACCTCGCTGCTGCACAACGGGTCGTCGGCCGCGAAGACGCAGAAGATAGGCCTGTCGCTGTCGACGCTCAACAACCCGTTCTTCGTGCAGATCCGGGCCGGCGCCGAGGAGGAGGCGAAGAGGCTGGGCGTGGACCTGACGGTCACGGACGCGCAGAACGACGCCTCCCAGCAGGCCAACCAGCTGCAGAACTTCACCAGCGGCTCGCTCTCCGCGGTCGTCGTCAACCCGGTGGACTCCGACGCGGCCGGTCCCTCGGTGCGCGGTGCCAACAAGGCCGGCATCCCGGTCGTCGCCGTGGACCGCGGTGTGAACAAGGCGGACACGGCCGCGCTGGTCGCCTCCGACAACGTCGAGGGCGGCGCGCTGGGCGCGAAGGCGCTCGCCGAGAAGCTCGGCGGCAAGGGCACCATCGTCATCCTGCAGGGCCAGGCCGGCACCTCCGCCAGCCGCGAGCGCGGGGCGGGCTTCGCCGAGGGCCTGAAGGACTACCCGGGCATCAAGGTCGTCGCCAAGCAGCCCGCGGACTTCGACCGCACCAAGGGCCTGGACGTGATGACGAACCTGCTCCAGGCGCACCCGGACGTCGACGGCGTCTTCGCGGAGAACGACGAGATGGCGCTCGGCGCGATCAAGGCGCTCGGTTCGAAGGCCGGGAAGTCGGTCCAGGTCGTCGGCTTCGACGGCACGCCGGACGGGCTGAAGGCGGTCGAGGCCGGCACGTTGTACGCGTCCGTCGCGCAGCAGCCGTCGGAACTCGGCAGGATCGCGGTGCGGAACGCGCTGCGGGCCGCCGAGGACGAGAAGGTGGAGCACACGGTGAAGGTGCCGGTGAAGGTGGTCACGCGGGAGAACGTGGCCGGCTTCGAGGGCTGACGCCGGGCACGGGGACACACGGGCGGGCGGTCACGACGACCGCCCGCCCCCACATCGGATCCACGCGGATCCACGCGGATTCACTCGGATTCACTCGGATCGGGGAGCGATTCATGTACGACTACGACCTCCTGGTCGTCGGGTCGGCCAACGCCGACCTGGTGATCGGGGTCGAACGCCGGCCGGGCGCCGGGGAGACGGTCCTCGGCTCCGACCTGGCCGTCCATCCGGGCGGCAAGGGCGCGAACCAGGCGGTCGCGGCCGCCCGGCTCGGCGCCCGTACGGCCCTGCTGGCGCGGGTCGGCGACGACGGGCACGGACGGCTGCTGCTGGACTCGCAGCGGGCGGCCGGGGTGGACACGGCGGGCGTGCTGGTGGGCGGGGCGCCCACCGGGGTCGCGCTGATCACGGTGGACCCCTCGGGGGACAACAGCATCGTCGTCTCGCCCGGCGCCAACGGCCGGCTGACGCCGGCGGACGTGCGGGCGGCCGGGAGCCTGTTCCACGCCTCCCGGGTGGTCTCCGCACAGCTGGAGATCCCGCTGGAGACGGTGGTGGAGGTGGTGCGGAGCCTGACGCCGGGCAGCCGGTTCGTGCTGAACCCGTCCCCGCCGCTGCCGCTTCCGGCGGAGGTGCTGGCGGCCTGCGACCCGCTGATCGTCAACGAGCACGAGGCGAAGGTGATCCTGGGCGACGACGCCGGGGCGGGCGACGAGCCCGAGGAGTGGGCGCGGCTGCTGCTGGCGAAGGGCCCGCGTTCGGTGGTGGTGACGCTGGGCGGCGAGGGCGCGCTGGTGGCCTGTGCCGACGGTGTCGCCCGCGTCCCGTCCGTGCGGGTGCGCGCCGTGGACACCACCGGGGCGGGTGACGCGTTCACCGCCGCGCTGGCCTGGCGCCTCGGCGCGGGCGAGCCGCTCGCCGAAGCGGCGGCTTACGCGGCCCGGGTGGGGGCGGCGACGGTCACCAAGGAGGGCGCGCAGGTGTCCTTCCCCACGGCGGAGGAGGTCGACGGGCTGTGCTGTGCCGGCCCGGGGGACGACCCCCGGACCCCCGGCCGGACGTCGGGCAGCGTGTCCGGGGCGGACGCGGAAGGCGGGGCCCGGTGAAGAAGCACGGAATCCTGAACCGGCACCTCTCCGGCGCCCTGGCCGAACTCGGGCACGGGGACGGGGTACTGGTGTGCGACGTGGGGATGCCGATCCCCGACGGGCCGCGCGTGGTGGACCTGGCGTTCCGCGCGGGGGTGCCGTCGTTCGCGGAGGTGCTGGAGGGGCTGCTCGGGGAGCTGGTCGTCGAGGGCGCCACGGCCGCGTCCGAGGTGCGGGACGCCAATCCGGCGGCGGCCGGGCTGCTGGCGGACCGCTTCCCCGGCCTCGGCCTGGTCCCGCACGAACGGCTCAAGGAGCTGAGCACCGGCGCGCGGCTCGTCGTCCGCACCGGCGAGGCACGGCCGTACGCCAACGTGCTGCTGCGCTGCGGGGTGTTCTTCTAGGAACGCCCGGCGCGGGGCGCGCACGCACTTCGAAGGGGCCCGGTCCGTCGACCGGGCCCCTTCGTCCCTCCCCGTCAGAACCCCTCAAGCCCCCCCCCGGGTCCCCACCCAGAAGTCCTGACTCCGAGTACGACCCACGAGGCGCGGGGAGGGTTGCACGGGTCGCGGAAGATTTTTCCCGGCCGTCTCCACAGGGCCTCGAACCGTGCCCACGGCCGTTCCATAGGATCATCTGCCGGATGAGCGTCGGTAGTTGCCCGATGCCGTTGAGCAGGACGGGAGATTCGCCATGGGGTTGCCCGACATACCAACGGGTCACGGCACGAAGCCAGACCTGCGTGTTTCTGACGACGACCTGACCAAGCTCGCAGACGACCTCGACGACATGCAGGACCACCTGGACAAGCAAGTCAGGCGGATGGACGGGGTGGTGGACCGCATAGAAGCCGGCTGGCGTGGTCCGGCCGGGTCCGCCTATCGCGGCTTCCACCGGGCAGCGGCCGAGGACGCTGTGCGTATCCGTGAGGTGATACGGCACCTCGAGCAGGCGGTGCGCCTGAGCAGAGACGGCTTCACCCAACGCGAGCTGGACGTGCTCGCCCAGCTTCAGCGCATCCGGGTCGACGTCGGCAGTGAGGTCGACCGACTGTCCACGTCACGCGTGGAGGCCGGTACGAACACTGCTCCGGCCACTCCTCCGCGCAGCGCCCTGGACTCGTTCTGAGGCCTTGGGCCCGAAGGCGCCATCCACATGAGCAGTCATTGACGTATGGGGGAAGACATGCCAGCCGAAAAACCTGCCGATGATCACATATCCGTCTCCTTCACCACACTCAGCGAGATCGCCGTGGAACTGGAGGACATCCTCAAGCAGCTGAACGAGAAGCTGGACGACCTGCACGACCGCGTCGTTCCGGTCGTACTGTCCTGGGAGGGGCAAGCCCGGGAGGTCTTCGTCGACAAACTCGATGAATGGGACCGTTCGGCCCAGGACCTCCAAGCGGCCCAGAAGTGGCTGCACGAGATAGTGACGACCGGCCGCATCAACTACACAGCCGCCCACCAAGCCGTGCTGCGCGGCTGGGGGGCCGCTTGATGACTACGCCAACAGCCGGGGGGACTCCGAGCGGCACGGTCGATGTCACGCCGTCTCTTCTGTACAACGTCTCAACGGGAATCGCCGACCAGCAGGATCTGCTGCACCGCGGCGTGAAGGCGTTCCTGACCGAACTGGCGCGATACCCGGACGGTGGCGGCAGGGGGACAGCCGTCCAAAGCTTTACCAGTGCCTACAAAAACGTCAGCGAACGCTTTCTCGAAGTGTGGGCAAAGTCCGTGGTCAGCGTAGGTGGTGCCGCGGTCGGTTTCACCGTCACCGGAAACAACTATGCGGCAGCCGACGCCGCGACCAATCCGTCTCCCACGGCCCAACCGCAATACCAGCCGCCTCCGGTCGTCATCGACACCCCTCCCTCATACGGTCCTGTAACGGACTTCAAGTGGGGGGACGTCGACGACGGCCAGGACTTCGTCCAGCGCGCCCTGGAGGGTGTGGAGGCCGTGGTCCTGACCGTGCTGCGCCCCCTCCTCGAAGACGCCTGCCGCTGGGGCAAGGCGGCCGAAATCCTGCCGCTGCCGAATCACCACCGCGTCAACTCGGTCTCAGAAGCCTGGCGGATGCCGCAGGTTACTCTGTCGACCGCCGACGGAATGTTGACATCGCTGATCCAGAGCATCACTCAGCAGTCCGACAGCGAGTGGTACAGCGCCATGCGTACGTTTTGCAGCACACTGTGGGGCACTTCGGCATGGGGAAAAGAGCAGCACGGTTACCATTGGAGGAATGACAGCTTCGGCAGCCCGGGAGCAAACCATCCGGTTTTTGCCGTATTGTTCGACACCTGCGAAGTCATGGTAGATGCTGTCTACCACTTCGCGAAAGCTGCTGAAGACGTCCGCGAGGACCTCCACCGGATCTATCGCAAAGCAGTCATTGACACCTTGCCCCAGATCAACTTGAGCGACGGTGTGGACCTCAAGGACGTCAAGAATCTGGGCAGAGGACTGCTGAAATTAGGCAAGGGATTGGTCACCGACCTGTCATCAGGGATAGTTCTGAATCTTGACGAACAGGCGATGGAAAACGCGGTGACGGAATACAACAACCGAATCGATCGCCAGACGCATCGCGTCAAGGACCTGATCAGCGCTCTGGACGAGGCACACAAGAGCGCCCCCTCCTTCAAGGCGGAGGAAGCCCGGGCTGAAGCATTCGGTGCGCGTGCGTTGACGGATTTCAAGGGAGATCCTCTCTATACCGTCCCGGGAGACGACGAGTCAAAGCACAAGTACCCCGTGGACTTGGCCAATCAGGAGGGCTTGGCGGGCGCTCACGTCATCGACAAGCACGTGGGCAAGACGGACGCGCAGCTGGAGCAGCGCCTCCGGGACCAGGCAAGGCTTTACCCGGACGGGGTGACCAGGCCCATCGCTGTGTCCACGTTCAACAACCTGGACGAGGCACAGCGCTACACCCAGGCCGTCCTTGATGATCCCGACAACCAGCACAAGATCGAAAGATGGTTGAGCAGAAATCCGACACAGCCCAACCAGACAAGGAACATCGGTCTCGAATTCAGTCAGCCCGTGGGCCGCTCCTGGGCGCGCGGAGATGCGCAGGCGCACGACTCCGACAAGGTACTGGTCACTCTTCGGCCCGTTCCCGGCGGCCATCCTCCGTATGTTGTACTTACCGCGATGCCCAGCGACACTCTTCCCAACTCATAAACAGGAGCACTATGCCCGAGCAAGAGCCTGTTGTCGACGCCGACTCCTGGAATGCAGCCGTGCTCGATCTGTTCGGTGGCGGTTGGACCTTCGCCCAGGTGGGCCCCAGATGCCACGACGACTGGCTCCACGATGTGACTACGGTCATGGCTCTCAAGGCCGAAGATCCACGACGCTGGGCCTCGCTCAACTATGCGCCCGAAGTCGACGAGAACCGCAGCGGCACTAATTCGCCATTTTTTCCGTGGAGTCCCGAGGAGACCGGGAAATCCCTACACGAAATCGGAGCGGAATCGGCCGGTCGGCTCCTCATCGCACTGAAAGGTGACCTTTACCAGGCTGCCAACATCCCCGACTTCGAACAACGGAAGGCAACGCTTTTCAGAAGCTCTCGAACGATTTTGTCACGGTTCGGTGCCGGAAGCCGATTTTTCACGAACGCAGTCGAGGCTCACAGAAACCCCGATGCCGACCTCCTGAACCCCGACACAGAGTGGGACTGTCTTTCCGTCTACACCACCGATTGTGGGCTCGTCGCCCTGTCCGACACGGAAATCGGCGTCTTCTGGGCGTTCTGGGAAGACTGAAGGGACCCGACCTTGCGCACCCGTTCCGCCACCTATCCCGACCACGAAACCGCCCAGTGGGCCACCCAGCAGGTCGTGACTGCCAACGAGCACGTCATCCACCGCTGGCTGGCCCAGTCCACGCGGTCACGCCTGACCATCGAGGCATCCTGGCCCACTCGCCCTGAACCAGTGGGGCGGGTCCTGTTGCAGGCGATGATGTTTGCCGGGCGAGGTCCCGTCGACGTACGCGCGGCCCGGGTGATCCTCAAGCGAGACACAAGCCACCCGCACGGTTTTATCGTCCACGCAACTTTCCCCGTCTATTTGTAGAGGGCCCGCCATGCCTCTGAGCCCTATCGATCACGACCGGCGCTACGGCGAACTGGAGCAGGTGCTCCGGGCTTACACCGGGTATCCCGCCGACGACACCGCGGGCCGGGCCGGACAGGCCTTGACGGCATACCTTCGTCAGACCTGGCACACCCGACCCTGGGCGCTGGCGATCGCCGAGCAACAGCTTCGTGAGTACGCGGAGCATCCGCCGGGCCGGTTGCGGCTGAAACTCGGAGAGTTCCACGCGGTCCCCGATGTCGGCCTGTCCGGCGGTGAGATCCAGCAGTGGCTGCGATGCGTTGCTGACCACGTCAGACGCAGCATCGAGGAAGGCGATGTGCCGCCTCCGTCGGTGCCCACGACTCACTGGGAGTGGCACGCCCGGTTCCCGGAGACCGGGCAGTTCCTGAGCAGCTGGTTCTCACAGGACATGCCGGACGAGTTCACCAGCCACGACGAGGCCGTCGAGGACTACCGATCCTCCACCGACCCGCACCTCGTGGCGCGCCTCGTCGGTGAGCTGCACGAGCTTTTCGCCCTCGGCCTGGACGAGTCCGGTTACGCTCTGGCCGTCACAGAACTGGGCATGGAGGTCGATCCGCCGGCGCCGTACAGCACCGACGGGTGGCTGTCGCTGGTGGCCGAGCGGCTCGGGGTCCCACGCACCGAGTACGGGCCTGGCCCCCAGGGAGACAAGGCTTCCTGATGGCGGGTCCGCACCAGACCCGGGCGCGTCCCTCACCAGACCAAGCAGCGTGCTCCGCGAAGCGGGCCGCCGTCTCCGCGAGGACCTCGCGGCCGTCGCGGGTCCAGAGGGCGTCGTTGAACAGTTCGACCTCGATGGGGCCGGTGTAGCCGGCCGCCTCC
>NZ_LGCN01000213.1 GCF_001279005.1 Streptomyces caelestis
CCGTTGAGGACGCCCTCGGGCAGCGGGGTGGTCCAGTCGGCGAGCTGGAAGGTGTGGATGCGGCCCTGGGCTCCCGCGCGGGCGATCTGCGCGGGGGCCCGGTCGTCCCACCAGATGTGGTAGGTGTCGACCGTGACGCCCACCTGGTGGGCGGGGAAGCGCTCCGCGATGTCCAGGGCCTGGGCGAGCGTCGAGACCACGCACCGGTCGGAGGCGAACAGGACCGGGCACGGCTGCTGTTGGCGAAGGGACCGCGTTCGGTGGTGATGACACTGAGCGGCGAGGGCTCGCTGGTGGCCCCCTCCGACGATGGGGAGGTCTGCGCGGGATCTCCGGGATTTCTTGCGGTGCCGGATCCTTACGATGTCCGCCTGGGCAGGATGCGGTCGTCCGGTGCGTGGTAGGGGCGTGTGGGGATGCTGGTGCAGGAGTTCCGGACCGGGGTGGGGCCGCCCGCCGAGCGGTGGGACCTGTGGCAGGGCGTCGCCACGCGGACGCACGTGCCCACCCTGATGCGCAGTGAGCGCAATGACGACTTCGAGGCCACGATGCGGGTGCTGCCTCTCCCCAGAGTTTCTCCCGTGCCCCGCGCCTCGGCGCGCGGCGCCCCGGGCCGTGCACAGGGCCCGGGACGCCACGCGGGGGGAACCCGGGCCCCGCACAAGACCCGGGGCGCCGCGTGCGGCTCCTAGGCCGCGTGCTCCGCGAACCGGGCCGCCGTCTCCGCGAGGACCTCGCGGCCGTCGCGGGTCCAGAGGGCGTCGTTGAACAGTTCGACCTCGATGGGGCCGGTGTAGCCGGCCGCCTCCGGGTGGTCCAGTCGGCGAGCTGGAAGGTGTGGATGCGGCCCTGGGCTCCCGCGCGGGCGATCTGCGCGGGGGCCTGGTCGTCCCACCAGATGTGGTAGGTGTCGACCGTGACGCCCACCTGGTGGGCGGGAAAGCGCTCCGCGATGTCCAGGGCCTGGGCGAGCGTGGAGACCACGCACCGGTCGGAGGCGAACATGGGGTGCAGCGGCTCGATGGCCAGCTTCACCCCGTGCTCCTCGGCGTAGGGGCCGAGTTCGGCGAGCGCGTCCGCGATGCGTTCCCGGGCGCCGCGCAGGTCCTTGGAGCCGGCCGGCAGTCCGCCCGAGACCAGGACCAGGGTGTCGGTGCCGAGCACGGCCGCCTCGTCGACCGCCCGCCGGTTGTCGGCCAGCGCCGCCGCCCGCTCGCCGGGGTCGATCGCGGTGAGGAAGCCGCCCCGGCACAGCGTCGTCACCGCCAGGCCCGCGTCGCGCACGAGCTTGGCCGCGGCCTCCACGCCGTACGCCTGGACGGGCTCGCGCCACAGGCCCACGCCCGGTACGCCCAGCTCGCGGCAGGCGTCGACGAGGTCCGGCAGCGACAGCTGCCTGACCGTCATCTGGTTGATGCTGAAGCGCGCGAGGTCGGTCACGGGGTCACTCCGTACAGGTGCAGCAGGGTCCTCATGCGTTCCTCGGCGAGCTTCGGGTCGGGGAACAGGCCGAGGCCGTCGGCGAGTTCGTAGGCGCGGGCGAAGTGCGGCAGGGAGCGCGCCGACTGCAGTCCGCCGACCATCGTGAAGTGGCTCTGGTGGCCCGCCAGCCAGGCCAGGAAGACCACGCCCGTCTTGTAGAAGCGGGTGGGCGCCTGGAAGAGGTGGCGGGAGAGTTCGACGGTCGGGTCGAGGAGGGCGCGGAAGCCCTCCGTGTTCCCCGTGTCGAGGACGCGGACCGCTTCCGCCGCCAGCGGGCCGAGCGGGTCGAAGATGCCGAGCAGGGCGTGGCTGAAGCCCTGCTCGTCGCCGGCGATCAGCTCGGGGTAGTTGAAGTCGTCGCCGGTGTAGCAGCGCACGCCCTGCGGCAGGCGGCGGCGCAGGTCGATCTCGCGCTGGGCGTCCAGGAGCGAGACCTTGATGCCGTCGACCTTGTCCGGGTGGGCGGCGATGACCTCCAGGAAGGTGTCGGTGGCCGCGTCGAGGTCGGACGAGCCCCAGTAGCCCTCCAGGGCCGGGTCGAACATGGGGCCCAGCCAGTGCAGGATCACGGGCTCGGCGGCCTGGCGGAGCAGGTGGCCGTAGACCTCCAGGTAGTCGTCCGGGCTCTTCGCCGTCGCGGCCAGCGCGCGGGACGCCATCAGGATGGCCTGCGCGCCGGACTCCTCGACGACCGCGAGCTGTTCCTCGTACGCCGCCCGCACCTCGGCGAGGGTGCCGCCGGCGAGCTGGTCGGTGCCGACGCCGCAGGCGATGCGGCCGCCGGCCGCCTTCGCCTCGGCGGCGGAGCGGCGGATGAGTTCCGCCGCTCCGGCCCAGTCCAGGCCCATGCCGCGCTGGGCGGTGTCCATGGCCTCGGCGACGCCCAGGCCGTGCGACCACAGGTGGCGGCGGAAGGCGAGGGTGGCGTCCCAGTCGACGGCCGCCGGCGAGTCGGGGGTGGTGTCGGCGTACGGGTCGGCGACGACGTGCGCGGCCGAGAAGACCGTGCGGGAGGTGAGGGGGGCTCCGGTCGTGAGGGCGAGGGGCTCGGTGCGGGGCTCGTAGGCCCGCAGGGCGCCGCCGGCATCGGGGAGGTGGAGGGTCACAGCGCGATCTCCGGCACGTCGAGGCGGCGGCCCTCGGCCGAGGACCTCAGGCCCAGCTCGGCGAGCTGGACGCCGCGGGCGCCGGCCAGCAGGTCCCAGTGGTAGGGGGCGCCGGCGTAGACGTGCTTGAGGAAGAGCTCCCACTGGGCCTTGAAGCCGTTGTCGAACTCGCCGTTGTCGGGGACCTCCTGCCACTGGTCGCGGAAGGCCTCGGTGGCGGGGATGTCCGGGTTCCAGACCGGCTTGGGGGTGGCGGAGCGGTGCTGGACGCGGCAGCCCCGCAGTCCGGCGACGGCGGAGCCCTCGGTGCCGTCGACCTGGAACTCGACCAGTTCGTCGCGGTTGACGCGGACCGTCCAGGAGGAGTTGATCTGGGCGATGGCGCCGCCCTCGAGTTCGAAGACGCCGTAGGCGGCGTCGTCGGCGGTGGCGTCGTAGGGCTTGCCGTTCTCGTCCCAGCGCTGCGGGATGTGGGTGGCGGTGAGGGCCTGGACGGACTTCACCCGGCCGAACAGCTCGTGCAGCACGTACTCCCAGTGCGGGAACATGTCGACGACGATGCCGCCGCCGTCCTCGGAGCGGTAGTTCCAGGACGGGCGCTGGGCCTCCTGCCAGTCGCCCTCGAACACCCAGTAGCCGAACTCGCCGCGCACGGAGAGGATGCGGCCGAAGAAGCCGCCGTCGATGAGGCGCTTCAGCTTGAGCAGGCCGGGGAGGAACAGCTTGTCCTGGACGACGCCGTGCTTGACGCCGGCCGCGTTCGCCAGGCGGGCGAGTTCCAGGGCGCCGTCGAGGCCGGTGGCGGTCGGCTTCTCGGTGTAGATGTGCTTGCCCGCGGCGATCGCCTTCCTGATCGCCTCCTCGCGGGCCGAGGTCACCTGGGCGTCGAAGTAGATGTCGACGCTCTCGTCGGCGAGGACCGCGTCCACGTCCGTCGCGACGTGCTCGAGCCCGTGCCGTTCGGCCAGCGCCTTCAGCGCGTGCTCCCGCCGGCCGACCAGGATCGGCTCCGGCCACAGCACGGTGCCGTCGCCGAGGTCGAGGCCGCCCTGCTCGCGCAGGGCCAGGATGGAGCGGACGAGGTGCTGGCGGTAGCCCATGCGCCCGGTCACACCGTTCATGGCGATACGCACCGTCTTGCGTGTCACGTCATTCCCTTCGTACGCGGTTCGCGCGCCGCGTACGCCCCACTGGTGAGCGTGACAGCAAGCGCTTTCTATGTACGTAGAAGCTAGCCTCTGAACGGCAGTGTGGACAAGACCACGGCGAGCCCGGCTTGTTCGAGGGTGCGAACAGCCGCGCGGATGGCCGTAGGGTCTGCTCGGAACCACGGGTGTGGGCGTGGGTGTGTACGACGGCGTACGGCGAACGCGCGAGGCGGAGGACGAGACATGACGGTGACCCTGGCGGACGTGGCGGCTCGCGCGCAGGTCTCCCCCGCGACGGTGTCGCGCGTGCTCAACGGGAACTACCCCGTGGCCGCGACCACCCGTGAACGGGTGCTGAAGGCCGTCGACGAGCTGGACTACGTCCTCAACGGGCCCGCCAGCGCCCTGGCCGCCGCCACCTCCGACCTGGTGGGCATCCTGGTGAACGACATCGCCGACCCGTTCTTCGGCATCATGGCGAGCGCGATCCAGGCGGAGATCGGGGGGCCGGGCGGGCGCGCGGGCGGGGAGAGACTCGCGGTCGTGTGCAACACGGGCGGCTCCCCCGAACGCGAACTGACCTACCTCACGCTGCTCCAGCGGCAGCGGGCGGCGGCGGTGGTGCTGACCGGCGGCGCGATCGAGGACGCGCCGCACAAGGCGGCCATGGACGCGAAGCTGCGGAAACTGGCGGACGCCGGGACCCGGGTGGTGCTGTGCGGCCGGCCGCAGGCGCCGGAGACCGGGGCGATCGCGCTGACCTTCGACAACCGGGGCGGCGGACGGGAACTCACCGAGCATCTCATCGGGCTGGGGCACCGGCGGCTGGGCTACATCGCGGGCCCCCAGGAACGCACCACCACCCGCCACCGGCTCGAGGGCCACCGGGACGCGCTGGCCGCGCACGGCATCGAGGATGACCCCCGGTGGACCGTGCACGGCCGCTACGACCGGCGGTCGGGGTACGAGGCGACGCTCGAACTCCTGCGCCGCGACCCGTCGTTGACGGCCGTCGTCGCGGCGAACGACTCCGTCGCGCTGGGGGCGTGCGCGGCGCTGCGGGACTCGGGGCTGCGGATCCCGGACGAGGTGTCGGTGGCCGGGTTCGACGATCTGCCGTTCAGCATCGACGTGGTGCCGGCGCTGACGACGGTGCGGTTGCCGTTGGCGGAGGCGGGGGCCCGGGCGGGGCGGATCGCCATGGGGCGGGAGGAGGAGCCGCCCGGCGGCATCGCCTCGGTGCGGGGGGAGTTGATGGTGCGGGGGTCCACCGCGGGGCCGCGTGGTTGATCGGACCCGGGGTCCCGGAAGTGCACCGTCGGTGCGGGTCCTGGGGGCCGGTCGCGCCTGCGCGGCGGAGCCGCACAACGATGCGGGCCCGCGCCCCTGAGGGGTGTCCTTGCCGGAGTCGCCGGCGGCGCCGGCGGGTTCCGGTGATGCGGGAAGGCCGTCGCGCGCGTACGGAAGCCGCGACACCGAAGTGGCGAGGGGGAGTGACGCCGGAGGTCGCGGGTAGGGTCCGTTGACATGAAGCTGGCGTTCTCCACCCTCGGCGTCCCCGGGCTGCCGCTCACCGACGTGCTGGCCCTCGCGACCGCCCACGGCTACCACGGCGTCGAACTGCGCGCCCACCCCGAGGAGCCCGTCCACCCGGGCCTCGATCCCGCACGACGCGCCGACGTGGCCGCCGGGCTCAAGGCGGCCGGCATCGAGGTGCTGGGCGTCGCCGGGTACGCCCGGGTCGCCGCGCCCGGCGCGGACGAACCCGTCATCGACGAGGTCCGCGCCCTCCTCGACCTCGCCCGGGACCTCGGCGCCCCCTTCGTCCGGGTCCTCCCCGGCGGCGGCGCCGACCAGAGCCCCGAGGAGGCGGACGCGACGGCCGCCCGCCGGCTGGGCACGGCCGCCGAGTACGCCGCCGACCTGGGCGTGCGCATCCTGCTGGAGACCCACGACTCGCACCGCACCGGCGCCGACGCGATGCGGGTCCTCGGCCTGGTCGGCCACCGGCAGGTGGGCGCGCTGTGGGACGTGATGCACACCTGGCTCGGCGGCGAGCAGCCCGTGGAGAGCCACGCGGCCCTCTCCCCGCACCTCGGGTACGTGCAGGTCAAGGACATCGCCTCCGCCGACGACACGTCCCCGCTCCCGCTCGGCGCCGGCGTCCTCCCGCTGGCCGACGTCGTGGAGGTCCTCTCCCGGCACGGCTGGGACGGCTGGCTCTGCTGGGAGTACGAGAAGCGCTGGTACGCCGACGCCGCCCCGCTGCCCGGCCTCCTCACCCCCGGCCGGGAACACCTGACCCGGTTGCTGAACGAGTCGGCCTGACCGGACGCGGAAATTCGCCGGCCGGGGCGCGGGACGGCCGGACAGCGTCTCCCACCGTGCCTCGGCCCGCGCCCCGCCCCGCCGTCCTCCCCTCGTGCGCCCGTCCCGCACGCTGGCCGACGCGCGTCCCCGTGAGAGCCGCCGGTCGGGTCCCGGCACTGCCCCGGTACTGACGTGAGCGAGCCGTCGGCCGGATGTCAGTCGGCTGACGGAGGCTGACGGCACGCCGGCCGGGCCATCCTCGTGGAGACATC
>NZ_LGCN01000214.1 GCF_001279005.1 Streptomyces caelestis
TCGCCCACGACCGCCGCGGGCACGGGCGCTCCGCCCAGGTCGGCCACGGGCACGACATGGACCACTACGCGGCGGACGCCGCCGCCGTGGTGGCCCACCCCGGCCAGACCGCGACCGAGTTCACCGGCCACGTCGGGCAGGGCGTCGAGGAGGGCGCGGAGGCGGCGGTGCGCATCGCCGTCCTGGGTCCCGACACGCCCACCGGCACGGTGACCGACCGCGCCGGTGTGCTCCCCTGGTGACGCGGCGGGACCGACGCCGCGACCGCCGGACCGAGCACCGCGCTCGACGCGCTCGTCGCCGACCGCCGCGGGGCCCTTCCCTCCCCGGTGCGGAGGACCTGGCCGGGGAAGTGCGGGCCGGGAGCCCAAAGGACGTGCAAGGGCCGGCTCCCCCTGGACCGGCTCCCCCTGGGCGGTTCGCCCTCGGCCGGGCCTCGCACCGAGGTGATCGCGGGACCACGCCGCCGTCGGTTGCCGGACCGGCCTTTCAGGGCCGGTCCGGCAACCGACGGGTCGCGCCTACCTGACCTGGAAGCCGAACACGCGATAGGTGTCGGCGCCGGCGAAGGGGGCCGACGTGTGGGGTTCGAGTACGTCGACGTTCCAGCCCTGGCCCGTGGTCCAGAAGACGACCACCTCCTCGGCGCCCGAGGAGAAGGAGGTGACGCCCTCCTGGTTGAGCGAGACACTGCCGGGGTCTTTCCAGCACCTGGTGTGCTCCGCACCGTTCTGCGAGTACGTCATCCTGACGAGCTCGGTGGCGGCGCCGCAGTCGACCTCGTCGGTGGCGAAGGCAGGTGCCGCCGGAAGCGCGGCGGTCAGGGCGGCGGCGGTCAGGGCACTCAACGCTAATCTCTGGGATCGGCTCTTCATCTGCTTCGATTCCCTTCCAGCGGTGTTTCGGGGAACAGGTGTCGACCGCATTCTTGGTGACCGACAAGCAGGTAATCAAGAGTTCAACGAGTTTTTGTGGGATCCGGCCGCCGGTGGACTCCGTACCGGGGCCCTGCCGGACGGCGGCCGCCGTAGCCGCCGTCGCTTCCCGTTCCGCTCACGGTGACAGCGGTCGCCCCCCTCGGCGCCGGTTTCGCACCAGGTCGCAGGCGGGCACCCGGCAGCGCCCTGCACCATCATCGGGATGCGGCTCTCCGACGGGAAAAGGGCACTTCACAGTGCGTAAGGCACCCATGGGTGACGGGAGCGGCAGGAGGCGACACCCCTACGGATACGGGCGGTTCACCCGTACGGATCAGGCGTGGACGTCAGTCGGCGGGCCGCGTCGGGGATCTCCTCCGGACGGCGTTCGCCCCGGTGCGTCCGGGCTCCGGCCGCGAGCTGCTTCTGCGCGAGCACGGCGGCGCCGGGGGTGGACGGACCGGTCAGCACCTCGTTCCCGACGCCGAGCCCCTCCTCCGTGACCGGGGTCGCCGCGGCGTCACCGAGGCCAGCGCCACCCCGCCCACCAGCAGCGCCGCCGCGCACCAGCGCAGCGGGGTGACCGACTCGCCCAGGAACAGCGCGGCCGACGACATCCCGAAGACCGGGACGAGCAGGGAGAACGGCGCGACCGTGGAGGCGGGGTGACGGCGCAGCAGCCACCCCCAGGCGCCGAAGCCGAACACCGTGGCGACCCAGGCGACGAAGAGCACCGTGCCCGCGCCCTGCCAGTCCAGGCCGCGCAGCGCGTCCAGGTCCCGCGACGGGCCCTCCAGCAGCAGCGACAGGCCCAGCAGCGGCAGCACCGGCACCGTGCTCACCCAGATCATGAAGTTCAGGGCGTCCGGGGGCGCCGCCTTGCGGGTGAGGATGTTGGAGACGCCCCAGCAGGCCGCCGCCGCGACGACCAGGGCGAAACCGAGCAGCGGGCCCGAGGCGCCCTCGTCGGCCGCGGCCACGCCGATGCCGGCCAGCGCCACCGCCATGCCCACCAGCCGTATCCGGGAGGGGCGTTCGCCGAGGAGCGCGAAGGCGAACAGGGCCGTGAACACCGCCTGGACCTGGAGGACCAGCGAGGACAGTCCGCCCGGCATCCCCGCGTCCATGCCGACGAACAGCAGCCCGAACTTGGCCACCCCCAGCGCGAGCCCCACCCCGACGATCCACTTCCACGCCACCTCGGGCCGCCCCACGAGGAACACCGCGGGCAGCGCCGCCACCAGGAAGCGCAGGGCGGAGAAGAGCAGCGGCGGGAAGTGGCCGAGCCCGACCTCGATGACGGTGAAGTTCACCCCCCACACGGCGGTGACGAGGACGGCGAGGAACAGGTGGGAAGGTCGCATGCGTCGAGGATCACCGCCCCCACACTTCAGCACCAGCAATGATTCCTGCATGGTTGGATGAAGCACCGCTAACCGATCGGGGAGCCGTCATGCTCGACCTCCAGCGGCTGCGCGCCCTGCACGCCGTCTCCGTCCACGGCACCGTCGGCGCCGCCGCCGCGGCGCTCGGCTACACCTCGTCCGCCGTCTCCCAGCAGATCGCCAAGCTGGAGCGGGAGACGCGGACGGTGCTGCTGGAGCGGGAGGGCCGGGGCGTGCGGCTGACCGACGAGGCGCACCAGCTGGTGCGCGCGGCCCGGGAGCTGATCGCCATCGTGGAGCGGGCGGAGACGGAGCTGGAGGAGCGGCGCGGGGTGCCGGCCGGGCGGCTGGCCATCGCCGCGTTCGCGTCGGCGGCCCGCGGGCTGCTGCCGCCCGTGCTGGCCGACCTGGCGCGCCGGCACCCCGCGCTCGACACCCGGCTCACCGAGATCGACCCGCACCTCTCCGTGGACCTGGTGGCCAAGGGCGCGGTCGATCTGGTCGTCGCGCACGACTGGGACATCGCGCCGCTGCCGGCCCCGGCGGGCGTGGAGCAGGCGGTCATCGGTGACGACCTGTGCGATCTGCTGGTGCCGCGGGACCACCCCTTCGCGGGGCGTACGGCGGTGCGGCGGGAGGAGCTGGGCGGCGAGCGGTGGATCTGCCAGCCGCCGGGGCGGGTCTGTCACGAGTGGCTGGTGCGCACCCTGCGCGCGGCCGGGCACGAGCCGGAGATCGTCCACCAGGCCGACGAGAACCCGACCCTGGTCGCCCTGGTCGCGGCCGGGCTCGGCGTCGCGCTGATCCCCCGGCTGGGGCGCGGCCCGCTGCCCGCCGGGGTGGTGGAGGTGCCGCTCGACCCCATGCCCGTACGGCGGCTGTACGCGCTGTGGCGTACCGGGGCGGCCCGTCGTCCGGCGATCGCGGAGACCGTCCGCACGCTGTGCGGGCACTGGCCCGAGGTGTCGGCGCACTCGCCCCGCTGACCCCGTCCGCGCCCCCGGCCCCGGCTTCGGCCCCGGCTTCGGGAGAACACGGCCCGGGCGGGGAACCCGTCCCCGCCTCCGTCCGTCCCAGGGGCGGGCTGCCGGACGAGTCCCCGTGGCGCGGCGCCGGCCCTCGCCGCCGGCTGCGCTCTCGGGCCCGCCCCCTCCGCCGTGCCGCGGCCGGCAGCACGCCGTCATCGGCGCGCCCCTCCTCCTGCGCCGATGACGGCCCCTCCCCGGTTGCCGCGCATCCCCTTGACCGGCAGAAACTTCCCGGATATTGGTGACCTCCCGGCAGTTTCCTTCAGTGGATCCCCGGTCCCCCGCGGATCACCTCCCAAAGGAGCGCACGTGCCCGACAGCAGCACCGGAAGCACGGGAAGCACCGCACGTCCGTCCCGACGCGCCGTCCTCGCCGCGACGGCGGGCGTCACCACCGCCCTCGCGGCCGGCGGCGCCGTCCACGCGGCCACCGGCCCGGCCGCGCACGACGACAGGAGGCTGCGCGCCCTCGTCTCCCGCATGACGCTGGAGGAGAAGGTCGGCCAGCTGTTCGTGATGCGGGTGTACGGCCACTCCGCCACCGACCCCGACCAGGCCGACGTCGACGCCAACCTCGAGGAGATCGGCGTCCGCACGGCCGCCGAACTGCTCGCCCGGTACCGGGTCGGCGGCGTCATCTACTTCTCCTGGGCGCACAACACCCGCGACCCGCACCAGATCGCGGACCTGTCCAACGGCATCCAGCAGGCGTCGCTCGGGCTGGAGCGCGGGCTGCCCGTGCTCGTCTCCACCGACCAGGAGCACGGCATCGTGGCCCGTGTGGGCGAACCCGCGACGCTGTTCCCGGGCGCGATGGCCGTCGGCGCGGGCCGTTCCCGCTCCGACGCCCGCGCCCTCGGCCGGATCGCGGGGAGCGAACTGCGCGCGCTGGGCGTCCGCCAGAACTACTCCCCGGTGGCCGACGTCAACGTCGACCCGGCCAACCCCGTCATCGGGGTGCGGTCCTTCGGCTCCGACCCGGACGCGGTCGCGGACCTCGTCACGGCGGAGGTCGAGGGCTACCAGTCGTCCGGGGTCGCCGCGACCGCCAAGCACTTCCCCGGACACGGCGACACGATCACCGACAGCCACGCCGAGCTGCCGTACATCCACCACACCCGCGAGCAGTGGGAACGGCTCGACGCGCCGCCGTTCCGGGCGGCCGTCGCCGCGGGCATCGACTCGATCATGACCGCGCACATCGTCGTCCCGGCCCTCGACCCCTCCGAGGACCCGGCCACCCTCTCCCGCCCCATCCTCACCGGCATCCTGCGGGAGGAGCTGGGCTACGACGGGGTCGTGGTCACCGACTCCCTCGGCATGGAGGGCGTCCGCACGAAGTACGGCGACGACCGGGTGCCGGTGCTGGCCCTCAAGGCGGGCGTGGACCAGCTGCTCAACCCGCCCTCCCTGGACGTCGCCTGGAACGCGGTCCTGAACGCCGTGCGCGACGGCGAGCTGACCGAGTCCCGGCTCGACGAGTCGGTCCTGCGGGTGCTGCGGCTGAAGGCCCGGCTGGGCCTGTTCGACGACCCGTACGTCTCGCACGCCGGGGTCGACCGCGCCGTCGGCACCCGTGCGCACCTGGCCGCCGCCGACCGGATCGCCGAGCGCACCACCACCCTGCTGGTCAACGAAGGCGGTCTGCTGCCGTTGTCCCGGCGCCGGACGCCCCAGGTGCTCGTGGTCGGCGCCGACCCGGCCTCCCCGTCCGGCACCACCGGACCGCCGACCGGGGTGCTCGCGGACGCCCTGACCGAGCTGGGCTTCACCGCCACCGCCCTGCCCACCGGCACGGCGCCGTCCGCCGCCACCGTCGCCGAGGCGGTCGCGGCGGCCCGGGACGCCGACGCGGTGGTCGTCGGGACGTACAACGTCACCGCCTCCAGCAGCCAGAAGACGCTCGTCGAGCACCTGCTGGCGACCGGGAAGCCGGTGGTCGCGGTGGCGGTCCGCAACCCCTACGACGTGGCCCACCTGCCCGGCGTGCGGGCGTACCTGGCGACGTACTCCTGGACCGACGTCGAACTGCGCGCGGCGGCACGGGTGATCGCGGGCAGGGTGCGCCCGCGCGGCACGCTGCCGGTGCCGGTGCAGCGGGCGGACGACCCGGCGACGGTGCTGTACCCCGTCGGGCACGGGCTGGCGTACCGGCCAGGCCGTGCCCACTGAGAGGCGCCTGAGGACGCTTCCCGAACCGGGACGACAGGGATTGCCCGAGGCGTCCGCCGTCCCGGCGGGAGGCGCTTCGTCCGCCTGCGGTCAGGGGGTGCCCGGGATGGGCCCGAAATGCGAAGGGTCCCGGAAGTCGCCGTTGTCCTCGTGCCACCGCAGAGGTCCGCCGACGACGAATCCCCGCATGTGCCGGGCGCCGATGACGTGCACGGTGGCCGCCTCGTCGACGTCGACGCCGAACTCCGCCTCCACCCGCTGCCTCTCTCCGGCGGTTGCCCGCCTGATGGTGAGGCCGCGGTGGATCGGCGTCAGCATGAAGCCGCGAACGCCTTCGACGTGAAGGTCGATGCGCGGCTTGTCCGCCTCCGCCTTGGCCCTCAGCAGCAGCCGATCGCCGTGAGCGGCCGTGTAATGCCACAGCGTGAAGGTGCGGTCGGAGTGGAATTCCTGGGTCATGTCCGTCCAGATGTGGTTCCGCAGACCGCGGGTGAGTCCCGGCCCGAAGGTTCGGGACTCACCCGCGGTCCTGCTATTCGGTCGGGGGCATGGGAAGGAAACCGGAGGGTTCGGAATCGGCGGCCCGGGTCTCGCGGTGCTCGAGCGGCCCGCCCGCGATGAAGCCGGTCATCCGGTCCTCGCCGATGACGTGCAGTCGCTCTCCGCGCGCGAAGACCTGCGGGCCGAGAATCTCCGTCACCCTTCCCTTCTCCTCGTCCGTTCCCTCACGGACCGTGATCCCTCGGTAGGAGGGACGTATCAGCAACGCGCTGACGCCACCGACGTGGAGGTCGATCCGGGTGTCGGACGCCGTGCGGCGTGGACTGCGCAGCAGGATCCGACTGTGGTGGGCGACCGTGTACTGCCACGCCGTGAAATGCCGGCCGGAGGAATACTCCACTCTCACTCCCGATTCTGTCCCGGACGCAGCGGCGGCTTGATGGAGCCCTTCGGGATCTCCTTACCGTTGTCGTCGTAGAACCTCACGTTGTCCCAGTCGAGGTGCTCGGTGCGGTAGTAGTACTCGATCCGGGCCATTTCCCATTCGGTGGACCTCCAGTTGGATCCTTGCCCCTTGCTCACAGCGAGGTCGAACTTCTGCTGCCACGTACCGTTCGGAGGGCTGAAACCCTTGAGGCTGACGGCAATCTTCTGGTTTCTGCGCATCGCGTCTTCCACCAGGGACATCCACTGGGTGTAGGGAATACCACCCGGAAGGTAACTCTCCACCTTCTGGAGAGAGGGGTCCATGTGATTGTAGCCATTCGGGATATTCCTGGTCGCATCCTCGATGTGTTCTGTGACCCCCAGGACGAGGATCTTGCACTCGCTGTTGTGGACCAGAACCGGGGTCCGTCCGGCCACCACGTGGAACGCGTGGAGATCCTCCACCGTGAGGCCGTAGGTGGTGACCCGCTGGACGGAGGCGTGGCCGGCGAGGACCGTCGCCGTGGAACCGCTGTCGGTCCGCAGGGCGTCACCGGGGCGCAGGTCCGCCGCGGCCACCCAGGTGCGGAGGCTGGTGCTCCAGAACGGGTGGTCGCCGGTGGCGGTGATCCCGCCCCGGTCGCCGGTCGGCCCACGGATGGTGACAGCGGTGAGGTGCTTGTCCCCGCGGGTCACGATCCGGTCCGTCACCCTGCGGGCACCGCTCTCACCGGTCAGCGGATCCGTGGCGCGGACGAGGTCCCCGGCCCGTACCTGTTCGATCGGCTTGTGACTGCCGTCGGCCATGAGCACGGGCGTGCCGGCGACGAAGCACTGGGTGCAGCCTCGCGCCGCCTGGCGCAGGGCCCGGTAGGCAAGGGTCAGCCCGCGGAGCTTGGACGTCATGATGACGTCCTTCTGCAGTTCCCAGCAGGCCCAGAGGTCGCCCTTCTGCGCGCAGTTCTCCAGCTCGCTGAGTCCGAGGATGGTCTTCTCGAACTCCCACACCCTCTCGCCGAACGCCTCCAAGGAGGGGCCGAGGGCCAGCACATCGCAGTACGCCTCGTGGTGCTGGCACCAGCGCCCGGGGTTCTTGGCGGCCTCGCACCCGAGAATGCCGCACCGGTACAGTTCGGCGGGGCTGGCGCCCTGCTTCTCCGCGGCCTCCTTCTTGGCCACCGCCTCACGGCGCCTCTGTTCCTCCTCCTCCCGGTACTTCTTGACCGCGGCCACGAAGGCGTCCGCCGCCGCGCCGAGGGCTTCGGCCGCGCTCTTCCCGGCGCGCTTCGCGGACACCTTGGCCGCATTGGCCGATGCCCAGGCCATACCGGCCGAGGTCTGCGCCAGTTCCGCCGACACCGTGGCGTCGCCGGCCGCGACCGCCGCCCGGCGGGCCGAGCTGTCGGCCCGCTGGGCCGCGGCGCGCGCCGTCCTCGCGGACTCGGCAGCCTGCTTCGCGGAGGCTTCCGCGTCCTTGGCGTGCTGGTCCGCCTGCGTGGCGTACCGCTCCGCTGCGGCGGCGGACTTCTTGGCCTTGTCGGCCCATCCTTGGGCCTCGGTGGCGGCCTTCCGGGCGGTTGCCGCCGTGGCCTGCGCCCGGGCGGCGTCCGCCTGGGCCTCGGAGGCGACCTGGGCCGCCTCGGCCACGAGCTTGAGAACCTGCTGCTGGTGCGTGAGGGCCAGCAGGTCCTTGCGCTGAGCGGTGTACTGACCGGTCTCGACGAACTGGTGCAGCAGGTACGAGGGCCCTTCCAGCGCGACGCGCGCGGCGGCCCGGACCTCGGGAGTCCCGCTGTCGACCAGTTGGGTGGCCTGGACCCTCTCGTCCTGCTCCCGCGCTTCCGCCAGAGTGGAGGTGAGGAAGGTGCGGTAGGCGTCGGTGGTCGCCGTGTTCAGCGCCTGCCGGGCTTTTTCCCTGACGACGGGACCGCCCGCGTCCGCGGCCCTGGCCACCTCCACGCGGAAGGCCTCGCTGCCCGCGTCGTACTGCCCCTGACGCAGGAAGGCACTCACCGCGGCGGCGTCGCCGTTCAGAGCGAGTTCGGCGGCGTCGCGGACCTCCTTGACGGAACTCTCCTCCGCCAACCGTTCGGCATCCGCGCTGTCGTCCCGCGCCTGTGCGTCCGCACGTCCGGTGAGCACATAGGCGACGACGCCCGCGGTGTCCTCGCCCAGTGCGTTCTGGGCCGCTGCGCGCAGCCACGGTCTGCCGTTCTCCAGGTCCGACAGCGCCAGCTGCCGGCCCAGCCTGGCGATCTCCTCGTCGTCCGTGCCCTGCTGAGCCCGGCGTGCGAGGTCCTCCGCGGTGCGGCGCGCCTCCTGCACCGCCTCGGTCCGGGCGGTGCGCCGGGCTTCCTGAGCCTCCTCCTCGGCCTTGAGGTCGCGGGCCCTGGCGATGCCGGCGTTGGTGCGGACGAGCAGTTCCTCGGCCTCGACCTCGCGGGCCAGCGCGTAGACGTCACCGGCCTGTTCGGCTGCCTGCGAGGCGGCGTTCGCCGCCTCGGTCGCCGCGTTGGCGTGGGCCGTGGATCGTGTGGCCGCCTCGGCGGCCTCGCCGGCGTGCTCCGCGGCGTCGTCCGCGGCGTCCGCCGCCTTACGGGCGTGTTCCGCGGCGGATCGAGCGGCGTCGCGGGCCTGCCCGGCCGCCGTGGCCGCCTTGTTCGCGAGCGATTCGGCGGCGTTGGCTGCACGGTTGGCTTCCGCGGCCTGGCGGTGGGCCGAGGCGGCTGCCGCCCGCGCGTTCGCGGCCGCGGTGCTGCTCTGCCCCGCGAACTGACCTGCGAGCACAGCGGCGTCGGCGGCGGCGGCGGCATTGCTGCCGGCGCTGGCCGCGGAGACGGCGGCCTTGCCCGCGGCGGTGGCGGCCTTCACGGCCTGGTCGGCGGCATCGGCTGCCTTGGTGGCCCCCTGTGCCGCATTGCGCGCCTGGACCGCGGCCTTCTTGGCCGCGTCCGCCTGGGTGGCGTCGGTGGCCGCCGCCGCGGCTGCGTTGCGCGCCTTCGACGCGGCGTCGGCGGCGCCTGCGGCAGCGGCCGCTGCCTGCGCCGCCGCCGCGGACGCCACGCGCGCGGACCGGCTGGCCGCGTTGGCGGCCGAGATGGCCCGCTGGGCCGCCTTGGCCGCGCCGGAAGCGGCTTTCGCCGCGCGGTTGGCCGCACGGGCGGCGTCGGCCGAGTCCTCCTTCGTGGCCTCGGCTTCCTTCGCCGCCTTCTGAGCGGCCTCCTTGGCCTGCTTGGACGCTTCGACTGCTTCAGCGGAAGCGTCTTCAGCGGCTTTGGTCTCACTGGCGGCCAGTTTGCCCGCCTGCTCTGCCTGCTTCGCCAACTCCGCGACGGTGGCGTGCTCCTGGTCGCGGTCGCGCGCGACGAACTGGCCCACCTCGAGGAACTCACGGACATCGTCCATGGTGCCGCTCAGGGCCAGCTGCCCGGCCGCTCTCACCTGCGGGCCACCCGTCGCGACGAGCTGGGTGACCAGGACGCGGTCGTCCTGGTCCCGGGCTTCGCTCCACCCGGTCTCGAGGAACTTCGCCACGTCCTCCGCGGTGCCGCCGAGAGCGGCTCGTCCACGGGCCTGGACCTCGGGACCACCGGCGTCGACCGCCCGGGCCACGAGCACTCTCCGGTCCTGCTGGAAGGGCTCCTGCCACCCCTTCCTCATGAAGCTCGCCAGGTCGCCGAGATCCCCGGCCAGCGCCTCGCGTACGGCGGCGAGGGTGTTCTCTCCGCCGAGGCTCGCGAGCTGTGCCGCTTCGACCCGGTAGTCCTGTGTCTCCAGGTCCCCGTAGGTGGCCAGGAAGGTGCCGATGTCCTGGTCGGAGCCGAGCAGTGCGGCCTCGGCGGCGGTCCTGACCTCGGTGCCGCTGGTGGCCCAGATGTCGACCACCTGCTGACGGGAGGTCAGATGGACCGGTTCCACCGTCGCATCAGGCACCTCCTCGGCGGCAGCGGGCTGCACGGAGAGCAGCCCGGAGAGGACAGCCGTGGCGACGGCGAACGAGATGCGGCTTGCGGCACGTCTCCGTTTCCCGGGGAAGCGATGCCGTTTCCATTTCATGAGGCTCCTTGAGTTTCGACAGTCCTGACCCCGAGCCGGACGGGAACCGAAGGGGCGGCCGGCCCATGTGGAGACGCCGCGCCCTCGAGAAGGCGTCATCGGGCCCTGCCCTCCCCCCTGTTCGTCACGGGAGGCCAGGACCTGCTGGGCCGGTCGTCGCGTTCACTGGGGTCGCCGCGTCGTGCGACCGTGTGAGCGCGTACGAAGCCGTACGGGACCCGCCCGGCGACGGCATCAACCGGTGACGCGTATCTCGACCAGGACGGACTGGGCACCGCCCACGGTCCCTTCACCCACGGGCTCGAACCCGCCTTCGGGCACGTCGACCGTCCGGGTCTGGCCCCCGGCGGTCAGGTCGGCGCTGATGGGGTTCTCGCCGGCCTCCAACGCGAACACCCGCGGCAGTTCGAGCGTGAGGTAACCGGACGTGGAGGTGGCCTCGAAGCAGTAGGTCCCCCGCCGCCCGGCGCCCGCGTCGGCGACCGTCAGCACTCTGATCTGATCCGCCTGCGGGTCGCATTCCGCCAGAAGAATGTGCCCGTCTCCTCGCTTCAGCTTTATGCCCTCCGTGGCCTGGATTCGATCCGCGCCGGGGTAATTGAAGTCCTCCACGGCGTAGGGCATTCCCTCGGACGGCTGAGGCGCAGAAGGGGGCTCGGCAGACGCGAAGGTGGAGAAACCGCCGACTGCAGCGATTGCGACGAGTGCAGTCACCGCAATTTTATGTGCGCGTGTAACCACGAGTGTCCTTTCTTTGATGGTCGGCGACCCCGACCACCGCGCAGGGGCAGCGAGAGCCGCCGGAGCAATGGATCCCGGGGGATGGGGTGCAGACTGAAAAGAGCATCTGCGGCATGGAATTCCGTGGCGTCACGAATTGAATTCGTCATCACACTGCGCCGCCACTGCGCCCCCGGCAAAGCGGCCCAAGGCTAGCAAGCGAACCCGCGCATCTCACCTGTCACCCTGAGCAAACTCGCAGCCATGAAGGGGCGCACATCAGACGCATCCGTGCTGGGGTACAACGGCCTGCGGCACGGGAGTAGGCCGTGCGAGCGGGAAATTCCCTGTCCTCGCCACGGGCCGGCCCGCCGCGTTCGCGAGCGCGATGCACCCGCCCTCCGATGGCCCGGCGCCGGGTCCGGCGATGCGGTCCCCACATGCGGCAGCGACCATCACGGACGACCCGCGTCGCGGGTCAGAATGTGCGTGAGAGAACAGGGGACGGTCTTCACACACATGGTGGCGATCGGCTGCCCGGGGGAACAACGGAGTTGGGAACGAATGATCGGGACCATGTTCCGCAGCCAGGACGTGCCTGCGGAAGAGCGGCTTGACCACTGGCGGGCACTGCTCGACCGGACCCGCTCCAGCGAGATCATCAGTCCTCACACCGCCGACTTCAGGGTGGAGTGCCGACTGATGGAGCTGGGAGAGGTGACCGTGCTGCCGATGTCGTTCACGCCGGCGCGGTACCGGCGGAGCCCGCAGATGATCCGCCGGGCCGACCCCGAGCGGTACCACCTGTCATTGCTGCTCGACGGGCAGATGGCTCTCGAACAGGCCGGGCGTGCCAGCGCGTTCCGACCGCGTGATCTGCACCTGGTCGACAGCTCGAAGCCGTTCGACCTGCGGTCGTCGGGCAACCGGGAGCTCCGTGCCATCAGGGGGATAGGCGTGGACTTCCCCAAGGCGCTGCTGCCCCTGCCGGCGCACCGGGCCGACGAGTTGCTGGGCCGGGGCCTGTCGGGACGAGAGGGCGTCGGGGCACTGCTGACGGAGTTCCTCGTCGGCCTGGAACAGCAGGCGGACACCCTCCAGCCCGCCGACGCACCGCGGCTGGGCACGGTCGTGCTCGACCTGTTGTCGACCTGGTTCGCTCAAGTGCTGGACGCGGAGGCCGCCCTGTCGCCGGAGGCCCGCCAAAGAGCGATGGTCGAACGCGTCCTGGCGTTCATCCGGCAGAACCTGCACGACCCCGAGTTGACCCCGTCCGCGATCGCCGCCGCGCACCACATCTCTCTCAGCTACCTCCACCGGATCTTCCAACGGCGGTCGCAGGGGGAAACGGTGGCGGCCTGGATCCGCAGGCAGCGACTGGAAGGCGCCCGCCGGGACTTGGCCAACCCCGTGCTGCGCAATACGCCCGTCCACGCCATCGCCGCCCGCTGGGGCCTGCCCCGCGCCTCCCACTTCACCCGCTCCTTCCGCGCCCACTACGGGCTGTCGCCCAGGGAATTCCGCCTCCAGACCCTTCCCGAACACTACAAATAGAACTTTTCGGGCACCGCGCGTCACAGTGTCGACGCAACGTGAACAAAGTGTGCACCGGTTGTCAACGACAGCCGGACGGCACCCAAGGCATCCTCGATCAAGCGCCGGGCCAGAGATTCTGGCCGCGCAATCACTCCACCCCGCCATCGCTTTTCCGCCGACGATCGATGACTGCTGTGGAGCTCTGGGTGTTCGCCGTCTTCAACAGGGGTCCATCGGTGTCGATGAGTATGCAGAAGCAGATCCGAAAGGATTTTCTTCGCATGGCATTCTCCGGCACCGCCGCGGTCATGGGGACAGCAACGCCGGAACTTGAGGTGTTCGGGTTCACGCGAGCGATGGCCGCCGATACCGGCGGGAACTCCGGCCGGCCAGCCCTGGAAATGCCTGCCGGGCATGTCATGCACGGCAATTGCCGCATCACCGGGGCCAGCATGCCGATCGGCCCCGAGGAAGAACTTTCCCATCAGGACGAGCACCCGGATGACGGAGAAGGCACGGACGAGCGGGGTCGCGCGTACATGTCGGTGGAGACCGGAGCGGCCGAGCAGTCATACCCCTTCATGTTCCACACGTATTTCATAGAAATGAAAACACTTGATGTCTGCACACCGCTCACGCGCGGCATTGACCACGTACTTCATAGCCGCCTCCATGGCAGCCGCCGGACTGCCCGTATCGGCCCACGCCGTCACCGGGTCCGCCGTCTCGGACACCTCTTACGCGTTCACGGCGCGACTGGAGATAGGTGACGGGCAGGACACCCTGCGGACCTGCTCCGGAGCCTTGATCGACACCCAGTGGGTGCTGACCGCCGCCTCGTGCTTCACCGGCGGACTCGAGGAACCCGCTTCGGGCAAGCCGGCCGAGAAGACCGTCGCCACGATCGGCCGTGCCGACCTGTCGGGCACCGACGGCCATGTCAGCAGGATCACCGACCTCGTGCCCCGTCCGGGTCGTGACCTGGTCATGGCGCGCCTGGCCACCCCTGCCACCGGCATCACACCGGTCAAGGTGGCCACGACCGCCGCGGCCCAGGGCGACACACTCACCGCGGCTGGGTACGGCCGTACGAGGACCGAGTGGGCGCCCACTCGGCTGCACACGGCTTCCTTCACGGTCGGCTCCGTCGGCGAGTCGCAGGTGGACGTCGCCGGCAAGACCACGAATGACGCGATCTGCAAGGGCGACGCAGGAGGGCCGCTGCTGCGCGTCAACAACGGCACTCCGGAGTTGGTGGGAATCAACAGCCGTTCTCATCAGGGCGGTTGCTTCGGGACCGATCCGGCGGAGGCCCGGACCGAAGCGATCGCCGCCCGGGCCGACAACACCGTGCCCGGCTCCCGGCTGGCCGCCGGTCAGCAGTTGTCGTCCGGTGACAGTCTGGTCTCGGCCGGGGCTCGCGCAACCATGCAGACGGACGGCGATCTCGTCGTCGCCTCCGCGGCCGGACAAACCCTGTGGTCCACCGGCACCGCCGGAAACCCCGGGGCGACCGCCGCGTTCGACGCGCACGGCAACCTGGTCGTACGCAACGCCGAGGGCACCTCAACCCTGTGGGAGTCCAGGACCGCCGCCGTGAGTGGTTCCGTCGTGCTGCGGGCCGGTGGAGACCTGGTCGTCCTCGATGCCCAGGGTGTCGCCCAGTGGTCCAGCAACAGTGCGCCGCGCCACGACTACAACGGCGACGGCCGCAGTGACATGGGCGCCTGGTACGACTTCGCGGCCGGCACCGACGCCACCTACACGTTCTTCGGCAAGGAGGACGGATCCCTCAGCGGCTGGCTGAGGTCGTACACCTCCCCCGCCGGTACGTGGGAGGCCAAGAACCACAAGCCGGTCACCGGTGATTTCAACGGTGACGGCCGCGGTGACATCGCCGCCGTGTACGGCTACAGCGACACCAGCGTCAAGATCTGGCTGTACACGGGCCGGCCCGACGGCGGCTTCAACAACCCCGTCCAGGCATGGAGCGCCGCGGCGGGCAGCTTCCACATCAGCTACATGACGCCACAGTCAGGAGACTTCAACGGCGACGGCCGCGACGACATCGCCGTCTGGTACGCCTACGCGGACGGAACCACCAAGCTGTGGACCTTCACCTCCACCGCCCAGGGCACCTTCAACGCCCCTGCCAGCTCCTGGTCCGCCACCAGCGGCACCTGGGCGCGCACACGCGCCAAATTCATCACCGGCGACTTCAACGGTGACGGGCGTGACGACCTGAGCGTCTTCTACGGCCAAGGCGACGACAGCGTGAAGACCTACGTCTTCAACGCCCAGGCGAACGGCGGCTTCGCGGCCCCGGCCGTGTGGTGGCAGAGCGCCTCGCTGGACTGGAGCCGCACCTATCCGCACTCGGGTGACTTCAACGGCGACGGCCGCGACGACGCAGCCGTCTGGTACGACTACGCCGACGGCAGCGACAAGGTCTCCACCGTCCTGTCGGAGAACGTCGGTGGCAAGGACCGCTTCGGCTCCGCCAGGGTCACTCTCAGCAGCGCCGCCGGCGCCCTGGACATCAAGCGCTTCCAACTGATCGTGGGCGACTACAACGGCGACGGCCGCGACGACCTGGCCGTCATGAGCCACCAGCCCGACGGGGCGGTGAAGATGTGGACCTGGACCGCCCGCCCCGACGCCATGTTCAACGGCGCCGTGGCCGGCTTCACCGCCCCGGCGACCAGCTGGCTCTACGCCTCCACCCATTTCGTCGGCACGTACAGGAACTGATCCGGCCCACAGCGCCCGAGAGCCGGGGATGCTGCTTCAGGCATCCCCACGAAGCGCGCACAGTGACCGGATCGAGTCCGCGTTCCCGTCTCCGGTTCCCGGAAGCACGCCCTCAACCACCACCGACCGCTAGGACCACACTCCGCAATGTCTCGTTTCCCAGACCCTCGCAGACCCGCCACGGCCGTGCTTGCCGCGGCCATGCTCGCAGCGCCCCTCGTACTGAGCGCCTCTCCGGTGCAGGCGGTCACGGGTACGGCCGCCACCGATGCCGCCTTGTCCTTCACCACGCACCTGGAGATCGGCGACGGTCAGCGAGCCTGTTCCGGCGCCCTCGTCGACCCCGAGTGGTTGCTCACAGCGGCCAGCTGCTTCGTCGACGATCCGGCCACGGGTACGACCGTGCCTCCCGGTCCACCGCAGTCGCGGACGATCGCCACGATCGGGCGCGCCGACCTCGTCGGCGCCGGGGGGCAGGTCCGCCAGGTGGTGGAGCTGGTTCCGCGCGCGGAGCGCGATCTCGTGATGGCCAAGCTGGCGCAGCCGGTCACCGACGTCACACCGGTCGCTCTCGCCTCCGCCGCTCCCGCCGCGGGGGAGACCTTGCTCGTCGGAGGTTTCGGCCGCACTGCTGACGCCTGGGTGCCCGACCGGCTGCACACCGCTTCGTTCATGGTGGAGAGCGTCGAAGCGGAAACCCTCTCCCTCGCCGGCTCCGGTGGCGCCATCTGCAGGGGGGACACCGGCGGTCCGGCTGTTCGGCTCAACAACGGGGCGCCGGAGCTCGTCGCCGTCCACAGCCGTTCCTGGCAGGGAGGATGCTACGGCTCCACCGAGACTCGGACCGGTGCTGTCGACACCCGTGTGGACGACCTCCGTTCCTGGGTACAGCAGGTGCGTCTGTTGCCGCAGCGGTCGGTGGTCGCCTCAGGTGACTTCAACGGCGACGGTCGGACGGACGTCGCCGCCCTGTATGACAACGGCGTCTCCCTCGAGGGCGGGAACCGAACCTCGCTGTACACCTTCCTCAGCAACTCCACAGGCTTCGACGCCCCGGTGCGGAACTGGATCAGTTCCGGAAGTTTCACCTGGTCCAAGAGCCGACTGACTGCCGGTGACTACAACGGGGACGGCAAGGACGACATCGCCGTCCTCTACGACGGCGGCCAGGCGGAGGACGGCCGGGACATGACCTCCGTCTACACCCTGACCAGTAAGGGAACCGGCTTTGTCGCTCCCGCCAAGACCTGGACCAGTCCCGGCAGCTTCAACTGGTCCGCCAGCCGACCCACTTCAGGCGACTACAACGGGGACGGCAAGGACGACATCGCCATCCTCTACGACGGCGGCCAGAGCAGCGACGGCAAGCACACCTCCTCCGTCTACACCCTGACCAGCACCGGCACCCA
>NZ_LGCN01000215.1:0-2529 GCF_001279005.1 Streptomyces caelestis
GAGTGGATGAGGTTGGTGACGTGGGCCTGACTGGCTGTGAGGGGGTGGGGCGCGCTCGTTCGTGTGGGTTCCGGCGTATCACACGCATAGGGTAGATGCAGCATGTAGTGTTGGCGGAAATGGCAGAGATCCTACGTTGCGGAGTGACGAAGTGCAAAGTGTGCTGGCACTGCTTGGAGCAATTCTCGGTGGAACTCTGGTTCTCTTCGGTGATTTCATTCGACGGAGAGTCGAAAGGCGCAAGGAGGAAGTGAATCGACTCGTAGAAGCAAGTGTGCGACTCTCCTCCATGTACAACCGGCTGTGTGGGCAGATCCTTGACGCTTCTATAGCTGGTGTAGCGGTGTCAGATCTGGCCGCTGCAGATCCTCTCCGCTACGAAGTGACGACCCAGTTCTTCATGACTCCTGGTAGTGAGCAGCTTCGCTCTCAGGCTTCCCGTCTGATGGATGCGTATTACCGGCTTCGGGATTCATACGGGCAGGGTTCGGCCTGGGTTGCGGCTCGAGATGAACACGGCTTGGCGGTGCGCGAGTTCGAAGCTGCTGTTCGTGCCATCCTCCACCGCAATCACATCTGACGTTCTACTAGGTCTTTATAATTGCCGGGATTGGAGAGGTAAGGGGAGGTCTGTGATCCAGCTCAAGGAGCACCAGCTAGAGCAGAAGTCAAGTTTCCGAAAGTGGGTCGGATTTCCTGCAAGGTCATCTGTGTCGCCTCAGGGTGCTCGTGGGACGATCGTGTCCGCGACCGGGTCCGGTAAGACGATCATGGCTGCTGCGTGCGCGCTGGAGTGCTTCCCCGAGGGCCGGATCCTCGTGACCGTGCCGACCCTGGACCTGCTCGTGCAGACCGCCCAGGCGTGGCGGGCGGTGGGTCACCGCTCCTCCATGGTCGCGGTGTGCTCGCTGGAGAACGACCCGGTTCTCAACGAGCTGGGGGTGCGCACCACCACCAACCCGATCCAGCTCGCCCTGTGGGCCGGGCACGGGCCGGTCATCGTGTTCGCCACGTACGCCTCTCTCGTGGACCGCGAGGACATCGACGCCCTCGAGGGTCAGCGGAAGGTTCGCGGGCCGCTGGAGGCCGCTCTGGCGGGCGGAGAGCGGCTGTACGGTCAGCGCATGAGGGGCTTCGACCTCGCGATCGTGGATGAGGCGCACGGCACCGCCGGTGATCTTGGTCGTCCATGGACGGCGATCCACGACAACACCCGCATCCCCGCCGACTTCCGGCTCTACCTGACCGCGACCCCACGCATCCTCGCGGCGCCCCGCCCACAGAAGGGCGCGGACGGCCAGGCGCTGGAAGTCGCGTCGATGGGCCAGGACTCGGAAACCTACGGGCCGTGGCTGGCCGAGCTCGGGCTCTCCGAGGCGATCGAACGGGAGATCCTCGCCCCGTTCGAGATCGACGTCCTGGAGATCCGCGACCCCTCCCCCGCCCTCAGAGAGTCCGAGGAGGCGCAGCGGGGCCGGCGCCTGGCCCTGCTGCAGACCGCGCTTTTGGAGCACGCGGCCGCGCACAACCTCCGTACGGTCATGACGTTCCACCAAAAAGTGGAAGAAGCCGCCGCGTTCGCGGAGAAGCTACCGAAGACCGCGGCCGCGCTGTACACAGGTGACACCACCAGCGACGACCTGGCGGCCGCGGAGAAGCTACCAGCGTCCTCGATCGATGCGGCCTTCTACGAGCTTGAGGCCGGACGGCACGTACCCCCGGAGAGGGTCTGGTCGGCGTGGCTGTGCGGCAACCACCTCGTCACCGAACGACGCGAGGTCCTGCACCAGTTCGCAAACGGCATCGACGCCGCCGGCCGCCGGGTGCACCGGGCGTTCCTCGCCAGCTGCCGCGTGCTCGGGGAGGGGGTGGACATCACCGGCGAGCGGGGAGTCGAGGCCGTGTGCTTCGCGGACACCCGCGGCTCGCAGGTGGAAATCGTGCAGAACATCGGCCGGGCGCTGCGGCCCCACCACGACGGCACCACGAAGATCGCGCGGATCATCGTGCCGGTGTTCCTGGAGCCGAGCGAGGACCCGACCGACATGGTCGCCAGCGCCTCGTTCCGCCCCCTTGTAGCGGTCCTCCAAGGACTGCGCAGTCATGATGAACGACTCGTCGAGGAGCTCGCCTCCCGCGCGCTCACCAGCGGCAAGCGCAAGGTTCACATCCAGCGCGACGAAGACGGGCGGATCGTCGGAGCCGGCGGCGAGGGCGACGGCAAGGACCGTGAGCAGGACGGCGCCGACGCTGCGGCCGAGTCGGCGCTGCTGCACTTCTCCAGCCCGCGCGACGCGGCGACCATCGCGGCGTTCCTCCGGACGCGGGTGTACCGGCCCGAGTCCCTGGTCTGGCTGGAGGGCTACCAAGCCCTGCTCCGTTGGCGGAAGGAAAACGAGATCACGGGCCTGTACGCCGTGCCCTACGGCGCCGAGGTACAGGTCGGGGCGACGAAGTCCTTTCCGCTGGGCAGGTGGGTGCATCAGCAGCGCAAGGCGCTGCGGGCCGGGGAGCTGGAGCCGCGCCGCA
>NZ_LGCN01000215.1:2536-63958 GCF_001279005.1 Streptomyces caelestis
AACCCGGCGAAGAAGCCTGGGAGGCCAAGCTCGCCGCGTTCCGCTCGTACCGGCGGGCTACCGGGCACCTCGCCCCCCGGCAGGACGCCGTCTGGGACGGCCCGGTCGGCGGCGGCCCTGTGCCCATCGGGCAGCACATCACCAACCTCCGGCGGAAGGGCGGCCTGGGCAAGGACCCGCGGCGGGCCGCCGTACGCGCGCAGCAGCTGACCGCAATCGACCCGGACTGGAACTGCCCCTGGCCACTCAACTGGCAACGCCACTACCGCCACCTCGCCGACCTCGCCGCCGACGAGGCCGACGGCGTCCTGCCCGACATCGCCCCCGGCGTCCTGTTCGACAGCGACGACATCGGACGATGGCTCCAGCGCCAGAAACAGCCGACCGCCTGGAAGCTGCTGTCGACCGAACAGCAGGAGCGGCTGACCAAGCTGGGCTTGAAGCCCGTTCAGGCGCCGACTCTCTCCCCGGCGGCCGGGCGCGCGACGAAGAGTCCGGGCAAGGCGCAGCAGGCGTTCCAACGCGGCCTGGCAGCCCTCGCGCAGTGGATCGAGCGGGAGGGCGCGGACCGGCCTGTACCGCGCGGCCACGCTGAAGAGATCACGGTCGACGGCGAGGTCGAGCCGACGGTGGTGAAGTTGGGCGTCTGGACATCGAACACCCGCGCGAGACGGGACAAGCTCACCCAGGAGCAGCTGGAGGCGCTGCGGGAGCTGGGCGTGGGGTGGGCATAGGGCCGCCGGTAGGGGGTGTGTGCATCATTGCCGCGGCGGTGTGGGTGTGCCGTCCGGGTCCAGGCCGTTGGGCCACCGCCTTACGAGAACTCCTTTTAAAGAAAGTTCCAGACGGAGGTTGCCCATGCCGTGGTCGGCGGCCTGCCGGGCGAGGGCCTCAGCACCCTCCCAATCCTAATCCCCGGCCCTTTTCCGCAGCACGGCCAGGCGGGCCAGGGCGTTGGTGCTGCCGTGGCTGGCGGCGCGGTGTAGGAGGTGGTGGGCCCATTGCAGGCGGAACCGGGTATCGGCTGCTCGGGTGAGGTTGTACAAGTTGTCGGGGCGGGTGAGGTGGGTATGGGCGGCGTGCCAGAAGGATGCGGTTGGGCACAGGTGGCGGCGGATGGTGCGGCCGTGTTGTTCGAGGTAGTCGGCGAGGCGGAACACCGGCCCCGTCGGGCGGGGTGAGGGGGTACTGTCCGGGGAGGGGCCGGGCGGGCGTCGTTGCGGCCGTGGGGTGATGCGGCTCAGCGGGGCGTGCTTGCCGTGGACGTGTTCGGCGAGTTCGGTGTAGGCCTTTTCTGCCCAGTCGTCGGTGAGTTGGTCCCAGTCGGTGTCGTGGAGGTAGTCGGCGGCGGCGTCGGTGAGGAAGGCCTGCGGCAGGTGGAGGCCGACACCCAGGCGGCGGGCGTCCGTCGCCGCTTCCAGCAGTGCTCGGGCGGCCGGAGCGCCGGTCTGATAGCGCTCCAGGAGCGCGGGGCCTCCGGCAAGGTCCTGGGCAAGGCGCCCGTCCTTGCCGGCGCGGGTGAGGGCGCCGACCAGCAGCCGGTCACCGCGATCAGTCTTCACCCTGGCCTCGGCGCGGGTGGGGTCGAAGGGATGCCACAGCCGCTACCCCTGCTTCGCCAGCGGCTGCACGGCCTCCCAGCACCCCCGGGTCTTGCCCGTCGAGGAGGAGCCGACCAGGACCAGCATCCGGCTGTGGCCGGCCGCCGCGTCCTGGACCGCTTCGGCCAGGATCCGGTCGTGCCCACGGGGCACGTAGCCGGGCAGCAGCCGCTGCCCAAGCGAGCCGGTACCGTCTTGGGCGCTGCCGGCCGGGTGGACCTCCGGCGCGTGCGGATCCCACTGGCCGATCGGCCGGCCAGGTCCCGGCCGATCACTGCTTCCGCCACCGGCCGCGACCTGCTGCAGCGCCAACAGTTTTTCCACCGGCAGCTTCAGCGCGCGGGCCAGCGCCGTCACCGTCTGCGCCGACGGCACCGGCCCGTCGGTCTGGAACGCCAGCTGCACCGTCGTACGGCCCAGCCTTGTCCGAGCGACGAGGTCCGTCTTCTTCACCCCGGCCCGGGCCAGCCCGCCCTCCAGCCTCCGGCGTAGCTCGGTCAGCGCCGAGTCCGGAGTGTGGTCGGCCTGTTCGTCGTGCACGTGCTCGCCCCCGCGGGTGGTGAGGTGTTCGCCGGTGTTCATCTTCGTCCCGGCGAACTCCGGCGCACACCGATTCCGCCACCTTCGTCCACGTCAACACCCCAACCCCTTGACGGGAGTCTGCCGTGAACGTCGCCGTTGTCCTCCTCACCGCCGCGCTCGTGCTGGTCGTCGCGGTGCTGGCCGCCGTCGGCGCGGGCAAGCTCGCCCGTCTGGACGGCGCCACCTACCCCGCCGCCCTCACCCGCGCCGCCACCGCCTTCACCGCGGTCCTCACCCTCGCCACCGCGGTAGCCGGCGCCCTCGCTGCTCTCGGTCTCGACTGGGCGGCTTGACGGTGATTCTGGGCCCGCATCGCTGGCTGGAACTGCGGCGCTTTCGTGGTCTGCTGAGGTCCGGGGCGATGAGCCTGTCGGAGATCGCCCGGGCGATGGGGCTGGACCGGAAGATGGTCCGCGAGGGGTGCATGGCTGTGACGCGTCGGGTCCCGCCGTGAAGTTCCGTCGACGGCGGGGCCACTCACGCCCGCATGCCACGATGTCTCCCCACACCGCACCATCCGGGGGGACACATACGCACCCGCGCCACCACCACGCTCGCCGTCCTGCTGCTCACCATGCTCACCGCCTGCTCCTCCAGCGAGGACAGCGGCGACGACGTGACAGCCGCCGACAGCAGCGCAAGCAGCCCGGCCGTCGAGGGGAGCAGCAAGCCGGCTGACGACGGCTCGTTGCAGCAGGCCGTCGAGGACTACACCGCCGCGTACTTCGACGGCGATGCCGACACCGCGTACGAGATGTTGTCGGAGCGCTGCCAGGGGAGGATCACGCCCGAGGTGTACGGGGCGGCACTGGAGCAGGCGGCGGCCGACTACGGCGATGGGCACCCGGCGACGGACGTGAAGGCCGAGGTGTCCGGGGACTTGGCGCGGGTGAGCTACCGGGTGGAGGGTCTGGCGAAGTTCGACCAGAAGTCGCAGCCGTGGGCGCGGGAGGGCGGCGACTGGAAGTACGACGCCTGCTGACCTGACGTACTGGCCACAGGGCGGTGCGCGACGTCGGAGCAGCCAGGTCGTGGGTGGACACGCATGCGGAACGACGAAGCTCCTGGTAGACGGGTTTTTGACCAAGATCACCCGTGTGCGCCAAGAGCTTCGCGCGCTTGTCTGCCCGTCGTCGATGGAATTGAGGGCTCAGGGGCGCCCGGAATGGGGTCGTGCGCGGCTTCGTCGGGTCCGCGGACACGTTTTGGGCGTGGTGTACGGCATCTGGGGCCAGCTGCTGCCCGGCACGCTCTCATCCACCCGTCCGCAGCGTCGCCGTAACGGCTTTGACCTGGTGTTTTTGTGGGTTTCACATAGGCTGCGGAGGTCTGTCGGGCATCATGGGAGGGGCCTTCGTGAGTGAGGGAGGAACGGGGTACGACGCTGTCAGGATGGAGGAGCTGGAGGGGCGGGAAGCCGTTCGGAAACGGCCCGGTATGTGGGTTGGCTCGACCGGCGAACGCGGGCTGCATGAGTTGGTGTTCCAGGTCGTCGGCTGGGCTGTGAACCATGTCCTGGCCGGCCGCGGCGGCTCCGTCGATGTCACACTCACCCGCGACGGCGGCGTGCGGGTCGCCCACAACGGGTTCGGGTGTCCCTTCGCGGCCGAGGGGAACGCCGGTGGTCGCGGTCTCGAAGTCCTGCTGACCCGTATGCCCGCCGGGGACGAGCCCGGTGGTCGGCACATCGCGGCCGTGAGCCACAGCCGGGATGTGGGGCTCTTCGTGGCCAACGCCCTGTCGAGCAGTCTGACGGCCGAGGTGCGGTGTGAGGGGACCCGCAGGGTCCAGGAGTACGCGCGCGGTGTTGCGGCCGCCCAGCCCGCCGCCGTGGGGCCGACGGCCGGAAGCTGGACCACCATCGCTTTCTGGCCCGACGTCGAGATCTTCGAGACGACGCGGTGCTCGTTCGCCGTGCTGGCGGAGCGTTTCCGGCAGGTGGCCTTCCTCAACCGGGGCCTGGGGATCTCGCTGGCCGACGAACGCCCGGCGGGCGGGGCCCGGGCGGTGAGCTTCCGGTTTCCGGAGGGAGTGCGGGACTTTGTGGCCGCCCTCGAAGCGGAGACGGGGGCCGCCCTTCATCCGGATGTCATCGGCTTCGAGCGCGAGGATCCGCGGATGGCGGGGACGATGGAGGTGGCGATGCTGTGGAGCGGCTCCCGTCAGGAGCGAATACGCGGCTTCGCCAACAGCCGGGCCACTCGCCAGGGCGGCGCGCACGTGGACGGCTTCCGAGACGGAGTGATGGCGGCAGTCACCGCCTACGCGCGTGAACGAGGACTGCTGGCGGCGGACAACGCTCCCTGCGCCGACCGGATCAGCGAGGGTCTCACGGCAGTCGTGTCGGTGAAACTCGAATGCCCCGAATACCTGGGCGCCACGCGCGAGCTGCTGGGCAACACCGACGTACGCGACTGTGTCGGGGAGGCTGTCCGGGAACACCTCGGTAACTGGCTCGAGGAGCATTCGAAGCAAGCCACGCAAATCGTCGACCGAATCCTCCGGAACATCCGCCAGGACTGACCGGCGGTCGATACACCCACAGGCAGGACCACTCCAGCGGACGTCATCGAAAAGCCCTTACGCCTCGACGAGGACGAGGAGGGCGAGGAGTGAGCGCCGGCTTCCTGCGACTGGTGGGTGCGGTGGCCGGTGGCCGCACGTCCGGCCGCTTCTGCGGGCTGCCGCCGGTATCGGTGGGCTCGGCTGGCCCGGTGGCAGGACACCGCCGGAACGCGGTGTTCCAGGGGCGCCAGTGCGAGGCGCTGTTCGGGACCGATGCTGAGGGGTGGGGCCGGTGAGCGCGCCTGTCTCGCAGCAGTCCCGCTTCGGTGGGGCCCGGCCGGCGGCTGTGAGCATGGTCAGCGGGGGCGCGGTCGTCGCAGTTCTGACGATGGCCAACGCGTCCTGGGAAGTCGTGGCGATAATCGTGCTCGTCACGCTCGTGGTCTCGCTCATTCTTGGCCTGGTCAAGATCGTGGTGCCCGATGAGTCCGAGCACAAGCGGGACCTGGTACTCGAATATTTCCGCTACCGCGAGCGCCAGGCCAAACAGCGTGAGCGCCGGGCTGAACTGCGCAAGCGCCGACGGCGACAGAGAAAAGGCGTGGATCTGCAGGAGCAGCGCAACCGGGCCACTGGAGATGATCATCCGCTTCCGTGATCGTTGCCGGACGTCGACCGGTGACGCCCACCGGGTGGTCTGGACGTGCACGGGCTGAGCGGGCGTATCCGGCCGGCCCACCACTACCTGATAGCGGTGGTCCGGCTTCGGGTCATGGGGCACCTCGTGCACCGCTCATCAAGCGCACATCTGGCGTACCAATCGTGTACGGAAGGCGTGCCCTCGCTCGTATCCGAGGCGTCTGCGAGGGCGGTCTTCCGCGCGTGGGCGGGTTGCCGAGGCGTGCTGCCGTACGGTCCTGTTTCCTCTACCTGCAGTAGAGGAGCGCGGTGGAGTGAGGGATATGGCAGCAGACGAGACGAGCATCAAGGTGAGTACGGCAGCTCGAGACCGGCTCGCCCAGCTGGCGGCCGAGCACGGCACCACCATTCGCAGCCTGGTGGAGGACCTCGCGCAGGGCACTCCGACCCAGGCCGAGTACGCCGAGCGTGCCGAGCTGGCCCGCGCCGAGCTCGCCTCCGCCCTCGGCAGCGCGCCGAGCCCGGAGGCCGAGGCGAGGGCACGGGCCCTGCTGGAGCGTCTCGGCGGCGCCTCGCACGGTCCGCAGGTGGCCGCGTAGTGGCGGCGATCGCAGTCGTCCTGGACCACACGACCGCCACGGCGCTGTACGACCCGAAGGATCCGTTCAACGAGGCGGTCGCTGCGTTCTACGCCCAGGCGTCCGGCGGGCTCGGTGATCTGTCTGCGCCGGTGCTGTCACTGACGGCCGGCGACGCCGAACGACCCGGTCTGCTCGGCTACATCAAAGGGCTGCGGTTCATCCGGATCGAAGCGTTCGACACCGACGCCGCAGTCACCGCCACCGGACTGCTGCGCTTCGGGCACTCCTGGGCCGCCGTCCACGCCATCCACGCCGCCCACCCCTCCGCCGCCTACCCCGTCGGCCGGTACCTGCTCACCCTGACGCCGAAGGCGTACGCCGGTACCGGCGTCCAGGCCGTCCACCCCGGCCAGTAACCGTCAGCCGCCGACGACAGAAAAGGGTCACCACGACTCCGCCTGCACCGCCGACACGACCGTCGCTTTGTCCCCGGGCCTGGCCCGCCGCCTGACACCAGCAAGACCCGGCACTGCTTCGCCGGGAGGAGCACCGCGCTCGTACAAGGGCGGGTGCGTTGTCTGTTCTGATGTGCCCGGCCGCAGGCCGAGGTGTCTTCCGGAGGAACCGTGCAGTTCACTGTCCTGCCTGTCCGCGGGCGGCCCGTCTCTCCCCTGCCGGGGCAGGCCTTCCTGGTTCGGGACAACTGGGATGACTACAGCTTCAAGACGTCTTTCCAGTTGCTCTGTGCCGATCCGGGCGGGGAGATCAGGGAGATCGGCGCCGTCAAGATCGGCCGGTTCGGCATGGTGGCCCCGGCCAGAACGCCGCTGCCGGACGGTTTCGAGGCCCTGGACGGAGCCTTTTTCTCGCTCGGGCTGAGGGACACCTACTACGAGCGGCTGCGCGAGCTGGGTCCCGATCTGCAGCACACCGTCCTGCGGGCACTCAACGACGTCTCCTTCGATCTGGACCTCTTCTCCCGCCCCCGTACCGAGAGCGTGACGGGCACGTCCCTGCTCCGCACCGTTTCCGCTGACACCGTCGTCGGCCGCTTCCGGGGCAGCAGCCTGTCCGCGGCACCGCCGGCGGTCATCACCGATGTCACCCGGCGACACCTGTTCGACGCGCTGCGCAGCAGCGGGGTGAGCTGGTCGGGCAGCCTGGACGAGGTCACCTTCCTGCGCAGGCTGTACGACCTGGACCGTCTGAAAAGTCACGATCCGCGGTTCGCAACGGCCGAGGGCGACATCATCCAGCACCGCTACAACAACCCCGGGGACTGGGAAGAGGACTGGGTCTTCGGTGACGAGCGCTTCGGGCTCGCCGACGGCGCCGACGAGGTCCTGCTCCGCTTCCTGACGGAAATGATCCACCCCGCGGTGCGGACGGACCCCGACGAGGTCCAGCGGCTACTGACGCTGGTCAACGGCCTGCTGGCCCCCGACGGCTACGAGCTCGCCGAGGCCCGCTGTCAGCGGCCACCCGGTATACGAGGCCCGCCGGATACCGGCACACCGCACCCCCCGCTCCCCCAGCCGCCGCGCCGCTCGCGGCGAGCGCAAGGACTACTCCTGTTCGCGCGAGCCGGTCCCGGACGAGGGCCAGGCGGACGTGTTCGAGGCGGTACACAAGCCCACCGGCACGACCGTCGCGTTGAAGAAGCTGCACAGCAAGTACCCTCCCGAGCGCCAGGTGGCCCGTATGCGGCGGGAGATCGAAATCGGCCAGGTGCTGAAGGATCACCCCCATGCCATGCCGATTCTCGACTTCGGCGCCAACCACACCTGGTTCGTGATGCCCTGGGCGGATGCGACCGCCGCACAACGCCAAGAGCTGCTGCAGGAACCGGCTGAGCTGCGCGCCCTGGTCGACGCTCTGGCATCGGTGCTGGCCGCCGCGCACGAGGAGGGCTGGCTGCACCGCGACATCAAACCGTCGAACATCCTCTACTTCGACGGCCGCTGGACCCTCGCCGACTGGGGCATCGTCCGCCGGCCACGGGGCCAGACCACCAAGGTGGGCCGCACCGGCCTCTACATCGGCACCGAGGGCTTCGCCGCGCCGGAACTGTCCGGAACACCTCACGAGGCCACGGCGTCCAGCGACGTCTACAGCCTCGGCCGAGTCATCGCCTGGGCCCTCACCGGCAAGACGCCGGAGACCAACCTGCCGCTGCTGCCCCCTCCCGGCCCATGGCGCACCATCGTCCGCGCCGCCACGTATCCGGATCCGCAGCGTCGCCCTCAGACCGTCAGCGAGCTGCTCGCCCTGATCGACCGTGAGCACGCGGACGTCCTCGAAGACCCTCTCGAGAGCGCCCAGGCGCTGCTGGAAGCCGCGGGTGCCGGCGACTCGGCGGCCGCAGACGCCCTGCTGGCCTTGGTCGGTGATCACCCCGAGGACTACGAGATCCACGTCGGTGTGCTCGCCCGCCTCGATGTCCAGCAGGCGGAATCGGCCCTCGAACGGGACCCCGCGCAAGCTCACAGCCTCCTGCGTGCCCTGGCCGAGCACGTCCACGGAGACGACACACACATGGTGCAGTTCGGCGACGCCGCAGCAGTCGTGATCTGGCTCCAGGGCGTTTGCGTCTACGCCGCCGGCCACCGCGACTGGGACCTGCTGGAGGAAGCCGCCCACACCATGTGCACCTGGGACGCCGCCTGGAACCAGTGGAACGCCCGGGACAAAATCGGCCCCTGGCTGCGAGCCCCGAGTGGGCGGTTCGTAAGTTGATGTCCGTTTCTGGTTGAGGTTGCAGCGAGGTCGCTGGTGGGGGTTGTGTCGGCTATTGCTTCCTGGCGAAGTTGCCGGTGTCGGCCTCGGTGAGGATCCCAAGTTTGACCAGGCGTTTCAGCTTGGCGCGGGTGCCTTCGACGTTCTTCGGCAGCAGTTCGTGGCCGAGGGCTTCGCAGACGTCCTTGGCCCGTAGCGGTCCGGTCGTCTGGTTGAAGGCGTCGAGGATGCGGGGGTAGTCCGGGTGCTCGGGCAGGTCCGGCGGGCCGGCCGGGAGCCGGTCGGTGAGGCCGGTGACAGTCGTGCGGGTGATCGCGAGGTGTTCGAGGCGGGTCTCGGCCTCCCGCAGCCGGGTCTGCAGGTCGTCGATCTGTGCGCGGAGGTCGTCGGCCAGGGCCCGGGCGGCGTCTTCCTGGAGTTTCAGGGCATCGAGCAGGGGCTGGAGGTTCACGCTGACACCGTCTGCGTCTCGCGCCAGGTGGGGGCGTTCGCGCCGGTGAGGCGTCGGGTCATGACGTGGGTCATCGCCCAGTAGGCGCGGGAGGCGGACGAGGAGGGGTGGTACTCGTCGTCGCGGACCAGGCGGCGGTGCAGTATCAGGATTCCGTAGGTCTGCTCGACCCTCCACCGCTTCGGCTGCGGCACGAACCCCTTGACCTGCGGGGTGCGTTGGACGATCTCGACATCGATGCCCAGGTCGGCGCCGTGCGCGACGACCTGGTTCTTGAAGCCCCGGTCGACCAGGACTTTGCGGACGGTGCCGCCGGTGTGCTCGGCGACCTGGTCCAGCAGGAGGATGCCCGCGGCGTTGTCGTGGGTGTTCGCGGCGAGGACGACGACCGCGATGACCAGGCCGAGGACGTCCACGGCCAGGCCGCGCTTGCGGCCGGGCACCCGCTTGGCCGGATCGTGACCGGTCATGGCGGCGGAGATCCCGGCGGCCACGTGGACACTCTGGGTGTCCGGGACCACCAGGGTCGGGTCCTCTCATCGGCGGGCGCGTTCACGGACCCGGCAGCGCAGGAGTTCATGGATGACCTGATCAGTGCCTTCGTCCCGCCAGGCGGCGAAGTAGTAGTAGGTCGCGCTCTTGGGCGGCAGGTCGTGCGGGAGATAAGCCCACTGGCAGCCGGTCCGCCCCTGGTAGAGGATCGCGTTCACGATCTCCCGCATGTCGTAGGCGCCCTGGTGCCCGCTGACCGAGCGATGCCGGTCCTTCCACGCGGTGATCACCGGCTCGATCAACGACCACTGCTCGTCCGATAAGTCACTCGGGTACAGCTTGCGTTCATTCACCCGGTCACATCACCAGATCAGCACCCGTGGACCGGCGGATTCCGCCCTGTCGCCACACCATCAGGCGACAGCAGAACCACTCAAAGACTCACGAACCGCCCTCTTATAGGTCCCCACCTGGGACTCCTCTCCCTGGACTCAGGATCCAGTGAGCCCTTTCCAACCTGCCGGTTCGGATGGGCGGTTGGACTGACAGGCAGGTGAAGCCCCTGGTAGATGGGTTTTCGACCAAGAAATCCGTCTCCACCAGAGGCTTCGTGTGCTTGTCTACCCGTCGGGCGTCGACGTGTCCAGCTCTGCCCTGCGCTTCCTGTCCGCCAAGCTCCGCCGGCTCCGCCGGGAGCTCGGTACCCGATGACGGCGCCTGAGCCCCGACCAGCAGGCCCTGCTCACGCTCGCCCACCTTCGCAACGGCCACCCGTACGCCCAGCTCGCAGCCGGTTTCGGCATCGGGACCACGACGGCCTACCGGTACGTCGCCGAGGCCGTCGAGCTCCTGGCCGCCTTCGCCCCGACTCTCGCGGAGGCGGCCCGGACGGCATCGACGAAGGCTTTCGTGCTGCTGGACGGCACCCTGCTGCCGATCGACCGGATCGCCGCGGACCGCCCCTTCTGCTCCGGCAGGCACAAGAAGCACGGGATGAACGTGCAGGTCCTGGCCGATCCGTCCGGCCGGCTGCTGTGGGCGTCGCCGGCTCTGCCCGGAGCCGTCCACGATGTCCGGGCCGCCCGTGAACACGGCATCATCACCGCTCTCACGGACGCCGGCATCACCTGCTGGGCCGACAGTGATGATGGGTGATGGCGTCACCGACAGATCTGTCCCTTGGGCCGACTGACCGGAATCTCGTGTCCTTGCCTTGATCCGTCGGTCTGTCGGTGACGCCATCGCACGTGGTCGGCCAAGGGCATCGTGACTTCATAGGTGCTTGTACGAGAAGACCCGTCACTGTCGTGTCCGCCTGCCTCGACTGGCCCGTGTTGCCCTGTCAGCACGATGAGAAGGCAGCAGCTCCAGCATGATCAACCAGCAGCTCGAGAAGGAAGTCTTCGCCGGAGTCGACACCCACACCGACACCCACCATGCCGCCGTCGTGGACCCGCTGGGACGTCCACTCGCCGACCGAGAATTTCCCACGACCACCCAGGGATACCGCGCTCTGTTGATGTGGCTCATCACGTTCGGCCACGTACAAGCGGTGGGTGTGGAGCGCACCGGCTCCTACGGCGCCGGACTGACGACGGTGCTGAGCGCGGCCGACCTGACGGTGGTCGAGGTCAACGCCCCCCGACCGGGGCACCCGACACACCCGCGGCAAATCCGACCCAATCGACGCCTACGCTGCCGCCCGCGCAGCAGCCTCAGGACGGGCTACGGCCATCCCCAAGTCCCACACCGGCACGGTGGAAGCCCTTCGCCAGCTGCGTGTGGCCCGCGCGTCCGCGATCAAGGCCAGAACCCAGGCGATCAACCAACTCATCGGCCTGCGGGTAACCGCTCCCGAAGCTCTGCGCGCATCGCTCACAGGGCTCACCCGCACCACCCTGGTCAACCGCTGCCTTCGGCTGCGGCCAGGAGTTGACCTCACCTGTCCCACGGAGGCCGCCCGCTACGCACTGCGCCAACTGGCACGCCGCATCCGCATGCTCACCGAGGAGATCGACGAGGTCACCGAACACCTGGCAATGCTCACTTCGACGACTTGACTTCTATAGGAGCATCAAGGGATACCGAGGCACCAAAGGCACGGTCCGGGTTCCGTACTGGGGACGTTGGGAGAACCTCTCCACAGGCCAGAAGGCCGTCAACCGGTCTCAGGCAAAAATCCGAGCCCTGGTCGAGCAGGCCGTCGTCACCCTCAAGTCCTGGCGACTCCTCCGCAAACTGCGGTGCTCGACCACCCGCATCACGAGCCTCGTCCAAGCCATCCCGACCCTGCATTTGGCGAGCTCAGGCCGATGATGGAAAAGACTCAGTGCCGAGGTGTCCACGATCAAGGTGGAAGGCCCGCTCAAGCTGTTCCGCTGGCTGTTGTACTACAACCGGCACCGCCGGCATTCCGCGCTCGACCACCTCACACCAATCAAGTTCGAACAGCGACTGATCACGTCACGTACTCTGTCACTCGTGGCATGAAACCGGGTGTCCACTCCCGGGGATCAATCTCAGCCTCACCTTTGCCCGGAGTATAGGTCAGGTGGGGTTCAGCGGAGTGATACCGGTGCCCGTGTACAGCTCGGGTTCCAGCGACAGAACGGTGAGAGGCTCCCCTGCCTTGATCGCGTGCCAGGCGATCGCAGCCGCGTGGGTTACCGGCCAGTCCACGTTTTTCCAGTCCATTGCGTCTACGGAGTGCGCAGCGGTGAACGGGATACTCTCGGCGAATCGCAAGGATGCCGCGTGCTTTCCTGCCCCGGCGACCTGCCGTTCGGCAGCGAGGATGGACAGGGAGGGGATGATGACGCGGCCGGTGCCGCGTGAGGCCTCGATGTAGAGGCCGGTGAAGAAGGGGTCGGTTCGGTACAGGGCGACCAGAGCGGTGTGGTCCAGGACAGCCGTCAGGTTCACGCGGCGGCGCCGCCCTGATGGGCGCGGATCTTCGCCCAGGCATCCTGACCGGCCTGCTGGACCTGCTCTGTGTACTGGATGCCGAGCTCACGGGCCGCCTCGGCAGCGCGCTGCTCCCGTTCGGCTTCCGTGAGCTCACGGGAAGCGAGCTCTTCCAGCAGCTCGGTGATGGTGGTGCCGCGCTCTTCGGCAAGGACACGCAGCCGGTCGCGCACTTCCTCACTGGTCTTGATGCTCGTCGGCTTACTCATGTCGCCTATTCTACCAGCGGTAGAACTCGTGGAGCGGGAGTGCTCGGTTCAGTGCGGTGGTCCCAGGAGACGATCTCGTCCGTTGGCACTGATGCCCCTGTGACTCCACCCACGCACTGAAATGGTCGGCCCGGAAAAGACGTCGCCAGGCCGTCGCCCGCCACTGCCACTACCAAAAACGCAGCTCAGCACACCATCCGTTGCTGAAGTACCAGGTGTATTCGGCGGACGCCCTGTCCTGTGGATGGTCGGCCCGCGCGTCGCGGTATCCGGCTGCCGCCCCAGCCTCGGGGCGGCGGGCCAGCGGCCTACTCCTCCAGATGGTCGAAGCGTAGAGCGGAGGATGATTCGCCGCGCCCGGGACGGGCCTGGCGGGCGGTCCACAGCAGGCCGCGGCCATCAGCGGTGCGGGCGTACCGGTGAGCGCGGGTAAGGGTGATGCCCTCACGCGGAACCTCCTCGGCGTACAGGTCGTAGGCGCCGGGGACTGTCGGGTTCAGGAGGCGGCCCAGAGGCTGCAGCGGACGGCCGTCCGGACCGTCGAGACGGCCAAGGCGCAGGACGTGAGAGCCGGGGCGGGATTCGACGGGAAGCAGCGGGAGCCAATGGGCGGGGATGTCGGTCATGAGTCGGTAGGTAGCGGTGCTACCGGGCATGGAGGGCGTGGGCTGCAGGATCGGGGCGGTGCGGCTGCGGTCCAGGGTGCCGCCGACCGGGGTGGGGACGCTCCGTTCAATCGCCCAGGCCTGGTTGGCTCCCTCGTCCCGGGCGAGCAGCACTTCTTCGATTGGGTCGCTCTCCAGCGCGCTGACGGTGACAGGTGGAACGAACAGGCCGGTGCGGCGGCCTCCGTCGTCGGTGCTCAGGCGGTGGAGTGACCAGTGGGCGTCACCATTGCCCGCTCCTGGTGTGGGCAGCAGGGTCGGGCCGCCCAGCTCCGAACTGAAGGTGTCGCCGACGACGACCGAGGTGAGCGTGGTGAGGCTGCCTACCGGCACTTCCAGCGGCACGAGGTACCAGTCGTTGCCGTAGACGGTGGCGAACTCGGCTACCAGCATCCGGGCCAGGTCGGAGGGTGCGGCCTCGATGCCGCCGAGATGGGTGTGGGCGTCCTCGAACTCCCAGTAGCGGCGGGCGGGCATGCCCGGGAAGCGGACCGGGACAGGGAAAGTGGTGCTGAGCAGGGTTTCGCGGTTGACGGTCGCCGCCAGGCCGGTGTCCCCGCCGGCGGTGAAGTCGGTCCAGTCCAGCTCGCCGCCCTGGTAGGCGGGGGCGGTGAGGGTGCTTTGTGCACCGGTTTCGCGAAGGCCGACCGAGAAGCAGTGTTCTAGACGTCGCGGGTCCCACGCCTCTTGGCCCTGCGCGGCGGTGAGGTGGCGCTCGTCGTACCAGGCGAGCCAGTCGCGCAGCGCGGGGAAGGCCTCGGCGGGCAGGCCCCAGCCGGGTTCCCCGGGGGTGGGTGGCGTGGTGTGCAGGGCGGAAGCCAGGGCGTGGCCGTCAGGCACCTTGCCCCGTAGGACCGTGAGGTAGCGTGCGGTGGCCGGGTCGTCGGTGCCCTCCGCGCCGGTGAGTCCGAGGGGGAAGTCGTCCAGGAGCAGCGCGACGGCCTCGGTGACCGCTTGGGCGGGGGCGGCGCAGGACCGTAGCAGGCGTAGCAGGTGCTGGCCCGTCTCGGCGCCTGAGCGTAGGTCAGCCGAGGTGGCGCGGAGGCCGCTGGGTTCAGCTTCGGCCATGGCCTGGAGGGGGGTGTGGCCGTCGTAGTCGGTGCCGGGGCCGGTGGCGGGGCCGGGCCGGTAGCGGGTGATCCGGTCGGCGTGGCCGCGGACCCGCACCCACACCGGGGTGCCGGCGTCGTCGCCGAGGAATTCGCCCAGCTGCCACTGCCGGGCGAGCATCCAGGCCGGGTCGTGTACCTGGGCCTCCAGGGAGGGGCGTAGGTCGCCGGTGCGGGCGCGGGGTTCGAGCCGGGTCCAGCTGGTGATCGATGCCATGGCGTTACCTCGTCAGTCCGCGGGTGAAGTCGGTGGCGACCGCGTCCTCGTAGCGGGTGTTCATGGCGAGGAGGGCGGCGGGGGCGAGCTGCCCGATGTCCGCGACGGCGGTGGGGCTATCGGGGTGCAGGGCCTCGTAGTCCACGGCGCGCAGCCGGGCGAGGTCCAGGGCTGCTTCAACGGTGGCGCCGAGCAGTTCGGGGGTCCACGTAGGTGAGGCGTCTGGCGGTACGGCCAGCAGGACGGTCTGTGGTGGCGAGGCGTCGGGGGCGTCGATGTGCAGGGCGACGCCGGTGGTCTGGTGTTCGTGCGGGATGACTTCCGTCCATTCGTCCACGACGATGCCGCGCAGTCGTCCGAACAGAACGGCGGCGGGGTCCGTGGGGACGGTGGTACCGGGTGTGTGCACGACCAGGGAGAGCCGGGGGCCGGGGCTTCGGTCGTCCGCGGACGGCAGGGCCGCCCAGCGTTCGGCCCGGGTGGGGTCAGGATGGGTGGTGTAGGGGGTCTGGGCGACCACCGCGGTGAGCGCATCCCCGGTCTCCAGTGCTTCGGCATAGCCCAGGCTGGTGACCAGCCGCTCGATACCGCGCCGGATCCGGCCCATGCGGGTGAGCCAGCCGGCCGGGGCGTGCGGGTCGCCGGCCAGCAGGGTGTCGGCATGGGCCAGGGACTCGGTGAGGGGCCCGGGGGCCGGGGCGGCAAAGCCGGGCAGCAGTATCAGGTCGCTGCTGAGCAGGGCGGTGAGCACCTGCCGGGCCCATTGCGGCACGGACAGCGTGCCCTGGGCACGCGCGGTGTCCAGATCCGTTAGGCGGCCGAGTCTGCGGGCGAGTTCGGGGGCCGTCCTGGTGGCGAGGGAGCCGAGCAGGGTGGCGTGCTCCGCGACGGCCGTGCTGTCGGCGCCGGGGCGCGGTGGCAGCGGGGGCACGACGGCCGGGACGCCGAGCAGGCTGGCGGTGGTCAGGCCCCGGTGGAGGAGCTGGATGCGGATGACGGCGGGGACGTCGGCCGGCGGAGCGAGGTCGGCGGCGGCACGCTGGGCGACCTCGCGTACAGCCGTGGCGCGCGGTTCTAGGTCCGGATCGTCTGCCCCGTCGTCGGCGGAGGCGGCCTGCGACGCGGCGAGGTCGGCGGGGCACAGGGGGCGTGCGGTGCGCAGGAGTTCACGGGCAGCGCGGACGGTCTCCAGGAGGGTTCCGAGCCCTTCCTCCGTGGCGTCCAGGGCTGTGGGTCGGGGCGCGTTCGGCTCGTGCGCGGCCAGGTGGAGGTCGGCGTGATGGAGGAGGTGGCGCTCCAGGTCGGAGCCGGGCAGGGCGTCAGGGTCCAGCCCCAGGGCGAGCCAGTCCAGCGGTGAGAGTGGCGCCCCGGCCAGGGGGACGGTACGGGTGGTGCCGTCGGTCAGACGCACTCGGTAGTCGACGGTGGCGGGTGCCGGGAGCAGAGTGGTCAACCAGGCGTTCAGGGCGGGCTCGGCGAGGGCGCGGGTCTGCGTGTATGGGTCGCTGGACCAAGCAGACGCGCCGGGGAGTTCCTCGTCGGTGAGCGAGGGCGGCGGAACGTGGATCGGCGGGGTTTCTCCCGCTCTTCCGGGGGCTTCGGCAGGGGCGAGCCGTCTCGAGCTGTCCGGGGCGGGCGGCTCGGGCAGCAGCACAATCACCCGGTGGGTGACGGCGTCGCCGCCGCGCGGGGTGCGCAGGGACTCCAGCTCCGGCGGTGGTGCCTCCCCGTTGCCCATGGCGTCGACAGTGGCTCCGGCGCGCAGCGGGTTGCCCTGCACGGCCTGGTGCACGCCTTCGACGAGGAGGGTGTCAGCGATCGCGTCCACGGCGTCGTCCAGGTCGTCCAGGACAACCTTGAGCGCGTCGAGTTCGGCGGTGGCGGTGGCCGGGACACCGACGTCACGGATGAGGTCGAGCAGGCCAGCCGCGCGACGGCGGTGCAGCCGCAGGCCATCGACGATGTCGTGTGCGGTGACGGACTCGTCGAGCGTGCCGTCGTGGTTGACATGGGTCGCGGTAGTGGGTGCCAGCGCGCGGAAGTGGTCGCTCCAGGAGGCCAGGGTGCGCATCGGGTGGTCTTGCAGGGCACGTTCGAAGCGGTAACCGAGCAGAGCGCCCAGCGGCTGGCCCCGGCGGACGCCGTCGACGATCCAGGCGGCTGTGCGGGCGCGGTCGGAGGGCAGGTCGATCGCGGTGGGCGCGTCGGGTCGGTCGCCGTGGGCCCGCTGAGCGGCACGCAGCACGGCGGCGGTGGTGGCCTGGGCGAGGGAGGGGGCGTGGACGGGGCCGGCAGTGTCGGCGGCGGCGTACAGCTTCCAGGGTGTGGTGGAGCCGGGCGGGGCGAGCGGGTCGGTCCTCTCTCCCTCGGGCCGCTGCTGCGGCGGTACTTCGGTCGGGTTCGTCTCGCGGGGCATCACGTCGAGCAGCCAGCCGTAGCCGCCCAGGTGAAGACCGTACGGGGAGGGGGTGCCGGGCCGGCGCAGCCAGGCGAGCCGCCGGGTGGCCAGCGAGGTGATCCAGGCGTCCAGGCGGTGGGAGGTGGTGTCCAGGTTCTGGGTGAGCAGCCGTTCCAGGTCCTCGGCGGGCAGCGGGGCGAGCGCCTTGAGGGCGGCCGCCGTCTGGTGCAGCGGGGCGAGTTCGGGCCGGGCTGCGGCCTCCGGGGTCCACAGGTAGGCGTCGACGGTGATGGAGGAGTTGGGCCGGGTGCGCTTGGCACGCCGCCACACGGTCGCGGTGGGGTCGACGTCGTCGGCGTCGATCACCTCGGGTTCGCGGCGGGCCGCTGGTCCCGAACCGAGCACGAGGTCCACGGCGCGGGCGTATTCGGCGAGCAGGGAGTGCCGGGCGAGGCGGTACAGCAGTGGGGTGGTCAGGGCGTGTGCTGTGTCGGCGGGACCGCTCGCGCCGAGGTCGTGCCACCAGCGTGCCCAGGGCAGGTTGTCTCGTTCGGCGGTATCGGGGACGTGCGCCCAGGTGGGCGGGGTGAGCGGTTCGGCGAGTGCGGCCAGGTACTGGGCGGGGGTGCCGCCGGGTGTATCGGCTGGGGCGTGCACCCACGGCAGGTCGAGCGGCCAGGCGTGGTCGGCGTACAGGACGCGGCCGGGTCCGTACTCCCAGGTGGGTAGAGAGAGTCGGGCGGCAAGGTCGCGCATCTGGGCTGCGAGGCCGGTGCGCCACTCGTCGCCGAGGGAGAGCGGTCCGTATCGCCACAGGTCGGCGACGTAGGCGGTGCCGAGCGCACTGCGGGCGTGTATGCGGCGGGCGGTGGGGGCCATGCCGAGAATTTCGGCGACGGTGCTCTGCGCGGCGGCGCCTCGGGTGATCCGCGGCACCGCCTGCGGGTCGGCGGCGGTGGGGGCCCAGATACGGTCGCGCAGGGTGCGTAGGAAGTCGGGGACGGCCGGATCGAGCCGGAGCGGGCCGAACCCGGTGCCTTCGAGGTCGGTCCAGCGGGCAAGTGGCAGGACGGGCAGCAGACCGTACGGCTGGCTGCCGATTCGCAGCGCGGGCAGGGGGCCGCCGGGGCGCAGGTACTGGCGAGCGTGCTCGCGGGCGCCGCGCACCTTCTCCTCGGGGAAGTGGTCCTCTCCGAACTGGCTGAGGAAGTAGCCCCAGGTGGCGCCCCACAGGGCGGTGGCCATGTCCCGGGCGGCGCCTTGGTCGCGGCGCCGGGCGTCGCGGGCACGGGCCAGGGGTCCTGGGCGGCCGGAGGCGTTGGTCAGCGGCAAGCCGAGTGCTTTGGCGAGGACGACGGCGTTGGAGTCGACGTGGGTGGGCAGGCTGTCGGCATGCCGGACCTGGTAGGCCGCGCGGTCCGCCTGGTCCGTGCGGCTGTAGCGGGAGGCGGCGGTGGAGGTGTTGTTGGAGGGGGCCCCGGGCGGCACGTAGCCCAGGCCCCGGGTGTGGTAATGCGCCTCGATGAGCCGGCTCAGCTCCGCGACGGCTTCGGTGGTCTGTCCTTCGTACACCCCGTACGCCAGGAGTTGGGTGTAACCGTCGCCGCGGGGCATCCGTACCGCCATGCCGACGGCCTCGGCGGTGGCGAAGTCGACCAGCCAGCGGGTGGCTTCGTCGGTGGGCGGAGCGGCGGGGTCGAGGTGGTCCAGGCCCGCGGTGGGTGCGGGACCGACCGGCAGGGGGTCGCCAGCGGGGCCGCCGACCGGTCCGGTGACCCGGGTTACGGTGGGGGCGGTCGGGTTACCGGGGCGGCCGACGACGTACCAGCGGGTGGGCAGCGCACGGGCGACGGGCCGCCTGGTCCAGCTCGCCGAGCGTGGTTCGCCGAGCACGGGGAAATGCGGTTCGACGTCCGTCGCGCCCCAGCCGGGCTGGTCGAAGGGATTGACCGGCTCCAGGGTCTGGGCGATCCAGCCGGCCCGCTCGGCGCCGAAACGGTCGGCCAACTCCTCCCAGGCGGCCTGCTCGGCCGGGAGGTCGCCGCGGGCGGCCCACAGGGCGCGCCAGTAACGGCGACCGTACTCGGCCTCATCGGCGGTGAGGGGCGGCTCGTGGGTGTCGATGTGGATCTCGTCCGGGTAGATACGGACCAGGAGTTCGGTGGCGGTGAACCGGGCCTCCAGCCGGACCGGCAGCAGGACCACGGGCAATGTGGTGGGCAGGGCCCAGGCGGGAGGCGGCGGCGTGGTCATCTGCGTCCGTCCAGGTGGTGTCGTACGGAAAAAGGCGGTGGGAGGCGGCGTCGGGGCGGGCGGTGGCGTGGTCACGGGGTCACGGGAGCGTGGGCGGCCGAGGCCTGGTAGGCCTCGTCCGGGATGGCCGGCAGGGACAGCAGGTTGTCCTCGGGGTCGTCGTTCGCCCCGGCCCGCAGATAACGTCCCCCGCTGCCGTCCGCGACGGCGACGACGGCCGTGCGCCGTCCAGGCGTCTGCTCCACATAGAGGGCCTGGCGGCCGTCGAGCGCGGCGAGCGCCTGCGCCCGGGACATCCGCCACCAGCGGCCGTCCGGGTGTTGCCCGGCGATTTCGCGGATGAAGACCCGGTCGCTGCCCGGGATTCGCTTGCGGACGTGCGTGACCCGTAGGCCGGGCCCGTGCAGCGGTAGCAATGCGCAGGCGTGGTGGGCGATTCGCACCGGCTGCTGGAGCGTGATGTGGGCGAGGGTGGCCGCGTTGCGTCCCCAGGAGAGCAGCGGCGCGTCGGGGCCCGGATGCAGCGGGCGTGGGTCCGCGCCGAAGGCCGGGTGGGTGGTCAGGTGGACGAGGGCGTCCAGTTCCTCCGCGCTGCGGGTCGCGGCGGCCCAGGTGATGTCCCGCCAGGTGAACGGCGCCGGCCCATACACGGCGTCCTTCGGCGGGTTGCCGAGGCCGAAGGCGGGTGCGGTGGGGTGCTCCTCGAAAACGAAGAACCAGCCCGTGTCCGCGTTTTGGCCGAGCGCGGCGGCGACGGTGAGCGGGAAGCCGGTGAAGAGGATGTCTGTGCCGATCCGACCGGAGAACACCGGGTCGAGGCGTTCCTCGCCCAAGCGGCGCGGACCGCCGGGGACCGCCGGTGTCAGGGCGCGTCGGGCGTGGAGGCTAAGAGAGGGGAAGCGCCGTACGACCTCACCCCGTATCAGGAGCACCACGGCGTCGTCCCCGCCGGGCGGGCGGCGCAGGGTCTCGCCGAGGGGACGGTGCCGGTCCCAGTCGTGCATGGGCGGGACGTCGGGCTGTTCCTGGCCGGATCCGACGGTGCCGCGCGTGTCCCAGAAGTGGCGGAAGGCGGTGGCCTGCCGGTCGGTGGGGAACTCCCGCCACAGCAGTTCGCGGCCCAGTTCGTGGTTGGCGCCTGCGAGGAAGGACTCGATGAACTGGCCGTTGGCGCGCAGGAGGGTAACGGTGTCGGGCGGGATGTTCTGGACTCCGGGCAGCAGATGGTCGCTGCCGAGTTCGGTGAGAAGTTCGGCCATCGGCTGCGTGAAGGAGGGCGGGGCGAGCAGTGGGCCCAGCGGGTCGGGGAGGTCGGAGGCCGCTAGATCTGCGCCGTCGATCCGGTCGGCGACGCGGGCCGTGACGGCTTGCTCGGGCGCGGTGGCGACGCGCACCGCGTCGGCCAGCCGGTCCAGCGGCACGGCGGGTTCCTGCTCCTGAAGAGCGCGGCTTTGGGCGGTCAGTAGGGCCTTTTGGTGGGTCTTGGCGGCGTCCCGGAAGGTGGAGGTGATCTTTCTGCGTCGTTCGGCCACGGTGCCGGGCAGGTCGGCCAGGGCGATTCCGGCGCCCTGGTTGACCCAGCCGTACCAGGAACCGGCGTCGGCGGGCAGCGGGTCGGACCAGGAGCGGGGAGACCCGGAGTTCCCGATGTCCCAGCCGACGCGGTAGGAGGCCGTATTGTCCGTGGGGCCGTCTTCCAGAACGAGGACGGCAAGATCGGGCTTCTCGGTGCCGCTGAAGTCGGCGATGACGATGCCCGCCCCAGCGATCGCGGGGAAGGTGCCGGGAACAGGGAGGACGGGACTCCAAGCGTCCGCTTTGACTCGGCCTCGGGCATTGATGTTCCAGCCGATCCGGTAGGAGCCGCGCACCCCGTCGGGGGTCCGCTCCATGAGCATCACCACCAGTTCCGGGCGCAGGTCGCCGTTGAGGTCGGCGACGGCGACGTCCATGGCGTACACGGCAGGGGCGGCGTCGTCGGGCCGTCCGGGCCAGGGGATCTCCACGGAGTCGGACCAGCCGCCGCGTGCCACGCCGCTGTCGGGCGAGATGTTCCAGCCGATCCGTATGAACAGACGTCGATTGCCCTTCAGACCTCCCAGGTAGACGACGAGCAGTTCCTGGTTGCCGTCTCCGTCGAGGTCGGCCAGAGTGCAGCTGCCCGCCTGCACGTACACGGACTCCGTCAGGCCGCCGCTGGAGGTGCCGACGGTGGACATCGGGGTGGGCATGGTCACCGGACCGGTCCAGGAGACGGGGTCGGCGTTGCCGTTCAGGTCGCGGCCGATGAGATAGCGGCCGAAGTTCCCGACGTGGCCGTTGTTGGCGTACTCCTCGATCCAGAACACGACGGCGTCGGGGCGGCCCGAGCGATCCAGGTCGGCGGTGGCGATGCCGAAGCCCTGGGTGGTGTCAGCCACCATCCGTCCGGTGATCGCGGTCCTGGTCTGCCAGCCACCGCGTACTGCGCCGTCGAAGTCCGTGGCCCGACCCAGCCGCAAGTACGGCACGTTGGAGCCGGGTGGCGCGTCGACGTGTCCGACCAGAAGGTTGGAGAGGAAGCCGAGCGCCGGACGCCAGCGAATGTCCCGGGGCGGCGAAGCGTCAGGAGCGCCCTTGCCGCCGAACTCGGGGCGCCCGAACGGCTTCCAGGCGTTGTCGCCGGCACGGTCGACCGCTATCAGCTGTCCATCGCCCACGACGTGGACGACGGAGCCGAGGGAGACGCCCTGGAGGCCCTGGTCGGCTCCCACGGGGGCCCGACCGTCACCGGGCAAGGTGTCCTTGGTGGGCCAGACGACCACCGTCGAGGTGGTGGTGGACAGCAGCGCCGTCCCGTCATGGCCGAGACCGATGACCCGGGACATGGCCGGCAGACCGGGCACCGGCAGCCACCGGGTCTGCGAGCCGGAGGAAAAGCTCAGGTTGAGACTGCCATCCGCGCCGATGCCGTAGTAGCGGCCGTCGTGGGCGCGCACGGGCACACCCTGATCCGGGGTGAATCCGGCGGCATCCGGAGCTCCAAGGTCCTCGTTGAACCAGTCGCCGGCGGGATTGGTGAGCCTGATCAGACGGCCCAGCCGGTTGATGAGCAGCAGCTCCCAGGGGTCCTGCGAGCGCACCCCGGTAATCCAGTAGCCGCCGGGCATGCCGAAGGGGTTCCACCTCCACCAGTCGTCCCGGCCGGTGAGTTCCCAGAGGTTGCCCTGGACATCCGTGGCGTAGGCGGCCTGGTGGAGGTAGTTCGTGGTGCCACCGGTGGGCGAGCGGTGGCGGACGGCGGTGGTGAGCCGGCCCTCGCCAATGGTCAGCGGCTGCCCGCCGGGCGGCAGGCCGTGGGACAGCCAGGTCCACTGGTCGCCGTCCCAGCGCAACTGGTACAGCAGCCCGTTGGCACCGATCACGAAGACGTGGAGATCGCTCACGGCCGCCGGCGGGGAGGCGCACCAGGTGCCGGGCGGGCGGCCATGGTCCACCCAGCCGGGCACGCCGGCTTGGGTTACCCGGGACATTAGCTGGCCGTCGACGGTCACCACGAACACCCGGTTCGGCATGGCGGCGCCCACCCAGCGGACGGTCGGGACCGCGGGGGCGACATCCTCCCGGGGCTCCTGCGGATCTTTCTCCCACCAGCGGGTGGTGAGCCTGTTCTCGGTCAGTCCCTCGAACGTCTCCTGGCTACCCGAGAGGTCGTCCACGCCGGCGAGTCCAGCAGGGGTGGCGAGCGGCGGCACGGCTTGCTCGGTACGGCGGGCAAGCGAGGCTGCCAAAGCGGTCGCCGCGGTGTCGGCGGCGACCGGGGCGGTGCCAGGAAGGGCTGCGCGTCGGGCGAGGGGGCCGCCGGGCCGCAGCAGCCGCCGAAAGGCGGGGTCCATGGCGGCACCGGCCTCCTTGTTGCGGGCCAGCTCCTGTCCGGCGGTGCCCCCGCCGTAGTCGACCGTGTCCCGCACGGCGGAGGTCATCTGGAGCATCCGCGCATCGAGCCGGTCGTCGCTGGCCGGGGTGCCGCTCGCGGCGGTGCCGGGGAGGCGGCGGTGCAGGCTCTGGGCGACGGTGCGGGCCAGCTGGCCCTGGCGCAGCACCTCGTTGGCGCGCCGCACCTCGGCCGCCTGGTCCCAAGCGGCGGCGACCAGGTCCTCCTGGTTGGAGCGGACCACCTCGGCGCCGAGGGCGGCGGCGGCCCGGTGACGTGGGTCAAGGTTGAGCTGGTGCAGCCACAGCGGCCCCGCCTGCGCCGAGGGCAGGCCCCGGGTGTCGGCCTGGGCGGAGCCGTAGATGGGCGGGGTGAGCCGGGTGTTCAGCGGACCGGCGTCGAGGGCGGCCTTGTAGGCGGTGCGGAAGATGGTCGCGGTCTCCTCGTGCCAGGGCTGCGCGTCGGTTGCGGCGGTGCGCAGCGCGCCCTCCAGGTCAAAGACGCGGCCGGGGTGGCCGTCCGGCAGCGCGGGCAGGCCGCCGCCGGCGGCACCGACGTCCACCGGCCGGGTGCCGACGTCGCCGGACAGGGCGCGCGGGGTGAGGTGGCGGACCAGGGACTCGAAGTCGCCGTCGAGGCCGGTGGCGAACCGCCAGTGGTGGTAGACGGGCAGCAGCCACTCGCCCTCCCCGGGCCGCTCGGCCCGGGGAGGCCAGGCGGGCTGAAGGTCCCCTGCAGGGACGGGCAGGCCCAGCCCGGCGAGCCGTCCGGCCTCGAAGGCAGGAACGACGGCGGCCAGGTAGCGGGTGCGTGGGCGCAGGCGGCGGGGGCAGAGCAGCCGGGAGAGCGTACGGTCGGGTTCCTCAGCCAGGATCCGGTCCACCTCGGCGTCGTCGTTGGTGGCGTCGACGGCGATTTGTGCGTGTGCCCAGGCCCACGAATCGGCCAGGTCGGGCAGTTCGGCGGGATCACAGCGCAGCCGGGGCAGGCCGTCGGCGGCCGGAAGCAGTTCAGCGTGCTGGGCCTCCACGACAACCAGGACGAGCCAGGGCCGCAGCCGCCCTTCGCCAGTGGCAGCCGCGGGGGTGAACATCCACGGCAGGTCGGGCCGGTCGAACTCCACGGCCGGGAAGAGGTGCGGTTCGGCGTTGGGTGTCTCGGCGGCGGGAAAGCTCCGCAGCACCTGCGCGGTGTCGAGTCCGGTGACGTCACCCGGCCCCAGGAGCCGCGCGAAGACGGCGACCGCCTCGCGGTCGAGGAGCTTGGGCCGCAGCGTGAGAGTGGTGCGGGAGACCATGGGACCCGCCGTGGCGTCGACGGCGCCCCCGGCGGCAGCAAGGCCCTCGCGGACCCAGGACAGAAAGGTCAGGCCGCTCAACGGATTCCTCCAGGGGTGAAGCCGATGGACAGGGGGGCGGGGGTGGGTGGGACGGCCGGACAGTCGGGCGTGCGGGCGCAGCGGATCCGGTGGGTACGGCGCGAACGGGGTGGCCGGGTCAACGGACGCCTCCGGGCGCGGTGTCCGGGACGATGCGCAGGCCTTCGGCGGCCGCGGCCCGGCGGTGCTCGGCGGCCTCGGTCCAGGTGGTGCCGGTGGCGGCCGGTGCGGCGGAGCGCTCCGCTCTGTGTGCCGTACCGCTCGGGGGCGCTTGCCGGCCGACGGCAGTCCAGCGGGTGTCGCGGACGCCGAGGCCGCGCGGAGCAGTGGCGAAGCGCTGCCGTCCGGTGCGTCGGGTAGCCGCCCGGGCGGCAGGCCCGGCGGCGGTGCGCAGCCCGGCGGCCGGAGCGGGGCCGGTCATGGCGGTGCGGTGGGGGCCGTCCTGGACGATCTCCTCGTAACCGATCCTCGAGGTGAACACCCCGGTCCGCTCCCGCTCGGCGGCGACGGCGCCCTGGGCGGTGGCGCCCGCCGCGAGCAGTTCGAAGGAGGGCGCGGATATCTTCTCCTCGTCGGAGAGGTCGAGGAACTGGGCCGGGGCGAAGTACTCAGTGGCCGGGGTGAGCGCCACCGTGAGTGGGGCGGCCCCGGGGCCGGCCTCCTCCACGGTCAGCTGCGGATCGAGGTCCAGCCTGCGAGGCCCGTCGATGGGCGCACCGCCGAAGCGGGTGAGGGTGATGCCGAGCGGGGCCACCCGTTGGGTGAAGGCGAGCCCACCCAGCGGGTGCACGACCAACTGTCCTTCCGCGTTGGGCAGTTCACGCAAGGTGACTACCGTGCGCCCGGCGCCGGTGAGCTGCGCGGTCCAATTGCGCGGGTCGGCCAGCGCCTCTTCGACCCTGGCGGCGACATTCACTGCGGCAGGGAGGGCGGCCGGTGCGGCTTGCTCACCGAGGGTGTGGTCGAAGCTGATCTCGCCGCTGAAGAACAGGATCTCGAAGCGGGCTCTGCCGCGCACGTGCCAGGACGCGGGGCCGGACAGTGCGACCTCGGCGGCGACGCCCATCAGTACCCGGCCGCCGTGCTTGAGCGTGAGGCTGCCCGCGATGGCGGCCTCGAAGCCGAAGGGCTCGAACTGGACCAAGGTGTCGAAGGCGAGCATCCCCTCGACACTGAAACCAAGGGCCGTCGCGTACAGCTCCAGCCGGGCGCCGAACTGGATGGTGTTGGAGGTGAGCGCGAAGTAGGCCTCCAGCCTGAGACGGGGGTTGTCGCCGTTCAGCAGCGCCAGGTTGAGCCGACGTAGTTCGGGGAAACCTTCGGGGCGCTGGAAGCGGGGGTGGAAGCCGCCCGCGGACAGGGCGAAGGAGGGGGTGCCCTTCCACCGGGCGCGCATCGCCATGTCACCGGTGAGGGCGAAGGCGGCGATCCGGGAGTCGTGGAGGGCGGCGTCGACGGACGCCTCGCCGCGCTCGAAGTCGATGACGCCCAGGACATCCATGTTGATGACGATGGCGGCGGCTTCCTCGGTGGGCAGCGTCATCCGCAGTCGGCCCAGCAGCACCAGCCGTACCGGTGTGGGAAGCTCAAGAAGCAGCCCCAGGTCAAGAGTGAGCAGGGTGGGGGTGCCCCAGCCGATCCGGGCCATGGGCCCGACTACGTGCCGTCCCGGGGTGGGCGGGAAAACGGCGCCGAGGACGGAGACGATCTCGGGGGCACGGGCGAGCGGGTCGCGTGGGAAGAGCACCGTGTCCAGGGCCCCGGTGCGGATCCCGGCGCGGAGGGTGTCGGCGGAGACGGAGCGGTTGACGCCGATGAGTCCGCCCACACCGGCAAGGGTGAAACCGAAGCCGAGCTGGACCGGAGTGAACTCCGCGGAGACCAGCACGAGCAGGGAGAAGCCCTCGGTGCCGTCGGGCATTTTCGTGGTGAGCAGGCCGACCGCCTTGAGAGCGATGCTCTCCAGCTGGAGGGCGAGGACGCCCGCGTACTCCTCTTTTTCCCGGTCGAAGAAGAGGTAGCCGCCGCCGCTGACGGGCCCGGCGGCCACAGCGAGCGCTGCTCCCCGGGGCGGGGTGAAGGCGGCCCCGAATCCGACGGGTCCGAGGTTGCCGTTCGTGGTGGTGAGCCCGGCCGTCAGGCCGATGCGTTCGATGGTGGCCTGGACGGGGCCGAGGGTGAGCCGGGCGGTGGCGGAGACCGTCGCGTGCAGGGCGCCGTGCTCCTTGTCGGCCTTCAGGCGCAGGTGCAGGGACTGCAGTTCGATGGGGCCCAGGCGGGCGTTGACGGGCAGGGTGGCGTCAAGGCCGGCGGAGCCGGTGAAGCTCAGCCCTCTGCGACGTGACCACTGCAGGCCGAGGGCGAACTCGGTGCGCAGCCCTTCGGCAGGCAGCACCTGGGCGAGGAAGCCGTCCCCGTCGCCGCCCGTGACGACGAGGGCAGCCTTGTCGGCGGCGATGCCGATCTCGAAGTCGTCCCGGTCCTCGGCACCTTCAGGGGCATCCTCCAGCACCGCTCTGGTCCAGATGCGGAACTGCCCGATCTCCAGCCGGGTCCCCGCCGCGCTGCCGAGCAGCACGGCGGGGACGTTCGGCTGTCCGCCGGCCTTGCTCAGCTCCAAGGTGAGTTCGACCCGGCCTACGGTACCGGCGGCGAAGGTCACCCCCCGCGGGCCGATCGCCACGGCGGGGCCCGCCCCGGACAGGTCGGCGCGCAGCGCCCATCCACCGCCCAGGAGTTGGTCGGCGGCGGCTGCGCCGCGCGGGACGACGACGACACCGAGATCGCCCGCCGTCGGCGAGGAGATGCCGAGAGTGGCGCCGATTTCACCATTCACCCCGGGAGCGAGCCGGACGGGGATGCCCAGGGTGAGCATGCGGCGTCCCAGCGTCACCGAGGCCGCGTCCAGCCCGGTGCCCGCGGTCTCGCCGAGCCCGGCTAGGACACGCACGCCCAGTTCGTGCAGGAGGCCGCCCAGCCGGGGCAGCAGGGTGGCGGCGAAGGCGTCGACGCAAGCCTCGTCGGCCAGGCCGTCCGGCAGGTAGTCGGCGCGCAGTGCAGCGACCGGGTCGGCGACCAGATCGACCAGCCGCTGCGGGCGCAGCCGGGCCCGGGCGACGCCGGTACGGACCGGCTCGCCGTCCTGGTTCACCACCGGAGTCTGCGGCGCGGCCTCCTCGGGCAGCACCACGACGCCGAGCAGCACCAGGACGTGGTAGAGCACCGGGTGGTGGCGCAGCAGCCAGTCGGTGACGAGGAAGTGCACGGTGTCCTCGGCGAACGCAAACGCGTCGAACGTGCCGAGCGCGGGCGGGACCTCGCGCACCAGGTCCATGGTGGCGCCGACCGTGTCCAGGAGCAGGCCGAGACCTTCGAGGTCCTGCGGCGGGTGAAGGAGGAGCTCTTGAAGGTCGCCGACCGCCCCCGCCACGGTCTCCAGCCAAGCGGCAACCTCGGCGGTGCCGTGCTCGCCGGCGGCGGCCGGGTTCCAGCCTGTGCGGGCGAGCAGCCGGGCGAGCTGGAGAGGGTTGGCGACGGCCTCGGTGAGCGGGGCGATCAAGTGCAGAATTTCGGTTACCAGGGCGCTCTGCCCGTCAGCGGGCAGCAACGGCCCGTCGGGCCCGGAGGGCTCCTCGGAGCCGTCGGCGGGCGGCTGTGCCACCGTGGCCGCGTGCCCTGCGAGGGCGCGCACCGCCTCGTTCGGCTTCTGGCTCCCGGCCGCAAGGCGGTGCGCCGCCCCGGCGGACGTCCAGCTGCCGTCCATGCCGTTGTGCACCGCCGTCTCCAGGGTCTCTCTGTGGTCTGCGCGGGCGCCGCGCTCGGGGTTCTCGGTCATGTCGGCAGCCCTTCGGTGTCGAGCACGAAGTCGCGGGCGGTGCGCAAGGTGCGCTGGTCGGCGGGCAGGTCGGCGAGCGGCAGCGTGTAGTGGCGGGGGTTGTTCCCGCCGAACCAGGCCGGCCAGTCGTTGACGATCCGCAGGGTGTGACCAGGGTCCTTGTAGCCGGCGTGGCTGCCATGGCCTGCCGGGTGCGGCTCGACTACATCCTCGGAGCTGGTAGGGGTCCTGGGGCAGATGTTCATGGCGAGGATCGCGGCGGCCAGGGCGGCCTCGTGGGCCGCAGTCCAGGCGCCGGGGTCGGGCCCGAAGGTGAGCCCGGAGGCGGCTGCCGCGGTGGCCACGACGTTCTGCAGCCTGACGGAGGCCGCGACGGAGCCACCGCCGCGCAGCAGCCTCGCCGGGGAGAAGACGTGCCAGCGGTGCACCAGGGCTGCAGTCCGCTCGGAGCGGAAGACATCGCCGATGGTGGTACCTGCCTGGAGGGGGAAGGAGTTCGTACCAGTGGGGTGGTTCCAGGGCGTGGCCCGCAGGTCCCGCAGCCGCATCCGCGCCATATCCCACATGGCGCGGCGGAAGCCGTCCTCGGTGCGGCCGGCCATCACGAAACGGTAGAACCAGTGCCAGAGCTTGAAATACTCGTGCTCGGCGTACTGGCCGTAGACCTGGGTGACACCGGGGCCGGGCGCCGGGAAGCCGTGCAGGGGCGTGGTGCCACCGTCCTGGCGGGTGAGGACGCCACGGGCGGCGTACTTGCGTTGGCCCTCCACCCAGGGGGCGGGGTCGCCGCTGCGGCCGTTGCCGGTCCATGCCCGGTCGGGCTGCACCCCGAAGAAGCCCACGACTTTCTGGAACGCAGCCTCATCGCGGCTGCGCAAGAAGGCAAGGAAGGCCCACAGCTCACCGTCCTCCACCCGCCACAGAGCGCGGTCGGGTCTGCCGGGCTGGTTGGCCGGGACCCACACCCGGGCTCCGAAGGTCCAGTGGCACAGGCCCAAGGAGGCGAAGGCGTGGTCGTAGCAGTTGACGGCATCGAAATAGCCGAGCGCCTCCACCTCGGCGACCGCACGGATCACCTTGTACGTGGCTAGCGTGTCGGCGTCCAGGTCGCGCAGCCGGGTGCCGATGAGCGCCTCGGGGGTCATCTCGGCTTCGGGTGCCCAGGTGTGGCCGCGTTCGGGGTAGGCGACTGGCCCCGACATCGGGCGGTAGGGGTCGCCGGCGGCCGCCGAGGGGTCGTCGTAGGGGACGCGCTGGCCGATGGGGGTCTTGGCATCGACCTGCCAGCCGTCGGCCGGGCGGCCAGCGGGACGTGTCCAATGATCGGAGAAGTCCCGGGCGTACATCCGAGGCGAGGTCACCGCGTTGTTCGCCGTCTCGTCCCAGCGCCAGACGTTGTCGGCGAGCCGCGCGGAACGGGCACCGGCGGCGGGGATCACCGGGATGCTCTGCGGGATGCCGCCGGACAGCCGCCATGCCTCCACGACAACGGGACAGCGTCGGCCCTCGGCCTTCCATCGGGCGATGACCTGGCGGGTGGCGGTGTCGACGACGCCGCTGACCGGCCCGGTGAAGCGTTGCGCGGCGGGCACGTCGACGCCCTCCAGCGCGGAGACCCAGCGGTGGTCGCGCAGCGCGGTGACCGCATCACCCGCTGGGTGCGCGGCGGCGCCGGTACCGTCGGCAGCGCGGGTGAGTGTCCAGACGGTTCCGGAGGCGGCGGTGACGGTGACGTTCTCATCGCCGATGCGGGCCTTGAAGGGCAGCTCGGGCAGGATGCCCGCGGCGGGCGCGGTCAGGGTCAGAATGGTGGCGTCCGCGGTGAGCGGCTGGGCGAGCCGCACGACGGCTGTGGCTACCCGCGCGACCCGGCCCATCTTGGCGTACGCCTGCAGCTCCCTTACTGCCCAGCGCACTTCTCTTCCGAACCAGCCGTCGCGAGCGCCGACCACGCCGAAACCCAGCTCGAGCAGGTCGCGCTGGAGGTCACTGACGTGGGTAACGCCGGTGGTAGAGGTGTCGGTGTCGCCTTCGCGCAGGGTCCTGCCGCCGTACAGGTCGGGCAAGTCCACGGGCGGTGGACCGGTGGTCTGGCCGACGTCCAGCGGGACAACCAGCCGGGTCAGCGGGGCGCCGTTGACGTTGCCGGGCAGGTGCCACCAGAGCGTCTGGACCACTGTCTTGGCGTCCTGACCGTCCCAGGTGAACTGGATCTCGCCGATGTTGTTGCGGCCCACGATCTCCCGGCCGCTGCCGGTGACGGCCATATAGTCCCGGTGGTTTTCGGCGGCCTGCACGTACTGGGCCAGGTCGGCACCGCGGTCGCCGGTGGCCGGGAAGGAGACCGGGGCCGGCCCGCCCGGGCGGGGAGCGGTGCCGTCGGGGTCCGTGTGGCGGAAGTACGTCAGCTCATACTCCCATTCGGGAGCTGGGGTGCGCACCGTGTGGCCCTCGGGCAGCTCGAGCACGGCCGGACTCTCGCGCAGCGTGGCCAGGGCCGAGGGTTTACTCGCAGGCGCGTTCATGTGTACCGGCAGGGCCCGCCCGTCCGCGTTCGCCCAGCCGGCCCGGCGTGTGCTCGGCAGACGGAGCGGGTTGAAGCCTGCGTGGTGCAGCAGCATGGTGCCGCTCGCCTCATTCTTGAGGGAACTAGCCGTCAGCTGAGCGAGGACGCCGCGGACCGGACCGGGTGACGAGCTGTAGGGGGCGGTAGCGCGGTAAGCCATGCGAGCAGCGAAGCCGTAGTGCACATCACCGCCGAGGGAGACCACGCGGCGGCGGCGTACCCCGTCGGCACCCGGGACTGCGTGGCCGAGCACTCGGGCGACGAACTTTTCGAAGGCGCGCGGGTCGTGGCCCCATGCCTCGTAGTCCTGTTCGAGCTGGCCCGGGTAGCCCTGGAGGCGTCGGACGGCTGGCTGAGCGAACTCCTCGATCACCGGGTCCCCGAGCACCGGACAGGGCGAGAGCAGCACGGTGACCTTCTCCAAGCCCTGGTCCTCGGCGGCTTCCACCATGGCGGCAAAGGAGGCGTCGGAGAAGACCAGGGAAGGCGGGTCGGTGGGGCCGCCGCGGAAGACCCGCTGGGTGCGGGTGTCCAGTGCGACGATCTGGTGAGCGGGCCAGGTGATCGCGTAGTGCCAAAGAAGCGAGCCGTCCTGACGGATGATCCGCCCGGCCGCATCGGCCCCGGTGGGCACCCCGGTCCGGCGGGCGATCACCGCGGCGGGCCCGGCGGCGGTGTGGTCGGGCATGGCGAGCGCGGCGAGCAGCTCCCGGCCTGCCTCGCCTTGCGGACCGTCGGCGAACTGCTCGGGCGTGTTGCCCCAGCCCTGGCAGACGGCGTAGGAGGCCATGGCGTTGCCGAGGAACTGGCGGCCGTGGACGGTGCCGCAGACCTCGTTCACCCAACGCCGTGAGATGTACCAGTCGTCGGTCACCTCGTGGTCGTCGAACATCATGTAGGTGGCAGTGTTGGCCAACGCCCGGCGGACCGCGCCTAGGGTCGCGCGGAAGCCGTCCACCCGGTCGCAGTCGGAGAGGTACTGAGTGAGCCGCTCGCGTGCCCGCTCGTACCCGGGCTTGGCGCGCAGGCCGAAGAACTCGGTGGGGTCAGGATCGCCCAGGGCAGCGGCCTCTGCGGGAAACAACTCGCCGAAGAAGCGGACCGGCGACACCGCGGGCCACAGTGCCGGCGACCAGGCCAGCAGGTACATGGCGAGGAACTCCGACAGACGCAGCAGGTGGCTGCGCCCGTGGGTAGTGGTCATGCGGAAGTCGTCCACGACCATGTCCTGGCGCCACCCGGGCCGGAAAAGCCACTTCTGGGAGGTGGGGTGCACGGTGGCGAAGGTCTCGTCCCGGCCGAACAGAACACGACCGTAGGTGGAACAGATGTGCAGCAGCCCGTCGGCGACGTCGTCGGCGTAGATCTGGTCGCCGGTCAAGATCAGTTGCTGTGGGCGGCGCGGTGAGGCCACGTCGGCGGCGAGCACCTCGTCGAGGATCGACAGGGCGTCGGTACCCTCGGCATGCGGCTTGCGACAGGAGGCGTGGAACAGGCGCAGTCCGGCCGGATGGTCCGGCGGGGTGACGAAGGACGGCAGGGCGGGCGCGCCGGAGGTGCCCTGGTAGAGCAGGGCCGAGCGGGCCCGGGCCTCGTCGGCCGCGACGACACCTGGGCTGAACAGTCCGGGGGCGGTGGCGGGCACGGGGGTGACAGGGGACGAGAGATCCTCGCCGAAGCGCAGGGCGTAACGGTGGATGGTCCCGGCGCGCAGGGATTCGCCTGACGGCGCCTTGGCCGTCACAGCAACGACGTACAGGTGCTCGCCGACCCGGGCGGCGACCCGGGTGCCGGTGAGCGTGGGCAGCAGGTCCCCCGTGGCTCCTTCGTACACATCGAGGGTGACCTTGCGCGGTGCTTTGAGCGCCAGCCACACGGTGACGCTGCCGCGGTCGACCCGCCTCACGATCGGTCCCGCCAGTACGAGCGGCAGCGCGGCGACGTCCAACGACGGCAGCTCGGACAGGGTCGATCTTCTGCTTTCCCCCATGGCCCCATCTCCTCAATTCACATCCGGGTGCGCCCAGATAGTCGTGCGGCGGACCGCAGCGCTGCCCCGTCCTGTACGAACCGCATCTGACGAACCCGTGTCCGCAACCCATTCGGCACGCACGTGCCCGCACAGCGGCGCGCACAGTGATCCGCGGCCCCGTCGCCGGAGCCCTTCCCAGCGACGGCTGCCGCCTTCGGACGCCGGTGGCCCGGCTGCCCTGAAAACTGACCGCTGTGCCGCATGCGGCACACATTCGGTCCCTGTGTCCCGGCGCCCGCGGGGACGAATCCGTGCGGCCCTCGCCCAGTGCCGGCCCCTTCCGCGAGTACCGGGCGATACCTCTCGTGCGACAGCCCAGCCTGGACCGCCCGGCACCACGACACGCCTACGGTCCCCCGCCTGCTGCCGCCGGACCACCGACAGCACTCGCACACCTGGAAGGTGTACGAGAAGTGTGCGGGCGGCGGGGGACCGTACGCGCGGGCCAGACTGCTCCGAACCCTGCCCGTCAGGGCTTCGTGCGGCCGCCCCTCCCCGGCGAAACGCCCCGGGAAGAGCAGTAGAGGCTGCACCGTTCACACCGAACCGTCGTGGTCCCGGCGGTGTGTGTAGTGCGGGCTGACAAGGGGCCAGTCCGCGGCGATCCAACGCGGTACAAGTTCGTCGAGGGCCGCCTCGATCGGCCCGCCCACGAGCCAGTCGACCACCCACCACGAAATCTCAGCGTCCGTCCCGTCATGGACCGGCGGGTCGATGTAGACACAACCCAGCAGTTCGGTCTCGCCATTGTCGAAGAGCGCGTAGTTGAACGACTCGTGCCGTTCCATCTCAGCCTCGTGCCGAGCCAGGTCCTCGCGGTCCTGTTCAGCGCTCATGGTCGCGGGGGGCCAGTTCCAGGACTCCCCGTACAGCGACCAAAGCCGTTCCTGCGAGCCCATGACCGCCTGCATGTCCAGATCGACATCGGTGGCCCGAATCGGGCGCAGGTGGTGACCTGTTTCCAGAGAAACCCGGAGCGGATGGTCCCACTCCTCCGGGAGCCAAGCAGTTGTTGTCATGACCTCAGCCTCACGGTCGCACGCGCCACAGGCCAGGGACAGCGCTCGCACACTACTCGTACAGTCGGCACTCCGTGCGGGTCACTTATGATCCATTCCGTGCCCAGCAGTAAAGGAGACGGCCGGTGCGAACTTTCGGCAGCATCCTGCGTACCTTGCGCGAACGCGCCGGACTTACCCAGCAGGAACTGGCCGAACGAGCCGATCTGACCCCGCACGCCGTCAGTTCCCTGGAACGCGGCACCCGAACCCGGCCCTACCCGCACACCGTGCGCGCCCTCGCCGACGCCCTCGGTGCCTCCGAGGGTGACCGCGCCGCGCTCGTCGCCGCGATCCCCCGCCGCCGGCCCGTCGCCGACTCTGTGACCAGACCGTCAAGTCTGATGATGCCGCCGACCCCTTTATTCGGCCGCGCCGATGACATCGCCGCCGTGGCCGACCTCATCCGCTCCGGAGCCCGCCTGGTCACGCTCACCGGGCCCGGCGGCGTCGGCAAAACCCGTCTGGCGGCCACGGTATTGGAGATACTCGCCGGGGAGTTCACGGACGGCGTCCAGTCTGTCTCCCTCGCCCACCTCGCCGACGCCGCCACACTCATGGCCACGATCGGGCGCGCACTGGGGCTGGCCGGCATCGACGCGCCGGGCGCTCACCACCTGGTGGCCGAACACCTGCGTTCAGCCCGGTTTCTGCTGCTACTCGACAACTTCGAGCACCTGCTCAGCGCCGCAGTCGAGGTGGGGCAACTCATCGCGGCGTGCCCGAAACTCACCGTACTGGTCACCAGCCGCTCATCGTTGCGGGTGAGGATCGAGCGCGAGTACGTCGTGGAGCCCCTCGGCCTTCCGGCCCGCGACTCGACGACGGTCGACGAACTGCGCGCCCACCCCGCCGGGGCCCTGGCGCTGGACCGGGCGGAGTCGGTCGGAGTACGGCCGTCCGCGGGTGACGTGCCGGCCACCGCTGAGCTCTGCCACCGCCTCGCCGGCCTACCTCTGGCCATCGAACTCGCCGCCGCGCAACTGCGTCTGCTGTCCCCTGCCGCGCTCCTGACCCGCCTGGAGGCCGCCAGCACAACGTCGGCGGCCCGTGACCTGCCCGAGCGGCAACGCACCATGCGGGCCACCCTCGACTGGAGCTACGGCCTACTCAACACCGAGCAGCAACGGCTCTTCACCTTGCTGGGAGCGTTCCGCGGCGGCGCCACCCTCGAAGCGATCGAGGCGGTGGCGGAGAGCGGCGATGGAAGTGCCGCCGACGACGTCCTCGGGATCCTGCACGAACTGGCCGAGCACTCCCTCGTACGCGCCCGCGGCAACCGCTTCGACATGCTCGAACCGATAGCGCAGTACGCCCGTGGTCTCCTGGTGGGCGACCGGGCCGCCCGCGTCGGACGCGCCCATGCCCACGTCTACTTGGATCTCGCTGAACGAGCGGCCGCCAATTACGAGCGTGCGGACCAAGTGGAGTGGCTGGCGCGGATCGAGGAGGAGGAGGCCAACGTCCTCGTCGCCATCGAACGCTCCCTCGACGCCGACGACCCGCGTACCGCGGCGCGCATCACGTGGTTCATGTGGCTCTACTGGTGGCTGCGCGGCCAGCTCAGCGTGGGCCGCCGCCTCGCCGACCGGTGTCTCGCCACCGACCTGCCGCCCTGGGAACGCAGCCGGGTCAACCTGACCGGCGCCACCATGTCGTACGCCGCCGGCGACCAGAGTGCCGCCGCGGCGTACTGGGCCGAGGCCGACCGCCTTGCTGCCAGCCAGAAGGATCCCGAAGTCCGCAGCAAGGCTCGTGCCGGTACCGGCCTCGCGGCTCTGGCCGACGGCGACCTCAATACCGCTGAGGAGCGCTTTCGCTCCGCTCTCGGATACGCCCTCCAAAAGGACGGCTCGCCCTGGATCGCCTCCCTGGCCCAGGTCTGGCTCGGTACGGTGCACATGCTGCGCGGCGCTCCTGCGGCCGCGGTGCCCGAGATCGAACGCGGTCTCCAGCTCGCTCGTGTCCGGGGCGACCGGCTGTCTACGTACGTGGCCCTCTACAACCTCTCCCAGGCCGCTCTCGCTCTGGGCGACTACCCCTTGGCCCGCCGCCATGTGGAGGAGGGCATCATCCTCTCGCACGAGACCCGGGACCTGGCCAATCTCGCCTACTTCGTCGAGACGCTCGCAGTGATCGAGTCGAGGCAGGGCCACCACGCCCGCGTTGCCACCCTCCTCGGGGCCGTGAACGGTCTGCGCGCAACGGTCGGCGCCGACGTCTACGGCTACTACCACCCCGACCAGAGACTGCGGGACGCGGCCGAGAGGTCAGCACGATCCGCCCTGGGTGACGAAACCCACGACGGGGCCGTGGACACCGGCCGGACGCTCGGCCCCCGGGCGGTCGCGGAACTCTCCCTGCACGGCACCTGCCTGGGGACTGACACGAAAATGACTTGTGGGTGAGTCAGCTGGTCAGGCCGTGACGGGGCTGTTCCTTGCGGACAGTCAGTCGCATGCCCTTGAGCCAGCCGTCGAGAAAGGCTGAACCGTTCCGGGTTCGGTAGAGATCTTGGTCTGCTCCGGGTCTGATGGAGTCGGGTTGCTGGAGAATTGACTGATCCAGCAGCATCCGGAGGCCGCCATGCCCCGCAGCTATCCGCCCGAGTTCCGCCGCCGGGTCCTCGACCTTGTCGCATCCGGCCGCAAGGTCGCCGAGGTCGCCCAGCTCCTGGGCGTCAGCGACCAGACGATCTGCAACTGGCGCCGCCGGCACCTGATCGACACCGGGCAGATCCCCGGCACTACCAGCAGTGATCAGGCTGAGCTGGCCTCGGCCCGCAAGCGCATCGCCGAGCCTGAGACCGAGCTGGCCATCCACCGCCGGGCCGCGGAACTCCTCGGTGAGGCGACTCGCCCAAAAGGCGGTACGAAGCCATCCGCGTGATGGCTGACGAGGGCCTGCCGGTCCAGCCGGCCAGCCGCGTACTGCACGTCGCGGAGTCCGGCTACTACACCTGGAAGGACCGTCCGCCCTCGGCCCGCACGGTCCGGCACGCCTGGCTGACCGAGGCCATCATCGGCATCCACACCGCCTCACGCGGCACCTACGGCTCCCGCCGGGTACATGCCGAGCTCGCCCTGGGCCTGGGTATCCACGTGCACCACGGCACCGTGGAACTGCTGATGCAGCGGGCCGGCCTGCACGGCCTGCCGGGCAACCGAGCCCGTCGGCGGTCCAAGCCGCAGACACCGTCGGCCGCCGACCTGGTGGAACGCAACTTCACCCGTCACGCCCGGGACCAGCTGTGGGTCACCGACATCACCGAACATCCCACGATGGAGGGCAAGGTGTACTGCGCTGTGGTCCTGGACGCCTTCGCCCGCCGGGTGGTGGGCTGGCCCATCGACGCGTCCCCGACCGCCGCATCGACCACCCATGCACTGAGCACGGCCATCGGCAACCGCCATCCCCAGCCCGGCGGCACCATCATCCACTCCGATCACGGAGTGCAGTTCGGCTCCTGGGCGTTCACCGAACGAGCCCGCGCCTTGCGGTCTCCTGCCGTCCATGGGCTCGATCGGGAACTGCGTGGACAACGCGATGAGGGAGTCCTTCTGGGCCCGGGTCCAGGTGGAACAGCTCAACCGCCGGCGCCGGCGGACCAGACTGGAGCTGTCCACGGCACTCTTCGAGTACCTGGAGATCTTCCACAACCGCCGGCGCAGGCACTCGGCCCTGGAAATGCTCACGCCCGTCGAGTACGAACTACGTGCAGCACCTGCAGCGTAAAACCAAGCGACACGACTCCACCAAACTCAGGACACTCCGGAGTCCCTACCGAACCCGGAACGGTTCAATCCGATCCGAGAACCGATCAACCCCCGACGACTTCACCTGACTCGGTCTTGGCACAACCCACCCAACGACCAGAAACCACCAAAGTCACCGGTATTGGGCCTAGCCGCAGCATCCAACATTTACCCCATGACACAGGCGTCGGCCCCGCTATTTGGAACATGCTTCTCGCGATATGGGCTGCTGGGTACGACCCTGGGATCTCAGGAACTTTCCACGAAGCGCGCGCCCGGCCCGGGCGTGCGGCAGACGTCTTCCGGGGCGAGGTGGCTGTGCCCCGCAGCGCACTCGAGGACGACCTTAACCGGCTCGCCGCAGGAGCTCGCATCGTCGACGGACCGGTGCCGGACGATGACCGACGGGCCCTGCGAGTCGGCGAGGTACGTGTCGCCCCATTCCAGAAGCGCCACGAGCGTGGGCCGCAACGCCCGTCCCTGCTCGGTGAGTTCGTAGGCGAAGCGCTGCCGATCCCCAGGCTCCCGATAGGGTACGCGACGCATCACTCCGGCGGTCACCAAGGTCTCGAGCCGAGTCGCCAGGAGATTTCTGGCGATCCCGAGGCGGGAGTGGAACTCTCCGAACCGGCGCGCGCCGTCCAGCGCTTCACGGACGATCAGCAGCGACCAGCGCTCCCCCACCACCGAGAGGGCGCGCGCCACCGAGCAGTTCACCGGGTCGATCCGCCGCGTCTCCATGGGACGAGTATACCCCTCTGGGTTTACAAGCTGTACTTAGCCCTCGTAGGCTCCTTCCTGAGTTGAAAAAGTAAACTCACTAAGGAGATCGGCCATGCCCATGCTCGACGTGTACATTCCCGACGGCGCGCTCCAGCCGGACGCCGAGGCGGTGCTGCTGAACCGCATCACCGAAATCCTCGTCCGTAACGAAGGATTCGACCCCGCCGACCCGGTGAGCCGTTCCGTCTCCTGGCTCTGGCTGCACAGACCGGCCAGCATCTACGTCGGCGGAGAACCCGCAGACGCACCTCGCTACAAGGTCGTCCCGTCCGTCCCCGAAGGCCAGCTCGACGAGCAGAAACGCGCGAGCGTCATCGCCGAGGTCACCGAGGCAATCCTCGACGCGGAGAACGGCGCCTGGCCGCGTGACGCCAGCCGGATCTGGGTATTCCCCACCGAGATCCCCGAGGGCCACTGGGGCGGCTGGGGCCGGATCAGGCCGCTCGCGACGATCCTCGCCCGACTCACGGGCGGCGACACCAAGCGGGCCCGCACGCTCGCGCGTGAGCGGATCGCTGCCAGCCGAGCCGAACACGCCCGCCTGCCCTGATGAGCGGCGAATGAAGTGGGGATCGATACGGCCGGTGACACCGTCGTTAGGATCACCCAGATTCAGGCGACGTCGGCCTTGGCCACGACCTCGCGGAGGCGTCCGCCGGCGGCGTGCTGGTTCCGCCAGATGATGTAGCGGCGGGTCAGCTGCCCTGCTCTTTGTGGGTAGCGTGGTCGGTGCCGTCCGGGGTGAAGTAGCGCAGGACGGTGAACTGGGCCTCGATACGGTTGAGCCAGGAGCTGTTGGTCGGCGTGTAGGCGAGTTCGACGTTGTTCGCCACGGCCCAGTCGCCGACGCTGCTGTCTTTCTTCGTGGTCAGGTGCGGGGAGAAGTGGTCGAGCACGAACGCGATGCGGATCTCGGGCGGGCAGAGACCGCGCAGATGGCGGCAGAATCCCAGGAACTTCGTCCGGTGCTTCCTCGGCTTGATGTGGCCGTAGAGCTTGTCCTTGCCCAGGCCGTAGGCGGCGAACAGGGGTCTGACCCCGTGCAGGCAGGTATAGGTCGCCCGTCGGCGGGGCCTCGGTTCCCGCCCGGGGTCCTTGTGCCGCCCACCGCGCTCGGCCCACTGCCGCCCAGGGCGGGGCTGGAGGTTAAGACGTCGTCTCATCTGGGTTCGTAATCTTGAGGCATGACGATCGTGGAGCGGCTGGTCCCGGACGGGTTGTGGGAGTTGTTCCAGCGGGTGGTGCCACCTGCTCCGACGCGGCCGCAGGGCGGTGGGCGGCGCCGGTACGGCGACCGCGAGGTGTTGGCGGCGATCATCTTTGTGGCCACCTCCGGCTGCACCTGGCGGCAGTTGCCGCCGGTCTTTGGCCCGTCGGGGCCGACCGCGCACCGGCGTTTCACCGAGTGGAGTGCCGCCCGGGTCCGGGCCAAGCTGCACCGTCTGGTCCTGGACGAGCTGGGCTCGCGCGGGGAGCTGGACTGGTCGCGGTGCGCGATCGACTCGGTGAACATGCGGGCCCTGAAAGGGGGGACCTGACAGGTCCGAATCCTGTCGACCGGGGCAAGAAGGGCTCGAGAATCCACTTGATCACCGAGCGGACCGGTCTGCCCATTTCCGTCGGCATCTCCGGCGCGAACCTCCACGACAGCCAGGCCCTCAAGCCCCTCGTCCGCGGCATTCCGCCGATCCGCTCCCGGCGCGGCCCGCGCAGACGCCGGCCCGCCAAGCTCCACGGCGACAAGGGCTACGACTACGACGACCTGCGGCGATGGCTGCGCAAGCGAGGCATCCGGCACCGCATCGCACGCAAGGGCATCGAGTCCTCCACTCGACTCGGTCGGCACCGCTGGACCATCGAACGGACGATGTCCTGGCTGGCCGGCTGCCGCCGCCTGCACCGCCGCTACGAACGCAAGGCCGAACACTTCCTCGCTTTCACCGCCATCGCCATCGCCTGCACCCTCATCTGCTACCGCAGACTCACCAAATGAGACAACTTCTTATTCAACGCTTCGGGTATCAGGCGCGTCTCCGGCACACGAGCCGTTCGAGAATTAGCCTGTGCCCCCCATCCCCATCGGCTCCACTGGCTCGTTACCTTCGGTGGAGGCAACGAGCGGCGGCCCATGGACCCACCTCGACCTGCAAGAAAGGGTTCTCGAATCATGCGGCGGTACGTTCTCACTGGCACGCCGGGCGCGGGCAAGACATCAATCCTGCGGTGCCTGAGCGAACTTGGCTACGGGGTTGTCGAGGAGGCAGCAACGGCAGTCATCGCACGAACGCAAGCGCTGGGCGAGGACCAGCCATGGACACGGGCGTCCTTCATCGACGAGATCGTCGCTCTGCAACGAGAGCGACAGTTGGCGGCCACCGGCTCCATCCAGGTGTTCGACCGGTCACCGGTCTGCACCCACGCCCTCACCACCTACCTGGGGTGGCCGGTGTCCCCGGCACTGGCCGCGGAACTCGAACGGATCACCTCGGAAGGGGTCTATGAGAAGCAAGTGCTCTTCGTCCGCAATCTAGGGTTCTGCGAGCCGACCGCGGCCCGGCGGATCAGTTTCCAGGAATCACTGGCTTTCGAAAAGATCCACGAAGAGAGCTACCGCGCGTTCGGTTACGAGCTCATCGAGATCCCTGCCGACGACCTGGCTCACCGCGTCGCCACGGTGAGCTCAGCCATCGCGCATGCCCTGCCTCAGGCACCCGCAAGGTGAGCCCGGAACCTGTCAAAGCGATCAAGGCAGGTAGATCGTTTTAACGTTGTGCTGGGATCAGTGGGCCGTCTGGTGTCGGCTTGTTGATCCAGGCCGCTGCGGGGAGTGTCGGCGGCTCGGGTGGCTTGCGGACGAAGCGTTCGGGGTGCTTCGCGTAGACCGCCTGGAGGACGTCGGCACGCATCTCGCGGAGCTGCTCGACGAGGCCGAAGTGCACGTCGTAGGGCGTGTGCAGGCCGATCCCGGAGCGCCGGTGCTCCTCGTTGTACCAGGTGAAGAAGTGGGTGCATTACGCCCGGGCGTCCTCGGGGGATCCGAAACGGCCGGGAAAGTCGTGCCGGTATTTCAGGGTCTTGTACTGGCTCTCACTGTACGGGTTGTCGTTCGATGTCTCCGGTCGCGAATGCGACTTGGTGACGCCGAGGCCGGCCATCATCTGGGTGACGTTCTGTGCGACCATCAGGGACCCGCGGTCCGAGTGGATCGTCAACTGGCCTGATCTGATACCGTACTTGACGATCGTTTGGGACAGGAACCGCTCGGCGAGATCTTTGTTTTCCCGGTCGGCGATCATCCAGCCGACCGTATAGCGGCTGAAGATGTCGATGACCGGGTAGAAGCAGTAGTAGGGGCCCCTGACCGGTCCCTTCAGCTTCGTGATGTCCCAGCTCCAGACCCGGTTCGGGCCCTCGGCGATCAGCTCGGGAACGGTCCGGGGCGGGTGGACGGCCTGGCGACGGCGTTCACGGACCTCACCGTGCCGTCGCAGAAGCCGGTGCATCGTCGACTCCGAGCACAGGTAGACACCCCGGTCCAGGAGGATGGCGTAGATCTCCGCGGGCACCATGTCGGCGAACTCCGGGGAACGGAGCACGTCGAGGACCCGTATCTCCTCCTCCGGGGTGAGCGCGCGGGGGTACCGGCGCCGTTCTTGCTGCGGCCTGGCCGGGGCGGGGCCGCGGCGGTGGTGGCGGTAGTAGGTGGCCCGGCTCACGCCCAGCGCGGTGCACGCCTGGACGCGTCCGACCAGTCCGGTGAGCTCTTCGAGGACCTGGTCGCGGGCATCGTCGAACACGGCCGCGGGGGCGGCCCCGATCATTTGGTGTTCTCGCCGTTCTGGTTCGGGGCGCTGTCCGTGGCGAACTGGTCGAGCAGCGCGGAGAGTCTTCCCTGGACCTCGATGACGGTGCGGGCCTTGGCGAGGCCGGCTTCCAGGCGGGCCTTCTCCGCTTTCAGCTTCGCGATCTCCCTGTCCCGCGGGTCCGCTTTCGTCCGGCCGGCGCGGCAAGCGCCGCTTGGCCGCCCTTGTCCCGCTGCTGCCGCCACGTCGTGATCAACGACGAGTACAGGCCCTCCCGCCGCAGCAGAGCACCCTTGCCCTTCTTGTCCAACGTCTCGTACTCCGCGAGGATCCTCGCCTTGTACTCCGCGGTACACCGGCGCGGACCGGTCGGACGGGCTTCCACCTGCGGATCAGGCATCCCGTGGTCATTCGTGCCGGCCACCCGGGCACTACTCCTTCTCCGCCCTCGACTCAATGAATCATCCAGTATGCCTGACTCGACCTACTTTGATAGAGAGGGGCGGGTGATGACGGCTGGTGGTCGAGGGCCGTGACGCGACAGGGCTCCTGGTCGTTTCGGTTGGTGATCTCACCCGCCGCCGTCTCGGCACAGGAGGCCTGTTGGCCTCGCTCGAGCCATGCCCGGCGTCCCGCACGAGGTCGTTGAGCACGTTTCCCGGCTCATCCACGCCCGAGGGCGTGAGCTGAACTCCCGCCGGCGCAGACTGGGCTTTCCGGCAGACCCTGCTGGTCCTGGTGCACCTGCGCAAGAACAAGACACTGGCCCAGGTCGCCGCCTGGTTCAGTGTCTCCACCGCCACCGCCGGCCGGTACGTGAACGAGACGGTCGTCCTCCTCGCCGAGCGCGCCCCGACCCTGCACGAAGCTTTGCGCGAGCTTCCGCCGGGGGGATTCGTCATCCTCGACGGCACGCTGATCGCCACCGCCCGCATCGCGGCGGACGAGCCCCACTACTCGATGAAGCACCGCCGTCACGGGATGAACGTGCAGGTCGTGGCCGCACCGGACGGGACAGCTGTGGTTCTCGCAAGCGCTGCCAGGCCAACAGGGCTATCCAGGAGGGCTCCGACGCCGTGATCACACCAGCCATACGGCGATCATTTCAGTTGCCGACACCTCGCCCTGCGACTGATCCTGGACACCAGGCAAGCGAAGGGGGACATGGCGGGGCTCATGCTTTTCCCCGGAGACGGCGACGCGACCAGCCCCGACGTCTCCTGGTCCTGCACCGGCTTCCACATGTTCAGACAGTGACTGGCCGACTCAGAGGGCTTCACCCTTGCTGAGATGCGCGGGTTCGGTGGAGACCGCGAGTGGAGCAGTGTCTCCACCACACTGACACCACTGCTCGACCACCCAGACGATGACGGATCCCTCACAGCTGCTCAATGCGCAGCCATGTTGCCCAGACTGGAGGCGATCGACGAGTAGCCGCGCTGGATCCGCTCCCAGTCTTCGTCCGACCAGACCCGCTGGGGCAACTGTGGCATCGTTTGAGGAACAGATATTGGCCGGATACGACCGGAAAATGTGGACCGGGTCGCGCATTCGTCAGCGGGCATGCAGCGATCCTACGGAAGAAGCCGAGCGTGACCACGTCAGCTCCTCAGCTGATCTCATTGTGAAGCGATCAGTAACGCCTTCTCCGCACGGATCAACCGGTACAGCTCGCTCACCGGCCGCTCTCCTTCACGAAAAAGGCCGTCGCTTTTTTCAGGATCTCGATCGTCTGCTGCTGTTCGCGGACCTCCTTGCGCAGCCGTTTGAGCTCCTCACGCTCGGCGCTGGTCAGCTCACCGGACTCGCCCTCGCTCCGGCGGTACCAGCCGCGCAGGGACTCCGAGCTGATACCGGGTTCCCGGGCAACCGCGGTGACCGTCCTGCCGGAGGAATCCACGGGCGCGTTGCGTCCCGCTTGAACTCCTCGGCGTACCGCTTCATTTACTTGCTTCCCACCTGGTGCTACTCCCTCTGGAACATCAAGATCCCAGTCTCCGGGTGTCCATGATCAGGGGGAAGCCGCAGAGCCCACTTCCTCCCAGACCTGGCTCAGAGCGTCGACGAATTCGCTTATGTCGTCGGCGGTGTGCACGGCTCCGGGGGCGACCCGCAGGATCTCCTCACCGACCCGCACGCTCGGCGCGTTGATCGCCTGCACGTAGATTCCGTGCCGGTCGAGCAGCAGCGCGGACATCCGCTTGCACACGGCCTCGTCCCCCACCATGACGGACACGATGTGCGTCTGGTCCGAAATGAAGGGAATTTCACGCTCGTTCAGCAGCCGGTGCATCAACTGCGCGTTCGACCAGAGCTGTTCCCGCTCGACCTCGGAGGACCGCAGATGGTGTACGGCTGCCAGGGCGCCGGCGGCCACGGCCGGCACCAGCGCGGTGGTGAAGACGAAGGAGCGGGAGAACATGCGCACCGCTTCGATGATTTCGGCGGGCCCGGCGATGTAGCCGCCGGTGGTGCCGAAGCCCTTGGCCAAGGTGCCCATGATGACGGTGAAGTCGTCGGCGATGCCCTCCCTGGCCGCAATGCCGGCACCCTCCGGGCCGTACATGCCCACCGCGTGCACCTCGTCGAGGTACGTCATCGCCCCGTAGCGCTTGGCGATGTCGGCGATTTCGGACAGCGGGGCGATGTCGCCGTTCATCGAGTACACGGACTCGGTGACGATGAGCTTGAGGGCCTCGGGGTCGGTTGCCGCCATCAGTTCTTCCAGGTGAGCGGGGTCGTTGTGGCGGAAGATCCGCTTCTGGGCGCGGCTGTGGCGCAGGCCGTCGATGATGGACGCGTGGTTAAGGGCGTCGGAAAAGACGACGCACTTCTCCATGCGGCCGGCGATGACGGACAGCGCACCGTCGTTGGCGGTGTAACCGGAGGTGAACAGCAGGGCCTCGTCCTTGCCGTGGAGCACGGCGAGCTCTCTCTCCAGCAGCACGTGGTAGTGGTTGGTGCCGCCGATGTTGCGTGAGCCGCCGGCGCCGGCACCGTGCTCGTCGATCGCGTCCTTCATGGCTTTGAGCACTGCGGGATGCTGGCCCATGCCGAGGTAGTCGTTGCTGCACCAGACGCTGATGCTGTCCCGGCCGGTCACGGGTCCACTGCTGCGGACGCTGGCCGCGGGGAAGCTCCCGGCGAGCCGTCCGATCTCCAGGAACTCCCTCTTCCCCCCGTCGGAGTTTTCTGTGAGGCGTGCAAAGAGATCCAGATATTGGGTCGTCACGTCTACTCGCTTCGTCCAGGCCGTCTGAGGCCACATGCAACTATGGGCAACCGCGCATAACTGGCTGAAACCGCACGGCTATGACTGGATTCTGCTTGTCCCCGGCACCGGCGCGAACGTGTCACTGGCGAAATCGCGCGGGAGCGGTCTCAGCATTCGCAACGCAGGGGAAGGGCATGGAGGTAACGTCTGTATATCATCGACTCCGGCGGGCATTCAACTCGTCGAAGATTAACGGGCGTTGGGAACCAGCCGACCACAGCCGTGCTCACCGGTCACACGCCCAATGGTCGCCGAGAGCGGATTGCCGCGCTTCCGCGTGATCATGTAAGTCCGCACTGGCCGATAAACGAACCAGCAGGGTGGGGTAAAGATGTCCTCGAACGAGAATTACGTCCGTCGGGTGCTTGATGCGTTGGCCTCCGCCCCCGACCGGACTGCCCTGTGGGCGGATGGTGAAGAAATCACCGCAGGCCAGTTCTCCAAGGCGGTTCTCACAGCAGCGGAACTTCTGTTCCGGCACTTCACGGAACATCGAGCCCCGAGTACGGAGGGCAGGGCCTCGGTTGTGGTGGTGCTGACCGTCACCAACAGCCCGGCGACCATCATCCTCCGCTACGCGGCCAACCTGGCCGGGGCCACCCTGGTCCACCTGCACTCCACGAACGCGGTGGACCCTACCGACCAACTGGCCGCCGCCGCTCGGCTGGACATTCTCAGCAAGACCAGGGCGACCTTCCTCGCCGTCGACGAGGAGAACCTGGACGCGGCCCGAGAGCTGTGCGACCGGCTGCCCGAGCCACCGCGTCTCGCCGCCCTCGGCGCCCTCGGTCCCGATGTCCTGGACCTCTCGTCGGGTGCCCCGGACGCCTTCGGCCACGACGCCGTCGAGGTCGACCCCGAACAGCCGGCCGTGGTGATCCACACCAGCGGTACCAGCGGACGTCCCAAGGGTGTCACGCAGCCGTACCGCCTTCGCCGTGCCCACCTCCAAGTGGCCCTCCAGTCCCCCGAACCCATCGTGTACCTGTCGACCCTGCCGGTGAGCAACTCCAGCGGCTCCGCCGTCGATGTCGCGCTCGCCTCCGGCGGAACGGTCGTCCTGCACGACGGGTTCGAGGCGAGCGAAGTACTGCGGGCCGTGGAACAGCACCGCGTCTCCACGCTGACCATCACCCCGCCGCAGCTGTACATGCTGATCGACCACCCCGACACCGCCACAACCGACCGTTCGAGTATCAGGCTCATCACCTACGTCGGTTCCCCCGCGGCCCCGGCCCGACTGGCCGAGGCGGTCGAGGTGTTCGGCCCGGTGTTGCTCCAGCTCTACGGGACCACGGAGGTCAGCGGCATCAGCATGCTGATGCCGCAGGACCACTTCGACCCGGAACTGCGCCGGACCGTCGGACGTCCGACCACGGAGATACGCATCCGCGACGTGGACGACGACCGTGACCTGCCGCCCGGCGAGATCGGCGAGGTGTGCGTGCAGAGCCCGTCCACCATGCTCGGCTACTGGGGCGAACCGGAACTGACCGCCGCGATCATCCGCGACGGCTGGGTGCACACCGGCGACCTCGGTTCCCTCGACGAGAACGGCTTCCTGCGCCTGCACGGACGCATGGGCGAGGTGATGAAGACCAACGGCATCAAGGTCCATCCCACCGATGTGGAGAACGCGCTGCTGACCCATCCGGAGGTCGCCCAGGCCGCGGTGTACTGCGTGGTCGACGAGGACCGCGTGGAGCACATCCATGCCGCCGTCGTGGCGCGGCCGGGCGGCACCGCCGACACCGGGACGCTGATCGGCCACGTCGCCGCCGAGCTGTCCCCGAAGCACGTACCGGCCGTGGTGACGTTCCACGACGCGCTGCCCCTCACCGGTGCCGGCAAGCCGGACAAGCCGGCACTGGCCGCACGGCACAGCGGTGCGGCATGATCCTGACCGCCGCGTCCGTACTGGCCGAGTCCGCCGGGCGACGCCCCGGCCCGGATCAGCGCTCGGTGCCGGTCCGGGAACGCTCCTGGAAGCCCGTCGCGTCCTCACGCAGTGCCGCGATCACCTGCTCGCTCTGCTCGGCGAGGTAGAAGTGACCGCCGCTGAAAGTGCGGATCCGGAAGTCCGCGCGGGTGTGCTCCGCCCATCCCGCCGCCTCCTCCTCCTCGTTCACCTGGGGATCGACGTCACCGGTGTAGACGTACAGGGGGCACCTCAGTGCTGAAGCTTCCCCTTGATCGTGGACACCTGGAGACTGGGATCTTGAGGTTCCAGAGGAAGTAGCACCAGGTGGGAAGCAAGTACACGAAGCGGTACACCGAGGAGTTCAAGCGGGATGCGATCGCGCTCGTCGATTCCTCGGGCAGGACGGTCACCGCTGTCGCCCGGGAACTCGGCATCAGCTCCGGATCCCTGCGCGGCTGGTACCGCCGGGCGAAGGCGGACCGGGGCGAGGGCGAGTCCGGTGAGCCGACCAGCGCCGAGCGTGAGGAGCTCAAACGGCTGCGCAAGGAGGTCCGCGAACAGCAGCAGACGATCGAGATCCTGAAAAAAGCGACGGCCTTCTTCGTGAAGGAGAGCGGCCGGTGAGCAAGCTGTAGCGGTTGATCCATGCGGAGAAGGCGACGTACCCGATCGTCCTGCTGTGCCGGGTGCTGAAGGTCGCCCGCTCCTCCTACTACGCCTGGTGCGAGGGCGAGGCCGCCCGTCGTGCCAGGCGGGCCGCCGACGACGCGCTCGCCCATGAGACCACCGTGGTGCACATCGCTTCCCGGCACACCTACGGTGTCCCGCGCATCCACGCCGGACTGCGCCGCCTGGGCCGACGGGTGAACCGCAAGCGCGTCGCCCGCGTGATGCGTGAGCGCGACATCCGCGGCGTCACCCGGCGCGGGCGACGTTCGCTGACCCGGCCTGATGCGAAGGCGAAGCCGGCCCCGGACCTGATCGGCCGCGACTTCCATGCCGAGCGCCCCGGGACCAAGCTGGTCGGCGACATCACCTACCTGCCCACCCCCGAGGGCTGGCCCTACCTCGCCTGCTGGCTGGACCTGGCCACCCGCGAGGTGGTCGGCCACGCCATGGCCGACCATCACCGCGCCGAGCTCGTCGTCGACGCTCTCGACATGGCCCACGGCCGGGGCGGACTCGAGCCCGGCTGCGTGATCCACAGCGATCGCGGCAGCGAATACACATCGACCCAGTTCCGGCACCGGACAGGCAAGTTGGGGCTGCGGCAGAGCTGCGGACGCACCGGATCATGCTTCGACAACGCCGCTGCGGAAAGCTTCTGGGCTCTGCTCAAGGAGGAGATCGGCACCCGTACCTGGCCCGACCGGGCCACCGCCCGCGCCGAGGTCTTCTCATTCACCGAGACCTTCTACAACCGCCGCCGCCTGCGCAAGCACAAGACTTTCGGCTACCTCACCCCGGCCGAGACCAGGCAGCGGCATCAGCACGCCCTCGCGGCATAACGATCACGTGTCCGAGATCACGGGGAAACTTCACCCGTCGGCTCCTCCACGACATCGGACACGCCATCGAACCCGCCGAGACACACCTGGCCACACTCGACGACTTCACCAACCTCGCCACACACCTCGGCATCCCCGCGCCAGAGATCAAGACAGCGAGTTATTGATCGGCAAGCCCTAACTACCCGGCCTTGGGGTAAGGCCCGCGGTCCTTTCGAGCTCCGCGGTTCCGCGTGACACGCCGTGCTCCGGGCACGGCGGTCGAAACGCGGCGGGAACTCCGGCCCGGCGCGGCCGGTCGGCGAGTGGTCACCCGTCGACTGTGATGGTGAGAGCGTTGGGCAAGGCCCGCAGCAGCACCCCCTCCGCCACGTGTTCCGGCGTGGCGCCCTCGATCGAGGAGGGCACGGACTCACCCACCAGCAGCACGGCCCAGTCCGCGATCGGCCGGTCCGCCGTGACGTGCAACCGGCCGCCGGCGCGTTCGACGGTGAAGGCCGCGGACAGTTCGCCTCCGGGCGCCACGATCCTCGTCTTCACTCGCGTCGTTTCGGGCAGGGAGTAGACCCGCAGCACGACGCCTGCGGCGTGATCGTAGTCGGGCCGGTCCTCCACGGCGCCCGTGGGCAGCACCGTTCCCGGCCTGACGAGCAGGGGCAGGCTGTCGAAGCCGTGCTGCTCGTCGACCCAGCGGGGGCCCGTGATCGACTGCCCGGACAGCAGACTGGTCCAGCGGCCCTCAGGCACGTAGTAGCGGACGTGCCCGTCGGCCGAGAAGACCGGAGCGACGAGCAGAGAGTCCCCCAGCATGTATTGCGTGTCCAGGTAAGCGCAGGACGGGTCGTCGGGGAACTCCAGGATCATGGGACGCATCATCGGCAGACCCTCGGTGTGAGCTTCCTCGGCGATACGGCCCAGGTAGGGCATGAGCCGCATCTTCAGCCGGCTGAAGTCCCGCAGTACGTCCACCGACTCCTCGTCGAACGCCCAGGGAACCCGGTAGGACCCGCCTCCGTGCAGACGACTGTGCGAGGAGAGCAGACCGAAGGCGATCCACCGCTTGAACACCGCGGCGTCGGGAAGACCGATGAATCCTCCGATGTCGTGGCTCCAGTACCCGAATCCGGAAAGCCCGAGGGACAGCCCGCCCCGCAGGCTCTGGGCCATGCCTTCGAAGGTGGCCTCACCGTCGCCGCTCCAGTGCACCGGGAAACTCTGTGTACCGGCCGAGGCGGCGCGAGCGAAGAGAACGGCCTCACCACGGCCCCGGCGTCGCTCGAGGAGGTCGAAGACGACCTGGTTGTAGAGGTGGGCGTAGTGGTTGTGCATGCGTTCCGGATCGGATCCGTCGAAGTACACCACGTCCAGCGGGATGCGCTCCCCGAAGTCGGTCTTGAAGCAGTCCACTCCCATGTCCAGGAGCGCGTCGAGTTTCTCCGCGAACCATGAGCAGGCGGCCGGATTGGTGAAGTCCACGATCGCGAGACCGGGCTGCCACAGGTCCCACTGCCAGACGTCGCCATTGGGTCTGCGCAGCAGGTAGCCGTTCTCCCTTCCCTCGGCGAACAACGGCGAGTGCTGGGAGATGTACGGATTGATCCACAGACAGATCTTGAGGCCGCGGTCCTTCAGACGCTTCAGCATGCCGGGCGGATCGGGGAAGGCTCGTTCGTCCCAGGCGAAGTCGCACCACTGGTATTCGCGCATCCAGAAGCAGTCGAAGTGGAACACGGAAAGAGGGATGTTCCGCTCGGCCATGCCGTCGATGAACGAGCTGACCGTGCCCTCGTCGTAGTCGGTGACGAAGGAGGTCGACAGCCACAGACCGTAGGACCAGGCGGGCAACCGGGCGGGGCGGCCCGTCAGCGCGGTGTAGCGGCGGAGAATGTCCTTCGGCGTCGGGCCGTGGACGACGAAGTAGCGCAACGACTGGCCCGCCACGCTGAACTGGACGCGTGACGTCGCCTCCGAGGCCACCTCGTACGACACCTTGCCGCTGTGGTGCACGAAGACCCCGTAGCCGGCGTCGGTCAGGTAGAACGGCACGTTCTTGTAGGCCTGTTCGGAGGAGGTCCCGCCGTCCGCGTTCCAGATGTCGACGGACTGACCGTTGCGGACCAGCGGTCCGAAGCGTTCGCCGAGGCCGTAGACGTGCTGCCCCACGCCGAGGTCCAGCTGTTCGCGCACATAGGGGTGGCCGTCGGCTTCGATCACCGCCATGGCTTTGGCTCCGCTGCCGGTCAGAACCCGGCCGTCGGCCAGGAAATCCATACGCCAGGCGTCACCGCGGGTGAAGCGTACCGACAGTGAGCCGCTGGTGAGCACAGCCGCGCGGTCATCCACCGACACATCGACGGCGGGCGTTTCCGGGGAGTGGAGCTCGATTTCCGGTCCACGCGGCCGCACGCCCTCCAAGTGGGTGATCTCGACCGCTATGACGTCCGGCACCGGGCTGCTGCAGCGAACGGTGACGACGGGACCCATCGTCGCATCGCCTTTCCTCTCGATCCGTCGGACCGGAGCCAGAACCGTCAGCGAATCCGAGTCGGAGGTGATGCGGTACGCCTCGGCCGGGTGGAAGGCCTTCACTCCGTCACGGAGCAGCCAGTGACCATCAGTGAACTTCATGGGAGTCACTCTCCTGGTTCGATGTTCTCAATTTCCGGCACTCTCATAGCGCCGCAGCCCGAGGCGGAAGCCGAGCCTCGCCAGCATGTGGATGACGGCGGCGGCGGCCGGCGCCGTCAGGACGACCCAGACGGAGCCGCCCTCTGTCAGCAGGACCGTCGGGAGATAGGTGACGAAGGCGAAGGGGAGCGGGAAGAAGAAGATCGCGGTCAGCACGGGGGGGTACAGGGCGAGCGGGAATCGGGCCAGGTCGGTGAACTGCTGCACGAGGAAGGGGACGTTGTGCAGTTCCCTGAACCAGAAGCCCAGAGCCGCCGAGGCCAGATTGACCGAGGCGTAGACGACACTGCCGGAGACGACGCACACGACCAGAAGCGGCAGTGTCCACAGGCCGAAGCGAAGCGGCACGTGTTGCGCGGCCAGGCTCATGGCGAGGATGCCGATGGCGAGGTCACCGATACCGTGCAGACTCACGCTTCTGGTGTACAGGTGGAGTACCGGATCGACGGGGCGAAGCAGCAGGGAGTCGAGTTCGCCCTTGCGGATGAGTTCGGTCAGCTTCCAGACGCCGTCGAAAAGCAGGACGTTGAGGCCGAGAGGGGCCGTCGCCAGGCCGTACAGGAAAACCATCTTCCAGGTGTCCCAGCCGTCGACCACCGGCGTGCGGCGCAGGAGCACCAGCATGAAGGCGAGCCAAGTGCCCTGGCGTAACAGCGCCGAGACGATTTCGAGCGCGAGGTCGGCCCGGTAAGCCGACTTGGCCCGGTACTGGAGCCGCAGTAGAAGCGCGAAGTGGGTGAGGGCGTGTGCTCGCTGTTCAGCCGCCATAGCTGTCCAGCCGCCGGAATCCGCGGTTCAGCAGTAGGGCCGTCATGCCCGCCAGAGCGATGAGCCACGCTCCTTGGAGCGCGACAAGACCGGCAGCGTCCGCAGTGCCGACCCGACCGAAGTAGATCATGGTGGGTGTGTTGAAGAAGCTCTGGAAGGGCAGCGCGTACGCCACGGTGTGCAGCCAGTCCGGCAGCATCTGCAGCGGGAACATGGCTCCGGACAGCATCAGGGCCAAGGCCTGCCGGCACGCGATGAGACCGAGGACGTTGGTCGTCCAGAAGCAGAGGACGCCGGTGGTGATCGCGATGGTCGCTTTCAGGGCCACCGCGAGGAGGAAGGAGAGGACCAGGAGAAAGCGCGATCCCGTCTCGGGCGGCACGGCAGGCAGCACGGTCGAGACGAACAGCGCCAGGCAGAGGCCGACGGACAGCAGTTCGACGAACAGTGCGGCAATCAGTTCGGTGACACGAAGGGTCATGTAGTGCACCGGCTTCAGCAGTTCCAGCGAGACACTGCCGTCACGGATGCTGGCTGAGACCCGTTCCTCCGTGCCGAACGAGAGAACGAGTGTCAGCAGAAAGGACAGCAGCAGGTAGGTCTGCATCTGCGGCCAGTCGTACCCCGCGTGCCTCTGCCCGCCGCTCATGATGGCGCGCCAGATGTAGTAGAGCACCGTTATCTGGACCAGGCTGATGAGGACGCCCACCACGTACCGGCCGCGGTACATGAAGGCTTCCTGCGCTGCTACGCCGACCAGACTGCGGAAGATCCTCAACGGGACCTCACCTCTGCCGGCGGGGGAGACGGAGGGGGCTGCTGGAAGAGGCGCCGCACCATTTGTTCGAGGGTCGGCTCACGCAGTTCGAAGTCGACGATCTCATGGGCTCGCATGATGACGCCGACCAGGTGTGCGGCGGTGGCCTCGGTCCGGCCGAACTCACAGGACAACCTTTGCCGGTCGAGCATCGTGCAGGTGAGGCCGGAGGCATTGTGCACCGTCCGGGCGACCTCTGCGACATCCTCCGTGTCGGACACGGTCACCACCAGACGCCGGTCGGCCGCGAGGCGGTGCTTCGCCTTGTCGATGTCCTCGTCGAGGACCGCGCTGCCGCGGTCCAGGATGATCAGCCGGTTGCACATCCCTTCGATGTCGGCCATGTCATGACTGGTCAGGAATATCGTGGTGCCCTGTTGCTGGTTGAGATGACGAATGAACTGCCGTACGGCCACCTTGGAGTTGACGTCCAGGCCGCCTGTCGGCTCGTCGAGGAAGATGAGCTTCGGGTCGTGCAGCAGGGCGGCTGCCAGGTCGGCGCGCATGCGCTGTCCCAGGGACAGTTGTCGCACGGGGACCGACAGGAACTCTTCCAGTTCGAGCAGTTCGGTGAAGAGCTTCAGATTGGCGCGGTAGGTCGCGTCCGGAATCCGGTACATGCTGCTCAGTGTTTTGAACGAGTCGATGACCGGCAGGTCCCACCACAGTCCGGTGCGGTGTCCGAAAACGGCTCCGATCTCCCGCACGTGCCGCTTGCGCTCACGGTGTGGATCGAAGCCGTTCACCCTGACGTACCCGTCCGTCGGGGACAGCAGCCCGGTGAGGATCTTGATCGTGGTGGACTTGCCCGCACCGTTGGAGCCGAGATAGCCGACCGATTCTCCCGGCTCGATGTCGAGATCGATCCCCGCGAGCGCCGGCTTCGCCCGGTACCGGGGTCGTATGAAGTGTTTGACCGTGCCCGCCAGCCCCGGTTCCTTCTCCGGGATCCGGTACTCCTTGCGCAGACCGCGCACCTCGATGGTCCTCATGTTCCTCCCCGGCCCGGCCCTTGGGTGAAGCCGGCCGCGCCGTCCGCGCGGCCGGCACTCCGACGGCGTTTCCTCAATCCATGCGGACGGCCTTGACGATCAGGTACATGGGCACGTGCTGCCGCTCCCGCATGACCTCCTCGGACGTGTGGTCCGTGTGCGGGCGGCCCTCCCTGAGCGCGGTGAAACACAGGCCCGCAGCCTCCAAGGCGGCGAGGTACTCCTCGATGCTCCGGTGGTGCTTGATCACGCTGGCGCCCATCCAGTCGACCTTCCGCGGCCCGGGCCGGAAGTAGTCCCGCACCAGCCATGCGCGCGGGAAGTCGGAACTGTCGGCATAGTCGTAGCAGCTGGTGACGGTGGGGTGTTCGACGGAGAAGACGAACGTTCCGCCCGGACGGAGGGCACTGCGTACGCGGTGCAGCGTGCTCTCCAGGTCGGCCACGTAGTGCAGCACCATCCTGGCCGTGACGACGTCGGCGACAGCCGTGTCCGGGCGCCATTGCTCGATGTCGGTGTGCTGGACCCGCATCCTGTCGGAGGTGAGGCGGGCCTGCTCCAGCAGTTTCCGGGAGCCGTCGATGCCCAGGTAGCTCTCAGCGCCCTCGTCGAGCAGGGTGTTGCCGTACCTGGCGTCTCCGCAGCCGAGGTCGACGAAGGACCGGCCCGCCACCTGCCCCACCAGTTCGCGGACATAGGGCTGTTCCATGAGGTCGTTGGGGTGTTCCGGCTGTTCCCTGCGCAGCAGGTACTCCCCGGAGACACCCGGCAGGTCGTAGAAGGTGTTCCCGCTTACCGCGTTCATCGAATGCTCCCCCTCGGGATCGTCAGGTTCCGGCCGCGAGCCGGAAGCCGATGTCGTGCGGTTCGGAGTCGTAGGCGCCGTGCCGACGGGCGCACCGTGCCAGATCACGGTTGTGACGCCAGGAGCCGCCGCGTGTCACGTGCCGGTCGTGGGCCCAGGTCTCGTCGGCCGGAACTTCGTCGGGAGCGCCCGGGTACGGCTCGTACACCGTCGAGGTCCACTCGTCGACGTTGCCCGCCAGGTCGAGGACGCCGAAGGGGCCGGCGCCCGAAGGGAAGGAGCCGACGGGCGTGGTGCCCTTGTGCCCCGCGGGCTTGAGATTGGCGTGCGCGACGTCGAAACGGTCCCCCCACGGGTAGGCGCGGGTGTCACCGCCGCGGGCCGCCCGCTCCCACTCGGTCTCGGAGGGAAGCCGCACCGGCAGGCCGGTCAGCTCGGCCAGCCAAGCGCAGTACTCCGTGGCCAACTGCCAGTCGACGCCGGTGACAGGGTGGTCGAAGTCGCTGTCCGGCCCACGGTTCAGTCCCCTCTCCCGTGCGAAGGGCGCCCACTGGGCGCGGGTGACCGGCGTCCGGCTGATGGCGAACTCCGGGACGGTCACTTCCGTCCGCGGGCATTCCTTGAGGAACCATTCCGCCGGAAGTTCGAGATCGGCGTGATCCCGTACCAGTGCGGGAACCTCCCGCTCGTCCGTACCACGCACCAGGATGCCGTGGGGGACGGTCACCCAGTCGATGTCGGGGAGCGCTGTTCGTGTCATGAAGCAGACCACCTGTTCCGCCGTGTCCGTCGGGTTCTGCGTCACATGTGCCCACTGTCGCGGACGCTGTGCCACACCTTGTGCTGAGTGGCGAGTTCCAGCACCGCACGCCATCCGGTGATGCCCTGTACCAGTTCGAAGGCCAGCAGTGTGCACCAGCCGTCTTTGATGCCCAGCCGACGCCATTCGGGCGTGGCGGCGGTATGAGCGATGCGGACGGCCTCCAGGAGAACGGCCGTGAGGGCGATGCGACGCGTACGGCCGCCGCGCGGGGCCAGGACGAGCGCGGGCAGCACGGTCAGCTGGGCGGCGACACTCGCGGCGGTGATCCCCAGCGCCAGGCGTCCGGCCGGAGTGAGTTCGGGCGCGGTGATGTGCCGAAGAGCCGCGAGTTGCCCCCGTAGCCACCGGACCCGCTGCCGTAGCGCGGTCGGCAGTTGGTCGACGGGTGTTCCGTACGAGACGGTCGCCAGGAAACGGATCCGCGGTCTCAGCCGACTGGCGAACATCGACCACACGAAGCACTCCTCGGCCTCATCGTCGATGAAGCCCCCGGCCCTCTTGAGGAAAGCGGTGCTGACGTAGAGGGAACTGCCCTGCAGAAAGGCGGTCTTCAGCCGCTTTTCCAGGAACATCATGGACGCCAGGTGAGTGGCGTTCTCCGCGGCTATGGCGCGGCCCACCCAGTTGCGCGACTCGTGGAACTCGAATGCCTCCACGATGTCCACGCCCTCGCCGACCGCCTGGAGCGCCTCGGTGACCTGTGTGGGGCCCGGGACCACGTCCGCGTCGAGGAAGAGAACCACGTCGTAGGCGTCCAGGTCGGCCAGGACGTGGTTGAGCGCCCGGCCCTTGGGCCTCATGTCCGGCACGGGCCGTATCCGGGACCTCGGGTCGAAACCGGCTGTGGTCAGTCGCGCGAATGCGCTGCGCGCGGGCAGTTGGCTGCGTTCGTCACCCTCGGGAACGAGCCACAGGACGGTGATGCGCTCCCGGGGGTGGTCCAGGCGGAGCATGCCGGCCGCGGAACGCTCGCACGTCTCGAGCGATTCCCTGTACATGGGCACCAGAACCACGACGTCGGCCGCGGCTTCGGTCTCGTCGGCGGCGCGGGGGGCCGCGTGCTCCGCCCGCCGCACGGCGGTGGGTATCAGGAACCCGGTCACGGCAGATCCTCTCCGTCGGGCCCGTGGAAGCAGGCCGACATGTCGAGACGGTCATGGAATCGCGGCCGGCATGACGGCGTCGCGAGGGTGGAGGGAGACGACAGAAGCGGTCGGCGGTCACGCCGAGGCCGCCTCGGACCACATCGCTCAGCGCGGGATGTGGTACACCTGTCCGTCGTACGCTCCGGCGAGGAAGACGTCCTGTCGCGCGTCGTAGGCGAGGGAGGAAATACCCGAGGTCGTGGGCCGTGTCACGGGGCCCCAGGTGTCGGTGCTCCGGTCGTACACCGCGACGCTGCCGTCATAGGAGCCCGTGGCCACCGAAAGCCCGTCATCGGAGGCTGCCACGCACTTCACCGAGTGGGTGTGCGGGGTGGTGAGGACGTCGGCCTCTCGTCGCGGGTTCCAGATACGCAGCTTGAGATCCCGGCTGACGCTTGCGAACCAGCCATCGCCCAGACCGGCACAGCCGTTGGCGATCTTGTCGTGTGCTGCTTCGGTCGTGGCGACACGTTCCAGTGTCGGAGTGCGGTACCAGGTGGCGGAGGCATCGGCGGCGACGGAGAAGAGCAAGTCCCCGGAAACCGCCACGCCCTTCACCGCGTTGGTGTGCAGCGGCAGGTCGGTGACATGGGTGACACCGTTGTCATCGGTGAGTTTCAGCAGGATGCCCTCGCCCGTGTAGGTTCCCACGACCGCGTACTGCTCTCCGTCACGCTCGAAGGAGGCGCCACAGTTCAAGGGCGACCGGTGCTGGTGCAGTTCGCGCCCGGTGAGGGCGTCGAAGATCTTGCCGAGTTGACCACCCGAGAGGACCAGAGGGCCCAGCGGAGTCAGGAAGTTGCAGAGACTTCCGGTGTCCGCGACTCGACGGTCGCCGTCGCGGACCGTGCCCGCGTCCCCGACGGTCAACGTCGCGCCGTCCGGCCGGGGCAGAACCGCGTTGACACCGCCGGTCCGCGGTATCTCGGACGTGTCCCAGACCCGTGCTTCGTAGTCGTAACCGCGGTAGGTGGCACCGAACGTCGCGAAGACCAGCCGGCTGTCGGCGGCGAACGCGCAGGAGCGGGGCCAGACGTCGGCCGGCAGGCTCGCGCTGTCGAGGGGGCGGGGTTGCCCGGAGCTCACGTCCCACAGCCGCATGGTGCGGTCGTAGGAGAGGCTGACCAGCAGATGGCGTGCGTCGTTCAGCACCAGTCGCTTGATGCCCGCGTCGTGTGCCGGAATGGAGGTGCGATCGGCAGGGCCGATCACGATGATCGCCCCCTCGTCGTTGCCCGCGAACACCGTTCCGTCGGAGGAGATCGCCACCGTGTCGGTCTCCACGCCGTCAGTGCTCAACTCCGAGACCAGCTGTCCGGTGGCGAGGGACCAGCGTTTGACAGTGCCGTCGTCGCTGGAGGAGATGAGTTCGTCACCGTCTCCGGCCCATTCGACGGAGATGACATCCGCGGTGTGCCCGACGAAGGTGGTGAGGAGGCGGCCGGTGAAGTCGTAGACCCGCACACGGTGGTCACGGGAAGCGGTGGCGATCAGCTCCCTGGACGGGTGGAAGGCCGACATCTCGACGTCATCCTCATGTGCCGAGAAGACCGCGACCAGGCGCAGGTCGGGAACCGTCCACAGCCGGGCCGTGTAGTCGCTGGACGAGGTCAGCAGATAACGGCCGTCAGGCGAGAAGGCACACTGGTTGGCCAGGTGGTCATGGAAGGCACGGGCGAGCGCCAGGCCGGTCCGCTGGTCCCAGCAGATCACCTGGTTGTCATAGCCCGCGGTGGCGACGTATTTGTCCTGCAGGGCGGCGACGCCACTGATGGGACTGCGATGCAGAATCATGCGGTCTCCCCGACGAGTTCGATGGTGTGTCCCCCCAGTTCGGCCTTCACACGCAAGTACTGCGCGTTGCGCTCCGTCCTGAAGACCCGGGTGGCGATGGTCTCCTCGATTTCGATTCCTCGGGCTTCGAGCTGCCGTACTTTGTCAGGATTGTTGGTCAGCAGCCGTATTCGGTGAATGCCGAGGGCACGTAGCATCTGAGCGGCGGAATGATAGTTCCGCAGATCGTCCGAGAAGCTCAGCGCGCGATTGGCTGCGAAGGTGTCGAGGCCCGCTTCATCCTGCACCTGGTAGGCGTCGAGCTTGTTGTAGAGGCCGATTCCCCTACCCTCCTGCCGCAGGTACAGGAGGACGCCTCCGGAGGTGGAGAACCGCTCCACGGCTTCTCCGAGCTGGGGCCCGCAGTCGCACCGCGCGGAACCGAAGACATCACCGGTCAGGCATTCAGAATGGATGCGGGCCAACGGAGCCGGCGAGGTGTCGGGAAGTTCGTCGGAGGTGCCCGGGAAAAGCACCGCTATGTGCTCGTGATTGTCGGCGAGTCCGTTGAAACTGATCATTTCAGCAGTTCGCCACAATCCATCACCGGCGCGTACGGGAACTTCTACGCGGGTGCGGATGGAAACCTTTTCGTCCAGGGTGGGAATCGCGGTGCGGTTGTCGCACGCACCGCCGACCTGCGCGACGGGATCGCCGTCCGATAACGGCATACGAGAACTCTCTTTCTGACCGTAGTTCACGGTTCCGGATCTTTCACCAACGATGCAATGAGGATGATCAGAGTGTCAACCATCGATCCGAGGGACGTCGCCGAAAACCGCCTATGATGCGCCCTGTTCGAAAACTTGAACGGCTTATGACCTGCCGCTTCCCGTCAGCGGATCTTCGACCGCGGGGGCGCCGGCACTCCTGGTTGGCTTGTTCGACGGAATTCGACAACTCGAATGCCTCGATATGATCAAGATAGGGCAAAACTAGACAGAATTTCCCAATACATAATAGAATTAATTTAATCGGATCAATCGATTCTGGATGCGGTGTTCGGCAGGTATGCGTTCGACGGAGGGAAGTCCCCCGAGGGTGGGCGCCAGCTACGGAAACCCCGGACGCGGCCCCCGGTGGCCGACACCGCCGGCGATCGACCGAGCATGTTGCCGATGCGCCTCAGAGGGGCGGACCGCGTGGACGGCGGACGCCGCAGCGCCTCCCCGGGCACGTCACGCCTCCTGGAGTCCAGGCCCCCACGGTGAGACGACGGGTGAAAGGGAGAACGTCGAACGGCGGTCGCTTCGGATACGGCTACGACCACGCACACGGGCCCCGGCAAAGCTGAGGGTCCCGGTGTCCGGCGACCTGGAGCCTTGGATCTGGGAGGCGCGGGTGCGACCGGCCGAAACCCGTCCTGCCGTGATCGGAGTGGTCGTAGCCTCGTGTCATGACCACTGCGGGCGACACGGCTTACCGGTACCGCATCGCCGCCGTCGAGGACACCGAGGCCATCAGGGCCCTGGACGACTCCTTCACCACCGGCACCGTCTTCCAGGTGACCGCCACCGAGGAGAGGTTCGCGCTGCGGGAGATCCCGGTGGAGCCGCCCTGACCAAGGTGTTCCCCGAGGACGACCCGGACGGCGACAACAAAAACTCCTGTGCTTTTGTCGCCCACGGCGCCCCCGGTGACCTGGCCGGGGGCGTCACCGTCTCGTACTCCGGCTGGAACCGCCGGCTGATCATCGAGGACATCGCAGTCGCCCCGCAGTACCGGGGCAGGGGAGTGTGCCGCGTACTGATGGGACTCGCGAAGGAGTTCGCCTGCGAGCGGGGTGCCGATCACCTCTGGCTGGAGGTCACCAACATCAACACGCCGGCGATTCACGCATACCGGCGCATGGGCTTCGCTTTTTGTGGACTCGACACCACCCCTACAACGACACTCCCGCAAGAAGTGAGCAGGCGCTCTACATGAGCCTGCCCTGCCACTGAGCCAGTCCCAGGCAACACATGCCAGGAACGGGCCCCGTCGCCCTACGGCCTGTTCCTCATTGCAGATGAGGCGTGCTTCACGGCTGAGGCCAGCCACTACGCCGACCTCGTGCACGGCTACGCCCAGGTACGCCGCTACCAGCAGGCTACCGATCGGTGACGGCGTCCTCACGGGCCGGTGCGGACCCGGCGCTCTCGTCGGCGCGGCGGCGGGCGTCCTCGTCGGTGCGGGCGTCGTAGCCGATGAGGTTGGGCAGCGCGGCGGCGAGCAGGCCCACCGTGGCGACGCAGGCGAGGCCGCCGGTCCAGATCGCCGGGCGGGCGCCGGTCCAGCCGGCCATCGCCCCGGCGCGGACCTGGCCGAGCTGGGGGCCGACGCT
>NZ_LGCN01000216.1 GCF_001279005.1 Streptomyces caelestis
ACGAGCGCAAAGGCAGCCACTTCCTGGCCTTCCTCGGACTCGCAGCGGTCCTGACCTGCTACAAGAAACTCGCAAAGTTCACCACGTGAGACAAGCTCTAAGGCCCTTTCTGCAAGCAATTCTCATAGCCCGATCCCCTCGCAAGGGCGGGGCGTCGTTGCCATCGCCGACCAAGGCGGATGGGCCGGCCGCTCCCGCTCGATGCTCGGCTACATGCAGGTCGAGGACGGCTGGGACGACAACGCCTCGGCCGGGCTTACCTCTCAGTGAGTCGTTTTCATCTTGAATATGTGCAGGTCAGCAGGGTATGAACGGCCTGGACTGCCGTGCCGATGCGGTGGGTGGAACAGCGGGCCCGCCGCAGTAGCCGCCACGTCTTGAGTTGAGCGAAGGCGCGTTCGCCGGGAGCTCTCAGTACGTGCGGCGGGAAGGCGCCGCCACCGCGTTCCGATCTCCTGCCGCCGGGCTGTCAGTTGTCCGGTCAGGAACCGCAGGGTGCGGCTGGACAGATCAATCGAGGACGGGTAGACAAGCACGCGAAGCTCCTGGCGGATAAGGGTGATCTTGGTCGAGAACCCGTCTACCAGGAGCTTCGTCGTTGCGCAGGGCAGCCCAACTCGCGGTCAGACACCGCAGCTTGAAAAGGGCTCACTGTCCCCATCGTGGCCGATGGGGCGCCGGTGGAGTGGGGACCTGCGTCGGTGCGGCGTGTCGCGGTTTCCCACGAAATCCGGTGGAGTCTGAGCGGCCGGAAGTGGTTGGGTCCTGCTCAATGCTTCGCTGACACGGCCCGGCACAGTGCGAGGCGCAAGGTCCGAGTCGCAGGCGCGGTCTAGCCCGCGTGGCGTCGAGTGATGGAGGTTATCGCGGTGGCTGGTTATGGGGCGCTTTCCGACGTATACGAGTGGCTGATCGGGGACGACAGGTTGACCCCCGCCAAGGCAGCCGCGGTTTATTACAGCGATGTCGTGGGCTCTCTGCCGCCCAACGCGCGCGTCCTCGACTGCGCGTGTGGAACCGGCCAGCTCGCCGTCGGTCTCGCGAGTCTTGGCCTTGACGTGGTCGCCGCAGACGCCAGCAGTGGGATGGTTCGCCGGACAGAGAAGGCCGCCGACGAGAAGGGCGTCTCGCTTCGAGCCCTCCGCGCGAGCTGGGACGAGCTGCCCGACCACCTGGAGGACTCCACGTTCGATCTGGTGTTCTGCGTCGGCAACTCGCTCGGGCACGCCGAGGGCGCAGCCGGGCGCCTGATCGCACTGGAAGCGATGTCGCGGTTGCTGAATCCGGGCGGACGCCTTGTGCTCCACTCGCGCAACTGGGAGCTCGTGCGCTCCGCCGGCTCACGGGTAGACGTCCGCGATCGACTCATCCGCCGCAACGACCGCGATGCGGTCGTCAGCTACTACTGGCAGATCGAGCAGCGCTGGGAGCAGGAACACTTCCTCGAGATCGTGGTCGCCCAGATCGAGCCGGATGGGGCAGTGCGAGCCTGCTCGGAGCGGTTGTCCATCTGGCCCTACCGGTACGAGGACCTCGTGGCGCAGTTGCGGAGCGTCGGGCTCACGGTGCAGTCCACCACCTTCGACCCCGAGAGTGATGGATACCTGGTGGTCGCCAGCCGCGACCAGGCGCGAGGCACGTCGGAGCCGGCGCGCTGATCCGCCTTTCGTCGTTGTCGTTGCCGACCTGCCGGCTCGCGACCGCCTGCAGCGCTTCGCGAAGTGTTCAGCGCTTGAAGCGGTTGCTGCGGGTGCGGTCCTCACCCTGTATCTGACCTGCTCAAGCTGAGGTTGGAAACAGCTCACTGATGCAAGGTCACGCTGACCAATGCAAGATCACGTGCAGCTTGGAGCCGACTTATGCAAAAGTCCACCGCTCAGGACAGTAACCCTCCGTGCAGGCTGACGGCCATTCGGATATTTCTGACGTATCGTTAATGATTTAAGATCATCTTGCGCATGCGTTGCACAAGACGCCGAAAAGCAACATTGATCAGCGAAGGGCCCTGAAGGTAGGCATTCGCAGGTCAGATGGCACGTTGCGGTGTTGTGCCCCTTGCCTCCAAGGGGCACAACACCCCGCCGGTCAGATGTCCCGGAAGATCTCGATCTGCGCCCCGATCGAGTTCAGCCGCTCCGCCAGGTCCTCGTAGCCCCGGTTGATGACGTACACGTTGCGCAGGACCGACGTGCCCTCCGCGGCCATCATCGCCAGCAGGACGACCACGGCCGGGCGCAGCGCCGGCGGGCACATCATCTCCGCGGCGCGCCAGCGGGTCGGGCCCTCGACCAGGACGCGGTGCGGGTCGAGGAGCTGGAGGCGGCCGCCGAGGCGGTTGAGGTCGGTCAGGTAGATGGCGCGGTTGTCGTAGACCCAGTCGTGGATGAGGGTCTTGCCCTGGGCCGTCGCCGCGATCGCCGCGAAGAACGGGACATTGTCGATGTTCAGGCCGGGGAACGGCATCGGGTGGATCTTGTCGATCGGCGCCTCCAGCTTGGAGGGACGGACGGTGAGGTCCACCAGGCGCGTGCGGCCGTTGTCGGCGAAGTACTCGGGGGAGCGGTCGTGGTCGAGGCCCATCTCCTCCAGGACCGCCAGCTCGATCTCCAGGAACTCGATCGGGACCCGGCGGACCGTCAGCTCGGACTCCGTCACCACGGCCGCGGCCACCAGGCTCATCGCCTCGACCGGGTCCTCGGAGGGGGAGTAGTCGACGTCGACGTCGATGGTGGGCACGCCGTGCACGGTGAGCGTGGTGGTGCCGATGCCGTCGACCTTGACGCCGAGGGCCTCCAGGAAGAAGCACAGGTCCTGGACCATGTAGTTGGAGGACGCGTTGCGGATGACGGTGGTGCCGTCGTGGCGCGCGGCGGCCAGCAGCGCGTTCTCGGTGACGGTGTCCCCGCGCTCGGTCAGCACGATCGGACGGTCGGGGGCGACGGAGCGGTCGACCACCGCGTGGTACTGGCCCTCGGTCGCGGCGATGTCCAGGCCGAACCGGCGCAGCGCGATCATGTGCGGCTCGACGGTGCGCGTACCGAGGTCGCAGCCGCCGGCGTACGGCAGCATGAAGCGGTCCAGGCGGTGCAGCAGCGGGCCGAGGAACATGATGATGGAGCGGGTGCGGCGGGCGGCGTCCGCGTCGATGGCCGCGAGGTCCAGCTCGGCCGGCGGCACGATCTCCAGGTCGACGCCGTCGTTGATCCAGCGGGTGCGCACGCCGATGGAGTTCAGCACCTCCAGGAGGCGGTAGACCTCCTCGATGCGGGCGACGCGGCGCAGCACGGTGCGCCCCTTGTTGAGCAGCGAGGCGCACAGCAGTGCCACGCACGCGTTCTTGCTCGTCTTCACGTCGATGGCGCCGGAGAGCCGGCGGCCGCCCACCACGCGCAGGTGCATCGGACCGGCGTAGCCCAGCGAGACGATCTCGCTGTCCAGCGCCTCGCCGATCCGGGCGATCATCTCAAGACTGATGTTCTGGTTGCCGCGCTCGATCCGATTGACGGCGCTCTGGCTGGTGTTGAGCGCCTCGGCGAGCTGGGCCTGCGTCCACCCGCGGTGCTGACGGGCGTCACGGATGAGCTTGCCGATGCGTACGAGGTAGTCGTCTGACATGAGGATGAGGTTATCTCAGATATGAGATGGCACATCCTGAGGGGTCCATTCGGGTGACGTGATGTCAGTGTCCCCCGGTGCGGCGGGTCCGGCGCCATCCGAAAGGTCCCGGCAAATCCATCGATGTCGTACGACGCCCCGTGCTGCTGTGGGTGTACCGGGGGCCGTTCCTGCCGCCGGTGGTGAGGGACCACGACCGTTTGTTGATGTTCAGCCGCACCCCCGGAAGGATGCGGAAGCTCTTGCGGAACGTGAGCGGCATGCCTGTACTCCTTTCCGTCCGGAACTGACTCCGTCTCAGTCGGTTACCCCGTCCGGGCGCGGTGATGGCATGCGGCGGCCGTCCCGTGGCGGGGCGGGGCAGAGTGGGGCGCGCCGGGTCCGGGCATGACCATTCCGCCCTCGTGTATTAGAGTTATCTCGACATCGAGATATCTGCCGAGGCGCACCGCAGCCGCCACCCTGGTAAGGGATGCCTAACTTAGCCTTACCTCAGCGGATCGGCCAGGGCGGCGTGGCGGCAGGATGCGGTGGTACGCGCACATCAATGAAGGAGACTGTCGTGTCGGCGAACAGCTTCGACGCCCGCAGCACGCTGCAGGTGGGCGACGAGTCGTACGAGATCTTCCGGCTGGACAAGGTCGAGGGCTCCGCGCGCCTTCCCTACAGCCTGAAGGTGCTGCTGGAGAACCTGCTCCGCACCGAGGACGGCGCGAACATCACCGCCGACCACATCCGCGCCCTCGGCGGCTGGGACTCCCAGGCCCAGCCGTCGCAGGAGATCCAGTTCACGCCGGCCCGCGTGATCATGCAGGACTTCACCGGCGTGCCCTGTGTCGTGGACCTCGCCACCATGCGCGAGGCCGTCAAGGAGCTCGGCGGCGACCCGAACAAGATCAACCCGCTCTCCCCGGCCGAGATGGTCATCGACCACTCCGTCATCGCCGACAAGTTCGGCACCAACGACGCCTTCAAGCAGAACGTCGACCTGGAGTACGGCCGCAACCGCGAGCGCTACCAGTTCCTGCGCTGGGGCCAGACCGCCTTCGACGACTTCAAGGTCGTCCCGCCCGGCACCGGCATCGTCCACCAGGTGAACATCGAGCACCTGGCCCGCGTGGTGATGGTCCGCGACGGCAAGGCCTACCCGGACACCCTGGTCGGCACCGACTCGCACACCACCATGGTCAACGGCCTCGGCGTCCTCGGCTGGGGCGTCGGCGGCATCGAGGCCGAGGCCGCCATGCTGGGCCAGCCGGTCTCCATGCTGATCCCGCGCGTCGTCGGCTTCAAGCTGACCGGTGAGCTCAAGCCCGGCACCACCGCCACCGACCTGGTGCTCACCATCACCGAGATGCTGCGCAAGCACGGCGTCGTCGGCAAGTTCGTCGAGTTCTACGGCGAGGGCGTGGCCGCCACCTCCCTGGCCAACCGCGCCACCATCGGCAACATGTCGCCGGAGTTCGGCTCCACCGCCGCGATCTTCCCGATCGACGACGAGACGCTGAGCTACCTGCGCCTGACCGGCCGCTCCGAGCAGCAGGTCGCCCTCGTCGAGGCGTACGCCAAGGAGCAGGGCCTCTGGCTGGACCCGAAGGCCGAGCCGGACTTCTCCGAGAAGCTCGAGCTGGACCTGTCCACGGTCGTCCCGTCGATCGCCGGCCCGAAGCGCCCGCAGGACCGCATCGTCCTCGCCGACGCCAAGGCCCAGTTCACCCAGGACGTGCGCAACTACGTCAAGGACGGCGGCGACGTCGACGAGGCGAGCAAGGAGTCCTTCCCGGCCTCCGACGCCCCGGCCATCTCCAACGGCGCCCCCTCCCACCCGGTCGAGGTCACCGCCCCCGACGGCACGACCTACACGCTCGACCACGGTGCGGTGACGGTCGCGGCCATCACCTCCTGCACCAACACCTCCAACCCGTACGTCATGGTCGCCGCCGCGCTGGTGGCCAAGAAGGCGGTGGAGAAGGGCCTGACCCGCAAGCCGTGGGTCAAGACCACCCTCGCCCCGGGCTCCAAGGTCGTCACCGACTACTTCGAGAAGGCGGGCCTGACCCCCTACCTCGACAAGGTCGGCTTCAACCTCGTCGGCTACGGCTGCACCACCTGCATCGGCAACTCCGGCCCGCTGCCGGAGGAGGTCTCCAAGGCGGTCAACGAGCACGACCTGGCCGTCACCTCGGTGCTCTCCGGCAACCGCAACTTCGAGGGCCGGATCAACCCCGACGTCAAGATGAACTACCTGGCGTCCCCGCCGCTGGTCGTCGCCTACGCGATCGCCGGTTCCATGACGGTGGACATCACCCGCGAGGCCCTCGGGTACGACCAGGACAACAACCCGGTCTTCCTGAAGGACATCTGGCCCTCCGAGGCCGAGGTCAACGACGTCGTGGCGAACGCCATCGGCGAGGACATGTTCTCCAAGTCCTACGCCGACGTCTTCGCCGGCGACGCCCAGTGGCAGGCGCTGCCCGTCCCGACCGGCGACACCTTCGAGTGGGACGGCGAGTCCACCTACGTGCGCAAGCCCCCGTACTTCGAGGGCATGGGCATGGAACCGGCCCCGGTCGAGGACATCTCCGGCGCCCGCGTGCTCGCCAAGCTGGGCGACTCGGTCACCACCGACCACATCTCCCCGGCCGGCGCCATCAAGGCCGACACCCCGGCCGGTCAGTACCTCACGGAGCACGGCATCGAGCGCCGCGACTTCAACAGCTACGGCTCGCGCCGCGGCAACCACGAGGTCATGATCCGCGGCACGTTCGCCAACATCCGCCTGCGCAACCAGATCGCGCCGGGCACCGAGGGCGGCTACACCCGCGACTTCACCCAGGACGGCGGTCCGGTGTCGTTCATCTACGACGCCTCCCGCAACTACATCGAGCAGGGCATCCCGCTGGTCGTCCTGGCCGGCAAGGAGTACGGCTCCGGCTCGTCCCGCGACTGGGCCGCCAAGGGCACCGCGCTGCTCGGCGTCAAGGCCGTCATCGCCGAGTCGTACGAGCGCATCCACCGCTCGAACCTCATCGGCATGGGCGTCCTGCCGCTGCAGTTCCCGGCGGGCCACACCGCCGAGTCCCTCGGTCTGACCGGCGAGGAGACCTTCTCCGTCTCCGGCGTCACCGAGCTCAACGAGGGCACCACCCCGCGCACGGTGAAGGTCACCACCGACACCGGCGTCGAGTTCGACGCGGTCGTCCGCATCGACACCCCCGGTGAGGCCGACTACTACCGCAACGGCGGCATCCTGCAGTACGTGCTGCGCAGCCTGATCCGCAAGTAAGGGGTCCGGCAGGGAGGTTGAGGGCCGTATCCCCGGCGCCGGGGGTACGGCCCTCGCCGTTGGCCGCCGCCGTCGCCACGGCCCTCGCCACGGTCGCCGTCGCGCGCCGGGTCCTCGCCGGGCGGCGGAGGCGACGGTGCGGAAACCGTTTACAACCGGACCGCCCGGCGCTACGGTCCCCTCACGGACGAGGTGGGAGCGCTCCCATTCTTCGGTGGACCGGAACCCGCCGCCGGGAGACTCCCGCCTCGTCCCCTTCACGCATCCCTGCGTCATCCGTCCACCCCACGTTGCGGACAGGTGTGTCATGACCACAACAATCCGAGAGGGCGGAGCGGCTTCCCGACCAGTCCTCCCCACCCGCACCCGAGCCCTCTTCCTCGCCCTGGTCTCCCTGCTCGCCACCGTCCCGGCCATCGGCCTGGTCGTGACGGCGGGCAGTGAGGCAGAAGCCCACGGCACCCCCATGAAGCCGGGCAGCCGCACCTTCCTGTACCGGCAGGACGCACTGACCGGCACCGGCGAGATCAAGCCGGTCAACCCCGCCTGCACGGCCGCCGCACGGGCCGGCGGCGCCACCCCCTTCTCCGACCGGTTCTCCGTCCCGCGCTCCGACGGCGCCGTCCGCATTCGCCGCTTCGTGCCCGACGGGCAGCTGTGCGGCGGCGGGAACACCCGCTTCACCGGCTTCGACACACCCGGCGCCGACCGGCCGCTCACCCACCTCACCGCGGGCGCGACCGTCGACTTCTCCTGCAACACCCTGGACGCGCACCCCGGTTGGCTCCACGTCCACGCCACCGAGGACGGCTTCGACCCGACGCGCGCCCTCACCTGGGCCGACCAGGAGGAGCAGCCCTCCCTCTCCGTCGACCCCCCGCCGCTCCACGGCTCCCCGGACAGCCGGGAGACCTTCTCCTCCTGCTCGGACGTCGTCTTCGACGGCGGCCACGGCGAGGTGACCGGCATCAGGGAACCCGGCGCCCCGACCGGACCCGTCCCCGGTGCGTGCACCGCCACCCGCCGTACGACCGGGAGCTGGAACGGCGGCCACCGCTCCGAGGTGACCGTCACCGACAACGGCGACGTGCCGATGCTCGGCCGGATGGCCGACCGGACCCTCCCGGACGGCCGGCGGATCGACGGCCTGTGGGGCGGCGACGCCACCTACGACGGCCAGGACGTGACGGTCCACGACGCCGGCCGCGACGGCTCCCTCGGTCCGGGGAGGAGCACGACGTTCGGCCATGTGGTCTTCGGCCCGGGCGGTGACGCCGCGACGTCCCTGCCCTGCCGGGTCGGCTGACCGGCGAACGCGCCGAACGGGACGAGCCGTTCGCCCTCGACCCGCTCGGCGCGGCGGTCCCGCGCCTTTGGCGGACGGTCCGCCCCCGCCCGTCCGGCACGGGGGCGAGGACGCTCAGTCGAGACAGAACTCGTTGCCCTCGACGTCCTGCATCGTGATGCACGACTCCTCGTAGCCGTCGGCCACCAGTGTGCGCACGTGCACCGCGCCGAGCGCGACCAGGCGTGCGCACTCGGCCTGGAGCGCGGCGAGGCGTTCCTCCCCCACGAGCCCGGTGCCGACGCGCACGTCGAGGTGCACCCTGTTCTTGACGGCCTTGCCCTCGGGGACACGCTGGAAGAACAGCCGCGGGCCCACGCCCGAGGGGTCACCGCAGGCGAACGCCGCACCCCGCCGCTCGGGCGGCAGGGACCGGTCGAAGTCGTCCCATGTGGCGAACCCCTCCGGCGGGGGCGGTACGACGTACCCCAGCACCTCGCACCAGAAGCGGGCGACCCGCTCGGGGTCCGCGCAGTCGAAGGTGACCTGAAACTGTTTGACCGATGACATCGGCGCACCATAGCAGGGGAGTTCGCCGCTCGCTTCCCGGCGCGCCCCGGCTCCGGGCGCACGGCGGCGACGTCGGGTGACCGTCCGCCCCCGCTGGTCCGGCACCCCCGACTTAGTGCACCGTGTCGCCGTACGCGGCTCCAGCGCGGCGGCCGGCGCGTTCGCGCCGTCGGCGTGCGAGCGGCCGTACGCAAACGGGCCCGGCTGTCCCTCCGAGTCTGCCTTGACGACGTACCCGCCGAAGTCGCCGATCGCCTCGTACACCCGCCAGGTCGCCCCGGCTCACCAGGCGCGCACTGCCCCGTCCAGCGGGTCGGCGGTGGGCAGCCCGCCCAGCACCATCGGCGCGGCGAAGGTGACCGACAGATGCGTGCGGATGCCGTACGGGCGCAACACGTCGGCGATGGCGGCGACTTCACCGATCCGGTCGGTGAGGAGGTGTGCCTCGGCCCGGTGCACATTGACGTTGTTGACGGCGACGGCGTTGATCCCACAGGCCGCGAGCAGCCTGCCGTACGCCCATACCCGGTCCGGGTCCCCGCGCGCCCGTCCGTCGGTCCAGAACAGCGAACCGCCCGCGTAACCGCGCTCGACCTGGCCCATGACCGGGTGCACGGCCACGTTGTCCCAGTGGTCCAGCATGCGCGAGACGAACGCCGGACGGTGTTCCTCGCGGGCGCGCTCGCCGGCGAAGGCGTCCTCCCCGAGCCGTACGACGTGGAAGAAGCCGTGGAGCAGCCCTTGTTCGCCGGACGCGGTGACGGTCGTGGCGCCGTCCCGGCGCGTCAGCGCGAAGCCCTCGTCGTCCGGTCCGTCGGCCAGTTCGAGCACCAGTTCGGCGTCCTCGCCGCCGCCCCGCACGACCCGCTCGCCGAACCGCTCGTAGGCACTCGCCAGTTCGCCGTGCATTGTGTCCACCAACGGCCCGTCGGCGGCACGGAGCAGCGAACACCGGCTGCCGACCGCATGGAACGCGTCCGCCGGCAGCCAGGCCGCGTCGAAGCCGCCCGAGTACGTCACGCGTGCTCTCCCCCCTCGCCCTGGAAGCGCCGCCCGGAGAGCACCGGGCCGCTCCCATTCCGGGGTGCCGGTAAGAGCTCTGTCACCAGTCATGATCGATCGGTCAGCGTTTCGTTGCCACGGTCTTCCTGGGCTGACGCGGGACGGTGTTCGCCACGCTCAGCTTGCGCCGGAGCCCTGCTTGGCAGAGGGGATGCCCATGGCTGCTAGAAGTGGTCGGGTAGCCAGGGCTCGAGCTGTGCCGTGCTGCGGACGAGGGTCGCGAGTGCCTTCTCCGATACCGCGTGGACTCCGGCCATGCGGGCCGATACGGCGGACCGGTAGCCGCCGGCGTACCAGACCGCGAGCTGGCGCCGTGTGAAGGCCACTTGCGCCTCGACGTGGGTGGAGACGATCTCGGCCGCTCCGGCCTTGACCTGAAGCATCCATCGGTCCCACCCGCCGGTCTCGTTCTCGATCTCGATCGGTACGGTGGCGGCAAAGTCGGTGGGCCAGCCGCGGATCCGGACGGCCTCGGAGATGTCGAGGATGCGGAGCATCCAGGGGTGCCAGGCCTCGGCGGTGGTGCGGTGGTGGTGGAGTCCGTGCAGGAGGGTGGGGCAAGGGGGGAGGGTGCCGCGTCGGAAGGTGATGGTGCGGGCGCGAGTGTTGTGGCGGCCGAGGAAGGCGAGCAGGGCGGCGGCGGTGAGCTGGTCGGCGGCCCAGAAGTCGTGGACGGTCAGGCCCATGCCGTGACGCTCGTGCCGTTTGGTGGTGAGGCTGAGCAGTCCTGAGGTGGGATGGCCGGGCCGGGCGAAGCGGTAGGTGGTGAGGCTGCTCTTGTCCTGCTTCCACCGGGTCCACCAGGTGGGCCGGTGGACGGGGCCGTTCCACTGGCGGGCGAGGTTGCGTTGGAGGGTTTCGGCCTCATCGGTCAGCCCGTGCTCGACCTGGAAGTCTCCGCCGGTGAAGCTCCGCTTGAGGTCGTCGGTGGCCACGGTCCAGGCGAGGACGCCGGTGGGGGCTTCCCAGCCGAGGCGGCGGGCGTAACCGGTGGAGGAGGTCACGATCGCGGAGATCACTGCTCCGCGCTCGATCAGGGGGCGCAGTCGTTCGGTCGTCATGTCGGTGGCCAGGTGGTCGCCGCGTTCCTCGGGGGCCACGCAGCCGTCACCGAGGCAGGCACTGGGGACGGGAGCGCCGCCGAAGTACTGGTCGACGAGGAGACCGAGGCCGCCGGCGACGACCCGGCCGCCGCGGACAGCGACCCGGAGGTCGGCGTGCTCGCGCAGGTGGGTGATGTCACCGATCGGGTGGCCGTAGGAGCGGGTGGCGAGCTGGTCGTATTGCTCCCACAGGCCGTCATCGGCTGGGGCGAAGGTCAGCTGCTGGTTCATGGTCTGCCTTCAGTAGTGGACGGCGTCGCGGGCGGCGTCGGCGTCCAGGGGGACGAGGAAGGTGCGGATGAAGGCCAGGACGTTGGTGGTGTCCTGGTTGTGGGCGGTGGTGTGGCAGGTGATGACACCGGTGTCGGGACGGCTTTCGGATGCCCGGCGGGTGAGGATCTTCGTTTCGGCGTACAGGGTGTCGCCGATGTGGACGGGGGCGGTGAAGCGCACGTGGTCGACGGCGAGGTTGGCGGTGGTCAGGCCGCTGATGCTGCGGACGGTCATACCGGCCACGAGATTGAGGGTGACGCCGGAGCAGACCAGGATGCGGCCCCACCGGGTCTGGCTGCTGTAGTGGGCATCGGTGTGGATGGGGGCGACGTTGCCGCTCAGTGCGGCGCCGAGAAGGTTGTCGAGTTCGGTGACCGTCCGACCGGGCCGGTGCTCGATGATCAGGCCGGGGACGAGTTCGGGGTAGGAGAGGCCGACGCTCTCGCGGATCCGGTCCTCGCCGGTCCGGCGGTAGCCGTGGGGCATTCCGGGGGTCATGGCGAGCGGTCCGCTTCGGCGACGAGCGCGCGAGCCTTGTTGAAGAAGGGGGTGCCGCGCATCTGCCCGTTCACGGTGGTCACCGTTCCGCCGCTGGCGTCGGCGGCCGCGATGATGGCGCGGGCTTGGGCGATCTCCTCGGCGGTGGGTGTGAAGACGTCATTGATCACCTGCACGTGGCGGGGGTGGACGCAGCCCTTGCCGTGGAAACCGAGTTCCTTGGCCCGCTCGGCGTCGCGGCGCAGGATGGCGGGGTCGTCGAGGTCCCAGGTGGGAGCGTCGATGGCGGGGATGTTCGCGGCGCCGGCGGCGTTGACGAGGGCCGAACGGGCGTAAAGGAGGGCGTCCCAGCCCAGGCCGCAGCGGACGGAGGCGGCATAGTCGGCGGAGCCGAAAATGACGCCGCCGAGCCGGGGCGCGCGCATGATCTCAGGGAGGGCGTCGAAGGCACGGGGACTTTCGATCAGCGCCCAAATGCCGGGGATGTAGCCGTCGGCGTCGAGCGCTGCGGCGACGAGTTCGATGTCGCGGGACGCTTCCACCTTGGGGACCACGATCAGGTCGGGGCGGGCGGTGTAGGTGGCGAGGGCAACGAGGTCCTTGACGCCGTCGATCGTCGTGAGACTGTTCATCCGGATGCCGAGGGTGCACGGCGGGTCGGGGAGGGCGAAGAACGCTTCTGAGGCGGTTCGGGCGGTCTGCTTGTCGGAGCGGGCGACGGAGTCCTCGATGTCGACGACGGCGACCGCGGCGCCGGACTTTTGCGCGCCGGCGAAGCGGTCTCCGCGCAGGCCGGGGGTGATGATCCAGGCCCGTCCGGGCCGACGGCCGGTGTGAGTCACGGGGCGGTCACCTTCCGCTGCGCTTGGTGGTGATGAGCAGGTCCAACCGGCCGAGGGTGGCGACGTCCTTGATGTCGCTGTCGCTGATGTCGATGCCGTAGCGGTCGGCGAGGAGGACGGACAGCTCGACGACGGCTAGGGAGTCGAATCCGGCGTGGTCGAGGCTGGCGTCGTCGGTGAGCCGGTCGGCGGGCAGCTTGAGGTCGTGGATCAGGATGCTGGTGAGGTCACCGGTCATGTCCGGCTCCTTTTCGGAAGGCGGGTGAGGGAGAGGTCGGGCCACGTGAGGGTGGTGGCGCCCCAGGACAGTCCGGCGCCGAACGCGGTGAGCAGGGTGCGGTGGCCGGGCTTGAGGCGGCCGTCGGAGGCGGCTTGGGCCAGGAGCAGGGGGATGGACGCGGCACCGGTGTTGCCGACCTCGTCCACGTTGCCGAGCTGACGACCGTCGGGGATATCGAGCTGCCGGGCGACGAACGAGGTGATGCGGCTGTTGGCCTGGTGCGGGACCAGGCGGTCGACGTCCGCGAGTTCCCACCCCACGGCGGTGGCAGCCTGGCGGGAGGCCGTGGACATGCGGTCGACTGCGTGCCGGAAGACATCGGATCCGTTCATGCGCAGAGCGCCGGGGCGGAAGGCCCGGATCAGGTCGGCGCCGGTGCCGTCGCTGCCCAGCATCACCGGCCCGAGGGCTCCGGCCTCGTCCGCGCTGCCGCGGCGCAGCACCACAGCACCGGCACCGTCGCCGAACAGCGGGACGGTCGTGCGGTCCTCGGGGTCGGGAAGAGTAGCGAGGCGGTCGGCACCGACGACCAGGGCGGTCCGTGCGGTACCGGCGGCGATGAGCCCGGCCGCGGTGGCGAGGGCGTAGAGGAAACCGGTACAGCCGGCCGCGAGGTCGTATGCGGGGATGCCGGTCAGCCCGAGCCGGGTGGCGACGGCGGGGGCGGTGGCCGGACAGCAGCGGTCCGGGGTGGTCGTGGCCACCACCAGGGCCTCCACCATGACCGGTTCCCCGTCGTCGAGGGTCTGGGCGGCGGCCCGGACGGCGAGGTCGGTCGTGGACAGGTCCGCCCCGGCGACGTGACGCCGGGTGATGCCGGTCCGCGAGCGGATCCACTCATCCGTGGTGTCCAGACGCGCGGTCAGGTCGGCGTTCGAGACGATGTACGGGGGCAGCGCTGCGCCGACTCCGCAGACCACGGCCGCCCTCCTGGCAACTCCGGATGCGGCGGTCATCGGGCGGCCGCCTTGACCTGACGGGCGATGTCGCCGATCAGGTCCTCCTGCCCGGCGACAACCTGCCGTTCACCGAGGGCGAGGAACAGATCGACGGGGTCGATGCCTTCGGCACGGGCGGTCTGAAGAACGGGTCGCCTGAAGCCGGAGAACACCCCGGCGAGCCCACTGGCCACGGCGAGCGAGTCGACGGACGGCGGGGCTTTCATCAGGCGGTCGGCGGCGACGTCGGTGGCGGCCAGGACCTCGCGCAGGCCGATACCGGTCTCGACGCCACGGCGTTCGAGGACAGCCACGAGGACCTCGAGCTGGGTGTTGCCGGCCCCGGCGCCGAACCCGCGGGCGGTCGCGTCGATGATGGACGCCCCGGCGTCCACGGCGGCAAGGCTGTTCGCCACGGCCAGGCCCAGGTTGTTGTGGCCGTGAAAAATCACCGGCACGTCGACGGCGTCGACAATGGCGCGCACGCGCTCAGCGACATCGGCCGGGAGGTAATGGCCCGCGGAGTCCATGATGCCGACGGCCTGCGCGCCGAACCGCACCATCAGGGCGCACTGTTCGGCGAGCCCGCCGGGGCCGGTCATGTGGCTCATGAGTAGGACGCCCTGGGCTTCGGCTCCGAGGTCACGGACGACGCCGATGTGGCGTTCGGTGACGTCGGCCTCGGTACAGTGCGCGGCGATCCGTACGACGTCGGCGCCATGGCGGACGGCGGCCGCCAGGTCGTCGGAGGTGCCCCAGCCGGGGGCCATGAAGACGCCCATCCGTGACGAGGTGAGAGCCTCGCGGACAGTGGTGAGCATCGTGGCGTCGTCGAGTCGGGCGCGGCCGATCTGAAGGCTGGAGGCGCCCAGACCGTTGCCGTGGCCGACCTCCACCACCGGCACTCCGGCGGCGTTCGCGGCGGTGGCGTAGGCGCGGAGCTGGTCGGCGTCGAGCCGGTGGCCGACCGCGTGGTGTCCGTCGCGCAGGGTCGGGTCGTGCAGGAGAATCCGGCGCCGCTCGTGCGGGGGTGTGTTCATGGGTGGAGTCCCCTTCCTCGGGAAGCGGCGGCCGACTGCTCGGCGAGCAGGACAGCGGCGGCGTTGATGATGTCGACGCTTCCGGCGTGGCGGGGCAGGCGGCCACCGGAGGCGGTCACCTCCACCACGACCGAGATCCGACCCGGGTCCACGGCGAGCGACGTCACCTTGAACCCGGGCGCGTAGGCGCGCACGGCCTGGGCGGCGGCCGCGATGCTCGTGCGGACCGGTGCGGGGCGGATGCCGTCCGCGAGGACGGTCATGGCCACCCGGAACGGCGGTGCGGGCCGGGCGGGGCTGAGGTTGACCATCACCTTCACGTCCCGGGTGCCGGTGAAGGCCCGGATCGCGGCCGAAGTGGTGGCGATGTACTGATCGAGGTTCAGGCGGGTGGCCCGGCCGGCACTCGCACTCGCCCCGGTGGAGACCACTTCGATGTACGAGGGGGTGCAGCGCCGGGAGAGGGCGTACAGGACCGGAATGGCCGCCTGCCCGCCGCAGCTGACGAGGTTCAGGTGCCGACGGGCCGCCGGCGGGTGGCTGTTGACGCCCGGCACGATGACCGTGCCGAGACCCGTGGGGGTCAGGTCGATCAGAGTGGTGCCGGTTGGCCGCAGCGCCGTCCAGTGCTCGGCATGGATGTCGGCGTTGGTGGCGTCGAAGACCATGTCGAGGGGCCCGGCGTCCACCACGGCGTGGATCCCGCCGGCGGTGGTCGGGTGGCCCGTCTCGGCCGCCCGTCGCAAGCCCAGGCTGTCCCGGTCGCGGCCTGCGACCAGGGCCAGTTCCAGCTTCCTCGACCGGCAGATTTTGTCGACGAGGTCGATCCCGATCAGGCCCGCGCCGAGCACGGCGACACGCAGACGCTGTTCATCAGCAGCCATCGGCCGCTCCTTCGTTCAGTGGAGGGGTGGTGCATGAGGGGCGCGCTGCCGGCTAGCGCACGTGCAGCTCGACCGGCGGAAGATGCGACGAGCGGGCGCGTACCGTGCTCCGGGCTTCCAGGGGGAGGCTGGCGTGTACGGCCCCGGCCAGGACCAACTGCCCGGCGCGCAGGCCGTCGCCAGAGCGGTGTAGCCGTCCGGCGAGCCAGGTCAGGGCACGGAGCGGGTCGCCGAGGACGGCGCGGCCTTCCCCGGTCGCGACGGCGGTACCGTCGATGCTGACGACCAGCAGTTCGGCGGCCAGGTCCATGTCCGCGCTGAGCGGCACCATGGGCCCGGTGACGACCCGAGCGCAGGACGCGTTGTCGGCGATGCTGTCCGCGACCGTGAGGCGCCAGCTGGTGAACCGGGTGTCGATCACCTCCAGGGCGAGGAACACTTCCTTCACTGCTGCCCTTACCTCATCCAGACCCACGTTCGCGCCCGCCAGGTCGCAGCCGAGCCGGAACGCGATCTCGGCCTCCACTCGCGGTTGCATCAGCACACACCGGTCCAGGGCGCTGCCGGCGGGCAGCACCATGTGGTCCAGCAGGACGCCCGAGTCCGGCTCGTCGACACCCATCTGCTCCTGCATGGCCCGAGAGGTCACCCCGGCCTTGTGGCCGACGACGCGGACGCCGCTCGCGGTTCGCCGTGCCACCGCTACCTCCTGCACCCGGTAGGCGGTCTCCACCGACAAACCCGGCCGTCGAACGGTCAACGCTTCAATCGGGACGCGCTCGTACTCCGCCGCCAGCAGAGCCGCCGCCGCAGCGGCGATCCAGCGGTCATCCTGCTCGTCCATGACGATCCCTCCTCGGGGCATCACATGCGGTTCGCAGACGTGAGCACGGAAGCAGGACGGCACTGGTGTCGACCGCCGGGCTCGGGTCTGATGAAGAGTCAACCGGCGGACTCTTCGTAGCGATACGGTGGCGGGCAGGCCAAGCGGTATATCTCGTATATACGGGGCAGGTGCTCATGACCACACGCACGTCGAACATCCATCTCAGCGCCCTTGTCGCCGAGTCCGGCCTCACCTACGAGGCGCTGGCCAAGGCAGTCTGCGCGGTCGCCGCCGAATGCGGCGCACGCTTGCGCACGAACAAGTCCAACGTCGAACACTGGCTCAGCGGAACCGTGCCCCGTGGTGACACACCCCGCTACCTCGCCGTCGCGCTCTCCCGGCGCCTCGGCCGCCTCCTGACCCCCGCCGACCTCGGCCTGCCCTCCCCGGCAGAGGCCGAGAATGACACCATCGGACTGTCCCTCGGGAGCGACCCGATGGATGCCCTGCTGCCGATGTGGAGGTATGAGTTGGACCGCCGCCGCTTCCTGACGGCCGCCGCCTACTCCGTGACAGCCGCAGCCCTACCCCTCAGCCACGTCCAGGACATCGCCGCCCGCACCGAGGCCGCCCGCACCGGAAACACCGTCGGCATGGCCGAAGTCGCCGCCGTCCGCGACATGATCCACGCGTTCTCCGAAATGGACGAACGCCACGGCGGACAGCACGGCCGCAGCGCCCTGGTCACCTACCTCCGTGACGACGTCGCCCCGCTGTGCCGGGCCCGGTTCCGTACCGACGAAGCCCGCCGGCAGATGCTCTCCGCCGCCAGCCGCGGCGTCCACTTGTTGGGCTGGAAAAGCTACGACGCCGGGCAACAGGGACTCGCCCAGCGTTACTACCTGCAGTCCTACGCCCTGGCCGCCGAATCCGGCCTGCGCGGGCACGACGGATTCGTGATGCGCACGATGGCCATGCAGGGCCTCAGGCTCCACCGTCCTGAACACTGCCTGGGCCTGGCCGAGACCGGCCTGAACCGGGCCAAAGGACGGGTGGACGCCCAGACCGAAGCCCTCTTCCGCGTCGTTCACGCCCACACCCTGGCCAAGAGCGGCAAGCCCTGCGCGGCCCTCGCCGAGGCCGAACGCGCCCGCACCCTGCTGGCCGGTGCCCCCGGCGACGAGGTGCCGTTCTGGGCGCTGGCCTGGGGCCCACCGGCCGCGTCGGTGTACTCCCGCACCGCCAAGGTCCACGAGACCCTGGGCGATCACCGGGCCGCCGCCGCGCAGTACGCGTTGGCCGCCACGGCCCGCCCGGCAGACACCTACGCGCGGATCGTCGCCCTGGATCTGGTCGCGGGCGCGGAGATGCACCTCAAGCGCGGCAGCGTCGAGCAGGCGTGCGCCACCTGGCACCGGGCCATCGATCACATGGGCGGTGTCCGCTCCGCCCGCACCGCTGAAAGCGGTCTCCCGTATGCGCAGCGACCTCGCACGCTTCCGGGCCCGTGGCCTGCGGTGTGTGGCCGAGCTCGACGAACGGGGACGCGACTTCCTCACCGGTGCCTGACCTCAGCGGCACCCGGAGAAGCGGCGGACGATCGGATCCAGGTAGTCCGCGTGCGGGCCGGCCAGACCGGCCAGTTCGTCCGGCGAGTGCACCAGGGCGATGCCGTCGAGTTCAGGTTCGCGGCCCTGGACGCGCTCGGCCGCCGCAACCATGGCGAAGGCCGCGCGCAGCGTTACCTCGGGAAGGGCCGGGGCCAGGTAGGTCAGGCCGATACTGCCGTTCTCGCCGCAGGTGACGACCCACAGCTTCAGGTCCTCGGCGGCCGCGTCGATCCCCAACTCCTCGGCGAGCTCTCGCGCCGCCTGACCGGCCAGTGCCGACTCGTCCAGCGCTGCTCCGTCCCGGGGAGGCTCCACAGACCCTCCTGGCAACTGCCAGCGGCCCGGGGCGGCCGTGGAGGGCGACATCCTCGCTGCCAGCACACGGCCGTCGTCCGTCGGCTGGACGACGTTCACGAACAACGAGGGCAGCGCGGTGGCACCGGGAACGCGACGCAAGGCGTAGTGCCGATAGGTCACACGCACCCAGGACAGGCGCAGGATGCACGGGTCCATCCACTTCAACCCCCCGCAGGCCACCACAGGCCCGTCGAAGAGGCTGGGGTTGGCCCGGACCGCCATGTCCCACACCCGGTCCCTGGCCTCAGCGTCCTGGGGCGGCAGCGGCGGCTCAGCAGCTTCGGTCAGCAGAAGTTGTTCGACGTCGAAGAGGTCAATGCCCATGAGGGCAGTGTCTCGGTCACCGGCCCGCCCTAGGACCGGCTCCACGCAGGTCGGTCCGACTGTTTCTCCAGAAAGGCGGGCCCGGACGAGGTCCGGGCCCGCCGTGCGGGCGGAGGCCGGCTCAGCTCAGCAGTTCCACCTCCGCCAGCGTCGCCTCACCGGTCAGCACCAGCCGGTAGTGGCCGTAGGCCTTCGGCTGCCCGACCGAGAAGGCGCGGGTCTGGCGGTCCCAGCGGAAGGTCTCGTCCGTCCGCCGGTCGAGGTCGGTCCACTTCTCCCCGTCGGCCGAGCCCTGCAGCACCCAGCCCGTGGGCGCCTTGGCGCGGTCCGAGGAGGTCAGCGTGTACTGCACCGCCTCGGTGGCCCCGGTGACGGGCAGTTCCACGGTGGACACCGTGGCGCCGGTCGCCGACGTGTCGTCGAACAGGGCGCCCCCGCCCTTCAGCGCGTCCTTGCGGGGCGTGGGCACCTCGTCGTCCTGGGTGATCGACACGGGCGCCGCGTTCTCGCCCGTGCCCCACGACGACGGACGCGATCCCATGTCGAACTCCAGGACGCCGCCCCTGGAGATCACCGAGTGCGGCAGCGAAGTGGAGTTCCAGCGCTTGCCGTTGACCTTCAGACCCTGCACGTAGACGTTCTTCGCGCTGTTCCTCGGCGCCTTGACGACCAGTTCGCGGCCGTTCTCCAGGTGCACGGTGACCTTCTTGAACAGCGGGGAGCCGATGGCGTACTCGCCGCTGCCCATCACCAGCGGGTAGAAGCCGAGCGAGGAGAAGAGGTACCAGGCCGACTGCTCGCCGTTGTCCTCGTCGCCGTGGTAGCCCTGGCCGATCTCGCTGCCGGTGTAGAGGCGGGACAGCACCTCGCGCACGTTCGCCTGCGTCTTCCAGGGCTGCCCGGCCGCGTCGTACATGTACAGGGCGTGGTGGGCGACCTGGTTGGAGTGGCCGTACATGCCCATCCGGACGTCCCGCGCCTCGGTCATCTCGTGGATGACACCGCCGTAGGAGCCCTTGAACTCCGGGGAGGCCGTCTCGGGCGTGGACAGGTACTCGTCGAGCTTGTCGCCGAGGCCGTCCCGGCCGCCGTACAGGTTGGCCAGACCGCGGCTGTCCTGCGGGGCGGTGAAGGCGTAGCCCCAGCCGTTGGTCTCGGTGTAGTCGTGGCCCCACACGCGCGGGTCGTACGCCGAGGACTTCACGCGCCAGTCGCCCTTGGCGTTCCTGCCCTGGAAGAAGCCGGCCTCGGAGTCGAAGAGGTTGACGTACTTCTGGGCGCGGTCGAGGAAGTACGCCGACTCCTCCTGGTAGCGCTTCTCGCCCGTCTTCTCGTGGAGGGCCTCGCCCATCTTCGCGATGCCGTAGTCGTTGAGGTAGCCCTCCAGCGCCCACGACAGGCCCTCGTGGGTGTCGGTGCCGGTGTAGCCGAGGAACGGCGAGGTCGCCATGCCCTTGCGGCCCACACCCGACGACGGGGGCACGACGGTGGCGTTCTTCACCGCCGCGTCGTACGCGGCCTCCGCGTCGAAGTCGACGCCCTTGACGTACGCGTCGGCGAACGCGACGTCCGAGGAGGTGCCGGTCATCAGGTCGGCGTAGCCGGGGGAGGACCAGCGCGAGGTCCAGCCGCCGTCCTTGTAGTGCTGCACGAACCCGTCGACCAGCTCACCGGCCTTGGACGGGGTCAGGAAGGAGTACGCCGGCCAGGTGGTCCGGTAGGTGTCCCAGAAGCCGTTGTTGACGTACACCTTGCCGTCGACGATCTTCGCGCCGGTGTGCGTCGGGGTGTCGGCCGACTCCATCTTCGAGAAGGGGGAGGCGTACTTGTACGCCCCGTCGACCTTCTCGTGGCCCGCGTTCGGGTACAGGTACAGCCGGTAGAGGCTGGAGTACAGCGTGGTCAGCTGGTCCGGCGTGGCGCCCTCGACCTCGACCTTGCCGAGGATGCGGTCCCACTGGCGCTGGGCGTCGCGCTTGACCTTGTCGAAGGAGGTGCGGCGGGGCAGCTCCTGGCGCAGGTTGTCCTTCGCCTGCTCGACGCCGATCAGCGAGGTGGCCAGGCGCAGCGTGACCGTGCGGTCCTTGCCGGCGTCGAAGCGCAGGTAGCCCTTGACGCCGTCGGCGTCGCCCTCGGTGACCTTCTTGTCGAACTCGCCGTAGACGAACAGCCGGGTGGCGCCCGTGGAGAGCCCGGACTTGACGTCCGAGTAGCCGGTGAAGGCGCCGTTCTCCTCGTCGAGGGTCAGGCCGGCCTGGTCGGTGACGTTGTCGAACAGCACGCTCGCGTCGTCGCCGGGGAAGGTGAAGCGCATCGCCGCCGCGTGGTCGGTCGGCGCCAGCTCTGCCTTCAGGCCGTTCTCGAACCGCACGCCGTAGTAGTACGGCCGCGCGGTCTCGTTCTCGTGCCGGAACGCCAGCTCGCGCTCCTCACGGCCGGTGTCCGGGGTGCCGGAGGCGGCCGACGGCATCACCTGGAAGGTCTGCCGGTCGCCCATCCAGGGGCTCGGCTCGTGGCTCGCGCTGAACGCCTGGAGCGTCGGCAGGTTGTCCGCGTTGTTGCCGCGCGCGTAGTCGTACAGCCAGCTCAGCGAACCGGCGTTGGTGACCGGGGTCCAGAAGTTGAACCCGTGCGGCACCGCCGTCGCGGGGAAGTTGTTGCCGCGCGAGAAGCCGCCGCTGGAGTTGGTGCCCCGGGTCGTCACCGCGTAGTCGGAGAGGTGGGCCTTCGGCCGCTCGGGCTTCACCGGCTTCAGCGCCACGTCGTCCAGCCAGCCGCGGAACCTGGTCTCGCCCTTGGGGGAGTCGTACGCCACCAGGATCCGGTCGACGGTCTTGCCGGCGGCCACCGAACCGATCCGGGAGACCACGTTGTTCCACTGGTTGACGTAGAGGATCTTCGACGCGCCCTGTCCCCGCGGGGTGAGCGGGAACCCGTGCTGGTCGGTGGCGCGCAGGTCGCTCAGATAGGTGCCGTCGGTGAAGGCGAGGTCGACGGAGACGTTGGTGGAGTCGTAGTCGAGGTCGCCGTCCGCCATCGAGGGGAAGACGCGGTACGACAGTTCGGTGTTCCGGTCGACCCTCGTGTTGACGTCGAACACCTTGTTGTACGAGTACGCCCGCCCGTCGGCGGTGTGCCGGCCGGCGTACCGCAGGGCGCGCTTGCCGGTGAACCCGGCGCCCGCCTTGGCCGTCGGCGAGCCGGTCGGACCGCGGTCGACCAGCGAGAGCATGTCCTGCGGGACGGGCGCCTCGTCGTCGCCGGTGGAGAACTGGACGTCGGCGAGCTGGACGATGCCGCCGCCGCCGTTCCTGGTGATCTCCAGCCGGAAGTGCCGGTACTCGGCGACCGCGGAGGCGTCGATGTCGTAGAGCTTGGTCTGGAAGCGCTGGGTGAACGTCTCGCCCGAGCGGGTGTCGAGGGTCTTCCAGTCCTCGCCGTCGGCGGAGCCCTTGAGGGTCCAGTCCCTCGGGTCGCGCTCGGCGGCGTCGTTGGCGGACGTGAGGGCGTAACGGAGCGCCTTCACCGGGGTGTCCAGGTCGAACTCCACCCAGCCGGTGGACTCGAAGGCCAGCCACTTGCTGCTCGGCTCGCCGTCGACGAGGTTCTCCTTCACCTCCCCGCCGCCGGTGTTCTCCGCGCTGGCGCGGACCTCCGTGACGTGGTCGGTGACATTGCCCGGAATGCCGGAGCTGTAACCGCCGTCCACGCCCGAGGCGCGCTTCTCGCCGCCCCGCGTGGTGTCGACGGTGTTCAGCCAGTCCGGGGCGGGCTCCCCGGACTCGAACGACGACGCGAACTCACGGTCCGCCTTCGGCGGGGCCTGGGGCAGCGCCACCGCGACGCCCTGGGAACCCGCGGCCAAGGCGAAGGCGGTCGCCGCGACGACCGCCGTCCCCCATCTGTGCCGAACCCTGCTGTGCATGCGTGCGGACCCTCCCTGCGCTGGACAACGTTGTCAATCGGATGCGCAAGGTCTAGTAGTGCGTCATGTGGCCGCTGGTGTCAAGGGTGTTGAATGTGGCGTTCCGGCCCGACGGCAACGATTCTTCCGTCGGGGAAAGCGCCGGAGGCCGATATTTCCGCGAGGTCTCAACTCGGAAAAGACCATGGGCGAACCTTGCGCTCGATCTTGCTCCGTCGGCGTGAAGTGGACTATACCTGTCGGCACTCCGGGGCGTCCTCACCGCACCCGACCCGTACCAGCCGCACCTCCTGCACGACCCAGTTCGACCCGAACGCGGTGCCGGGGAGGATCCGGTTCACCGCCTGAGTCCTGGAGAAGGCGAGGACTTGAGCATGGGATCCACTTCCGCCGAGAACAACGGCACCGGTTCCACCGGGAACCACGGCACCGGCGACGACGGCACGACCGGCGTGGGGCGCCGCGCACTGATCAAGCGGTCCGCCGCGCTCGGCCTGGTTTCCGTACCGGCGATGAGCTTTCTGTCCGCGTGCGCCAGCGGGGGTGGGGGCGATGATTCCGGCGAGAACGAGGGAAAGGCGTCCGAGTCCAACCCGTTCGGCGTCAAGGAAGGCAGCAAACTCGACGTCGTCATCTTCAAGGGCGGTTACGGCGACGACTACGCCAAGGCGTGGGAGGCCGCGTTCAAGAAGAAGTGGGGCGTCACCTCCGTCCACACCGGCACCCAGGAGATCACGGGCAAGCTCCAGCCCCGTTTCAACGCCGGCAATCCGCCGGACATCGTGGACGACTCCGGCGCCCAGCAGATCCCGATCGACGTGCTGCACAAGAACGGCCAACTCCTCGACCTGGCCGAAGTGCTGGACGCCCCGTCCGTCGACGACCCGGGCACGAAGGTCCGCGACACCCTCGTCCCCGGCACGCTCGACGCCGGCCTGCAGGAGGGCAAGGTCGTCGCCCTCAACTACATCTACACGGTGTGGGGCCTGTGGTACTCCGGCAAGCTCTTCGCGGAGAAGGGCTGGGAGGCGCCCAGGACCTGGGACGACTTCCTCGCCGTCTGCAAGGACGCCAAGGCCCAGGGCATCGGCGGCCTCGCCCACCAGGGCAAGTACCCGTACTACATCAACGTCGCCATCATGGACCTGATCGCCAAGAAGGGCGGCCTGGACGCCATGAAGGCGATCGACAACCTCGACCCGAAGGCGTTCGTCGGCTCCGACGCGGCCACCGAGGCCATCGAGGCCGTCTACGAGGTCGTCGAGAAGGGCTATCTGATGCCCGGGACGAACGGCCTGACCCACACCGAGTCGCAGACCCGCTGGAACCAGTACAAGGCCGCCTTCGTCACCAGCGGTTCCTGGCTCGAGAACGAGCAGCTCAAGACCACGCCGGCGGACTTCGACATGAAGTTCCTGCCGATGCCGCTGCTGCCGGACAGCGCGCTGCCGTTCGAGGCGATCCGGGCCGGCTCCGGTGAGCCCTTCCTCATCCCGTCCAAGGCCAGGAACCTCCCCGCGGCCAAGGAGTTCATGCGGATGATGCTCTCCAAGGAGTGGTCGACCGTCTTCGCGAAGGAGGCGAACTCGCTGACCATCCTCAAGGACGGCGTCGACCCGGACGTCCGGCTCCGGCCGGGCACCCAGTCCACCCTCGAGGCCTCCAAGGCGGCCGGCGACCACACCTTCCGCTTCCTGTACACCGAGTGGTACAGCGAGATGGGCACCGCCATCGAGAACGCCTCCAACGAGCTGATGGCCAAGCGCATCCAGCCCAAGGAGTGGCTCAAGCGGGCCCAGACCGCGGTCGACGAGCAGGCCAAGGACCCGTCCTCGAAGAAGAACCGCCGCGACTGATCCCGCTCGACCGACCGGGCCGCGGGCCGGGGCGACTCCCGGCCCGCAGCGGCCACACCCAGGGGGCAGGAACGCCATGCGCAAAGGGCAGCACCGGTTCGTCGCGGGATTCCTCTTCTTTCCCGTGGCGCTCTACCTGATCTTCGTCATCTGGCCGTACGTCCAGACCTTCGGTTATTCGCTGACCGACTGGAAGGGACAGTCGCAGACCTTCGACTTCGTCGGCCTGGACAACTACACCGCGTTGTTCGAGGACGACGTCTTCATGGGTGCCATCGGGCACAACATCCTGTTCCTGGTGTTCATCCCGGTGATCACCATTCTGCTCGCGCTGTTCTTCGCCTTCATGCTGAACGCGGGCGGACGCGGACGTTCCGGAGGGGTTTCCGGAGTCGCCGGATCGACGTACTACCGGGTCGTCTACTTCTTTCCGCAGGTGTTGTCGCTGGCCATCCTGGCGGTGCTCTTCGGGGCGGTCTACCGCAGTGACGGCGGCGGCATGCTCAACGGCGTCCTGATCGAACTCGGACTGGTCGACGAGAACAATCCCGTGGAATGGCTCAACGAGCCGGACTTCGTGCTGTGGGCACTTATCGCGGTGGTCGTCTGGCACGGCGTCGGGTTCTATCTGGTGCTGTTCTCCGCCGCCATGCAGTCCATTCCCCGCGACGTATACGAGGCCGCGCTCATCGACGGGGCGGGCCGCGCCCAGTCCTTCTTCCGCATCACCCTGCCGCTGCTGTGGGACTCCGTGCAGACCGCCTGGGTCTACCTCGGCATCGCGGCGATGGACATGTTCATCCTGGTCTCCACCATGACCGCCGGCGACTACGGCGGCGGCCCCGACCACCACAGCGAGGTCATGTCGACCGTGATGATGCGGAACTTCCTGCTGTACGGCCGGAGCGGCTACGCCTGCGCCATGGGCGTGGTCATGCTGCTCCTCACCCTGATCGTGTCCGTGGTCATGCTGCGCGCCACCCGTCGCGAGCGCATCGAGTTCTGAGGCGGAGCAACGACGATGAGCGCACCTCTCAAGGAAACCGCCCCCGCCCAGGGCCCCGCCCCGCGGCCGGTGGGCCGGGGCGCCGTCCGCCCCGGCGACCGGCGCGGCGAAGGCGTCGTGCTGAACGTCTTCTCGCACGGCTTCCTCGCCCTGTGGGCGGTGCTGATCGTGCTGCCGCTGCTGTGGCTGGTGCTCAGCTCCTTCCGGACCGACGCGCAGATCGGCGGCTCCGCCTTCGGATGGCCGCGGAACTGGGACCTCGGCGTCTTCTCCCGCGCCTGGGAGAAGGGCATCGGCGACTACTTCACCAGCACGGTCGTCGTGCTGGCGATCTCGGTGCCGTTGACGATGCTGCTCGGCTCCATGGCGGCCTACGTGCTGGCCCGCTACGAGTTCCGGGGCAACCGCCTGCTGTACTACTTCTTCGTGGCCGGCGCGATGTTCCCCGTCTTCCTGGCCCTGGTGCCGCTGTTCTTCATGGTCAAGCGGCTGGACATGCTGAACACCTACCACGGCCTGGCCCTGGTCTACGTCGCCTACTCGCTGCCGTTCACGGTGTTCTTCCTGCACGCCTTCTTCCGGACCCTGCCCACGGCGGTCTTCGAGGCGGCGGTCCTCGACGGCGCCTCGCACACCCGCACCTTCTTCCAGGTGATGCTCCCCATGGCCAAGCCCGGTCTGCTGAGCGTCGGCATCTTCAACACGCTGGGCCAGTGGAACCAGTACATCCTGCCGACGGTGCTGATGCAGCCGCAGAGCGGCGACGATCCGGAACGCTACGTGCTGACCCAGGGGCTGATCCAGCTCCAGCAGCAGCAGGGCTACGCCTCCGACCTCCCGGTGCTCTTCGCGGGCGTGACGATCGCCATGGTCCCCATGCTGGTGGTCTACCTGTCCTTCCAGCGCCAGGTGCAGGCAGGGCTCACCTCCGCCACCTTGAAGTGACCCTTCGGAACGCCTCGTACACGCCCCGCTCCCGTCCCTGGGAGGGGGGCGTGTCGCTGTGTCCACGGACCCGGAAACGGTTCAACCTCTTGACGGGAGGCGACCCGAACAGCTCATCTTAGAGTTCACTAGTTGGACATGAGAGGGGCCTCACCGAAGCGGCCCCCGCGCGCAGGAGGTCGTCGTGGAGACTCCGGGGTCGCAGTCGTCGCTGCACCGAGCCAACCTGGAGCGGGTCGTCCGAGCAGTACGTCTTGCGGGTTCCCTCACCCAAGCGGAGATCGCGAGGACGACCGGCCTGTCCGCGGCCACGGTCTCCAACATCGTCCGGGAACTGAAGGACGGCGGAACGGTCGAGGTCACGCCCACCTCGGCGGGCGGACGCCGGGCGCGCAGCGTCTCGCTGAGCGGGGACGCCGGGATCGTCGTCGGGGTCGACTTCGGGCACACCCACCTGCGGGTCGCGGTCGGCAACCTCGCCCATCAGGTGCTGGCCGAGGAGTCCGAGCCACTGGACGTGGACGCCTCCTCGACCCAGGGCCTCGACCGGGCGGAACAGCTGGTCAAACGGCTGATCGAGGCGACCGGAGTGGACCCGTCCAAGGTCGCCGGCGTGGGCCTCGGGGTGCCGGGCCCGATCGACGTGGAGTCCGGGACCCTGGGCTCGACCTCGATCCTGCCCGGCTGGACCGGCACCAGGCCCGCCGAGGAGCTGCGGGGGCGGCTCGGCGTGCCGGTGCACGTGGACAACGACGCCAACCTCGGCGCCCTCGGCGAGATGGTCTGGGGCAGCGGCCGGGGCGTGCGCGACCTGGCGTACATCAAGGTCGCCAGCGGTGTCGGCGCCGGCCTGGTGATCAGCGGGAAGATCTACCGAGGTCCGGGCGGCACCGCGGGTGAGATCGGACACATCACCCTCGACGAGGCCGGCCCCGTCTGCCGCTGCGGCAACCGCGGCTGCCTGGAGACCTTCACGGCCGCGCGCTACGTGCTCCCGCTGCTCCAGCCCAGTCACGGCACCGACCTGACGATGGAGGGCGTCGTACGGCTGGCGCGGGACGGGGACCCCGGCTGCCGCCGGGTGATCGCCGACGTCGGCCGCCACATCGGCAGCGGGGTCGCCAACCTCTGCAACCTGCTGAACCCGAGCCGGGTCGTCCTCGGCGGTGATCTCGCCGAGGCCGGCGAGCTGGTGCTCGGACCGATCCGGGAGTCCGTCGGCCGCTACGCGATCCCCAGCGCGGCACGTCAACTGTCCGTTCTCCCCGGGGCACTTGGCGGCCGTGCCGAGGTGCTCGGAGCGCTCGCCCTCGCACTGAGCGAGATGGGCGATTCGGCCCTTTTGGACGGCACCGCGACCGGGTCGCTCACCGCGGCCGCACCTGCCTTCACTTAGAGAACGGATGGCACCGTTGCCATCTCGTTAAGGATTTACTTCTTGACGTCGCACGTGCGGCCGAGTTGACTTCCAGCCACCTCGGCCGCAACGACGCGGCCTCGTCAGGGAGGTTTGTAGAAGTGAACACGCGTATGCGTCGTGCCGCCTTTGCCGTCGCCGCCGGTGCGATGGCCGTCTCGCTCGCCGCTTGTGGCAGCGCCGCGGAGTCGGGTGACAAGAAGGACTCCGGCGACTCCGCCGCCAAGGGCGACGCCATCAAGGTCGGTCTGCTCCTGCCGGAGAACCAGACCGCGCGGTACGAGAAGTTCGACAAGCCCTTGATCGAGAAGAAGGTCAAGGAGCTCACGAACAACAAGGGCGAGGTTGTCTACAACAACGCCAAGCAGGACGCCAGCCTGCAGAACCAGCAGGTCGAGACGATGATCACCAACAAGGTGGACGTGCTCATCGTCGACGCGGTGGACTCCAAGGCCATCGCCGGCTCGGTGAAGAAGGCCAAGGACGCCGGCATCCCGGTCGTGGCCTACGACCGCCTCGCCGAGGGCCCGATCGACGCCTACACCTCGTTCGACAACGTGACCGTCGGCAAGACCCAGGGCGAGGCCCTCCTCGAGGCCCTGGGCGACAAGGCCAAGGACGGCCAGATCGTCATGATGAACGGGTCCTCCACCGACCCGAACGCCGCCCAGTTCAAGGAGGGCGCGCACTCCGTCCTCGACGGCAAGGTGAAGGTCGGCCGCGAGTACGACACCAAGGAGTGGAAGCCGGAGAACGCCAACGCCAACATGGAGGGCGCCATCTCCGCCCTCGGCAAGAAGAAGATCGTCGGCGTCTACTCCGCCAACGACGGCATGGCGGGCGGCATCATCACGGCCCTGAAGGCCGCCGGCATCAAGGACGTCCCGGTCACCGGCCAGGACGCCGAACTCGCGGGCGTGCAGCGCATCGTCACCGGTGAGCAGTTCATGAGCGTCTACAAGCCCTACGCCCCGGAGGCCGACGCCGCCGCGGAGATGGCCGTCGCGCTCGCCCAGGGCAAGTCGCTGGACTCCGTCGCCAAGGACAAGGTCGACAGCCCGACCACCAAGGGCGTCCCCTCGGTGCTCGTCCCGGTCGTGTCGCTGACCCAGGACAACATCAGCGACACCGTGGTCAAGGACGGCGTCTACACCGTCGAGGAGATCTGCGCGGGCAAGTACAAGGCCGCCTGCGACAAGATCGGCCTCAAGTAAGCAGCCCCCAAGTCCCGTGACAGGCGAGGGAGTCCGTGACCCGGACTCCCCGTACGGGACCGACTGCCACACGCTTCCGCCGGCGCCCCGCACACATCAGCCCCGCAAGCTACGCGGGGCGCCGGACGGAACACCCCCCAAACTTCTGCACAACCTCCCGCCGGGTCAGGCGGCGAAGGAGATGGTTCACGTGTCCGCTACGCCCGTGCTGGCGTTGCGCGGGGTCTCCAAGCGTTTCGGTGCCGTCCAGGCGCTCACCGACGTAGAGCTTGAGGTCCACGCCGGTGAGGTGGTCGCCCTGGTGGGCGACAACGGCGCCGGAAAGTCCACGCTGGTCAAGACGATCGCCGGCGTGCACCCCATCGATGAGGGATCCATCGAGTGGGACGGCAAGGCCGTCCAGATCAGCAAGCCGCACGACGCCCAGAACCTGGGCATCGCGACGGTCTACCAGGACCTCGCGCTGTGCGACAACATCGACGTCGTCGGCAACCTCTACCTGGGCCGGGAGATCCGCAGGCGCGGAGTCCTGGACGAGGTGGAGATGGAGCGCCGCTCCCGCGAGCTCCTCGACACCCTGTCGATCCGCATCCCCAGCGTCCGGATCCCGATCGCCTCCCTCTCCGGCGGTCAGCGCCAGGTCGTGGCCATCGCCCGGTCCATGCTCGGCGAGCCCAAGCTGGTGATCCTGGACGAGCCCACCGCCGCCCTCGGCGTCGAGCAGACCGCGCAGGTCCTCGACCTCGTCGAGCGGCTGCGCGAGCGCGGCCACGCGGTCATCCTCATCAGCCACAACATGGCCGATGTGAAGGCCGTGGCGGACAAGGTCGCCGTCCTGCGCCTCGGGCGCAACAACGGCGTCTTCGAGGTCAAGTCGACCTCGCAGGAAGAGATCATCTCCGCCATCACGGGCGCCACGGACAACGCCGTGACCCGTCGTGCGGCGCGCACCAATGGGGAGATCAAGAAGTGAGCACCGAAAAGACCGCCACCCCCACCGAGGACCACGCCGTCGAGAACCCCGAGGCGGCCGCCGCGGCCGTCGCCGCGGTCGACCCCCGGCTGCTGGTACGCGAACAGGGCTTCGCGGGTTACCTCAACGAGTTCAAGCGGAAGATGAAGGCCGGCGACCTCGGCTCCATCCCCGTCGTGGTCGGCCTGCTGATCATCTGGGCCATCTTCACCAGCCTGAACTCCAACTTCCTCACCGCCGGCAACTTCTCCGACATGTCCGTCGCCATGGTCGGCACGGGCATGATCGCCGTCGGCATCGTCTTCGTCCTGCTGCTCGGCGAGATCGACCTGTCGGTCGGCTCGGTCAGCGGTGTCGCGGGCGCCACCTTCGCGGTGCTGAACATCACGCACGGGATGAACGAGATCCTGGCCCTGGTGCTGGCGATCCTCACCGGCACGGTCGCCGGAGCGATCCACGGCGTCATCTTCGCCCGGATCGGTGTGCCGGCCTTCGCCGTGACCCTGGCCGGCCTGCTGTTCTGGCAGGGCTTCATGCTGCAGATCCTGGGCGACAACGGCACGATCAACCTGGATTCCGACGGCCTGGTCGTCAAGCTGACCAGCTACTACTTCACCGACGTGGCCGCCGCCTACGGCCTGGCGATACTCGCGACCGTGGCGTACTTCCTCGCCGCCTTCTTCGACGGCCGCCGCCGCGAGGCCGCCGGTGTGCCGTCCCGCCCGCTGAACGAGATCATCGTGCGGACCGTGCTGCTCGCGGTCCTGGCCTTCGCCGTCGCGATCGTCTTCAACCAGTACAAGGGCCTGCCGCTGGCCGTGGTGATCTTCCTGGCCTTCCTGGTCCTCACGGACTTCGTGCTGCGCCGCACCTCCTACGGCCGCAAGGTGTTCGCGCTCGGCGGCAGCGTCGAGGCGTCCCGCCGTGCCGGCATCAACGTGGAGCTGATCCGGATCTCGGTCTTCGCGATCGCCGGTACGTTCGCCGCGATCGGCGGCCTGTTCGTCGCCTCGAAGATCGCCTCCGCCAACCAGGGCGCGGGCACCGGCGAGTTCCTGATGAACGTCATCGCCGCCGCCGTCATCGGTGGTACGTCGCTCTTCGGCGGCCGTGGCCGCACGTGGGACGCGCTGCTCGGTGTGATGGTCATCGTCTCGATCCAGTACGGACTCGCCCTGGAGGGCATCGCCTCCCCGGTGCAGTACATGATCACCGGTGGCGTGCTGCTGGCGACCGTCGTCATCGACGCGGTCACCCGCAAGACGCAGAAGACGGCGGGGCGCGCCTAGGACGTGCGTCGGCCGCGGGTCCGTCGTGGGTGACCGCGCCCGCGCGGTGGAGCCGCATGTCGATGGAGCCCCGCGTCCCTTGAGGGGACGACCGTGCCCGGCACCTCGTAGGTGCCGGGCACGGTCGCGTCGTTCGTGGGTACTGCCGATCGGGTGATGCACGACGCACGGCCCGGAGTCCGCACGGCGCGGCGGAACATTAGACTCGACCCGCCCGGCAACAGCTCGATCAGCTCTACTGCAAGGAGGCACGGGTGCCGCTGCTGACCCGCATCAGGGGACCGCGCGATCTGGACCGGCTCACCCTGGAGGAGCTCGACCAGCTGGCCGGGGAGATCCGGACCTTCCTCGTCGACGCGGTCTCCAAGACCGGCGGCCACCTCGGCCCCAACCTCGGTGTGGTGGAGCTCACCATCGCCCTGCACCGGGTCTTCGAGTCACCGAAGGACAAGGTGCTCTGGGACACCGGCCACCAGTCGTACGTCCACAAACTGCTGACCGGCCGGCAGGACTTCTCCCGGCTGAAGATGAAGGGCGGCCTGTCCGGCTACCCCTCGCAGGCCGAGTCCGAGCACGACGTCATCGAGAACAGCCACGCCTCCACCGTGCTCGGCTGGGCCGACGGCATCGCCAAGGCCAACCAGATCATGAAGCGGGACGACAGCCACGTCGTCGCGGTCATCGGCGACGGCGCGCTCACCGGTGGCATGGCCTGGGAGGCGCTGAACAACATCGCCGACGCCAAGGACCGTCCGCTCGTCATCGTCGTCAACGACAACGAGCGCTCCTACTCGCCTACCATCGGCGGCCTCGCCAACCACCTGGCGACCCTGCGCACCACCGACGGCTACGAGCGCTTCCTGACCCGCACCAAGGACCTCCTGGAGCGCACCCCGGTCGTCGGCCAGGCCCTCTACGACACCCTGCACGGCGCCAAGAAGGGCCTGAAGGACTTCATCGCCCCGCAGGGCATGTTCGAGGACCTCGGCCTGAAGTACGTCGGCCCCATCGACGGCCACGACATCGAGGCCCTGGAGTCCGCCCTGGCCCGCGCCAAGCGGTTCAACGGCCCCGTGATCGTGCACTGCCTCACCGAGAAGGGCCGCGGCTACCAGCCCGCCCTCCAGGACGAGGCCGACCGCTTCCACGCCGTCGGCAGGATCCACCCCGACACGGGCCTGCCGATCGCCACCTCGGGCGCCGACTGGACCTCCGTCTTCGGCGACGAGATGGTCAAGCTCGGCGAGGAGCGCGAGGACGTCGTCGCCATCACCGCGGCCATGCTCCAGCCGGTCGGCCTCGACAGGTTCGCCAAGCGCTTCCCCGACCGGGTCTACGACGTCGGCATCGCCGAACAGCACGGCGCGGTCTCCGCGGCCGGCCTCGCCCACGCCGGGGTGCACCCCGTCTTCGCCGTGTACGCCACCTTCCTCAACCGCGCCTTCGACCAGGTGCTCATGGACGTGGCCCTGCACCGGTGCGGCGTGACGTTCGTGCTCGACCGGGCCGGCGTCACCGGCACCGACGGCGCCTCCCACAACGGCATGTGGGACATGTCGATCCTCCAGGTCGTCCCCGGACTGCGGCTCGCCGCCCCGCGCGACGCCGACCAGGTGCGCGCCCAGCTGCGCGAGGCCGTCGCCGTCGAGGACGCCCCCACCGTGGTGCGCTTCTCCAAGGGCGCCGTCGGCCCCGCCGTACCCGCCGTGGGCCGCGTCGGCGGCATGGACGTCCTGCGCGAGCCCGGCACCGACGCCCCCGACGTGCTGCTGGTCTCGGTGGGCGCCCTCGCGCCGATGTGCCTGGAGATCGCCGCCCTGCTCGACCGGCAGGGCATCTCCACCACCGTCGTCGACCCGCGCTGGGTCAAGCCCGTCGACGAGGCCATGGCCCCGCTCGCCGAGAAGCACCGCGTGGTCGTCACCGTCGAGGACAACTCGCGCGTCGGCGGCGTCGGCTCCACGATCGCCCAGGCCCTGCGGGACGCCGGCGTGGACGTGCCGCTGCGCGACTTCGGCATCCCGCCCCGCTTCCTCGACCACGCCTCCCGCGCCGAGGTCATGACCGAGATCGGGCTGACCGCCCCCGACGTCGCCCGCCAGGTCACCGGCCTGGTGGCGAAGCTCGACGGCCTCCCCCACTCCCGGCTCCGCCCGAGCGGGGGGACCTCCGCCGAGCGGTCCGCCGCCGACGCGGTCGACTCGGTGGAGCCGGCCCGCGACTGACCGCGCCCACGCGTCGCCCGGACGGGCCGCCCGTGCCACTGTGAAGAGTGGCGCGCGCGGCCCGTCTGCGTGAACGCGCCCGCGCCGGGGCATACGAGCTACGCCCCCTCTCGATCATGTCGAGGACGACAAGCGTGGGAGGTACCCGTGACAAGCCCGCTCTTCCGGACGAAGAAGGTGGAGCAGTCCATCCGCGACACCGAGGAACCCGAGCACGCGCTCAAGAAGTCCCTCTCCGCGCTGGACCTGACCGTCTTCGGCGTCGGTGTCATCATCGGCACCGGCATCTTCGTCCTCACCGGCACGGTCGCCAAGGACAACGCCGGGCCGGCCACCGCCCTGGCCTTCGTCGTGGCCGGTGTCGTCTGCGCGCTCGCCGCGCTCTGCTACGCCGAATTCGCCTCCACCGTCCCGGTGGCGGGCTCCGCCTACACCTTCTCGTACGCCTCCCTGGGCGAGCTGCCGGCCTGGATCATCGGCTGGGACCTGGTCCTGGAGTTCGCGCTCGGCACGGCGGTGGTGGCCGTCGGCTGGTCGGGCTACATCCAGTCGCTGCTGTCCAACGCGGGCTGGGAGATGCCCGCGGCGCTGGGCAGCCGCGAGGGCGCCGACGTCTTCGGGTTCGACGTCCTCGCCGCCGCCCTGGTGCTGGCGCTCACCGGCATCCTCGTCCTCGGCATGAAGCTGTCCGCACGCGTCACCTCGGTCGTCGTCGCCATCAAGGTGATCGTGGTCCTCGTGGTGATCGTCGCGGGGGCCTTCTTCATCACCGCCGACAACTACGACCCCTTCATCCCGGAATCGAAGCCGGTGCCCGCGGGCGAGAGCCTCAACGCCCCGCTCATCCAGCTGATGTTCGGCTGGGCCCCGGCCAACTTCGGCGTGATGGGCGTCTTCACCGCCGCCTCGGTGGTGTTCTTCGCCTTCATCGGCTTCGACATCGTCGCCACGGCCGCCGAGGAGACCAGGAACCCGCAGCGCGACATGCCCCGCGGCATCCTCGGCTCCCTGTTCATCTGCACCGTGCTCTACGTCCTGGTGTCGCTCGTCGTCACCGGCATGCAGCACTACAGCGAGCTGTCCGTGGACGCCCCGCTGGCCGACGCCTTCAAGGCCACCGGGCACCCCTGGTTCGCGGGCTTCATCAGCTTCGGCGCCGCCGTCGGCCTGACCACCGTCTGCATGATCCTGCTGCTCGGCCAGACCCGGGTCTTCTTCGCGATGAGCCGCGACGGACTGCTGCCCCGTTTCTTCTCCCGGGTCCACCCCCGGTTCCGGACCCCGCACCGGCCGACCATCCTGCTCGGCGTCCTCATCGCGGTCCTCGCGGGCTTCACCCCGCTGAACGAGCTCGCCGCGCTGGTGAACATCGGCACCCTGTTCGCCTTCGTGATCGTCGCGATCAGCGTGGTCATCCTCCGCCGGAGCCGGCCCGACCTGCCCCGGTCGTTCCGCACCCCCTGGGTGCCCGTCCTGCCGATCGTGTCGGTCGCCGCCTCCCTGTGGCTGATGCTGAACCTGCCCGCCGAGACGTGGGTCCGCTTCGGCGTCTGGATGGCGATCGGCATCGTCGTCTACTTCCTCTACAGCCGCACCCACAGCCGTCTGGCCCGGGGCGAGGGGGCGGAACCCGGGACGCCCCTCGGACCGCCCGGCGGCCCGGGCCCCCGCTGAACCGGAGCGGGGGCGGTCAGCAGGCCCGGGCCAGAGCGAGGACGACGTTGTGCCCGCCGAAGCCGAAGGAGTGGCTGACGGCGACGCGGACGTCCTGCCGGCGGGGCTTTCCGGTGACGCAGTCGATGTCGAACCCCGGCGCCGGGGCGTCCAGGTTCGCGACCGGCGGCACCGTGCCGTGCTGAAGGGTGAGCACGGTCAGTGCCGCCTCGACGGCGCCCGCCGCCCCCAGACCGTGGCCGAGCACGCCCTTGGGCGCGGTGACGCTGGGACGGTGCGGCAGCACCCGGGCGATCAGGGCCGACTCGCCGGCGTCGTTGACCGGTGTGGAGGTGCCGTGGGCGTTGACGTGGTCGACGTCGTGCGGAGCCAGGCCCGCGTCCGCCAGGGCGGCGCGCAGGGCCGCCTCCGCGCCCCGGCCGTCCGGGGCGGGCGCGGTGGGGTGGTGGGCGTCCGAGGTGCTGCCGCAGCCCACCAGCAGGGCGCGGGCGCGGGCCCCACGGGCGGCCGCGTCCGCGGCCCGCTCCAGCACGAGGACGCCGGCGCCCTCCGCCATGACGAAACCGTCACGGTCGGCGGCGAAGGGCCGGGACGCGCCGGCGGGCGCGTCGGTGCGCCGGGACAGGGCGCCCGCCCGCCAGAAACCCGCGACCGTCAGCGGGGTGACGGCGGCTTCGGTGGCCCCGGCCACCGCGACGTCGCACCGGCCGGAGACGAGCAGATCACGGGCCACGGCGACGGCGGTGGCGCCGGAGGCGCAGGCGGTGGCCGGGGCGAGGCCGGGGCCGCGGGCCCCGAGGTCGATGGAGACCTCCCCGGCCGCCATGTTCGGGATGATCTGGGGGATGGTGAGCGCGGAGACCAGGTCGGCGCCCCGTTCCGCCAGCCGCCCGGCCTGCTCCTCGCGCACCGCGTCCGCCCCCAGCCCGCAGCCGATGACGACGGCCACCCGGTCGCCGTTCCACGTCCGGGCGTCGAGGCCGGCGTCGTGCACCGCCTCGCGGGCGGCGAGCACCGCCAGCACGGCGTTGCGCGCCATGCGCCAGGCGGTGCGGCCGACGCGCCGGTCCAGGGCGTCGCGGCCCAGCGGGACGCGGCAGGAGAAGTCCACGGGCAGACCGGCCAGCGCCGGATCGTGGGCGGCCGCGGTGCCCGCGCCGCGGCGGACCGTGTCCCAGGTGGCGTCGGCGTCCTCCCCGGCGGGGGTGAGCAGACCGAGACCGGTGACGGCGACGGGATCGGTCACGAGGAGGCCGCCGTCCCCGCGCGCAACGCGTCGAGGTGGTCGGCGACCTGCGCGACGGTCGTGCCCCGGGCGGCGTACGCGCCGTCGATCCTCACCCCGAAGCGCTCGTGCAGGACGAGCACCAGCTCCGTCAGGGCCAGGGAGTCCAGGTCCAGTTGCTGCAGCGTGCGCTCGGGCCGGATCTCGTCCTCGGGGACGCGGAAGGTGCTGGTCAGGATGGAGCGGACGGTGTCGTAGGTGTCCGGCACGGCGTTTCCTCGCTGTCGTCAGGGGTGGAGCGGACGAGTTCCGCGACACCGGCGTCGAATCCGATCGGCGGCTCGAAGCCGAGGTCGCGGCGGGCCGCGGTGAGGTCGAAGTGGTGCGGATGCAGCAGCTCCGCGACCAGGAAGCGGCTCAGGGCGTGGGTGCGGGTACTGCGGACCGCGCGCAGCAGGGCGTCACCGGCCGCCGCCCCGGCGGTGGCGAGCCGGGGCGGCACGGCGCACCAGCGGGCGTCGACGCCGGCGGCCCGCAGGAAGTGCCGGACGATCTCGCGCAGCGGGCGCGGATCGTCCTGGCCGATGAAGTAGGCGCGGCCGCCCACCGCCTGCGGCGACCGCCGCAGCCCGTCCAGGGCGAGCAGATGGGCGTGGGCGGCGGTACGGACATGGGTGGTGTCGACGAGGTTGCCGCCGTCCCCGGGCATCGGCAGCAGGCCCGCCCGCACGGCGCGTGCGAGGGCGGGGACGAAATGGGGGTCGCCCGGTCCCCAGACGATGTGCGGGCGCAGCGAGACGGTGGCCAGCTCCGGGCCGTGCGCGGCCAGCACCAGGGCCTCGGCGCGGGCCTTGGTGGCGGGGTAGGCGGCCAGGTGGCGGGGGGCGACGGGGAGGCTCTCGTCGACGCCCCGCAGGCCGCCGGGCCGGAAGACGACGCTGGCGGTCGAGGTGTACAGGAGCGTGCGCACGCCGTGGGCGCGGCACTGCCCGATCACCTGACGGGTGCCGACGACATTGGTGGCCCAGTAGGGCCGCGGCGGGCCGCTGACTCCGGCCAGCGCGGCGTTGTGGACGACGGCGTCGCACCCGGCGACGGCGCGCGAGACCGCGGCGGCGTCGGCGAGGTCGCCCAGGTGCTGCCGGACGCCCAGCCGTTCCAGCGCGGTGCTCGGGCGGCGGCACAGGGAGGAGACGACGTCGCCGCGCGCGCTCAGCCGCCGGCAGATCTCCCTGCCGAGGAAGCCGCTCCCGCCGGTGACCAGTACCTTCACCGGATCCTCCCGCGCAGCCGCCCCGCGGCCCAGCCGGCCAGCCGCATGCGGTCGGTCTTGGAGTTGTGCCGGGGGTCGGTGGGAAAGGACGGGCGGATCAGCAGGGCGCCGACGCGGTGCCCCTGCGGATGCTCCCGCAGCACGGCGCGGACGGCCGCCAGGGCGGCGGCGTGCGGAGTGGAGGGCAGGGGTTCCACGCACAGGACGGGCAGTTGGCACACGGCCGTGCCGACGCCGACGAGGGCGGTGCGCCGGACACCGGGGGCGGTGTCCGCGGTGGCCTCGATGTCCTCGGTGGTCAGGGTGAAACCGGCGCCGGTGACCAGGTGGGCCTTGCGGCCGAGGAACCACAGCCGCCCCTCGTCGTCGATCCGGCCCAGGTCCCCGGTGCGGTGCAGCACGCCGTGGCCGGTGTCGCTCTTGGTGACGGCGTCGGCGTCGGGACGCGCGTGGTAGGCGGGGCTGACGGTGGGGCCGGTGACGGCGATCTCACCGAGCCCGGTGGCGTCGGCGTCCAGGATCCGGGCGCGGACGCCGGGCAGCGGCCGGCCCAGGCAGGTGCCCGCGTGCCCGGCGGGCGGCGCCGCGCGCGAGGCCCGCAGGTCGTGGTCGCCGATCGCGGAGACGGGCAGGCACTCCGTGGCGCCGTACACGCTGAGGATCTCGGCGTCGTCCGGCACGGCCCCGCGCAGGGCGTCGGCGAGACCGGTGCGCAGCGGGGCGCCGAAGGACAGGACCTGCCGGACCGAGGGCAGGGTGACGCCGTGGCGGGCACAGTGACGGGCGATCAGGGCGAGGACGGCGGGGGAGGCCAGGACGATGCTGGCCCGGTGCTCCAGAACGGGCCCGACCAGTTCCTCCGGCGGGGTGCGGGCCGGGGCCAGGTGGTTCACCGCCGGGGCGACGGTGGTCAGGCCCAGCAGCGGCCCGAGCAGCGCGACCGGCAGGAATCCGGCCAGGAGCACGTCGCCGGGCCGGGGACCCATCAGCGTCGTCAGCGCGTCGAGCTGCCCGGCCAGGGTGGAGCGGCGGTACTCCGCGCCTTTGGGCCGTCCCGTGGAGCCGGAGGTGAAGGCGATGAGGGCCGGTTCGTCGCCGCCCGGCTCCCGCACGTGCGGGAGCCGGGAGCCGTCGGCCCGCGTCCGGGTGAGCAGCCGCCGTCCCGCGGGGAGCGGGGCGGACCCGGTGACCAGGGCGACCCGGACGTGGGGACGGCCCCACCCCAGCGCCCGGCGCCCCAGGTGGGCCAGCGGCTCCCCGATGAAGACGTCCGGGGCGACGTCCCGGAGGCAGCGGCCCACCTCGGCGCGCGGTTCGATCAGCACGGGCACGGCGCCGAGGAGACCCAGCGCGTACGAGACGGCGGTGAGGTCGTGGGCGTCGCGGGTCATCACGACGGCCTTGTGACCGGGCCGGACCCCCGCCTCGCGCAGGGCCAGGGCGATGCGGTGACAGCGCCGCACCAGTTCGCCGCGACGGGTCGTCCGGGAGGCCCCCTTACGGCTTTCGACGAGGGCGACGGCGTCGGGCCGCCCGTCCAGCAGCGCGGCGATGTCCGCGGTGGTCGTGGTCATGGGGCTCCCTGGAGGAAGTCACGGATGTGGTGGCCCAGTTCGGCCGTGGCGTCCTCCATCACGAAGTGCCCGGCGTCGGGGAAGCGGTGGACGACGGCGTGGGGGTGCCTGCGCACCCACTCCTCCAGCAGGTCCGGAGTGAAGACGGGATCGCGCATGCCCCACCCGACGAGCAGGGGCAGGTCCGCCAGGTCCGCCCCGGCGCCGGCGGGTTCGAGCAGCCGCCACGCGGGGTCCGCGGGGCCGCGGGGGATCGCGCGCACGGCGTCGGTGACCGCCCGGCGCTCCGCGCGGCGGGCGTAGGGCCGCAGGTAGGCCCGCCGCTCGGCCGCGAGCAGCGGGCGGTGGACCCCGGCCCGTACGGCGACGCGGGCGAAGGCGTTGGTGGCGTGAACGAGTTCGGCGACCGGCCGGTGGTCACGGATCCAGCGCAGGGGGGACGGCAGCCGGAAGCCGTCCGGGAAGGGGAAGGCCACGGTGTTGCAGACGACCAGCCGGGCCACGACCCCCGGGTTGCGCAGCGCCCAGGCGACACCGAGCGGGCCGCCCCAGTCGTGCAGGACGAACGTCCAGCCCCGCTCGGGCAGGCCCGCGTCCCGCACCAGGTGGCGGTGGAGGCCGTCCAGGCCCTCCAGCTGGGCCTCGTAGGGGTCGGGCACCCCGTCCGCCGGCCGCAGGTGCCGGGACAGCCCGAAGCCCGGCAGGTCGGGGGCCAGACAGCGGGCGTGCGGGGAGAGCCGGTGCAGCAGCCCCCGCCAGACGTAGCTCCAGGACGGGTTGCCGTGCAGGAACAGCACCGGCCGCCCGGAGCCGAGGTCGAGGTAGTGCTGTCCGGTGACCGGCACCCGCCGCCAGTGCCGGGGCGCGGGGTAGCCCGGCATCAGCCGCTCCAGCACGGCGGGATCCGGCGCCGGGGCCCGCCCGGCCCGCGCGGTCACCACCGGACGAGCGCCAGACCGAAGCTGAACCCGCTGGCCAGGCCGATCATCGCCACCAGGTCCCCGCTCTCGACGCGGTCCGCCTCCCGCGCCTTGACCAGTTGCAGGGGCAGGGAGGCCGCCGCGCAGTTCCCGTGCTCGGCCACCGCGGGCATGCACCGGTCCTCGGGGAGGGCGAAGGTGTCGATCACCTCGCGGTACTGCGGCATGGCGATCTGGTGGAAGGCGATGAAGGAGAAGTCGCCGGCCCGCGCCGCCCGGAGCTCCTCCCCGGCGGTGTCCAGGATCCGGGGGAGCACGTCGAGCGCGCTCTGCCGCAGGTCCCCGTTCAGGCGCAGGGTGGTGTGGTCGTCGTGGACGGAGAGGTGGTGCATGCTCCCGCCGCCGGACACCGTGCAGGCCTCCCAGGCCGCGGAGTTGCTGACGAACCGCAGGGACAGGATGCCGGGGTCGCGGTCGCCCGCGGGGCCGGCGGTGAGCACCATCGCGGCGCCGGCGTCGGAGGCGGTGTAGCCGGGCAGCGCCCTGAGCAGGTCCTCCCGGCCGGGGAGGTGCCAGCGGGTGGCCAGGGTAGAGGGTTCACCGCAGGCGATGAGGACCGTGCGGTAGCGGCCGGTTCCGATGAACGACGCCGCCACCTCCATGCCGTTGAGGAAGCTGTTGCAGGCGTTCTTGACGTCGAACACCGGGCAGGAGGCGCCCAGTTTGGTGGCCACGAGGTGGGCGGTCGCGGGTTCGACCAGGTCCTGCGAGGTCGAGGCGAACAGCAGCAGGTCCACGTCGCCGATCTTCAGACCGGCTTCGCCGAGCGCGCTGCGGGCGGCCGCCACGGCGAGGTCGGAGGCGTTCTCGCCGTCCTCGTGGACGTGGACCCCGCGCACGCCGGTGAGGTCCTCCAGCAGGCCGGGCGGCGGGGCGTAGCCGCCCGTATCGGCGATCCTGGCGCGGATGTCGTCCAAGGTCCGATAGCGGGAGGGAAGATGAGCGGAGACGGCGGCGATACGGGCACGGATGGCTTCGGGCACCGCGTCACCGTAGCCAGCCGTCCGGCCGGGATGACGATTACATGGTCTTATCCACTCCAACGAGTGATGTGTGCTGGATTTCCCGGCCACTCGTCCCCTTCAATCCGCACGAGGACCAGTAACCGGCGTGAAGAGGTGGGGACTTGGCGACGCAGCAGCGTGAACGGGCCGTGGCGGTGGTGGGCGTGGGATGCCGGCTTCCCGGAGGGATCACCGATCTGGACGGCCTGTGGTCCGTGCTGCGCGACGGGCGCGACATGGTCGGCGAGATGCCCGCCGACCGGCTGCCCCGCGACCGTACGGTCGACCCGGGAACCGTGCGCCCCGGCCGCAGCTACACCGCCGCCGGCGGCTTCCTCGAGGACGTCGCCTCGTTCGACGCCGGCTACTTCGGCATGTCGCCCGCGGAGGCCCGGCACATCGACCCGCAGCAGCGGCTGCTGCTGGAGATGGCCGCCGACGCCCTGGACGACGCCGCCCTCCCCGCCGCGTCACTGGCCGGGTCGGACACCTGCGTGTACGTGGGCGTCTCCGACCCCGGTTACGGCGTGAACCTGTCGATGATGCAGGACCACACGAGCCCGCACACCATGCCCGGCGCCACCCTGTCCATCACGGCGAACCGGATCTCGTACGCCTTCGACCTGCGCGGGCCGAGCATGGCCGTCGACACGGCCTGCTCCTCCGCCCTGGTCGCCCTGGACCGGGCCTGCCGCACCCTGCGCGAGGGCCGGGGCCGCGTCGCCCTGGCCGGCGGCGTCAACGTGCTGTCCAACCCCTACTCCTTCGCCGGGTTCTCCTACGCCGGCATGCTGTCGCGGCGCGGACGCTGCGCGGCGTTCTCCGCCGACGCCGACGGCTTCGTCCGCGCGGAGGGCGGCGCGGTGCTCGTCCTCAAGCGCCTCGCGGACGCGCTGGCGGACGGCGACCGCGTCCACGCCGTGCTGGCCGCCACCGGCAACAACACCGACGGCCGCAGCACCGGCATGATCGTGCCCAGCGCCGAGACCCAGGAGGCGCTCCTGCACACGGTGTACGCGGAGGCCGGGATCGACGCGGACGACCTGGTCTACGTCGAGGCCCACGGCACCGGCACCCAGGTCGGCGACCCGGCGGAGGCCGAGGCCATCGGCCGGGCACTGGGCCGGCGCCGCAGCCGCGGCCCGCTGCCGATCGGCTCGGTGAAGACGAACATCGGCCACCTGGAACCCGCCGCCGGAATGGCCGGCCTGCTCAAGGCGATCCTGGTGCTGCGCCACCGGCTGGTGCCGGCGTCCCTGCACGCCCTCCCCCTCAACCCCCGCATCGACTTCGACGGCCTGGGGCTGGCCCCCGCCGTCGCACCCGTCCCGCTGGACCCCGGGGAGCGGGCGGCCGTCGGAGTGAGCGCCTTCGGCTTCGGCGGAGCCAACGCCCACGCCGTCGTCACCCCGCCGCCCACCGCCCGGCGGTCCGGGCCGGACCCGGCGCCGGACGGGCGCCCGCTGCCCCTCGTCGTCTCCGCCCGGTCCGCCAAGGCGCTGAAGCGGATGACCGCCCGCATGGCGGAGCGGCTGCGGGACACCGGGCCGGCGGAGTTCTACGACGTGGCCCACACCAGCACCGTACGGCGCACCGCGCACCCGCACCGGGCCGCCGTCCTGGCCGCCGACCCGCAGGACGCCGCCCGGCAGCTGGACCGGCTGACGACCGCGGAGCCCGCGAGCGGGGCCACGGTGCGCACCGGCGAGCGGGACGGGACCGCGTTCGTGTACTCCGGCAACGCCTCCCAGTGGCCGGGCATGGCCGCCGACCTGCTGGAGGGGGAGCCGGTCTTCCGCCGGGCCGTCGAGGAGGCCGACGCGGCCCTGGCGCCCCACCTGGGCTGGTCGGTGACCAAGGAACTGGCCCACCCGTCCCCCCGGAAGTGGCGGCGCACCGAGGTGGCCCAGCCCGCCCTGTTCGCGGTGCAGGCGGGCCTCACCGCGCTGCTCGCCTCGTACGGGGTGCGCCCGCGGGCGGTGGCCGGACACAGCGTCGGCGAGGTCGCCGCCGCCCACGCCGCCGGGGCCCTCACCCTCGAACAGGCGGCGCGGGTGATCGCCGAGCGCAGCCGCACCCAGGGCGCCACGGCGGGCCGGGGCCGCATGGCCGCCGTCGGCCTGCCCGAGGCACGGGCACGCGAGGAACTGCTCCGCCACGACGGCGCACTGGAGATCGCGGGGATCAACAGCGACCGCGACGTGACCGTCGCCGGGGACGCCGACGCGCTCGCGGCCTGGGGCGCGGAACTGACCGCCCGCGGCGTCTTCTTCCGCGAACTGGACCTCGACTACGCCTTCCACAGCAGGGTCATGGACCCCATCGAGGAGCCGCTGCTCGAAGCCCTCGACGGACTCGAACCCGCCCCGGCCCGCATCCCGTTCCTCTCCACCGTCACCGGCGCCCCGCTGAACGGGATCGCGCTCGACGCCGCGTACTGGTGGCGCAACGTGCGCGAACCCGTCCGGTTCGCCGAGGCGGCCGGCCTGCTCGCCGCCGAACACGCGGGCGTCCTGGTCGAGATCGGCCCGCACCCGGTGCTGCGCCCCTATCTGCGCCACACCGGCGCCACCTGCGTCCCCACCCTGCACCGCGACGGCGACGGCCCCCGCGAGACCGCGGCGGCCGTCGCCGCCGCGCTCGCCGCCGACACCGCCACCGACTGGCGGCACCACTTCCCCCGCCCCGGCCGGGTGGTCGACCTGCCCGGCTACGCGTGGCAGCGCGAACGGCACTGGCACGGCACCGCGCAGGACCTGGTCGCCCACACCAGCGGCAGCGGCCTGCTGGACCATCCGCTGGTGGGCGAGCGGATGCCCGCCCCGCACCCCGTGTGGCACGGCACCGTCGAGCCCCAGCTGGTGCCCTGGCTGGGCGACCACCGGATCGGGGACGACGTCCTCATGCCGGCCGCCGCCTACGTGGAGATGGCCCTGAGCGCCGGCCGGCGGGCCCTGGACCGCCCGGTCGAGGTACGGCACCTGGAGATCGGCCGCCCGCTGTCGGTGCCGTGGCCGGACCCGACGCCGGTCGCCCTGCAGACCGCGGTCACCCCCGACGACGGCGCCCTGACCATCAGCGTCCGCGAGGAGCACGGCGGGGAGTGCCTGCCCGTCGTGCGCGCCCAGGTCCACACCCTGCTCGGCACGGCACCGGCCCCGCTCGACGTCGACGCGCTCCGGGCGCGCTGCGACCGGAGCGTCGACGGCCCGGACTTCTACCGCACGTGCCACGGCATCGGGCTGAACTGCGGGCCGGACTTCCAGCTCATCGACCGCATCCACGCCGGCGACGGAGAGGTGCTGGTCGGCTACCGGCTGGAGCACGCCGCCGACGCCTACACCGCCCACCCGGTCCTGATCGACGCGCCGTTGCAGGCCACCGTGGCCCTCGCCGGGGCGCAGGCGGAGTCCGCCGCGTTCCTGCCGACCGTGTTCGGGGCCGTCCGCGTGTGGCGCACCCCCGCCCCCGCCGGCGTCGTGCACCTGCGCCGCCGCAGCCGCAGCGCCAACGAGATGTGCTGGGACATCACCTACGCCGACCCGGACGGCACGGTCACGGTCGAGATCGACGGGTGCCGCACCCGCCGCGGCCACCTGATCGAACGCACTCCGCTGACCGTCCAGCGCACCGTCCTGAGGGCCGCCCCCCACCGGGGGACCCCCGCCGCGCCCTCCCCGCTGCCCGCGCCCACCGAGGTGGCGCTCGCCGCCGGGCCGCGCGTCGCGGCCGCCCGCGCCGCCCTCGACGACGGCGGCCACCGCCGGTTCACCGCCGCCGCCGAGCGGGCGGGCGCCCACCGCTGGGCGGAGACGCTGAGCGGTCTGCTCACCGACCCCGCGGCCCCGTTCTCGATGGGCGACCTGGTGGCCGGGGGCCTGCAGCCCCGGCACCGGCGGCTCGTACGGCTGATGCTGCCCCTGCTGGCCGAGCACGGCCTCGCCCGGCCGACGGGGGAGACCTGGCGGCTGACCGGCGCGGAGCCCCGGGCCGAGGAGCTGCTGCGCGGCCTGGTCGAGGACCATCCCGCGTACGGCGCCCGGACGCCGCTCCTCAACCGGCAGCTGCGCCGGCTGCCCGACGTGGTGCGGGGACGCGCCGACGCACGCGAGCTCCTGCCGGCCGGGGACAGCGCCCACGAGCAGCTCCACGAGACGGACCCGGCCCACCGCTTCGCCCACCGCGCCGTGCAGGCGCTGCTCGGCGACATCGTCGCCCGCTGGCCCGCCGACCGCCCGCTGCGCGTCCTGGAGTTCGGCGCGACCACCACCGCCCTGACGGCCGCCGTCCTCCCCCTGCTGCCGGCCGACCGGACCCGCTACACCTGCACCGCCGCCACCGCCGGCGTGCTCACCCGCGCCGAACACCGTTTCGCCGCCCACGACTTCGTCGACCGCCGCATCCTGGACCCGGACGCCGACCTGATCGGCCAGGGCCTTCCCCGCGGCGGTTTCGACCTCGTCCTCGCGGCCGACGCCCTGCACGCCACCACCGACCTGGCGGCCACCCTGCGCCGGTTGCACACCGTGCTGGCCCCCGGCGGGCACCTGCTGGCCACCGAACCGCACCACGCCCCGCTCCAGGCCCTGCTGTCCGGCACGCTGAACGACTTCTGGGAGCGCGGCGACCACGCCCTGCGCCCGGCCTCCCGCGTCCTTCCGCGCGACCGGTGGGAACCGCTGCTGCACCGGTGCGGCTTCTCCGGTGTGGCGCAGACCGGGCCCGAGGACCGCTCCGTCCTCCTCGCCGCCGCGGACCACGAGCACGGGCCGGACGCCGAGTACGGGCCGGACGCCGAGCACGGGCCGGACGCCGAGCCGCCGCGGACGGCCGCCGGCGCCTCCTGGGTGATCGCCGTCGAGGACGACACCGAGACGCCGGCCGCGCGGGCCCTGGCCGCCCACCTCGAAAAGGCCACCGTCGTCACCGCGCCGGACGGTGCCGCCGCCTGGAGCGCGGCCCTGCCCACGGACTCCGACCCGCACGTCGTCCTGCTGCTCGCCGAACCCGGCCCGCACGACACCGTCGTGCGGACCACCCGCCGCGCGGCCCTCCTGCGCTCCCTCTCCGCCGCCTGCGACGGCCTGGAGGGCGGCGGCAGCCCCCGGGTGTGGCTCGTCACCCGCCCGACCGGCCTCTTCCCGGCCCCGGAACAGCCGTCCCACCCGGACGACGCCGCCGTCTGGGCGGCCTGCCGCACACTCGCCAACGAGCGCCCCGACCTGTCCCTGCGGCGTCTGTCCTGCCACCGCACCGGCGACGCCGGCACCGACGCCCGCCGCCTGGCCGGAGAACTCCTCGCCCCCCTCGACGACCCGGCCGCACCGGAGGACGAGGTCGTCCTCACCGCCCGGGGCCGGTTCGTCCCCCGGCAGGTCCAGCACCCGGCGGACGAGCCCCCCGCCGTCCCCGCCGGCACGCCGTACCTCCTGGAGGCCCGCGAACCCGGCCTGCGCCGACGGCTGGTCTGGCGGCAGACCGGCCTCCCCGAGCCCGGGCCGGGCGAGGTGGCCCTGGAGATGCGGGCCGTGGCCCTGAACTACCGCGACCCCATGCGGGCCAACGGCCTGCTGCCGCCCGAGGCGGTCGAGAACAGCCCGATCGGCCGCGGACTGGGCACCGACGGCGCCGGCGTCGTACGCGCCGTGGGGGAGGGAGTGCGGGACCTGAAGCCGGGCGACCGGGTCTGCGGTCTCGTGCCCGCGGCCCTCGCCTCCCACGCGACGACCCCCGCCACCGCCGTCCTGCGCATCCCCGACGGGATGGGCTTCGCGGAGGCGGCGACCTTCCCCGTCGCCTTCCTGACCGTCCACCAGACCCTGGTCCACCAGGCGCGTCTCGGCGCCGGGGAGACCGTGCTGGTGCACGGCGGAGCCGGGGCGGTGGGCCTGGCCGTCCTGCAGTGCGCCCGCCGTCAGGGGGCCCGCGTCATCGCCACCGCCGGCACGGAGACCAAACGGGACCTGCTGCGCACGCTCGGCGTCGAGCACGTGCTCGACTCCCGCAGCCTGGACTTCGCCCCCCGGGTGCGGGAGCTGACCGGCGGCCGGGGCGTGGACGTCGTGGTGAACTCCCTCAGCGGCGAGGCCATCGCCCGGGGCCTCGACCTCCTGCGGCCCAACGGCCGCTTCGTCGAGCTCGGCAAGAAGGACATCTTCCTCAACAACCCGATCACCCTGCGCCCCTTCCACCGCAGCCTCACGTTCATCGGCTTCAACCTCGACGCCGTCATCGACTCCCCGGAACTGGGCTCCCGCCTCCTCGCGGACTTCGAGGCGGAGGCCGCGTCCGGCGCCTACCGGCCCCTGCCCCACACGGTCTACCCCGCCGCCCGCGTCGACGAGGCCTTCCACCTGCTGCAGCACTCCCGGCACACCGGCAAGGTCGTCGTCACCTTCGACCCCCTCGACGAACCCGTCCCCGTCGAACCCGCGCCCGGCGCCCTCCGCCTCGACGGCGAGGGCACCTACCTGATCACCGGCGGACTGAGCGGACTCGGCGCCGCCGCCGCCCGCCTGCTGGCCGACCGCGGGGCGCGGCACCTGGCCCTGCTCTCCCGCGGCGGGCCCGACGCCCCGGGGGCGCCCGCCCTGCTCCGGGAGCTCGCCGACCGCGGCGTGCGCGCCACCGCCCACGCCGCCGACGTCACCGAGGAGGCCGCGCTGCGCCGGGTCCTCGAGGCCGTGGACGCCACCGGTCACCCCCTGCGCGGCGTCGTGCACGCGGCCATGCACATGGACGACGCGGTGCTGGCCGACCTCACCGACGACCGGTTCGCCGCCGTCCTGGCGCCCAAGGCGGCGGGCGCGGCCCTGCTGGACCGCCTCACCGCCGACCGCGACCTGGACCTGTTCCTCGCCTACTCGTCCGTGTCCGCGAGCATCGGGAACCCGGGGCAGGCGGCCTACGCGGCGGCCAACGCCCATCTGGAAGCACTGGTCCGGGCCCGGCGCGGCGCCGGCCGGACGGGTACGGCACTGGCCTGGGGGCCGGTCGGCACGACCGGCTACGTGGCCCGCAGCGGCCTGGAGGCCGCCATGGCCGGACGCGGTCTCGAACTGCTCACCCCCGCCGAGGTCCTGACCACCGCCGACCGCCTCCTGGCCGCCGGCGCCGACGTCGCCGGGGCGGGCCGCTACCGCTGGGGGACCGCACGCCCTCTGCTGCCCGCCCTGGCCACCCCCCGGTTCGCCCCGCTGGCCCCGGCGTCCTCCACGGCCTCCCCGGACGCCCGCAACGCGCTCATGAGCACGCTGGCGGGCCTCCCGGCGGACGAGGCGGTGCGCGAGATCACCGACACGATCACCCGGCTCCTCGCGGGTGTCCTGCAGACCGACCCGGCCGACCTCGACCCCACGCTCAACGTCACCGACCTCGGCCTCGACTCGCTGCTGGGGATGCAGTTCCTGGTGCGGGCGCGGGATCTCTTCGACATCCGCCTCGGACCGGCCGACCTGGCCACCGGACGCACCCTGGCCCACTTCGCCCGCCTGATCCACCAGCGGCTGGACCTGAACGCCGACGCGTAGCGGGTACCGGGCGTCGCCGGTCTCAGCGGGGCACGGACCGCGGACCGGCGACCTCCGCGCCCAGGGCGGTCACCCTGCGGCGCAGCTCGCGGTCGGCCGTGACGACCAGGACCGGGCGGTGCTCCGCCCCGGCCACCAGCGCGACCACGTGGTCGTCGCCGCTGCCCGGGGCGGACTCCACGCGGATCCCGGGCACCTCCTCCACCCCGCGCGCCGCACCCTCGACCACCAGGACGATCTCCACCGGACCGGGCCGGCCGGGCAGGCCGTCCGCGGCCAGCCGGTCGCGCAGGCGTTCCGCCGCGCCCTTGCGGTCCCGCCACCATCCGTCGGGCACCGACCCGACGACGTTCGCGGCGTCGACGATCACGAGCAGGGCGGCGGTGTCGTTCATACGGCCAGCGTCCCACGCGGGGCCGCCCCGCCCGTGTCCCGCGCCCCGCGAACCGCCCCGCGCGAGGCGGACCGGTGAACGGCGGCCGGCTCCCGCGCGGCCGGCGCTTCGGGCGCGGCAGGAGGTCCAGAGGCCGGGCCTGCGGGTACGGCACGGAACACCGGCGAACGATGGACATATGATGTGCCGAGTCTCAGGGTTCCCGTGTCGGTGATACGGCGGGCTTCAGGAAGGTTCACCAGACGATGCGGAGAAGGCCGGCAGGCCCCACGAGTGCCTCCGTCGAGGGCGGGCGCACCGCCGGGGAGCACCACGGGACCGCGTCCGGGGCGGCCCACGGAGACTGGCTCACCCGCGGCAAGGACGGCCGGCTGACGTTGTACGCCCTCACCGGGGGCGGCCTGCTGCGCTGGACGGAGAACGCCGTCGGCGGCCCGGAGTGGAACGGACCGCACTTCGTGCCGGTGGCCGGACTGACGCATCTGACGGTGGTCCAGGGAGCCGACACCTACGTCCATTTCCTCGGCCGCAGGGAGCGCACCGGCGCCGACGGCGGACGGAACGTGGACATCGTGCACGCCGTCCAGTACCAGACCGGACTCGCCCTCGGCGACTGGCGGTCCCTCGGCAACCCGTTCCAGGGCCCCGAGGAGTCCGGTTCGCCCGCCGCACCGGTCGGGGCGGTGGCCCAGGACGGCACCGTGCACGTCCTCCTGCGCGGCGAACACGGTGGTCTGATGCTCCGACGGGAGGCCCCGAACGGAAAGTGGCGGGCCTGGGAGGACCTGCACGGCGGCGGTGTCGGCGCCCCGCCCGCGGCGATCGCGCTCACCGACGGGCGGATCGAGGTCTGCGCCGCCGCCGAGACGGGCGTGCTCGTCTGGCGCCAGTCCGCCCCCGGCGGCGACTTCGCGGGCCCTCGTGGCTTCTCGCTGCGGCCCGTGCCGGGCACGGTCGCGGCCCTGGAGACCGGACCCGGCCGGGCCACGTTCTTCTGGACGGACGCGGAGAGCGGCGGTGCCGCGGCCTGGCGGGCGGGCGGCTGGCCGGCCGCCCTGGGCGGCACCCCGGCCGAGCGGCCGTACGCGGTGCTCCGCACGTCGCTGGACGGCTACGACTGTGCCGTCCTCGCCTACCGCGGCCGGGACGGCGCGGCCGTGCTCGGCATGGGCGGGACCGAGAACGAGGCCGCCGGATTCTGGTGGTACGAGCTGGCCGAGTCCTGCCAGGGCGCCCCGGCCCTGGCTCTGGACGGGCGGGGCCGCGTGGTGATGGCGCTGATCGGCGCCGACGGCAGGCCCAGGGTCGCCCGGCAGGGGGACGGCGACGGCCTCGACCTCACGCGCTGGGACACGCTCGGGGGCTGAGCGGCCGTGCCGTCGCGCCGCCGTACCGGAGGTCAGCCGCCCGTCGCGGGCGACTTCTTCGCGGACTCGGGGATCTCCGCGTCGGAGCGGATCGCCTCCCACAGCTGATCGGCCTGGGGCTGTGCGGCCACCACCCGGTTCGGGTCGACCTTGTCGTACGCCACCGGGAGCATGATCGTTTCCATGGTCGCCGGGTCGACCCCGTTCATGCTGCGCGCGAAGTCGGCCAGGCTGGTCAGCGAGGCCAGCTCGGAGTCGGTGGTCAGCGCCGAGGTCAGCGTGTCGGCGATCTTGTACGTCTTGGTGGGGCTGCCGAACAGGTCCTGCCGCTTCACCTCGCTCAGCAGGGCGATCATGAACTGTTGCTGGAGTCCTATGCGGCCCAGGTCGCTGCCGTCGCCGACGCCGTGCCGGGTCCGCACGAACGCCAGGGACTGGGTGCCGTCCAGTCTGTGGGTTCCGGCGCTCAGGTCCAGGCCGCTGGAGGTGTCCTTGATGGGTTCCTCGACGGTGACGCTCACGCCGCCGATGGCGTCGACCAGTCCCTTGAAACCGGCGAAGTCGATCTCCATGTAGTGGTCCATGCGGACGCCGGACATCTTCTCCACCGTCTTGACCACACAGGCCGGGCCGGCCGTCGAGTAGACCGAGTTGAACATGACGCGCTCGGCCGCCGGGAGGGCGGAGCCGTCCGACGTGGCGCACTCCGGGCGGGTGACGAGCGTGTCGCGCGGGATGCTCACGGCGACCGCCTGCCGGCGCCCTTCGGGGATGTGGATCACCAGCGCGGTGTCCGAGCGGGCGCCCGACACCTTGCCGGTGCCCAGGCCGGCGTTCGCGCCGGCGCGCGAGTCCGAGCCGAGGACCAGCAGGTTCTGTCCGGACGTCGGCAGTTTCTCCGGACGGTCCTCACCGAGGGCCTCGTCCAGGTCGACCCCGTCGATGTTGTCGTTCAGACCGCTGTAGAGCCAGTAGCCCGTGCCGCCCGCCGCGAGCAGGACGGCCAGGAGCGACAGCAGGACGATGCGTCCCCAGCGCCGGCGGGGGCGCTGCGACCGGCGGCGTCCGCCGCCGGTCTCCGGCTGCGCATGCCGGGACTCCGTGGTGGCGCTGTGCGTCATGGGTGTTCGGTTCCTCTCCTCACGGGCTCCGCGCGGCGGAGTGGCAGGGCCCGGGTGGGGGGAAGACCGGCCCACTGATGCGATCACGTCAGTGGGAGAACTATAGGCAGCGATTCATGCCCCGGTTCCGAGTGGGTGGAGATAGCACGGCAGAGCGACGAATGCCACATGAATCAATCTTGACCACCTTTAAGGGTGGCTTAAGATGTGGGGAACCTGTGGCCGGTGTGGAGGGGGGCTTTCACGAGGCCCGGGGGTACGGGTGGGGCAGGGCGGAAGAAGCCGCCGTGCGCCATGCAGGGGGTGGAGCGTCCAGTGTGGACCGCTGATGTCCTGGTGGGCGAAATGTCTTGGTAGGAGTACGAGTTGGTGGTTCACCCGCGCCTGAGTGTCGTCGTGCCCTTCCAGGACGTCGAGACCTATCTCGCCGAATGCCTGGAGTCCATCGCGCGCCAGTCGTTCCGTGATTTCGAGGTCGTCCTCGTCGACGACGGCTCCACCGACGGATCGGTGCGGATCGCGGCCGACTTCTGCGCCGCCGACCGCCGCTTCCGCCTCGTCCGCCAGCACGCCCACGGGCCGGGACACGCGCGCAACGTCGGACTGCGCAACACCCACCCCGCGGCGGAGTTCCTCGCCTTCGTGGACGGCGACGACGTCATCCCCGAGTACGCCTACGAACTCCTGGTGCGCACCCTCGAGGAATCCGAGGCGGATTTCGTCTCGGGCAACGTGCAGATGATGAACTCCACCAAGAAGTGGCAGTCGCCCCTGCACAAGGGTCCGATGCAGAAGAACCGGCGCGGCACGCACATCACGAAGTTCGAGGCGCTGATCTACGACCGCACCGTCTGGAACAAGCTCTTCCGGCGCTCCTTCTGGGACCGGCACTCCATCAGGTTCCCCGAGGGCGTGATGTACGAGGACTCGTGGGTCAACATGTACGCCCACTTCAGCGCCGCCAAGGTCGACGTCATCACGGACATCGTCTACTTCTGGCGCCGCCGGGAGGGCGGCGCGGCGCCCTCCATCACCCAGCGCCACTCCGAACTGTCGAACCTGCGCGACCGGGTCGCGGCCGTGCGGTCCGTGAGCCGCTTCCTCGGCGACCAGGACTCCCGGGAGTACGCGGACAGCAAGCGGAAGTACGACCTCGCGTGCCTGAAGTCCGACCTCATGCTCCACCTGAAGGTGCTCCCGGACGCCGACGAGGAGTACCAGCACTCCTTCGTGCAGTGGGCCAACGAGTTCCTCGACGAGACCGACCTCACCATCATCGACGAACTGCCCGCGGACGCCCGCGTCAAGTGGCTGCTGGTGCGCGAGCGGCGGCTGGCCGAGCTCCTCGACGTCATCGAGTTCGAGCGCCGCGGCGGCCCCATGCCCGTGCAGCGGCGGTTCCGGCGCTACCTCAACTACCCCTACCTCGGCGACCGGGGGGTGGGCCTCGACAAGAAGGCCTACCGGCTGGACAAGGAGTTCTCCCTGCACGGCTCGCTGTCCGGCGCCCGGTGGAGCTCCCAGTCCGACCTGCTCATCCTCTCCGGAACCGCCTACGTCCGGTTCCTCAACGTGCACAAGAAGCACATGTCGGTGAAGGCGATCGCCCTGCGGAACAAGAAGCAGGGCCGCATGACGATCACCACGGCGAAGACCGTCTACGCGCCGCAGGCCACCGAGGACAGTAAGCAGAATCGTTACTGTTACGACTGGGCCGGCTTCGAGGCGCGGATCGACACCACGCGTCTCAAGCGCAAGGGCCAATGGGTCGAGGGCACCTGGGACGTGGCCGCCGGTGTCCTCAGCCGCGGACTGTTCCGCTACCGGGGCATCGACCGGGGCGGCGCGGGCAGCGCCGCCAACCCGCCCTACCGGTACGTCGACAAGAACACGCGCATCCTCCCGCTCTTCCTCCAGGGCAAACTCAAGCTGCGCGTCGAGATCGTGCGCTGCCGGATCACCCAGCACCGGCTCGTCGGCGACCAGCTGGAACTGCGCGGCGTCTACCTCGGCCCCAAGGTGCCGGAATGGGGCAAACTCCGTGTCACCAGCATGAGCGGAGGCACCCGGCACGACGCGCGCGTCCACTTCACGCCCGGCGGCGACGGCTGGTGCACCTTCTCCGCCAAGCTGCCCCTGAGCAGCCTCGTACCGAAGTCCCGCGTCCACGCGGGGGCGGACGCGGACGTCCCGCAGTCCTGGGGCATGGGCGGCAACGGGTGGAAGACGACCTTCCACGTCGAGGGCCGCAAGATGACCATGTACCCCGTCGTGGCGGAGGAGACGGCGGACGGGCACTACCGCATGCCCGAGTCACTGCAGACCCGGGAGGACGACCGCGAGGTCGTCGTCCACCGCAATGGCTCCGGCTATCTCGTGCTCTTCGAACGCGCGACCCTCCCCACCACGACCCGGTGCGTGTGGCGGGAGGACGGCTCGCTGGAGATCCAGGGCCGTTACCTGGCCGCGGACCGGATGTCCCGGGAACAGTACCGGGACGCCCACCTGGTGGTCCGCTCGCGTGCGCACGGCGCGGAACGTTCCGTACCCCTGACCTGGGACGGCTACGAGTTCCGCTGTGTCCTGGCCCCCGCCGCCATGCGGACCCTGGCCGGGGACATCCCGCTCGCGGCCGGACGGTGGGACTTCTTCCTGCGCCGCCAGGACCTCTCCGCCGTGGCGCGCGAGGACCGCCTCGAAGACCTCATGGTGAAGATCGAACAGGACCAGATCGAGACGTTCCCGCAGGAGTACGAGAGGAACGAACGCCGCTACGAGACGCAGGCCGAGGCCTACGACCGGCTGTCGCTCCTCGTCCACTCGGCGATGCCCGATCACGCCCGCGGCCCCTACCGGCAGAAGCTGCTGCGCACCAAGGCCTACCCCGCGGCCCGTCGGGAGCCGGTGCGCGACGCCGTGCTCTTCGACGCCTTCAAGGGCACCCAGTACTCCGACAGCCCCCGCGCCCTGCACGAGGAACTCGTGCGCCGTCGCGTCGACCTCGAACACCTGTGGGTGGTGCGCGACGACCAGGTCCAGGTGCCGCCCACGGCGACGCCCGTCCGCATGTGGTCACCACAGTGGTACGAGGCCCTCGCCACCAGCCGGTACGTCGTCGCCAACAACCACCTCCCGGACTGGTTCAAGAAGCGGGACGGCCAGGTCGTCGTGCAGACGTGGCACGGCACACCGCTGAAGAAGATCGGCCACGACATCGAGTCCATCCACTTCGCCGACCAGCGCTACCTGGAACGCGTCGAGAAGGAGGTGCAGAACTGGGACATGCTGGTGTCCCCCAACAGCTTCTCCACCCCGATCCTCAAGCGCGCCTTCGGCTTCCCCGGCGAGATGGTGGAGAGCGGCTACCCGCGCAACGACATCCTGCGCCGGCCCGACACGGAGGCCCGGGAGCAGCAGATCCGCCGCAGGATCGGGCTGCCGGAGGGCAAGCGGGTGGTGCTGTACGCGCCGACCTGGCGCGACGACCAGTTCTACGCGCCCGGCAAGTACAAGCTGGACTTCCGCATCGACCTGGAGGCCGCGCGCGCGCAGCTCGGGTCCGACCACGTCCTCATGGTGCGCCGCCACCCCAACGTCGTGGACCCGGTGCCGGGCGCCGGCGACGGATTCGTCTTCGACGTCTCCGACTACCCGGACATGGCCGACCTCTCGCTGATCACCGACGTGATGATCACCGACTACTCCTCCCTGATGTTCGACTACGTCAACACCGGGCGGCCCATCCTGTTCTTCACCTACGACCTGGACCACTACCGCGACACCCTGCGCGGGTTCTACTTCGACTTCGAGGGCAGCGCCCCGGGTCCCCTCCTCTACACGTCCGAGGAGCTGGTGACGGCCATCCGCGAGATCGACCGGATCCAGGACCTCTACGCCGAGCGGTACCACTGGTTCCAGCAGGAGTTCTGCGATCTGGACGACGGCTACGCCGCCGCACGGCTCGCCGACCGGATGCTGGTCACGGGGGGAGACCTCGAGCCCGGACAGGCCCACGCACCGGCCGTCGGCACCGTGGACACCCGGCACGCGGGAAGGCCGATGACCCCCCTCCGGCGGGGCACGTCGCAGTGGTTCCCCGGCCATCACGCGTCCGCGGAGTACGTCGGCGCGATACCGGCCCAGCCCGTTCCCGCGCAGGACGCCGCCCCCGGGCGGCCGACGGGCTTCCCGCAGCAGGCGTCGGCCACCGGCGCACACAGCTACGAGGGCGTGATCGCGTGACGCCCCCGGTCCTTTCCGGCGGCCGGCCCCGGGCCGTGCCGAAGGGCGGCGGCCCCCTGTGACCGCGCCGTCCGCCGTGCCCGGTCCGCCGGCCGCCGGTGACGGGCGTCCCGCCGGCGCGGCCTCAGCCGGCGCCCGCGTCCACCCGGATCAGCAGGGCCCGGTGGTCCGAGACACCGGTGTCGTGCACCGTGCAGCGCGTCCTGGGCAGCCCGGTGAACAGGTAGTCGAGCTTGTGGCCGGACTCGTGCGTGGCACGCCCCGAACGGTCGCCGGCCGACGTCTGGTCGCACTCCCGGTGGGTGCGGTAGGCGGCGAACGGCCACAACCGGACGCCGGCACCGCCCGCGGTGGGGGGCCGGAGATTCAGGTCCCCGCCGAACACCGTGTTCCGCGCCGGAACCGCCGCCACCAACGCCCGCAGCTGGTCGTCGCGGTACTCCCGGTCCGGTCCCGCCCGGTCGCTGCCGGGCGTGCTCAGGTGGGCGTTGCAGACCCGGACGCCGTGCGCCGCGACCGTCGCGCACAGGACGCCCCGGCGCAGCCCCACCACGGGCTGGGGCGAGGAGACCTCGCGGACCGCGGACAGCGGGCGGGACGAGAGGATCGCCAGGCCCGCCGAGCCGCTGCCGGCCCCGTCGCACCGCACCGCGGTGGTGCGCCCGTTCGCGTCGCGCCAGGTGTAGGGCAGGAAGGACAGGTCCCAGGACCGGCCGAGGGCCTCGCGCACCGACTCGGCGGACCTGAGGCACGCCTCCTGGAGGAGCAGGACACCGGCCCCCGCGTCGGCGAGCCGGCGCACCGCCCGGTTCTTGGCCGCCTCGCTTCCGGTGCCCGCACACCCCCACCGCCGCACGCCGCACATGTTCCAGGTCGCCACCGTCAGGGCCTGCTCCCCGGGGCGCTCCGTCCCCGGGACGTCCTGCGCCGGGGACGCCGTGACCAGGAGCGCCGACAGGGAGAGGGCCGCGGCCGCGGCGAGCAGGGCGCGGCGCCGGCCACGGCCCGCCGTGGGCGGAGGGGCCGGAAACATCACGCCATCTTGTCCGATCAGCCGATTCCACGCCAATGGGCCCGCCCGGTCGGCCCCGACCAGCCGTCCTGAGACTGGAGTTCCGTACATGTCCACCACACCGTCGAACGGGCGGAAGCTGTTCAACGGCATCGAGGCGTCGGGGACGTTTCCGGTCGAGTACCGCTTCTCCCACGCCAAGAGCGGCAACCGCCACCTCGTCGTGGTCTTCGCCAACTTCTCGGCGCCCGAGGACTACGGCTGGTCCAACGGCGTCTTCGACAACGTGCGCGCCAACATCCTGTGGATCCGCGACCGCTTCGACGGGATGAACGCCTACTACCTCTGCCGCAACATGGACTTCGGTCTCGCGGACTCGGTGCAGACGCTCATCGCGGGGTTCACCCGGGCGCTGGGCCTGACGCCGGACCAGGTCACCCTGTGGGGCGGCTCCAAGGGAGGCAGCGCGGCGCTGTACTTCGGGCTGAAGCACGGCTACCGGAACATCGTGGCCATCGTCCCCCAGTTCCTCATCGGCGACGCGCTCGAGAAGCGGCACCCGAAGGTCGCCGCCTACATGCTCGGCGAGGGGGCGCCGCCGCACCACGCCCGCGCCCTGGACGCGCTCATCCCCGACCTGGTGCGGGCGGGGCTGAACCGGGGCGCCAACGTCTACCTGCTCTCCTCGCCCCAGGACGAGCACTACACCGTGCAGGTCGAACCGTTCCTCGGCATGTTCCAGGGATACGAGAACGTCAACTACCTGCACAGCGAGTCCCCGACGATCACCGGACACGCCACCGTGACGCGGCGGAACGTGCCGGCGCTGGTCGGGCTGCTGAACCTCCTGGTCGACGGCTACGCCCCGCGGCTCGGCTTCGTACGGCACGCCCCGGAGGAGTTCGACCGCGACCGGTCGGCCGTCGACGCCTATCTCGCCGCCACGTCCAAGGTCCAGGGGACCGAGGCGTTCCCGCCCCCCGTGGTGACCGCCCCGCGCTCCGGCGCCGAGGTGGCCGTCACCGGGCTGCGCTTCTCCGGCCGGGCCCCTGGGGCGGTGCGGGTGAGCATGTGGAGGAACGGCAAGTTCGTGGCGTCACCGCAGGTGGCTCCCGACGGCGCCTGGTCCTGGGAGCCGCCGAAGCCGTGGGCACGCGGGAAGCACGCGGTGAAGATCTTCGCGGTGGACCCGGCCGGCTTCCACTCCGACCGTGTCGAGGTCCCCTTCACGGTGGTCGAGGCGGCTCCCGGCCACCTTGCCGGGCCGGCCGCCGACGGCGGGACGGCGCCCGGCCTCCCGCTCCGGCCGCCGGCCGTCATGGCGCCGGGGGCGGGGCAGCAGGTGCCGTCCGTGTTCGGGTTCCACGGGAGCGCCCCGGGGGCGGCGGAGGTCCGGTTCCGGGAGAACGGCGTGCTGCTGGGCGCGGTGCCTGCCACGCCGGACGGGAGCTGGGGCTGGGACCCGGGCTGGCCGTGGCCAAAGGGCCCGCACCTGGTGGAGGTCACCGCGGTGGACGCGGGCGGTCTGGAGACCCCGTCCGCCCCGGTCGCCTTCACCGTCCTGGGCGCCGCCGCGCCGACCGGCTACTTCACGCCGGGCCACTGACCGCCGGCGGCGTCCGCCGCCGGCCTCCACACGACTGGAATCCGCACATGTCCACAGCAGCGTCGAAGGGGCGCGACATCGTCACCGGGATCGACACGTCCGGTGCGTACCCCGTCGAGTACCGGTTCGCCCGGGCGAGGAAGGGCAACCGCCATCTGACGGTGGTCTTCGCCAACCTCGCGGCCCCGGACGACTACGGCTGGTCCACCGGCGTCCTGGACGACCTGCGGTCGAACATCCTGTGGATCCGCGACCGGTTCCGGGGCGGGATCAGCTACTACCTGTGCCGGGAGATGGACTTCGCCGTCGAGCGGTCCGTCGTCGAGCTGATCACCAGGGTGATGCGCTCCCTCGACCTGACCCCGAACGACGTGACGCTCTGGGGCAGTTCCAAGGGGGGCAGCGCGGCGCTCCACTTCGGCCTGCGGTACGGGTTCCGGAACATAGTGGCCTGTGTTCCGCAGTTCCTCATCGGCACCTTCGTCCGGGACGTCTACCCCAAGGTGGGCCGGAGCGTGCTGGGGGAGGGGCTGGCGGAGGAGAACGTGCGGGCCCTCGACGCGGTCCTGCCCGACCTGCTCAGGGCGGGCGCGAACCCGGAGGCCAACATCTACCTGGTGTCGTCCCCGCAGGACGAGCAGTACACCGAGCAGGTCGAGCCCTTTTTGGGGCTGCTGCAACGCTATCCGAACTTCAACTTCATCTTCAGCGAGTCCCCGTTCATCACGGAGCACAACAAGGTGACCGTGCGGAACGTGCCGCCCCTGCTGGGGATCGCCTATCTGCTGGCCGACGGCATCGCGCCGCGCTTCGGCACGGTGCGCAACGGCTACGAGGAACCCGAGCGGGACTCCTCGGCCCTCGACGCCTTCCTCGCCGCCACCGCCAAGGTGCAGCGGACGGAGGCGTTCCCGCCCCCCGTGGTCGACGAGCCCGCCGCGGGCGGTGCGCTGCCGTGCGAGGGCTCCCGGCTCACCGGATCGGCACCGGGCGCGGTGCGGGTGAGCATGTGGGAGAACGGCAAGTTCCTCGCCTCGCCGAAGGTGGCGCCCGACGGCGCCTGGGCGTGGACCCCGGCCAAGCCGTGGGCTCCGGGCAGCCACCGGGTCAAGATCTTCGCAGTGAGCCCGACCGGCTTCCACTCGAAGACCACGGAGGTGGTCTTCACCGCGGGCGAGGCCGCCGCGACGCCTGCCGCCGCACCCGCCGCGTCCGTCACCGTCCTCCTGCCCGAGGCCCACGGGCAGGTGCTGAGCACGGCCGTCGCCTTCCGGGGCGTCGCGGCAGGCGCGGCCCAGGTCGGGTTCCGGTACGACGGAGTGTTCCTGGGCTCCGTCGCGGTCGCGCCCGACGGCAGCTGGGCCTGGACCGCGGGGCGGCCGTGGCCGGAGGGCTCGCACCTGGTCGAGGTCGTCGCGGCGGACGCCGGCGGTCTGGAGCGGCACTGTGTACCGGTGCCGTTCACCGTCGTCGCCGCCCCCGCCCCGAC
>NZ_LGCN01000217.1 GCF_001279005.1 Streptomyces caelestis
CGTTTCCGACTCTATCAGATCTTTCCGACCCGATTTCCTCGGTGCTTTCCGGGGTCCCGCTTCCGCGTTTCCCTTTCCGGCGGTTCCGACTTTATCAGAGATTCTGAGTCGGATTTCCCCTCCCCTGTCGGGCGACGGTTCCGACGCACGAGGTGGTCGGGTGCCCGATCGGGAGGAGTCGTAAACGTACTGGAGCGGGGAGCCTCGATGCAAATCGAGGCTCCCCGCTCCTGGTTCGCTCGTGCGCGTGGCCCGACGGACCGTCAGACCTCCACCACCACGGGCAGGATCATCGGCCGACGTCGATAGGTGTCGGAGACCCACTTGCCCAGTGTGCGGCGGATGAGCTGCTGCATCTGGTGGGGTTCGACGACTCCGTCCTGAGCCGAGCGTTCCAGGGTTTCCGTGATCTTCGGGATCACCTCGCCGAAGGCGGAGTCCTCGATGCCGGACCCGCGGGCCTGGACGTGCGGACCACCTGTGATCTTGCCGGTGGACGAGTCCATGACGACGAAGACCGAGATGATGCCCTCGTCACCGAGGATCTTGCGGTCCTTGAGGGCCGGCTCGCCGACGTCGCCGACGGAGAGGCCGTCGACGTAGACGTAACCCGCCTGGACCTTGCCGGAGATCTTGGCCTTGCCCTCGACGAGGTCGACTGCGACGCCGTCCTCGGCGATGACGATGCGGTCGTGCGGGACGCCCGTCAGGGCGCCCAGTTCGGCGTTGGCGCGCAGGTGGCGCCATTCGCCGTGGACCGGCATCAGGTTCTTCGGGCGGCAGATGTTGTAGAAGTACAGCAGCTCGCCGGCCGAGGCGTGGCCCGAGACGTGGACCTTGGCGTTGCCCTTGTGGACGACGTTGGCGCCCCAGCGGGTCAGGCCGTTGATCACGCGGTAGACCGCGTTCTCGTTGCCGGGGATGAGCGACGACGCCAAGATCACCGTGTCGCCGTCGACGATGCGGATCTGGTGGTCGCGGTTGGCCATGCGGGACAGGGCGGCCATCGGTTCGCCCTGGGAGCCCGTGCAGACCAGGACGACCTCGCTGTCCGGCAGGTCGTCCAGTGTCTTGACGTCCACGACCAGGCCCGGCGGAACCTTGAGGTAACCGAGGTCGCGTGCGATGCCCATGTTGCGGACCATGGAGCGGCCGACGAAGGCGACGCGGCGGCCGTACTCGTGCGCCGCGTCCAGGATCTGCTGGATGCGGTGGACGTGGCTGGCGAAGCTCGCCACGATGATCCGCTTGCGGGCTCCGGCGAAGACCTGGCGCAGGACGTTGGAGATGTCGCGCTCGGGCGGGACGAAGCCCGGGACCTCGGCGTTCGTGGAGTCGGCGAGCAGAAGGTCGATGCCTTCCTCGCTGAGTCTGGCGAACGCGTGCAGGTCCGTGAGCCGGTTGTCCAGCGGGAGCTGGTCCATCTTGAAGTCGCCGGTGTGGACCGCCATGCCGGCGGGCGTACGGATGGCCACGGCGAGCGCGTCGGGGATGGAGTGGTTGACGGCGATGAACTCGCAGTCGAAGGGGCCGATGCGCTCGCGCTGTCCTTCCGCCACCTGGAGGGTGTACGGACGGATGCGGTGCTCCTGGAGCTTCGCCTCGATGAGGGCGAGGGTGAGCTTGGAGCCGATCAGCGGGATGTCCGGCTTCTCGCGCAGGAGGAAGGGGACACCGCCGATGTGGTCCTCGTGGCCGTGGGTGAGGACGATGCCCTCGATGTCGTCGAGGCGGTCCCGGATGGACGAGAAGTCCGGCAGGATCAGGTCGATTCCCGGCTGCTCCTCCTCCGGGAAGAGCACTCCGCAGTCGACGATCAGCAGGCGGCCTCCGTACTCGAAGACCGTCATGTTCCGGCCGATCTCGCCGAGACCGCCGAGCGGGGTGACGCGCAGGCCGCCCGCGGGGAGCTGCGGAGGCGGGCCGAGTTCAGGATGCGGATGACTCAAAAGACTCTCCTCAAACACGCGCGCCACGTACCGGTGGGGCACGTGGCGCGCATGACGTTCGTGCAGAAGCAGTTGTCGTATAGGGGTGCGGGCACCGGTGGCCCGCTTATTCAGTTGTGAAGTGCGTCTGCGCGCTCGGGCGCGCGAAGTCTGATTACTGGAGTTGTACCCCGCCGGCGGCAAGATCGATCTTGAGCTGCTCGATCTCTTCCGGCGTGCACTCGGCCATGGGGGCGCGCAGGGGGCCGGCGGGGAGGCCCTTGAGGGCGAGCGCCGCCTTGGTGGTCATCACGCCCTGGGTGCGGAACATGCCCGTGTAGACGGGGAGCAGCTTCTGGTGGATCTCGGTGGCCTTCTGGACGTCCCCGGAGGTGTACGCCTCGACCAGGGCGCGCAGCTCGGGGGTGACGAGGTGACCGACGACCGAGACGAAGCCGACCGCTCCGATGGAGAGCAGGGGCAGGTTCAGCATGTCGTCGCCGGAGTACCAGGCGAGGCCGGAGCGGGCGATGGCCCAGCCGGCGCGGCCGAGGTCGCCCTTGGCGTCCTTGTTGGCGACGATGCGCGGGTGCTCGGCGAGGCGGACGATCGTCTCCGTGCTGATCGGGACGCCGCTGCGGCCGGGGATGTCGTAGAGCATGACCGGCAGCTCGGCGGCGTCGGCGACGGCCGTGAAGTGCCGGTAGAGGCCCTCCTGCGGGGGCTTGTTGTAGTACGGGGTGACCACCAGGAGACCGTGCGCGCCGGCGCGCTCCGCGGCGCGGGCCAGTTCGGTGCTGTGGTGGGTGTCGTTGGTGCCGACTCCGGCCACGACGTGGGCGCGGTCGCCGACCGCCGCCACGACGGCCCGTACGAGATCCGATTTCTCCGCGTCGCTGGTGGTGGGGGACTCGCCGGTGGTGCCGTTGACGATCAGGCCGTCGTTGCCTGCGTCCACCAGGTGGGTGGCGAGCCGCTGTGCGCCGTCGAGGTCGAGTGCGCCGTCCGCCGTGAAGGGCGTGACCATGGCGGTGAGGACCCGCCCGAAGGGGGTCTGCGGAGTGGAGGTCGGAGCCATGGGTTACACGCTACTCGTTGCTCAGGTCGGGGTCTTCCCTCGGGGGAGGCGACGGGGTGGGGCGGAGGGGGACCCGGCACTGCCTGCTCGGGGGTTCAGGCAGTGCCGAGCCCGTCTGATCAGGCTAGATGAACTTCATGAAATGCCGCAATACGGACACTTCGCGAGGCTGAACCGTACATCTGTGCCCGCGGGCTTGAGCTGCGGTTCTACGGGGCCACGCGTCCGTTGGCGTTGAAGGCGGCGTACGTGAGCGGCATGAGACGGGCCCATTCGGCCTCCATCTTCTCGCCGACCATCTCGATCTCCCGCTGCGGGAAGGACGGGACCTTCGCCAGCTCGTGCTGGGTGCGCAGGCCGAGGAAGTGCATCAGCGAGCGGGCGTTGCAGGTGGCGTACATCGACGAGTACAGGCCGACGGGGAGTGTCGCGCGGGCGACCTCGCGGGCGACGCCCTCGGCCAGCAGCTTCTGGTAGGCCTCATAGGCCTGGTGGTAGGAGTCGCCGAGCACGCTCTGGACGGTCTCGTGCTGTGCGGGGGTGCCCTCGACGAACACGTACTTGCCCGGGCGCCCTTCCTGGACCAGCTTGCGCGACGCGTCGGGGACGTAGAAGACGGGCTGCAGCTCCCGGTAGCGCCCCGACTCCTCGTTGTAGGACCAGCCGACGCGGTGGCGCATGAACTCGCGGAACACGAAGATCGGCGCACTGATCATGAACGTCATGGAGTTGTGCTCGAAAGGGCTGCCGTGCCGATCCCGCATGAGGTAGTTGATCAGCCCCTTGGAACGCTCCGGGTCCTTCTGCAGTTCCCCGAGGGACTGCTCTCCCAGGGTCGAGACGCGGGCGGCGAACAGGACGTCGGAGTCCGAGGCGCTGGACTTCACCAGTTCAACGGTGACGTCGCTCCGCAAGGTGACGTCGGTACGCGGTGACGGCTTGGGATCGTCGGCGGAGGTCAAGAGGGTCCTTCCCATCGCAGCAGCAGGGCGGCGCCCACTTTACGGGGCGCCCGGGAGGGGGAAGGAGGTGCCCTGCCGTGACGAAATTTACGGATGTGGGCACCCTTTGGGGCGATCGTTCGTCTGTGTTGGTGAGAGTGAATTCGTTCGATTCCGAAGGAGGCGTACCCCTGATGTCCGGTCGGCGCGAACCCGTACCGTTCGCTTTTGTCGCCGAGGCCGACAGGTTCCGCAGCAATGTCACCCCGCCGCCGCCCGAGCGGGCCTCCGTCGGTCAGATGGCCGGGCGCTGGCTGCTGGGGCTCACCCTGGTGGCCGGGCTGGTGGGTTCCCTGGTCATCGGAACACCGGCGCTGTCCGCCGATTCCTCGGGGTCGGGGACACGGCAGTCGCAGGCGACCGAAGGTCGCTGAGCCGCCTCCGGCCGTGGCGCCGGCTCCGTCCGGGCCCCCGAGGGTGGTGACCGGCGGCACGGATCGATAGCCTCACCGAGCACTGCTGACGCATGGATCGAGTGAGGACCCGTCGTGCCCCTGTCCTTCCTGACGGCCGACCGCGCTTTCGACACGGCGGACGATGTCGCCCTGCCGTACGACAACCGGGACCGCTGGCGGCGCCCGTACCGTCCCGGGCCGTGGCGGGTGGGGGCGGCGGCGCTCCTGCTGCTGCTCGCGTCGTTCGTGCTGTTCGCCGCGGTGATCATCGCGACGACGGCGACGCCGACGTCCGCCGCGACGGTCTTCGCCGTCGCACTGGTCGCCGTGGCCGGCGCGCTGCGACTGCTGCGCATGGGCGTGTGGGTGAGCTCCCGAGGGCTGCGCCATGTGGCCTTCGTGACCACCCGTACGACGTCCTGGGAGCAGGTCGTCTCCGTGCGCACGGTGCAGCAGCCGGTGCGCTGGCTGGGTCTGCCCCGGACGGTGCAGGGGCAGGCGCTGGTCATCGCCCGGCGGGGGCGTTCGGCGGAGTCGCCGGCGCCGCTGCTGACCTCGCACAACGCGGACTTCCTGGGCCGGGACAAGCTGGCCTTCGACCGGGCGGCCGACACCGTGGAGGCATGGGCCGCCGAGTACCGGCGCGACTGAGCGGCCCCGGGCTCCCGCGCCCGCTCAGTGAGAGGTCTTGTGCAGGGCGATCGCCCGCTGCATCGCCTTGCGGGCGCGGGGGGTGTCGCGGGCGTCGTGGTAGGCGACGGCGAGCCGGAACCAGCTGCGCCAGTCGTCGGGGGCATCCTCCGTCTCGGCCTTGCGGCGGGCGAAGACCTCGTCGGCCGAGTCGCGGTCGACCCGGCCGCTGGGCAGGCGCTTCAGCTCGTCGACGGGCAGGCCGCCCTCCGCGTCGAGCAGGGCGGCGAGCCGGTTGGCGTCGCGGACGAACTCGGTGTTCTTCCACAGGAACCAGACGCCGATGACCGGCAGGATCAGCACCGCCACGCCGAAGGTGACGGTGAGGGGCGTGCCGGTCTCGATGAGCAGCACGCCGCGGCTGCCGACCAGGACGAAGTAGACGACCAGGACGGCGGCCGTGACGGCGTAGGAGATCTTCGCGCGCATGGGATCGGCCGGGCTCAGTTCAGGTCGAGGAAGTGTTCCAGGCCGAAGGTCAGGCCGGGAGTGGTCACCACGCGGCGGGCGCCGAGCAGGATGCCCGGCATGAAGCTGCTGTGGTGCAGGGAGTCGTGGCGGACGGTGAGGGTCTCGCCCTCGCCGCCGAGCAGGACCTCCTGGTGGGCGAGGAGTCCGCGCAGCCGGATCGCGTGCACCGGGACCCCGTCGACGTTCGCGCCGCGGGCGCCGTCGAGGGCGGTGGCCGTGGCGTCCGGGGCGGGGGCGCTGCCGGCCTGGCGGCGGGCCTCGGCGATGAGCTGGGCGGTGCGCGTGGCGGTGCCGCTGGGGGCGTCCACCTTGTTCGGGTGGTGCAGTTCGACGACCTCGACGGACTCGAAGTACGGGGCGGCGATCTGCGCGAACTTCATGGTGAGGACGGCGCCGATGGAGAAGTTCGGCGCGATGAGGACGCCCGTCTCCGGGGACTGGTCGAGCCAGCCCTTCAGCTGCGCGAGGCGGTCGTCGGTCCAGCCGGTGGTGCCGACCACGGCGTGGATGCCGTGGCGCACGCAGAAGTCGAGGTTGCCCATGACCGAGGCGGGGGTGGTCAGCTCCACGGCGACCTGGGCGCCGTTCTCGGCGAGGGTCTCCAGCTTGTCGTCCCGGCCGAGGGCGGCCACCAGCTCCATGTCCTCGGCGGCCTCGACGGCCCGTACCGCCTCGGAACCGATCCGGCCCTTGGCACCGAGGATCGCCACGCGCAGCTTGCTCATGTTCTTTGCTTCCTTACCGGGAGGGGTCAGGCGACGGCGTCGTGCAGGCGGGACGCCTGCTTGTCCTTGAGCGGGCCGATGACCGACAGGGAGGGCCGCCGTCCCAGGACGTCGCGGGCGACCGAGCGGACGTCGTCCGGGGTCACCGAGGCTATCCGGGCCAACATGTCGTCGACCGACATCTGCTCGCCCCAGCACAGTTCGCTCTTGCCGATACGGTTCATCAGCGCGCCGGTGTCCTCCAGGCCGAGGACGGTGGAGCCCTTCAGCTGGCCGACGGCGCGCTCGATCTCGTCGTCGGGGAGTCCGTGCTCGGCGACGTGGTCGAGCTCGTCGCGGCAGATCTTCAGCACGTCGTGCACCTGGGAGGGCCTGCAGCCCGCGTACACGCCGAACAGGCCGCAGTCGGCGAAGCCGGACGTGTACGAGTACACGCTGTAGGCCAGTCCGCGCTTCTCCCGGACCTCCTGGAAGAGGCGGGACGACATGCCGCCGCCGAGGGCGGTGTTCAGCACGCCCAGGGCCCAGCGCCGCTCGTCGGTGCGGGACAGGCCCGGCATGCCGAGGACGATGTGCGCCTGTTCCGTCTTGCGGCCGATGAGCTCGACCCGGCCGGCGGTGCGCAGCGCGCGGCTGCCGCCGCGCGGGGCGATCGGTTCGGCGTCGAGGTTCTTGAGGGCGCCGGCCTTCTCGAAGGCGGCGCGGACCTGGCGTACGACCTTGTTGTGGTCGATGTTGCCGGCACAGGCGACCACGAGATGGGTCGGGTCGTAGTGCTTCTTGTAGAAGCGGCGGATGCGGTCGGCGGTGAGGGCGTTGACCGTGTCGACCGTGCCGAGGACGGGGCGGCCGAGGGGGTTGTCGCCGAACATGGTGTGCGCGAACAGGTCGTGCACGCAGTCGCCCGGGTCGTCCTCGGTCATCGCGATCTCTTCGAGGATGGCGCCGCGTTCGACGTCGACGTCCTCCTCCTGGATCAGCGAGCCGGTCAGCATGTCGCACACCACGTCGATGGCGAGCGGCAGGTCGGTGTCGAGCACGCGTGCGTAGTAGCACGTGTACTCCTTGGCCGTGAACGCGTTCATCTCGCCGCCGACGGCGTCGAGGGCGGAGGAGATGTCCAGGGCGGACCGGCGGGAGGTGCCCTTGAAGAGCAGGTGCTCCAGGTAGTGGGTGGCGCCGTTCAGGGCCGGGGTCTCGTCGCGGGAGCCGACGTGGGCCCAGATGCCGAAGGTCGCCGAGCGGACCGAGGGCAGCGTCTCGGTGACGATGCGCAGGCCGCCGGGGAGGGTGGTCCTGCGGACCGTGCCGATGCCGTTCTCGCCCTTGATCAGGGTTTGGGTACGGGCGACGGCCCGCGCCTCCGAGGAGGTGCGGGCCGTCGCCTTGGCGCTACGGGACGTCACTTGTCGGCGTCGTCCTTCTTGTCGTTGTCGGAGCCGCTGTTGGACTCGGCCTCGCCCTCGATCACGGGGATCAGGGAGAGCTTGCCGCGGGAGTCGATCTCGGCGATCTCGACCTGGACCTTGGCGCCCACGCCGAGCACGTCCTCGACGTTCTCCACGCGCTTGCCGCCGGCCAGCTTGCGGATCTGAGAGATGTGCAGCAGACCGTCCTTGCCCGGCAGCAGGGAGACGAAGGCGCCGAACGTCGTCGTCTTCACGACCGTGCCCAGGTAGCGCTCGCCGACCTCGGGCATCGTCGGGTTGGCGATGCTGTTGATCGTGGTGCGGGCGGCCTCGGCGGCGGGGCCGTCGGCGGCGCCGATGTAGATGGTGCCGTCGTCCTCGATGGTGATCTCGGCGCCGGTGTCCTCCTGGATCTGGTTGATCATCTTGCCCTTGGGGCCGATGACCTCGCCGATCTTGTCGACCGGGATCTTCACGGTGATGATCCGCGGCGCGTTGGGGGACATCTCGTCCGGCGTGTCGATCGCTTCCATCATCACGTCGAGGATGTGGAGGCGGGCGTCACGGGCCTGCTTGAGGGCGGCGGCCAGGACGGAGGCGGGGATGCCGTCCAGCTTGGTGTCGAGCTGGAGGGCGGTCACGAACTCCTTGGTGCCGGCGACCTTGAAGTCCATGTCGCCGAAGGCGTCCTCCGCACCGAGGATGTCGGTGAGGGCGACGTAGTGCGTCTCGCCGTTGATCTCCTGGGAGATCAGACCCATGGCGATGCCGGCGACCGGGGCCTTGAGCGGCACACCGGCGTTCAGCAGCGACATGGTGGAGGCGCAGACCGAGCCCATGGACGTCGAGCCGTTGGAGCCGAGGGCCTCGGACACCTGACGGATCGCGTAGGGGAACTCCTCGCGCGTCGGCAGCACCGGCACGATGGCGCGCTCGGCGAGCGCGCCGTGGCCGATCTCGCGGCGCTTGGGGGAGCCGACGCGGCCGGTCTCGCCGACGGAGTACGGCGGGAAGTTGTAGTTGTGCATGTAGCGCTTGCGGGTCACCGGGGAGAGGGTGTCCAGCTGCTGCTCCATGCGGAGCATGTTGAGGGTGGTGACGCCCAGGATCTGGGTCTCGCCACGCTCGAAGAGCGCCGAGCCGTGCACGCGCGGGATGGCCTCGACCTCGGCGGCCAGGGTGCGGATGTCGGTGACACCGCGGCCGTCGATGCGCTTCTTCTCCTTGATGACGCGCTCACGGACCAGGGACTTGGTCAGCGAGCGGTACGCGGCGGAGATCTCCTTCTCGCGGCCCTCGAACTCCGGCAGGAGCTTCTCGGCGGCGAGCGCCTTGACGCGGTCCAGCTCGGCCTCGCGCTCCTGCTTGCCGGCGATGGTGAGCGCCTGGGCCAGCTCGGGCTTGACGGCGCCGGTGAGCGCCTCGAGGACGTCGTCCTGGTAGTCCAGGAAGATCGGGAACTCGCCGGTGGGCTTGGCGGCCTTGGCGGCGAGGTCGGCCTGGGCCCTGCAGAGCACCTTGATGAAGGGCTTCGCGGCCTCCAGACCGGCGGCGACGACCTCCTCGGTCGGCGCCTCGGCGCCGCCCTCGACCAGCTTGATGGTCTTCTCGGTGGCCTCGGCCTCGACCATCATGATCGCGACGTCGCCGTCCTCCAGGACGCGGCCCGCGACGACCATGTCGAAGACGGCGTCCTCGAGCTCGGTGTGCGTCGGGAACGCGACCCACTGGCCGTTGATCAGCGCGACGCGGACGCCGCCGATCGGGCCGGAGAAGGGCAGGCCGGCCAGCTGCGTGGACGCGGAGGCGGCGTTGATCGCCACGACGTCGTACAGGTGGTCGGGGTTGAGCGCCATGATCGTGGCGACGACCTGGATCTCGTTGCGCAGGCCCTTCTTGAAGGAGGGGCGCAGCGGGCGGTCGATGAGGCGGCAGGTGAGGACGGCGTCCTCGGAGGGCCGGCCCTCACGGCGGAAGAAGGAACCGGGGATCCGGCCCGCCGCGTACATCCGCTCCTCGACGTCCACCGTGAGCGGGAAGAAGTCGAGCTGGTCCTTGGGGTTCTTGGAGGCGGTGGTGGCCGACAGCACCATGGTGTCGTCGTCCAGGTAGGCCACGGCGGAACCGGCCGCCTGGCGGGCCAGGCGGCCCGTCTCGAAGCGGATGGTGCGGGTGCCGAAGGAGCCGTTGTCGATGACGGCCTCGGCGTAGTGGGTCTCGTTCTCCACTAGCGTTTTCTCCGTTACTTTGTCGTCTTTCGTCCCGCCTCGCCCGTGTGGCGGGGGGACGGGGACGGAGAAGCGCTCCACTGGTGCGGGCCGGTCTTCGATCGAAGCTCCCGGGGTTCACTCTCCCGGGGGCCACTACCGAGGACCGGCGGCGGCGAGGTGCGCTTCTCCTCGTGCGTCGTGACGTCCGATGACGTCGGTCGGCGGTGCCCTGGGGACCGCATACCCATGCGGCGCGGGACATCACACCGAGTCGTGTCTCTTGCGTTGTGCTACCACACTACAAAGGCGCGGTGACACTCCGCACGTACAGCAAAGGGAGCGGCCCCCTTTCTCCAGGGAACCGCTCCCTTCACGGCGTCCTACTTGGCGCCCGCCGCACCGCGGCGGATGCCGAGGCGGTCGACCAGCGCACGGAAGCGCTGGATGTCCTTCTTGGCGAGGTACTGCAGCAGCCGGCGGCGCTGACCGACCAGGATCAGCAGACCACGACGGGAGTGGTGGTCGTGCTTGTGGGTCTTGAGGTGCTCCGTCAGGTCGGAGATCCGACGGGACAGCAGAGCGACCTGGACCTCGGGGGAGCCGGTGTCACCCTCCTTGGTACCGAACTCGGAGATGATCTGCTTCTTCACTGCGGCGTCGAGCGACACGCGTACTCCTCATAGTCTGTGAGTGGCCACCGAGCGCCCCCGGTCTTCGTCTCGGGGGTCTTCCATGGCTCGGAAGGCGAGGATCCGCTGGGCGCGATCTCCAGAGCGAGCCCGCTCCGAAGGTGCGTACACAAACGGCCGTCACTCAGCGTACCAGGCCGTAGCGGGCGCCTTCCCCCCGGTCCGCCGAACCGGCCTGGCCGGACGTCGCAGGCCACTAGGGTGAGCGCTCGGACCGTTCGTACGTCGGGAAGGGGTCGCTGCGGCATGACGGAGACGGCTGAGGAGATCAAGGCACGCAAGGAGCGGGAGAAGGACGAGCTCTACGCCCTCGACATCTCCGGCGTCGAGTGGCACGGCGCGCCGGGCACCGAGGAGCACGAGGAGCGGGTCGAGATCGCGTACCTGCCCGGCGGCGCCGTGGCCATGCGGTCCTCCCTCGACCCGGACACGGTGCTGCGGTACACGGAGGCGGAGTGGCGGGCCTTCGTGCTGGGCGCGCGGGACGGGGAGTTCGACCTGGAGCCGGCGCCGCGGAACGGCGGACGCGACGCCGGGTGAGACGGCGGCGGGCGGCACTCCGTGTGCCGCCCGTGCGGGCCCGGGGGACATCACTGCCCGTTCTCCCGGAGGAGGGCGGGCAGGTCAGTTGCCGGTCATCGACCGGGCCGCCGCGTAGACGTCGAAGACGGCGAGTGCCAGCGGGACCAGCGTCAGCAGGACGAACACCTCCGCGATCTCCATGAACCGGCCCCAGAAGGGCGTGACGCCGCGCCGGGGGACGATCAGACCGATGGCGGTGACCAGGGCGATGGCCACGGCCACGGCCGCGGTCAGCCACACGCTGCGGACGTCGAGGGCGGTGGTGTCGCCCTGGAGCGCGTCGCGCCAGGCCTGCGCCGGCGGGTTCATCGCGAGCCCCAGGCCGAGGAAGACCAGGCAGGCGAGGCCGGCCGCCAGAGCGGAGGCGACCTGGGCGGTGTACCGGAACAGCTGGGCCCGCATCAGCATCGCGACGCCGGTGGCCAGGGCGAGGAGTTGCGCCCAGACGTTGCCGGAGAAGCCGAGGACGATCGACGCCCCCACGGAGACGAAGGCGCATCCGCCGACGAGGCCGACGAGGAGTTCGTGGCCGCGACGGGCCTGGGCCGCGACGCGCCGGGTGTCGACGGGTTCCGGAGCGTCCTGCTCCTCCGTCAGGTAGGAGCCGCGTGACGCGCTGGGCGGTTCGAAGCCGATGGGCAACCGCGCGAAGCGCACGGACAGGCCCGGCAGGAAGGCGAGGGCGCACACGGCCAGGGGCGCGCACACGGCGGCCGTCTCCATGGGCTCCAGCCGTGTCAGCATCGCGAGGAACGTCGTGAGCAGGCCGATCGCGGAAGCGAGGACGAAGGCCACGAAGGGGCTGTCGCCGCCCGGCGACACCAGGGCGAGCACGACGGAGGCGACCAGCACCGCCGCGCACGCCAGGAGGAACTGGAGCCGCCCGATGCCCTGGCCGTCGGCGAGCGGCAGCAGTCCCGAGCCGGCCACGGCGACGTTGGGCAGGGCGCCCAGCCCGAGGGCGACCGCGGAGCCGCGGTCGTCGTACACCCGTGCACGGACGCACGCGAAGGTGGTCAACAGGACTCCGGCGACCGCGGCGAGGATGCCCTGGAGACCGTGCATGTCGTGGTGGACCTGGGAGCTCCACGCCACGAACGCCAGCAGCGCAGGAAGGACACCTCCCGCCACGAGACCGGCGACGCGGGTGAGATCGCCGTCCCACAGGGCGCGGTCGCGGGTGACGGCGGACGCCACCGCCTCCGACACGTCGTCGAAGACGGCGGGGGGCAGCGACTCCGAGAACGGGCGCAACGTGAGCAGTTCGCCGTCCAGGATGCGCTGGACCGCGAAGGACCGGGCGCTGTCGAGGACGGTCCCGTCACGGCGTACGAGGTGGTAGCCGACCGGTGCGCCCTCGGCGGGACTCTGCCGGGAGAACCGCAGGATCTCCGGGTACAGGTCGGCGACCGGCACGTCGTCCGGCAGCGCCACGTCGACACGGCTGTCGGGGGCCACGATGGTGACCCGGCAGAAGCCGAGTCCCGTGCCTGCCCCGGACGGGGCTCCGGTGCCCGGTCCGCCGGCCGTGCCGGCCGGCGCGGAGGCCGTCGTACTCACCTGTTGTTCCCCCTCGTCGGTGCTGCGGACCCGCGCGTACCGTCGCGCACGGTCCCTGGGCGGTGCTCTCGTCCGATCCGCCCGCCGGTCGCCTCCTCGGGGACCGGGCCGACGGACCACACGTGTGCCGCACGTCGCGCGGTGCACGCACTTCGGCGGCCGATTCGCAACTGCTCACACGTCTCACGGCACCCTACCGCCCACCGGAGTCAGCGGCTGTCAGTAGGATCGCGCAGCGCGATCGACGTTCGCCGGACACGGGGCGGCGGGCGGAACGGATCCGTTCGGCAAGGGAATTGGTGCGAGTGAGTCACATCGTCGTCAAACGTCCGCCACGTGCGCTGCCGAAGGACGTGCCCACGAACGAAATCGTGCTGCAACCGCCTCCGGAGCTGCCCCGCGGTCAGCAGGAGGGCGCCCTGATGCAACTCCTGCCCATGCTCGGCATGGGCGGGTCCGTGGTGTTCTTCTTCAATCCGCAGGCCCAGCCGTTCATGAAGATCATGGGCATGGTGATGGTGGCCTCCACCATCGCCATGGGCGTCGCGATGCTGGTCCGCTACCGACGCGGCAACCAGGGGCAGCTGGCGGACCTGCGCCGGGACTACCTCCGTTATCTGTCGCAGGTCCGGCTCACCACCCAGGAGACCGCGCAGGCCCAGCGCGACGCCCAGTACTACCTGCACCCTTCACCGGAGCAATTGTGGGCCCTGGTCGCCGAGGGCAGCCGGGTGTGGGAACGGCGCGCCGGCGACGCGGACTTCGGGCAGGTGCGGGTGGGTCTGGGCCCGCAGGCCCTGGCCACTCCGCTGGTTCCGCCGGAGACCGCTCCGGTGGACCAGCTGGAGCCGCTGACCGCCGGGGCCATGCAGCGCTTCGTGGCCACCCACAGCACCCTCGACGCCCTCCCGATGGCGATCTCCCTGCGTGCCTTCTACCACGTGACGCTCAGCGGCGACCCGAAGAGCGTGCGCGGCACGGCCCGTGCCGTCACCGCCTCCCTGGCCGCGCTGCACTCCCCCGACGACCTGGTCGTCGCCGTCGCCACCGGACGCGAGTCGGCTCCCGAGTGGGAGTGGGCCAAGTGGCTGCCCCACGCGCAGTGTCCGACGGCCACGGACGGCGCCGGCAGCATGCGCCTCGTCACCACCGACCCCGTGGAGCTGGAGGAACTGCTCTCCACCCGTCTCCAGGGCCGTCCGCGCTTCCACCCGGGCGGGCCGCCGGTGCCCGAGCAGCCGCACCTGGTCGTCGTGCTCGACGGCGTCTCCCTGCCGCCGACGTCGCTGCTGGCGAGTCCGGAGGGCCTGCAGGGCGTGACCGTGCTGGAGGTCGTGCCCGGCAACCTCGCCACCGGTCGTGGTGACCTCTCCCTCGTCGTCCACGCCAGGGACCTGCGTCTGGAGTCGGCGCACGGCATGGTCTACGAGGGCACGGCCGAGGGACTCTCGTACGAGGCGGCGGAGGCCCTGGCCCGGCAGCTCGCCCCCCTGCGCATGGCGTCGGGCGGGGACGACGACGAACCGCTCCTGTCCAACCTGGAGTTCACCGATCTGCTGAATCTGGGTGACGCCGCGGCGGTGGACCCACGACGGACCTGGCGACCCCGTTCGCAGTCCGAACGGCTGCGGGTGCCGATCGGCGTCGGCGAGGACGGCCGGGCCGTGATGCTCGACCTCAAGGAAGCGGCGCAGGAGGGCATGGGCCCGCACGGCCTGTGCGTCGGCGCGACCGGTTCCGGGAAGTCGGAGCTGCTGCGCACCCTGGTCCTCGGCCTCGCCGTGACCCACTCCTCCGAAACCCTCAACTTCGTGCTGGCGGACTTCAAGGGCGGCGCCACCTTCGCGGGCATGGCCCAAATGCCGCACGTGGCGGCCGTGATCACCAACCTGGCCGACGACCTCACCCTCGTCGACCGGATGGGCGACTCCATTCGCGGTGAACTCAACCGGCGCCAGGAGATGCTCCGCGACGCGGGCAACTACGCCAACATCCACGCCTACGAGAAGGCCCGCGCCGCGGGTGCTCCGCTGCAGCCGATCCCGTCCCTCGTGCTGGTGATCGACGAGTTCAGCGAACTGCTGACCGCCAAGCCGGACTTCATCGAGATGTTCGTGCAGATCGGCCGGATCGGCCGGTCGCTGGGCGTGCACCTGCTGCTCGCCTCGCAGCGGCTGGAGGAGGGGCGGCTGCGCGGGCTCGAGACCTACCTGTCGTACCGGATCGGTCTGCGGACGTTCTCGGCGGCCGAGTCGCGGGCGGCGCTCGGCGTTCCGGACGCCTATGAGCTGCCGAACGTCCCCGGCTCCGGTTTCCTGAAGTTCGGTACGGACGAGATGGTGCGCTTCAAGGCGGCGTACGTCTCCGGCGTGTACCGCTCCGGCACCGACCGGACGGCGTCGTACGACGGCCCCTTGCCCGTGGACCGCCGGCCCGTGCTGTTCACGGCCACGCAGGTCCCGGTGCGGTACCTGGCGGTTCCGCGGCAGCGCGACGCGTCCGACGGCGTGGGGGGCGACGAGACGGACGACGCGCTGGCCGACACCGTCCTCGACGTCATCGTGCGGCGCCTGGAGGCGCAGGGCCCGGCCGCGCACCAGGTGTGGCTGCCCCCGCTGGACAGCCCGCCGTCGCTCGACGCACTGCTGCCCGGCCTCGCCGAGGTGCCCGGCCGCGGCCTGACCCAGCCCGGCTACGAGGGCGCGGGCCGGCTCGTCGTCCCGGTCGGCCTCGTCGACAAGCCGTACGAACAGCGTCGCGACCCCCTGTGGGTGGACTTCGGTGGCGCGGCCGGCCACATGCAGATCCTGGGCGGCCCGCAGTCCGGGAAGTCGACGCTGCTGCGCTCGATCATCGCCTCCTTCGCGCTCACCCACACCCCTCACGAAGTGCAGTTCTACGGACTGGACTTCGGCGGCGGCGGCCTGTCCGCCGTGGCGGGGCTCCCGCATGTGGGCGGTGTGGCGTCGCGTCTGGACCCCGAGAAGGTGCGGCGTACGGCGGCCGAGGTGTACGGCGTCATGACACGCCGGGAGGAGTACTTCCGTACGGCGGGCATCTCCTCGATCGCCGAGTTCCGCGCCCGCCGTGCGCGGGGCGACGTCTCCGTGACCGACCAGCCCTGGGGCGACGTCTTCCTGGTCATCGACGGCTGGGGGAACTTCCGCACGGACTACGACGCGCTGGAGCCGGTCGTGCTGGACATCGCGACGCGCGGCCTCGGCTACGGCATCCACCTGATCCTCACCGCTTCCCGCTCCATGGAGGTCCGCGGCAACCTCAAGGACCAGTTGATGAACCGCCTGGAACTGCGGCTCGGTGACCCCATGGACTCCGAGTTCGACCGCAAGGTCGCGGCCAACGTGCCGACGGGGGTGCCCGGTCGCGGCCAGACCCCGCAGAAGCAGCACTTCATGGCCGCGGTCCCGCGGATGGACGGCCTGTCCTCCGACACGGACCTCGCGGAGGCGACCCAGGCGCTCGGGACCGAGGTGGCCCGGCACTGGCAGCAGCCAGGTGCTCCCGCGGTGCGCCTGCTGCCGAGGGAGTTCCCGGCCCACCAGCTCCCCCCGGGCGACCGGTTCCCCCGCCAGGGGGTCTCCTTCGCGCTCGACGAGGACAACCTGGAGCCGGTGTTCGTCGACTTCGACCAGGACCCCTTCTTCCTGATCTTCGGGGAGAGCGAGTCCGGCAAGTCGAACCTGTTGAAGCTGCTCATCCGGCGCCTGACCGAGCGCTACGACGGCGACAGCTGCAAGCTCTTCGTCATCGACAACCGGCGCTCCCTGCTGGGCGTGACCCCGCCCTCGCACCTGGCCGAGTACGTCCCCATGTCGAACCAGATGCAGCACCACATGGACGCGCTCGCCGAACTGATGCAGCGGCGCACACCGACCGCGGACGTCACGCCGCAGCAGTTGCGCGACCGCAGCTGGTGGCAGGGGCCGATGGTCTACATCGTCATCGACGACTTCGACCTGGTGGCCACGTCGAGCGGCAACCCCCTGGCCGGCCTGACCGAGCTGCTCCCCCTCGCCCGGGACGTCGGCGTGCGCTTCATCATCGCCCGCTCCACCGCGGGCGCGAGCCGCTCCGGGTACGAGCCCTTCATGCAGCGGCTGAAGGAGCTCGGCGCGCAGGGCGTCGTCCTCAGCGGCGATCCGGCCGAGGGCGACCTGCTGGGCGGCGTGCGTCCGCGTCCGATGCCTCCGGGGCGGGGCGTGTTCGTCTCCCGGCGGCGGGGGCGGCCGTTGGTGCAGACGGGGCTCGTGGCGGAGGAGGAGCTCTGACGGTCCACCGACGCCGGCGGCTCTCATCGCCGCTGCGTGCACTCGCACTCGGCTGAGGCTGCCCGATGACCGCGGTTGCCGAAGCGGCGGTGAGACGGCCCGGGGAGGCAGGGACGGCCTCCCCGGGCCGGAGCGCGCCGCGACGCCAGGCAAGCGGAAGCGGTCGGGCAGCGCGCGCCGGTGATCCACCGGAGAAAGCCGGGCTGGAGACCGCTGCCGCCGACAGCCATCGTCAGTGCGTCGGCCATCAGGGATGCGCGCTGGTGGTCCACCATCGAGTGGCCGACGGTCTCGCGGGCCGCCGGATACAGCCAGTCCTCGTCGGTGGGGATATATAGGTGATGTCCTCCAACACGTGAGGCCCCGCGGCCGGATCTTTCTTTTGCAAGATCGTTCCTGCCAGGGGCCTTACGGTTGTACGGGCTTGGGGACGGCGGAGCCCAGTCCGATCCGGCGATCACGACGAGTGACGGCCGGGTACGGGAAAAGGATTACTGCAGGTACCGGGACGCCGCCAGGTCGCCTTCCATGTACGTACCGCCGGACGAGCCCACGACATGACCGATGCCCATCAGGGCCTGGTGGATGTCGCTGGCCTCTTTGTCCCAACGCCGCAGCTTCTCGTCGAAGGTGTCCTGCGCCTTACCCGCCCAGTACTGCTTGCTGTTGACCACCATCTGCCGGAGCTGCTGGAGGTCCTCGTCGAGCTGCTTCGCCTCGTTGGCGATGGTGGTCGCCGCGATGTCGAGACCGTCATAACCGACTTGCAGTCCCTCGTTGTTACGGCTCATCTCTGTCTACCTCGTCTCGCTCGTGTGTGCTGTTGGCCGATGACCGGGAATTCCGCCGGCTCAGAACGAGCTGAACGGGGAGGACTGCACCGTGGGGGCGCCGTCCAGGACGTTGATCTTGTTCACGGAGGCGCGGACCTCGTCTTCCTTGCTGTCCTTGATGTTGCGCGCCGTGGTCATCGCGTCGATGACGTCGGCGAGGACGCGACCCATGTTCTGCAGAGACGTGTTGATCTCGTACTGCTTGGTGTCGAACGCGGCACGACCGATGCCGTGCCACTGCCCCTCGAGGCTGTCGATCACACCCTGGAGGCTGCGCACCCGCTTCCGGATGTTCTCGAACTTCTCGTACATGTCCTTCTGCAGCTTGACTACCGCTGCATCTTCGAGTTTCTGGTCGACGGCCATGGTCAGCCGGCCCTCCCTGTCTCTGTTCTGGATTCCAACTGGTGTGGCTCAGTGGCTTACGGCGGTGATACGAGGGCTCCCGCCCGATTCGGTCTTTCGGTCTTTTCGAGTCGGGCGGGTACGAGCGGGCGGCAGAGCCGGTGTCACCGTGCGCGTCGTGCGCGCAGCACCCCGAAGGTGACCCCACCGATCACGATCACCGCCGCGGCGGCGCCCAGGGCGATCCACAGCGTGTTGCTGTCGTTCGACGACTCCGCGGACACGGTCTCCGTCTTCGATCCTGCTCCGGCCGCCTTGTCCGCGGAAGTGGATCCCGCGCCCTGTGACGTGCCTGTTGCAGAGGGGGAGGGAGAGGCCGGATTGATCTCCGTCACCAGTTCCTCCCCTTCCTTCTTGTTCCACTTGCCGAGCGGATCGGAGTAGGGGTCACCGGCGTCATAGTTCGGGTCCGCGAGCACCACGCGCGGCCGGATGGTCCCGTATCCGGACTTCTGTGTCGGCTTGTCCTTCGGCCACTTGCGACCCGCCGTGTCGATCAGCGCGCGGGTGACCTGGTTCGCGGTCCAGTCGGGGTGCGCGGACCAGACGAGGGCGGCGGAGGCTGCGGTGATGGCGGTGGCCGAGCTCGTGCCCTGCCGACCGTGACAGTAGGTACTGAAATCAGGTCGACAGTATGACGGGATGTTTTCTCCCGGAGCCACGAGGTCAACGTACTGACCATGGGCGGCGAAGTCCGACACTTTGCTGGACTCGTCGATGGACGAGACGCCCAGGACGTACGGGTAAGCGGCCGGATATTCGATGTATTCATCACCGTGGTTTCCCACGGCAGCAATCATCAGCTTCCCCTTCGAAGCGATGCGCTTGATCGCAGCTTCGATTTCAGGGTCGGAGGCCGGCGAACCGAATGACATGCTGACGATCTTCGCATCGGTGTCTGCAACCGCCTGGAGAGCTTCCAACGTTGTAGCTGTTTTTCGCTCCTCCTCACCCTTCAACCGTTCTCCGAGTTGGATCCGATACGGAACGATTTTCGCTCCAGGTGCAAGCCCTTGGATGCGACCGTTCGTTCCGGTGCCAGCGATCATTTCAGCCATGGTCGTTCCATGACCGGAGTAGTCGTCGGTGGCGCCATAAGCAACGCTCTCGGGGACCTCATCGGCGAGGACTTGTCCCTTGAGTGAATCCGTATGGGGATTGACTCCGGAGTCGATGACCGCGACCTTGATGCCTTTACCCGTGCTGGTCTTCCACATCTGCTCGGCCTGCATGGGCTCCAGGTACCACTGTTCCGACTGGACATCGGCGGCAGCAGCGCCCGGGGCGAACGCCACGCTCGCTGTGACCAGGGCGCTCACGACGGCGCCCATGGCACGTACGCGTCGCCCTCGACGTGTCCCTGATTTCATGGTGTGGTGAGTCCTCGCTAGCGCTTAGTTGACTGGTGGCGCATCGTGTCGCGGTTTGCCGGGTTCGCCCGTCTCTTCGTCTCCGGCCACGCGCGGGGGCCGCTGTGCCCTCTCTGCTCTGCGGTCTTTACCAGGCTTGCCACGGCCACCGGGGCCCCGTACCAGGCCGACCCCACCCTGAGTCATGCCATTGCGCGTTGCGTTGGCGGTGGATTGTCGCCCAGCAGGGTTTCCGACGATTCCGGGCACAGCCGAGCCTCCTCGCGCATTGACTGCGCTCGAACCGGGACGTGCCGGGGAACCAGCCGCCCCGAAGACACCGGACTGTCCGGGTCCGCCGACCGCGGGCCGGGAACCGGAGGTTGTCCCAGCACCAGCCACCGTGCTCGGAGGGATCCTTTGCCCGCCTCTCACTGGGCCCCCGGCAGGAATCGAGGGACGGCCTCCCACTACGCCACCTGTGCTACCGGCACCGGTGACCGTGCTGCCCGCCGCCCGAGGCGTCGCGGTACCGCCGGCCCGCGGCGTGCCACCGCTCACTCCAGGACCCATGGGCAACGACTGGGGTGGGGAGGTCCTGCCCTGAGCTGCCGTCGCTCCCGCAGCTGCTGCTCGACCCACTTGGCCCAGGGGTGCTCCGCCCACCATGTGTCCTGGCGCCACGCCCGAAGCACTCCCACGGACCGCACTCGTTCGCCCTTGAGCCGCGACAGGCAAGGTAGGGCGCGCGCCGCTTGGCCGCCCGTCGGAACGACCCGAGAGAACCGGAGGAAGCAGGGTGCCAAAGCCGTTTGTGGCCGGATTGGTCGACCCACTCGCGGCACCGGGGACACCACTAGGTGTCGTCTGCCCCGTGGCGGTCGCTGCCGGGGGCGGCAGTGTGCCAACGCTGTCGATGGTCGTCCCCACGGGGGCGCCGAAGTCGACACTTTCGTGCGTGACGGCATCCTCTGATACCGCAAGACCACGCACGCCCTGCGGAGCAGCAGCATGCTCTTCCACAACGGCTGTTGGACGGCGCCCCTCGACACCCTCTGCTCTGGTTCCCTGAACGGTTCCGTAAGTCGGTGCTTCGGGCCAGCCCTCTCGCTGGTCGTCTCTCGGCTTCGGCACCCCCACATCCGGCATCGCTTTGAACTTCGGTGGCTCCAGCGCGGCCAGTTGCTCCTGGGACACCGCGTAGTACGACGACAACCGGTTCATCTGGTTGATCGCCTCCTGGCGGTTCTTCTCCACCTTCAGGGCCGCGGTGTACTCGTCGTTGCTCTCGACCCGCTCGTCCTTCGGGAACTGGCCGGGGCGCATGGCCTCCGCGCGGGTGTCGCGAGGGGGCATCGCCTTGCGGACGTCCGCCAGGCCTACGGCCGCGGCGGTGATCTGGTCACCCGCCCCGCCGGCGAAGTCGCTCAACGCGTACGTGTCGGTGACGAGCGAGCGCCCCCACGTGCGGAACGCCTCGCCCGACTCCCCGACCCAGTGGACCCTTTCGATGTGGCCGTCCAGTTCCTTGGCCGCGTCCTTGATGGCGTCCCGCGCCGACCACAGGGCCTTGCCCGAGGACTCCAGGTCCTCCGGGTCGGTCTGTTCGACCAGGTCGACCATGGCGTTGAGGCTGTGGTTCTCGAAGTTCGTACGTCCCTGCAGGGCCTGTCCGACGGGGGTCGATTCGACCGCCGTGCGCATCAGCCTGCTGAGAGGGTCGAATGCGGGCCGTTCCTCGACGCCTCGGGTGAAGTCCGTGAGGAAGTTCTGCTGGGAGACCCGCTCCAGGTCCGCCTCGTGCTTCTTGTCGGTCATCGTCACAGGCTCCCGCTGGTGTCCCCGCCCTTGGCGCGCTGTTCGCCTGCCCTGGCGTCCTGAATCTGCCCGATCTGCGTCTGGATGGTCCAGAAACGACGGCGCTGTTCCTCTTCGAGGTTGTCGAAGCCCACATGCGCACCCTTGACGGCGATGCCGATCGCCTCGATCTGCAGGTGCAGCGTCCTGGAGAGCGCGGTCAGTTCCTCATGGACGCGGTTGTACTGGAGGTACAGCCCGTGCGCCTCCGGGAAGGCGGCCGTGCTGCCGCTGTTCAGTGACGTGGGTTTGATGGTCTGGCCGCCGACCCGCGTGGGGTGGGCGGCGGAGCCCTCCAGATCGCGCAGTACGCCGTCCACACGCTTCACGAACGTGGTCAGCGCCTCGTCGGCGACTTCCAGGTTCAGTGCCCTGGTGGCGGACACGCCACCCACCATGTCTGCTGGAAGCACGTCGCTCCCTCCCCGTTTCCCCGTGACACCGTCGGCCGAGGCCGACCAGTTGGCCAGTTGTGCGCCCTACGTTCGCAAACCAGTCGTGATCGCCACTCTAACCAACGGGTACGACAGAGCCAATCGTGATGTGTGCCAACTCAGTTACGGCTGTGCCCCGGAGGCGCCTTTTCGGCCGATGATCGGCCGGCGCTCTCATCGCACCGCGCATGCGGACATGATGTCGACATCGAGGTGTGCTTCACCCGTCATCTCGACCGGAACGGGTGGATCCGCCCAGAACCTTTACGCCAGCAACCGGGTTATGGAAGCCGCAGCGTCTCGGTGCTCTCGGGTGGGTTGCTCACTGGTGCCGGGGTCCGGACGCCGCTGGGCGCCGTCCGACCGGCAACGGCGCTGACGGACCTGTACACGGGGAAGGCAACCGTCCATGGCATGGGACGAGTGGGAGCGGCTCAAGGCCGACGCCCTGCAACGGCAGCAGGGTTCCACGCAGATGCAGCTGAACGAGCTGGACGGGGGCGGTGGTTCCGGCGGCCCCCGCAGGCCGGACGCGTACGGCGGCCTCAAGGTCGCCAACGACGGACTCACCAAGATCGGCAAGGCCGCCTTCGGGCTCTACAACCAGTTGTGGGACAAGGCGCGAGTCGCCGTGCCCAGCAGCGACTCGGCCGCCGCCGACCTGTCGAAGCAGGGGTTCGCGCTCGGCCCAGGGCTCAAGCACGTGTCGAACCGGTGGGAGGAGCAGCTCAAGTCCCTGATGGACGCGTGCGCCCACATCTCGAACCACATGCGAGTGACCAAGAAGCTGCACGACAACGACGAGGGCTACATCCAGCGCCAGATGAGCAGCATCGCCGCCCTGGACGCCGGGTTCGACGAAAGGGTCGGGGCTCCGGGCGAGAAGAAAAAAGAGGAGTAGCGGGGCGCTGAGGACGTCTTCTGCCACGTCTCGCGCTCACCGCTGCTCGCAGCGTCTCCCTCAGCCTGCTTCTCGTCTCACTCCCAGGACGTGCATCCATGGAAATCGACACTCTCCGCGACGCCAACTTCGCGCTGCTCGACGACGCCGTTGATGACTGGTCGACGCTCGTCAAGAGCCTCGAGGGCCTGAAGAAGGACGCCGAGGACGATCTGCGCAAGAGTGCCGACAACGCCGATTGGGCCGGCGTGAACGCCGAGGTGTCCAAGGAGTTCATCGGCAAGACGGCCGGCGAGTTCGCGGACGCCCACACTCAGGCGAAGAGCATCCACCAGATCCTCAGCGACACGGTGGGTGAGCTGAAGGGTTACCACCGGCAACTCGTCGAGGCCATCGACGGCGGCCGGAAGAAGAACCTCACGGTCATCGCCTACGAGGGTGGCTTCACGGTCACCACGAGCGCTCCGCCCGAGGCACGGAGGGCGATGGACCAGGACGACAAGGGTCACATCACGGCTCTTCGCGACGAGATCCAGGGGATCCTCGACAAGGCCGCCGAGAGCGACGACTCGGCCAGGACCGTTCTGCAGGCCCTCGTCGACCAGAGCGAGATGGGCTTCTCCGACGCCAGTTACGCGGATCGGGACTCCGCCGCGAAGGCGATCGCGGACGCCGAGGCCATGGCGAGGGTGGCGAAGAAGGATCCGCACGAGGTGACCAACACGGAGCTGGCTGCGCTCAACTCGGCTCTCGTCAAGTACAAGACCGATCCTCTTTTCGCTGAAAGGTTCGCCACGAGTGTCGGCCCCAAGGGGCTTCTCGATTTCTGGGCGGGTATCGCCGACCCCTACCAGGCGGCCTACGACCCAGCCCGGAGCAAGCAGGCCAAGCAACTGCAGAAGAACTTGGGCATCACGATCGGCCGGGCCACACTCTCCGACAGCGCCGCCATGGCGTCCTGGAAGAGCAAGATGCTCGGGCTCGGCGAGAACCAACTCGGCATTGATGACGCGAGCAACCCGACTGGTTTCGCGGTCATGAGTAACCTCATGCGTTTCGGTGACTACGACGACCGGTTCCTGAACGACTACGGCAACAAACTCATCGGGTACGACAAGAAAGTCAACGGTGAGGGCGTCAGTCTCTGGGTCAACAATGTGAATCAGGGGGACCTGAACTTCTGGGACTACAAGAACGACCGAGGCCGCGACCCGATGACAGGATTTCTCGAAGCACTGGGACACAATCCCGACGCCTCGACTCAATTTTTCGCCTCGCCTGATGTGACGAGTGACCCGAACGACAAGAATTTCAAGGTCAACGAGCACCTCAAGTACCTCACGCAGGAGCGCGTCTGGGTTTCCGACACCACGCTCCAAGGCGACGACGACTACGTCGCAGGGCGTGATGCGCTCGGCCACGCTCTGGAGGCAGCCACCACTGGATTCGCGCACGATACGGACGTCAAAGAAATCATCGCAGCCGGCGGCGGACATCGGACCGCCGATACAGCGGCGGTCATGGAACAGGTGTCGTACCTGTACGGCAGCGAGAACGGCCCCAAGATGCTGCACGAGCAACCCGAACTGGCCGACAGTCTCGGCAAGATGGCCGGCGCATACATCGACGACATCGACTACAGCCTGTCCGGTGTCGGGGATCACATGCGCGATCAGGCCACTTTCCCACCGCAGTATCACGGACGCGCCAACTTCACTGAAGAGGGTGCGATCAATTTCTTGAGCGTGCTCGGTCAGAATGAGACATCTCACGCTGCCGTCACGGCTGCGCAGCACCTGTACACGCTCAGTGCGATGGACGCCCATCCACCGACGAGTGAGCAAAACATCGAGCGGGCCCACGATGCTCTGATGAACGGGGCCGAAGTCCGGGGCATCCTCGACAACTCTCGTGTCCAGCAGGCCGAAACAACTTATAAGGGAGATGCGGAGGAGGCCAACAAGTCATTGGGGAGATCTTCTGACTGGGTCAAGGTCGGGGCGGGCGCCGTGGTCGCAGGCGGAATTGCAGCCGTTCCGCTGCCGGGTTCCACAGCAGCTGCGCTCGTCATCGCGCCGGTCGCTGCCGACACCGCCGGCCAGGTAGTGAATACCTTCATCGGCCATGGTGTCGATCACGCGGTGGACGACAAGGAACAAAAGCCCGCGGAGAAGGCTCAGATGACGAGCACTGAATTTTACGGAAAGGGAGCAGAACAGCTCGGTTCCGCATACTCTGCGTACGTCAACGGAAGCAAGGGCGGTGCCGAAGTCGCCAATAAAGAAAAGTGGGCCAGCGACATTGAGTCCGCGTACTACGGGGTTGGTTCCCACGAGAACGAACACCGAGGCCGCACTCCTTACGAGGATTGAGTCCGTGAAAAAAACAAATAAAATCAGTACACAAAAGCCCGGCAAAAGTTATTCGATGGCATGTATCTCAGCATGCACAACGGCGCTGCTCGGTTCTAGTGTCTCCGCTTGCAGCGACGGCGAGCAAGAGAATCCGTATTTGACCGCCACGCAAGTATGCGACTTCACGTTGGACGCGGCAGCGGCTAGAGTTCTGGAGCGCATGGGCGCCACTAAAAAGTTCGGGGAAAACTATAGAGACAGCACGGAGAACTACAAAGACAACCCCGAAAGTTTCACTCTCGCACGGACCGCCCAAATGCTTCACGCCGACATTACACAACGCAACAGTTGTTATGTTTACAAGGCGGACACCGGCACCGGCTATCCACTGATTCACGTGGACTTCTTTGCCACTGACAGATACACAAAGCCAGACCCCTCACCCAAGAAGAGGGACCCGGGGGATAAATTTTATTCTCTCGGTCTCTACGCCAAGACTCAAGGAACCGAAGGTGCCGCACTTTACTTCAAGTGTTCCACCCGGGGCGGCGGGAAAGAAACTCCGTACGTGAAAGCAACCCTGTACAGCACTCCCGGGGAGACCTCCCCAAAAGCCACCGGGCAGGACCTGATGACCATTCTCGGCACCATGTCCCGCGCCCTGGCCGGACAGCTCGGTTGCGCGGCAGAAGCAGCGCTGCCGGCGCAGATCACCGAAGCGGACCAGCCCAGTGGCTGACGGGGAGCGGAAAGAGTTGGCGTCCCGACCGCATTCTGTTGGTCACCATGTACGCCTGGGCAGGGGGGTCAGCAGACGCCCCTGCGGCTCGTCACCTCGTACGCGTAACCCGGTATCGCTGTTCCGTCGCCGCCGCTGAGGCTCGGGACCAGTCGGTCGTGCTTCTTGGGTCGGGTGCGCTGCACGTGGACGCAGAAGGCGGTTCCCGCGCCGTCGCCCGTGACGGTGTAGGGCGAATCGATGGCCGTGTTACCGGCCGTCGAGTGGGCGTCGATGCCGAGTCGGGGGCTTCTTCGCCAGCGTGGTCCACGACCTCGTTCTCGGTCGTCGTGGAGTCGTTGCTGTCGATGGCCTCGCGTGTCAACGTGCCGTCCAGGGCCGTCACGGTCTGGTCCACCGCACCGGTCTGTTCGTCGTCGCTCCACCTACGCGCCGCCCCCGGTGGACAGGCCGCGGACGCCCACGACGATCATGAGCACGGCCATCGTGACCAGCGTCAGGCGCGCGACGACGAAGGCCGAGTCGGGGACCTCGGGGGCCGAGGGGTTGAAGGACTCGCGCCAGGCCCGTACGCGGTCGGCCTTGACGCAGGCCATCGCGAGCAGTACGGCTGCCAGGACCAAGCAGAATACCGACAGTTTTTCCAGTGGTGTCATGCGTGCCCTCCCTGGGCTCCGTGTCTGCGTCGTGCGTCCCTCACCGCGACCGCCGTGCCGGCCAGGCCCGCCGCCAGGACCAGGCCGCCGACCACCACGTAGGTCCCCAGGCGGGTGTTGCGTTCCTCGGCCGTCTCGCCGAGGTGCAGGGGGGCCACGGCGGGCGCCTTCGCGTGGATCTCCCCTTCCTCGGCCCGGGGGGATTCCACGGGGCGGGCCGGATCGACGTCCGTGAGGGCCTTGACGGGGTCGATCACGCCCCAGCCGACCAGGCGGTCGTGGCCGGGGATCGAGCGTTCCGCGGTCTGCTCGATCTGGGCGACGATCTGGCGGGCGGTCCACTTCGGGAACTTGGCCTTCAGCAGTGCCGCGACCCCGGCCACGTACGGGGCCGAGAAGCTGGTGCCGTTGTCCGAGCAGTGGCCGTTGCCGGGGACGGTGGAGATCATGTCCACGCCGGGGGCCGCGACGCCCACGAACTCTCCCGACTGGGAGAAGGGGGCGCGTTCGTTGTTGCGGTCGGAGGACGCCACGGCCAGGACGCCCTCGTAGGAGGCCGGGTAGGTGACCTTGACGTTGCCGCCGAGGCCGTCGTTGCCGGCGGAGGCCACCACCACGACCTGGCGGCCCAGGGCATGGTCGACCGCCGCCTTCAGGCTCGGGTCGGGCTCGACGGCGTTGGCCGTGTCCTGGGAGATGTTGATGACGTCGGCGCCCGCCTGGACGGCGTGGCGGATCGAGTCCGCGAGGGTCTTGGCGGTGCCGTTGCCCTCCGCGTCGTTCTGCTTGATCGGGATGATCGTGGCCTCGGGGGCCAGACCGACGAAGCCGGTGCCTTCGGCGGGGCGGGCCGCGATGATGCCGGCCACCCGGGTGCCGTGGCCGACGGTGTCGGTGGTGCCCTGCGCGTTGCCGCGCTCGATCTTCTCGCCCTCGGCGTTCTTCGACGGCAGGAAGTTCCTGCCCTTCGAGGCGTCGACGGCGTCGGAGAGCTGGGGGTTCTTCACGTCGACGCCCGTGTCGATCACCGCGACCCGGACGCCCTTGCCCTTCGACTGCGCCCACAGCGCGTCGAGGTTGACGCGTTGCAGCGCCCACGGCCGGCCTTCGTACTTCTTGGACGGGAACGTGCACCGTCCGGTGTCGTCCGCCCGTGCCGCGGGGGCCGCCGGGAACACGAGGACGGTCCCCGCGAGGAGGGTCGCGGCGAGCACGGTCACCGTCGTGCGCGGCAGTGCACGAGGGCGCCGGACCGCACGTACGTCGTCGGTCCGTTCGGTGGCGTCGCACCCGGTGCGGAGGTTCGTCGGCATGACTGGTCGCTTCCTGACGGGCCGTGGCGGTTAGGAACCCTGCGGCTGTCGTGCCGCAGATTCCGACAGGCGCGGGCCGGTGGGCAGGAACGTCGACCACTGTGCCGGGACGGGAGAGGGGGCCACCTTCTCGTAGCCGAGGCGGGTCTGGGCGATCCTGGCTTCGTTGAGCCCCTGCTCGCGCTGCTCGTCGGAGGTTCCGATCCCCTCGTCGTCCGTGGCGCTGTCGCTGTTGGACTGCAGGGCGTAGCGCAGCCCCGTGTCGGTGACCAGGAAGACGCCGCCGGCGTCGGTCTCCGTGCCCTGGAACTGACGGTAGAGCTGGCCGGAGCCCGGGGTGACGTAGGCGCTGGACGAGCCGGCGGGCAACTGTTCCGGGAAGTCGGTGCCCACCCAGGTGGACAGGGTCGTCCTGCCGTTCTTGGCGTCCACCGAGCGCAGGACGCTGCAGACGGTGTTGGCGCCGGACGTCGCGGTGGCGCCGTCGTTGACCGTCTCCGGCCGGTACGAGGGCCAGTTCCGCTGTCCCTCGAACTCCGTGCTGTCGACGACCGCGCCGGGGCTGACCTGCTGTGCCTCGCCCGCCTGCCCGACACCGACCAGGTCGCCGCTGTTGAGCAGCAGGGTGGCGGTGAACTCGGAGATGCGTGCCACCTCGCCGGTCAGGACGACGTAGTACTGCATGCGCCGGCCGTCGTACGCCTTGATGACCATGCCGACCTTGTCGTACTGGCGGAGGGCCTCGGCGGCTCCCGCTTCCGCACCCGGGGTGCCCTCGATCTCCGGGATGGAGATCGGGTCGCCCTGGTGGAGGGTGTCCAGCCACTCCTGGGAGACGCGCTGCGGGGCGCGCCCCTGGGTGTCGAGGGCCTTGAGGAGTTCCTTGTCGGCCGGGTCCGCCAGCGGATAGGCGTAGCCGCGGGAGTCGACCACGTACGGGGAGGTGCCGTCCGGGCCGACGACGTACATCAGCTCGCCCCGGGTGAGCTTGCCGGAGCCCTCGGTCCTGGACCACTCCTTCTCCGCGAGGACGAACGCCGCCTTCTGGATGGCGCGGCCGCCGGCGCCGGGCCGCTCGCAGACCGCCCAGCGCTTGGCTGCCTCGGCCTCCTCGGGCGAAGGGAGCCGGTCGGGCGCGTAGGGGATGCCGATCGTGGCGCCGTGCGGTGGTTCGCCGCTGTCGAGGATCTTCTCCTTGACGGTGATGACGCTGTCCTTGCCGGGGTCCAGGAGGAGTTTGGCGGACGCCATGTTGAGGACGGGGTGCAGTTGTTCCTTCCCGTCCGTCTTGAGCACGACGTATCGCGTGGTGGAGTCGCTGGCCACGATCACGTGCGCCCCGGGTTCGTCCCACCCCTTCGGGGCCGTCGGGCTGAACAGGCCGATCGCGCCGAAGACGGCGAGGACGACCACGGCGACGATGACGCCCGGTACGACTGCTCTGAGCGGCTTGGGGGCGTCTTCTTCCGAACCCGAGGGGGAGGGTCGCAGGAAGGACGCGAGCGTGCGGCGCTTCGCGAAGGTGTAGGCGTTCAGTTCGTCGCGCCGTGATGCCATCTGCTTTCGTTCTCTCCCCGTACGAGGAAGTGGAGGACCGGTGGATGTTCAGTGGATGGCCACTGAACCTCCGTCCCCACACCCCCGGCTGCCTCTTGGACCCCGGCTGTCGGTCCCGGCCCCTACTATGCCTGCTGCGCGTTCGGGTGTGCGGCACGGGTAGGGTGCTGAGGCCCTGCCGGTTTCCTGCGGGCAGTGTTTTAGGGAGAGTTCGGGGGTTTTTCAGTGATGGCTTCCGCGCCAGGGACCCGGTCGCGATCGCAATCGACGACGTCGAGGACCGTCGCGCCCCGTCTGCGGACGCGTTCGGGACGCGGTGGGTCCTTCCTGGTCCAGCGGCTGGTGCTGCTGGAGTTGGCGGCCGCCCTGGTGGTGTGCGGTTGGCTCATCGGTCCTTTCGTCCTGGTGCCGGGCGCCGTCGTCGCCTTCTTCCTCTGCGTGTTCGCGGTCGTACGGCGTCGGGGGCACTCCCTGCCGGAGTGGCTGGGCAGCCGGCTGGCTCTGCGGGCCCGCCTCCGGAGGGCGGGGAAGGAGCCGGTGCCGCCGGACGTCGACCCCGGTCTGGCGCCCGCGGTGGAGTGCGAGCCGAACCTGCGGACGCACACCTACGGCCACGGCGACGACCGTGACCGGCGGCCGGTGGGCATGGTGGGCGACGGGAGCTTCCTCAGCGCCGTCCTCCAGGTGGAGGCCGACGCCGGCGCCCTGCGTGCCGAGCGCGGTCGCAGGCCGCTTCCGCTGGCTCTGGTCCGGGACGCGCTCGACGTGGACGGCATCCGTCTCGAGTCGGCGCAGATCGTGCTGCACACGCAGCCCGCGCCCGCGCCCCATCTGCCCCAGCAGTCGGTTGTGGTGACGAACTACCAGCAGTTGCAGACCGGAACCGACTCGCCGGCGGTCCGCATCATGTGGATCGCGCTGAAACTCGACCACGAGCTCTGTCCCGACGCGGTGGCCGCGCGTGGCGGCGGGCTCCTCGGGGCGCAGAAGTGCCTGGTGCGGTCGGCGGAGCACCTGTCCAGCCGGCTGACGGGCGCCGGTTTCCGGGTGAGTCTGCTGACTGAGGAGGAACTGACGGCCGCCATCAGCACGTCGGCGTGCGCCAACCCCATGGTGACCGCCCAGGCCGGACAGGGCGACGCGTCCCGGCGGCGGACCGAGGAGTCCAGCCGCAGCTGGCGCTGCGACAACCGCAGGCACACCACGTACTGGGTCCGCCGCTGGCCCGCGCTCGGCGGCGCCGGCGGCGGTCTGCCCCAGCTCGTCGCCGAGTTGACGGCGGTTCCCGCGTTGGCGACGACGTTCAGCCTGACCCTGGCCCGCAGCGGACAGCGGGACGTGGCGGTCACCGGACATGTGCGGGTCACCGGCCGCAGCAGCACCGAGCTGGCCGCCGCCCGCCGCGCACTGGAGCACGCCGCACGTCAGGCGCGCACCGGGATCGTACGTCTGGACCGGGAGCAACTGCCCGGTGTGCTCGCCACTCTGCCGCTCGGAGGTGCCCGCTGATGGTCATGTCGACGTCCGCACCGGCCGATCCGGCCGCCGGGACACAGCCGCCCACCGGTCTGCGGGACCGTCTGCGCACCGGGTTCGGGTTGCTGGGACCCCGGCATCCACGGCACACCCTGACCTTGGCCGAGGCCAACATGCTGGCCCTGCCCATAGGCGACGACGGAGTCGTGGTGGGGGTGAACGCCGAGGGACAGCCCGCCGTTCTCGGGGTGAACCGCCCGACGCCGTTCGACATCCTGCTCATCGGCGGTCTGTGGACGACGCAGGTGCTGGCGCTGCGCGCGGCGGCGACGGGGGCGCGGGTCGCGGTGGAGACCGGTCGGCCCGGGCACTGGGCGCAGGTCGTGCGGGCGGTCGGCGGCGGCCAGTCCGGGATGACCGTGCACGAGGTGGGCCGGGTACCGCCGCTCGGCGCCTCGGCGACGGGTCCCGTCCTGGTGATCCGGGACTGCGGCATGCGACCGCCGCGCGGGCGGGTGACCTCGGCGCCCTGGCAGTCCGTTCTCACGCTCCTGCCCTATCTGAGTCCGGTCGCGCCGAGACTGGCGCGTCAGGCGCGCCTGGTGGGTGTGCAGCGCGTCTCGCCCGATGAGGCGGTGGAGATCGGGCGGGTGACGGGATTGCCCCGGGCCGAGTACGAGGGGCTTCCCACGCTCGCCGACGGTGTCACCTTGTGGTGTACGGAGCGGGACCGGCAGTACGTGATGACGCAGCCGACGGATGCCGAGATCGGCCTGGTGGGAACGCCGCGTCGCATGGACTGACCGGTCGGCTCACGACTCTTCGGGCGTCATGGGCGGTTTGACGCTTCCGCGGGTGTTTGCCGGCCGGTGAACGACGGCGCGCGGCGCGTACCGCAGGTGCTGCGGGGCGGGCGGGGCTGACGGGCCGGGGCCACTGGTGATTAGGCTGGTACCCGGCGCGACGCCAGAACCCGGGGACCGGGCATCGGCGTCCTATCGGGAGGGCCGGTTCGGACGACTTCGTTTCCTTTTCGGACACGTCGGACGACGAGAAAGGGTCGCCCCAGCACGGCACGAGGGTGCTCGACCACACCAGGAGGAACTGTGAGCAGCGATCGGGACGGTACGCGCGGGGGCTGGGCGACACCCGGCGATGACCAGCCCGACGCCGAGTCCGCCATCGAGACGACGGGCGAGTTCACCATCGACTACGCGCCGCCGGCCTGGTACACGCAGAACGCTTCGGGGAGTTCGGATCCGGGGGCGTCGTCCGCCTCGTCGTCCTCCGGTTCCCCGCTTTCCTCCCCTGCTTCGGCTCCTTCCCCCGGCGGGCCCGTTCCGCCGCCGCAGGCGCCCGCGTCAGGGGCGCCCTTCCCTCCGCCCGCGCCCGTGTCCGCACCGGGCGCCCCGTTCACGCCGCCCGCGCCGCCGTCCGGGGAGCCGGTGGCCGTGCCGAGGCTTCCGGCGGGGAGCGGGTTCGAGCCGCAGCGGCCGGAAGCGGAGAAGGAGCCCGGGGAGGCGGGGGCGGCTTCCCCTCCGTCCGTGCCGGACGGCCCGGCCGGAGGCCCCCGGCCCGACAACGGTGATCTGGAGAGCGGTGCGACGATCCGCTTCTCCGCCGCCGCGCTGAAGCGGGAGATCGCGGAGCGCGAGGCTGAGGCGGACTCGGAGGCGGAGGCCGCGGCCGAGTCCGAGGCCGAGGTGCGGTGGGAGCCGTCCGCCGGTGAGGGCGGGACCGACGACGCCGCTGAGAGCGCCGCGGAGACCTCCGACGGCCCGTCGGACGCCGACGGCTCCGAGGAAGCTTCCGGTACGGCCGGCGGGCCCGGAGCCGGCGCGGTCTCCGGCCCCGAGGACATCACGACCGATGACGTGGCCACCGGGGAGGCCGGGTCCCCGGTGAGCGGCGTGGGGGACGACGCCGCGCCGGCGGAGCCGGAGTCCGGGTCCGAGGACACCGGGCCGGTGGCCGACGCGGTGCCGGCCGACGCGGCTCCCGCGGACGACACGCCTCAGGATGCCGTCCCGGCCGCACCCGCCGCACCGCCCGCCTGGACTCCCCCGGTGCCGCCGGCGTACCCCGCCGCCCCGGCACCGGCCGGCCAGTGGCCCGCGCAGCCGCCGCAGGCGCCCGACCGGCCGGCCGTCCCTGCCCAGCAGCCGCCGTTCCAGCCCCAGGCGCCGCAGCCCGCGCCCGCCGCCTGGAACCCGTCGACCGCCCCGCAGCCCGGTTACGGCTTCCCCCAGCCGGGCACCGCCCCGACTCCCCCGGCCCAGCCCGCCGGTCCCCCCGGCGCGGCGGACCCGCAGGCCGGTCACGGTTTCCCGCAGCCCCCCGCACAGCACCCCGGGCCCCCGCCCGCGCCGGCGCCCCACGCCCCCGCGGGCTACGGCTTCCCGCAGCCGGGGGCCGCCCCGGCTCCCCCGGCCCAGCCGGCCGGTTACGGCTTCCCGCCCGCCGGTGCCCCCGGTACAGCGAACCCGCAGGCCGAGGCCGCCCCCGCGCCCGGCCCGCAGGCCGGCTACGGCTTCCCCCAGCCGGGCACCGCCCCGACGTCGGCCCCCCAGCCCGGTACCCCGCCCGTGCCCGGCCCGCAGGCCGGTTACGGCTTCCCTCAGCAGCCGCAGCCGCCCGGTGTGCCTCCGCAGGCACAGCAGCCCGGTGTGCCTCCGCAGCAGCCCGTGGATCCGCGGACCGGGGCCGCCTGGCCGCAGCCCGTCCGGCACGACCAGCGGCAGCCGACCAACCCCGGTGCGGCGCCCCTCGGTTACACCGCTGCCGTGGAGCTGTCCTCGGACCGGCTGCTCAACAGCAGGAAGCAGAAGGCGAAGAGCAGCCGTCCCGCGGCCGGCGGTTCGCGCTTCAAGCTGGGCGGGAAGAAGGAGGAGGCCGAGCGGCAGCGGAAGCTGGAGCTGATCCGTACGCCGGTGCTGTCCTGCTACCGCATCGCCGTCATCAGCCTCAAGGGCGGCGTCGGCAAGACGACCACGACCACCGCCCTCGGGGCCACCCTCGCCACCGAGCGGCAGGACAAGATCCTCGCGATCGACGCCAACCCGGACGCCGGTACGCTCGGCCGCCGTGTGCGGCGTGAGACCGGGGCCACCATCCGCGACCTCGTCCAGGCGATCCCGTACCTCAACTCGTACATGGACATCCGGCGGTTCACCTCTCAGGCGCCGTCCGGTCTGGAGATCATCGCCAACGACGTCGACCCGGCCGTGTCCACGACGTTCAACGACGAGGACTACCGGCGCGCGATCGACGTGCTCGGCAGGCAGTACCCGGTCATCCTGACCGACTCCGGTACGGGTCTGCTCTACAGCGCCATGCGCGGTGTGCTGGACCTCGCCGACCAGTTGATCATCATCTCCACACCGTCCGTGGACGGTGCGAGCAGCGCCAGCACGACGCTGGACTGGCTGTCCGCGCACGGGTACGCGGACCTCGTCTCGCGGTCCCTCACCGTGATCTCCGGGGTGCGCGAGACCGGCAAGATGATCAAGGTCGACGACATCGTGGCGCACTTCCAGACCCGGTGCCGGGGCGTGATCGTCGTACCGTTCGACGAGCACCTGGCCGCCGGTGCGGAGGTCGACCTCGACATGATGCGGCCGAAGGTGCGGGAGGCGTACTTCAACCTCGCGGCGTTGGTCGCCGAGGACTTCGTGCGGCATCAGCAGTCGCACGGTCTGTGGACCTCCGACGGCAACCCGCCGCCGGTCGCCGCCCCGCCGCTGCCGGGCCGGCCCGTCCCGGGTCACCCCTTCCCCGGCCGGCCCGTCCCGGGTCAGGCCGTCCCGGGCCAGCCGGGCCCGTACCCCCAGCAGCCGCAGCCCGGGCAGCCCCCGGCCCAGCCCGGCCACCCGTACCCGCAGGCCCCGGGCCATCCCTACCCCCCTCACCCCGGCCGGCAGTAAGCACCGCAGCCGAGCGGCCCCTTCCGAGGGGCCGCTTTCGCGTGCGGGGCCGGAATCCGCCGTCAGGCCCTGGCCAGCAGCGCGTCACCGGTCTCGACCAATGAGCGCACCGTGCGCGTCAACTCATCGTTTTCGCAGGCCACATGGGGTGTTCGCGCCGTTGACGCCCGCAGTGGTCGCTGATAGACACACTCATCACCCACCTGATCAACCCGTCCTTCCCGTGCGAGCGATGACGCGAGGTCAGCGACCATGGAAACGAACGATCAGTACGGCGGTCACCACCGCACCCCGGGCCGCGCCCGGCTCGTCCTGGCGGCCGGCGCCGCCGCTCTCGTCCTCGGCGCCGGGCTCGCCACCCCGCTCGACCCGGCGCCGCGGCAGGCCCGGGCGGCCGACGACGGCGGCAAGGTGCTGACCGTCGCGGTGGCGCAGAGCGTCGACTCGCTCAGCCCGTTCCTGGCGGTACGGCTGCTCAGCACGAGCATCCACCGGCTCACCTACGAGTACCTGACGAACTACGACCCCGAGGACAACCACGTCGTCCCCGGCCTGGCCACCGCGTGGGAGTCGTCGCCGGACAAGCTGACCTGGACGTACACCATCCGCTCGGACTCGACGTGGTCGGACGGCGAGCGGGCCACCGCCGAGGACGCGGCCTGGACGTTCAACACGATGATGTCCGACCCGGGCGCCGCCACCGCGAACGGCAGCTATGTCGCCAACTTCGAGAAGGTCACCGCGCCGAGCCCCACCAAGCTGGTCATCGAGCTGAAGAAGCCGCAGGCCACGATGACCGCGCTGGACGTGCCGATCGTGCCCGAGCACGTGTGGGAGAAGGTCGACGACTACTCCGAGTTCAACAACGACAAGGACTTCCCCGTCGTCGGCAACGGACCGTTCGTCCTGACCGACTACAAGGCGGACAGCCATGTGCGGCTGAAGGCCAACAAGGACTTCTGGCGCGGGGCGCCCCGGTTCGACGAGCTGGTCTTCCGCTACTACAAGGACCAGGACGCCGCGGTGTCGGCGCTGCGCAAGGGCGAGGTGTCGTTCGTCGCCGGGTCGCCGTCCCTGACACCCGCCCAGGCGGACTCGCTGCAGGGCGAGAAGAACATCCGCGTCAACGACGCCCCGGGGCGCCGCTTCTACGCGCTGGCCACCAACCCGGGCGCCAGGGCGAAGAACGGCGAGAAGATGGGCGACGGTCACCCCTCGCTGCTCGACCGGCGGGTGCGCAACGCGCTGTTCATGGCGGTGGACCGGAAGACCATCATCGACAAGGTGTTCCAGGGGCACGCCGTGGAGGGCGCCGGCTACATCCCGCCGCGTTTCCCGCAGTACTTCTGGGAGCCGTCGGCCGGCCAGGAGCTGGCGTACGACCCGGCGGAGGCGGCCCGGCTGCTCGACGAGGCCGGGTACCGGAAGAACGCCGACGGCAAGCGGGTCGGCGAGGACGGCGTGCCGCTCGACTACCGGGTGCTGTGCCACGCCACCGACCCCAACGACAAGGCGGTCGGCCAGTACCTCGAGGAGTGGTGGGGCGACCTCGGCATCAAGACCACGCTCACCTGCCTGGACAACGTGACCGATCCCTGGCTCGCCGGGGAGTACGACCTCGCCTTCGACGGCTGGTCGGTCAACCCGGACCCCGATTTCGTGCTGTCCATCCACACCTGTGGGGCGCTCCCGGCGACCCCGGAGGAGACCGGCGCGACCGACAACTTCATCTGCGACAGGACGTACGACACGCTGTACGCCCGGCAGCTCGCCGAGTACGACGCCGGCGAACGGGCGGACATCGTCAAGCAGATGGAGTCGCGGCTGTACGACCTCGGCTACATGAACGTCATGGCGTATCCGAACGCGGTCGAGGCGTACCGCACGGACCAGATCGAGTCGATCACCACCATGCCGGCGAAGGCGGGCAACATCTACGGCCAGGACGGCTACTGGAGCTGGTGGTCGGCGGTGCCCGCGGACTCCGGTGACGCGGGCGGCGGTTCGTCGTCGACGGGCGTGGTCGTCGGGATCGTCGCGGGTGTCGTCGTCCTCGTGGGGCTGGGGGCGTTCGCGGCGGTGCGGCGACGGGCCACGGCCGAGGACCGCGAGTAGACGGCGAGCGGACACCCATGACCTCCGACGCGACATCCGCATCCGTCGGCGGGGGCACGGGCGCCACCGACGGTCCGCCGAAGGACGGACCGTCGGCGACCGGCGGCCGTGTCACCACCGCCTATCCCCGGTACGTGGCGGGCAGGGTGGCCGGCGCGGCCGTGTCCCTCCTCGCCGTCCTCGTCACCAGCTTCTTCCTGTTCCGGCTGATCCCCGGCGACCCGGTGAAGTTCATGACCGGCGGCCGGCAGGTGTCGGCCGAGCAACTGGCTGCCTACCGGGAGCAGTTCGGGCTGGACCTGCCGTTGTGGCAGCAGTTCGCCGACTACTGCGGCAAGGCGCTCACCGGTGATCTGGGGACGTCTTACCAGTTCAACGCGCCCGTGGTCGACAAGATCACGGAGGCGTTGCCGAACACGCTGCTGCTCACCGGTACCGCCTTCGTGCTGTACACGGCGCTCGGCATCGCCCTCGGCACCCGGTCGGCGTGGCGGCACGGGCGCCTCGGGGACCGGTTCCACACGGGGCTGGCGCTGGTCCTCTACTCCCTGCCGTCGTTCTGGCTGGGACTGCTGCTGATCGTCACGCTGTCCGTGGGGATCGGCCCGCTGCCCGGGCTGTTCCCGACCGGCGGCATGGAGTCGGGTGGCGAGGAGGGCTTCGCCTACGTCGTCGACGTGGCGCACCATCTCGTGCTGCCGGTGGTGACGCTGGTGGCCGTGGAGTACGGGCAGACCCTGCTGGTGACCCGGTCGGCGCTGCTGGACGAGATGGGCGGCGACTATCTGACCACCGCGCGGGCCAAAGGACTGCGCGACGACCTCGTACGGCGTCGGCACGCGGTGCCCAACGCACTGCTGCCGACCGTGACGCTGATCTTCATCAACCTCGGACGGACGGTGGCCGGTGTGATCCTGGTGGAGACGGTCTTCTCCTGGCCTGGCCTCGGCGGGCTGTTCTACCAGGCGCTGAGCGTGCCCGATCTGCCGTTGGTGCAGGGGCTGTTCTTCGTGTTCGCCGCCGCGGTGATCGTGATGAACACGCTCGCCGACCTGATCTATCCGCTGTTCGACCCCCGGGTGGGCCGATGACGACCGGGAAGTGGCCGGCCGCACGTCCTCGCGCCATGGCGTGGCAGCGACGCCGGGCCTCGGCCGCGCGTTTCTGGCGGCGGTACCGCACGCACCGGGCCGGTGTCCTCGGCCTGGCCACGCTCGCGCTGTTCGTGCTGCTCGCCCTGGCCGCTCCGCTGCTCGTCGGATCCGGCGTGGCCGACGTGACCGACGCGCCGGGCAGCCCGCTGGAGCGACCGAGCGGTGAACTGCCCTTCGGCGCGGACCGGTTCGGGCGGAACCTGCTCGGCCTGGTGATCTGGGGCGCACGGGTGTCACTGCTGGTGGGGCTGTTCGCGGCCGTGCTGTCGGTGGCGATCGGCACGGTGATCGGGGTGACGGCGGGGCACTTCCGGGGCTGGTACGCGACGGTGGTGATGCGGATCACCGACTGGTTCCTGGTGATGCCGACGCTGGTGCTGGCGATCGCGCTGGCCACGGTGATGTCCCGCTCGCTGCTGACCGTCGTCGTGGCGATCGGGGTGACGACGTGGCCGACGACGGCCCGGCTGGTGCGGGCGCAGACGCTGGCGGTGGAGTCCCGGCCGTACATCGAGCGGGCGCGGGCACTGGGCGGCGGGCACTGGCACATCATGTCCCGGCACGTGCTGCCCCATGTGATGCCGCTGGTGCTGGCGCAGACGACGCTGATCATCTCCTCGGCGATCCTGGCGGAGGCGACGCTGGCCTTCCTGGGGCTCGGTGATCCGACGGTGGTGTCGTGGGGCGGGCTGCTCCAGGACGCCCGGGAGGCGGGCGCGGTCAGCGCCGGGCACTGGTGGTACCTGGTGCCGCCGGGCATCGCCATCGCCCTGGTGGCACTGGCGTTCACACTGTGCGGACGGGCCGTGGAGTCCGTCCTCAACCCCAGGCTGGGGGTGTCCCGTTGAGTCTGCTCGACGTCAGGGGATTGACGGTCACGTACGCGGGCGGGACGGCCGCCGTGCGCGGGGTGGACCTACGGCTGGAGGCGGGCCGCAAGCTGGGGATCGCCGGGGAGTCGGGCTGCGGCAAGTCCACCCTGGCGCTGGCACTGCTGCGGCTGCTGCCCGCGGGGACCCGGGTGGGCGGCGAGGTCCTGCTGGACGGCGAGGACGTACTGGCCATGAAGTGGGGCCGGCTCCGGGCGGTCCGGTGGGCCGGGGCGTCCATCGTGTTCCAGGGGGCGATGCACTCCCTCAACCCCGTGCGGCGCGTCGGCGACCAGATCGCCGAGCCGGTCCTGCTGCACCGGAGGGCGACCCCGGCCGGGGCGCGGAAGAGGACCGGGGAGCTGCTGGAGCAGGTCGGTCTTCCGGCCGCCCGTGCGGCGGCCTACCCGCACGAGTTGTCCGGCGGTCAGCGGCAGCGCGTCATGATCGCCATGGCGCTGGCCTGCGATCCGCGGCTGATCATCGCCGACGAGCCGACGACCGCGCTGGATGTGATGGTCCAGGCGCAGATCCTGCGGCTGATCGAGCGGCTGGTCGCGGACCAGGACGTGGGGCTGATCATGATCAGCCATGACCTCGCGGTGCTCGCCGGCACCTGTGACCGGCTCGCGGTGATGTACGCGGGCCGGGTGGTCGAGGAGGGCCCGGCGGGAGACGTGTACGAGGCCGCCCGCCACCCCTACGCCCGGGCGCTGTCGGCCGCGCTCCCGCGCATCGGCGACCCGGCGTCGCGCTTCGCGCCGCGCGGTCTGCCGGGCGACCCGCCGGATCCGGCGGCGCTGCCGTCGGGCTGCACGTTCCGTCCGCGGTGCCCGGTGGCGCTGGACTCCTGCGCCGAGGAGGAGCCGCTCCTGGGAGACGCGGGGGCGGACCGGCGGGTGGCGTGCGTACGGGTCACCGCGGAGAACCCGACGGCCGGCGGACCGGCTCCCCGGCCGGACACGGCGGCCGGCGGCGCGGACCCCCGGCACGGTACCGCGGCCGGCGGAACGGACCCCCCGCCGAACACCGCAACCGAGGAACCGAACCCCCACCAGGCCACAACGACCGACGACTCGGACCCCCGGCACGGCGCGGCGACTGCCGCCCCGGACCCCCGACGCAGTACGACAGCCGGCGAACCGAACCCCCACCGGACCCCAACGACCGACGAACCGAGCCCCCGGCACGGTACGGCGGCCGGCGGAACGGCTCCCCGGCGCGGTACGGCGGCCGGTGGTCCGGGAGCGCCGGAGGAAACGAGGCCCAGCACCCCATGACCACCTCCACCTCCCCCCTCCTCAGCGCCCGGGGCGTGCGCATCGTCTTCCCGGGGCGGCACGGCGCCCCGGACGCCCGGGCCGTGGACGGTGTCCACCTGGACATCCGTCCCGGTGAGATCGTCGCCCTGGTCGGCGAGTCGGGCTGCGGCAAGACGACGCTGGCCCGCGCCCTGCTGGGTCTGGTCGAGCCGACCGCGGGCCGGATCACCTTCGACGGGCGGCCGCTGGAGTACTCCGGCCGCTCCCTGAAGGCGTACCGCAAACGCGTGCAGCTGGTGCTGCAGGACCCCAGCGGCTCGCTCAACCCGCGGCACACGGTCTACGACGCGGTGGCCGAAGGACTGCGCATCCACGGTCACGGCGGTGACGAGCGGGCCGTGGTCGCCGACGCCCTGTCGCGGGCCGGGCTGCGCCCGCCGGAACGCTTCTTCCTGCGCCGTCCGCACGAGCTGTCCGGCGGTCAGCGGCAGCGCGTGGTGATCGCGGGCGCGCTGGTGCTGGAGCCCGAACTCCTCGTCGCCGACGAGCCGGTGGCCTCCCTCGACGCGTCGGTACGCGGGGAGATCCTCGCCCTGCTGCTGCGGCTGCGCGCCGAGCTGGGCCTGTCCGCGCTGGTGGTCACGCATGATCTGGGGCTGGCCTGGAACATCGCCGACCGGGTCGCGGTGATGTACCTGGGCCGGATCGTGGAGACCGGGCCGGTGGAGCAGGTCCTGACGGCGCCCCGGCACCCGTACACCCGGGCCCTGCTGTCGGTCCTCCCCGAGGCGCCGGGCGAGCCGGTGGTCCTCACGGGCGAGCCCCCGGACCCGTCCCGCGTCCCCTCCGGGTGCCGGTTCCACGCCCGCTGCCAGGTCCTGGCGGGCGGCGGGGCGGACCGGGCGGGGGTGGCGGAGGCGTGCCGGGGCCGGGACCCGGAGATCCTCGACGGGGGCGGCGCGACCCAGGTGGCGTGCCACTGGGCGCACGCCGGGAAGGGCTGACGGACTACGGCTTCTCGGCCGCGGCCACGAGGTCCCTGCAGCGCTCGACGTCCTCGGCCATCTGCTCCAGCAGCTCCTCCAGCGTGTCGAACTTCGCCTGCCCGCGCACGAAGGACAGGAAGTCGACGGCGACGTGGAGCCCGTACAGGTCGAGGCCGACGCGGTCGATGGCGTACGCCTCGACCGTGCGCTCGGTGCCGTCGAACTGGGGGTTGGTGCCGACGGAGATCGCGGCCGGCATGGCCTCGCCCCGGGCGTGCAGCCAGCCGGCGTAGACGCCGTCGGCGGGGATCGCGGTGTGCGGGAGGGTCTCGACGTTGGCCGTGGGGAAGCCCAGGTCACGGCCGCGCTGGGCGCCCCGGACGACGACGCCCTCCACCCGGTGCGGGCGGCCCAGGATCTCGGCGGCGCCCTCGACCTCGCCCCCGGCGATCAGGCGGCGGGTGAGCGTGGAGGAGAACGGCTCGCCGCCGCCCGCCTCACCGGTCACGTACAGGTCGACGACCTCGACGTCGAAGTCGTAGACCCCGCCCTGCTCGACGAGGAACTCCACGGTGCCCGCGGCCTTGTGGCCGAAGCGGAAGTTGGGGCCCTCGACGACCGCCTTGGCGTGCAGCTTGTCGACCAGGACCTTGACGACGAATTCGGCGGCGGACAGCTTCGAGAACTCGGTGGTGAAGGGCAGGACGAGGACCGCGTCGACGCCGAGGTCGGCCATGAGCTCGGCGCGCCGGTGGTGCGGGGCGAGCAGCGGGGGGTGGCTGCCGGGGCGGACGACCTCGCTGGGGTGCGGGTCGAAGGTGACGACGACGGCGGGGACGCCGAGGTCCCGGGCCCGGTCCACGGCATGCCGGATGATCAGCTGGTGTCCGCGGTGGACACCGTCGTAGGAGCCGATGGTGACGACGCTGCGCCCCCAGTCCTGGGGGATGTCCTCCAAGCCACGCCAGCGCTGCACTGTGCCTGCTCCTTGTCGAAACCTCGTCGAACGAACCCGCGTCCACGGACTTCTCCGCGCAGCTCTAAGGGTGCCATGCCGTATGGCGGGGACCCGCATCGGCATGGGACCTGTGTGACGGGGCGCACGTGCCGGCCGGGGTCAGGCGGGGGCGCCCGCCCCGGCCGGGTCCTCGATCGCCCGACGGGTGGCGGGCCCGACCAGCGCGGCCCACTCGCGCGGGGCGTCCGTCAGCCAGCCGGCCAGGGCGGCGGCGAAGCCCGGCACCTGACGGGCCAGGTCGGCCAGGCAGCGGTCGAAGCGGGTGGCGCCCTCCGGGGTGCGGACGAGGAGCAGCCCGGTGCGGTGGACGAGGACGCGCGGCTCGGGGCCGGTGTTCCGGGCCGCGGCGCGCAGCACCGCCTCCAGGACGGCGGCGTCGGACTCGCGGGCGAGCAGGGTGTCCAGCAGTTCGCGGCGCAGCGGGCGGGAGTCCGGTGTCCCGGGGCCGGCCAGGACACCGGCGAGGGACACCCGGAGCGGCTGCGGGCCGCCGTCGAGCAGGCCGGTGAGCAGGGTCCTCAGTACGGCACGGGCGGCCGGGCCCCGCTCCAGCCGCCCCTCGGCGTACGCGGCCACGTGTCCCGTGAGCTCCGGTCGCCGCGCCACCGTCTCCCGCACGAGTGCGGCGACCGGGCGGGCCAGGGCGGGCGGGGCGGCGTCGGCGAGGGCGCGGAACGTCTCGCCCGCGTCGGCTCCGCCGAGCCTGGTCCGGAAGGCGTCGAGGACGGGCTCCGGGTGGGTGTCGAGGGCGGGGGTGAGCGCGCTCGGCGGGAGGCGGGGGTCGCCGGCCCCGAAGCGCTCCAGGGCCCGCGGGAGGTGGCGGTCCCTGCTGTTCGGGTCGCGGACCAGGAGGGCGAGGGCGCCGCCGTGCAGATCGCGGTCGTCGGTGCGGACGAGGACGGCGAGCGCCGCGTACCGCAGCAGGGTGCGGTCGGTGTCGTCGCGTGCGTACGGCGCGACCCGCAGTCCGTGGGCGACGGCCGTGGCCCGGCGGGCGGGCCGTTCGTCCTTCGCCCACCGGTCGACGGCCCTGCACATCGCGGCGGGCTCCTCCTCCGTCAGCACCGTGAGCAGTTGGTCGGCCCGCCGGTGCCCGCTGTCGGCGAGCGCCTCCGTCAGCGCGTCCGGGGCCGCGTGCCGGTGGGTGTACAGCAGCGCCTGCGCGGCGGTCGCCACGGTGGCGTGCGGGGTGGCGGACAGCGTCCGTTCGTCCTCGAACCAGCGGACGAGGTACGGCGGTACGGCGACGGGGTCGGCGGCGAGCAGCCGGGCGGCGGCGTCGAGGAAGCGGGGCCCGTTCTCGCACGGGGGGCCGTCGGCGTGGACGAGCCGGCGCAGCAGCGCGCAGCGCGTCTCCAGCGGCAGCCGGAGAGCGGTCCAGAAGGCGGGCCCCAGCTCGGTCGGCACGTCCCGCCGCTGCTCCCGCCAGGCCACGAGACGGTCGGCCAGCAGCCGCAGCACGTCCGTGTACGGCGTCGCGTCGGCCACGCGCGCGAGGGTTTCGCCGAGCAGGCGGGCGGCCCACCAGGAACCCGGGCCGGCGTCGAGGGCGTGCACCAGATCCGTGAGCCGTGAGGAGAGCCCTCGGTTTCCGTGCCGCCGCGCGAGGAAGAGCAGGGCCTCGACGACGACGCCGAGGCGGTGGTGCGGGACGGGGGTGACGGCCGGAGGGGCGGCTTCGGCGTCGGGGGCGGTCCGGCGGCCGGCCGGTGGGAGACGGAGGCCGGCCGTGGACCGCGCCCGTGTGTCGGGACCGGCGGCGGGCGGCGCCGGACGTCCGACGGCCGCGTCGGCCCCACCGCCCCCGGCGGCGGGGCCCGGGTGGGCGCCGGCCGCCGCGCCGTCGAGGCCGGCGGGGCCCGTCGGGAGGAGGCCGTCGTCGGCGGGCCGGTAGTCGGTGTCGGCGACGGCCCAGGGGTCGGGGCCGGCGACGGTCCAGGGGTCGAAGGCGACAGCGGGCAGAGCACGCCGTCCGGCCGCCGGACCGGCCCGGCCGCCGGACGGCGGGAGGGGGCCCTGGGCGGCGTCCCGGTCGCCGGAAGCAGCCCGCACGGCGCGCGGCCCGCCGGTCCCGCGACCGGGCACCCGGAGAAGGCCCTCCACCGCGCCCCCGCCGTCGGGAGCGACGGGCCGGGCCCGGCCGCCGGACAGCGGGGACCCGCTCCCGCCCGGCTCGGCGGCGGGCCACGGAGCGCGGCCGCCGTGGGCGCCCGGGGTGGCGGGGGCGGTGTGGACCAGGGCGCGCAGGGCGCCGTCCACGTCGAGGTGGGCGCCGTGGAGCCAGTCGGCCAGCTCCTCGTCCGCGAACCGGTAGCCGCTCGTCCCGGCCGGGACGAGGAGCCCCTCGGCGAGCACGGCCGCGGCCCAGCCGGTGCCGCCGCCGAGCCGGTCGGGGGCGGTTCCCCGGGGGAACGCCGCCTCGAACGCCCCCCGGTCCAGCTCGCCCGTGCCGAGGCTGCGCCGGGCGGCCTCGTGCACCTGTCCGGCGACCTTCGCGGCGAGCCGGCGTACGGCGGTGCCGCGGATCCCGTTCCCGTCGGCGAGGCGGACGGCGATCCGCAGGCACATCAGGTCCAGGTGGGCCGAGAAGACGTCGTCGCGGTCGACGGGGGTGTCGGGGGCGGTGTCGGCGAGGGCGGCCCGGACGTCCGCGAGCATCCGCAGGGTCAGGGGGTGGCGGGCGTCGGCGTCGGCGACCGCGCCCTCGGGGATGCCGTGGCGGGCGCGCGCCTCGCGGGCCTCCTCGGCGGTGAGGTCGCCGAGCGCCACACAGGCGGGGAGCCCGTCGGGGCGGGGCGCGCCGGCGTGCAGCAGCTCTTCCGGGAATCCCGCCTCCTCCCAGTGCTCCGCCCGGCACGCCACCACCAGCCGGGCGCCCGTCGCCCGCAGCCACCGCACGGTCCCGGCGGTCCACCCGGCCTGGTGGGAGAGCGCCGCCTCCTCGGGGCCGTCGAGGAGGAGCAGCAGGGGGTGGCCGGCAGTGCGGGCGAGTCCGGCCAGGTGCTCCGGACTCACGTCGCCGAGGGCGTCCGGGCCGGCCGGGAACGGGGCGCGGGAGGCGGCGACGAGAACGGCGGCCCGGTCCAGTGCCCGGCGGGCGGCGTCGGCGACCGAGCCGTCGCCCTCCCTCACATCGGCGCCGCGCAGCCGGAGCGTGGGCCGGGCCGCGCGGTGCCGGCGGGCGGCGAGCGCCTCGAGTTGCGTCGTACGGCCGCTGCCGGGCGGTCCGACCAGGCCCAGCACGGCGGCCCCGCCCCGCTCGAACGCGGCGAACTCCGCGAGCACGGCGGGCCGGTCGACGGGTTCCACGGCACCGGTCGGCCCGTCCCGTCCGACCGGGACGGCCGTGAGCCGCACCACCCCGGCGAGGTTGAGATCGGCTCCGTGGGCCGGGACCGTCGCCGCGTTCTCGGCGAGCAGCTCGGCGAGCGGGCCCTCGGTACGGGCCGCGGGCGGCAGCGGTACGGCGAAGCCCTCGTCGCGGTCGTCCGAGCGGAGCGCGGTGCCGAGGACGCCGAGCACGGCGTTGGTGGTGGCGTCGAGCACCGGGCCGCCGGCGGCTCCGCCGCCGAGCCGCAGCGCGTCCCGGCCCGCGGTGCCGACCGCCAGCTCCAGGGCGCCGCCGAGGGGGTACGTGCGGTCGGTGGCGGTGTAGGTCACGGGGCGCGTGCCCAGCACGCGCGCCTCGCGCCAGCCTCCGGCGGCGATCCGCACGTAGGCGCCGGGCCGGACGGCGCGCCGCGCGGTGACCGGCAGCGGTGCGACGCCGAGCCCCTGACTGCGGACCAGGGCCAGGCCGAGCGCGGGCAGCGGGGTCACCGCGTCCGCGGTCACCACGCACTGGCGGCCGGCCGCCGCGTGCAGCACGAGCCGGGGCAGACCGTCGACCGCCTCGTGGCTGGTGAGCACCGTGCCGTGGTGGTCGGCCACGAAGCCGGTTCCGCGCGGCCGGCCGGCGAGGTCGTGCAGACGGACCAGGACGTCGTACGGGCCCGGAGTCCCGTCCGGCGTGTCCCGTTCGTGACGGGGTTCGTAGGGGGACGGCATCGTCGAAGCCTCCCGTCGCGCATCCGTGCCCTCGGCTGCGACAGTAGGGCCGGAATGATCAGCGGGACGGACCGTCCGGTGAACGCGCCCCCTTCCGCTCCCCCGGTTCACTCCGAGCGCCCGCACGTACGGGTGAACAGGCGGGGGTGGATGGACAACCCTGGGGGTGGGGGAACCGGGGGGCCGTGGAGCGGCGTCACGTCCATCACCGTGACGCCGCTCCACGGGCGGCCCCGCGGCGGCGGTCAGCCGAAGACGGCCAGGCTCTTGGCCTTGCCCCGCTGCTCCTCGACGAGCGCCAGGAACCGGCTCTCGGGACCGAACACGGCCACGGCTCCGGAGCCGGCGTACTCCTCGGGCATCTCAAGGCGTACCCCGTTGGTGAGCAGCCTGGCCCGCCGGCCGTCGACGTCCCAGCGCGGGAACGCGGCCGTGGCGGCCTCGGCGATCGGCATCACCGTCAGCTCCTGCTGGAGCTGGTCCAGCGTCTTCGCGGAGTCCAGCTTGTACGGGCCGACACGGGTCCGGCGCAGCGCGGTGAGGTGCCCACCGACGCCCAGGCCGGCGCCCAGGTCGCGGGCGAGGGCCCGGATGTAGGTGCCGGAGGAGCAGACCACCGACACCACCAGGTCCAGCACCGGGGTGCCGTCCTCGGCGACCGCCTCCCGGACGTCGTACACGGAGAACGAGGAGACGGTGACCGGCCGGGCGGGGATGTCGAACTCCTCGCCCTCCCGGGCCCGCTTGTAGGAGCGCACCCCGTTGATCTTGATGGCGCTGACCTTGGACGGCACCTGCATGATGTCGCCGCTCAGCGCGGCGACACCGGCGTCGACGGCCTCGCGGGTGACCGCGGAGGCGTCGGTGGAGGAGGTGATCTCCCCCTCGGCGTCGTCGGTGAGCGTGTTCTGCCCGAGCCGGATGGTGCCCAGGTACTCCTTCTCGGTCAGCGCGAGGTGGCCGAGGAGCTTGGTCGCCCTCTCGACGCCGAGGACGAGGACGCCCGTCGCCATCGGGTCGAGGGTGCCGGCGTGGCCGACGCGCCGGGTGCGCGCGATGCCGCGCATCTTGGCGACCACGTCGTGCGAAGTGAAGCCCGACGGCTTGTCGACGATGACAAGGCCGTCGGGCGTGGTGTGCTTCTGGGTCATTCGGCGGTGTCGTCCGTCTCGTCGTCTTCCGGCTTGCGGTACGGGTCGGCGTCACCGGCGTACGTGGCGCCCGCGGACGCCTCGCGCACCTTCGCGTCGGACTGGCGCGCCTTGTCGAGGAGGTCCTCGATGGTGCGTGCCGTGTCCGGGAGCGCGTCCATGACGAAGGCCAGGGTCGGGGTGAACTTCACGCCCGCCGCCCGGCCCACCTCGGAGCGCAGGATGCCCTTGGCGCTCTCCAGGCCCGCCGCGGCGGCCTTGCGCTCCTCGTCGTCCCCGTACACCGTGTAGAAGACGGTCGCCTCCCTGAGGTCACCCGTGACCCGGGTGTCCGTGATGGTGACGTGCGAACCGAGCCGCGGGTCCTTGATCCCGCGCTGCAGCTTCTGGGCCACCACCTCTCGGATGAGGTCCGCCAGCCTTTTCGCCCGCGCGTTGTCGGCCACTGGTCCGTCTCCCGTTCTTTCCTGTCTGCGTATCTCTGGGCTGTGGTCGTCAGTCGTCTTCACCGTGGAAGCGCCGCCTGACGGACAGCAGTTCCACCTCCGGGCGCCCGGCGACCAGCCGCTCGCAGCGGTCCAGCACGTCGGTCAGGTGCGCCGCGTCGCCGGACACCATGGCCAGGCCGACGATCGCCCTGCGATGGAGGTCCATGTGATCCACCTCGGCCGCGCTCACCGCGTACCTGCGCTGGAGCTCGGCGACGATCGGGCGGACGACGGAGCGCTTCTCCTTCAGCGAGTGCACGTCGCCGAGGAGGAGGTCGAAGGACAGTGTCCCCACATACATGTGTGCAACCGGTTCACCCGCCGGCACGGGATCGGTGGCCCCGCCATCCGTAGTGGGCAGGGACACCAGAACCGTACAACGAAGGGGGTGCGGCGATCGACGGATATTGCGCCCGGCCGGCCGCGCCGCCGGGCGTTTCCGCACACACGCGCCGGCCGGCGGGACCCGGGTGGGTCCCGCCGGCCGGCACGCACCGTGGGGTGTTACACCCGCGGCTTCTCGCGCATCTCGTACGTCGCGATGACGTCGTCGACCTTGATGTCGTTGAAGTTTCCGAGGTTGATACCGCCCTCGTAGCCTTCACGGATCTCGGTGACGTCGTCCTTGAAGCGACGCAGACCCTCGATGTTGAGGTTCTCCGCGATGACCTTGCCATCGCGCAGCAGGCGCGCCTTGGTGTTGCGCCTGACCTCGCCGGAGCGGATGAGCACACCCGCGATGTTGCCCAGCTTGGACGAGCGGAAGACCTCGCGGATCTCCGCCGTGCCGAGCTCGACCTCTTCGTACTCCGGCTTGAGCATGCCCTTGAGGGCCGCCTCGATCTCCTCGATCGCCTGGTAGATGACCGAGTAGTAACGGACGTCCACACCCTCGCGCTCGGCCATCTGCGCGGCACGCCCGGCGGCGCGCACGTTGAAGCCGATCACGATGGCGTCGGAGCCCATCGCCAGGTCGATGTCGGACTCCGTGACCGCACCGACGCCGCGGTGCAGGACGCGGATGTCGACCTCTTCGCCGACGTCCAGCTGGAGCAGCGAGGACTCGAGGGCCTCGACCGAACCGGAGGCGTCACCCTTGATGATCAGGTTCAGCTGCTGGACCTCGCCGGCCTTGAGCACCTTGTCCAGGTCCTCCAGCGACACGCGGCGCGTGCGCTTGGCGAACGCGGCGTTGCGCTCACGGGCGGCGCGCTTCTCGGCGATCTGACGGGCCGTACGGTCCTCGTCCACGACGATGAAGTTGTCGCCCGCACCCGGGACGTTGGTCAGACCCAGGACCTGGACCGGCGTCGACGGGCCCGCCTCGGCGACGTTGTTGCCGTTGTCGTCGAGCATGGCGCGCACGCGGCCGTAGGCGTCGCCCACCACCATCGTGTCGCCGACCCGCAGCGTGCCTCGCTGGACGAGGACGGTCGCCACGGCGCCGCGGCCGCGGTCGAGCCGGGACTCGATCGAGATGCCCTGCGCGTCCTGCGTGGGGTTGGCCCGCAGGTCGAGCGAGGCGTCCGCGGTGAGGATGACGGCCTCGAGGAGGCTGTCGATGTGCAGACCCTGCTTGGCGGAGATGTCGACGAACATGGTGTCGCCGCCGTACTCCTCGGCCACCAGGCCGTACTCGGTCAGCTGACCGCGCACCTTGGTCGGGTCGGCGCCCTCGACGTCGATCTTGTTGACCGCGACGACGATCGGCACGTCGGCCGCCTTGGCGTGGTTGAGCGCCTCGACCGTCTGCGGCATGACGCCGTCGTTGGCCGCGACGACCAGGATCGCGATGTCGGTCGAGCGCGCACCACGGGCACGCATGGCGGTGAACGCCTCGTGACCCGGGGTGTCGATGAAGGTGATCTTGCGCTCTTCTTCGTTGACCTCGGTCGCGACCTGGTAGGCACCGATGTGCTGGGTGATGCCGCCGGCCTCGCCCGCGATGACGTTCGTCTTGCGGATGGCGTCGAGCAGTCGGGTCTTGCCGTGGTCGACGTGACCCATGACGGTGACGACCGGCGGGCGGACCACCAGGTCCTCCTCGTCGCCCTCGTCCTCGCCGAACTCCAGGTCGAAGGACTCGAGCAGCTCGCGGTCCTCCTCCTCCGGGCTGACGATCTGAACCGTGTAGTTCATCTCGCCGGCGAGGAGCTGGAGCGTCTCGTCGGAGACGGACTGGGTCGCGGTGACCATCTCGCCGAGGTTCATCATGACCGCGACGAGCGACGCCGGGTTGGCGTTGATCTTCTCCGCGAAGTCGGTGAGCGACGCACCGCGCGACAGGCGAATGGTCTCGCCGTTGCCGCGAGGCAGCATCACGCCGCCGACCGACGGGGCCTGCATGGCCTCGTACTCCTGGCGCCTCTGCCGCTTCGACTTGCGGCCACGACGCGCGGGACCGCCGGGACGGCCGAAGGCGCCCTGCGTGCCACCACGGCCACCGGGACCGCCGGGACGGCCGCCGAAGCCGGGACGGCCACCGCCGCCGCCGAAGCCGCCGCCACCGCCGGGACGACCGGCGAAACCGCCGCCGCCACCGGGACGACCGGCACCGCCGCCGCCACCGGGACGGCCGGCGAAGCCGCCGCCGCCGGGACGACCGGCGCCGCCCGGACGACCCGCACCGCCCGGACCACGGCCACCGGGGCCGCCGCCGGGACGCGGGCCGGCAGCGGGACGCTGCGGCATCATGCCGGGGTTCGGACGCGGACCGCCGGGGCCGCCGCCGGGACGGGGACCGCCCTGCGGACGCGGCATCGAGCCCGGGGTCGGGCGCTGCCCGCCCGGAGCCTGCGGACGCGGACCGCCGCCCTGGCCGCCGGGGGCCTGCGGACGGGGACCGGCGCCGCCGGGACCACCCGGACCGGGACGCGCGCCGCCCTGCGGGCGCGGAGCCTGCGGACGGGCCATGCCGGTGGAGCCACCGGAGGTGAAGGGGTTGTTACCGGGACGCGGACCGGCCGGGCGACCGCCCGGGCGCGGTGCGCCGCCACCGGGGCGCTGACCCTGACCGGCCGGACGGCCCTGACCGCCCTGGCCGCCCTGACCCTGACCCTGACCGGCGGGACGACCGCCGGGCTTGGGGGCGCCGGGACGCGCGCCGCCGGGCTTCGGGCCTGCCGGAGCCGGGGCCGCCGCGGGCGGGGCCTGGAACTCCGGGGCCGCCGGAGCCGGACGCGGCGCGGGGCGCGGGCCCGGCGTCGGACGCGAACCGGAGGCCGCCGGCGCGGGCGCCGACGGAGCGGACGGAGCCGCCGGCGGCTGGGCCGCGGCGGGCTTGGGTGCGGCCGGCGGCTTCGGGGCGGCCGGACCCGGACGGGCCGCCTGCGCCGGGGACGGCGCGGCGGGCCTGGGGGCCGCCTTGCGGGGCGCGCCGGGCTTCGCGGCGGACCTGCCGTTGCCCCCGCCCTGCTGGAAGGCGTCGGTCAGCTTGCGTACTACGGGCGCTTCGATGGTCGAAGACGCCGAACGGACGAATTCACCGAGTTCCTGGAGCTTGGCCATGACGACCTTGCTCTCCACGCCGAACTCCTTGGCGAGTTCGTAGACCCGGACCTTAGCCACTTCGCTCCTCTGAGGTCCGGGTTGCGTCCGGACCGTCGCTAGTTCATGGGCGTACTCATCGCGTACTCATCGAGTGCTCATCGCAATCTCGACCTGCTTTCGACTCGCGAGGTACCAGACCGCACGGGGCTTCCGTGCGGCATGTTCTTACGTGTTGCCTGGCCAGCCGGCGTGAAGCCGCTGCTCAGCAACCTTGTGCCTGCTCGACGTAGTGGCGCAACGCCTTTACGTCGAGCGGTCCCGGGACGCGGAACGCCCGTGGGAACGCCCTGCGGCGCACCGCCTGGTCGAGACAGACCGGGACGGGATGCGTATACGCACCCCGGCCGGGCAGCGTACCGCGAGGATCGGGGACGCACGCATCCTCGATCACCACGATCCGCAGCAGCTCGCTCTTGACCGCTCGCTCCCGGCACCCCACGCAGGTGCGCTCGGGGCATACGCCAGCACGTGTCCGGCCAGACACTCCTCAGTCTACCTCCCCGCGCCGACCTCACCCCTGTGGGGCGAGAATCGAACACTTGCCGCGCGCAAAGCTGTCGTGATCTCAGCGACCTACGGCCGGGATCTATTCCCCGGCCTGTTCCGTGTCCGGCCGGATGTCGATCCGCCAGCCGGTCAGACGGGCGGCGAGGCGGGCGTTCTGCCCCTCCTTGCCGATCGCCAGGGAGAGCTGGTAGTCCGGCACGGTGACCCGGGCGGACCGGGCGGCCATGTCGACGATGTCCACCTTGGAGACCCGGGCCGGCGACAGCGCGTTCGCCACCATCTCGGCCGGGTCGTCGGACCAGTCGACGATGTCGATCTTCTCACCGTTCAGCTCGCCCATGACGTTGCGCACCCGGCCGCCCATGGGGCCGATGCAGGCGCCCTTGGCGTTCAGACCCGAACGGGTGGAGCGTACGGCGATCTTGGTGCGGTGGCCGGCCTCGCGGGCGATCGCGGAGATCTCGACGGACCCGTCGGCGATCTCCGGCACCTCCAGGGCGAAGAGCTTCTTCACCAGGTTGGGGTGGGTGCGCGACAGGGTGACGGACGGGCCGCGCACGCCCTTGGCCACCCGGACGACGTAGCTGCGCAGCCGCATGCCGTGCGGATAGGTCTCGCCGGGCACCTGCTCCTGCACCGGCAGGATGGCCTCCAGCTTGCCGATGTCGACCAGCACGTTCTTCGGGTCGCGGCCCTGCTGGACCACTCCGGTGACGATGTCGCCCTCGCGGCCGGCGTACTCGCCGAGCGTCGCGTCGTCCTCGGCGTCGCGCAGGCGCTGCAGGATGACCTGCTTGGCCGTGGTGGCGGCGATGCGGCCGAAGCCCGACGGGGTGTCGTCGAACGCGCGGGCCTCCTGGCCCTCCTCGAGGTCCTCGGGGTCCTCCTTCGCCCACACGGTCACATGTCCGGTCTCCCGGTTGAGCTCCACGCGCGCGTGCCGGCGGCTTCCCTCGGTGCGGTGATAGGCGATGAGGAGGGCCGATTCGATCGCTTCGACCAGCAGGTCGAGGGAGATCTCCTTCTCCCTGACCAAGAGCCGAAGTGCACTCATGTCGATGTCCACGATTACGCCTCCTCTTCCTTCTCGTTGTCCTTGCGGTTGAATTCGACCTGCACGCGCGCCCTGGTGATGTCGTCGAAGGCGAGCCGGCGCGCGGTGGCCCTGCGGCCCTTCACCCCGGGCACCTCGAGGTCGAGACCGTCCTCGTCCGCCTCGACGATCCTGGCGACCAGTTCGCCGCCCTCGGCCAGCTGGAACCGGACCAGGCGGCCGGTGGCGCGCACGTAGTGCCGGTGCTCGGTGAGGGGGCGCTCCGCACCCGGGGTTCCGACCTCGAGGGTGTACTCCCCGCCGCCCATCGCGTCCGTCTCGTCGAGCTTCGCCGAGAGCGCGCGGCTCACATCGGCGATCCGGTCGAGGTCCGCTCCGGTGTCGGAGTCGACGACGACGCGCAGCACACGCTTGCGGCCGACCGCGTCCACGGCGATCTCTTCGAGGTCCAGGCCCTGGGAGCTGACGAGCGGCTCCAGAAGTTCTCGAAGCCTCTCGCTCTGGGTCGTGCTCATCCGGGTGACTCCTCGGCCGCGTGTGCTGTTGTGGGACGGTGCGCGTGTCTGGATCAAAGGGTATCCGGTCGCGGAGGGTGTTGCCGTCCACCCGGTCACGGAGGGTGCCGCTGAGCGCCCCCGCGCGGGCGCACGGGTACGGTGATCACGGGCCCCGGCCCCTCCCTTCGTCGCTGTGTTCGTACGAGCCCCCCGAGGACGTCTGCCGTGCCGTTCCCCCCGCCTCCGCGTGCCCGTTCGGGGCCGCGCAGAAGGAGTCTGCTCGCCGTCGCCCCGGCGGCCCTGCTGGTGGCGGGCTGCTCCGCCGGGTCCGAGGAGTCCGGGGCCTCCGGTGGCAGCCGTCCCTCGGCCGCCGACCGGGCACGCGCGCGTGCGGCCCGGGACAGCAGGGAGCTGGCCGCGCGGTACGACGCGGTCGCGGCCGCGCATCCGAGGCTGGCGGAGCGGCTGCGTCCGCTGCGCGCGGAGGTCGTACGGCACGCGGAGGCGTTCGGGGCCGCGGCGGAGTCCTCACCGTCGCCCTCGCCGTCGTCGTCCGGGGCGGGCTCGCCCCCGGCCTCCCCGCCGGCCGCCGTGCCCGCGAAGGAGAAGGACGCCCTCGCCGGACTCGCCGCCGCCGAGCGGGAGATCGCCGACCGGCGCGCGAAGGCGCTCCTCGACGCGCCGGGCGAGCTGGCCCGGCTGCTGGCCTCGGTGGCGGCGGCCGGCGCGGCGCACGTGTACCTGCTGACGGAGGCATGAGGGTGAGCGAGTCGCGCGAGGCGAAGGACCGGGAGCTGCGGGCGCTGCAGGCCGCCCTGGCGGCGGAGCACGCGGCGGTGTACGGCTACGGGGTCGTCGGCGGCCGGATCGGCGCGGGCCGCCGTGCCGAGGCACGGACGGCGTACGACGCGCACCGGGCGCGCAGGGACGCGCTGGTGCGCGCGGTGCAGGACGCGGGGGGCGCGCCCGTCGCCGCCGCCGCGGGGTACGCGCTGCCGTTCCCGGTGCCGGACGCCGCGGCGGCGGTCCGGCTGGCGGCGGAGCTGGAGGACAGGGTGGCCGGGGTCTACGCCGACCTGGTGCGCGCGAGCGGGGGCGAGCAGCGGCGGGGGGCCGCCGAGGCGATGCGGGAGGCGGCGGTGCGGTCGGTGCGCTGGAGCGGCGGGAGCGTAGCCTTCCCTGGGCTCGCCGAGCGGGGCGGCACGGCTTCGGGGACCCCGGCGCCGACGGCGTGACGGGGCGGGCACCGCGTACAGCAGGAAGGGAACGACTCGCGCATGGTCTTCGAACCGCCGAAGCGTCTGGTGAGGGCGCTCCGTGAGACGGCGCCCGAGGGCGACGACTGGCTGGAGAGGCTGCCGGAGGCGGCGCGCGAAGCCGTCGCACGGTGCGAGTTGACCGTGGAGCGGGTGCAGGTGCCGGGCGGGCGCAGCAGCCTGGTCGTGCTGGTGCGCACGGCCGACGGGACGCCCGCCGTGCTGAAGCTGGCGCCGCCCCGGGCGCGCCCGGGGAGCGAGCGGGCCGCGCTGGCCCACTGGGGCGGTCTGGGGGCGGTCCGGCTGCTGGAGCCGGCTCCGGGCGCGACCGAGGGGGTGCTGCTGCTGGAGCGGTTGCACCCGGACGTGTCGGTGCGGTCACTGCCGGAGGCGAAGGCGTTGCTGGAGGCGGCGGGGACGCTGCGCCGGCTCTGGGTGGACCCGCCGGAGGGGCACGGTTTCGAGACGGTGGCCGAGCGGACGGGGCGGCAGGCCCGGGCCATGCGGGCGAGCGCGGTGGCCGACCCGGAGGTGGCTCCGCTGGTGGAGGCGGCGCTGACGGCCCGCGAGGAGCTGTTGGCGGCGCCGCCCGAGCAGCGGCTGCTGCACGGCACGTTCCGGCAGAGCAAGGTGCTGTCCGGGGAGCGGATGCCGTGGCTGGCGGTGGGACCGGATCCGGTGGTCGGTGAGCACGCGTTCGATCTGGCGCGGCTGGTGCGGGACCGGGTGGAGGACCTCATCGCGCAGGCGTCGGGGGCGACGACGACGCGGCGGCGGGTGAAGCGGCTGGCGGAGTCGCTGGAGGTCGACCGGGAGCGGCTGCGGGGGTGGACGCTGTTCCGGGCGGTGGAGTCGGGGGTGCGGGCCCGCCGCGTGGGCCGGGAGCGGGACGCGGAACTCCTCCTGGAGTTCGCGAGCTGGCTCTAGCCGTGTCGATCGGGCAGGCCGGTGACGCGGCCCGGCTGACGGGTGGCCGCCGATGCCAGTGCGGGGTCGGCGGTGGATGTCGCCGTCCACACCGAACCCGGAAGGCCCTCACCCGTTCGAGCACCCGGCACGCGTGTCACCGATGTCCCGGGACAGCACATCCAGGACCTGTTCCCGTTGCGGGGCCTCCGTCGCACTTCCGCGCCGTGGTCCGTCGGGGCGGGGACGGCGGGCGGAGCGACCCGGAGGAGACGGCGGCGGCACTGTTCAAGGTCACCGGCGACGGGCCGGTGCCGCGCTCCACGATCAGCCCGGTCCGGCTGCGCGCCGGTCGGATCGCCGGCGGCGCCTGCCTGACCGTCCTGCACACGGGCTTCCTGCGCGGGGCCGGGCAGTCGGAGGAGCGGATCGCCTCGGTGGCGTCCTGGTGGGACTCGCCGTACTTCACCGGAGTCGAGCGCGCCGGCCCTCGTGGAAGCCGTGCCGCAGCCGCCCGCGGACGGCGAGCGGGTCTCCGACGCGCCGTGCGGGCGGCCGGGCACTACGGGCCGAAGGCGCTCGCCACCCCGATGTTCGCGAGCGGCCAGGTCGACTTCCTCACCGCCGTCGCGCTCATCACCGAGCCGGCGCCCGGCCGGTCCTTCACCGCCCCGTGGAAGCGAGAGGGGCCGGCTGAGACCCGGACTGGACGAGACCCGGGCCCGTGCGACGGCGGCCGGCACGGGCCCGGTGACGCCGTTACGCCGTGAGGCGGGCGACCGCCTCGTCGACCGTGAGTTCCTCGCGCTCGCCGGTGCGGCGGTCCTTGAGTTCGACGACGCCCTCGGCGGCGCGGCGGCCCGCGACCAGGATCCGCGGGACGCCGATCAGCTCCGAGTCGGTGAACTTCACGCCCGGGGAGACGCCGGGGCGGTCGTCGACCAGGACGCGCAGGCCCGCGGCGGACAGCTTCTCGGAGACGTCCAGGGCCAGCTCGGTCTGGAGAGCCTTGCCCGCGGCGACCACGTGGACGTCGGCCGGGGCGACCTCCGCCGGCCAGCACAGGCCCTTGTCGTCGGCGGTCTGCTCGGCGAGCGCCGCCACCGCGCGGGAGACGCCGATGCCGTAGGAACCCATGGTGACGCGGACCGGCTTGCCGTTCTGGCCCAGCACGTCGAGCTTGAGGGCGTCGGCGTACTTGCGGCCCAGCTGGAAGATGTGGCCGATCTCGATGGCGCGGTCCAGACGCAGACCCGTGCCGCACGCGGGGCACGGGTCGCCCTCCTGCACCACCACGACGTCCACGTACTCGTCGACCTCGAAGTCACGGCCCGCGACCACGTTCTTCGCGTGCGTGTCGGCCTTGTTGGCGCCCGTGATCCAGGCGGTGCCCGGCGCCACGCGCGGGTCGGCGACGTACTTCACCTTGCCCAGGCCCTGCGGGCCGACGTAGCCGCGCACCAGGTCGGGGCGGGCCATGAAGTCGGCCTCGGTGACCATTTCCACGGCGGCCGGGGCGAAGTGCGCCTCGACCTTGCCCATGTCGACCTCGCGGTCGCCGGGGACGCCCACGGCGACGATCTCGCCGTCGACCTTGACCAGCAGGTTCTTCAGCGTGGCCGAGGCCTCGACGCCGAGCGAGGCGGCGAGGGTCTCGATGGTCGGGGTGTCGGGGGTGGGGATCTCCTCGGCGGCCGGGACGCCGGCGGCGTCGACCGGCTTCAGCTCGTAGGCGATCGCCTCGGTGTTCGCGGCGAAGTCGCAGTTCGGGCAGTCCGCGAAGGTGTCCTCACCGGCTTCCGCGGGGGCGAGGAACTCCTCGGACTTGGAGCCGCCCATGGCGCCGGCGGTGGCCGCGCAGATGCGGTAGTCGAGGCCGAGGCGCTCGAAGACCCTCTGGTACGCCTGGCGGTGCAGGGCGTACGACTTCGCCAGGCCCTCGTCCTCCAGGTCGAAGGAGTAGGAGTCCTTCATCAGGAACTCGCGGCCGCGCAGGATGCCGGCGCGGGGGCGGGCCTCGTCCCGGTACTTGCTCTGGATCTGGTAGAGGATCACCGGCAGGTCCTTGTAGGAGGACGCCTGGTCCTTCACCATCAGGGTGAAGATCTCCTCGTGGGTGGGTCCGAGGAGGTAGTCGCCGCCCTTGCGGTCCTGGAGGCGGAACAGCTCGGGGCCGTACTCGTCCCAGCGGCCGGTCGCCTCGTAGGGCTCGCGCGGCAGCAGGGCGGGGAGCAGCACCTCCTGGGCGCCGATGGCGTCCATCTCCTCGCGGACGACGCGCTCGACGTTGGCGAGGACCTTCTTGCCGAGGGGCAGCCAGGTCCAGATGCCGGCGGCGGTGCGGCGCACGTAGCCGGCCCGGACGAGAAGCTTGTGGCTGAGGACCTCGGCGTCCGCCGGGTCGTCGCGCAGCGTCTTCGCCATCAACTGGGACATGCGCTGGACCGGTGCGTTCGCCATGGTTCTCGTACTCCTGCTGCGTCTGGGTGGATGACAGGGAGGTTAGCCGGGCGGGACGCGGCGGCGGAAATCGATTGTCCGCCGTCCGCTACCCGCGGGGGAGCGGCAGCGGGGCGCCCATGACGGCGTACGGCTTGACGGCGCTGGGGAAGTGGACCTGGCGGGCGAGGTCCTGGTAGCCGAGCGAGCGGTACAGGTGACGGGCCGGGCTCTCGACGTCGATGGCGGAGAGGATGGAGCGGGGCTCGTCGGCGCCGTCGGTGATCGTGGTGATCAGGGCGCGGCCGATGCCGTGCTTCTGGTACCGGGGGTGGACGTGCAGCTCGGTGATGACGAAGGAGTCGTCGAGCCAGTCGTCGTGGCCCCGGGCGCGCAGATAGGGCTCGACGACGGTGGACCACCAGTGGGTGCGGTCGTTGGGCATGCCGTAGACGAAGCCGACCAGGTGGCCCTCGACGGTGGCGCCGAAGGCGCGGGCGCCGGGGAAGGTCATGTGGCGCAGCACGATCTGCCGGCGTACGGCCACCTCGTCGGGACCGAGCCCGAACGCCACCGCCTGCACCGCCAGCGCCTCGTCGACGTGGCCGGGGAGGTCGAGGGGGCCGATCACGATGTCGTCGGGGTGGGAGCGGCCGTGACCGGGAAAGCGCACCATGCCGGGGAGACTACAGGCCGGGGGGACCGCACGGCGTGCCCCGTCAGAACAGCACGCTCATGAAGGCGCCGACCTCTTGGAAGCCCACCTTCTCGTACGTCCTGCGGGCGGGCGTGTTGAAGTCGTTGACGTAGAGGCTCGCCACGGGGGCTATCTCCGTCAGGGCGTAGCGGAGGACGGCCGCCATACCGGGTGCGGCGACGCCCTTCCCCCGGTGCTCGGGGGCCACCCAGACGCCCTGGATCTGGCAGGCGCGGTCGGTCGCGGCGCCGATCTCGGCCTTGAAGACGACCTTGCCGTCGGCGTCGAAGCGGGCGAAGGAGCGGCCGGCGCCGACGAGTTCGGCGACCCGGGCCTGGTAGATCAGGCCGCCGTCACCGGCCAGCGGGGAGATGCCGACCTCCTCGGTGAACATCGCCACGCACGCCGGCATGATCGTCTCCAGTTCGTCCTTGCGGACGCGGCGGACGAAGGGGTCCGGGGCTATGACGTCGGACATCCGGTCGGTGACCATGAGGGGCTGGTGGGCGCGGACCTCGCGGGCCGGGCCCCATTGGGGTTCGAGCAGCCGCCAGAGCGCGGCGGTGGGCTCGGCCGGGCCGACGACGGAGGAGCAGCGGCGGCCGGCCCGGCGGGCGCGGTCGGCGAAGGCGCGGACGGCCCGGGGGGTGGCGCAGATGGGCACCAGGTTGGCGCCGGCGTAGCACAGGGAGGTCAGGACGCCCCCCTCGTACCAGCCCCACATCTCGCCGCCGAGCCGCCACGGGTCCAGGCCCGCGATCCGGACGCGGGCCGTCACGAAGGCGTTCGCGACCGGCTCGCGGTCGAGTACGGCGAGTGCGGCGTCCAGGTCGCTCGGTTCGAGGACCCGGGATGTGGTCTGCGTCAACACGCGCGGGGCCTCACACACGGGGGTCTGCTGATGTCTCCGCACTGTACCCGCGGAATCCGGGGGACGCCGCCCCCGGACCCCGCTCCGGTCCGCGGCCGGCCTCGTCCCCGGACGCCGAAGGGGCCGGCGGACCGGCCGGCGTCGTCAGCCGGCCACCGAGATCTGCGGCTCGCCCGACGTCACGCCGTCCTTCTCCATCTCCTCGGCGATCTTCATCGCCTCCTCGATCAGCGTCTCCACGATCTTCGACTCGGGCACGGTCTTGATGACCTCGCCCTTCACGAAGATCTGGCCCTTGCCGTTGCCGGAGGCGACGCCGAGGTCGGCCTCGCGGGCCTCGCCGGGGCCGTTGACCACACAGCCCATCGACGCGCAGCGGCACCTCCATGCCGGTGAGGCCGGCGGTGACCTCCTCGGCGAGCTTGTAGACGTCGACCTGGGCGCGGCCGCAGGACGGGCAGGAGACGATCTCCAGGCCGCGCTGCCGCAGGTTCAGCGACTCCAGGATCTGGATGCCGACCTTGATCTCCTCGACCGGCGGGGCCGACAGCGAGACGCGGATGGTGTCGCCGATGCCCTGGGAGAGGAGCGCGCCGAAGGCGACGGCCGACTTGATGGTGCCCTGGAAGGCGGGGCCGGCCTCGGTGACGCCGAGGTGGAGGGGGTAGTCGCACTGGGCGGCGAGCTGCCGGTACGCCTCGACCATGACGACCGGGTCGTTGTGCTTGACGGAGATCTTGATGTCCCGGAAGTCGTGCTCCTCGAAGAGGGACGCCTCCCACAGGGCGGACTCGGCCAGCGCCTCGGGGGTCGCCTTGCCGTACTTCTGGAGCAGGCGCCGGTCCAGCGAGCCGGCGTTCACGCCGATGCGGATCGGGGTGCCGTGGTCCCTGGCCGCCTTGGCGATCTCCTTGACCTTGTCGTCGAACTGCTTGATGTTGCCGGGGTTCACGCGGACCGCC
>NZ_LGCN01000218.1 GCF_001279005.1 Streptomyces caelestis
CCGGGAGGGCGTCGGCGTCGTCCTGCGTGGGACAGGCCACGCGCACGATCTGGCAGCCGGACGCGGTGAGCTCGGCGATCTGCTGGAGGGTCGCGCCGATGTCGGACGTGCGCGTGGTCGTCATCGACTGCACGGACACGGGGGCGTCCCCGCCCACCGCCACGGATCCGACCTGGATCTGCCGGCTCTTCCGGCGCTCGGCGAGCTTGGTCGGAACGGACGGCATGCCGAGAGAAATCGCAGTCATCTGCTGTGCAACCCCAAGTCGTGGATCAAGGTCCGGCTCCCCGTGAGCAGCGGGCTCCGGGCTCCGGGCTCCGAGATTACGGCACCGGCCAACGCTCGGGCACATCGCCGCCGTAAACCCGCCCAAAGGGCGACGGCCCGGAACCCCAGGGGTTCCGGGCCGTCGTGAACGGCGGGCGCCGCGGTCCGGGGGCTAGGAGATCCGCACCGGGTTCACCACGTCCGCGATCAGGACGAGGAGGGTGAAGCAGACGAAGACCCCGGCCACCACGTAGGCCACCGGCATCAGTTTCGCCACGTCGAACGGGCCGGGGTCGGGGCGGCGCAGCACCTTGGCGAGGTTGCGGCGCAGCGACTCCCACAGGGCGCCCGCGATGTGTCCGCCGTCGAGCGGCAGCAGCGGGAGCATGTTGAACAGGAACAGGGAGAGGTTGAAGCCCGCGAGCAGCATCACGAACATGGCCATCTGCTGTGAGGCGGGGATCTCGAGGGTGGCGATCTCGCCGCCGACCCGGGCCGCGCCGACGACGCCCATCGGGGAGTCGGGTTCGCGCGGGCCGTCGCCGAAGGCGGCGTCCCACAGGGCGGGGATCTTGGACGGCAGGGCGGCGAGGGAGTCGACGGCGTCGCCCACCCGGTCGGTCATCCAGACCACGGAGTCCCCGAAGTCCTGTTTGACGACGCCGGTGGCCGCGCTGAAACCGAGGAAGCCGGCCTTGACGTACTCGCCCTCGACGTAGGCGCCGTCGCCGTCCTTCTTGGCGACCATGTTGGTCGCGATCGTCGCCTGGAGGGTCACCTCCCGGCCGTCGCGGTCGACGACGATCGGCACCTGCTTGCCGGCGCTGTCGCGGATGAGGTCCGAGAGGGTGCCCCAGTCCTCGGTCCGGACGCCGTCGAAGGCGACGATCCTGTCCTCGGCCTTCATCCCGGCCGCGGCGGCCGGGGACCGGGGATCGGACTTCTCGCACTCGTCGCGGTTCTCGCTCTGCGCGATCACGCACTGCGAGACCGAACTGACGGTGGTGGTCTGCTGCTGGATGCCGAAGCCCATCAGCACCGTGAGGAACAGCGCCACGGCGAGGACCAGGTTCATGAACGGGCCCGCGAACATCACGACGACCCGTTTCCACGGCTTGCGCGTGTAGAACAGGCGTTTCTCGTCGCCGGGCCTGAGCTCCTCGAAGGCGGCGGAGCGGGCGTCCTCGATCATGCCGCGCCACGGTGAGGTGGAGCGGGCCTCCAGCCGGCCGTCGGGGCCGGGCGGGAACATGCCGATCATGCGGATGTAGCCGCCGAACGGGATCGCCTTGACGCCGTACTCGGTCTCGCCCTTGTTGCGCGACCAGAGGGTCGGGCCGAAGCCGACCATGTACTGGGGCACGCGGATGCCGAACATCTTGGCCGTGGACAGATGGCCCAGCTCGTGCCACGCGATCGAGAACAGCAGGCCGGCCGCGAAGACGACTATGCCGAGGATGAACATCAGGGTCGTCATGCACGCGCCTCCGCGCTCGCCGTCCGGTCGGTCAGTTCCCGGGCCCTCGTCCGCGCCCAGGTCTCCGCTTCGAGGACGTCCGACACGGTCAGTGGAGTTCCCGCCGCCGGGGTGCCGTGTTCCTCGACCACCCGGGTGACGGTCTCCATGATCCCGTTGAAGGGCAGCGCGCCGGCGCGGAACGCCTCCACGCACTCCTCGTTCGCGGCATTGAACACCGCCGGGGCGGTTCCCGCGAGCTCGCCGACGTGCCGGGCGAGGTTCACCGAGGGGAACGCCTCGTCGTCGAGGGGGAAGAACTCCCAGGTGGACGCCTTGCTCCAGTCGAAGACCGGGGCGGCGTCCGGGACCCGTTCGGGCCAGCCGAGGCCGATGGCGATGGGCCCGCGCATGTCGGGGGGCGTCGCCTGGGCCAGTGTCGATCCGTCCGTGAACTCAACCATCGAGTGGACATACGACTGCGGGTGCACGACGACCTCAATGCGGTCGAAGGGAATGTCGTACAGCAGGTGCGCCTCGATGACCTCCAGGCCCTTGTTGACGAGGGTCGCGGAGTTGATCGTGATGACCGGGCCCATGGCCCAGGTGGGGTGGGCGAGGGCGTCCTCGACGGTGACGTCCGCCAGCTGCTCCCTGGTGCGGCCGCGGAAGGGGCCGCCGGAGGCGGTGACGACGAGCTTGCGGACGTCGGCGCGGGTGCCGGCGGCCAGCGCCTGGAAGAGGGCGGCGTGCTCGGAGTCGACCGGGATGATCTGACCGGGCTCGGCGAGCGTCTTGACCAGCGGGCCGCCGACGATGAGCGACTCCTTGTTGGCGAGCGCGAGGGTGCGGCCCGCCTCCAGGGCGGCGAGGGTCGGGGCGAGGCCGATGGAGCCGGTGATGCCGTTGAGCACGGTGTGGCAGTCGGAGGCGGCGAGGTGGGTGGCCGCGTCCTTCCCGGCCAGGATCTCGGGCAGCGGCTCCCCCGCCCCGTACTGCGCGGACAGCGCCTCGCGCAGCGCCGGTACGACGTCCTCGCGGGCGACGGCGACCGTGCGCACCCGCAGCAGGCGGGCCTGCTCGGCCAGGAGGGCGACCCGGCCGCCGTTGGCGGACAGGCCGGTGACCCGGAAGCGGTCGGGGTTGCGCAGCACGAGGTCGATGGCCTGGGTGCCGATCGACCCGGTGGAGCCGAGGATCACCACGTCCTTCGGTCCGTCTCCCGCCACGGGGTCGTAGACGAGGTGCGGGTCGGCGAGGGGGGCTGGAGCGTCGGTCATGGGCCCCATTGTGTCGGGTCGCGCGCACGGCCGAAGCCCCGCCCCGGCGGCCCGGCGCGTGCCCCCGCGCGGAGGGGAGACCCCGGTTTCCCGGGGCGTCCCCTCCGCGCCGTCCGCGCGGATCAGCGGATCGGGCGGTGGGCGTTCTCCCGCCGGGAGGGGCCCGGGGTGGCGTCCGCGATCCAGGGGCCGTCGTCGGAGGGGTCGATGACGCCCTGTTCCAGCCACTCGTAGGTGCCGGAGAGCACGCCCTTGACGACCTTGCGGTCGAGGTCGTCGGTGTTGGACCACAGGCGTCCGAAGAGCTCCTCGACGCGGATGCGGGCCTGGCGGCAGAAGGCGTCGGCGAGCTGGTAGGCCTCGCGGCCGTTCTCGTCCCGGCCGCGCAGCAGTTCCGCGCGGACGCAGGCGGCGCTCATGGCGAACAGTTCCGCGCCGATGTCGACGATCCGGCCCAGGAAGCCCTGTTTGGTCTCCATCCTCCCCTGCCAGCGGGACATGGCGTAGAAGGTGGAGCGGGCGAGCCTGCGGGAGGTGCGCTCGACGTAGCGCAGGTGCGGGGAGAGGTCGACGCCATGCTTGAACTCGCCGTAGGCGCCGGGGAGCTGTCCGGGTCCGGCGACGAGTTTCGGCAGCCACTTGGCGTAGAAGAGGCCCGCGCCCGCGCCGGCCCTCGCCTTGTCGCCGAGGGACTTCTCCGGGTCGATCAGGTCGCCGGCGACGGACAGGTGGGCGTCGACGGCCTCGCGGGCGATCAGCAGGTGCATGATCTCCGTGGAGCCCTCGAAGATGCGGTTGATGCGCAGGTCGCGCAGCATCTGCTCGGCCGGGACCGCCCGCTCGCCGCGCGCCCGCAGGGACGCGGCGGTCTCGAAGCCGCGCCCGCCGCGGATCTGGACCAGTTCGTCGGCCATCAGCCAGGCCATCTCCGAGCCGTACAGCTTGGCGAGGGCGGCCTCGATGCGGATGTCGTTGCGGTCCTCGTCGGCCATCTGCGAGGAGAGGTCGACCACGGCCTCCAGGGCGAAGGTGGTGGCCGCGATGAACGCGATCTTGGAGCCGACGGCCTCGTGCAGCGCCACCGGCTTGCCCCACTGCTCCCGGGCCGCCGACCACTCGCGGGCGATCTTCAGGCACCACTTGCCGGATCCGACGCACATCGCGGGCAGGGAGAGCCGGCCGGTGTTGAGCGTGGTCAGGGCGATCTTCAGGCCCTGCCCCTCTTCGCCGATGCGGTGGGCGGCGGGGACGCGGACCCGGTGGAAGCGGGTGACGCCGTTCTCCAGCCCGCGCAGGCCCATGAAGGCGTTGCGGTTCTCCACGGTGACGCCCTCGGAGGCCGCCTCGACCACGAACGCGGTGATGCCGCCCCGGTGGCCCTCGGACTTCGGTACGCGCGCCATGACCACGAGGAGGTCGGCGACCACCCCGTTGGTGGTCCACAGCTTCACGCCGTCCAGGACGTACTCCTCGCCCTCGGGGACGGCGGTGGTGGCCAGGCGTGCCGGGTCCGAGCCCACGTCCGGCTCGGTGAGCAGGAAGGCCGAGATGTCGGTGCGGGCGCAGCGCGGCAGGAACGTCTCCTTCTGCTCCCGCGTGCCGAAGATCTTCAGCGGTTGCGGGACGCCGATCGACTGGTGCGCGGAGAGCAGCGCGCCGATCGCCGGGCTGGCGGAGCCGACCAGGGCCAGGGCCTTGTTGTAGTACACCTGGGTGAGGCCGAGGCCGCCGTACTTGGTGTCGATCTTCATGCCGAAGGCGCCGAGCTCCTTGAGCCCGGTGATCACGTCGTCGGGGATCAGGGCGTCGCGCTCGATCCGGGCGCCGTCGATCTTCGTCTCGCAGAAGTCGCGGAGCTTGGCGAGGAACTCCTCGCCGCGCTGGACGTGCTCGTCGGCGGGCAGGGGGTGGGGGTGGATCAGGTCGAGCCGGAAGCGGCCGAGGAACAGTTCCTTGGCGAAGCTGGGCTTGCGCCAGTCCTGTTCCCGGGCGGCCTCCGCCACCTGACGGGCCTCCCGTTCGGTGACCGTGGGTCGAGACGGAGACCGGGGTGTCTCGGGTACTGCGGACATGAGGCTCACCTCGCCGCGAAGGGGACGGTGTCATTGCATGACCGATGGGTGCTACTCGATCGTATGTACCCGATCCGTAGCCGCCCCGCCACCCTTCGTGCGGCCGTACGGCCGACGCTCCCGCGCTTCGGCGGGCGGTCGGGGTGAGGGACAATTCCTCCGGCGCCCCTCCCGGCTCGACTCGGCTCCGGAGAAAGCTGTCGAAGCGCTTCGATAGCCTATGGACACCCGTGATCCTCTGGGACTACTGTCGAACCACTCTCACCTGCCCTGCACATTGCGCGCACTGTCGAAGCGCTTCACAAGCTTGGAGACTGGATGGTCACCCTCGCCGAGGTCGCCCAGCACGCCGGAGTCTCCGCGAGCACGGTGAGTTATGTCCTCAGCGGCAAGCGGTCCATCTCCGTGAACACCCGGCAACGGGTCGAGCGGAGCATCCGCGAGCTCGGTTACCACCCGAACGCCGGGGCCCGCGCCCTGGCCAGCAGCAGGTCGAACGTCATCGCGCTGATGGTCCCGCTGCGCACGGACATGTACGTGCCGGTGATGATGGAGATCGCCATCGCGGTGGCCACCACGGCCCGCACCCACGGGTACGACGTGCTGCTGCTCACCGGCGAGGAGGGCCCGGACGCGGTGCGCCGGGTCGCGGGCAGCGGACTCGCCGACGGCATGATCCTGATGGACGTCGAACTCGACGACGAACGGCTGCCGCTGCTCAGGGAGACCGACCGGCCCGCGGTGCTCATCGGACTGCCCGCCGACACCACCGGGCTGACCTGCGTCGACCTCGACTTCAAGGCCACCGGCGCGCTGTGCGTGGAGCACCTGGCGAAGCGGGGGCACCACGACGTCGCCGTCATCGGCGAGGCCCCGGCGGTCTACGAGCGGCACACCGGTTTCGCCGAGCGCACCCTGGACGGGCTGCGCGGCCGGGCCCGCGAGCTGGGAGTACGACTGCTGCACCGGCCGTGCGAGGGCGGGTACGACGCGCTGGCCGTGACCCTGGCCCGGATCCTCGACGAGCGTCCCGGCACCACGGGCTTCGTCGTGCAGAACGAGTCGGCGGTGGAACCGCTGCTCGCCCTGCTGCGGCAGCAGGGGCGGGCCGTGCCCGAGGACGTCTCGGTGGTCGCCATCTGCCCGGAGCAGGTCGCCGTGCAGGCCTCGGTGCGGCTGACGTCGGTCGCCGTCCCCGCACAGGAGATGGGCCGGATCGCCGTGGAACAGCTGGTCGCCAAGTTCGACGGGCGGGGCGGCGACGAGGTCGTGCTGATCGCGCCCGAACTGACGGTCCGCGCGAGCTCGGGCCCGGCCCCGGTCCAGTAGCCGGCCCGCGCGCGAAGGGGCCGGCGGGACCGGCCCCTCGCCGCTCGGGACGCGGGTCAGCCGCCGCTGACCGTCAGGTTGTCGGTGCGGAAGTCCAGCCCGCCGGCCGACGAGGTGATCTCGTAGCCGAACTGCACGTCACCGATGGTCTCGTTGCCCATCCAGCCCTTGGTGTCCTTGATCCACTTGAGGATCGGGAGGATGTCGACGGTGCCGGACTTCGAGTCCGAGGTGCGCAGGAAGGAGAAGACCTCGTTGACGCCGTTGGTCCCCTTGTACACGTTCCAGGTGTGGCCGCCGAGGCTCACGGTGCCCTGCGCGCTGCCGAGCGGGCCCACGGCCCCGTTGTGGTTGACCCACAGCATGATCTCGTAGTCGTAGTCGGTGTCCCAGATGTCGTACGAGGTGTTGTACGCGCCCGAGGACGGGACGGTGACGCGGTAGCTGCTGGTGAGCGACGTCAGGGAGGTGATCGACTTGTTGATCACCTTCTTGGAGTTCGGGTAGGACTTGATGCCGCCGGTGCCCGGGTGGTCGGCCCACACGCCCCAGTTGGTGCCGGAGTTGGCCCAGACGCACTGGGCGCCGGCGCCGGAGCCCCAGATGTTGTTGTAGAGGGTGTAGCCGTTCAGGCCGGTGTTGCCCCACTGGTCGCAGGAGCTCCAGACGGCGGCGTGCGCGGGGGCGGAGGCGAGGCCGACCGTCGCGCCGAACGCGAGGGCGGGTGCCAGCAGGGCCTTGGTGATCCTGCTCAGGGTGCTCGGTGCCATGGGGTTCCTTCCATGGGTGGGGGGAATTGCGGGGGTCACCGCGTCTTCGGCGTCAGGACGCGGTCTTCTCCGGCGACCAGGTCGAGCGGCTCGGCGCCGGCGGAAGTCCACAGGTCGATGCGGTGGGTGCGGGTGGGGCGCAGGACGGCGGTGGCGCCGTCCGGGGACCAGGTGAGGTCGAGTGAGGCGCCGAACCGGGTGCGGATCCCGCGCAGTGCGCCGCTCGGATACGCCGGGAGCGGCGCCGGCAGCAGGACCAGCCGGTCGGGGGTGGACTGGACGAGCGCCTCGATCAGCACGGCGGGCAGGGTGTGGGCGGCGTCGGCGTTGTAGACGTGGCGGTGCGGGTAGTGCGCGCTCATCAGGGAGGCGTGGAAGAAGTCGCCGTCGAGGACCTGGCCGAGCGCGTGGGCGACCCGCTCGCCGTCCCGGAGACGGGCCGCGATCAGCGCGTGGTGCAGGTGGCCGTGCGCGGAGTCGTTCTCGGCGCCGCGCAGTTCCAGGGCGCGGTGGGCGGCGTCGGCCAGGTCCGGGGTGTCGTAGGGGGTGATCTCGTCCAGCGGCCAGACGCCGTAGAGGTGGCTGAGGTGGCGGTGGTCGTAGGAGTCCTCCAGGCCGGGCCACGCCCATTCGGCGAGCGCGCCGTCGGCGTTGATCCGGTGCGGGGGCAGCCGGTCGGCGAGCGCCCGCCAGCGGTCGGCGTGCTCCGGGTGGTACGCGGCGGCGGTGCGCAGGGCGTGCCGGGCCGCGGAGAGGTCCATGGCCGCGTTGACGGCGCCCCAGCTCGCGTTGGCGGGCCGGTTCTCGGGCGAGTAGGAGGGGACGACGGCCGGCCGTCCCCCGCTGTCGGTGCGGGTGAGGAAGTCCTCGTAGAACAAGGCGACTTCGGCGAGCACGGCGGCGGTGTGCGGATCGCGCTCGCCACGGGTCTCGTCGTGGTCGACGAGGGGCTTGAGCAGCCAGTCGGCGCCGGCGGTCCACAGGTGCAGCGGGTACTCGCGGCTGAAGTGGTAGGAGTGCCCCGACTCGCCGTCGCTGTGGGCGGGCGCGACGACGCCCCGGGCGCCGAAGACCGCGCGGGCGTTGTCCCGCCAGTCGGGCAACTGCCGCCGGATCAGGGCGGCCAGCGCCTCGGTGACCTCGGGGAGGTCCGCCGCGGCGGCGGACGCGGTCTGGAGGTTGAGGTTGGCGTCGTTGGTGAAGGCGCCGGACCAGGCGGTGTCCCAGTCGCCGGTCCACAGCCCGGTGAGGCGGGGCGGGAACAGGCCGCTGGAGGACAGCAGATGGTAGCGGCCGGCCGCGAAGAGCCTCTCGAGCAGGGCGGCGCTGTGCGGCCGGGTGAGCAACTCGGATCCCGGCAGGGCGCGTTCGCCCGGGTCGGCGGCCAGGTCGAGGGTGACGCGCTCGTAGGCGGTGCGGTGCAGGGGCAGATGACGGGCGAGGAGGTCGTCGTACGGGGTCCCGGGCGCGTCGTCGAGCAGATCGCGCAGGGCACGGCCCTCGGCGACCACGTCGGTCTCCCCGGTGTGCCGCCGCACCCGGGTGAGCAGCAGCACGGACCGGGCGCCCTCGACGCGCACGCCCGGCGGGGCGAGCGCCGTCCGGCCGCCGGTGACGACGACCAGGGTGACGCCGGTGCAGGCGAGGTCGCTGCCCGGGTAGCGGGCGCGCAGGCTCAGCAGCGCGCCCTCGGGGGTGAGGACGGCTCCGTGGCCGACGCCCAGACCGGTGGGGGCGCCGGGGAGCCTGTGGTCCAGGGAGACGTCGAGAGCGAGTCCGGGGCCGGTGACGTGCTGGACGATCACGTCGTCGGCGCGGGAGACGAAGACCCGGCTGGTCCAGTCGGCGCGGGTGGCCTCCGCGACGCCGGTGGCGAAGTCGACCGTGCGGCGGTACCCGCCCCGGTCCGGGTCGCCGTCCGGGCGGCGCACCCGGAGCTGGAAGGCGGGGTGGAAGGGCTGCACCCACTGGAGCGGGCGGCCGTCGGTGAAGCCCTCGGCGGCGGTCGGGTCACCGGCGAGCAGCCGGTCCTGGAGGCCGGGCAGGCCGTCGGCCAGCCGGGGCGGCAGCCGGTTGTGGCCGTCGCCCTCGCCCGGACGGACGAGGGTGTGATGGGTGACGACGGTCCGGTCGTCGTCCGGATCGCCGAACGCGAGGGCGCCGTGGCGGCCGTTGCCGCTCAGGAAGGCGTCCTCCCAGCGGGCGGCCGGTCGTGGCTCCCAGGTTCCGTGCACGGGCGTGGCGCTCATGGCTTCAGCACCGCCGCGCCGTAGCGGCCGAGGGTGATCCGGTCGGTCACGGTCGCCTCCGTCAGCAGGTCGTGGTGGGTTCCCGGGACGTCCACGGTGACCGGCTCCCGGTCGTGGTTGAGCAGGAACAGCAGGTCCCCGCGGCGGACCGCCTCGACTCCGTCCGGGAGTCCGTCGAGCGCCGGCCGCACGCCCGCGCCGGTGGCGACGCGGGTCAGCAGCGCGCGCAGCGCCTCCGGTTCGGGGAGCGTCGAGACGTACCAGGCACGGCCCTTGCGCAGTACGGCGGGCAGTCCGTCGAGTTCCCCGCCCTCGTAGGGGACGGTCTCGTCGGCGGTGCCGTCGGGCTCCAGTTCCTCGGACCACAGGGTGCCGCGCAGGCCGCCCTCGCAGTCGGCGGTCTCCCCCGGCTCCAGCGGCCACCACTCGTGCAGGGTGCGGATGCCGAAGAGTTCCCGCAGCCGGGCGTCCATGCCGCCGGGCCGGACCCGGTCGTCCTGGTCGGCGACGCCGGTCAGGAAGCCGCAGACGAGGGTGCCGCCGCCGCGCACGTAGGCGAGCAGGCTGTCGACGGCCGCGTCGGTGAGGAGGTAGAGCTGCGGGACGACGACCAGCCGGTAGCCGGACAGATCGTGTCCGGGGTGGGCGAAGTCGGTGGTGAGGCCGGCCTGCCAGAGCGCGCGGTGCCAGGCGCTCAGGACCCGCGGGTAGTCGACCTCGTGGGAGGGCCGGGCCTCCTGGTCGCCGGCCCACCAGGAGTGCCAGTCGTGCAGCACGGCGACATCGGCGGTGATCCGGCCGCCGCTGACGTGCGGGGCGATCCGGGCCAGGTCCGCGCCGAGCCGCTTGACCTCCTGGTACGTACGCCCCTGCTCGCCGGCGTGGCCGACCATCCCGGAGTGGAACTTCTCCGCGCCCTGCCGGGACTGACGCCACTGGAAGTAGCAGACGGCGTCCGCGCCGCGGGCGACGGCCTGGAGGGACCACAGGCGGTTGAGGCCGCGCGGCTTGGGACGGTTCACGCGCCGCCAGTTGACCGCTCCGGCCGCCTGTTCCATCAGCATCCACGGGCCGCGGGCCTGGGAGCGGGTCATGTCCTGGACCAGGGCGCCGCTCTGGGCGCCGAGCGGGTCGCGCGGGTCGGGGTAGAGGTCGACGGAGACGACGTCCTCCTCCTCGGCCCAGCGCCAGGCGTCCTGCCCCGCCCACAGCGGCATGAAGTTGGTGGTGACCGGGAGGTGCGGGGTGTGCCGGCGGACGATGTCGCGTTCGGCGGTGTAACACTCCAGGAGCATGTCGGAGGTGAAGCGCTTGAAGTCCAGCACCTGGGTGGGGTTCTTCAGGTAGTGCGCGTGGCGGGGCGGCAGCACCTCGGCCCAGTCACCGTAGCCCTGGCTCCAGAAGGCGGTGCCCCAGGCGGTGTTGAGGGCGTCGAGGGTGCCGTAGCGGTGGCGCAGCCAGGAGCGGAAGCGGGCGGCGGCCTCGTCGCCGAAGTCGTAGGTGCAGTACTCGTTGTTGATGTGCCACAGGGTGAGGGCCGGGTGGCCGGCGTAGCGGGCGGCCAGGTCCTCGGTGATGGCGGCGGCGTACCGGCGGTAGACGGCGCTGGAGTGCGAGAAGTGCTGGCGTCCGCCCCACCACTCGGTCCGGCCCTCCGCGTCCCGGGGCAGGGTGTCGGGGTGGAGGTGGCCCATCCAGGGCGGCGGGGAGGCGGTCGGGGTGGCGAGGACGACACCGACGCCGCTGTCGTGCATCAGGTCCATCAGCCGGTCCAGCCAGCCGAAGTCCCGCTCCCCCGGGCGGGGTTCGAGCTTCGACCAGGAGAAGACGCCGAGGGTGACGGAGTTGACCCCGGCCTCCTTCATCAGCCGGACGTCCTCGGGCCAGACCTCCTCGGGCCACTGCTCGGGGTTGTAGTCGCCGCCGTACAGGAGGCGGCCGCGGGTGACATCGCTCAGGTCCGGCATCAGACGGGCTCCCCGTACTGGATGCCGCGCCCGTTGGTGGCGAGGTAGACCCGGCCGTACACGCGCGGGTCGCCGGTGATGGTCTCGCCGGTCCAGCCCCACTGGTGGTCGTCGTCGTTGATGCGCACCCAGGTCCTCGCCTCGTCGTCGGAGCGGTACACGGCGGTGATCGCCTCGGTGGAGCCGACCAGGTAGACCGCGGGGTATCCGGCGCCGGCGGCGGCCTTGCCGAAGCCGAGGGTGTGGGAAGCCCGGCAGCTCTCCACCTTGGCGAAGCTCCCGCCTCCGTCGGTGGACCGGTACAGTCCGTTCCCCTTGGTGCTCAGCCACAGGTCGCCGCTGCGGCCGGGGGCCGCGGCCAGCTTGAACTGGCTGTCGCCGGAGGGCAGCCCGGTCGCCCGGGCGGTGAAGGAACGCCCCTTGTCGGTGCTGGCGAGCAGCGTTCCCGTGTCGGTGTCGTACGCGTAGAAGAGCGCCGGGTCGGCCGGGTCGGCGACCGGGGTGGCGCCCTTCGGGAAGGTGGGGATCTCGGACCAGGTGGCGCCGTTGTCCGCCGAGCGGTGGGCCGGGTACTTCGTTCCGTCCCAGTGCACGAAGGACCACAGGAGCACGCTGCCGTCGGCGTTGGCGGCGATCGGCCCCGGCGCGTCCTCGGCGAGGGAGGGCTGGGCCGCGAAGGGCGCCCAGGTCCGCCCGCCGTCGTGGGAGTACGCCCCGTTGCCGTTCTCGCCCCAGCCCGCCCGGACGACGTACGCCGGTCTGCGCGCGGCCTGCGCGAGTCCCGTCGCCGAGCCGAAGACGGGGTTCGTCGCCATGCCGTGCGCCGGGGACGAGGTGAGCCGCTCGTGGTACATCACGCCGATGTCCCGCGACCCGCTGATCAGGTGCGCCCTCCCGGCCGGGGGCGAGACCAGCTGGGTCACGGACGCCTCCTCCAGACCGCGGATCCGCGGGGCCCAGTGGCGCAGGTCCCGGGTGCCGTAGAGGGTGGCGCCGGTGCCGTACACGAGGTGCTCCGAGTCGTACGGGTCGAGGGCGAGGGCCTGGATCCACCAGCCGAACTTGGGCTTGTCCTCGCCCCACTCCAGGTACGGCGTCTCGGAGACGTCGAGCACGGCGGTGTCCTTCAGCGAGCGCCAGCTGCGACCGCCGTCGGTGGACCGGTACAGCGTGTCGACCGCCGCCCAGCGGTTGTTGGTGGAGACGACGACGGTGCCGGGGCGGCGGGCGTCGACGGCGACCCCGCCGTAGCCGAAGGTGTCGGCGGAGCCTTCCTCCGTCGTCCCGCCCGGCTTCACCGGGGTGACCTCGGTCCACCCGCCGCCGGCGGTGCGCAGCTTGTGCACGCTGCCGTCGGACTGGCCGTTGGGGCCGGGCGCGTCGGCGTAGGTCACGTACAGCTCGCGGGTGTGCCGGTCGTACGCGGCCCGGATCGGCACGCGTGCGGCGGTGCCGGACGGCTGCCCCGGCACGGCCTCCCAGGTGGTGCCGCCGGCCGTGCGGAACAGGTTCGCACCGCCGCCGTCGCCCCAGCCGGCGTAGACGGTGCGCCCGGCGGCGACCAGGAACGTGACGCCCTGGCCGGTGGCGGACGGAGTGGCCGGGAAGCCGGTCGCCGGCGCCCAGGTGGCGCCCCGGTCGGTGGACCTGAGCAGTCCGTCGTGCCGGGTGCCCAGCCACAGGGTGTCACTGTCGCGCGGGTCCACGAGGAGCCGCTCACCGGCGCCCCGGCCGTCCTCGTTGGCGCCGAGCTTCACGGTGAGGTCGGTGCGCCGCCAGGTGGCGCCGCGGTCGTCCGAACGCAGGACGGCGCCGTTGCTCCCCCACGACTGGGCGTAGGTGCCACAGGCCAGGTAGAGCCGGTCCGGGTGGGCGGGGTCGACCGCCATCGCCTCGACCCCGAGCAGGTTCCAGTCGTCCCACCCGATGTGGTCGAGCAGCGGGACCCAGCGGTCGCGCCGGTCGTCCCAGCGGTAGGCGCCCCCGATGTCGGTCCGGGCATAGGCGAGCCCACGCACACGAGGGTGGAACAGCACACCGGTGATGAACCCGGTCCCGCCGATGACGACGTTGCGCCAGCGGTAGGCGGAGGACCCGGCGGCCGACGCCTGGCCGGCGAGAACGGGAACACCGGCGACAGCGGCGACGGCCGCCGCTCCGGCGAGAACGGCACGCCGACTCAAGGAGGACGCGAACATGACAGGAGACCTCGTAATCGGGGGTGAGTGGAGAACCTGAGGGGCGCGGGGCTGTGTCCGATATGCGGCTCCGCCGCGTGGGCGCGACCAGCCACAACGAACCGGCGGCCGAAAGACCACGCGAGTTCCCCCACGACTCAGGGCGTTAGCCCTTGACGGCGCCGGTGAGCATCCCCTTCTTGAAGTGCTTCTGGACGAACGGCGACAACACGGCAACCGGCAGCAACGCCATCACCATGACGGCCATCTGCACGGCGAGACCGGACAGCTCACCGGTCTTGATCGCCTGGCCGAGCCCGACCGGCGCCTCCTGCTTCTGCACGAGCTGGATCATGACGTTCTGCAGCGGCAGCATGTCCTGGTCGTTGAGATACAGAGAGGCGTTGAACCAGGCACTCCAGTACCCGACGGCGTAGAACAGCGTGATCACCGCGACGACCGCGCGGGAGAGCGGCAGCACGATCTGCCGCAGGATGCGCAGGTCCCCGGCGCCGTCGATGCGGGCGCTGTCGATCAGCTCCTGCGAGATGCCCATGAAGAAGCCGCGCAGCACCAGGATGTTGAAGACGCTGATCGCGCTGGGCAGGATCAGCGCGAGGTAGGTGTCCGTCAGGCCCAGGGACTGCACCAGCAGGTAGGTGGGGATGAGGCCGGCGCTGAAGAACATCGTGGCCAGCAGCACCATGAGGAGCCAGCGGTGGCCCAGGGAGCCGGTGCGGGACAGCCCGTAGGCGCACAGCACCGACACCGCCATCGAGAACACGGTGCCCACGAGGGTGACGCCGAGGCTGACGAGCGTGGCGCGGGTGACCTGGCCGCCGCTGAGCAGTTCCTGGTAGGCGACGAAGGTGATGTCCTTCGGGATCATCACCAGCCCGCCGGCCTCGTCGATGGTCTTCCGTGAGGACAGGCTGGTGACGACGACGATCCACAGCGGGAACAGGATGGCCAGGCAGGCGAGGAGCAGGACCAGCCCTTTGCCGGCGAGGCCGGCCCGGCTGGGCGCCTCCTCCCACACCGGCCGGGGCGGAGCCGCCCACCGGCCGGGAGTCCGCACGGGCTTGTCGATGACGGCGGTCACTTCTTGTACACCCCCTGCTCGCCCATGAGGTGGGCCACCTTGTTCGCTATCAGGACCAGGCCGAGACTGATGACGCCCTTGACGAGACCGGCGGCGGCCGCGTAGCCGAAGTCCTGGTTGCGCACGCCGTTCCACCACACGAAGGTGTCGAGGACCTCCGAGGCTCCCGGTCCGACGGCGTCGCGTTGCAGCAGGATCTGCTCGAAGCCGACCGTCAGGGCGTCGCCGACGCGCAGCACCAGCAGCAGGGCGATCACCGGGCGCAGCGCGGGCAGTGTGACGTGCCACATGCGGCGCCAGCGGTTCGCGCCGTCCATCGCGGCGGCCTCGTACAGGTCGGGGCTGACCGAGGCCAGCGCGGCGAGGAAGACGATGATCCCCCAGCCGGCGTCCTTCCACACGCTCTGCGCGGTGACCAGGAACTTGAAGGTCTCCGGGTCGGTCATCAGGCTGAGCCCGTCGTACCCGTGGTCGCGCAGCAGCTGGGACAGCAGCCCGGCGCCGCCGAACAGCTGCTGGAAGACGGCGACGACCAGCACCCACGAGAAGAAGTGCGGCAGATAGAGGACCGCCTGCGAGATCGCCCGCACCCGGGGCCTGACCACGCTGTTGATGAGCAGCGCGAGCAGGATGGGGATCGGGAAGTACAGCACCAGCTGGAGGAAGAACAGCAGCAGTGTGTTCTGCACCGCGTTCCAGAAGGCGGAGTCCTCGAAGATCCGCTGGAAGTTCTCCAGGCCCACCCACGGGCTGTGCAGGATGGAGACGACCCCGTTGTCACTGATGTAGGGGTCGTACTCCTGGAACGCGACGACGTTGCCGAGGATCGGCACGTAGTTGAAGAGCAGCACCAGCAGGATCGCCGGCAGCGTCATCAGCAGCAGGACGCGGTCGCGTCTGAACCTCAGTCGCAGGCTGAGCTTCCCGGCGGGCGGTTTCCCGGTGCCCCCGGTGGCGCCGTCGTGCGCCGCCGGGGGGTTCTCCTTCGCTTCGGCCTCGGTGTCGGTCCGAGGCACCGTGCTGTGGGACACGGCGGTTCTCCTTGCCTCGGTACCCGGTCAGCCGGCCGCCGAGCCGTTCTCGTCGAGGATCTTCTTGTACCAGTCGCGCAGCTCGTCGCCGCCCTTGCTCTTCCAGTCGGAGACGGCCTGCTGCACGTCGCTGACCTTCTTGCGGCCGCGGACGACGTCGTCCTCCAGCTGCTCGAAGTCGTTGGAGAGGTTGGTCCAGCGGCCGGGCTCGGTGATCTGCATGCCGTAGAAGGACGGCTTCCTGGTGAAGGCGCCCATCCGCTGCTGCCACTCCACCTGTCCCTTGGCGACCTCGGGGAAGTCGGGGTGGGCGATGGTGGCGGCGGGGCTCGCGACCATCACGTAGGCGTTCATCACGTCGACGTTGCCCTGGTCGGTCTTGGTGGGCACGCCGTCCTTGACGGTGTAGTGGGTGCCCTCCACGCCGTAGTTGGTGGCCATGTACTCCTTGGTGCCGTACGGCGCGGCGGTGACGTTGGCGACGGCCAGCACGTCACGGATCACGGACTCGGACGCCTTCTTGTTGACGAAGGCGAAGATGCTCGCCGGGTTCTGCGCCCACAGCGTGGGGTCGCCGCCGTCGTGCCCGAAGAAGTCCATGCCCCAGATCTTGAACTCGGGGTTCTGGGTGGCCTGCTCCGCGGTGCGGCTCCACCACTGCGACATGTCCTGGTTGTAGATCAGGAACTCACCGGCGGCGAACTTGGGGCCGGGGTCGCTGGCGTTGCTCTTGCCCAGCTCGGCGTCGGGGTGCACCACGCCGGCGGCGAACAGCTTGCGCGTCCACTCCAGGGCCTCGAGGTACTCCTCGGTCTCGATGCGGTAGACCAGCTTGCCGTCGACCTCGTTCCAGCCGAGTGACTTCTCGTTGCCGGAGAGCACGCCGAAGGCGTTGAAGGCGGTCCACTTCATGTCCAGGCAGGCCCAGCGTTTGGCCTTGGCGTTGGTGGCCTCCTTGGCCAGCGCCATGAACTCGTCGCACGAGCGGGGGACCTCGTAGCCCTCCTTCTCGAAGATGTCCTGGCGGTAGAGCGGCACGATGCCGGACACGTACGAGGACGGCATGGGCAGGCCGCGCAGCTTGCCGCCGAAGATGGACCGCTGCCAGGCGTCGGTGGGGATCGCCGCGAGGTTCGGGTAGTCCTTGACGGCGTCGCCGGACAGGTACGGGCCGAGGTCGGCGAACTTGCCGATGATGGCGCTGGGGATCTTGCCCGTCATGTTCCAGCCGGGCACGACCACCACGTCGGGCACCTCGCTGGAGGCGAGGACGGCGCCGAGCTTCTGGTCGTAGGTGTTGCCGTCCTGGTTCTGCCAGACCACGTCGACGCCGATGAGGTCGTTCATCGACGTGTAGTAGGCGTTGCCGTCCTTGGGCGGGGAGCCCCAGAACGGCGACATGACGGTGACCTTGCCGCCCTTGCCGAGCTTCTTCGGCACCGACGTCTTCAGGCCCGCCAGGTCGAGCTCGCTGGTGAAGCCGACCGCGGAGCCGTTCTTGCTGGGGATGTCGGGCGTGACCACGTTGCTCGCCACGTACGCCGGGAGGATCTTCTTGGCGTCCTTGCCCGACGTGGTGCCGTCCCGCGAACCTCCGTCGGACCCGCCGCACGCGGCGAGCAGCGGCATTCCCCCGGCCACCGCTGCGGTGGCGACCGCCGTGGAGGCGAGGAAGCTTCTCCGGCTCGGTCCGGAGGAGTTGGGGGCGGCATTCGGCGTCATTGCGTCAACCCTTCATGGCGCACCAGGACACCCGGCAGGTGGCCGTCGGCTGTGGTGTCTTCAGTGGAACTGGCTGAGCCGAAGCGGTGGTTCGGCGGAAGGTGCGCCGGAAAGGCGGGCCTCGCAGTCGAAGCGCTTCGATGTTGCTGCGAGGTTAAGTGAACACCCAGGGGCACACAAGGGTCACATCCAAGATTCCTCGGATGTATGCACGATCGCGATGCAGGCATCATGTCCATGGATCACCTCCGAGACGTTCGATCCGATGCCCTGGATCCCTTGACACCCACCCCCGCCCCGAATGAGCATCGAAGCGCTTCGAAAGCGCCTCGCCGCTCCATCCCGAGGGGAACTCCACGTGACCGCACAAACGCCGCCTACGCCGCCTTTCCGCGATACGACCCTGTCGTTCGCGAAGCGCATCGACGACCTCCTGTCGCGGCTCACCCTCGACGAGAAGATCGGATTTCTGCACCAGTTCGCGCCGGCCGTGGAGCGTCTGGACGTCGCCGCCTTCCGCACCGGGCAGGAGGCCCTGCACGGCGTCGCCTGGATGGGCCCGGCGACGGTGTTCCCGCAGGCCGTCGGCCTGGGCGCCACCTGGAACCAGGAGCTGGTGCGCCGGGTGGGCGAGGCGGTGTCCCGCGAGACCCGCGCGATGCGCGCCCGCGACGAGCGCGTCGGCCTCAACGTCTGGGCGCCGACCGTCAACCTGCTGCGCCACCCCCTGTGGGGCCGCAACGAGGAGGGCTACTCGGAGGACCCGAAGCTCACCTCGGCGATCGCCACCGCCTACACCCAGGGCCTGCGCGGCGACCACCCGGTGTACTGGCGCACGGCCCCCGTCCTCAAGCACTGGCTGGCGCACAACAACGAGACGGAGCGCGACACCACCTCCAGCTCCGTCCGCCCGCGCGTGCTCCACGAGTACGACCTGCGCGCCTTCCGCGAGGCCGTCGAGGCGGGCACGGTGGCCGGCGTGATGCCGGCGTACAACCTGGTCAACGGCCGCCCGAACCACGTGTCGCCGTATCTGCGCGAGCACCTGCGCGCCTGGACCGAAGAGGACCTGCTGGTCTGCTCGGACGCCGGAGCCCCCTCCAACCTGGTCGACTCCGAGCACTACTTCGACACCCACGAGGAGGCCACCGCGGCGGCCCTGCGGGCCGGGGTCGACAGCTTCACCGACCACGGCACCGACAGCTCGACGATCATCGGACGTATCAAGGGCGCGCTGGAGCGGGGCCTGCTGGCGGAGGCCGACGTCGACACGGCCGTACGCCGTCAGCTCTCGGTGCGGTTCCGGCTCGGCGAGTTCGACCCGGGCGCGGACCCGTACTCCGGGGAGCAGCCCTTCGACACCCCGGAGCACCGGGCGCTCGCCCAGGAGGCCGCCGAGCAGGCGATCGTCCTGCTGAAGAACGACGGCGCGCTGCCGCTCGCCCCGGACGTCCGGGTCGCGGTCGTCGGACTGCTCGCCGACGAGTGCAAGCTCGACTGGTACAGCGGCAGCCTCATCCACCGCTCCACCCCGCTGGAGGGCCTCTACGAGCGCTTCGGCGCCGAGCGCGTGGAGTTCGCCGAGGGCGTGGACCGGGTACTGCTGAAGACCTCCGCCGGTACGTTCCTGCACGTCCCGCCGGCCCCCGAGGCCCCCGAGACGGCACGCGGCGCCGAAGGCGCGCTCGACCCGGCGCTGCTCGCGGGCCGCACCGACCTGCCGCCGCTCGCCGCCGGGTCGGACGGCACCGAGCTCGCCCTGGCCGACTGGGGCGAGGGCGTGCTCACCCTGCGGGCGCCCGACGGCCGTTACCTCTCCGTCGCCGAGGACGGGTACGTGCGCGCCTCCGCCGACCAGCCGGGCGGCTGGGTCGTGCAGGAGACGTTCCGGCTGGAACCGCACGGGGACGGTCACCTCCTCAGGCACGTGGGGACAGGACGCCACGTGCAGGTCGCCGCCGACGGCGTGAAGGTTGCCGAGGAGGACCCCGAGGTCTTCGAGCTGGTCGTCGTCGAGCGCGGGCAGGACGCGGTCACGCGCGCCGCGGCCGGCGCCGACGTGGTCGTGGTGGTCGCCGGCAACGACCCGCACATCAACGGGCGCGAGACCGAGGACCGTACGACGCTGCGGCTGCCCGCCCAGCAGGAGCGGCTGCTGCGCGCGGCCCGCGCCGCCAACCCGAACACGGTGCTGGTGCTGACCTCCGCCTACCCGTACGCGGTGGACGCGGCGGACCTCCCGGCGCTGCTGTGGACCGCGCACGGCGGGCAGGCCGCGGGCACCGCGCTGGCCCGCGTGCTCGCCGGCGACGTATCCCCCGCCGGCCGGCTGCCGCAGACCTGGTACGCCGACGACGCCGACCTGCCGGACCTCCTCGACTACGACGTGATCGGCGGCCGGCAGACCTACCTGTACTTCGAGGGCACGCCGCTGTTCCCCTTCGGGCACGGCCTGTCGTACGCGGGCTTCTCCTACGGGGAGCTGACGGCGGACGTCGTCGGGTCGGCGGTGCACGTCTCCTTCGCCGTCACCAACACCGGTGACGTCACCGCCGACGAGGTGCCGCAGCTCTACACCCGGGCCGTGGCCCCCTCGGTCCCGCGTCCGCGCCGCGAACTGCTGGCCCACCGGAGGGTGACGCTGGCGCCCGGGGAGTCGGCCGGGCTGTCCTTCGTGCTGCCGCTGTCCGCCTTCGCGTTCTGGGACGTGGCGGTGGGCCGGTGGCGGGTGGAGCCGGGGGCGTACGAGCTGCTGGCCGGGGCCTCCAGCGAGGACGTGCGCGCACGGGCCACCGTGACGCTGGAGGGTGAGCCGACCGCTCCGCGCGCCGTCCTCGAACACGGTCTGGACGGGGCCGACTTCGACGAGCAGAGCGGCATCGAGATCGTCGACCGGACGAAGGCGGCGGGCGACTCGGTCACCGCCGTGGCCGGCAAGGACGGCGAGCTCCTCTTCCGGGGCTGCGACTTCGGCGGCGGGGCGACGGAGGCGACCGTCGAGGTCTCCGGCGAGGGCACGGTCGAACTGTCCCTCGACGGCGGGCCGGTGCTCGCCGAGCTGTCCCCGCAGGCGCCCACGTCGGGCCCGTACGACTACACCACGCTCCGCGCGTCCCTCGCCGTCGTCGACGGTGTGCGCGACGTGCGCCTGCGGCTGCGCGGCCCGCTGCGGCTCGCGCACGTCGGCTTCTCCGGCTGAGGGTCCGGACGCGGCCGGCGCGATGAGGGGTCCGGCACCGGTGGGAACCGGTGCCGGACCCCTTCCCGTCGGGCGCGGCCCTTCCCGGGGCGGCGCATCCTGGAGGAGGTCCGAGCCCTGGAAACCGTCCTTCGGGAAGCCGCGCAGTCCCTATGATGCCGGGGTCAGTTTTAACGGAGGGGAGAGCGTTTTCATGTCCGGCACCAATCCCGCACCCGGTGGGTTCGGGCCGCCGTCCCAGCCCCCGCAGCAGCCGGGCCCGGGATACGGCTATCCGCAGTCCGGCCCTTCCTACGGTTACCCGGCGGGTCCCGCCCCGCAGGGCATGCCCCCCGCGCCCTATCCGCAGACGCCCGGCTACGGGACGCCCCCGCAGCCGAGCAACGGCATGGGGACCACCGGGCTGGTGCTGGGCATCATCGGCCTGGTCTGCAGCCTCACCTTCTTCCTGTGGTTCTTCGGCGTGATCCTGGGCATCCTGGCGATCATCTTCGGCGCCGTCGGACGGGGGAAGGCGAACCGCGGTGAGGCCACCAACAAGGGCGCGGCGACCGCCGGACTGATCTGCGGCATCGTGGCCACGGTGATCCTGCCGCTGCTCGGCATCCTGTTGTTCGCCAGTGTCATGGGGGGCGTCGGCGCCGCGTCCTGAGCGCCCGCCTCCCGGAGAGGGCCGGTCCGCACGGACCGGCCCTCCGCCGTGTGCGGGGGCCTGCGTTCAGCCGGCGCGCAGTCGTCCGCGGGCTTCCATCAGCGCGAATCCCAGCAGGTTCGGCCCCCGCCAGCGCTCCGGGTCCGTGGCCCGCTCGTCGCCGGCCGCGAGGCCGATGCCCCACACCCGGTCCACCGGGCTCGCCTCGACCAGCACCCTCTCGCCCGTGCCCAGCAGAAAAGCCCGCAGATCCTCATGGGCCGCGAACTTGTGCACGCTGCCCTCGACGACGATCCCGAACCGCTCCCGGCGCCACGTCTCCTCGTCGAAGCCCCGCACCAGCCGTCCGGCCTCCTTCGCCTGCGAGGGATGCCCCGCGGCCAGCACCCGCCGCTCCCCCTCCGGGTCTTCGAACAGCCGGGCCTTGGCCGCCATCATCCAGTGCTCGGCGGTCGCGTACTCCACGCCGTCCACCGTGAACGGCGACGGCCACCACTGGCTCAGACAGCTCGCCCCGATCCGGCCGTCGGGCAGCGGCCGGTGCCCCCAGAAGTGCAGGTACTTGATTCTCGCCCCGGCGCGGGCCGCCTCGATCAGCGTCTCCCGCGAGTCCGTCGTCCCCGTGATCCTCTCCATGCACGCGAGTCTGGCAGCAACCACGGACACTCCGTCCTGCCTTTTCCGCAGCAACTCGACACCTGGTCGACAGATTCCGTCGCGTAACCAAAAGGCAACAACGGAATCACTTGTTGGAGTCGCATCGCTCTGTCAGGATCGGCACTCAAATCGAGCTGGAGCCACGCCGCCCCCTCGGGGACACGGAGGAGAGCGACATGCACAACCCGGGCAGCACCACCCCGGAACGATTTCCCGCCCAGGACCGGTTCACGGACGGCGCGCAGTTCGTCGCGGGCCGCCTGACGAAGGGCGCCTCGGGCCATGTCCACGCGGTCGTCGACCCGGCCACCGGCGCCGAGGCGTACACGTACGAACTCGCCGGCCCCGACGACGTCGACGCGGCCGTCGCCGCCGCGCGGGAGGCGTTTCCGGCGTGGGCCGGCGCCACTCCCGGTGAGCGCTCCGACGCCCTGCACCGGTTCGCCGCCGTCGTCGCCGAGCGCGCGGAGGACTTCGCCCGCGCGGAGTCGCTGCAGTGCGGCAAGCCCCTGAAGCTGAGCCGCGAGTTCGACGTGCCGGGCACGATCGACAACATCGCCTTCTTCGCCGGGGCCGCCCGCCACCTGACGGGTCAGTCGGCCGGCGAGTACTCCGGCGACCACACCTCCTACGTCCGCCGTGAGCCCATCGGTGTCGTGGGCTCCATAGCGCCCTGGAACTATCCGCTCCAGATGGCCGCCTGGAAGATCCTCCCGGCGATCGCCGCGGGCAACACCGTCGTCCTCAAGCCGGCCGAGCTCACCCCGCTGACCTCGCTCCTCTTCGCGCAGGCCGCCACCGACGCCGGCCTCCCGGACGGTGTGATCAACATCGTCACCGGGACCGGCCGGGAGGCGGGCGAGCACCTGGTCGGCCACCCCGACGTGGCCATGACCTCCTTCACCGGCTCCACCGCCGTCGGCAAGCGGGTGGCCGAGATCGCCACCGCCACCGTCAAGCGTCTCCACCTGGAGCTCGGCGGCAAGGCCCCCTTCGTCGTCTTCGACGACGCCGACCTCGGCGCCGCCGTCAACGGCGCGGTCGCGGGCGCGCTGATCAACACCGGCCAGGACTGCACGGCCGCCACCCGCGCGTACGTGCAACGCCCGCTGTACGAGGCGTTCGTCGAACGCACCGCCGCCCTGATGGAGACCGTCCGGCTCGGCGACCCCTTCGCCCCCGGCACCGACCTGGGCCCGCTGGTCTCGCACGCCCACCGCGACCGGGTGGCCGGCTTCGTCGACCGGGCGCGCGCCTACGCACGCGTGGTGACCGGCGGTGAGGCGCCCCTGGGCGAGCTGGCGGACGGCGCGTACTATCGCCCCACGCTCATCGCCGGCGCGCCGCAGGACAGCGAGGTCGTGCAGTCCGAGATCTTCGGGCCGGTGCTGGTCGTCCTGCCCTTCGACACCGACGACGAGGGCATCGCGCTGGCCAACGACACCCCCTACGGGCTCGCCGCCTCCGCCTGGAGCCGGGACGTGTACCGCACGGGCCGCGCCACCCGTGAGATCAAGGCGGGGTGCGTGTGGGTCAACGACCACATCCCGATCATCAGCGAGATGCCGCACGGCGGCTACCGGGCGTCCGGCTTCGGCAAGGACATGTCCGTCTACTCGTTCGAAGAGTACACACAGGTCAAGCACGTCATGTTCGACAACACCGCGGTGGTCCGCAAGGACTGGCACCGCACCGTCTTCGGGGACCGATAGCAGCCAGGCCGCCCGACCCGCGGCCATCCTCCCGAAAGGGCACCACGCGCATGGAGCAGTACGAGCCCGACCGCCTCTCCCCGGCCCAGGAGGCCGCGATACGGCGCAGTCTCCGCAGCGGCAGGGCGGCCCTGAGCCGCCGTGCCCTGCTGCGCGCCTCCGCGGGCGGCGCGCTCGCGGTCGGCGGACTCGGCGCGCTGAGCGGCTGCGGCATCCCCGCCGCCGGCAACACCCAGGGCGGTGTCCCGGCGGAGGACCACTCGGCGGAGGAGAAGTCCGTCACCTTCTCCAACTGGACCGAGTACATGGACGTCAACGACAGCGGACGCCGTCACCCCACGCTGGAGGCGTTCACGCGACGCACCGGCATCAAGGTCACGTACACCGAGGACATCAACGACAACAGCGAGTTCTTCGGCAAGGTCAAGCCGCAGCTTGCCGCGGGCCAGGACACCGGCCGCGACCTCATCGTCCTCACCGACTGGCTGGCCGCCCGCCTGATCCGCCTCGGCTGGGTGCAGAAGCTGGACCCGGCCCGCCTCCCGCACGCCTTCGCCCACCTGTCGCCCCAGTTCCGCAGCCCCGACTGGGACCCGGGCCGCGCCTACTCCTACCCCTGGCAGGGCATCGCGACCGTCATCGCCTACAACAAGAAGGCGCTCGACGGCGTCGAGGTGAAGAGCCTCTCCGACCTGCTGGACAACCCGAAGCTCAAGGGCCGGGTCGGACTGCTCACCGAGATGCGCGACACCATGGGCCTGACCCTGCTCGACATGGGCAAGGAACCGGAGAAGTTCACCGCCGACGACTACGACGCGGCGCTCGCCCGTCTCCAGAAGGCCGTCGACAAGGGCCAGATCCGCCGCTTCACCGGCAACGACTACACCGCGGACATCAGCAAGGGCGATTTCGCCGCCTGTGTGGCCTGGGCCGGGGACGTCGTCCAGCTGAAGGCGGACAACCCGGACATCGACTTCCTGATCCCCGACAGCGGCTACATGATGTCCAGCGACAACCTGCTGGTCCCCAACAAGGCCCGTCACAAGGCCAACGCCGAGCGGCTGATCGACTACTACTTCGAGCCGCGGGCCGCCGCGGAGCTCGCCGCCTACATCAACTTCGTCTGCCCGGTCGAGGGAGTCAAGGACGAGCTCGCGAAGATCGACGAGGACGCGGCGAACAACCCGCTGATCCTCCCCGACAAGGCCATGCAGGCCGCATCCCGTGCCTTCCGCTCCCTGAGCGCCGAGGAAGAGACGGAATTCGAAGAGAAGTTCGCGAAGCTCACTGGGGCGTGACGAGATGAAGACGACCAACGACACCACCACGGCCGGCCACGGCGGCGGGGACGTCCGCCTCACCGGCATCGGCAAGACGTACGGCTCCTTCACCGCCGTGCACCCCCTGGACCTGACCGTCCCGCAGGGCTCCTTCTTCGCCCTGCTCGGCGCGTCCGGCTGCGGCAAGACCACCACCCTGCGGATGATCGCCGGCCTGGAGGAGCCCACGAGCGGCGCCGTCCACCTCGGCGACCAGGACGTCACCGCGCTGCCGCCGTACAAGCGGCCGGTGAACACGGTCTTCCAGTCCTACGCCCTCTTCCCGCACCTCGACATCTTCGAGAACGTCGCCTTCGGCCTGCGCCGGCGCGGCATCAAGAGCGTGAAGAAGCAGGTCGAGGAGATGCTGGAGCTGGTCCAGCTCGGCGAGCAGGCCCGCAAGAAGCCGCACCAGCTCTCCGGCGGCCAGCAGCAGCGGGTCGCGGTGGCCCGCGCCCTGATCAACCACCCCAAGGTGCTGCTGCTCGACGAACCGCTCGGCGCCCTCGACCTGAAGCTGCGCCGTCAGATGCAGCTGGAGCTCAAGCGCATCCAGACCGAGGTCGGCATCACCTTCGTGCACGTCACGCACGACCAGGAGGAGGCCATGACCATGGCCGACACGGTCGCCGTGATGAACGCCGGCCGGGTCGAGCAGCTCGGCTCCCCCGCCGACCTGTACGAGAACCCGCGCACCACGTTCGTCGCCAACTTCCTCGGCACCTCCAACTTCATCGAGGCCGAGGTGGACTCGGCGTCCGGCGGAGAGCTCGTGCTGAAGGCGGGCGGCGGCAAGCTCGTGCTGCCCGGGGCCCGCAACAGCGCGCCCACGACGACCGGCGGCAAGGTGCTGGTCGGGGTGCGCCCGGAGAAGATCTCCCTCACCCACGCCGACGACGCCGGCGAGATACCCGAGGGCCGCAACCGGATCACCGGCCGGATCACCGGCGCCGGCTTCATCGGCGTCTCCACGCAGTTCGTCGTCGACAGCCCGGTCTGCTCCGACTTCGAGGTCTACGTCCAGAACATCGACCGGGACGCCCGACTGGTACCGGGCGCCGAGGTCGTCCTGCACTGGAATCCGGCGCACACCTTCGGGCTGGACGCGGCGCAGTCCCTGCTTGCCGGGACAGTGGGCTCCGCCGGCGTCGAGACGGTTGCGGAAGAGGTCGGCTGATGGCCACGGTCACCCAGGCGCCGCCCGTGGCGCCCGCCCCGGAGACGAAACCACCCCGCAAGCCGCGCGGGCGGGGCCGCTGGACGCCGTACTGGCTGCTGCTGCCCGGCCTGCTCTGGCTGCTCGTGTTCTTCGCGCTGCCGGTGATCTACCAGGCCTCCACATCCGTGCAGACCGGCTCCCTGGAGGAGGGCTACGAGGTCACCTGGCACTTCGCCGCCTACTGGGACGCGCTGTCCGAGTACTGGCCGCAGTTCGTGCGCTCGGTGCTCTACGCGGCCTCCGCGACCGTGCTGTGCCTGCTGCTCGGCTACCCGCTGGCGTACCTGATCGCCTTCCGCGCGGGACGCTGGCGCAATCTGATCATGGTCCTGGTGATCGCGCCGTTCTTCACCAGCTTCCTGATCCGCACCCTCGCCTGGAAGACGATCCTCGCCGACGGCGGCCCGGTGGTCGACGCCCTGAACACCCTGCACGTCCTGGACGTCACCGCCTGGCTCGGCTGGACCGCCGGCGACCGGGTGCTCGCCACCCCGCTCGCGGTGGTCTGCGGTCTGACGTACAACTTCCTGCCGTTCATGATCCTGCCGCTCTACACCTCGCTGGAGCGCATCGACCCCCGGCTGCACGAGGCGGCGAACGACCTGTACGCCAGGCCGTCGACCACCTTCCGCAGGGTCACCTTCCCGCTGTCGATGCCGGGCGTGGTCTCCGGCACGCTGCTGACCTTCATCCCGGCGTCCGGCGACTACATCAACTCGGATCTGCTCGGCTCGACCGACACCCGCATGGTCGGCAACGTCATCCAGTCGCAGTTCCTGCGGATCCTCGACTATCCGACGGCCGCTGCGCTCTCGTTCATCCTGATGGCCGCGATCCTCGCCGTCGTCACGCTCTACATCCGCAAGTCCGGCACGGAGGATCTGGTTTAAGTGACCTTCGTCAACTGGCTCAAGCGCCGTTTCGTCGCCATCGCGGGACTGCTGACTCTCGCGTACCTCCTCCTGCCGAACGTCGTCGTCACCGTGTTCTCCTTCAACCATCCGAAGGGGCGCTTCAATTACACGTGGCAGGAGTTCTCCACCGAGGCGTGGCAGGATCCGTGCGGCGTCTCCGGGCTGTGCGCCTCCCTGTCGCTCAGCCTCCAGCTCGCCCTGTGGGCGACGCTCGGCGCCACCCTGCTCGGCACGATGATCGCCTTCGCGCTGGTCCGCTACCGCTTCCGCGCCCGCCCCGCCGTGAACTCGCTGATCTTCCTGCCGATGGCGATGCCCGAGGTGGTCATGGCGGCCTCACTGCTCACCCTGTTCCTCAACATGGGCGCGCGGCTGGGCTTCTGGACGATCCTGATCGCCCACATCATGTTCTGCCTCAGCTTCGTCGTGGTCGCCGTGAAGGCGCGCGTGATGTCGATGGACCCGAGACTGGAGCAGGCCGCGCAGGACCTCTACGCCGGCCCGTTCCAGACGTTCGTCCGGGTCACGCTGCCGATCGCCGCCCCCGGCATCGCGGCCGGCGCGCTGCTCGCCTTCGCGCTCTCCTTCGACGATTTCATCATCACCAATTTCAACGCCGGCTCGACCGTCACCTTCCCGATGTTCGTCTGGGGCTCCGCGCAGCGCGGAACCCCCGTGCAGATCAACGTCGTCGGCACGGCCATGTTCGTCGTCGCCGTCCTCCTGGTGCTGGTCTCCATGGCCGTCGGCAACCGCCGCAACCGGCGGAAGGCATAGAGACACCGCCGCAGTCCCCCGTAGGGAGTTGACATCATGGCCCCGAACGCCATGAGCCGTTGGACGAAATCCCTCTCCGAGGCCCGGCCGGTCTCCTACTGGCTGGACGACCCCGGCCGGCCCGCACCCGAGCCCGCCCTCACCGGCGCCGAGACCTGCGACCTGCTGGTCGTCGGCGGCGGCTACAGCGGGCTGTGGACCGCGCTGCTCGCCAAGGAGCGCGACCCCGCACGGGACGTCGTGCTGGTGGAGGGCCGTGAGGTGGGCTGGGCCGCCTCCGGCCGCAACGGCGGGTTCTGCGCCGCCTCCCTCACCCACGGCCTGCCCAACGGACTGGCCCGCTGGCCGGACGAGATCCACACCCTCCAGCGGCTGGGCGCCCGCAACCTCGACGCCATCGAGGAGACGGTCGCCCGCCACTCCATCGACTGCGACTTCGAACGCACCGGCGAGATCGACGTCGCCACCGAGCCCTACCAGGCCCGGGAGCTCAAGGACCGGTACGACGGGATCCGGGCGGCGGGACTCGCCGACGGCGTCGAGTACCTGGACACCGGGGCCGTGCGGGAGCAGGTGGACTCCCCGACCTTCCGGGCGGGCCTGTACGACCGCCGGGGCGTGGCGATGCTCCACCCGGCCAAGCTGGCCTGGGGGCTGAAGCGGGCCTGCCTCGACCTCGGCGTGCGCGTCCACGAGCACACCCCCGCCCTCACCCTGAAGCCGTACGGCGCCGGCATGACCGTACGCACCCCGTACGGGCGGATCCGGGCCCGCACGGTCGCGCTCGGCACCAACATCTTCCCGAACCTGGTCAGACGGGTCCGCTCCTACACCGTCCCGGTCTACGACTACGCCCTGATGACCGAGCCGCTCACCGCCGACCGACTGGCGTCGGTCGGCTGGAAGAACCGGCAGGGCCTCGGGGACAGCGCCAACCGGTTCCACTACTTCCGGCTCTCCGCCGACAACCGGATCCTGTGGGGCGGTTACGACGCGGTCTACCCGTACGGCGGCCGGGTGCGCGCCGAGTACGACGACCGGCCGGAGACCTACGCCAAGCTCGCCGGACACTTCTTCACCTGCTTCCCGCAGCTGGAGGGCGTCCGCTTCACCCACGCCTGGGGCGGCGCGATCGACACCTGCTCCCGCTTCTCGGCGTTCTTCGGCACGGCGCACGCGGGGAGGGTGGCGTACGCGGCGGGCTACACGGGGCTCGGCGTCGGCGCCACCCGTTTCGGCGCCGAGGTGATGCTGGACCTGCTGGCGGGGGAACGGACCGAGCGCACGGAGCTGGAGATGGTGCGCAGGAAGCCGCTGCCGTTCCCGCCGGAGCCGTTCGCCTGGACCGGCATCGCCCTCACCAAGTGGTCGCTGGCCAGGGCCGACGCGCAGGGCGGGCGGCGCAATCTGTGGCTGCGGACGATGGACCGGCTGGGCCTCGGCTTCGACAGCTGAGCCGGCGGACCGGGGCCGCCGGGCCGGTCAGCCGGCACGGCCACCGGCACCGGTCCGGGGACCGGGGGCCCCGGCGGCCCTCCGGCGGCCGGCCAGCAGCCACAGGCCGATCAGCAGCGCCGCGCCGAGGCACCAGCCGGCCGCCACGTCCAGCGGCCAGTGGTAGCCCCGGCGCACCAGTCCGAACGAGGCACCGGCGACCAGGGCGGCACAGGCCGCGACGAGCGCGCGCCGCGCCGCCGGCGAACGCAGCAGCGGGAGGAGGAGCAGCGTCGCCGCGCCGTACGCCACGACGGCGGTGGTCGTGTGCCCGGAGGGGTAGTAGCCGACCGCCGGGGGCACGGCCGGGGTGCCGGGGCGGTCGGTCCACTCCTTCAGGGGCGCGACCAGCGCCGGCACCAGCACCATCGCCAGGGCCCCGGCGGCGGGCGGCAGCCACCAGCGGTCCCCGCCCGTGGCACGCCCGCGCCGGGCGACGTACGCCAGCGCGACCAGCAGGACCGGCAGGGCGACCTGGACGTTGCCGAGGTCGGCGAGCAGTTCGGAGGCCCGGTCCGGATGGACCAGCGCCCGGCTCAGCCGCTCGTCGAGGCCGACCAGCGGACCGTCGGCGACGACCTGCCAGGTGATCAGCGCGAAGAGGAGGAGGGGCGGTCCGAGCAGCAGCATGGTGCACAGCTTCGCAGGTGGGCCCGGCGCACGCCGAAGGGCCGGCGCAAGGGGGGAGTGCGTCGGCCCTTCGGGGAACGGCTTGCCGTGTGAGATGCCAGGACGGCCGTCCGGACCGGAACGTCGCGCGCCCCGGGGGGTTTGGGGCGGGCGACCGTCCGATCGTGAGGAGACCCGGAGCCCTCGGGCCCCGGTTCGTGTGCGCGAGGCACGACCAGGTCGAAGCTGGGGAGGCCCCGGCCCGGCTCCGCCCGCAGTCCCCTGCGGACGGGGTGTATCTCTCATCCGGGGAGAAACCTACGGCAGGGGGTGGCCCCGCGACAGGGCCGACGGGCTCCTGTCATCCACCCCGCACACCTTCTTCACACGCTCTGCCGCTCCCCTGCTCCGGCGGCCGTTCCGGGCGGCTCACCTGCCCCGACGTCGGCTCAGATGCGCGCGAACGCCTGCTCGATGATGTCGAGGCCCTCGCTCAGCAGGTCCTCGCCGATGACCAGCGGGGGCAGGAAGCGCAGCACGTTGCCGTAAGTGCCACAGGTCAGGACCAGCAGGCCCTCCTGGTGGCAGGCCTTGGCCAGTGCGGCCGTCGCCTCGGGGTCGGGCTCCTTGGTGGCGCGGTCCTTGACCAGCTCGACGGCGATCATCGCGCCCCGGCCGCGGACGTCGCCGATGACGTCGAACTTCTCGGCCATGGCGGTGAGGCGGGCCTTCATGACGCCCTCGATCGCCTTCGCCCTGGCGTTGAGGTCCAGCTCCTTCATCGTCTCGATGGCGCCGAGCGCGCCCGCGCAGGCGACCGGGTTGCCGCCGTAGGTGCCGCCCAGGCCACCCGAGTGCGCGGCGTCCATGATCTCCGCGCGGCCGGTGACGGCGGCCAGCGGCAGACCGCCGGCGATGCCCTTGGCGGTGGTGATCAGGTCCGGGACGATGCCCTCGTCCTCGCAGGCGAACCACTGGCCGGTGCGGCAGAAACCGGACTGGATCTCGTCGGCGACGAAGACGATGCCGTTGTCCTTCGCGAATCGGCTGATCGCGGGCAGGAAGCCCTTGGCCGGCTCGATGAAGCCGCCCTCGCCGAGCACCGGCTCGATGATGATCGCGGCCACGTTCTCGGCGCCGACCTGCTTGGAGATCTGGTCGACGGCCTGCGCGGCGGCCTCCGGGCCCGCGTTCTCCGGGCCGGTCGGCCAGCGGTAGCCATAGGCGACCGGGACGCGGTACACCTCGGGCGCGAACGGTCCGAAGCCGTGCTTGTACGGCATGTTCTTCGCGGTCAGCGCCATGGTGAGGTTGGTGCGGCCGTGGTAGCCGTGGTCGAAGACGACGACCGCCTGCCGCCTGGTGTACGCACGCGCGATCTTGACGGCGTTCTCGACGGCCTCGGCGCCGCTGTTGAACAGCGCGGACTTCTTGGCGTGGTCGCCAGGGGTCAGCTCGGCGAGCGCCTCGGCGACGGCCACGTAGCCCTCGTACGGCGTGACCATGAAGCAGGTGTGGGTGAAGTCGGCGAGCTGGGCGGAGGCGCGGCGGACGACGGCCTCGGCGGAGGCGCCGACGGAGGTCACGGCGATGCCGGAACCGAAGTCGATCAGCCGGTTGCCGTCGACGTCCTCGATGATGCCGCCGCCCGCGCGAGTGGTGAACACGGGCAGCACGGAGCCCACGCCCTGCGCGACCGCGGCGGTGCGGCGGGCCTGCAGCTCCTGCGACTTCGGTCCGGGGATGGCGGTGACGACGCGGCGCTCCTGCGGAAGTGCGGTCATGCGGGGCTCCTGGGGGGTGTTTCGGACACGTGCGTTCTTTTCTCGCAGGCTAGGTCGGGGAGAGGGGGCTGGGCATGCTCCATGTGGGCGCTGTCCGGGGGGCCGGGTTGTCCGTGGTGGACATACCCGGCTGCGGGCGGTCGTGCCGCTGGGGCGGCGCGGGTGGGCGCGGCGGCACCCGCGAACGCGGCCGGGTGAAACCCGCACCCGCCCGGCCCTCGGCCACGTAAACAGTGAACTCACCCTGTCGGGGCGTTAGATTGACTCGCTGATGGCGGACGGAGCGGCAGCTCAGGGGGCAGGGCGATGAACGACGACGGTACCCAGGACGCGCGGGGCACGCACGCGAACCCCGTACCGCGCCCGGCCGGCCCCCCCGACATCCCGAAGACACCCCCACGCCCGCCCCGCGCGCCGGGCACACCGTCACCTCCGCAGCAGTCCCCCGTCACCGTCTGGCTCGACGAGGAGAGGCCGGCCGCCCGCCCGGGGATCTGGCGGTTCGGCCACCGCCCCAAGGAGATCCGGGAACGCATCGCCCCGGTGACCGTCGCCGGCATGTTCATCCCGGTCGTCCTCGCACTCGTGGTGTGGTCCCTCTGGAGCAGCGGCTACTTCCCGTACAAAGGCACCCTGTTCCGGGTGTTCACGCCGGATGACTGGTGGTACGAGCTCTCGCTGGTGCCCCGGCCGGTCGAGGGCCGGACCGTGACACTTCCCGGGGAGCACGCCAGGCTGGTCGCCGACGGCATCCTCTTCGGCGCACTCGTCTTCGGAGTCGGCGTGCTCGGCAGCTGGCGTGCCATCGTCCGCCACTACATGGACCGCCTGCCCCGCCCGGCACAGCTCCTGGTCTCCGGCTGCCTCGCCTTCCTCACCCTCGGTTTCGTCTTCCCCGACGCCTTTGTGGGCCTCGGCTGGTTCGAGCTGCCGGTTGTGGTTCCGCTGCTCTCCCTGACGGCGCTCGTCACGGACAGCTACGAACTGATGGCCTCCGCCTTCTTCACGTACTCGCTGTACACGGTCGTCACACTGTTCGTTTTGTGGCCGTTCGCCCGCCTCGGGGACTGGCTGCCGTACGCGAGGGAGCTGTTCGCCCCTCCACGGACGGACACCGCCGCCGGGACCGTGCCCGGCCGTCCCCGCTCCCAGTGGCCCGCTCTTCGCGAGGCCGGACAGTACGAGGCCGCGGAGCTGCTCACCACCGAGGTCGCCCGGGGCCGTGCGAACGACGTCGACTGCGCCCGCATCGAGCACGCCTTCGCCGTCGCCCGGCACACCGCCACCCTGGCGGCCTTCAGCGACACGGTCCTGCGCCAGGGTGGCGCGGCCTGGACGCATCCTTCCGGCGCCCGGGACCTGCCGCGCCGGTCCGCCCGTCACGACCTGCTCGCCGGCCAGGTGCGCATCGGCCGCTGGGTGGCGGCCGAGCGTGCTCCCCAGCCGTACCACGACGCGGGCGCGGCCCTCGGCCCGGACGTGCTCGGCACCTCGCTGCTCGCCGTCGGCCCCTCCGGGTCCGGCAAGACCCGCGCCCTCGTCGAACCGGTCACCGAGGCGCTCGCGCTGCAAGCGCTCACCGGCAGCTGTGCCGTCGTCGCCGTCTCCGCCGCCGGGAGCCGGCTCGGCACGGACGACGCCTTCGACGTGATCGTGCGGATCGGCGATTCGTCCTCGGTGCACGACCTCGACCCGTACGCCGAATCCGACGATCCCGACGAGGCGGCCGCGATCCTCGCGGAAGCGCTGACGGGAGACCTGGACACGGCCGGCACGCGGGGCGCCGCCACCGCGCTGGCCCAGCTGCTCGGCCCGTTCCGGGCGGTACACGGACGCTTCCCCACCCTGCCGGAGCTGCGCGAGCTGCTGGAGGGCGACGAGGAGACCCTGACCCCGCTGCGGGAGGTCCTGGCCTCGAGCGGGAACGACGTCATGCGCCGCGAGCTCGACGCGCGGCTGCGCCAGACCGGTACGCCGGGCGATCCGGGCCGGGTCCTGGCCGACCGGCTGGCGTTGCTGAACAGGCCGGTGTTCACGGACTTCTTCGGCGGGGGCGGTCCCAGTCGGCCGTTCTCCCTGCGCGCGGTCGCCCACCATCCCCTCCGTGTGCGGATCGACCTGCCGGAGCGCGGCCACGAGGAGGCCGGACGACTGATCACCCGGCTGGTCCTCGCCCAGTTCCACGCCGTCGTACGCGAGAGCCGGCGCACCCACTTCGCCTGCCTGGTCCTGGACGACGCGACGGGCACGATCACGGCGGAGTCGGTGCGCCGCATCCAGCGGCTGCGGTCGCAGAACGCGGGCGTGCTGCTCAGCCTGCGCACCGTCGGTGACGTCCCCGAGGCGCTGCACGGACCGCTCTACGGCGCGGTGGGCTGCCGTATGGCGTTCTCCGGTGTCACCACCTGGGACGGCAACCGGTTCGCGCAGACCTGGGGCACCGAGTGGGTGGAGACGACGGAGGTCGCCAAGCACACGGTCTTCGCGGACCAGCCGATGACCCGCTTCCTCCACGCGCTGCGCAAGCGGCTGACGGGCAAGGCGGTGACCACGGACGCGGTCACCGTGAAACAGGTCGAGCGCGAGCGCTGGTCCGCCTCCGAACTGGCGCACTCCGTGCCGCCCGGGCACGCCGTGCTCTCGCTGACGACCGTCGGGGGCGAGCACGCGCCCCCGCTCCTGGTGGACCTGCGGGGGTGAGCGGCCCGGGCGGCCGGTGACCGTACAGTGAGGCAGAATCGACACAGGTCGTTCATACGCGGCGGCCAAGAGATCACCGAGTTCTCACCCACCCGACGCAGACCCGAAGGCTCAAGGCTCCGATGCCCCCGACGCTCGCCTCGCTCGTCCACCACTCCGCGCTCAAACTGACCGTGCGCGCGGGCGAGGACCGCCTCGACGCGCCGGTCCGCTGGGCGCACGCCAGTGAACTCGCCGACCCCGTGCCGTACATGGAGGGCGGGGAGCTGCTGCTGATCACCGCGCTGAAACTCGACGCGGAGGACCGGGAGGCGATGCGCCGCTATGTGAAGCGGCTGGTGGGGGCGGGGGTCGTCGGGCTCGGTTTCGCCGTCGGCGTCCACTACGACGACATCCCCGCCGCCCTCGTCGACGCCGCCCGGGAAGAGGGTCTGCCGCTGCTGGAGGTGCCGCGCCGCACCCCCTTCCTCGCGATCAGCAAGGCCGTGTCCGCCGCCATCGCCGCCGACCAGTACCGCGCGGTGACCGCGGGCTTCGCGGCCCAGCGGGAACTGACCAGGCAGGCCCTGGTGGAGGGCCCGGAAGGCCTGCTGGCCGCGCTCGCCGCCCAGGTCGACGGGTGGGCCGCGCTGTACGACGCCTCGGGCGCCGTCGTGGCCGCGGCGCCGGAGTGGGCGGGCCGGCGCGCCGCGCGGCTCACTTCGGACGTGACCCGGCTGCGGGAACGGCCCGCGCCCGCCTCCTCGGTGGTGGCCGGCCCGGAGAACGAGGACCGGGTCGAACTGCACTCCCTCGGCACCGGCCGGCGCTCCCGCGCGGCGCTCGCCGTCGGCACGGCCGCCGCCCTCGGCACCGCCGAGCGGTACGCCGTCCACTCCGCGGTCGCCCTGCTCACCCTGACCACGGAACGCTCCCGCTCCCTGCACGCGGCCGAGCAGCGCATCGGCGCGGCCGTCCTGCGGATGCTGCTCGCCGGGGAGCCGGACCACGCCCGCGCGGTGGCCGGGGACCTGTACGGCGGCCTGCTCGACGCGCCCTTCCGGATCATCGTGGCCGCGGGAGGCGAAACGCGCGGTGACGCCCTCGGAGCCCTCGCCGAGGTCGCGGAGTCCGCCGCCGCCCGCTCCGGGGAGGCGGTCCTGGTCGTGCCGGAGGGAAACCGGCTGGTCGTACTGGCCTGCGACGGCGGCGCCGCCGTCGCCGCCTGCTGCGACCACGCCGCCGCGCGGGAGGCGGCCCGCAAGGCCGACGACGACGAACTGGTCGTCGGACTGTCCGCACCGGCCGGGCCGATAGCCGCGTCCGCCGCCTACAAGCAGGCCGAGCAGGCCCTTTCGGTGGCACGGCGGCGGGGGAGGGTGCTGGTGGAGCACGAGCACATGGCCGCCGGATCGGTGCTGCCGCTGCTCGCCGACGACGCGGTCAGGGCGTTCGCCGACGGGTTGCTGCGTGCCCTGCGCGAACACGACGCGACGGGCCGCGGCGACCTCGTCGCCTCCCTCCGCGCCTGGCTCTCCCGCCACGGCCAGTGGGACGCGGCGGCAGCCGACCTGGGCGTCCACCGCCACACCCTCCGCTACCGCATGCGCCGGGTGGAGGAGATCCTCGGCCGCTCCCTCGACGACCCGGACACCCGCATGGAACTGTGGCTCGCCCTGAAGGCGACGACATCGGAGTAGCCCCCGTTCACCCCGCCCGGCACCCCCAGCACTACCAGCCCGTCCGGCGCTTGAGGACAAAGGGGGGTCCGGGGGCGCAGCCCCCAGGGACGGAAAGGAAAGGGGCGGCGGGGGCGAAAACCCGAAACCTCTCGCCTCACCCCACCCCGCCAAACCGTAGAACCCGCGCACCCCCACCACTAC
>NZ_LGCN01000219.1 GCF_001279005.1 Streptomyces caelestis
CCGTTCGTCATCGAGCGCCCCGACGAACTGCGCGACCTCGTCACCGCGCTCGCCGATCGCCTCGCGTCCCACGCCCGCCAAGCCTGACAGCGAGGAACCAATGCCATGAGAGGGCACCTCTGGACGAAGGGGGGCCGGCGATTATCACGCCGTGATAATCGCCGGCCCGCGGCATCGCCTCGGTGATCCTCTCCATGAGAGCGGCGGCAGAGATCCACCCCCTGCCGGAGCGCCCGCTGTTCGGCGCTGTCCGCCCGACGCACCACGGCCCCGGAGAGGCCGGTGTCCACCCAGGCTGCTCAGAAGAGGCCCGCTCGCAGGTGCGACATGAGGTTCTCGAGGGTCTCGCGCTGCCACGGGCTGCGGACGGCGGGCAGCCGGACCAGAGCGTGCCGGAACACTCCCGGGTCGGCCCGGAACAGGTGGCAGGGGTGAGGCGCGGGCGGGCCGTGTGGGGGTCGTCGGCTGCGTCGAGGCCGCAGCAGTAGCCCCGGCTTTCTCCGGAATCAGCCGGGTGCCACGGGTGTCTCCGGGGGGCGATGACGATCGCGCCGGGCGCGCCGTCGGACAGTGCGTGGACCGGTGCGTCCATGCCGCGGGCCGCAGCCTCGTCCGGATCGATCCCCTCCCATCTCCGCCACGGCGGACCCCAGTTCTAGCGCCAGGGGTCGAGGGCGTGCTTACCGCAGGTCTGGCCTGCTTCGAGTTGCTGCAGCACCGCTGGTCCCTCGGCAAGGGGATGGACCTGGGGGGTGCCGGGTGGGTAGACGCCGTGGGCAATGAGTGTCTCGATCTCGACGAGCAGCGACTCGTAGAGGGACGGGGCTGCGGTGGCCAGCGCACCGATGTGCAGGCCCTTGACCTGGACCTGGTGGGTGAAGATCAGGTCGTGCGTGTTGAATGTGGCGTCGCCAGAGGCAGCGCCGAACACGACGACGCGTCCGGTGAAGGGTTTGGTGACCGCCAGGCTGACCTCGAACGTGGCTTGTCCCACCGATTCCAGGACCAGGTCGACGCCGCCGGTCAGGCGCGTGATCTCGACGGCCAGATCGGGGCGTCGGCTGTCCAGGACCTCGTCGGCGCCGAGCGCTTTGACGATGTCGTGCTTGGCCGGTGACGCCGTGGCGATCACGCGCGCGCCGTAGTGGCGGGCGAGACGGACGGCGGCCTGCCCCACGCCTCCGGCCGCGGCATGAACGAGCACCACCTCATCCGACGTGATCTCGCCCAACGGCTTCAGTGCCGCCAGCGCGGTTGCCCAGTTCAGCACCAAGCCGAGAGCTTCGGCGTCGCTCCAGCCGGACGGCACCGGAAGTACACCCGCGGTCGGCATCGTCATGTACTGCGCGAAGGCACCGGGGCCGGCCCCGACGACGTGGGTACCGACCGGCAGTGGGCGCTCGACCCCCGCGCCGACGCCCACGATCTCGCCGGCGGCCTCGAAGCCCGCCACATAGGGCGCCCGCGGGCCTCCACCGTAGATTCCATGGGTCTGCATGACATCCGCGAAATTGACCCCGGCCGCGCCGACGCGGATCAGGTACTCGCCGGGTCCCGGGAAGGGGCGGCGATGATCGGTCGCGAGGATCAGATCCTTCGGTCCCCGGTGCGACCGCTGGATCAGTGCTCGTACCGTCTGTTCAGCGGCGTGCTGCTGCTCGTTGATCTCCATGCGCCGAACGTAGGAGTCTGACACTTGCGTCAAGGTCAAGCGACTATCGGAGAGCAGTGCGGCGGGCCTCTCGCAGATAGGCGTCGAGTGCCGCCTGCTGATCGCTGAGAACGGCGATACGGGCAGCGAGCCGATCGCGGTAGCTCTGCACCTCGTGCAGGAACTCCGCGCACACCGCATCCGTGCCGACATCGGGTCCGTCAGCAAGGCGGGGCAGAACGTCCCTGATCAACCTCACGGGCAGGCCGGACTCCAGCAGCGAGCGGATGACGAGCACCCGGTCGATGGTGGACTGGCAGTAGTCGCGGAACCCATTGCTGAAACGACCAGGGACGATCAAGCCCTCGTCCTCGTAGTGCCGTAACGAACGCGCGCTCACGCCACTGATCCTGGATGCATCGCTGATCTTCATACCTGGAGGCAACGTCCAGGTGCTCCGCGATCTTCCAGCACCTGGCTTCGTCCACGAGAACCGACAGCATCTGTCCACGAGTTGGGGAGGCGGCGGTGGTGCGTCGTGTTCGATGTCCATGAGGAACGAAAGCACCGGTGCACCCCGCCGCCGCGGAGCCGCCACACGGAGCCGTAGTCGGTGTCGTCCACGGGCATGTCGTCCATGGCGCGCCGTGAGGCGGCGAACGTCTGGGCGAGACCGTCGGGGACGGCTCCCCGGCAAAGGGATGACGAAGGACCGGTGCGGGCGTGGGGTCACAGCCACTCATCGATGGCCGCGGCCAGCACGGTTGCTTCATGGCGGACCGCCGGCTTGTCCTGTCTCGTGGCCACGGTCCGGTGGCGTGCCGGGAGCGCGGTCACGCCGGACGGCGATTATCACGGCGTGATAATCCAGCGGGGGAGCCCATCGGGTGAAACAGCGTCAGAACTTGCAAAGCGGGTGTCATTACCCCTTCGAAGGTCAGTATGCTGACGTCATGGCTTCCCCTTACCCCGACGGAGACCGGGAAAAGGTAGCGTCCAAGCTGCCCTCGGCGCTCCAGCAAGCACTCAAGGTCCGCGCCGCCGAGCTCAGCCTGGACATCCAGGACGCCGTCGAGGCGGCCATCACCGACTGGCGCGGCAGCACGAGCGGCGGCGCCGAAGTGGACACCGCCGGTGCGAAGTCGTTCTCCACGTGGCTTCCGCCAGGGTTGTACGAGCAGTTCAAGGAGACCTGCGCCGACCGCGGCGTCTCCTACACCCAGGGCCTCGCCCAGTCGATCCGCGACTGGCTCGACGCGAACCCCTCTCCCCAGCACGGCGCCCGCGGCACCGATCCCGAACGGAAGATCGTCGGCAACCAGAAGGGCGGGGTGGGCAAGACCGCCATCTCCGCCGGCATCGGCGAGGCCTACGCCGAGGCGGGCAAACGCGTCCTCGTCATCGACTTCGACCCGCAGGGACACCTCAGCGAGCAGCTCGGGGTCCCCCAGATCGAACCCAACCACGACAGCCTGGTCTCCCACATGTGCGGCGAAGGCGCCGGAGACCTGCGCGACCTCGTCGTGGAGATAGAGGATCCGCGGTTCGAGAAGCGCCTGCACGTCCTGCCCGCCTGCTTCGACGGGTTCCTCCTCGACGCGAAGATCGCCGTCGTGGCGACGCAGAAGCGCGGCTTCCAGAAGGAAGCGGCCCTCGAGCTGGCCCTGCGTCCCCTGGAAGCCGACTACGACGTCATCATCGTCGACTGCCCGCCCAGCCTCGGCATCGCCATGGACGCCGCCCTCTACTACGGGCGCCGGCGTCGCGGCGAAGCCGTCGGCGTCTCCGGGGTCGTCATCCCCGTACTCGCCGAGGACTCCTCCGCCACCGCCTACGGCATGCTCGCCCAGCAGATCGAGGACCTCTGCGAGGACCTCTCCCTCGAGATCGACTACCTCGGCCTGGTCGTCAACCTGTACGACTCCCGCCGCGGCTACGTCGCCACCTCGTCCCTGGAGAACTGGAAGTCGCTCGGCGACCCGAAGGTCCTCGCCGTCATCGGCGACCTGAAGGAACAGCGCGAAGCGGTCCGCAAGCGGATGCCGCTGCTGTCCTACGCGCCCCACAGCGACCAGGCGGAAGCCATGCGACAGGTAGCGAGGGGAGCGACCCGTTGAGCAAGGCGGACACCCTGGGATCGGCACCCGCGTTCGGCGCGGCCCGCGGCGCCCGGTCCTCCCGGCGCAGCCTCATCGACAAGACCATCGCCGGCGAGGAGTCGACCGCGGCGGCCCTCACCGAGCTGCCGGTCACCCTCATCAGCGACAACCCCGACAACCCGCGCAACCACCTGCGCAACCTCGACGAGACGGTGCAGAGCGTCCGCGAGGTCGGCATCATCATCCCCATCGCCGTGGCCACGGTCGAGGCCTACCTGCGCAACCGGCCGGAGCGCGCCGCCGAGCTCGACGCCGGGGCGCAGTACATCGTCGTCGACGGCCACCGCCGCCTCGAGGCCGCTCGCCGCGTCGGCATGGCCACCATCCCGGTCCGCGTCGACAACGGACGGGTGGCCACCGACGAGGCCCTCCTGGAGGCCGCGTTCGTCGCGAACTACCACCGCGACGACATGACGGACCTCGAGGAGGCCCACGCCCTCAAGGGCCTGGTCGACTACTACGGCTCCCAGACCAAGGCCGCCAAACGGCTGGGCATCCCGCAGAACACCATCTCCAGCAAGCTGTCCCTGCTGAAGCTCGCTCCCGAGCTCCAGAAGGACCTGGTGACCGGGGCGCGGAAGGTGGAGCACGTCCGCAACCTCGGCAAGCTGTCCCCCGAGGAGCAGAGGGCCAAGGCGGACGAACGGGCGGAGTCGGCCCGCAGGAAGGCGGAGGTCCGGCCGCAGGAAGTCGTCGAGCGCTCATCGGGCCCCGCCGATTATCACGGCGTGATAATCCCGGAGGCGCCCGCCGAGCCGGCCGCTCCGCCGTCCCCTCCGCTCCGGCCCGCTGCGGCCACGCCGCCCGACCGGCGTGAGCAGGTCCCCGAGCAGGTCCCCGAGCCCGTCCCGGAGTCCATTCCGGAACCGCGCACCGGCACCGGGGAACCCAAGGCGGCGCACGCGGAACCGGAACAGCCCAAGCAGCCGAAGCGGCTCCCGTACGACGACGCCTTCTACTGCGTGCACCATCTCCACCAGAAGATGGAGTCCGGGACGTTCGTCCAAGGGGCCCGGGTGTGGATGGACATCCTGCGGGAGCAGCACCCGGACGAGTACCAGGCGCTGCTGGCCGAGCTGGGAGCCCGCTAGCGAAGCCGCCCGTCGGCCCCGCTCGCCTTCCTCTGCGGCAGGGAGCGGGGCCGTTCCGGTTGCTGTGACGTCCTGGAACCGCTGCTGCCCGGCAGCGGCCGTCGAGGCCGTCAGCAGGGTCAGGGTGTTCGGCGGTGCCCGGCTGCGTGGACGGTTCGCACCGACAGAACCGGATCGACGGGCGTCACCAGCTCTGCGGTGGAGACCTCCACCAGGTGCGCGGGAACGACGTCCCCGGCCTCCAGGACGGTCACGTACTCGATGACCTGGGCGTGGGAGAGCGAGGGAACCCTTTGACGCAGAGCGTGCAGGGCATGGATCCTCCCGCGAGCGTCTGCGACCGCCCGGACCTCATCGTGCAGGTCGTCCACGGCAGTCCGTACGGCCTGCCCTCGGACACGGACTCGGTAGTCCGCCTCCCACGCGCCCGTCGCCGCGGAGACGACACCGACCCGGTGCAGACTCCCGTCGAGACGGTCCACCAGGTACGGCCCGTTCCCGATCAGCAGGGAGCTGGGATTTCGGGTGCGTAGGTACTCCTCGGACGTCCAGGAGACGATCCACACCAGCTCGTGCTGCTCCACCTGCGCCACGGCCATGCGCATGGGGTCCAGCCCTGCCGACAACTCCCTCTGATAGCCGCGTTCCAGTTCTTCTTCGACGATCCGGACAGCGGCGTCTCGCTCCACCACGCGTGCAGCATCCCCTGCGGGCCCGGACGACGACCACCAGGTTTTCCGCCTGGCGCAGGCGACTGAGTGATGTCCACGAGACACGAGAGGGGGAGGTGTCCCGCCCCTGGCGGGTGCGGCGTGCAGGGCGAGGACCCGAAGTCCTCTGCACGGGTGAGCGGCGGCAGCCGCGAACGCGCCGAGGAACTCGGGTTCCCCTGGCCCCGACAGCACCTGACCAGTCGCCCTCGGTGTCACCGGCGCACGCCTTGAACCACGTCGTCCCGTGGACGTCCTCTCTCAGTCCAGCCGGTTGGTCGCAGGTGGGCTGCTCGATTCCACCGTCGTCATCGGGCGTGGGCCAGCAAGGTGCGCAGGACGGCCTCGGCGTGCGTCCAGAGCAAGGATCCCGCTGCGGCGGGAAGCAGGTGCCGGGTCGCCTTCGGGATCATCCGGGTGAGTGATTCGCCCAGATCAGGGGAGTGGACCGGGCTGGTGTCCTGCTCTCCGTACCAGAGCTCGACCGGGACGGCGATGTCGGCCGGGTCGAAGGGCCAGAGGCCCATCGCCAGGACGGTGTCGCGTGCGTAGCCGGCTGGGCCCTGGCTGAACGCCTCGTCCATCGCGCGCCGGAAGGCGCGCTGAAAGACCGGGTCGGTGTAGACCGTGCGATCCGCCTCGGGGCTCGTCGCGATGATCAGATCCCACAGTGCGTCGGCGCTGCCGAAGCCGGCGAAGGAGGCCTCAGCGGCGTCGGGGTCGGCTGCGACGGCGTTCACCATGCCCCTCACCTGCGGGGCCAGGGCGTGTGTGAAGCGAGGGTGGGCGAGTTCGTCGCTGCCGGACACCACGGCCACCGCGTTCACCAGACCGTCTGCGGCCAGGGCGAGGGCAAACGGCGCCCCTTGCGAGAACCCCACCGCCGACGGGGCTCGCAGGGCCTGTTCTTGGATGAGGTGCCGCATGTCGGTGGCCCAGCTGGTCAGGGTCCGGCCGGGGGCTGGGTCGGAGGCGCCGAGGCCGGGCCGGTCCACGCTGATGAGCCGGATGCCTGCCGCGTCGATGACACCGCCGCCGAAACCGAGCCACCTGCTGGTGGCCGCCCCTGGGCAGAACAGCACCGGGGTGCCGTCGGTCGGCCCCCATTCCGCCCAGCCCAGGAGACGACCGTCCAGCAGCTGGGTCTGTCCGAGCCTCGCCGGTTCGCACACGCCGTAGTCCATGATCATATTCTTCCCTGCCCGTGTCCCGGCTGCCGTCCCGTCACTGGTCGCGGCAGCGAGGGAGACGCCGCGGAGCCCGCATGCCGTTCGAATCGACAGGCACACTTCAGCACCTCCCGAAGTGATGAACATCTGTTGTTCGTTCTTGTGGGCAAAGCCAACCGCCCTCCATGACGGCGGCCTGCACGTGCGGGGGAGTTGGACGCCGTCGTCGCCGGGCTTGTTGTCAGTGGCCTGCCGCATGATGCGGGAGAAGTGACGGTCCGTCCGACAGAGGGTTCCGAGGCCGTCGGCGACGAAGGGGGAGCACCGTGCGCAGGCCGGTCACGGGCGAGGTGCACGTTCATTACCATCAGATCTACGTCGAGAGCGATCCGGACAACGCCACCTCGGGCCTCTCCGAGGCGTTCGCAGGCCAGAGCGGGGGACTGTGCGGGGCCGCCGTCCCGGGCGCGCTCTGGCTGCGCACCGGACTGCACACGGGCGACGTCGGCTTCGTCGTGGAGGTCCACGACGAAGCCCCCGCGCTGGACCCCGTCTGGGAGGACGTGGTGGAGGTGTCCTTCCGCCCGCTGTCGGAACGCACCCGTCTGGTGCAGTGGGCGGGTGAGGCCGCGTGGGACCTGGACCTCGCCCGGACCGACTACCGGGTGCGGTACTGCGCCCGGGGAATGGACGAGGGACGGGAACTCGACACCAGGGTGGACGGGGAGCCGCAGACGGACAGTTACCTTCTGCAGTTCTGGCCCGCGCCGCCCCACCCGGACCGCGTGATCCGCCAGACCTCACAGCAGGCCGCCTACTGGCACGGCCATGCGCGCCGCCTTCCGCCGCCGCCCACACCCGAGCAGCGCGCCGAGACCGAACGACTGGCCCGCCAGGCGGAGGAACGGGCCGCGGAGGAGCGGCGACTGCACCGCGAGAGGTGGGCATGGGGCGGACGGCTGCCGAGCGAGGGGCTGCGCGGTGCCCGCGAGAGCAACGTCCGTGATCTGCTCCGCTTCGACAGCGACCTGGTGCACGCCCTCGACGCCGCCGGTCCCGACGTCCAGCGTGCGGTGGCGTTGCTGGCCGCCCGGCGGGCCTGCGAGGTGGCGGGTCTGACCGACGTGCCGTGGGTCGCCGAGGCGCTCACCGCGCTGACACGGGAACGTCCGCTGCCGCCGCCGTTCGACGACCGGGACCGGCTGTGGGAGGCCCTGCGCTTCGACCCGCGCGTACCGGAGCGGACGGTGCTCGAGGCGATACCTCCGGAGCGACCGCCGTACCGGCCGCCGACCCGTCAGGCGGAGGCGACGGCCGGGTGGGAGTGGGTCCCGGCCGAGGAGTCGGACGATGACGTACCGAGGCGGCCGGGTCTCGGCCGGCTGCTCGGCACGCTCGTACCGACGGAGTCCGCCGGCCGGAGCGCGACACCGGCCGCGGGCGTGGAGCACGGCGCCACCGTGGTGGTGCGTCCCGCCGTCGCCCCGCGCAGCCCTCACCGCATCTCGCAGCCGCACTTCGCCCTTCCCGCCGTACTCGCCGCAGCCGGACCCGCCCCGCTCAAGGCGGCACTGGACGCGGTGTCGCACGCGGTGCACACGTACGGCGAGCACTACCCGGAGCTGCTGGAGGAGATCAGGTCCGCGTGCGCCGGAAAGACGGGGGAGTAGGCAGACCTCCCCCGCGGGCGCCGCCGGGGCTGAGCCGCGGCCCTGGCCGTCCCCGTCGGAGGTCGCAGGCCGATGTCGGGGCGGTGGTGAGAGCGCGCTGCCGTGGACGCCGCAGTGGGCTGCTCCGGCCGGGCGGCCGGGCGGCCGCCCGGCTCCGACGCGGTATCCGCGTCGGGTGGTCAGGCGTGCAGGAGGACGTTGAGCTCGTCGGGGAGGCTCTGCAGGCTGCCCTGGGGCGGAGTGCCGGAGAGCTCGAAGGTCCAGCGGTGAGAGGGCGCGCAACCGAATGCGCGGTCGCACACGTTCGGCAGGTTGAGGTCGGCGCTGGCCGCCGAGTCCCAGATCAGGGCCAGCCCCTGGAGGTTCGCCGCCGGGTCGGTGATCCACTGGCCGGACCGCAGGCCGGGGACGTCGGCGGTGAGTGCGGTCGCGCCCTCCCGGCGGGCGAAGGACGTCGAGGGCATGACCTGGCGGGCGGTGCCGGCGTGGCTTCCGGTGCCGTTGCGGTGCTGTTCCCACCAGGCGATGACGACGTGCATGAGTTCCCCCCTGAGTGTCGGTTGTGGTGCTGCCACGGTTTTCCCTCGACATCCGTGCTCGGCTCCGGGCCCGCCCGGCGGGCCCGCCGGTCAGAGCTGCGAGCCTCCGGTGGCGTCGACGACCTGCCCGGTCACCCAGCGGGCGTCGTCCGAGGCGAGGAAGGCCACCACGTCGGCCACGTCCTCGGGGCGGCCCACCCGGCCGAGGGCGGAGAGTTCGGCCGCGGATCGTTCGGCGGCCTCGTTGCCGCGCAGCCAGGAGGCGTTGATGTCGGTGTCGATGATGCCGGGCGCGACGGAGTTCACGGTGATGCCGCGACCGCCGAGCGCCTTGGCGAGGGTGAGGGTGAAGGCGTCGATCGCCCCCTTGGTCATGGCGTACGCGATGATGTCGGTCAGGGCGATCCGCGTCGCGCCGGAGGAGACGTTGACGATCCGCCCGCCGTCGCGCAGCCGCTTCAGTCCCTGCTGAGTGAGGAAGAACGGTGCGCGCATGTTGACGGCGACGGCCTCCTCGAAGGCCTCGGCCGTGGTCTCGTCGATCTCGCCGCGCGGGGTGACGCCGGCGTTGTTCACGAGGATGTCGAGGCCGGTGCTCGTGGTGTGTTCCAGCACCTGCCGGTCGAAGCTCTCCCAGAGGGTCGCCACGTCCCCCTCGACTCCCAGCTCGGCGTGGACCGCGAAGGCGGTACCGCCCTTGGCGCGGATGCCCTCGACGACCTCGTCGGCGGCCGCGGCGTTGCGTCCGTAGTGCACGGCCACCGTGGCGCCGTCGGCGGCGAGCCGCTCGGCGATCGCCCGGCCGATACCGCGGCTGCCCCCCGTCACCAGTGCCGTCCTGCCCGTGAGCGCACCCATGGTCTCCCCTTCCGGTCGTGTGTGTGCTGCGCGTACAGACTTTCTGTAGCGCTGGCTACAGAAACACTACATCATTTTCCTAGCGATCGCTGTAAAATTCGGTCATGACTACGACGAAGCGCGGCCGGCCACGAGGTTTCGACCGTGACACGGCACTCGCGCAGGCCACTTCGCTGTTCTGGCAGCACGGCTTCGAGGGCACGTCCATCGCCGACCTGACCTCCGCGATGGGAATCTCGCCGCCGAGCCTCTACGCGGCCTTCGGCGACAAGCGCACGCTCTTCCTCGAAGTCGTCGAGCGGTACGGCGGCACGTTCGGCGCCTTCATGAACAAGGCGCTCGCCGAGGAGAGCGACCCGCGCACGGGCTTCGCGCGGATGCTGGACGAGGCTGCCCTGGCCTACACCGATCCCAGTCATCCCGCGGGCTGCCTGGTCATCACGGCCGCGACCAACTACTCCGCACAGACCGCCGACATCGAGCGGGACCTGCGCGAACGCCGCAGAGCGAACGTACGGTCCTTCGAGACCCGACTGGAGGACGCCCGCAGCCGGGGATCACTCGGCCGGGACACCGACACCCGTGCCCTGGCCGTCTATTTCGCCGTGGTGGTCCAGGGCATGTCGCAGCAGGCCCGTGACGGCGCCACCGCGCGGGAACTGCGCCGCGTGGCCGAGCTCGCCATGACCATCTGGCCGCCTTCCGACGCTTCCTGAAGCGCCGGACCGGGAAGGCGGGCCGGCCGCCGGCGCCGCACGGGTGGGTCGCGGCGACCGGCCGGCTTTCAGAGGGCGGGCGGTTCCCCGTCCGCGCGGCACAGCCGGGACGCCACGTGCGCGTACCGCTCGTCGAACTTCAGGGCGGTGAAGGCGTGGTCTAGTTCGTGCTCGAGCGTCTCACTGGCGCTTCTCCACACGGCGCGGCCGGCCTCCGTGATGGCGACACGGCTGGCGCGCCGGTCGCACGGCCAGGCCACTTTGTCCGTCCAGCCGGACCGTTCGAGGTGCGCGAGCATGCGGCTGGCCGCCGAGACGCTCAGGCCCAGTCGTCGGGCGACGCCGCTGACGGTCGCGGGCGCCGACTGCTCGCCGGCCAGCACCCCGAGCGCCATCAGCTGGCCCAGCCCGACGTTGTGGCGGAGCGTCAGCACTCGGTCCAGCCGGCCCTCCAGCAGGGAGAACATGGGGACGACACGCTCCCACAGCCGGGAGACGTTCTCCGCTTCGGCGTCACGGTCCTCGTTCGTGTACGGCTCTGCCACGTAGGTGCGGTCCGTCCTCGGTCAGCCGGGGTGCGGGGCTCGGGATGCGGGTGCGGCGGCCCGGTCGCCCTGGGGTGGTCGGTGTCGGTGCGGGGCTCGGGCGCCGGAACCCGCTGTCCCGTGCTCCGGCGGCCGAGCTTCGAGGGGTGGTCGGTCAGGGCAGGAGCAGGAGCTTTCCTCGTACGCCGCCCGCCTCCAGAAGCCGATGGGCCTCGGCCGCGTCCTCGAACCCGAGTTGCTTCGAGGTGCGCAGCCGCAGCTTCGAGGCGTCCACCAGGGCCGCCATCTCGGCCAGGCGAGGGCCGTCCTGTTCCACGTGGGAGACGGTCACGCGGATGCCGCGTTCGACGGCGGGGACACGGGTCGGCACGATGGAGACCACGCGCCCGCCGTCCCGTACGGCGCTGATCGCACCCGGCAGGCCGGCTGTCTCCAGCAGGCCGTCGACGGCCCTCGGCGAAAGGCCCGCCTCATCCACCACCCGGTCGGCGCCCAGGGCGCGGGCCGCGTCCTCGTCCCGGGCGGACCGCACCTGTGCCACCACCTTCCAGCCGCGCAGCTTGGCGAGCTGGACCGCCATCCCGCCGACCGCCCCCACCGCGCCGGTGACCAGCAGCGTCGCCCCGGCGGGCAGGTCGAAGGCGTCGAGCGCCTGGACGCCGGCGAGCGATGCCAGCGGCAGGCCCGCCGCGGTGGTCAGCTCCACCGTCCTCGGGGCCGGGGCGACGATGTCCGCCGGCAGGGCGACGGTCTCCGCGTACGTACCGCGCCCGGTCGCCATCTGCGCCGACATCGCCACGACCCGGTCGCCGGGCCGGAAGCGGGTGACCTGTTCGCCCACCGCGGTGACGGTGCCCGCCACGTCCCAGCCGAGGACCATCGGCGGGCGGAAGGCGCTGTGCCCGGCGTGCAGGCCGCCACGGGTCTGGAGGTCGACCGGGTTGACCGCGGCGGCGGCCGTCCGGATGAGGACGCCGTCCGGGTCCGGGCCGGCCGGTTCGGTGATCTCGGAGACCGACAGCCCTTCCGGGCCGCCGAACGATGTCAGAACTACAGCACGCATGGGTGTGTTCGCTTTCCTGATTCCTGACCGGGGCGGTGCGCCGCGGACCCGCCGCGCCGCACCGCCCTGCGGGCATCAGACCAGTTCGGGGATGCGGGACGGCAGCCGGTCGGTGACGGAGGCGGTGAGCGTCCGCAGGACGAGCAGCCGGGTCCGGGCTCCGTCGGCCGTCAGACGGGCACGCGCGCCGTGCGGGAGGAGCGCCAGTTGCCCGGCCCGCAGGACGCGCTCCGCGGACTCCGTGGTGAGTCGTAGCTCGCCGTTGAGGACGAGCACCGCCTCCTCCACTCCGTGCTGCGGGGTGGAGGTCAGCACGCCGCCGTGCGGGAGTCGCCAGTGCTCCACCGCTTCGCATTCGCTGTGCAGCATTCCCCGGCGCACCAGGCAGGTCCACAGGGCCGCCGCCTCCCCGCCACCGGTGCGTGGGCCCGTGGACGTGCCGGCTCCCCTCTCCGCACCCTCGCCCGTGTCCGTGGGGACGGCGACTCGAACGGCGTCGTCGGTGGTCGAGATGATCACGACGCCTCCGGCGCGGAACGCGGGACGGACAGGGTCACGACCAACAGCCGCAGCGGGGTGACGGCCTCGATGCCCGTGACGGTCGACGCACCGAGGGTGAGGCAGGTGTCGGGAGCCAGGGCGGCCGTGCTGCCGTCGGCGGTGGCCCGGCCCGTCCCCTCGTGCACGAAGACGGCGAGTTCCGCGTCCGGGGCTCCCAGCCGGGTCCGCTCGCCGGCGTCGAGTTCGACGACCTCCACCTGCCGTAGCGGGCCGGTGAAGACCCCGCCGGTGGAGACCGTGCGCTCTTTGAAGAGGTCGTGGATGACTGCTTCGCCCATGGGGGGTACTCCCGGGTGGTGGTGTGCGGCTCCGGACAGAACGGCGTCGGTGCCGGGTGCGAGGGTCTCGATGACCCACCAGTCGAGATCGTCCTTCCCGGTGTTGCGCAGCCCGTGCACGTTGCCGGGGGCCGTCAGGGCGAGCGTTCCGGGGCCGACCGGGTGCGGTCGGCCGTTGAACAGGAACTCGCCCCTTCCCCGCAGGACGAGGTAGATCTCCTCGGTACGGGTGTGGCGGTGCTCCCCGCTGAGTCCGCCCGGGGGAACGGACGCCCACTCGACGGCCTCGGCGGGGGAGTCGAGCTGGCGGCGTCCCGCGAAGCACTTCCAGCGGGTACGTCCGGCGGCGCCGTGTACGCCGTACACGGTCGCGGCGCCGGCCACGGTCCCGAACGAACGCCAGGGCGCCGGGGAGGTCCGCGGCTCGTGGCACTCGGTACGGCCGGGCGCCGGGTCCGCGGACGGGACCGGGCCGGGGCGGGCGACGGCTTCGGTGGTCACCGGGAGACTCCGGAGCCGAGGGCCGCCAGCGACTCGGCCGCGGCGGCCAGTTCACCGTCGGTGACGTCGTTGACGAAGAGCGCGCTGCCGATGCCGACGGGCAGCGGCAGTCGCTGCTTGCCGTCCCGGTGCCGCACGGTGTCGCGCAGGGCGTCGCCGAGCACCTCCGGCGTGCACAGCGGGTGCCAGACCGGCAGGCCCAGGCGCGCCATCACCTCGAGGACACGGTCACGCTGGTAGGAGCTGACCAGGCCGCGCCGCTCGGCCATCACGGTGGTGAGCGCCATGTCGACGGCCACCGCCTCGCCGTGCAGCAGCGCGGGAAGCGCGTGCATCTCGATGGTCGGGCTGAAGGTGTGGCCGTAGTCCACGACTCGCTCCAGCACCTTCTCCCACAGATTGGGCTGGAGCTCCTCCAGCATGCCCTGGATGGCCCGTTCGACGACCTCGGTCGCCGGGTCGAGGTGCAGTCCGCGGGCGGCGAGGCGCTGGTCCACCGGCACGTCGGCGGGGGTGGGGCCGACGTCCGCCGGGCTCTGGAGCTTGTTCCGCAGGAGGTCGGCTCCGTGCTGTTCCAGCAGGTCGAACAGGCGCGCGTCCTTGATCAGGGCGATCTTGAGGATTTCCGCCAGGCCGTTGCTGATGTGCCGCGCGTCGAGCGTGGCCAGGAAGGAGCGGTCGAGCAGGGTGCGGTCCGCGGGGAAGTAGGTGCCGAGCCGGTTCTTGTGGCCGTTGTGGTTGACCCCGGTCTTGGCGCCGACACCCGCGTCCACCAGGCCGATCAGCGTGGTGGGGATCCGGATGAACGGGGTGGAACGGCGGTACAGGCTGGCCGCGAACCCGACGATGTCCATCAGCACCCCGCCGCCGATGGCGATGACGGGCTCGCGCCGGCGGTCGATGCCGAAGGCGTCGAGGGCCTCGGTGACCTGCAGCACCGCGTTCATGGACTTGTGGGTCTCGCCGTCGTTCAGGACCAGCACCCGGTGCTCGACGCCGTGGTGGTCGAAGTAGGCGCGGACACGGTCGCCGTAGAGCGAGTCGACCACCCCGTCGGTGACGATGAAGCGGCGCTGACCGCTGCTGCCCGAGGCGTCCTCCAGGATGGTGGAGTTCTCGGGGTCGAGGAGGTTCTCGCAGGCCCTTATCTCGTACTGGACCGGGTTGCTGGTCTGTACGGACCAGTGGGTGACCGGGCTGCCCACCGCGAAGAGACCGTCGTTGTTCCGCATGGTCTGGGTGTCTTGCTGCATCGGGCTTCCGCCTCCGACGAAGAGTCTCGGTTCGGGTTCGTTGCGAATCCGGTCGGGGCAGTGCTCTCGGGTCTCCGCGCGGCGAGGCCTCCTGGGCCGCCTGCGCGGGACGTGGCCACGGCATCGTGGCCTGCCCCCCGTCGCCGGGACGACCCTGACACAGGTTTCCTTGCGTGCGCAAGGACATGTCCGGGTCCGCGGCGGCGACTCGGCCGGAAAGCGGCGACACGGCGACGCGGAGGCCTCCGCGACCTGGGTCCTGCTCTCGACGGCGCGTTCCGGGATGGCCGGAAGTGCTCGCCCGGTGCGTGCTTCCGCAGGGAACGGGGTCCCTCCCGCGGCCCGGCGCTGCCCGGCCGACCGGCACGCCTCACGGGCCGGCGGGCCCTCCTCCCGGCGGGAAACGCCCGTGGCCCTCGCCGTCCCCCCGGCGAGGGCCACGGGCGGGCGGAGCGGGGCGCGGGGCCGCTCGGCCGGCGCGGCTCAACGGTCGAGTCTCGGGGCGTACCGCAACCGCGCGACGACCGAACTGGTCCTGTTGTCCATGGACGCCACCTCGAACGCCATGCCGACCTCGCGCCGGAAGAGGCCTCCTATCTCCGCGGCCAGGTCGCGGCCGGCGTCGGTGATGCGCACCACCACGCCCCTGCGGTCGGTCGCGTGGGCCCCTTTCTCGGCCAGGCTCCGCGACTCCAGACGCTGCACGGCCCGGGTGGCGGACGACTGGTTGAGGCCCAGGAGCTGGGCGAGCTCGTTCATGCGCGTGCCCGACGGGTCACCGTTGGCGAGCGCTCTCAGGGCGAGGAAATCCGTGAGGCCCAGTTCGTAGTCCTCCGAGAGTCGCCGGTCCAGCGCGGTCCCGACCTCCGCGACCAGGACCGACAGCTGACTCCACAGCTCGATGCTGTCTTCCTTGCGCGCTCGCATGATGTCGACCTCTCCAAGGTGCCCGAGGTTTCCACCGCCCGCCGAAGGGGCCTTCCGGCCACGGTGGGGGGGTGGGGCTCGGTCCCGCGACTGCGGGGACGGCCGGAATACCTCCAGGGTAGGAGGGCCGGGCAGCCAGGAGAACCTTCGGAGACACACCTTTTCCATGCCTACACATGAAGATCGGTCGCTACTTGAATCGAGCAGGGTTCGAATCTCTCCTCTCCGGCACCGAAACCGCAGTTCACTGCCGCTTCGGCGGGGTCGCAGGGGAGTGGGACACCGCAAGACTTCCTTGCGCACGCAATGACATTGCCTTACTGTCGCTGCCGTTCGGTTCCCGGCCGCGAGGCGGCGGGGCCGACATCCGAGCATTCGTACGCCGTGTACCGACCCGTACCCGGTGTGCCGTTTCGAGGGGGGAGCATGCTCAACGCCGTCACGGCGTCGCCGCCGGTGCACACCGGCCTGCCCACCGCCCGCGCGGTGGACCACTACGCCTTCACGGTGCCATGCCTCGACGAGGCCGTCGCCTACGCCGTCGACGTCCTGGGGGGCCGGCTGTGCTACCGGGAGGGGCCCGTCGAGGACCCCTCCGGGGACTGGATGACCCGCAAACTCGGTGTCCACCCACGGGCCCGCGCCCAGGTCGCCCTGGTCCGGCTCGGTCCCTGCACCAACCTCGAGCTCTTCGAGTACACCGCCCCCGATCAACTCGTCGCCCCGCCCGGCCCGAACGACGTCGGCGGCCACCACCTCGCTCTGACGGTCGCCGATCCGGACGCGGCCGAGGACCACCTGCGCCGGGCGGGCACCGTCCGTCTCGGGCCGGCGGACCCTTCCGGCAGGGCCCGCCGCTGGTTCCTGACGCCCTGGGGCATGCTCCTGTCGGTGCGCGGGCCGCTCAGGCCCGACGGACGGCGTTTCGTCCCCGCCCCCGACCCGCACCCCACGGCCGTACAGAGCGCTCTGGGCCTGCTGGGCGTCGAGCACGTCAGTTACACCGTGGCCGACCTCGATGCCGGCGTCGCCTTCTTCACCGACGTGCTCGGCGCGGAAGTGGTGGAGAGCGGGGCGGCGCCCGACACCGGTCCGGACGGACACCGGCCTCCCGGCGCCGAGCAGTCGCGACGGGTCCTGCTGCGCACCGGGCCGACCGCCAACTGCGAGCTCGTCCAGAGCGGAACCGGCGCCCTGCGTTCCCGGCCACCGCGCAACAGCGACATCGGCGGCCACCACCTGGCCTTCTACGTCGACGACGTGGACGCGGCCGCCGCGTACCTGCGCGAGCAGCGGGGTGTGGTGCTGATGGGCGAGCCGGAGACGATCACCCAGGGGCCGATCGCCGGCGACCGGTGGCTCTACTTCAGCACTCCCATCGGCATCCAGATGGAGATCATCAGCATGCCGGACGGATCACTGCCCTACGAGCGGCAGACCACGGCCCGCCGTGCCACGCCGGGCGGCCTGCGCTGGCACGACCGCCCCTGACGACCGGGGCGGCGGCTCCCCCGCGACGGCGCCCGCGCCCCTGCGGGCGTGGCGGGCCGCGCCCCGGCCCCGTACACGCCCGCCGAGCACCCGCCGCACGCGGTGCCCCGCGCCCCGGCGGCTCCGGCCGCGTCGCGCACCACCGGCCGCGTCGCGCACCACCGCCCGTGTCGCTCACCACCGCGCCCTACGCCCCACCCAGACTCCTCAGGGGACTTCCCATGGACACGCTCACCCCGTTACCGGTCCGGCCGGTCGGGCCACTGCGCCGAGCGGCCGCCGCACGGGTGGCGCTCTGGCTGGACCGCCGGCGCGCCCCGGAATCCGACGGCCCGACCGCAGGCCCGGTCCTCGACCTCGCCGGGGCGGCCGACGCCGTCCAGGACCTGCTGCCGCCCGCCCCCGAGAACCGCCCTTCGGGACAGCTCACCGCCCACGGCACCCGCGTCGTCGGCCCGGTCCACGGGCCGGTCGGCTACCGGCGGCTGATGCGGAGACTGCTGTCCGAGGCGTCCTCCGCCTCCCCCGCCGCCAGGCCCACCGCCATCGAGTACCGCGTCCCGGCCGTGGACGCGCTCGTCGACGCCCGCCTGGACCAGGTCGGCGGCTGGGAGGCGAAGGCGATGCGGTCCCGTGCGGGAATCGCCGGAGCCCACCTGCTGTACGACATGCACCGCCGCGAGCTCGCCTCCCCGGAATGGACCGAGGCCGTCGCCCACGGCGCGGCGGCCCCGCGTCTGTTGTGGTCGACGCAGCCCGGCGCCGGCCCGGACCGGGGCGCCGACCTCGCCCGGCGGCTGCTGCTTCCCGGGACCGCCGTGGCGCTGTCGCCCCGGGCCCTGGAATCCTTCGCGCGACACGGTGTCGTCACCGGACCGACCGTTCCCGACCTCGCGGAGGCCCACCGCATCGTCGGCGTCCTCGACTGGTTCGGCCTCCGCCTGGACGACCTGGACTCCCCTGCCGGGTGACCGTCGAGCACCCGCCGCACCACACCGCCGGGCGGCGGACGCCACCGCGCGGACACCTCCCGGCGCACGGCCGTGATCCGGCCCCAGCTTCCTGTCGGCCTCTCATCCCAAGGACTCCCACTCATGCTTTCCCCTGCCTCCCTCCCCTCGGACGCGGACCCGTCCGCCGGACCGACGACCGCCGACGCGGCCGGGCGCCCGGCGGCGCAGACCGCGATCCGCCCCCGGGTACGCCGCCGAAGGTTCCTGTCCGGCACGGCCGCGGCGGGCGGCGCGCTCGCGGTGACCGCCGCCGGGCTGAGCTCCGCGGCCGCGGCGGAAACGGGGCGCGGCGCCCCCGCAGCGGGTTCGCCCGCCGACGCGGGAGCGGCCCCCGTCACGGTGCGTCCGGCCGACCGGCGCTACGCCGATCTGCGGCGCGGCACCAACCAGCGCTGGGTGGGCAGCCCCGAGCACATCGTTCTGGCCACGTCCACCGCCGACGTCGTGCGGGCCGTACAGCAGGCCGTCGACTCCGGCCGGCGACTGGCGGTACGCAGTGGCGGCCACTGCTACGAGAACTTCACCACCAGCGACGACATAGCGGTCCTCCTCGACCTGTCGCGGATGGACGACATCGCCTACGACGAGCGCCGCCGGGCCTTCTCCGTGCAGCCCGGCGCCGCCCTCGGCCGGGTCTACGACCGGCTCTACAAGGGATGGGGCGTCTACCTCCCGGCCGGAAACTGCCCCACGGTGGCCGCCGGCGGCCACATACAGGGGGGCGGTTACGGCTCCATGAGCCGCCGCGACGGTCTTGCCGTGGACCATCTGTACGGCATCGAGATCGTGGTCGTCGGAGCGGACGGCCGCGCCCGCGCGGTCACCGCGACCCGCGAGCCCGACGATCCGAACCGGGAACTGTGGTGGGCGCACACGGGAGGCGGCGGCGGCAACTTCGGTGTGGTCACCCGCTACTGGCTGCGCTCCCCGGACGCCCGCGGCGACGACCCCGCGGCCCAGCTGCCCGCACCGCCACGCGAGGTGTGGCTGAGCGAGGTCGCCTGGCCGTGGGAGGAACTGACCGAGTCCCGCTTCACCCGGCTGATGTGGAACCACGGCGACTGGCACACCCGGAACAGCGCGCCCGACTCCCCGTACACGGCGCTGTTCAGCCAGCTCAAGCCGTTCCACAAGTCGGGCGGCGCGGTGGTGCTCGACTCGCTGGTCGACGCCGACGCGCCCGGCGCCGAGCGCCTGCTGCGCAGCTACATCGCCGAGGTCGGGGCAGGGGTCGGGGTCCAGCCGCAGGTCCGCCAGTACCGGCGGATGCCGTGGCTGCACGCCACCCAGTGGCCGGGGTTCACCGGCCCGGACCCGACGGTCCGGTTCAAGGGCAAGTCGGTGTACGCGCGCCGCACGTACACCGACGCCCAGATCTCCGCCGCCTACCGGCACCTGACCCGCGACGACTTCCACAACCCCGGCGCACTGCTGATGATCGCCTCGTACGGCGGTGCGGTGAACCGTGTCGCACCGGACGCCACCGCGGTGCCGCAGCGGGACTCGGTACTGAAGTACCAGGTCGTCTCGCTGTGGCAGGACGCGGCGGACGACGCGGCCAACATCGCCTGGGTACGGGAGTGCTACCGCGACATGTTCGCGGCGACCGGCGGTGTGCCGGTGCCGAACGACACCACCGACGGCTGCTTCGTCAACTACGCCGACGTCGACCTCGGGGACCCGCGCTGGAACAGCTCGGGCGTCCCCTGGCACGAGCTGTACTACAAGGGCGGCTACCGACGACTGCAGAGGGTCAAGGCCGCCTGGGACCCCACCGGCTTCTTCCGCCACGCCCAGTCGGTGCGCCCCGCCTGACCCGGCACACCCGGCAGGCCGGCACGTCGCCGCGCCCACGGCCCGGACGTGCCGGCCGGTTCCCCTCTTTGTCCGCAGACCCACATCGACGGGAAGTCCTCGTGTCCACTGCCACGACTGCGCCCGGGCGTTCTCCCCGGCTCTCCTCGCTCACCGGAATGCGCTTCTTCGCCGCCTTCCTGGTGTTCCTCTTCCATCTGTCGCTGCTCGACGCCTACTCCACCCCCGGTGAACAGCACGGCCCCTTCGCCTCCGCGGTGAAGAACGGCGGCTGGGCCGGTGTCACCTTCTTCTTCATCCTCAGCGGCTTCGTACTGGCCTGGTCCGCGCGCGACGACGACACCACGACCGCGTTCTGGGGACGCCGGATCGTGAAGATCGCGCCCAATCACGTCGTCACCTTCCTCGTCGCCCTGGCCTCCTACGCCTACGCGTCGGCGACCTGGGGAGCGGGCATCCCCAACTTCCTGCTCCTCCAGGCGTGGATACCGCGCGACGACGTGTTCTTCAGCATCAACAATCCCAGCTGGTCGCTCTCCTGCGAGCTGGTCTTCTACCTGCTGTTCCCCGCGCTGTACCGCAGGGTCCGCCGGATCCGCGCCGAGCGGCTGTGGTGGTGGGCCGGCGGCACGGCGATGGTGATCATCTCGCTGCCGCTGCTGGTGCAGCTGCTGCCCGCGGGCGAGTCGTTCGGACCGAACCACGCCAACTCCCCGCTGTACGGCCATTCCATCACCCAGATGTGGCTCGTCTACATCTTTCCGCCCGCGCGGGTGCTCGACTTCCTGCTCGGCATCCTGATGGCCCGGATCGTGCTGACCGGCCGGTGGATGGGCCTCGGGGTGCTGCCCGCGCTGGCCGTCACGCTGGCGGCCTACGCGCTGAGCCTCCAGGCGCCCTTCCTGTTCTCCCTGAACGCCGTCGTCGTCGTGCCGTTCGCGCTGCTGATCTCCGCCGCGGCGGCCCGGGACGCGCAGGGCCGCGGCACCGCGGTCGGCGGACGCGTGTGGGTATGGCTCGGCGAGGTGTCGTTCGCCTTCTACCTGGTCCACCAGATCCTGCTGTCCGTACTGCAGGAACGGTTCGGGTACCGCGAGGCCGGCTCGCTCGCCGAGGCGGCCGGCGTGGCCGTGCTGATCGCCGCGGTGAGCCTGCTGCTGGCCTGGCTGCTGTACGTCGGTGTCGAGCGGCCCGCCGTACGGGCCTGGGCGCGCCGGAGCCGTGCCCGTGCCCGTACCCTCCGCGTCGCCCACGCCCAGCCCGCCGCCGACGGCCCCGTGCCCGGGAGCGAGGAGAGCGGACGGCCGGTCACCGTCGGCACGCCCTGACCCGACCGGACCCCGGCCGCCGGGCTCTCCCGCCTCTCCCGGCTCGCGCCCGGAGAGCCCGGCGGCCGACGGGACCGACCTCAGAGGAGCCCTCATGCCGCTGCCCGTCCTCGCGATGATGCTGTGCACCTTCTGCATCGGCACAGCCGAGAGCGTCATCGCAGGCATCCTGCCGGACATCGCGCAGGACGTCGGCGTCTCACTGACCGCCGTCGGCCTGCTGATCACCGTGTACGCCGTCGCGGTCGTCCTGGTCGGCCCCCTGGTCACCGCGACCACCGCCACGCTGCGCCGCACCACGCTTCTGCCCGCCATGATGGGCGTGTTCGTCCTCGGCAACACGCTGGCCGCGTCGGCTCCCGGCTTCGGCTGGCTGCTCGTGGGCCGCGTGGTGAGCGCGGTCGTCCACTCCACCCTGATCGCCGCCTTCGTGGCCGCCGCCCGGGACACGGCGCCACCGGACCGGCGTGCCGTGTACGGAGCGAAGGTCACCCTCGGCATCGGCCTGTCCAGTGTGGCCGGGGTGCCCGCCGGCACCCTGATCGGGACCGCGTTCGGCTGGCGCGCCACCTTCTGGGCACTGGCCGCGGTGAGTCTCGCCGCCACCGCGCTGCTCACCCGGTTCCCCGCACCGGAATCCCCGAGGGGCGCGGCGAGGCCGGCCGGTCTCCGCCGAACGGCCGCTTCGGACACCGGACCCGGCCGGCGCCGGTTCGTCCTGCCGGGCCCGATGCTGCTGGTCGCCGCGGTCATCACGCTGGGCACCGCGGGAGTCTTCGCCCTCTACACCTACGCCTCGCCCTACCTCACGGAATCCGCCGGCTTCAGCTCCGGGAGCGTCACCGTGCTCCTGCTGCTGTACGGGCTCGGAGGCATCGTCGGCAACACGGCCGGCGGCCGGGCTGCCGACCGGTTCCCGTCCGCGGCCGTCCCCGCGACCCTGGGCGCGGCCGCGGCGGGTCTGCTCCTGCTCGCGCTGCCCCCGGGCAACCGGTGGGCCGTGGCAGGCGTCTTCTGCCTGCTGGGAACCGCCTACTTCGCGACGATCCCCGCCCTCAACAACGCCATCGTGTCCGCGGCGGGCCCGTCGTCCTCCACCATGGCGTTGACCATCAACAACTCGGCGTTCTGCGTGGGCATCGCGCTCGGCAGCTGGCTCGGCGGCCTCCTGCTGGCCCGCGGGAACACGCTGCCGACCGTGGCCGCGGCCGGCGCGGCGTCGACCGCGGCGGCCTTGCTGCTGGCCCTGCTGCACACCCGACTCCGCAAGGCCTCTCCCGGACCCGCCCTCCCCGCCACCGGCGCATCCCACGACACCGGCACGACCGTCGCGGGCAGCGGAGCGTCACGGTGACGCGGGGGCGCCGGCCAACTCGGCGACCCGGTCGAGGTCGGCCACCGTGGAAGCGACGCACTTGAACGCGGCTCGCCCCGATGCCGCGAACGCCTCCGGCACGGCGAGCATGATGCTCTTGGCCTCGTCCACACCGAAATCAGCGAGCTCGGGCGAGGCGTTGAACCGCACTCCGTCGGCCGGCGACTCTCGGACGAGGGGCACCAGGCGCGACTGCTGGATCAGCGGTTCACCGCCGGTGATCACGACCGGCTCGACCGGTGAGGATGCGGCCCGGGCCACCAGGTCCGCCACGGACCGCTTCGTCGATTCCTCGCGCGGGTCGAACCGGGACCAGTCCCAGGTGTACCTCGTGTCGCACTTCGCGCAGGTCGGGTTGCACCGCGACAGGCGGATGAACGATGAACAGGGCAGGGTGCCCGCAGTCGGGGCCCTCGCCCTGGAAGGCCGGCGCTTCGACACCGAAGCACTCCGCGACGATCACCCGGTGCTCGACTCCGTCCGTCACCGGTCCGAAGGCGACGGGCTCGCGCGAGGTCACTGCCCCACCACATCGAACCGGGCCCAGCTGCTCCCGGTCTCGCGGACGAGGCCGACCTGCTACATTTCCGGAGGCCGTGCGAAGGATCGAGGAGGTGGTACCCGTGAACGCAGTATCGACATGGGTGCTCCCCTCCGGGGTCACGGTCGGGCGGTAGACAGGTCGTCCGGGAGTGCCGTTCCAGTGCACTCCTGAAAGGCACGACCATGCGTTTCACTTCCGAGCAGCGCCTCGGCGACGGCCTCCTCGAACGCGAATTCACCCTCGGTGGGATCCCCGGCATCCTGTGGACACCCGCATCCGCATCCGCACCGGTGCCGCTGATCCTGCTCGGCCACCCTCCCCTCGGGCTGTGCAAGATGTACCCCCGGCTGGTGGCCCGGGCCCGGCATTCCGCGGCGGAGGGCTTCGCCACGGCCACCATCGAACTCCCCGGAAGCGGCGACCGGCCCCGTTGGCCCGTCGTCGAGCAGGCCCGCGCCGACCTGCGCCGGGCGATGGAGGCCGGCGAGCCGGTCAGCGGCGAGATCGTCGACGCCCTCGTCCTCCCGCTGGTCGACAAGGCGGTCCCGGAGTGGCAGGCCGCCCTGGACGTCCTCCTCTCGCTGCCCGAGATCGGCGGCCCGGTCGGGTACTCGGGGGGAGTGATCTCCATCGGCATCCGGCTGGCGGTGGTCGAGCCGCGCATCATGGCCGCCGGTCTCTTCGCCGGGAGCTTCGTGCCTCGCGCCATGTTCGAGGAGGCCCGGCAGGTCACTGTTCCGCTGCACGTCCTGCTGCAGTGGGACGACGAAGGCAACGACCGGCAGGCGGCCCTGGACCTGTTCGACGCCTTCGGCTCCAAGGAGAAGTCCCTGCACGCCCACATGGGCGGGCACACCGGCGTCCCGCAGTTCGCGGGAGAGGCCGCGGCCCGGTTCTTCACTCGACATCTGAAGTGAGGCCGGGCCGTCGGACCGGCAGCAGTCGGTAGCGGGTGCCGACCGGCATGCCGCTCCTCGAGGACAGGCCCCGGTCCTCCGCACCTCTCCGCCCCGTGGGCTCCTGCTGGACTCCCGGCAGGGGCCCCTGCCGCCCGAGGCCATGAACTGTTCGGTTTCCGCAGAGCTTCGAGTGCTGCCCGAACCCGTGTACAGGTGCTGCCGGTTCTTTCTTGTGAACAAAGCCAATCCCCGCGGGTGCGGGGAGCAGGTCTGGCCGCTCACCTCCTCCAGCCTGGGATGGTCCCAGGCACCGCGATCGGTGCCAGGATCACCACCACTGCTCCCCGCACCCGCGGGGATGGTCCCTTCGCAGGTCAGAGCCGGTTGTGGGGGTCAACCTGCTCCCCGCACCCGCGGGGATGGTCCCGCCACCGAGGCGTCGGCGGACCGGCTGCGGGCCTGCTCCCCGCACCCGCGGGGATGGTCCCCGAGCCGTCGCGACCGTGCTCGGCTCGTTGGGGCCATGAAATTCCTTCGGTCGTACGTGTTCGGGTGCAGGTTGGCGCGGCGTGTCGGTGGTTCGGGAGGCTGTCGGTGAACTCTCTCCGCTCTCGTTATCGCCAATGGGCGGTTCTGCGGTGGGCGGCACGTAGGGGTTCTGGCGCCGCTGGGAAGCCGACCGATGGCCCGGGCTACATCGCCCAGGATCGTCAGTCGACCGTCCGGGCGATGGGCTCAAGATCGTCCACATTGACGACTTCATAGTCGCGCAGTTCGCGCACGAGTTGACTCGCGAGGAACCAGCCCAATTGGGGATGCCCGTACGGGACCGGTACGTCGCCCTCCTCGACGGGAAGTGGTTCAAGGCCGGTGGCGGTGAGTCGGTACCGGGAACCGATGACGCCCCAGATCGAGGTCGTACCAGCGAGGAAGGCGACGTGTCCTTTCCGCAGGTGCGGACAGAGCTCGAGTGCGGGGCGCACGTGCTTCAGGCACACCGGCGGCTGAGCCGTCCTCACCGGCTCGTTCGAGCGCCGAGAGAGGTCCTCCGTAGCCCCGGCCAAGAAGAGTGGCCCTTGGCTGTCTCGGCCGAGCAGAAGCCGACCTGACACCGAAGCTGCTCCATCGCCTCTCGCTGCCGGGCAGGGTTGACCAGACGCCACTGCGGCCTGCCTGTCGGCCATCCGGACACGTTGAGTGGCTGGGAGCACCGCGCCCACAGCTCGCCGCGCGGACCACGGTCGTCAGGGGTCTCGTCGTGGTAGGCCAGGCGCACGGCGCCGAAGGTGTCTCTCCTCAAAGTGAGTTCCGCCTCCAGCGCGCCGTACTCACCCTCTCGTGAGGTGATGTACGGAACGACTCGCGGCGCAGCGGTGGACCGCCTCACGCGGCCGTCCTCTCCGTGCTGAAGGGCTGGTGCGAAGCGACCACAGGGCCCTCGGGGAGGAGCGTGCCGGTGTCGGTGTCCCGTGCCGCCCGGATCACCTGGTTCAAGAACCCGTACGTCTGCTCGTCCGTGAGGTCGCTCAGCCGCAGGAATGCGCTGCCGTGCACGGGATTACGCCTTTCGTTCCCTCTTGATCCGCTCTTCGCGCGGCACAGTGACGGTTGACTCGCCGGCGTTCGTGGCCGTCCAGGCGAGGGCCCATGCGTAGATCTTTCGCAGGAGGTATGACCCGTCTCCTCTCATGGGGGAGGCGATGCCCTCCTCATCCGCTTTCTCGTCCCGCACTTGGTCTCCCACCTGTGTCTCGGTCACCGGGGCGGCTCGCACTTCAGCTCGCCCCACACCTGCTTGCCCCACTGGTGGAGGTCCGTGCCCCAGCGCTCGGTCAAGGAGTCGACCAGGACGAGGCCACGGCCACGGATCCGGTCTCCGTTGGAGTCGGTCCGCATCATGGGGACGGTCCTGGAGCGGTCGACCACCCCGAGGCGGACCCGGTGCTTGGCGGGCCGCGTGACGACCACCCGGATCGAGGCGAGACGGCCGTACTCCACGGCATTCGAGACCAGCTCCGTGATGACCACCATGGCGTCGTCGATGTGCTCCTCCAGGCCCCAGGCAGCCAGAGCGGTCCGGACGAGCCGGCGTGCGACGGCCGCGCTCTCCGGCTCTCTGGGGAGGGTCTCGGAGTATCCGGGGTGCCCTGTGGGGTGCGGCGTTGCCAATACAGTCATCAGGACCTCTGGGGTGCGGTTGCGGTATGGCCTTACCGAGTGAACGGCTCACGGCCTCCCAGGGGCAGGAAAAGCCCGCACCGCGTGCATCGACCCCGACCGGAAATTTCCTGTTCACTCCCCTTCTGATGGGGGATCAGTCACTACCGTGGTTACGTGGAGGGGAACGAGAGCCTCAACAACGCCATGCAGGAGAGCGGCCTCACCCAGACCGAGCTGGCCGACAAGGTGAACACTCACCTGGTCTGTGCCGGGCACGAGGGGACGGTCAGCGACCGCACCGTCCGCAACTGGCTGACCGGAAAGACAAGGTGGCCTCACTCTCGGCAACGCGAGGCGTTAGAGGCAGTATTCGGCTGTACCGCCGGAGAGCTGGGCTTCAGTCCGCCGGCGCGAAGACGGCACACCTCGAACTCTGTGGAGGACCCCGTGAGGCGCCGGAACTTCCTCACAGTCGCCGGCGGCACGACAGCCGCAGTGGCGTTCCCCTTCGTCGGGGCCCCGCCCAAGGTGGGGACCTCCGACGTCCTCCGGCTCCGCAGCGGGCTGGACGCCCTGACGGCCCTGGACGACACCAGAGGAGGCCATGAGGAACTGGAGCGGGCCGCGTTGGCCGGGGCCGCCGAGGCTCTGGAGAAGCAGAAGCTCGGGGCCACACAGCGCATCCGCCTCCGGCTTTTCTCCGTCGCCGCCGACTACACCGCCACGGCCGCCTGGAGCGCGATCGACGCCCGTCGGCCGGACCGTGCGTACGCCCTGCTGGGGAAGGCCCTGTACCTGGCCGGGATGGCCCAGGACTCCGTGGCGGAGCTGAGGGTCTGGAACTCGTACGCCATGCTGGCCCACCAGCGAGGGGAACACACGGAGGCCGTCGACTCCGCCCAGGCCGCGCAGACGATGGTGATCACCAGGCGGGATCCCTTCTTCGCTTCCCTGGCCCATGCCCGTACGGCCATCGGCCACTCGAACCTCGGGGACCGCCAGGCTGCCATCCGCTCCCTCGGGCACGCCCAGGAGGCGCTGGGCAAGGCTGAGCAGGACCGGCCCAGGCCGAGCTGGACGGCCTTCTACGGACTGGCTGAACTGACTGCCATGACGGCCATCGTCCGGGACCGGATCGGGGACCACTCCGGAGCCGAAGCCGCCTCCCACATGGCTCTGAGGTCGATCCCCGAGCAGTTCCGCAGGAACAGGGCCCTGGCCACCGCACGGCTCGCCCTGGCCCAGCTTCACCAGCAGGACGTCGATGAGGCGTGTGCCACGGCCTCTGGTGTCTTCGAGCTGATGGAGGGCTCGCCGCTGCCTGGAAGGATGCGCTCCCTCCTCGGGGACTACTACCGCGACTTGATCACTCTTGCGCCGGACGCGGCAGTCGCACGAGAGTGGGGGGATCGCTGCCGAGCCGAATGGAGTCGAGCTTGAGCGCTGCCGATCTGGTCGTTCGCCGCTTCGCGCACAAGGATCTCCCACGGATCCGCCAGGCTTTGATCGACGTGCACGCCGACGCCCACGCCGATGCGATGGATGACGAGTTCAACCAACGTTTCCCCTGGTTCGTGGACCACTGGGGAGGTCATCCCGAGTTCGCCTGTGTGATCGCCTTCGACGGGGAGGAACCGGTGGCCTTCGCCTATGGGGCTCCCGCGAACCCGAACCGCGAGTGGTGGCGTGAGCACCTCGAGCCCGCCCCGGAGAAGGACCGGACGTTCTCCTTCTCGGAGCTGGCCGTTCGTACGAAGTGGCGGAAGCGGGGTGTGGCCCACGCGCTTTCCCGGGCGCTTCTGGAGGACCGGCCGGAGGATCTCGCCGTCCTCCTGGTCGACGTCACGCACCCTCGGGTCCAGGCACTGTACGAGTCCTGGGGCTTCAGGAAGGTCGGGGAGCGTCGGCCCTTCCCGGACTCCCCGGTGTACGCCGTCATGCTGGCCGAACTGCCGCTCCCACGCTGACCCGGCCGTCCTCTCGCCGTCGTCCTCGAAGGCCGTACGGGCGGCCCGGTGACCGTCCCTCGTGCCGCCCCGACGCCCTGACCGGCCGCTCTCTCCGCTTGTCGTGGTGGCCCTGCCGCCTGCGGCTCCACCGGCCCGGCCCCCGTGTCCGGCATCCGGATCGTCCGGACTCCCGCCCATGCGGACCGCGTGAGTCCGGTAGCCCTTCGCCGGACGCGCCAGGAGCGAGCACCGGACGGACCCGGGGGACGGAGGAGCCGCTGCCGCGAACCCGTCCCCGCCCACCACGCGGATGATCCCGAGCGCGGGCGGTCAGTAGTTCTCCCACTCGTCCAGCACGTAATCCAGTACGGCCGGTTCCATCAGCGTGCTCGGCCGTACGTCCTGGCGGCGGCGGTCCACGGGGAACACCGCGGCGGCCTTCAGGACCGCCTCGTCCAGGTAGCGCAGTGGCGGGGCGTCCGATGCCAGCCGCAGCGGCGGGGGAGTACCGTCGCCCGGGGTGGCCAGGACGAAGCCCCAGTTGCCGAAGCTCGGCACGTCGACCTGGAACGGGGTGGTCGAGTAGCCCGCCGTCTCGATCGTCTTCGCGATCGACCAGTACGTCTTCGGTGCGAAGAACGGCGAGCCGCTCTGCACCATCACCCTGCTCCGCGGCGTCAGGACCTGCTCGAGCAGGTGGTAGAACTCCACCGAGTACAGCTTGGCCAGCGCCGCCGTGTCCGGGTCGGGGAAGTCGATGACGACCGCGTCGTACGGTTGGCGGGCGTCGCGCAGCCAGGTGAAGGCGTCGGCGTTGACGACCTTGACCCTCGGGTCGTCGAGCGCCTCGTCGTTGAGGTCGCGCAGGGGCTCGTAGTCGCGTGCGAGCCGGGTCATCGCCGGGTCCAGTTCCACGAGGGTGACGTGCTGGACGTCGTCGTAGCGCAGCACCTCGCGCAGGGCGAGCCCGTCGCCGCCGCCCATGATCAGCACGTTGGCGCGGGAGCCCGCGAGCGCGGGGTGGACGAGGGACTCGTGGTAGCGGTACTCGTCGACGGAGCTGAACTGGAGATCGCCGTTGAGGAAGAGCCGGATGTCCGGTTCGCCGGTGAAGGCCGTGGAGCGGGTGACGACGATCTCCTGGTACGGCGTCGTCTCCGCGTGGACGATCGGGTCCCGGTACATCTGCTGGCGCGCGGTCACCTCCAGGTCGTCCGCGAGCGCGTACGCCGTGCCGAGCACGGCCAGCACCACCGTGACCCCGGCCAGCAGGGCGCCTCGCACCCAGCGCCGCATCTGCCGGCGGAAGATGAACACCACCACGAGGACGCCGGCCACCGCGTTCACCCCGCCGACCACCAGCGCGCCCTTGAGCTGGCCGAACGTCGGCAGGAGCCACAGCGGGAAGCACAGGCCGCCGACCAGCGCCCCGATGTAGTCGACGGCGAACATGTCGGCGACCGCGCTGCCCGCCTCCTGCCGCCGGATCCGCTGGAGCATGGTCATCAGCAGCGGGATCTCGGCGCCGATCAGCAGGCCGACGGCCATCGCGACCACGATCATCGCTGGGGTGTACAGCTGGAGCCAGGCGAACGCCGAGTACAGCACCAGCACCGACAGCCCGCCGACCAGCGCCAGCACGCCCTCCACGAGCGCGAACGCGCCCACCGCGCGGCGGCGCAGGGGTTTGGCGGCGAGGGAGCCGAGCCCCATGGCGAACACCATCACGGAGATCACCACGGAGGTCTGGAGCACCGAGTTGCCGATGAGGTAGCTGCCCAGCGCGGTCAGGGCCAGCTCGTACACGAGGCCGCAGGCCGCGCAGAGGAAGACGGCGAACAGCAGCAGGAAACGAGCCCCCCGGGCGGGCCGGACGGCCGGGGGGCGGGAGGGTGTCGCGGTGGTGTCGCCGCCCTGCACGGCGGTGGCGCTCATCGGGGGGGCGCCGTTACGAGATCGCCGCGCCGACCATGAACCCGGTGCCCAGGTACATGCCGGCCTGGACCCAGGCGGCGGGGTGCGGACGGCCGTCCTGGTCGTCGAGGACGACCGCGCCCATCCGGCCCGGCGTGAACACGCCGATCACGATGCCGACGACGGTCATCACCAGCACCCCGGCCAGGCCGTACAGCAGCGTGCTGAGCAGGCCGTGGCCGAGGCCCTGCTCGGACTCGCTCGCCTCGATGGCCTTCATGATGACCAGACCCACGGCGACGGACTGGCTGCCCAGCAGGACGGCCGCGCCGCGGTTCCGGTCGGTCCATACCACGTGGTACAGCTTGCCCGGCGTGACGAGGTCGAGCGCTATGAAGCCGACGGCCATCACGACGAGGCCCACGACTCCGTAGAGCAGGGCCTGGCCGGTCGACTCGAAGATCTCGGTCACTGCGTTGCCTTTCTTGAGGGCGGGGTCGGGGCGTGATCCGGTGGTGTGCGGGAGGAACGTGGGATGCGTCGGCGGGTGGGCCGGCCGGTCACCGGGCGTTACTTGCCCTCACCGGGGCCGCCGCCGCGGAAGCTCGAGCTGTTCGGGTTCGGCCAGTAGGTGAGGTGCTGCTGGTGGCGGTGGTAGCCGTTGCGGTAGTCCTCGATCTCGATCAGGCTGCCGCTCCGGTACGGCGAGACGGTGACCATGTCGTCGCCGTAGCGCAGGAACTCCATGGTGCCGCCGGAGGCACGGTCCAGTTCCGGCCGCTCGGTGCGGATCGCCTGGGCGACCTCGCTCGGGGTGCTGTCCGGGTCGAGCCAGTCCGCCCCGGTGGCGGTGTACGTCTTCTTGATCCACTCGCGTGGGGCCGCGTTGCTGTCCCCGTCGCTGGAGCAGGCGGCGAGCAGGGGCGCGGCCAGCATGGCCGCCACCGCTGCGCGGACGAGTCGGGCGCTGTTCATCGGGCCTCCAGCCGGCTGTGCGTCGATACGATCTGGCCGTTCTGCGGATACGTGTGCCAGGTGCGCCAGAGGAGCCCGGTGCCGTACGGTCCCCCGACCGGCTCGACGACCACGGCGGTGACCGCCTCCGGCGAGCCGGGGAAGACCCCGCACAGGCTGTGCTCGGCGTCGGTGGCCCGGTCGAGGACCTGTGCCACCTCGGCGCTGAACTCCTCGGAGGGCAGCCGGCGGGTGGTGGCGCCGAAGTCGTAGACCCAGCCCGGCAGGTGTCGGGTGCAGGTCTCGGGCAGCCCCCTCACCGCACCCTGCAGACAGGCCACCGTCTCCCGCACGGGGCCGGCGAACACCTGGTGCGAGGCCCCGAGCAGCCGCAACCGCACCTCCAGCCCGTCGAGCGACACCACACGTTCTGCCAGCGCCGGACGCTCCGTCAGGTCCAGCGAGAAGCAGAGCTGATCCGCGTCCGTGTCCAGATAGGGGGCGTCCAGAGAAACGGCGTACACACGGCCCCCCGGTCGTTTCCTGCCATGATCGGCGCTCGAGTATGGCACACGTGTTCGCGGGACTTGAGGGGCGGGGGAGGGGCGGGGGACGAGGGGACCTCTCACTTCGCGGAGGTCAGTCCGTCTCCGGCGGCAGCGCCAGTACCGCGACGACCGCCCGGTGGTCCGTGCCCGGCACGGTGTGCTCGCCGACGGAGACCCCCACCAGGCCGGAGCCGTGCAGGACGTGGTCCAGCGGGATCAGCGGCGGGACGAGAGCGTGGCCGACGGGCCAGGTGCGGGCCCATCCGTGGCCGAGTTCGGCATGGGTGTCCGTGAGGCCGGCCGCGAGCAGCTCCCGCATCGGGGCGTGGTCGAGGGAAGCGTTGAAGTCGCCCAGGAACACGGTGTCCGGGCCGCTGCGCCGGGCCAGGGAGGCGAGGGCGGTCATGTCCCGTGTCCAACGCTCCGGGTCGCCGAGCGGGTAGTAGGTGTGAACGGCCACGAACCGCACCCGGTGCCCGCCGACCGCGACCTCGGCGGTGGTCTGGGGCCAGGCGGTGTCGATGCGCGTCGTGCCGCCGTGGGACAGCGGATGCCGTGAGTAGAGCGAGGAGTCGTCCTCGGGGTGGAGCTCCCGGTACGGCATCAGCTCGCCCAGGCCCGCCGCGTCGAGTGCGTCGACCCCTGACGGGGGCATCTGCTCCACGGCCAGCACGTCGATCCGCTCGGCGCGGACCAGCTCCACCAGCGCGCGGGGATCGGCGCCGCCGGCGTTCACATTGACGGTGGCGACACGCAACTCGACCGATTCCGCGGGCACGTGCCGTCCCTCGGGGACGAACCGCGGGGCCAGCAGCGTCACGTGGGCGACCACCACGACCGCGGCGACGGCCACGGCCCACCGGGACCGCAGGGCGGGGACGGCGGCGGTCACGCCCAGCACCAGCACACCGAGGACGGTCGCATAGGGAAAGAGCACCATGGGCATCGCGAGCGGCGTCCCCGCGTCGAGTCCCGTCAGCCGGACGACGAGCAGAGCGGCGGGTACGGCGAGCACGACGCCACAGCCCAGCAGCCCCCACGCCCGTCCGCGTCGGCCGGGTGTCCGCCGCCGGTCCGAGTCGTGCGGGGTGTCGGTGACCGTGCCCGTCATGCGTCCCCACTCCGGAGTCGTGCCCGGCAAGATCACCGGTTCCCGCTACGGGGACGCCGGCACGGGCGCGCACGGTTCCGGTCGCGGACGGTCGGCCGAACCCGGCTGCCGGGGGCATGAGTCACAGCAAGCACACACTCACCGTGACCCACAAGGACGCGGACACCGCCAACCGGTGGGTCAACGGGCAACTGAGCAGCGCGGACCACTTCGCCGAAGCACGCAGGGGAGCAGCCTCGCGCGGCATCGCGGGCCGTCTGCTGTGCGCGGTGCGGGAAGCGTGCACGCGCCTGGTCCGACACTCGTGAAGCCGCACCGGTAAGCCGGGCCCCGCCACCACCGAGGCGGGCCCCGGCACGACCCCTCGGCGCCCCATCCTCAAGGGGACCCGGCACATGTGCCAGATCCCCCTCACCCTCGGGCCGCGCTCCTCAGCTCAGGGACGTGGGGCGGCGCGGGGGCGGCACCGCCCGCAGCAGCTCCCACAGCGGACGCGAGCCCGCCGCCCACACGGCCAGGGTCCGCCGGTCCACGACGTGGAGCCGCTGCTCCTCGGCGAAGGTCACGGCCGGACCGGTCACCCGGCCGTTCGTCACGATCACCGCGACGTCCGCCCCGTGCACCTGCCGGGCCGTTCCGTTGAGCACCTGCAGATCCGGCGTGCCCACCGCCGCCCCTCCGGCCCCGGCACGGCGGTGCTTGCACTGGATCACCCAGCGCCGTCCGAACGGGTCCGTGGCCTTCACGTCCGCGCCCAGATCACCTCGCCCGCCGACCCGCCGGGCGTCCTGACAGCCGTCCCGGCGCATCAGGTCGCGCACCGCGTCCTCGAACCGGGTGTGGTGCAGCGCGTCCAGCTGGGGCAGCCCGTACCGCAGACCCCGCGCCCGTACGGCCTCCCACCGCGCCTGCTGCCGCCGGTGGTGGAACCGGCCGGCCCCCACCAGCACGGCGACCACCAGGAGCACGACGAGCACCCACCAGTGCGCCGCCAGCCACTTGACCACCGTCACCGCCAGGACGACGACAGCGGTCGCCGTCACGGCGAAGGCGATCAGCCGCGCGTCCCCGTCCTGTTTCCCGCCGGGCCGCCGCCCACGCCGCCGTACCGGCGGGCGCCGCCGGGTCACCGCTCCCACCGGATCGGGCACGACACCGTGGGCCGCGGCCGCGGGACCCCCTCGCCCGCCCCGGAGGCATCCCCGTCGCCCGGCGCGACGCCGGCCGACGCCACCCCACCGAGGATCGTCACCTCCCGTCGCGCCCCCGGAGCCCACCGCGTACGCCCACGCACCGGTGTCCCGCCGGAGCGCGCGTACGAACGAATCCACGGCATGCGAACCTCCCCCTCGGCACGACTCCCCGTACGACCGCTCATGATGACAGGGGCCACTGACAACCGGTCGTCCAGCCGTCACTCGTCGTGATCAGGGAAGGGGGGCGGGCGATGGCCGGTCAGTGGGGTCGGCGGGTGTTGAGACGGGCGGCCCGGCGCGTCGGGCATCGAGGCCCGGAGCCGCTCGGAACGTCGCCGGGAACGCGGTGTGAGGCGATGACGCCGGCTCGTGGTCCTCGGAGACCGCGTGCTCACCCTGACGCCGTTGCGGCGGCGCGACACAACTGCCCTTCCGGCCTTCGCGGTTATAGTTCCAGGCAGCGTCGCGTGCCGGTGGCGGACGAATCGTCAGGCATGGAGGCGTCGTATCGAAAGGTGGCTACGGCCATTCCCACCCCGATTTCACAGAAGATCACGCTTTACCCCGCCGAGAACCGGTTCTCCGGCCCCCGACCCGCCGCCCTCGTCCTGCCCGGCGGCGGCTTCCGGGAACTTCCACCGCACGAGGGCGAAGGCTACGCGCGGTGGCTGTCCGGCCTCGGCATCCACGCCTTCGTCCTGTCCTACCGGCTGCTGCCGGACCGGTTCCCGGCCCCGCTCGAAGACGCCCGGGCCGCGTTGGACCACATCCGCAACGGCGACCACGGCCTCGACGTCGGCCGGGTCGGCGTCATCGGATCAAGCGCGGGCGGCCAACTCGCCGGCCTGCTCATGACCGGCCGGGTCCTGTCCATCGAGGAGGGCGTCACCGACCCGCCCCGACCGGACTTCGCGATCCTGGCCTACGCGCTGGCCGACCTCGACCTGCTGCCGCCGCCGGTGGTCGAGAACCTGCTCGGTGACCTGCTGCCCATCAAGGACGAGCTGTCCCCGGCCAGGCACGTGGACGCGTCGGTGTGCCCGACCTTCGTATGGGCCACCGCTCAGGACCCGCCGGGCCTGCCCAACGCCCTGGAATGGACCCGGGCGCTGGCGGCGGCCGCGGTACCGGTGGAGCTGCACGTCTACCCGGGCGGCAGCCACGGTATCGGCCTGGCCGACGGCGTGGAATACGGCGGCGAGTCGCACAAGTTCATCGCGCGCGAGCCGCACACCGCGTCCTGGACGACCGCGTGCGCGGCCTGGCTGCGACGGGAGGGCGTTCTTGCCGACTGACCGCGTCACCGCCTGGGGCGTGGAACTGCGGCGGGTGCACGGCAAGCTGCGCGATGCGCTGGCGCTGGCGCGGGCGGGACTGGACGGCGGCGACCCCTCCGACGCCGCCACCGACCTGCTGTTGTTCTGCCACGGGTTCTGCGCTGCCCTGTCCGGCCACCATCGCGCCGAGGACGGTTCGCTGTTCCCCGAACTGGTACGGGCACGACCTGACCTGGCGCCGGTGGTCGCGAAGCTGACTCAGGACCACAACATGATCGAGCACCTCATCGGCGGATTGCGGAAGGCGGTGGCCGACTCGACCGACCCGGAGGTGGCACACCGTCACCTGGACGGGATCGAGGCGGTCATGGAGACGCACTTCACGTACGAGGAGAAGCAACTGGGAGCGGTGCTGGACGGCCTGGACGCCGACTTCGACCGCACCGAGATCTTCGGCCCGCTGAGCTGAGCCGCGTCCCGTTCGCGCCGCCCGCCGACGGCGCGAACGGGAATCCCCCCCGGGTTCGAGTGGAACCGCCACCGCCTCGCCCGGATTCCGAACCGCGACCGGCCCCCCGCCACACGAACCGAAGGGCGCGAGGTGGTGCGCGGCTTGCCCGCCGGACGGCTCACCACCGGTCTCCGCCTCCTCGCGGCCGAGTACGCCCGGTTCCCGGGTGGACCGCAGAGTCGTCGGTGTCGGGCAGAGGGACGTACGGGGATGTCCTCATACGATCCCGGGCCGCCGGTCCGCCGCTGCGGGGGAGGAGGCAAGATCGTCCCATGACACGTAGAGCGCTGGGCATGGGGCCGACCACGAACGAGTCGGCCGCGGGGACGACGGGGGAGAGGCTGCTGCCCGTGGAGCGGTTGCTCGGCTCGCAGGGAGCCAGGGCGGCATCCGAGAGTGGGCAACAGGCGCCGGAGGGGGGACGGCAGTCAGGCCGACGAACGCTGCGCCTTGCGCCCGAGGAAGCGGACGGCACCCCGGACACGGCTGTGTGAGAGCCACGGCGTCCGTCCGGGAGGACGGCTCTGTCCGCGGAAGTGAGCAGCGCTTCGGAGGGCGTGCGACGACTGGCCGGTGATCCACACACGCACGGGTTCCAGCAGCCCGGAACAGGCTCGACGGGCCGCTCGCGTGGCCCCGGGGCTCAGTCCCGGCGCCACACCAGCGTGTAGCGCCAGAACAGTCGGCGGCGCAGTCGTGCACCGGGCAGGACGCGTCGGGTCTCCCGGACGATCTCGGAAAAGCTCATGGTCGCCGGACGGACCGGCGCCGTCGTCGAGGCCGGTGGGGGCGCCGTGCGGCCCTTGTTCCTGATCCAGCCCGTGGCGGCGTTCAGCGGAAGGGCGGCGGCACCGAGCAGGTGGTCGCCGGGGGTCCGCGCACGCCAGAGACCGACGACCACCAACGTCCCGCCGGGCGTCAGGCGCCGGCGGAAGTGGGCGAGGGCGTCGGTGAACGGCAGGTGGTGAAGGACGGCGACGCAGGTGATGACGTCGTAGGAAGCAGCGGGGACCCCGGTGAGCGCGTCCGCGGCGATGAAGGTCACCGGAGCGTCCGGAGAGGTCAGTTCCCGCGCCCGGGCGACGATCGCCGGATCGGAGTCGACCGCGTCCACCGCCGTGGCGCGCGTGGCCAGGAGCCTGGCCAGGTCGCCGGTTCCGGAGCCGACGTCCAGGGCCGTGCGGAAGCCTCCGGGGAGCTGCCGCATGATCCACCGGTGGTAGTGGGCGTTGTGGTCCCAGGGGTGGGCGGCGTTGAACCGGTCGAGGGCGTGCAGGAAGCGGTGCGGCAGTGTCGTCATGTCATGAGTCCCTCCCAGTAATCCTGTCTCCACGGCCAGCTCGGCAGCGTCCGCGGCCGCCTCTCCCCGGTCCGACCGGGAACGGGACCGGGAACAGGAACGGGGTCAACGGCGCTTGTCCGCACCGCACTTCTTGCATATCGCCATGGGCATCAGGTTGGTGTCGAAGTGCTGTCCGTTCTCCCGCACGGAGTCACTTCCGCTCGTCGTACCGCTTGACGGCGGTGAGGAAGACATCCACCAGTTCGTCGGGCATGGAGTACCCCTTGACCTTTCCGAAGCCGGGGCCCTGTGCCTGGATCGGGGGCTGCATCCCGGCCGGCCACCAGCCCTCGCGGACTCCGCGTTCCAGGACGCGCTTGAGGGCGCCGCTGTGGCCGCGGAGGCTGCCGCCGTCGGTGCGGAGGTCGTCGTCGTCGACGAAACCGTCGTGGTCGGCGGCCATGCGGACGATGTGGCGTGCTCGTGCGGGCAGGGTCCGGTAGTACTGCAGGGCGCGTTCGACGGTCCACGTGGCGTCGACGTCGACGTGGGCGGCGTGCTTCTCGAGGAGTGCGAGGAGCTGGTCCCGGAAGTCGTCGGTGGGATCGTCGATCGTGACGGTGATGCGCAAGATCTCTCCGTACCAATAGACGTGGATGTGACGAGGACGGTAGCAGTTTCGTGCGGGTGGCGACCGCGCGCGGTGGGGCCGCCGTGCGTCTGGGGCGTCGTCAGGCCTCCAGGAGCGCCTCGGATGGTTACCTCAAGTAGCCCCGTATAATTTCCGTTATACAAGGCTATCCTGACGGAGGGGCACGTGGCCGACTCCAGCGCCGTGGAAGTGGTCGACGCCGAACTGGTCGACCGGGACGAGGCGCGGGCGCTCCCCGTCCCGGCGGAGGCGCCGGCGCCCCGGCCGCTCGTCGACCGGCACACCCTGCTCCGGCCGAACGCCCCGATCCCGACGACGGCCGACCAACCGGTCTACACCGAAGCCGACTTCCGGATCTCGCAGGAGACGGCCGGCCTGATCGACGGGGCGCCGCCCGCCAACACCTCCCGCACGTACGGCTCGGCCCTCGGACAGTTCACGACCTGGTGCGCGCAGAACGGACGGGTGCCGATGCCGTGCACCACGGCGACCTTCGTGGAGTACGTCGGGCACCTGGTGCAACGCGACCTGGCACCCCCGTCCGTCCAGGTCCACATGTCGGCGATCCGCTCCGCCCACCCCGACGGACAGCAGCCCGGCACGAAGGAGGCCCGGCAGATCCTCCGCAAGCACGCCCGGGACTGGGCCCGGCGCCGCGCGCCCAGGAAGGCGCCGCCGATCCGTACCGCGGCCCTGTCCGCCATGGTGGCCACCTGCACCGCGACCGACGACCGCGCACGGCCGAAGGCCCTGCGGGACGCCGCGCTGCTCACCCTCGGGTGGGGGATGCTGTCCCGCCGCAGCGAGCTGGCGAACCTCCTGATCGAGCACCTGGTCGTGGAGGACGACGGCGTGACCGTGCGCGTGGCGTTCTCCAAGACCGACCAGGCCGCCCACGGCGAGGACACGTTCGTACCGGCCGACCCGGACGACCCGTCCCTCTGCCCCGTCGTCCGCGTGCGCGCGTGGCTGGAGGAGCTGCGCCGCCACGGCATCACCTCCGGCCCCCTGTTCCGGCACATCACCCGCGGCGGCACCATCCGCCCTCGCTCCGGGCCGCGCGGCGACTTCCTCAGCCCCGACGCGGTCGGGAACATAGTCAAGACCCGCGCCCGGCTCGCCGGGGTCAAGGCTCCCGGCGGTCGCGCGGTGACCGCGCACGGCCTGCGCCGGGGCCCGGCGCAGGAGATCTCCGAAGCGGGAGGGGACCCGACCGCACAGGGCCGGTGGAAGCCCGGTTCCCCCACGGTCCGCAAGCACTACATCGAGCCGGCCCGGGGCAAGACGGACAACCCGCTGCATGCCGTCCGGGTCAAGTCACGCGTACAGAAAGCTACTTGACCAGCCATCATTCTGAGCATCACATGACGATCGGTCGAGGAAGGATCATGGTGACGTGCCCGGTGTCCGGCGGGGCATCGCCTGCGCAACGCGGTCCTCGTGCCCGTCGCCACCGGACCTGCTCGACCGCGTCGGCGGTGTGATCTACGAATGGATCTCCCATGCGACGCACGTCCTGCCCGAAGCATGCTCGAAGGTGGCCGGCCAGTAGTACATGAACGGGTTGCCCGATTCCAGAGCGTCCGTCACGGCGCGGACGAACTCGGTCAGGCTCGAGCCCCACAGGGTGCCGTCCAGATCGCCGGAGCCGATGCCCATCTCGTACACGTGCCCGTACGTGGGGCCGGGCCGGTGATCGACGAACGCGACACCTCCGTCGTTGGGCAGCGCGAACGGCACACAGAGATGCAGATGACCGGCGAGGTCCTCCTCGTCCCACAGCTCGGCCTCGGTGTTGTCCTCACCGACTTCCACAAGGATTTCGTGCATCGACGCGATCTCAGAGGTCGTGCTGAGCCGATGGCCCAGCGGCAGGATGCTGCCGGCCGGGAAGACTCCCGGCCCGGGTCCGCTGCTCGACTCCGGCTCGACGACACCGTTGCGCCGCTCCAGCAGCCTCCTGAGCTCGGGGTGAAGGGCGAAGCCCAGTTGCATCTCCAGCTCGGAGATCTCGGCAGCGGTTGCCGGTGGTCGAAGTGCGGCGTGATCCGCCGGCGAATGGGCGGCCAGCCACGACTCGAACCGGGTCCATGCCTGATCGAACAGGATGACGTTCGTTGCTGTCATGGGCAGACGATAGACGGCGGCTCTGACAGGACCGCCGTCCTCGCAGGGGCGTCTGCCGACGAGGGGACGTGGGCGTTGCTATGTCGTTTCGCCGACGTCCGTGACCATGCGGACGAGGGTGTCGACGAGTTCGTCGGCGGTGGTGTGCCACTTGTCCGTGTCGAGGTGGCCGCTGAGCTCCATGCCCGCGATGCCGTGGGCGCTGGTCAGCAGCAGGGCGCCGTAATGCCGTGCGTTCCGCTCTCCCGCGAGGGCGGCGACGATGTCCAGGAACTCGTCCTGAAAGCGTTCGGCCGCGCGGTCGGCCACGGCCGGGTCGCCTTCCGGCCCGCATAGCTGACGCCGGATGCGATCCATCCCGTCACCGAGTTGCCCAGGAAGGTTCGCACGCCGCCTGAACAACACCTGGTACAGGTGTGGCTGGTTCCGGCCGACATCGATGAGGGCGCGGAGAGCGCCGCGCAGCTTCTCGGAGGCAGACAGGGACGGGTCGGTTCGAAGGGCGTGCACCTGGTCGCCGATCCGTTCCCAGCTTTCGGCCGCGACGGCGGTCAGCAGGCTGTCCTTGCCCGTGAAGTGCCGGTACGGCGCTCCCCGGGTCACGCCTGCCCGCGCGCCCACCTCGCGCAAGGTGACCGCTTCGGGGCCGCCGAGGTCGAGGAGCTCGGCGGCCGCGTCGAGCAGAGCGCGGCGGGTGGCGGCGGCGGACTCGGCACGGGTGGTCATGACCTCCATCATACAGTTGACAGCGTCATCTGAACCGGTACCGTAGTCAAGGTGACAACGTCATCTGAAACCCAGAAGTTGATCGTCGTAACCGGAGCCTCCACGGGCATGGGCGCGTCAGCCGCCCGCGAACTGGCTCGCCGGGGATTTCACGTCCTGGCCGGCGTGCGACGCGACCGTGACGCCGACGCCATCCGATCGACCGGCATCGAGCCGGTCATCCTCGACATCACCAAGTCCGAGCAGGTGGAGGCACTCGCCGCGCGGGTCGCCGACGACCCGCGCGCGCTGCACGCGCTCGTCAACAACGCCGGCGTCCAGGTGAACGCCCCGGTCGAAGCCCTGCCGATGACGGAGTGGCGGCGGGTGTTCGAAGTCAACCTCTTCGGCCACATCGCCGTCACTCAAGCGCTCCTGCCCGCGCTGCTGCGCAGCAAGGGTCGTGTGATCAACATCAGCTCGGTCGGCGGCAAGTTCGCCATGGCCACATACGGCGCGTACGCCGGCGCGAAGTTCGCCCTGGAGGCGGTCAGCGACTCGCTCCGCCGGGAGGTCGCTCCGCTGGGCGTACAGGTGGTCGTGGTCGAGCCCGGCGGCGTCCGCACGGAGATGGCTGCCCGCGGGGTCGAGACGGCGAACCACCTGGCTGCCCGGATGACGCCGGAGCAGGGCGAGCGTTACGGCAGCCTGGTCCAGGCGAACAACAAGTTGATGACCTCGGGCACTGCTTCGGGCCTGACCGCCGACGCCGCCGCCCGGGTCATCGCGAGGGCCGTGACGACGCGCAGACCACGCACCCGCTACACCGCCGGCCGGGATGCCGCCCTGATCATGCGCCTGGGCCCGATGCTGTCCGACCGCACGCTCGACCGCGTCCTCGCCGCCAACCTGCGCCGCCACTACCCGAAGGGAGCCGTTGGCCGACGAGGTCTCCACGAACGGCTCCGTCCCGTGTGGTGCGGCCACCGGTGAGCTCGCAGTCAACGGACAACTCGCCCTCCTGCCCGGGGCGAGGACTCTCCCGGCGTCAAGCCGCGGGCTCATTGCACGAGCGTCGCCCCGCGGCCGGCTCGCGCCTCTACTCGTAGTAGAGGGTCGCGGTACAGTCATGGGTATGGCAGCGGACGAGACGAGCATCAAGGTGAGTGTGGCGGCGCGTGACCGGCTGGCCCGGCTGGCGGCCGAGCGCGGCACGACCATCCGCGCCCTGGTCGAGGATCTCGCGCAGGGCACCCCGACCCAGGCCGAGTACGCCGAGCGTGCCGAGCTGGCCCGTGCCGAGCTCGCCTCCGCTCTCGGCGCCGCGCCGAGTCCCGAGGCCGAGGCGAAGGCACGGGTGCTGCTGGAGCGCCTGGGCGGGACGCGGCACGCCCCGCAGGCAGCCGCGTAGTGGGGGCGATCCCGGTCGTCCTGGACCACACGACCGCCACGGCGCTGTACGACCCGAAGGACCCGTTCAACGAGGCGGTCGCCGCGTTCTACGTACAGGCCTCGGGCGGGCTGGGAACGCTGTACGCGCCGGTGCTGTCGCTGACGGCCGGCGACGCCGAGCGGCCCGGGCTCCTCGGCTACGTCAAGGGACTGCGGTTCATCCGCATCGAGGCCTTCGACACCGACGCCGCGGTCACCGCCACCGAGCTGCTGCGCTTCGGGCACTCCTGGGCCGCCGTCCACGCCATCCACGCCGCCCGGCCCTCCCCCGCCCACCCCACCGGGCGCTTCCTGCTCACCCTGACGCCCAAGGCATACGCGGGGACCGGCGTCCAGGCCGTCCACCCCGACCAGTAGGCGCCCGTCCGCGGGAGCGGAGGGGCGGCACCTCTCAGCTCGAGGAGACGGGACGACGCGGGGCGGCACTGCCCGCAGCAGCTCCCACGGCGGACACGAGCCCGGCCGGCGCCCGCACGGACAGGCCGCTGCCGACGCTCATGCGGATCACCGCGGTGGTCGCGTGGACGGACGGGTGAAGCGGCCGGACGGCGCCGACCACGACGCTCCGCACCGGCCGGCACGGGACCGAGTGTGATCGCCAGCGGCGTGTCGGCTCCAGGTCCCACCGGTCTCTCTGAGGGGACGACTGGTGGTCTTGTCGTGGTGGCCAAGGGCGTCCGCGACGACTGGGGCGGGCAGTCCTCGTGTCGGGCCGCCTGTCGGTCAGTGGGTGTCGGTGCGCTTCTCGAGGCGGGTGCCGTGGCGAAGGGTGATCGACATCAGGTCACTGGGGGCGTCCAGTTCCAGGCGGTGCCGGCGACCGCGGGGGACGATCACGGCGGTGCCCGCCCGCAACCGCACCACGTCCTCGGCCCCGCCGGGCGTGTCGGGACGGAAGTGCGGAGGGTTCTTGTCGCCCCGGGCGGCGAGGGGCGCCCTCGCTCCGCGCGGGGTGGTGGTGGGGGCGGCTTTCCTGGCGAGTGGGCCGCCTGCCCGGGCCCGATCACTCGGCAGGCGCCTGCCGGCTGTGGTCCCTGACCGACTTCTCGATGGTGCGCGCACACGCGGTGAACATCTCGACCTGGTCAGGGGTCAGATCACGTACGGAGATCTGCTCCAGGGTGCGCCACATGTCGGCGATGGGCTCCCGCAGGGCGCGGCCGGCATCGGTGAGGCTGACCACCATGACCCGCCGGTCGTGGGCGGCGGGCTCCCGGGTGAGCAGTCCGGCCTCCTGCATGCGGCGCAGTGACTTGGAGACGGTGGAGTGGTCGAGGCCGACCCGCTCCAGCAGTTCCGCCTGCGTCTGACCGTCGCGGTCGAAGAGCTGCATCAGCAGCAGCTCCTGTCCCGGGTGCAGGTTCAGGGCACGCAGCATGGCGGCGGCGTGAGCGCGGTGGGCGCGGGCGAGCTGGAAGATGGCGTAGCTCAGTCGCCCGTCGCGCGCCGCGTCCGGTGGCTCCGGTGAGGTGGTGTCGGACATTGCTGCTCCCTCGTCACAAGAGTGGGGTGATCGGTCAGTCGACGGTGAGGACGATCTTGCCTCGGTTGTGGCCGGCGTCGCTGGCCTGCTGCGCCTTGGCGGCCTCCACCAGCGGGTAGGCGGCGCTGATGGTGGTCACCAGTGTGCCGTCGGCGGCCTGCTGGGCCAGTTCGGCCAGCCGGGCGGCGGAGCGGCGCTGCGGGCCCTCGGCGAAGACGACGCCGAGTTCACGGGCGCGGAAGTCGGCGGTGGTGACGATCCGGTCGGTGCCGCCGCGCAGGACGATGGAGTCCTCCAGTGCGCCCTTGCCCGCGGCGTCGAAGACGGCGTCCACCCCGTCGGGGGCGAGCTCGCGGACCCGCTGGACCAGGTCGTCCCCGTAGACCAGCGCGGTCGCGCCGAGCGAGGTGACGTACTCCTGGTTGGCCGGTCCGGCGGTGCCGATGACGCGGGCGCCGCGGGCGACGGCGAGCTGGACGGCGATGGTGCCGAGCGCGCCGGACGCTCCGTGGATCAGCAGGGTCTCACCCGAGGTGACGCCGAGCAGGTCCAGCACGCGTTCGGCGCCGTCGCTCGCCACGGGCAGGGCGGCGGCGTGCGTCCAGTCCAGGCCGGCCGGCTTGGGCGCGAGGACGGCCGCGGAGGCCAGGGCGTACTGGGCGTAGGAGCCGGTGTCGGACCAGCCCAGGACCTCGTCCCCCGCCTTCAGGTGGTCGACGTCCTCGCCGACGGCGTCGACCACACCGGCGATCTCCCCTCCGGGCACGGCGGGCAGCGTGGTGGGGAAGACGGCCTCCATGACACCGGAGCGGATCTTGCCGTCCACCGGGTTGACGCCGACGGCCCGTACCCGCACACGGACCTGGCCGGGGCCCGGCCGAGGGAGGTCGATCTCCGTCTCGTGCAGGACCTCGGTGCCGCCGAACGCGTCGAAAACAATGGCCTTCATGACTGGGTCTCCTCAAGCGGGATGCCGCGCCGACCACTTTACGTGGCCAGCCACATAAAAGTAACACCGATTGTGTGGCTAGCCAAGTAATTGCTTCGGGCGGGATCCCGGAGGCCGCCCGCCTGCGGCGCGGCCAGGGCTGTCCCCTGCGCGTCGGCGCCGCCCCCGCCGTGCACCACGGGCTCCTGGTCCGCTGCCGGCCGCTCGACGGCAACCAGGACACCCCGGCGACCCCGGCCGGGGGCTGCGGGCCGCCCTCGGAGCCCGGAGGGCCCCGAGGGCGGCGACAACGAGGACGTGCCGGCCGGTTCGCCGCGATAGCCGTGGGCCTTGCGCGGACGGTGATTGAGCTCGTGGGCGATGGCATCCGGGTCGGACCGGCCGGACGTGGGGAGGAGGTCCGCTCCCTGGGGGAGGCGCTGCCGCGGCAGCCGGTCGGTGTGCCCGTCGGCACCTCGCTGCCGGGACGCCGCCTGACGCACCGGCTGCACGTCCTGCCCGCCGACGCCCGCCTGCGGATGACGGAGATCGGCTCCGGGCCCCACACTCCCGGCGTCATCCGCTTCCCCGAGAGCGTGTCACCCACCACCGGTCCTCCACCCGTCCGATACGGATCGACGAGGAGCACCCGGACGTCCCCGGCCACCTCGCCGACCGCGCCCTGCCCGTCGCCCACCCCGTGGACCAGGTGATCACCGCGCTCGCATTCCGTATGGAGGGTCGGACCTTATCCGTCGTCAAACCCTGTTGTCCCTCACCATCGGATCCGATGAGAAAGACGGCGCTTCGAGGTCCCGAAATATCTGGGTCCATTGGGCGCGCCGACGGCCTGTCGCCAAACGTTTCTTTGGCGACAACGAAGACGCGTAGCCCGAAGACCGACGGATCCAGGTGGGGGCGGGGTCGGGGCGGACGGTCCATGCCTGAACGGGCCCCCCGCCGAGCGTCGCGGCGGGTCTTTCCCCCTCTTTTCGCGAACGCGGCAAAAAACGCCGGCTCCAAGGGCGGTCTCGCCCATAAGGCAGGCAAGCAGGCAAGCGGGTGGGTAGGCGCAGGAAGCGCAAGGAGCGATACATCGAACGGCGGAATGCGTGGTACGTCATGCGGTCGACCGTCATGGATTCAGTCGTAAGGACATGGATTCATCAGGTAAGTCAAGACTTACCTTTGGGGAAATTTGACCGTATGGTGTGGCTCGAATCGAAGGAGCCCCCTGTTGTCGAAAATGAATGATCCCGCTGTGCGTGCGGTTGCATCGGAGCAGGAATATGTGTCCTCCTTATACGAGTTGCTCGCCGAGCGGATTTCCGAGGCGCGAGTACGCCGAGCGAGTGTGCTGAAAGCCCCGGCGGAAAGCGCCGGTGAGGCATACGAGAGGGAAAACGCCGCCGAGCGTCTGGCCAAGGAAATCGGCCGACTGGAGGGCGCCGAAAAAGGGCTCGTCTTCGGGCGTGTCGACTGGACGGACGGCACGACCCTGCGCATCGGGCGGATCGGACTGCACACGGAGGAGGACGACCTGCCTCTGCTCGTGGACTGGCGCGCGAACGCGGCGCGGCCCTTCTACGAGGCGACACCGGTCCACCCGATGGACCTGCGGCGGCGCCGGCACCTGCGCCTCGAGGAGCGCACGGTCGTCTCGGTGAGCGACGAACTGCTGGACGGAACCGCCCCGACCGAGAAGGACGTCGTGGGGGACGGCCCGTTGACCGAGGCCCTGTCGGCACGGCGCACGGGCAGGATGCACGCGGCCGTCGCGACGCTGCAGGCCGAGCAGGACGAGATCGTCCGCTCCGCCCACCGCGGGGTGACCGTGGTGCAGGGCGGACCCGGCACCGGCAAGACGGTGGTCGCCCTGCACCGGGCGGCCTACGTCCTGTACGCGTTCCCGCGCGCCGCGGAGGAGGGCGTCCTGGTGGTGGGCCCGAACGCCCGGTTCCTCGACTACATCTCCCAGGTTCTTCCCTCGCTCGGGGAGAACGACGTCGTTCTGGCGACCTGCCGGGAACTGGCCGGAGTGTCCACGGACACGGCGGACCCGTTCGACACGGCGCGTCTCAAGGGCGGCTCCGACCTCGCCGACGCCTTGGCCGGCCTGCTGCGCGTCCACCAAGCCCCCGCCGGTGACTTCACCGTGTGGGTCGGACAGGAACGGGTTCACCTGTCCGGCGAGGAGGTCGCCACGGCACGCGACGCCGCCGTGGCGGCCGTACCGGGGCACAACCCCGCGCGCCAGGTGTTCAAGGAACTCCTGGTCGACGCCGTCACCGGCGCGATGCAACGGGACATGAGCGACCTCCTGGAGCAGATCGACGCCGACGCCGTCAGGATGACGGGCATGGACCTCGACCGGTTCACGGGAGCCGCCCGGCGCCGTGCCGAAGGCGCGCCCGACTCGGCTCCGGCCCACGAGCTGGACCTGGACGCCGTCCGGGCCGATCTCCTCGATGACGCCGGCGTCGACCGGGCGGTCGAGGCGCTGTGGCCGCGGCTGCTACCCGGTGACCTCGTGAAGGCGCTCCTGACGAACGCCGGCGCTCTCGCCGCGCACCTGCCCCGTCTGACCGCGCAGGAGCGGTCCCTCCTGCTGCGCGGTCCGGACGCCCCGTGGACCGATGCCGACGCGCCGTTGCTGGACGAGGCGGCGAGCCTGGTCGACGGACCCCCCGAGCGGACGTACGGGCACGTCGTCGTCGACGAGGCGCAGGAACTGACCGCCATGCAGTGGCGGATGATCGTCCGACGCTGCCCGGCAAGGGCGATGACGCTGGTGGGCGACTTCGCCCAGGCAGGCCCGGTCGCGACGGCACGCGACTGGAAGGAAGCACTGAGCCCTCACGTCGGACCGCGGTTCACCCTGCACCACCTGACCGTCAGCTACCGCACCACGCGGGAGATCCTGGAGAGCGTCCGGGACCTGCTCACGCGGATCGCTCCGGACCAGAAGCCCACACGGTCACTGCGAAGCGGTGAGAGCCCTCGCACCGTGACCACGTCTCCCAACGGGTTGGTCACCGCCGTCGTTCGGGAACTCCGCGCCCAGAGCACCGCGCACCCGGGTGAGCTTCTGGGAGTGATCTGCGCGGACACCAGGGTGAGCGAGCTGATGGCCCAGGGCATCGCTCGTCACGCACGCCTCGTGCCGGCGTCCGAGGCACGCGGCCTGGAGTTCGACGGGGTCGTCGTCGTGAACCCCGAGGAGATCGCCACGGTCCGCCCCGGTGGGGAAAGGGACGTGTACGTAGCCCTGACCCGGGCCACCAAGCGCCTCTGCACCGTCACCGTCCAGCCCGCCTGACGACTCGGCGCCCGGAAGACCCTGTGGCGGATGCTCTACGAGACCGCCGGGCGGGCCGAAGAGGTCCTTGGTGTCGACATCGAGGACCTGGACTTCGCCGTGCGCCGCTGCCCGGTCAAAGCCACGGGCGCCTGAACCGAGGCCCGCCGCTGCGGCCGGGCGCGCGAGGACTTCGTAAGGGAGACGGTCCACGGGGACGTCGGCACTGACCGGCTCCTGTCCCGCCCGATCGAGGGCCGCACCTGCGGCCCGGCGTTCGTCACCCACCGCAAGCCCAACCCCGGCGGCAGGACCGGTTACTCCCGGGGCGTCGGCCAGGGCCTGAACAAGCGCGTTCCGGGCACGATCGGTAAAGGGCTGACGCCCGCCCAGGGTGTAGGTGGCTTGGTCGTGTCCGTTAGAGGAACCCATCGAAGCCGCCTACCTACAGGCCTTCGCAGCCTTCGCCGAAGAGACCGGTGTCGACCAGCTGGCCATCCGCGAGCCGCAGATCGGCGGCTTCGCCCACTTCGGCCTGGAACCACCGGTCGCCGACCACGGCCTGGCGGACCTCTTCCCAGCCGGCCTAACCGGGTTCCACGACGGTGCGCTGGTGCCGGTCGCCGCCGGCCTGGAACTCGTCCGGGCCATGCTCCGCGACAACGGCGCCTGGTGCCGCCTGGAGGTGGAGGAAGCATTCAGCGTGCACGTCGGCTGGGACCAGTACCTCTACATCGGCAGCAACCTGCCCTGCGAAGCGGCGCTCGCCCGCACCCGCTCGCTCGGACTGTTCCCGGAACGTCTGGACGCTTCTCCGTACGAGTTCGCCCCCGAAGACCCACTGCGCATACAGCGCCCGGCCGACGCCGATTTCTGGGCCCGCCTGCACTGGACGGTGAGCGCCTACCGCGCCACGTTCCTGGAGGAGACCTACGCCGCGAACGCCTCCCGCTGGCACCGCCTCACCCGCGACAACATCGAGGCGGTGCGCTCTCATCTGACCCCTCGCGCACAGCTGGCGGTCTGGCCGGAGCTGCTCACCGACGTCGACGCGGCCATGGCCTCCCTGTCCGAGGAGGGACTGGTGGAAGTCGTCTGGGAGGACGGGGACGGGCGGATCAACAGCACGGTCGCGGACGAGACCCAGTTCGAGGCAGTGAGGACCCAGATCAGCGGTGCGCGTGCCGTGGGCGTCGTATCCCTGGCCACTGATGAGCGGCAGCCGCTGTTCACCGCCGTGCTGCCCGACAGCGACGGTGTCCTCCGTGCACGCTGGCAGACCGAGCCGACGCCCAGTGACCGGGACTGGGCGTTCCTGAAGACCCTGCGGCGTGGCCAAGTCGTCACCGGCACGGTGACGACCATCGCCAGCTTCGGCGTCACCTTCGTGGACATCGGCGGCTTCACCGCGATGATCAACATTCCGGAGCTGTCCTGGCGGCCGATCAACCACCCGTCCGACGTCGTCGGCGTCGGCCAGGAGATTACAGCCCAGGTCCTCGACGTCGACATGGTCCGGGAACGGGTGCCGCTGTCGCTCCGAGCAGTGCAGGAAGACCCATGGCCGCAGGTAGCGCAGCAGATCGGGCAAGTGGTCACCGGACCGGTCACCAAGATCGTGCCATTCGGCGTCTTCGTACGGATCGAAGGCCGAGAGGACGGCTTCGAAGGACTCGTACACACCAGCGAGTTGGATGAATCGACCGGAGGCGTCGTCGAGGTTGGCGACGCACTTACCGTGAAGATCATCGATGTCGATCTCGCCCGGCGCCGCATCGCTTTGTCTCAGACGCAGGCCCGCACACCCCGCCATCAGGGAAATCGCCATTCCTGACGCAACGGCTGCCTACACACCCAAGGACGACACCCTCGGACTCGCCTGGTGGACAGAGGACCCCGAGCGCTGGGACCTCCTGCAGAAGGACCGCAGGGACGTCCTGGACGCACTCATCCTCTGCCCGGGGCCGGTCAACCACGGCTTCGCCCGCTTCCGGGGTCGAGGAACATCCGTGTCAGATCGTGCGCTAAGCGTTCGTCGGCCCTGGTGGGCGGCTGACGGTGCACCGATCGCGGGGCCGGTCTGAAGTTCTTCCACAGATAACGCCCTATTATCTGGGGGATCTTGGTTCGTCACCTGCGGTGACGTTCTCCGGGCCGTACGTGAAGCGGCCCTGTTATCCGTGGCAAGGGGGAAGCGGTGCCCACCGTCGTGCAACTGCCGAGCGGGAAGGCACTGACCGTCCGCGCGGCTGCGGACGCCTTCCTCGACTCGCTGCGCAACCCGAACACGGCCCGCAGCTACGGGGTGGGGGTCGGCAAGACCGCCGAGCGGATCGGGGAGGCTCGCCCGCTGGAATCGGTCACGGACGACGAGATCGGCGAGGCCCTGGAACTGCTGTGGGGCACCGCGGCGGTCAACACCTGGAACGCCCGCCGGGCGGCGGTGCTGGCGTGGCTGGGCTGGTGCGAGTCGTACGGCTACGGCGGCCCGGCGGTCCCGGCCTGGACGAAGCGGCTGTCGGTGCCGGACTCCGAGACCCCGGCCCGCTCGAAGATGGCCGTGGACCGGCTGATCGCCCGGCGCGAGGTCCATCTGCGGGAGAAGACGCTGTGGCGGATGCTCTACGAGACAGCCGCACGCGCGGAGGAGATCCTCGGCGTGAACATCGAGGACCTGGACCTCGCCGCCCGCCGCTGTCCGGTCAAGGCCAAGGGCGCCCGCAGCAAGGTCCGCCGCCGCGGGCAAGCCCGCGAGGACTTCGTGCTGGAGACGGTCTACTGGGACGCCGGCACCGCCCGGCTCCTGCCCCGCCTGCTGAGCGGCCGCACACGCGGACCGGTGTTCGTCACCCACCGCCGCCCCGGCCCGGGGAAGGTCGTCAGTCCGCGCGACGTGTGCCCGGACACCGGCCTGGCCCGCCTCTCCTACGGCCAGGCCCGCGCCCTCCTCGATGAGCACACCGCCGTGCGCGGGTCGGGGACCGGCTGGGACCTGCACGAGTACCGCCATTCCGGGCTGACCGAACTCGGCGTGCAAGGCGCCTCGCTGCTGATGCTGATGGCGAAGTCCCGGCATAAGAAGCCGGAGAACGTCCGCCGCTACTTCAAGCCCTCCCACGAGGCCATCTCGGAGCTGACCAGCCTTCTCGCGCCCGGCGACGCGCGCCGTTGACCGGACGGCCGTGCGTCCGGCTGTCCGGGCGAGAGCGCGCTACTGCTGCCTGCTCGTTGTCCGGTGGCGGGGGCCGTGCAGAGGGAGGACAGCGGTGGGACGGGACGCTACTCGTGCACAGTTGAGGTCCCGTTGGTGACGGTGTGGGGCCCGGCGGCTGCGCTGCGGGTCACGCGTCTGGTCCGGCTCCGGTCATGAGGGTGAGCAGGCTGTGGGGGGCGTTGTCGTCGATCATGGTGGTGTAGAAGCCGTCATCGATGGCGTCGATCGCGGCGGCGCGCCGGAACATGGTCTGTTCGTGCGCGGTGAGCGCGGTTTCGCTGTCGTCGGGGTGCGCGGCCAGGGTGCGCCCGAGTTCGGCTCCGTCCAGCATGGCCAGGTTGGCGCCTTCGCCGTTCGGCGCCCGCAGGTGGGCAGCGTCGCCGAGTAGCGTCACCCCGGCCATGCGGTCCCAGCGGTGTCCGGTCGGCAGGGTGAAGATGGGGCGCAGGACCGGCGGGGTGTCGCTGTCGGTGATCAGTGCGGTGAGTTCGGGAGCCCAGCCGGAGAACTCCTGTGCAACCCGGGCGGCGAGGGCGGCGGGGTTGGTGGAGTCCAGGCCGTCGAACCAGTCCAGGGGCCTCTTCAGCTGGGCGTAGGTGTGCAGGGTCCCGTCGCCCTCGCGGTGGGCAAGCAGTCCGGTGGCGGGGGCGAGCGCGAACAGTGATCCGGCGCCCACGGCCCGGGCGGAGGCGGGATGGCGGGTCGGGGCATCGAAGAGGAATGTCTCCACGGCGCTGACGCCGAAGTACTGCGGAGTGGCGGTCGAGAGCAGGGGCCGTACGCGTGACCAGGCTCCGTCGGCGCCGATGAGCAGGTCCGCCACAGCTGTGGTGCCGTCGGCGAAGTCGACCTGGTGGCGGCCGTCGTCCAGGGTGCGGACGGCGGTGACCTTGTGGTTCCAGCGGACGGTCCCGGCGGGCAGGGAGTCCAGGAGCATCTGCCGCAGTGCGCCGCGCGGCGCCTCGGGGCGTTCACCGGTCCCGTTGTCGGGCAGATCGAGGAGCATGTTGCCCGTCCGGTCCATGATCCGGTACGCCTCGCGGCCGGGCAGGATCAGCTTGCGGAACTGCTCGATCAGTCCAGCCGTCTCCAGGGCGGCCTGTCCGCTCTCGGGGTGCAGGTCGAGCAGGCCGCCCTGGCGGCGGGCGTCCGGGGCTGGCTCCCCTTCGTAGACGGTGGATGCGATGCCGTGGATGTGCAGCACGCGGGCCAGGGTGAGGCCGCCCAGACCTGCTCCGATGATCGTGACGGGTGTCTTCATGTGTCCTCCTCGGGGTCCGTGACGCTGATTGGATCGTCACTCCAATCACGCTAACACGTGTTGGATCGTCGCTCCATTCGTGGGATGCTGGAGGCATGGCGAACAGGACCGGGCAAGGACCGGCACGAGCGCCGCGGCGGGCGGACGGCCTGTCGCGGGAGCTGATCATCCGGACCGCGATCGACATGCTGGACAGCGGCGGCGAGAAGGCGCTGACGCTGCGGGCTCTGACCGTGCGCCTCAGGACCGGTTATGGAGCGATCTACCACCATGTCGCGGACAAGGACGACCTGCTCGCCGCAGCCGCCGACCAGGTCATCACCGGCGTCACGGCCAGCACGGCCGACGGCAGCAGCGATCCGCGCACAGCTCTGCGCGCCCTCGCTCTCAGCCTGTTCGACGCGATCGACGCCCACCCCTGGGTCGGTGCGGACTTCTCCCGCCAACCGTGGCGGCCCGCACTGCTGGACTTCTACGAGAGCGTTGGCCGCCTGGTGGGCGACCTCGGCGTCCAGCATGAGGCGCGCTTCGACGCGGCCGGCGCGCTCGTGAACTACGTTCTCGGGGTCGCCGCGCAGAACGCCGCGAACGCACGGCTCCTCGCAGGCGGCGCCGCAGACCGGGAGACCTTCCTGGAGAACGCTGCCCAGCAGTGGGCGCAGATCGATCCGGGCCGGTACCCGTTCGTCCACGCGGCCGCGACCCACTTGAGCGAGCACGACGACCGCGAGCAGTTCCTCGTCGGAGTGGACATCTTCCTCGCCGGCGTAGCCACCCTGCGCTAGATGACTACGGCGGCCCCTGCGTCTGCCGTGTGTCCGTCCGGTGAACAGGCTTGCGGACAGGCGCTGGAATGGGCCTATGGCGACGATGGGAGACAACCCGGGGTGCCATTAACGAGCGTGTCACCAGCCCCAAATGGTGGTGTTCTGCCTGGTGAGCACGCTCTGCGCTGATCTCAAGCGTTGTCGCGGGCGCGTTCGAGGACTCGGTACACCGTCGCGCGGCTGACGCTGAACAGCTCGGCGAGGTCGGCGATCATGTGCTCGCCGGAGGCGTGCTCCTTGACGAGATGGTCCTGCTGGCGGGCCGTCAGCTTGGGCTGCTTGCCCTTTGCCCTGGCGACGGCCATGCCCTCGCGAGTGCGCATCCGCAGCAGGTCGACCTCGAACTCGGCGAAGGTGGCCAGGATGTTGAAAAACATCTTGCCCATCGGGTCGGCTGGGTCGTAGAGGGTGCCGCCCAGCGACAGAAACTGAAGGCGAGCGACGTCGGCCTGGAGCTCCTGACGGGGGAACTCCAGGGCTCGCACGACCCATCCAGCGTCGTGTTCACCGTGCTGGCAGCCCTGTCCGGCATGGAACGCGAGTACATCCGCGACCGCACCCTGGAGGGCCACGAATCCGCCCGCAAGCGCGGCAAGACCATCGGCGGGGCGGGCGTCACCGACGGCGACATGCTGTCCATGGCCCTCCATCTGCGGGAGCAGGAGATGAGCCTGCGCGACATCGCCAACCGCCTCGTCATCACCACCGGCAAGAAGAAAGGACAGCATCCCTCACCCGCCACCGTCATGCGCATGCTCCGCGAACACGACGAACAGAGGGCTTCAATGGCTGAAGGTGCCCGACCAGCCTCGATTCCTTAGCGTTCAATCTTGGAGGATACCGGCGGGACCCCGATCCTCTCAGTCAAGGCCGTCAGAGAGGGCTGCGAGCCAGGTCCGGATAGTTCTCGCTTCGCGCAAACGTCCGAGGCTGGCAAGCATGTCCGCCTGTAGGTTCAGCACCCCACAGAGCGGTGAAAGGAACCGCGCGGGTGCATCTGCCATGAACCTGCGGTAGATCTCCACCGCTTCCCCCGTCGCCCGCAGCGCCTCGGCTGGGTCCTGTTCCGCCACGAAACGCAACCATGCCCAAACGGATAGCGAGCGGGCGAGGTCGGGCTCGTGGGCGGCCGGGTTGTCGGCCGCGAGCCGGCGCCGGATCTCCACCGCCTGCTCGGTAACGGTCAGGGCCTCGCTCCGCCGCCCCACCTCCGACAGCCAGTAGCCGAGGTTGGTCAGCGAGTTGGCGAGGTCGGGCTCGTGGGCGGCCGGGTTGGCCGCCGCAAGCCGGCGCCGGATCTCCACCGCCTGCTCGGTAACGGTCAGGGCCTCGCTCCGCCGCCCCACCTCCGACAGGTGGTTGCCGAGGTGGGTCAGCGAGTTGGCGAGGCCGGGCTCGTGGGCGGCCGGGTTGGCCGCCGCAAGCCGGCGCCA
>NZ_LGCN01000220.1 GCF_001279005.1 Streptomyces caelestis
GCACCACGTCGGGGTCGAAGGTGGCGCCCCAGGACAGCGGGACGGGATAGGCGGTGGCGCCCCAGGCGGCGAAACCGGCCAGACACTCCTCGTGCGCGAGAGCGGGGATGCCGAAGCGGTTCGTGGCGGCGATCCGGCTCTGGGTGCGGGCCAGGGAGAGCGCGCCCAGGGCGGGGTCGACCGGGATGGTGCCGAAGGGGCGGGTCAGCTGGCCCAGTCCGGCGGGCAGGAGCGCGTCGAGGTCGACGGCCTCCTCCATGTCGTGCTGGTGCGGGGCGACTTCGCCGCCGTTGACGGACGCGCCGACCCACACGCCGTACAGCTGCGCGATCTTCTCCTCGAGGGTCATCGCGCCGATGAGCGCGTCGACTCTCACGGTGGCGGAGACGGTGGGGTCGTTCCAGAGGGAGCTTGCGGAGGTGTTCTCTGCAGCCACGTCGGCGTTCACTTTCCTCCCACGCCCGTCGGACCCTGGACCAGGGCGGGACGGGCGAACCGGTGGACGAGTAGGACTCGGGGCGGGACGGACCGCGTCCGGCCTCCGGCATCGGCCCGGATCCGCTTCGCGGCCTTCCGGGGGCCGGTCCCGCAGCTCATGGGAGCGTCCGGGGTCACGGGCCGGCCGCCGGTCACGGCGTCTGCGTCGGTCAACGGCTGAACCCCGCGGTCAGACCGCTCAGCAGCTGGCGGCGGCCGAAGGCGTACAGCGCCAGGACGGGCAGTGTGGTGAGGACGACGGCGGCGAGCACGGCGGGGACATTGACCCCGTACTGGCCCTGGAAGGTCCACAGGGCGAGCGGCAGGGTCCGTCGGTCCGGGCTCTGGGTGAGGACCAGCGGCAGCAGGAAACCGTTCCAGATGGTCAGGGCGTTGAAGACGGTCACGGTGAGAACGGCCGGCCGGGTGAGCGGTGCCGCCAGCCGCCACAGCGTCGTCCATTCGGTGGCGCCGTCGACCCGCATCGAGTCGAACAGCTCCTTGGGCACGTCACGGATGAAGTTGGCGAGCACCAGCACGGAGAGCGGGATGGCGAAGGCGATCGACGGGAGGATCAGCGCCGGCAGACTGTCGTACAGGTGCAGTTTGATGATGATCAGGTAGACCGGGATCACCGTCGCCTGCAGCGGGATGGCCAGGCCCATGAGGAACAGCCCGTTCATGGCACGGAGGGCCCGCATGCGCCAGCCGCGGACGATCGCGTAGGCGGCCATGAAGGAGAACACGACCGCCGGCAGCACGGCGCCGACGGTCACCACGACGCTGTTCGCGAAGTAGCGCAGGAAGTCGGACTCGATGACCAGCCGGTAGTTCTCCAGTGTCGGGTCGCTCGACGGCACCAGCGGGTTGCTCGCGTAGTAGCGGCTGCGGTCCTTGAGGCTGGTGATGAGGGTCCAGTACAGGGGCACGGCCACGACGGCGAGCCAGAGCCATCCGGCCAGGCCCCCGGCCCAGTTGCGCCGGCGGGCCGCCGGGCGGGAGTGGCGTCGCCCCTCACGGTGGGTGGCCTTCTGCGGTCGTCGCGTCCTGGTCGGCGTGGTGGTCACGTCAGGCCCCCTCGAGTTGGCTCGCGCCGGCGTCCCGGCCTCCGAGGCGGCGCAGCAGCAGGGCGAGGGCGAGACCCACGAGGACCAGGATGACCGCGATGGCGCTGGCAGGCCCCATCAGGCCGGCCTGGAACCCCCGCTTGTACATGTCCAGTGCGAGGACCCGGGTGGCGTCGCCGGGGCCGCCCTCGGTCAGGACGAAGATGAGGTCGAAGAAGGTCAGCGACCCGACGACCATCAGCGTGGACGAGGTGATGACGGTGTGTTTCAGCTGGGGCAGCGTGATGCCGAAGAACTGCCGGATCCGTCCGGCTCCGTCCAACTGCGCCGCCTCGTAGAGGGACTTCGGGATCTGCTGGACGCCGCCCTGGTAGATCAGGGAGTGGAACGGGATGAACTGCCAGGAGACGACGAAGACGACGACCCCGAACGCGAGCCCGGGCCGCCCCAGCCAGTCCTGGCTGAGCGTCTGGATCCCCAGCCCGGCGCCGAGTCCGAAGTTGGGGTCCAGCAGGGCCTCGTAGGCGATCGCGATCGCCGCGGAGCTGAGCATCAGCGGGACGAAGTACACCACGCCCAGCACCGCGCGGTAGCGCTGGCGGCCCGCCAGGAACGTGCCGAGCAGGATGCTCAGCGGCGTCTGCACGACCCAGGACACGGCCATCACCAGAAACGTCACCCAGAGGGCGTGCGGCAGCCCGGGATCGGTGAGCACCGCACGCCAGCTGGTCAGTCCCGAGGGGCGGATGGCGCCGATCCCGTCCCAGGTGGTGAAACTCAGCGCGAAGACACCGACGAGCGGAACCACGGCGAAACCGACGAAGACCAACAGCGCCGGCGCCGCCAGCCACGGCAGGATGCTGCGCGGTTCGCGACGCCGCGGCAGGCCGATGAGCGAGCTCATGCGCCGGTGACCGCGTTGAGGTTGCGGGCGAACTGCTGTGGTGGGATCGACAGTTGGAACAGCTTGACGATGTTGTCCAGCAGGGTCTCGGCGGCCGTCGGACTGAGTGCCTGGTCCCAGGACTGGACGAACACCTTGGCCTTGCTGGCGATGTCGTACGTGAACTGGAGGAAGTCGGCGTTCTCGGAGGCGGCCAGCAGTTTCTCCGTGCCCAGCCTGATCGGAACCGACCCGTTGCCGATCCACTTCCTCACCTCCTCCTCCTGGAGGACGCCCGTGGCGAAGAAGTCCTTCGCGACCTTCTTCTCCTCGGCACCGGCCTTCGAGGAGATGGACAGGTACTGGGCGGGATTGCCGACGGTGTCGCTCTGATCGCCCTTGCCGCCCTCGACGGGCGGGAAGGTCATGTAGCCCAGTGAGCCGCTGGAGACGAGGTCTCCTCCGTCGGCCTGCTGGATGCCGTACGACCAGGCGCCGTGCAGCATCATGGCGGCCCTGCCGGTGTACAGCAGCGCCTGATCGGCGTGGGAGTCCGCGGTGATCGAGGAGAAGCCCTTGACGAACCCGTCGGCCTTGACCAAGTCCTGCAGTTTGGTCAGTGCCGTGATGGCGTCCGGGTGGGACCATGCGTTCTTCTCGCCTTCGATGGCGGCCTGGAAGACCTCGGGACCACCGATGCGGTCGAACAGGAACTCCAGCCACATCATGTTCGTCCACCGGGACTGGCCGCCGAGGGCGAACGGCGCTATGCCCTTCGCGTTGAACTTGGGCACCAGCGCCATGATGTCGTCCCAGGACTCCGGTGGTTCCACACGGGCCTGGTCGAAGACCTTCCTGTTGTAATAGAGGATGATCGGCTGCACGGTCTCGCACGGCATCGCGTAGATCTTGCCGTCGACGGTCGCCGCGCCGAACGAGGACGGGAACAGCCCTCTCTTGAGGTCGGAGTGCTCGTCGAACCACGAGGTGAGGTCCTCGACCTGGCCCGCTTCCGCGTAGGCGCGCAGCGTCCCGCCGCCCCAGCCCCAGATGACGGTGGGCGCCTGCCCGGCGCCGATGGCGGTCTTGATCTTCGTCTTGTACGCGTCGTTCTGGAAGGTCGTGTCGTCGATCCGCTCGTCGGGGTGGGCCTTGTTGAACGCGTCCACGGCGCCGGCCCTGACGCCTTCCTGCGGTTGTCCGTTCAGGTACCAGTACGTGGCACCACCACTCCTGCCGGGTCCTGACGAACCACCGCAGGCCGTCAGCGCCGCGGTGACCGGCACGGAGGCCGCCAGGCCGAGGAGGGTACGTCGAGAGAGCGCCATGATTTTCTCCGCACTCGAGAGCCGTCGGCTTCTCGTGAGTCATGGTGAAAGGTTTTCGAAAATCACTTCTTCTAGCTCTGATCGTGCAAGCTAGGTTTCGAGCTGATGCGCTGTCAAGACGCGTGCAGTCATGCTGCAGAACGAAGGAGTCCCTCGCATTACCAGCGTCTCGGTGCCCCCTGGAGAACCCTGGCAGGTCCCGAAACGATTTCGAAAAAGGCCGGTCGAGGGTGAGGGTGACGCGGTGGCTGCAGGCTGGCACACTGTCGGTGCAGGTCATGCCGGACCGTCGGGTCCGGGTGCCGCCCTCGCCGGAGCGGGTGGACGCCTTCCTGGCTGAGGCGACACCGGCGCGCCGCCGCGGAGTGCGGAGCGAGCACGGCGGACGGACCGCGTCCGCCGGTACGGTTGACGGGATCCGTCCGCGTGGCCGGCCCGACCGGCGGGTAACCCCGCCGGTGGGCCTACAGCTGAGAGGAACCGATGCGCCCGAACGCCAGACGCACCACTTTGGCGGACATCGCCCAAGCGGCTGGGGTCTCCGTCGCGACCGTGTCCAAAGTGGTCAACGGCCGCGGTGACGTGGCGCCGCACACCCGCATCCGTGTGCAGGAGCTGCTGCATCAGCACGATTACCTCGCGCCCGTGTTCCGGCACACCGAGGTCGTCGAGAACCCGACCATCGAGGTGCAGTTCAAGGGCGACCTCAAGTCGTACGTCGCGGAGACCCTGGAGGGAATCGTCGACTCGGCCGCCGAATCGGGAGCCTCGGTGGTGGTCAGCAAGGCGTCCAGCGCCCCGCACTGGGCCCGGGACCTGGTCTCGGCCGGGCGCCGCGCCGTCATCGCGGTCACCAGCGTGTACACCACGGCGCACCTGAACGAACTGGCCCGGTCCGGGCTGCCGCTGGTCGTGCTGGACCCACTGCACCTGCCGGACAGTCGGGTCAACAGCGTCGGGGCGACCAACTTCGCCGGCGGTCTGGCAGCGACCCGGCACCTGCTCTCCCTGGGCCACCGCCGCGTCGCCTATCTCGGCGGACCGGCCATGGCCGTCTGCAACCAGGCACGCATGCACGGCTACCGCGCCGCCATGGAGGCCGAAGGAGCGCAGGTACCGGACGCCTACGTCCGGCCCGGGGAATTCACGTACGAGACCGGCTTGCTCGGCGCCACGGCGCTGCTGAACCTGGAAGAACCCCCTACGGCAGTCTTCGCGGGCAACGACGAGATCGCCCTCGGCGTCGTCGAGACCGCTCGCGCTCGAGGCCTGCGCGTTCCCGAAGACCTGAGCGTGGTCGGCTTCGACGACACGAGCCTCGCCCAGATGGCCTCACCGCCCCTGACCACCGTGCGCCAGCCGCTCCGGGAGATGGGGGCGGCCGCCCTGCGCACCGCCCTCCGCCTGGCCAACGGCGAGAAGGTCGAGTCCCACCACATCGAACTCGCCACCGAACTCGTGGTACGCGCCTCGACGGCACCGCCCCGCGAGGAAACCTCGACGCACAGGTGAGCGCAGGTGAAGGACCATGGGGGTTCAGCAACCGCATGCCGTTGCCGGTCCAGAACCACTCCGCGCGGAGCTTCCCTGTTCGCAGGCCGTCGAACCGGCTTCAGGCATAGCGCGCGAAGAGGGCCTGGAGGTATCCCTCCAACCGCCTGGTCAGCCGGGTGGGGGTCAGATCGGCACGGCCCACCTCGCGCCACGGGACGGCGACCTTCTCGGCATCCGGGGCAAAGGCCAAGGCATCCAGCAGACGCCAGTAGAGATGGGCGGCGCGGTCTTCGGCCGGCGTTCCTCCCGCCGCGACGTAGCGCTCGGCGAAGTCCATGCCCGCGGAGACTCCGTGCAGCAGAGCCAGGGCCGTCGAGCAGTGGGCCACGTCCAGGTCGGCCGGCCCCCAGGAGGTCTCCACCCAGTCGACGACACCACTGATCCGCAGACCGTCGCCGTCGCCCGCGAAGAGGACATTGCCGGGATGGAAGTCCCGGTGCAGGAAGCAGGCCCGGTACGCCGGGGGTTCGCGGCGGATCACGTCCACGGCCCGTTGCCACAGCTCGGGCCGGTCGGTGGTTTCGGGCGGGCGCACCCGCTCGGGAGAGGTCCACGCCTGATACGCGCGCGGCCGTGCCTCGGCGGTCACCGGCAGCCGGTGGATGCGCAGCAACTGCCGGGCCAGCAGCTCGGCGCGCCGGTCGGCTCCCTCATCGCCCAGGCGCACGGCCCCGGGCAACAAGGTCATCAGCAAAGAGGGGTGATCGCAGTGCTGAGCTGTCGGGTCCGCGGCCACCAGCGTGGCCGCGGGCACATCCGTGCCGCCGAGCAGGCGCAGAACGGCTGCCTCGCGGGCCAGCAGGCTCTCCGCGTGCCGCGCGTAGAAGGGCTTGACGAAAGACCGCAGGACCAATGAGCGTCGACCGTCCGGCCCGCAGACGTCCAGGCGGCGCATCTCCGACGTCCAGCCGCCACGCAACCGCGCGACGTCTTCGATGCGTTCCGCCTCGGACAGCTCCTTCTCCACCCAGGCCCGCGTCGCGCCCCAGCCCCGGTCCCCAAGATCTGCGCCGACGTGCCCGGCCCCCTCGCCCGCAACCATGGAGGCAGGCTATCGATCCTCATCGGCGGATGCGTCTGTCCCCACGTGCGACTCTTGACGATTACTCCACCGGATGCCGCTGACAAGCCTCCTGTTCGTCAGCGAGGCTCCAAACGGCCCGCGCGGAGTCTCCTGCGCGCCGGCACACCGGTGGCGGCCGGCCTGATACAGCAGCAGGCCGCCACCCGCACATTCCGAGATCGGTTGAGATGCGGGTTCTGATGATGCCGGCGTTCGTCGACGGGAGTTCAGGTGTGTGCCGTGGTGTCGGCGGCCGCCAGGCGGATGCCGACCGGGAAGGCGCGGGTCGTGTTGGCTTCCACGTTGTTCGATGTGCTGGGAACCGAGTGGTTCTGCGTGGCCGCGGTCCGAGGCCTGGAGGAGTCGGACGTATGGACACGGCTGGGTGCCGCTGACCCGGGTCCGCCGCCCCGGTGTCCCATCGGCGGTGTGGCTGAGCACTTCGGCCCGGACAGTTGGGCGGTGCCGGGCCTGCTCCAGGCTCGTGACGTCCGGCAGGGCTTCCATGGCGCGTGGATCGCGTGCGCCGGTTTCCACGGCTTTGTCGACGAAGCGTGCGCGGAGACGTTCGACGCTGTTGGGGCGGGTGTCACTGGCTCCCGGATACCGGGCGTCCTGGCCGACGGCCAGGTCCCGGGCGGCGGCCACCGGTCGTACGGCAGCGCGCTGGAGACGACGGGCGAGGCCCGGCTGTCCTGGCTCTGTGGTACTGAGCACGGGTGTTTCGTGGAGCCGGCGGTCCGTCGCCTACCGCCGGCACGAGGCGATGATCAGGAGCAGCAGGAGTGTGATCCCGATCATCGGGAGGCAGCTGACGGCTTCGGGATTCTTCCGGTTGATCTCGACGCTGCCGCCCGGGACGAGTCGGGGATGGCGGTCGGCATAGTGGGCGACCGAGAGATCCTCGGCCTCGGACTCGGTGGTCCACCGTGTGGAGAAACCACATTCACCGCACCGGTAGCGGTATGCCATGTCGGCTCCTTGATGCCGCAGGTAGGGGTGGAGGGGTGGTACCACGCCCGCCTCGGCGTGGCACGGAGAAGGGGCCGGAGGGCCGGCCGGTGAGGGGCCGTCATCAACGACCGGCCCGGGAGCGGCCTTGGTAGGGCGCCGTCCGCGCGGTGCCCGGTCATCAAAAAAGCGGGGCAGGGCCTGGCCGGTTGACACCGGGAGCCGGGGGTTGAGGGGCGAGAGCCGGGGCGGGGAGCGGCCCGGCCGGGCCGTTCCCCGCCCCGTGCCGTTCTGCGCGGGGCGGACGTGGAGTCAGGGGCGCTGCGCCGCGTCCTCGCACAGAGCCGTGTCCAGGAGTTCGTGCAGTTGGTCGTCCGGTGGGTTGAGCAGGAACAGGGCGTTGGTCATGACGGATGCGTGCCGGCCGTTCTCGGCGACCATGGTCTGCGACATGTAGCCGGGCACCCCGCCGCTGTGGCCCCAGGCCACGATGCCGCAGGACAGCTCCTTCCTGCCGATGCCGAGGCCGAAGCTGACACCGGGTCCGGCTTCCCGCACCTTCTGCATCTCGGCCAGGCCCGCGGCCGAGACGACCCTGCCCGCGAGCAGCGCCCGGTAGAAGGTGGTGAGATCCTCCAGCGTCGAGATCATTGCCGCCGCGCTGCTGTAGAGGGACGGGTCGTAGGTGAGGGCGGGCCTCCAGAAGTAGAAGATCCCGGCGCGTGCGCCGTGATAGCCGTTGACGGCCGGGGCGGGCAGCGCGCGGTCGCCGGGGGCGGGGAAGACGGTCCGGCTCAGGCCCAGCGGTTCGATGACGCGCCTGGTGACGGCCTCGTGTACCGGCTGTCCCGTCACTTTCTCCACAAGCATGCCGAGGACCAGGTAGTTGGTGTTGGAGTACGTGAAACCGGTCCCGGGTGCGGAGACCGGTGCATAGCTCAGCCCCTTGCGCACCGACTCGGCCAGGTCGTACGTGCCATCCGGGTTGGATGTCGGCGTCTCGGTGATCGGATAGGGGTTGTACGCCGCGAGGCCGCTGGTGTGCTGGAGCAGCTGGCGCACGGTGATGCGGGTGCCGTCGTAGCCGTTGCCGGTGACCACGCCGGGCAGGTGGTCCGCGATGGCTGCGTCCAGCGAGACCTTGCCCTCGTCGACCAGTTGCAACACCACCGCCGCGGTGAAGGTCTTGGTCTGGCTGCCGATGCGGAAGTGCTCGTCCGGCTGGATGGGCCGGTCGCTGTTGAAGGTGCCCGTACCGGCCGACAGCGTCCAGGATTCGCCGGCGGCCCCGGCGTGGATCGCGGCGCCCGGGCCCGCGTTCGCCTGGAACGCCTTGAGCGCTGCGAGTGTGGCGGTGTGGTCGTCCTCGGCCGTTCGGGCATGCGCCGTCGGGGCCGCCGGCGTCAGCATTGCCGCGCACACGGCGCCGACCACGAGGGAGAGTTTCGTCCTGTTCCGTTTGAACATCATGGTGTCCACTCCTTGGAGAAGGGTCATTGCGACGTCAGTTCGTTCCCGCTGCCTCGAAGGCGGTTTCCAGGCGCGGGACGTAGTCCGCGAACGCGGGGGCCCAGCAGCCGTAGTGGTGGCCGCCGTCGCAACCGGGTGAGAGCGATGCCCCGTTGCCGTAGTCGACGAGCCGGCTGGGGATGCCGAGCCGGTCCAGACGGGCCTTGACGGTGGTGGCGGCAGTCGCGGTGTGGGTGTCGATCAGGCCCCGGTCCCCGGTGTAGAGCGTGACCTCGGTGTCGTGGAGCTTGGACAGGTTGGCCGGAGCGGCGGGATCGTAGGCGTTCCAGAGGCGGTCGGCACCCAAAAAGGGGTAGGGCGAGCCGAAGACCGCGTCGCTGTCGACGTACGGGCCGTAGCCGGTGCACTCGCCGGTGCCGGACGGACTGGAGGAACTGCTCACCGCGCACCAGGCGCCCGTGAGGTTGAGCTCTGTGGCCAGGACCGCCGCGCGAACCTCTGCCATGGCGAAGTCGATCCCGCCGGACAGCGAAGCGGTGTGGCCGAACAGGTCGGGTCGGGCCTGGGCGTAGTGCAGCGCGCCGGAGCCGCCCATGGACAGGCCGACGACCGCCCGGTGCGCTCGGTCGGGAACGGTGCGCAGGTTGGCGTCGATGTAGGGGATGACCTGTTCCAGGTGGAAGGTCTCCCACCTGGCCGCTCCCACCGCGGTGTGCTGCATCAGCCAGTCGGTGTACCAGCCCCTGAGGCCGCCGTCCGGGACGACGGTGATCATCCCGTCGGAGCGCAGGGCGGGGGCGCCCACCGCGTCGTTCACGCTGCCGCCGCCTCCGTGCAAGAAGTACGTGACGGGCCACCGCTTGCCCGGGTCGGCGGCATACCCACGGGGCAGGAAGACGCGGATCTTGTGCGGGCCGGACACCTGCGGTGTGGTCACGGTGATCGTGAAGTCGGTGCTGGAGTGCACCTCGGTCGCATCGGCGACCTCCGTCAGGCCGAAGCCGTCGGTGAAGTCGGGGACGGCCGGTGTGTCCGCCCGGGCGACGGGGCCGATGAGAGCGGTCGGTACCAGGGCCGCGAGCAGTACGCCGATGGCGCGAAGGCGGCGAGGCGTCAGAGATCTCAACCTGGCGTCTCCTCTGTGTGGTGGGACCGGCGAGGCCGCCGGCTCGACAACGGTGGCGTTCGCGCAGCTCGGGGAACAGGCCAGGAGACCGGCCATGCGTGACCGGTCGTCACGCTACGCTCCAGCTGGCCTTTGATACCGTGCGAGGTGGGAGCCCGGATTGACGGACGAATTAGGTGTGCTTCTACGCCAGTTGCGTAAGCGCGCTCGCCTCACGCAGGAGCAGTTGGCGGAGCGGTCCACGGTGAGTGTGCGCACCATTCGCAGGCTGGAGACGGGCAGGTCCACCGACCACCGGCTGAGCACACTGCACCTGCTGGCGGACGCCCTCGAAGTCGGGAAGGAGGAACGGCGGCAGCTCACGGACACCCTGGGCGCGGCGCAGCAAGGAGTGGCCGTCGAGCCGCCGGAACCGGCACCGGCCGAATCACCACGGCCGGCACCGATCACACCGGCCGGTCCACCGGTCGGCGGGCTCGCCGACGCCGCTGCCTCACTGGCCCGTGAGGTCCGGCGCCGCTGGCAGCGCGAGGAGGGGCACCGCCGCGTCCACGATCCTTTTCCGCTCCCCGTGCGATGGCAGCCGGTTCCGGCCGAGTTGATGGACCGCCCGGAGAACATCCAGCGCCTGCAACCGGGAGCCACACCCCGGGGTTTGAATCTGAACGGCGACCTGCGGAGCGTGGTCGAGACCTACCGGAGCATCGCCTCCAGGAGACTGGTGGTACTCGGCCGGGCAGGCTCCGGAAAGTCGGTGCTGGCCATCAAGTTCGCCCTCGACCTCCTCGCGGCCCCCGCCGCTCCGGCCCGGGTGCCGGTGATCTTCAGCATCGGGCCGTGGGACCCGACCACCACCACGTTGCGCGACCTCCTGGTCGACCGGCTCCTACGGGATCATCCGCACCTGGCCCGCCAGGTCCCCAGCGGCTCGACGCTGGCCGCCGCACTGGTCGACGCCGACCTGATACTGCCGGTCCTGGACGGGTTCGACGAGATCGCGGAAGCCCTGCGCGCGGCGGCGCTCGAAACGCTCAACGCGACCTCCCTTCCACTGGTCCTGACCAGCCGCCGGGACGAGTACGCTCGTGCGGTCCGCGCGGTGCACGCACCGTTGGTGTGGGCCGCCGGCATCGAACTCACCGACCTCACCGTCGAGGACCTCGCCTCCTATCTCCCCCGGACCGACCGGCTCGGCGGCGAGGGCGGTGGCGTGGGCGTGTGGGATGCCGTCCTGGAACGGCTGCGGGTCCGTGACGCGCCGGCGAGCACCCGGCTCGCCGAGGTACTGCGCACCCCTTTGATGGTCGTTCTGGCGCGGACGATGTACAGCGAGGCGCCCGGGAAGGACCCGGCGGAGCTGCTCGACACCGCACGCTTCCCCACCGCGAGCCACCTCGAAGAACACCTGCTGGCAGGCTTCGTACCCACGGTCTACCGGCACCGCGCTCCCGAGCGGGTCGACGCCGGCCGCGGGCAACGGAACCGGGACCCGGACCAGGCCCAGCGCTGGCTCGGTTATCTGGCGCACGGTCTGATCCGGGGCGCGCACGAGCAACAGGACCTCGCCTGGTGGCGGCTCGGTCAGAACCTGCGGCTCTCCACACGCGTCCTGCACACCGTGCTGGTCTCCGCGCTGTGCATGACCATGGCCACCTGGCTCGTGCAGCTGCTCGCCATCGCCTCCGGGCACGTCGAGCCGGCCGGGCTCGGACCGGCCTTGTTGTACGGGCTGCTGGTCGGGGTTTTCTCCGGCGCCGCCTTCGGCGTCACGTACTTCGCGCTGGACGTGTTCGGCCGAACCGCCGCCGTTCCGTCCCGGGTGCGGCTCAGACTGTCCGCCGCGGACCGTCGGGCCGGGCAAAGACCCGTACGCGCGTTCTTCACCCGTTTCAAGTTCATGCTGCTGGGGGGTTCGGTGCTGGGAATCGGGTACTCCTGGGCGGTCGCCCTGGTGAGTGTGCTGGACAGCGAGCTCGCCCTGTCGCACACGGAACTGATGAAGATCGTGCTCATCAACACGCTGCTCTATGGGCTGATCATCGGCCTGACGGCCGGGCTGGTCTTCGGGCTCCTGGCGGCGTTCGAAGCACCCATGGACATCACCGCCGCGGCCACGCCGATCCGACTGCTGTCCGTCAACCGTACGACGGCGGGCCGACAGCTCCTCGTGCTCGTTCCGGCACTCGGTCTCGGAGTCGTCCTGTGCGGGTACGCCGTGGTCCACCTGTTCCGGGGACTGCTGGGAACACTGCTCTGGCCGCTGCAGGAAGCTGTTCTCCTCGGGGCGGCCGGGGGGCTGGGCGGGGCGACGTCCTACGTGCTCGCGTTCACCGCGTGGGGGCAGTGGCTGACACTGTCCCGGGTCTGGCTGCCGATGACGCGCAGACTGCCCTGGGACACGGTCGCCTTCCTGGAGGACGCCTACCATCGGGGTGTGCTGCGCCAAGCCGGCGCCGTCTATCAGTTCCGCCACATCCGGCTGCAACGGCACCTCGCCCAGTCCTACCGTCACCGGCACACCGACCGCGCACCGGACGGCGCCGGTTTCGCCCGGGAGGTGAAGTGAGCCCCGGCCGCCGGCCGGCGAGCCGGACGCCCACCCTCGATCTTCCGGGCCCCGAGTTGCGACGGACGCCGCCGGCCCCGCGGCGGCGGCGGTCGCGCTGGCCAGATCGGTGGTCCAGGAGACGGCCCGCGGGCCGGTCCGGTCCATCAGCGGCCCGGTGAACGCCTTGACCACCACGTAGGGAGTCATCTCGCAGAAAGCGACCAGTCCGGTCCGGGTGGCGCTCCCGGTGGTGACGAGGACGAACCAGGACAGTGCCACAACGGAGATCCGCGTGCCGGTCAGTGACACCGCCATGGCCGCCAGCACCCCGCCCAGCGGCCGTAAGGACCTCTTGCCGGGTATGCCGCCGGCCTCCGAGGCGTCGCCGTTCACGAGGTCGGGCTCCCTTCCTCCTCCCAAGGGCCGGAAGGGAGCGACGGCGCGGCGGACGCGTCCAGTTCGGGCAGGATCTGCGTGATCACGGCGACCCGTTCGGCGCCCTCGGGGGCACTCGCCGCCGTCTCCGGCGCGTCTCGCCGGTAGCGCGCGACGACGTCCGTCAACTCCCGGTGCGGGGCGGCGGCTTCCTCGGGCGTGAGCCGCAGGGCCCAGTCACTCATGTCGAAGGTGTTCCGCCATGCGGGGGCCATCGTCTGAAGCCCGTTCAAGGTCTGCTGCGTGCGAAGGGTGTAGAGGGCGGCGACGGACTGCAGGTAGGCCAGCGCGGCCTCGGGCTCCCGCTCAGCCAGCTCCGGATCGTTGAACCAGGTCGTCCGGTGCACCGAACGCCACCAGCGCTCACGCGCGTTGCCGCGCTCGGTGTCCTCCTCGACGAAACCCGCCGCGCCGAGCTGCCGGAGGTGGTAGCTGGCCGTACCGGAATTCACACCCAGCCGCTCCGCGAGGCGGGTGGCCGTCGACGGGCCGTACTTCCGCAGCAGCCCGACCAACTGCACGCGCACCGGATGCGCCAGGGCACGCAGCCCTTTGCTTTGGCGTCCAGGACAACCGAGTCCGCTTCACCGTTCGGGCCGCCCGGCCTCTCCCCTGCATCAGCCATGCCCCACACGACAGTCCACGAAGAGTTCTTCGCAAAGAGATCTCCGCGAAGAACTCTTTGCGGTTCAGCTCGCCCGCGAGGGGCCGCTGCTCATAACATCGACCGTTCGATGGACAAGATCGGCGAGTGAGGGCTCACGACCGGATCGGCGCCGGGTCATGCCCACGAAACGGTGCCGGGAAGTCGACGTGCTCAAGAACTCGGGGAGCATCCTTTTCCGTAGGACCTGAGGAGGGCGGCCACTCCAGAACGACGACACCCCCGATCCCCTCTCCCCCGCGCCAGCCGTACGAAGCGGCGGCCTCGGGGGACACGCACGCGCGTCCCCCGAGGGACGGCTGCTCGATCAGCGGATCCACGCGCTCACCGAAACCGGATGCATCCGGATCTTCGCCGACAAGAAGTCCGGCAGGAACGCCGACGCGAGGAACTCAGGTGTTCCTCATCGAGTCCGTCTCCTGACTTCGCGCCCCCCGGTGGAACGGCGACGACCGTGGCCCGGGGCCGCACAGGGCGGGTGTCTCAGGGCGCGGCGCTCTCCGGGGCATGGTCACATTGCTCGACCGGCGGGGATGATCTTCTCGTCAAGGAGCCCGGAAAGAGGCGCTGGTGGGGAGCGCGTCGCTGGTGGTTCAGGGCGCGAAGGCCCGTGTCGGCCGCGAAGGGGCGTGGACGGACGTCGACGGCGATCCAGGAGCGGCCGACGAGGCTGCCGAGGTGGTCCACTGTCTTAGGGCCGACACCGCGGACGGTCCGCAGGGCCGCGCGGTGGGCTGCGTTTACGGACATCCGGACCCACCGGCGCCTCCTGGTCGAGTTCGGTCGGGAACTTCCCGAACTCCTCGGCCCGGTAACGGCGGTGCAGTGAGCCGATCACCTTTCCGGTGGCCGCCTCCAGGGCGGCGAACAGCGTGGCGATACCCGCCCGCGCACAGTCGTGAGTGATCCGCTGCGAGCTCCCCGGCACCCTCGGCGACACCGGGCGGGAACGGCCCAGGGACTGGATCCGGCTCTTCTCGTCCACGCGGAACACCGGCGCCCGCTCGGGCGGATCCGGATACAGACCGACCACGTCGTGCGCCTTGTCGCCGAAGTACGGATCCGTCGACGGCTTGAACGTCTCGGTGCGGTGCGGTTGCCGGCCGAAGGCGCGCCAGATCCGCGACACGGTCGACCGCGGCCGTCCCCTTTCCTCGGCCATGGCCCGCGTCGACCAGTGCGTGGCGTTCTTCGGCGTCGGCTCCGGCGGCTCGGTGACCACTGCGGCGACCTGCTCGTCGGTGAGCGTTCGAGGGGCCGCCCGGGCGTGGCACGTCTCCCCCGTCCGGCGATCCGATGCTCGACGGACCGCTTCCGCCACCGGCCCACCGCATGCGGCGTGGAACGGCACCGCGACCACCCCTCGAACGCGTCCCGTTCCGCATCCGGCAGGATCAACTCGGCCTTCGGCCGCCCAGTACGTGCCACCAGGCGACCCTGTACGTCTGAACAGGATTCCCGACTCGGAGGACTGGAAGCCGACGGCGTGCCCGCGCACCACCGCCGGGCTCCGACGGACGCGGTCCCTCACGCCGAGACCGGGCTGGTGGGCTGCTGCGGACCGACCCCGCGCACGGCAGGGTGGCCGCCCGCGCGAGTGGCCTGGCGCGACGTCAGCACACCGCGCCGGCCCCAGAAGGAATCCGCACGTGTGAAAACCGGGCCCCGATCCGTCTCGGTCGGACTCCGCACAGGGTGATGTCGGCGTTTCGGCCATTTCGAGACCGGCCCACCCCGAGCCGGACCAGGGGTCCTGGGGCCGCAGCGCTCCCTCGCGCATGCGATCACGGGCTCCTCAGCACGGCCGAATGGCATGTGTTCGAAATCGCTGCCGGGTCGTTGGTTCTCACGACTCCGCCTCAGCGACCGTTTCAGGGGGGGGAACGATGACCTCGGCCATCACACAAAAGCAGCCGCCTCGACCACCGAACGGCACCTCGCAGGACGATGAACCGGAGAAGGCCGGTGTTCGAAAGGAGGAGTTCCTCTACCGCGACGCGTCACGGATCCGGGCCGGATCGCCGCTGACCACCTGCACGATGGCGCGGCGCCTGCCCGTGCTCGTGCTGCGTTCGGTTCGGACGGCCTGGCGGGTGGGCCGCGGCGCGGCCATCGGGCTGCTGGTGTGCCAGGTCGGGACGGGCGTGCTCACGGCTCTTGGCCTTCTCGCCGTCACGGGAACGCTCACCACACCGATCTCCTCGGGCGCCCCTCACCGATCGACTGCGGGATGCCGCTCCGCGACTGGTCGTCATCGCCGCGGCCACCGTTCTGCGCGCGCTGCCGGGCATCACCGTGGTCTGGCCGGCCGGGCGTCTGCGCCCGGTTCTCGCCCGGAGGGCGGAGCTGACGATGGTGGAGGCCGCGCTCGGGGCGGAACCGGCCGCCGACGACAGGCCCGGATGCAACGACGCCCACGACATTGCGGATCGCGGCGCCCAGGTCACCCCCGACCTGGTGGAAGAGGCGCAGGACGTGCTCGCGGCGACCGCGACGCCGGCCTCGCCGACGGTGCGGGCGGCCCGCACGAGGCCGGCGATTACGTGGCGGTGACCGGCCCGGAAAGCAGTCGGACCGAACCCTTCGTAAGGGGTTCGAGCCACATGCCCGACGCCTGGGGCGACCGCCCCGGCCGGTTCGACATGGCCCTCGGCGCGGTGAACGGGACCGCCTACGGCACCGCCCACGGTGATCCCGAACCGGTCGAGCGCGATCGGCGGGCTCTCGCCCGGCTGCGCGCTGAACACAACAGTCCGCATTCATCGACAGGAGAAGCCCCGTGAGCCCCGACACCGCACCCGCCGCCACAGCCGAACCGCAGGACACCGCCGCGCGGCCGCCGGTCCGCGCGGCAACGCCCGTTGACGCCGAGGGCATCATCCGGATGCGCTCCGCGTACGTCCTGTCCACGCCCTTGAGCGAGGAATGGATCCGGCGGTGCACGGACGAGCTGGCACCGCGGCTGGCTCCGGCGGGAGACGCACGGGCCTTCGTCATCGACGCGCCGGACGGCTCGATGGCTGCCTGCGCCCTCGGTCTGATCCATCCCGTCCTCCCTGCACCGGCCTGCCCGCGGGGTCTGGCCGCCCGCGTGCACATGGTCGCCACGCATCCGGTTCTCCGGCGTCGCGGCTACGCCCGGGCCGTGGTCTCGGCGCTGCTCGACCACCTCGCCGACGTGGAGCAGGTGACGCTGTTCGAGCTGCACGCCGGCGCGGAGGCAGCCCCGCTCTACCGTGAGCTGGGCTTCACGGGCAGTCCGGCCCTGATGCGGATGACGCGTCCGGAAGCACCCGCCGCTGCGAGCACACCGGCGAGCAGTCCCACCTGGATGCCGCCCGAGCAGTATGCCGAGACGGTGCCGAAGGCCACTTGTTTCGCGTGCTCGTACTTCACCGACGAGGACGACCGTCCGCTCCAGCTGCACTCCGTCTACTCCCCCGCTCATCCCTGGCAGCTGGTGGGCGGAACGATGGACGCGGGGGAACGGCCCTGGGAAACGGCCGTGCGCGAGTGCCGGGAAGAAACCGGCCTGCCCCTGTCCGGACCGTCCCGGCTCCTGGCGGCCGTGTACGGGCTGCCCGGCGCCCAGTGGCCCTACAGCACGATCGGGCTGGTCTTCGACGGCGGCCGGCTCACTCCTGCGCAGATCCGCGGTATCACCCTGAACCCGCAGGAGCACGACGAGGTCCGCGTCCTGTCCCTGGCCAGGTGGAAGGCGCTGATGCCGCCCCGCGACTTCGCGCGCCTGAGCGCGGTGGCAGAGGCCCGCCGTACCGGCGAGGCCGCCTACTTCGGCGCCTGGGACTGGGGGAACGAATGAGCGGCATCGTGCTGATGTCCGACCGCAGGGTGGCCGCGATCGCCCTTCAGGAGTGCGGCGAAAACCTCGTCGACGTCCGCGTGCATGGTGTGAGGGCCGACGACCGCAGACACGACGAGGCCGGGGCCTACGCACACGTCCGGCAAGGGGTCCTCACGCGGCTGCTGCACGCGCGGTCGCTGCTGCCCACCGGCGTGCGGCTGCTGTTCATCGAGGGCTACCGGCCGCTTGCCTTGCAGAGACGGTACTTCGAGGAGTACTCCGGCCGGCTCGCCCGGGCCCATCCGGACTGGCAGGCCGCCGAGCTCCGCGAGGCGGCCGGCCGCTTCGTGTCTCCCCCGGAGATCGCGCCGCACTCCGCCGGCGCGGCCGTCGATGTGACGCTCATCGACCACGCGGGCCGTGAGCTGGACATGGGCACGCGCGTCAACGCCGACCCCGAGGAATCGAACGGCGCCTGCTACACCGACGCCCCCGGGCTCAGCACCCGGGCGCGGACGAACCGGGCCACCCTCAAGGCCGTGCTGTCGGCGGCCGGACTGGTCAACTACCCGACCGAGTGGTGGCACTGGAGCTTCGGCGACCGGTACTGGGCGCTGCAGACCCGGCAGCCTGCCGCCTGCTACGGCCCTGTCGAACCGCCGTGACAGCACACCACCCGGCTTGTGTCGCCCGGACCGGACACGGGGTGCACGAAGGAGCGGACGCCGTAGAACGCCGATCAGGCCAACTCGTGAGCCCCACCGCCCACGCGGTCACCGCCGGGCGGCCCAGCACTTCGTCGGGCCCCGGTCACCGGCCGCACCGGCGGCGCCGGCCACCGTACGGTTCGGGTCAATGTTCTGCGGACCGGGCGGTCAGCCTGTCTCTGGCCGTGCGCGCCGACAGGCGCGGTTCGGACGCGGGCGCATTGCCGCCGGAGGGGCGCGTGACGGCTGTCGGCCGCGCCGGGATCCGACAGGATCGCGGATCCCGTTGAAGCGAGGGCAAGATCAACTGCCACCAGTCGGGGAGGCGGCCGGTAAGGGCATGAGGGCCCTCCAGCGCCTCCGTGAGCGTGCAGAATCCGAAGAAGGCCCGGACCAGGGTGCGGGCGGCGGCGGCCGGGTGGACATCAGCGGCCAGCTGGCCCCTGGCCCGGGCCTGGGCGAGCAGACGTGTGGCTGCGGTCGTCCAGAGAACGAAGGGGTCGGGAAGATCCACGTTGATGGTGTGGCGCTCAGCCCACAAACGGGCACCCGCGCGCGTCAGGGGGTCTTCGGCAAGGGCGCGGGCGATCTCGTGGCTCAGTGCGACGAGGCGCTCCAGCGGCGGCACGCTCTGGTCGCCGTACCGCGTGACGAGGCTCGGCCAGGCCGCGAAGCCGTCCTGGACGACAGCCAAGGCGATGCCTTCCTTGCTGGCGTAGTGGAAGTAGACGGATCCGCTGGTTCGGCCGGACCGGGCGCTTATGTCGTTGACGCTCGTGCCCGCGTAACCCTGCTGGGCGAAGAGGCAGGCGGCTGCCTCCAGGAGTGATCTGCGGGTTGCTCTGGCCCGTTCCTGCAAGATCTCGTGCACCTCAGTTCGGCTCCGTAGTGAACGACCCAGAATGTAGTGCGCCCGCGTACGCCTGGAGCAATGAACCGTCAGCCTCGCGCGATGATTGCGCATTTCTTTCGAATCTGAACACCCACGAGTGGAAATTGGCTTCCCAGGTGCCGCTCCTGGTTCGCCGGCCGAATCCCTCGACGCATGGCGACGTGTGATTCCCCGCCGTGCACATATGCCGCAACTCGCTTCCGACAGAGCATTAATGACATCTCGTCAGAAATCTCAGGACGGTTGGCCGCGGTGACCGCCTACACCTTGATCGCCTGGCGGTCGAGTACTCGAAGTGGTGATTGCATCGCTTTTCCGGGCCTAAATATCGTAGTCGTCACAATGTTTTCTCTTTGCGGCTGATGCCCTGAAATACGAGCCGTCCTGCCGGCCGAACCGTCGGCGGAACGCCGGCTTTCCCGCGGCCCGTCATCGAGGACCGCACCACCTCACCCCGCGGTCCCACGACTCGCGTGACCGCCCCGCCCTCTCCCCCAGGAGGCCACCGTGACGCCGACGCTCCAAGCCCTGTCGAACTGGTCGCCCGAGGCCATCGTCTTCGACTGCGACGGCACGCTGATGGACACAGAACGTCATTGGCAGGATGCGCGTAACCGCGCCTTCCGTGAGTTCGGTCTGCTGCCCCCGCCGGGCTTCGCCGAACGCGCCAAGGGCGTGCACTACGTCGACTGCGGCCGCCTGATGGCCGAGGAGACGAACAAGCCCGAACTGGCCGCGGGCCTGACCGCGGCGCTGCTCGGACACTTCCTGTCCCTTGTGGCGGAGGACCCGCTGACGATGCCGGGCGCCTGCGAGATCGTACGTCTCCTCTCCGGGCGGCTGCCGCTGGCCGTGGCCAGCAACTGCCCGCTCGAGGTGGTGGAGGAGAGTCTCGGCCGCGCCGGACTGCGCCGCCACTTCCGCCACGTCGTCGTGCCCACGGTGCCGCCGGGGGAGCCCGCCGCACCGAAGCCGGTGAAGGGCGGCGAGCGCTCGAAGGCGGTGAGGCCCAAGCCGTGGCCCGACGTGTACACCACGGCGGCAGGTCTGTGCGGAGTCCTCCCGGAAGCCGCGCTGGCGGTCGAGGACTCCCTCACGGGGATCGAGTCGGCGTGGCGTGCCGGCCTGCGGGTGCTCGGCGTGGGCCCGCTGCCGGACGGCGGGAACACCGGGCATGCCGATGCCTGGGTCATGGCTCTGGATCGCCGGGAGGTGCTGGAGTGGGTGCGGGGCTGGCGGCGCACCTCGCCATCGGACGCCGGACAGGACGACGAACGCGACGAACCGTTCCCGTGAACCGAGTCGGAGACGCGTCGTCGGTTCGGTGCGAGTCGTCCGGGTCCGGGGATTCCGCCGTCGTCGGTGACCGGTGCCCGTAGGGCCGTGCCGGAGGGCCGGGTGCGTCGTCGCTCGACGATCCAGGCGCCGGCCTTGTGGTCGCGGATCGTGCTGGAGTGCGCCGAGGGGCACTCGATCATGGAGGTGTCACGGCGGCTGGGCGCCTCCGCTGACACGGTCCGCACCCGGCGGCGGCGCTTCCTGGAACGCGGCATGGACGGCCTGTGTGACGAGCCGCCGCCCGGTGCCCCACGGAAGATCACCGATGCGGACGTCGAGCGGGTCGTCGTCAAGACGCTGGAGGAGAAACCGAAGAACGCCACCCACTGGTCGGCCAGGCCCGCCGGCGACCACGGGCACGTCCCGGTCCGCGATCTCGCGGATCCGGCGGGCGTTCGCCCTGGCCCCGCACCGGACGCAGACGTCTGCGCTGTCCACGGACCCGTCGTCCGGCGGCGCCCGGCCATCGACCGGGAGACCGCCGCTACAAGGCGTCCAGCACCTGCCGCACCACTGTGCGGGGGTCTGCGTGCGGATTGGCGGCTACCGACCGCAGCCAGCGCTGTCCGTCGATGTCCGCCGTGCTGACCCAGGCAGCATCCAACCGGCCGTGCACTGCTTCGGTGTCGCGGTCAGCCGGCCGCCAGTTTACGACTCCGGTGCGCGGAGGCCGCCACAGGGTGAGACGGGGTTCGGCGGCGACCAGAGCCGCGAGGGAGTCCGCGGTGGCCAGACAGGCGTCGATGCGCTCGGTGATTCCACGGGCGCCCCAGGCGAGCAGCGTGACAGCGAGGGGAAGAACCGAGGCTCCTCTGGAACCCAGCAGTCCGACGTTCGGCGCAGCCAGGTACCCCCCGCCGAAACTGATCACTCGATGTGCCTCGGCGGCTCTGGCGAAGAGCACCATGGCGCTGCCCTTGGGCTGGAAGAACCACTTGTGCAGTGAGATGCCGACCGAGTCGGCCAGGTCCATCCCTTCCAGCACCTCGGCACGCGAGGAGAAACGCAGTGCCCCGGCCCATGCGGCGTCCACGTGACGCCAGGCCGCGCCCCGGCCGGCGGTCAGCGCGTCCACTGCGCCGGTGGCGACCGTCCCGGCGGTCAGCACCAGCACGCTGCGCGACAGGTCGTCGGGGAGCAAGTCCTCGCGCAGCCTCTGCCGATCGTCGACGGGCACCTGGAGACAGTCCATGCCCAGGACACGGGCGGCCTTGGCGACACTCAGATGCGCAGCCGAGGAGGCGATCACCTGCGTCGCACCCGTCAGTTCCCTGGCCGCCCACAGCGCGGTGAGGTTGGCGATGGTGGAGCCCGGTACGAAGTGGCCCCCGTCCATGCCGTATGCGGAGGCCATCCACCGCATCACCCGCTCCTCCAGCGCACGCGCCGCGGGAGCGGTGTCCGGGTGCAGGAGATTCTGGTTGGTCGCCGCTGCCCACATCGCGGCCGCCCAGGCGTGCCACGGCGTGGGAGGGTCCATGTGGGCGAAGAAGCCCGGATGGTCGAGGCGGCTGGCCTTCTCGAACGCCATGGACGACAGCGCGTCGAGCGCGGCGTCTCCGCCGATGCCGTCCTGGGGCAGTTCATCCGGCAGCGCGGCTGTCGTATCCGGGGCGACGTGCGGTACTCCCGGATTCCGCAGCTCGCGCAGCAGTGTGTGCACCGCGCGGATCAGTCCCGATTCGTCCGGAAGGAAATCACTGTCGAAATTCATGGTCACTGAACGCTTTCGTCCTGTGGTTCGCGGGTGAGGGCGGCCGGCGGTCGGGGTCCGTGACGCGGCGGGGCTCCTGGCCGCCGCGGCCGGTGTCCTCACTCGCCGACGTCTCGGCACAGCAGCCCTGTCGGTCCCGTATCGTGCCACGCCCGAAGGTGCGAGCCGAGCTCGCGCGGGTGCGCCTGCGCGAGCACGAGACGCCGGCCCGGGTCGCGGCAGGGGCTCGGCGTCCCCACCGCCGGCCGATACGTGAACGAGACGGCCGGACTCCTCGCCGAGTGTGCTCCGAGCCCGCATGGGGCGCTGCGCGGGTGCCCGCGGTCGTCGTGAACGACGCTCCGCGCGCCGTCGGGAGCATCCCCGCGGGCGCGGGGGCAGTGTGCCGGGAAGAGGCGCTCGATGCCGTCGACGCACCGGTCGGCGAAGACCTCCCGTCGATGCGGTCCGGTAGCGCGCGACGGGTGCGGGGGCCGGGGTCCTCCTCCGCGTGAGCGGCGCCCGCCGCCCCTTCACAAGTCCAGGAGATCCTCGTAGAACCCGCCGAAGCCGCCGCGTCGATCGATCAGGTGGATCTCCAGGATCCAGTGGCAGACCCGGCCCGAGCTGTCCCGTCGGCGCAGCGGCAGGTCGTTGCCGGGCGTGATGTACGAGTGGACGAGCGCGTCCTTGAGACGCTCGTGCGGGAATTCCCCCACCAGGTGCCCGGCGTGCCAGCCGCCCAGCTCCCACCCGGAATCCCGGGCCAGCCGATCGATCTCCGCGTACAGACGCGCCGCCGTCAGCTCCGGATGGCTGTCGAAGAAGCGCCTGCCCTCGGCGAACAGACCGGGGAGGGCATCGCGGAGCCGCAGCCGGGCGGCGTCGTCGCCGAGTACGTACGTGCGCCCGAAGTCGGCTTCCCACTGTTCGAAGATCGGCCCGAAGTCCACGAAGGCGATGTCGTCGGCGCCGATCACCCGGTCGGGCGGATTGTCCTCGTACGGCCTGAGGGTGTTCGCCCCGCACCGCACGATCCGCTTGTGCCAGTACCGGGTGGTGCCGAACAGGTCGTGCGCCAGGTCCCGGACCTCGTCGCTGACGGTGCGCTCCCGCTTGCCGGGCGCGATCAGTCCTCGGGCGCTCACCTCGGTGAACAGTTCGACGGCCTGTGCCCGGGCTTCCAGCAGGCGTGTCGTACGGACGGACTCGTCGAGCATGGGTGTCCTCACAGGTTTCGGCTAGAACGACGGATCGGGGAACAGCACGCGCTCCAGGTCGGCGGCCGGCGGCCGGCCGACCCGGGCCGCCAGGTCGGCCCGGGAGCCCGTCTCCCCCGCGAGGATGCCACCGAGCAGGACTCCCGTGTCCCGGCACAGGAAGACTTTGGCATAGCGGGAGACGCTTTCCCGAAAGGTCATCTCAACGGCGCCGTCCTCGCCCGACGTACTCCCGAACGTCGCCACATGGACGCCGAGCAGTTTCAGTTCGGTGGAAGTGTCCATGGCGCCGAGCGGCTCGTCGGGACGGCCTGTCAGCTGACGGGCGACGCTCCGCGCCATCCGGTATCCCGGCGCGACCAGGCCATGACAGCGTCCCCGTACGGCCGCGCACTCCCCGACGGCCCAGACGCGGTCGTCCGAGGTCCGGCAGAGTGCGTCCGTGAGGTACCCGCCGCGGTCACCGAGCCGCAGGGCCGGGGTGACCGGCAGGTCGTCCCGGGGGCGCACCCCGGCTGCGAAGACGACCAGGTCGGCGTCGAGGACGGTGCCGTCGCCGAGGGTGACGGACCGTACCGCGCCGTGCGCCCCGGCGTTCACTGCCGTGACCGTGGTACCGCAGTGCAGGCGCAGGCCCAGGCGATCGGCCCCGTGCCGCAGGACGTGTGCGGCCTCCGTGTCGAGCTGGGCCGGCATCAGATGGGGTGCCGCCTCCACGAGATGGGGCCGCATTCCCAGCAACTGCAGTCCCTGCGCCGCCTCCAGCCCCAGCAGACCGCCGCCGACGACGACCGCGGGCCGTCCCGGCCGGACCGCGGCACGCAACGCATCGGTGTCCTCCAGCGTCCGCTGGACGAAGCAGTTGCCGTGTTCCCGGCCCGGCACGGGCGGGACGAACGGACGCGAACCGGTGGCCAGCACCAATGCGTCGTACGGGAGCACGTCGCCGTCGGCCGTCCGCACCGTGCGTGCCCGCCGATCGACATGAACAGCCGTCGTCGCGGAGCGCACTTCGATCCGTGGATCCGCCAGGAACTCGTGCGCGACGAGGCTGAGCTCCGCCCGACTGCGGCCTCCGAGGTAGGCGGACAGCCGCACACGGTCGTAGGCCGGCTCCCGTTCCTCGCCCAGCACGACCACCCGCCACCGGCGATCCCGGTCCAGCTCGCGGAGTGTGTCCACGAGCCGATGACCGACCATCCCGTGCCCGATCACGACCAGGGTGGCTGTCATGGTGTCGGCTCCAGTTCCCGTCCGACGGCGTCCGCCCAGCCCGCGCAGAGCCTTTCCACCCGCTCGGTGCAACCGCCGCAGCCTGTGGTGGCACGGGTGACCCGAACCAGAGCGGGAACGGTCCGAGCGCCGAGTTCCCAGGCGTCGGCGAGCTGTCGCCGGGAGACCTGGTTGCACAGACACACGAGGGAGTCCGCCCGGCCGTCGTCCTCGGCCGGAGGGAGGTGCGACCGGATACCGAGAAGGAGGCTCAGCCGGTCGGAGGGGACGGGCAGGCCGCGCCGGTGCAGATGGCTGACAGCGGCGATCGCCTCCGGCAGGCCGAGCAGCACGGCGGCGGCGATCCGGTCGCCGTCCAGCGCCAGCCGCGCGTGGCGCCGGCCCGCCGGGTCGAGCAGGCCGACGGTCCGGATGCCGCTCCGCCGGAAGGCGGCGAGCGGCCCGACGCACGCGACGTCCACGGCATGAGTGCGCAGGCGCAGAACGGCGGGAGTGGGCCGGTGCGCCGCCTCACGGCCCGTCAGCACCGCGGCCAGGGTGTCGGCTTGCGCGAGCGCGGACTCATGGCCCGCCACAGTGCGCCCCGCGTGCTCGGCACAGTCCCCGATGGCGTGGACGCGGCTGTCACTGGTGCGCAGCGCGTCGTCCACGACGATCCCGTGGTGCACCCTGATGCCGGCCGCGCGGGCGAGCCGGACCTCGGGTTCCACGCCGGTGCACAGCACCAGGCTGTCGGCCGCCGTCTCGGTGCCGTCGTCGAGCAGCAGGCGGCCCGGCTCGCGGCGTACGGCCCTGCGCCCGCCGAGGACCTCGACCCCGGCCTCCTGCAGCCGTGCGGTCAGCAGTGCCGCGCCGGTGCCGCCGAGGCGTTCGTGCAGCGGGTGGGGGCCGGAGCAGACCAGAGTGGTCGCGGTGCCCCGCAGGGCCAGCGCGCTCGCCGTCTCCACGCCGAGTGGTCCGCCTCCGAGGACCGTCACGGCTGTGCCCTGTATGCGGTCGCAGTCGGTGACCTCGCGCAGTGTGGTGACGCCCGGCGCGAGCCGCCCTGTCCGGTCGCTCGCCCCGGGGAGCGGGGGGATCACCGGGCGGGCGCCGCAGGCGAGCACGAGGACGTCGTAGGGGTGCGCGGTGACGGTGTCGCCTTGCCGGGCGTGCACCACGCGGCGGGCGGTGTCGACGGCGGTCGCGACGGCTCCGGTCAGCACACGGGCGCCGTGCTCGGGTTCCGGGCGGAGCATGCCGGCCTCGAGCCGGCCCTGCAGCACGGTGGTCAGTAACGGACGGTGCTGGACGGGGTGGTGCTCCGCGGACAGCACGGTCACGGTTCCGTCGTGCCCGTGGCGCCGCAGCCCGCGCAGCAGTCGATGGGTGGCCGGACCATGGCCGATGACGAGGATGTGGCTCACGGCGTCACTCCAGGAGAGGGTCGAGCCGGACGGCGCTGACCTTGAATTCGGGCATGCCGCTACGGGGGTCCAGAGCGGGGTTGGTGAAGAGGTTGGCCCGGCCGTCCCCGCCGAAGTGGAAGGGGACGAACACGGTGTCCGGTCGCAGCGTGGGGTCGAGCCGGACGCGGGCGGTCATGCCGCCCCGGGCCGAGGTCACCCGTGCCAGGGCTCCCTCGGCCAGGCCGTGACGGGCCGCCGTGTCCGGGTGGACCTCCACGAACGCTTCGGAGGCGACTGCGGCGAGTTCGGTCACACGGCGGGTCTGCGCGCCTGACTGGTAGTGGGAGAGGATCCGGCCGGTGGTGGCGTGCACGGGGTACTCCGCGTCGGTCGCCTCGGCGGGTCCGTCGTGCTCGACGTCGGCGAAGCGCGCGCGTCCGTCGGGGTGGGCGAATCCGTCGAGGAACAGGCGGGGGGTGCCCGGGTGAGGGGTGTCGGTGTCCGGGCACGGCCAGTACAGGGCCTCACCCGCGTCCAGCCGGTCGTAGGTGATGCCTGAGTAGTCCGCACGTCCGCCCCTGGAAGCGGCGCGCAGTTCCTCGAAGACCTCGCGGGGCTCCGTCGGATAGCGCTCGGCCGGCTCACCGAGCCGTACGGCGATGCCGTGCAGGATCTCCAGGTCGCTGCGGGCCGACCGCGGAGGGCTGAGCAGGGCACGTCGGCGCAGTACCCTGCCCTCCAGATTGGTCAGGGTGCCCTCCTCCTCCGCCCACTGGGTGACCGGCAGGACGACATCGGCTGCCTGCGCCGTCTCCGAGGGGACGAAGTCGGCCACCACCAGCAGGTCGAGCGAGGCGAGACGCGCCGCGATCCGCGCCGCGTGCGGGGCGGAGACCATCGGGTTGGAGCCCAGGACGAGCAGCGCGTGGGGCCCGTGCTCCTCGCCGAGCGCGTCGAGCAGTTCGTACGCCCGCAGTCCGGGGCCGGGCAGTCGGTCAGGTGGCACCCCCCAGACACCGGCGACGTGGGCGCGGTCCGCGGGGTCGGTCAGCGAACGGTAGCCGGGCAGCTGGTCGGTCTTCTGTCCGTGCTCGCGTCCGCCCTGCCCGTTGCCCTGGCCGGTGAGACAGCCGTAGCCGCCGCCCGGTGTACCCGGCAGACCGAGGGCCAGCGCGAGGTTGATGAACGCTGCCGCAGTCGCCGTGCCCTGCCGGTGCTGCTCGACGCCGCGGCCGGTCAGGATGTAGCTGTCACGGCTTTCGGCGAGCAGACGGACCGCCGTGCGCTGGGCGTGCGCGGAGACGCCGGTGACCTCCTCGGTACGCTCGGGCCACCACGCGGCGGCGCGGGTCGCGATCGTCTCGAACCCGCGGGTGCGCTGGTCGACGTACGTCTTGTCGACCAGCCCGTCGGTGATGGCCAGGTGCAGCAGTCCCAGCGCGAGGGCCAGGTCGGTGCCGGGCGCGGGCTGCAGATGCAGCGCGGCACGGCGGGCGGTGGCGCTGTGGCGCGGGTCCACGACGATCAGCCGGGCCCTGTCGAGGTGCTGCATCAGAGGGGGCATGGTCTCGGCGACGTTGGCCCCGGCCAGCAGCACGGTCCGAGCCCGCGCGAGGTCGGTGACGGGGAAGGGCAGGCCCCGGTCCACGCCGAAGGCGTCGTTGCCGGCCGCAGCGGCGGACGACATGCAGAAGCGGCCGTTGTAGTCGATGTTGCTCGTCCCCAGGGCCAGCCTGGCGAACTTGCCGAGCATGTAGGCCTTCTCGTTGGTCAGGCCGCCCCCGCCGAAGACGGCCGACGCGTCCGGGCCGTACCGGGCCCGGACACGGTCCAGGCCATCGGCGACGGTGTCCAGAGCGCTGTCCCACGAAGAGGTCAGGAGCCTGCCGTCACGACTCCGCACGAGAGGAGTCGTCAGTCGATCGGGGGCGGTGAGGACCTCGTGCGCGGTCCAGCCCTTCTGACAGAGCCGACCGCGGTTGACCGGGAAGTCGGCGGGCTCGACCGTCACGGCCGCGCCACCACGGCCGGTGATCCGGGTGCCGCACTGCAGAGCGCAGTACGGGCAGTGCGTGCGCGTCACGGCGAGGGCGTCAGGCACGGCTGGCCTCCCGTATCCCGTCCGGTGCGGTCGAGGCCCGGGGGACCTCCCGGCGGAGGTAGACGAACCGGATGATCAGGACGCACACGCCGTAGTAGGCGAGGAAGGACAGGAAGGCGGGTGTTCCGGAGCCGGAACCGTCCGCGTAGGAGACGGTGAAGGCGACGTTGATGGCCGCGCCGCCCAGGGCTCCCACGGCGCCCGCGACGGCGATGGCCGCGCCGGACAGCCGGCGGGCCCGTGCGAAGGCCTGAGCGGCGTCGGCACCACCGGTCACGGCGACCTCCGCGCGTCGGGCGAAGGCGCCGGGAATCATCTTGTAGGTGGAGCCGTTGCCCAGACCGCCGAGGACGAAGAGCGCGGTGAATCCGCCGACGAACAGACCGAAGGAACCGGTGAGGGAGGCGACCACGAGCAGCGTGGTTCCGGTGGCCATGCCGAGGAAGTTCCAGAGGGTCACGCGCGCCCCGCCCAGCCGGTCGGCCAGCCGGCCGCCCAGCGGCCGGGAGAGGGAACCGAGGAGCGGGCCGAGGAAGGTGTACCCCATCGCCTGCACGGGTGAGGTGCCGAACTCGTACTGAAGCACCAGTCCGAAGGCGAAGCCGAACCCGATGAACGAACCGAAGGTGCCGATGTAGAGCAGGGAGATCCACCAGGTGTCCGAGCACCGGGCGGCCTCGCGCTGAACCTTGGGAGCCGTGCGGACGGCGTCCACATTGTCCATCAACCGTGCTGCCAGGACTGCGACGACGACGATGAGCGGCAGGTAGACGGCCGCGACGTACTCCGGATGGCCGTACCCGGTGGTGTGGATCACCGCGAGGCCGATCAGTTGTACCGCCGCGACCCCGAGATTGCCGCCTCCGGCGTTGAGTCCCAGGGCCCAGCCCTGGTGCCGTTGCGGGAAGAAGGCGGTGATGTTCGTCATGGACGAGGCGAAGGTGCCGCCGCCCACCCCGCCGAGGGCGCCGATGAGCAGGAACACCCACAGCGGCGTGCCGGGCTGTCGCACGAAGTACAGGGCGAGCCCGGCGGGGACGAGCAGGATCAGCGTGGCGAACACGGTCCAGTCACGCCCGCCGAAACGGGTGACCGCGTAGCTGTAGGGCAGCCTCAGCAGGGCTCCGGCGATCGTGGGAGTGGCCACCAGCAGGAACTTCTCGCCGGGCGCGAACACCAGCCCGGTTTCGGGGGTCATGAAGAGCACGAGGACGGACCACAGGGTCCACACCGAGAAGCCGATGTGCTCGCTGAGGACGGACAGGGTGAGATTGCGGTGGGCCACGCGACGGCCGCCCCGGCGCCAGGCGTCCTCGTCCTCGGGGTCCCAGCCGGTGAGCCATGTGCGCTGTGAGTTTTTCTCAACCATGGTGTGGATACTCCGGACCGCGCCTGTGGGTCCGGCGCGGACATGGGGCTGCGGTGGAGGCGGGACGACGGTGTCCGAGCGCGGTGACGGTGGTTCGGGTGCGGCTGGGCGGTGTGGTCAGACGCGCGAGACCAGGGCCTTGCGGAACTGCTCGATGACGCCGTCCAGCAGGCCGGCGCTCTCGGGCCGGATGTCCAGGCCTCCGTCGAGCCGGGTCAGGTGCGTGTCGAGCAGGAAGAAGCTCTGTACGACGTGCCGGGCGCCGAGCGAGTGGGCCACCGGGCGCAGGGCGTAGTCCAGTACCAGCACGTGCGCGGTGCTGCCGCCGGTGGCCAGCGGAAGGACGACCTTGTGCGTGAAGCCGTGCTGGGGCAGCAGGTCGAGGAACGTCTTCAGCAGCCCGGAGAAGCTCGCCTTGTAGGTCGGCGTGGCCAGCACGATGCCGTCGGCCAGGGCGACCTGCTCCAGGGCCGCGACGATCCGCGGGTCCGTGGTGTCCGCCCTGAGCAGCGGTTCCGCCGGGAGGTCGCGGACTTTCAGATGCCCGGCGTGCCATTCGTCCTCGGCCAGCCGCCGTGCTACGTAGTCACCGACGAGTTCGGTCCGGGAGGTCGGGGAAGGGCTCCCCGAGATCACCAGCACGTGGGACATGGTCACTCCCATGGAGAGGCGGGTTGACGTCGTCTGCGGTCCGGGAGGAGGCCCCGTACGGGGCCTCCTCCCGCCGCTGGTTCAGGACGGCCAGCCGAAAGCGCTGACGGTGTCACGGGCGCGCTGCGGCTCGGGGTCGTTGAAGACGAAGCAGCGCGTGTTGGAGACGCTGCCGCCGGCCGCCTGTGCCGTGGAGAAGATCAGCACCGGCTTCGGGGCGCCGTCCCGGGTGACGAAGTTGGCCCGGAAGTTGATGATCGGCGAGTCCTCGTCCCAGCGGGAGAGGAAGTCGTCCAGCAGACCCTGGTCTTCGTAGATCCTGCGGATGTGCTGGCCGACGTACTCCGTCGGCTGCCCGCTGTACTCGACCAGGGCGACGTCGGCCGGGTTGGCGTGCATGACCTGGCCGTTGACGCCGATCAGGTGGATGGCCACCGGCGCGACCTCGTAGAACTCGCGCAGCACCGACTCGTGTTCCTTGGTCGGGGCCAGGACCGGGTTGCTCCGTTCGTCGACCGCGCGGATCCAGGCGGCGGCGTCGGAGGTGGGATCCTGGTCGCTGGTGCTGGGGATCGGCAGCCGCTCGCCGAGTTCCGGCCGGCTGACCCAGTGGATCCTGGTGTCGTCACCTGCGCCGGCGACCACGGCGTTCACCGCGGAGGCGCGCTCCTGCGTGCCGTCGGCGCTGAGGTAGGTGACCCGGACGTTCTCGATGCGGCCGTTCCCCTCCAGGTCCGCCAGCAGCTCAGGGAGCGCGCCCCCGCCCGCGGCCCGGATCCGGCCGCCGAGGTGGTCGGCCTCTCCGTGCATGAGGACGGACTGCGCCTTGTTGTGCAGCAGGACGGCGCCGAAGCGGTCGGTGATCGTGATGCCGACGGAGCTGTTGCCGACCACGTCGATCAGCTGCTCGATGGTGGGTGCGTTGGGGTGCTCGACTGTCATGTCCGGCTCCTTCATGTGGGTGGCGAAGCGGGTAGGGGGGTGCGGCGGCCGTCCGCCAGGTCGGTGAGGACCGTGGCGACGGCAGCCCGGTGGGAGAGGTAGTAGTCGTGTCCGCCGGGAAAGGTGAACGTCCCCAGGAGCGGGTGGGTGGTGAAGGAGGCCCATGGGGCCATGTCGGCGGGCCGGGCGAAGGGATCGTCCGTCCCGCAGAACAGTGCGATCGGGGTGTGGACCGGTCGGTGAGTGACACGGTGTTCCCGGCGCATCCGCGCGTCCCGTGCCAGCCATGTACCGCCCGGGTCGTCCTCCTGGCCGGTGGTGCGCCGCAGTGCCGCGAACGCCGCGGCCACGGCGGTGCGTGGGGTGTGGCCGGGCTCCCGGGCGCCGGAGACGGACAGGCTGCGGACGGCGTACCGGGGATGGGCCTCGAGCCGGATGACCAGTTCGTAGGCGGACAGCGCGCCGAGGCTGTGTCCGAAGAGATGCAGTCGCCGTCCGTGCGGCAGCAGTGCGGTGATGTCGTCCAGCCAGCGATCGACGGCGGCCGTCACGGATCCGGGTTCCTCCTGGCCGGCCAGCCGGCCGCGTCCGGGCATTTCGCAGTGGAGGGCGGGCAGGATGTCCGGCAGGTACTCCCCCAGGGAGAGGTAGGGCGACTCGACACTTCCCGCGGGCGGAAGGAAAAGTACGGCATCGGTCGTTCCCTGAAGATTGCCCTGTATCACGACGGCCCGTTCTCGCACCAGGTCACCTCCTCGCATCACGGTATGACTGTTCTCGCCTATACGGAGAGGAAGTTTTTTTCGATGTCCTTGAGAGTGCGGAAGGCGCTCAGGTCGACGGACGTGAATTCCATCATCTCGCCGCGCAGTTCTTCGATGTGCAGGACGAGTTCCACGAATTGCAGAGAATCCACGATCCGTGACTCGAAGATGTCGGTCTCCGGATCCACGTCGTCCTCGGTGAGTTCGGGATTCCGGCGGAGGATCCAAGCGCGTACGTCCTGCCAGGTGGCCGTCATCACAGGCTCTCCGAGCCGGCCAGATGCGTGACGAAGGCGTTGAACGCCGCGACCCGGTCGGCCACCTCCGAGATGAGCGCCAGGTCCGAGGGACTGATCGGGCCACGCCGGTGCCCCTCGCCGCGCAGCGCGATCAGATGCCCCCCGTGCACCCCCCGGTAGGTCATGGGCAGGGCCACGGCCGACTCCGCCTGCCACTGGCGCAACCGCGTCAGATGCCCCGGGTCGGTCTGCTTCGCCAGGCCTTCGTGGGCGCTGATCACGATCTTCTCGGCGTCGTTCTCGGAGAGAAGGCCGCGCACTCCCTCCAGGGCCGTGGAGTACCCGGTCGGCGACTGGACGATGAGCTGGGAGTGGGTGGCCAGGGCGCCCAGGGAGACGGCGGAGGCGAAGAACGGGACGCAGGCCTTGGCCACCGCCGGCACGACCTCCTTGAGCTGAGGGGTCTGCTGCACGGTGGCACTGATGTGGGCGAGGAATCCGAGAGATTCCTCGGCGGCTTTGCGGCCCGCGATGTACCGAAGTGCGGTGTTCAAGTTCTCGGTCGAGTTCTTCCGGTCGTTCTCAGGCATGAATATCCCTCGGTGACGGAGGCGCTGGAGTGGTCGCAGTGCGGGACTTCGGAAAAGTATCCGTACAGTCGTCGGCGGCGGGAGGCGCCGGCCGCACCGACTTTCCGCGATTCGACACTAGCAACGGAATTCGCACACCGCAACACTTTCCCCCTTCTCCGCATTATCATCGGAAATGGGGTCGATAAAGAAGCGCGCGTATGCACGGAAACGGTCCGGCCGGTATTCCGTGACGGAATTGCGTGAACCGTGGGGTGACGGGTGCGCCGCAGTGGGCCGGTGGCGGCCCACCGGGGTCAGGCGAAGCGGACGTCCGGATCGAGCAGGCACAACTGCCCGTCGGCGAGGTGCAGTCGGTCGTTGCTGTAGTTGAGCGCGGCGGACCGCAGGTCCCGCAGGCTCTTCTCCAGCCGGGTCGGCGAGTCCTGCAGGTAGCCGTGGCGCAGACCCACGGCGTCCACCAACTCGTCGACGGCCCGGTAGCACTCCTCGGAGGCGGTGATCTTCAGGCTGTTCAGCAGGAGCTGACTGCTCGCGTCGGACAGGTCGGCGCCGCTCGCCACCAAGGCCTCGGTACGGCGGAGCAGGGCGTGGACGGTGTCGAGCCGCTGCCTCACCCGGGAGAGCCGGGTCATCAGGAGTTCCGAGCTCAGGTCGAAGCGTTTGCGGCCGGCCGGGTCGCGCAGCAGGCGCAGGACCCGGGACAGGGCTCCGGACGCGGTGCCCAGCCACACCGCTGACCAGCCGATGTGGGCGAGCGGCCCGAACACGGACTGCGCGATCCGGTGGAAGGCACCGTGCTCACCGATCACCTGGTGTGCGGGGATGGATCCGGTGAGCGTCAGGGGCAGGCTGTGGCTGGCGCGCATCCCCATCGGGCACCACTCTCCGGTGCCCTCGATCCGCAGCTGACGCCGGTGGGCGTAGACGAGGGAGACGTGGTGGTCGGCGGTCGCGTGCGGGCTGCGCATGGTGATGAGGAACCCGTCCGCCACGGCGCCGCCCGTCACGATCGGCGCGACCCGGTCGACCATCAGGGTGTCGTCGCCCTCCCGCAAGGGCGCGTACGAGCGGAACAGATGACCGCCCTTGCCCGGTTCGGTGGTCACCGAGGCCAGGTAGAGGTCGCCGGCGGAGAGCTGGGCGAGCAGTTCCTCACGCAGTGGCGAGGCGGCATACCGGACGATCGCCTCGGACTGTTGGCAGTGCATCGCGAAGATCATCCCGACGGACATGTCGACCCGGCCCAGGGCCATACTGGCGTCCACGAAGTCGGTGAGGGTGCCCGAGCAGCCTCCGTGTTCGGCTGGTACGAGCAGCCCGAGCAGCCCGGTGCGGCGCATCTGCGCGAGAGCCTGCTCGGGGAAGACGGCGTCGCGGTCGGTGACCTTCAGGTGCTCCTCGGCCACCCGGGCCACGGAGGCGACGCGCTCGGCGAGACCCGTCGCTGCCCCTTCCTGGGCCGGTGCGGACGTCTGCGGTGGTGTGGTCTTCGCCGAAGTGGTCGTCACGATGCCTCATTCCGGTGGACGGCGGACGTGTGCAGTGACCGGTGGTCGATCTTTCCGTTGTGGGTCAGGGGCAGTGCGTCCCACTCCCGCCAGCGCCTGGGCACCATCGCGGCCGGCAGCTGCGCGCTCAGCGCCTCCTGCAGTGCTGCCGCGGAGACCGGGGCGCGTACGCTGTAGTGGGCGACCAGTTCACCGTGCTCGCCCTCGCCGGAGACGACGACCGCGCACTGCTCCACGGCCGGGTGCCGGCTCAGCACCACCTCGATCTCGCCCAGTTCCATCCGGACACCGGCCACCTTCACCTGGCGGTCGCTGCGGCCGAGGTAGTACACGACACCGCCGTCGACGCGGGCCAGGTCGCCCGTCCGGTACAGACGTCCGGTGGCGGAGGCGGAGTCGAAGGGGTCGCGGAAGAAGGCTCGGTCCGTGGTGTCGGGATCGTTGAGGTAGCCCAGGCCCACGCCTGTGCCGCCGACGAACAACTCACCGCTCTCGCCCGGTTCCGCCGCCCGCCACCGGCCGCTCCCGGTCTCCTCGACCAGGAGGTACAGCACGGTGTTGGCGACGGGGGCGCCGACGGGCAGCCGGTCGCCGGTCAGGTCGGCGGCCGTCACGACGTGATGGGTCACGTCGTCCGAACACTCCGTGGGACCGTAGGCGTTGACTACGGACACATGCGGCAGGACTCCCAGAGCACGTTCGGCGACCGCCGGATACAGTTCCTCCCCGGTGGACAGCAGCCAGCGCAGTGAGGGCAGTGCCCTCTCCTCGCCGACGCGGCTCAGGTGGTCGGCGAGCCAGCCGATGACGGTGGGGACGAGTTCCACGACGGTGACGGCCGCGGTGCCGAGGACGTTGACGAGCCAGCGGGGCAGGCGCATGGCGTCGTCGCCCACCACGACCAGGCGTCCGCCGACCAGCAGCGGGCACAGCATCTGCCAGACGGAGATGTCGAAGACCAGCGGAGCGGTGAACGCGACCGCGTCGTCCGGGCCCAGGTCCAGGTCGATCGCCTTGGCCCACAGGTGGTTGAGCATGCCCTGGTGCTCGACCGTGGCTCCCTTGGGCCGGCCGGTGGTGCCGGAGGTGAAGATCGTGTACCGGACTTCGTGGGAGCGGTCGCCGCTGCGGCTCGGCGGTGTGGCGGCCCGGGTGTCCGACTCGGGCAGGAGCAGGACGTCGGTCTTCCCGGTCACGGCGGCCGCCCGCGCGGCATGCGCGGTGCCGCCGCTGTAGTCCACCAGCAGCCTGGCTCCGCTGCGGCCGAGCACGTCCCGGACACGGACTTCGGGCCAGTTCTGGTCGATCGGCAGATACGAGGCGCCCAGTGCCTCCAGTGCGAGGAAGACGACCGGGGTGTGGACGCTGCGGCTTCCGACGGTGGCCACGACGTCGCCGGGTCGCACCCCTGCGACGCTCAGCGCGTCCCGCGTCACCGCGACGCGGTCGAGTAACTCCCGGTAGCTCACGGTTCGGTCGCCGTCGACGACGGCCGGACGGTCGGGGCCGCGTTCGGCGTGACCGATGACGTGGTCCAGCAGCGCGGTCCCGGTGTCGAGTGCACGGGTATGGCGCAGGGCGTGCTTCCGTGCTCGCTCAACGGTGCCGGGCGCCAGGGGAAGTTCGGCCCGCACCGGGGCCGGGGGCGTGTGCGGGGGGAGGGAGGTCATCGCCGGCCCCCTTTCGAACGCGGGGCGCTGTGCCGGTCGAGGTCGTGGAAGAACCCGTCGACCGGCCTCAGCAGGCCGCCCTCCTGGGCGCGGGCGTGCACATGCTCCCCGACCGTCAGATCCAGAACGCCGAGCCCGAAGGGCGAGAAGACCACCGTGCGGTCGGCCGGCGCCTTCAGCGCCCCGGTGAGTACGTCGTACAGGGTGCCGTCCAGGAAGTCCCGTCCGCCGGTGCGCTGCTCGGCGAGGTGGACCGACGTGTCCGCCTTGAGGACGTGCTCGACGTCGTCCACCACGTTGAAGCTGTCCAGGATGACGTCCGTGCCCAGGTCGCGCAGCGACACGTGCAGTACCAGCGGGTGGTGGGCGAACCAGGACGGATCGAGCAGGTGCGGTGTGGATGCGGTGGTCGCGCAGACGACGACGTCGCTGGAGCGGACCAGTTCCTCCGCGGAGTCCAGTACATGGACCGGCGAGCCGTCCCCGGTGGTGCGCAGGTGGTCGGCGAACCCGTGTGCGTACTCGGTGGACAGGTCGTGGACGGCGTACTCGCGTGGGGCCCGGCCCAGTGCGGCCAGGTAGGAATGCACATGCCGCGCGATGAGCCCGGTCCCGAGGTAGCCGACGCGCCCGGGCGCAGGACGGTTCTCGCCGAGGGCGCGGGCCGCGACAGCGGCGGAGGCGGCCGTCCGCACGGCACTGATGATCGAACTTTCCAGACAGGCGTACGGGTAGCCGGTGGCGGGGTCGTTGAGGATCAGGACGGCGGAGGCGCGAGGAATGCCGTGGTCGAGGTTGGAAGGGAAGCTGGAGATCCATTTGATGCCGTCGACCGGCCGGCCGCCGCCGACCGATGCGGGCAGGGCGATGATGCGGGCCGTGGGCCGGTCGGGGAACCTGAGGAAGTACGACGGAGGGTTGATCGTGTGCCCCTCCCCGTGCAGGCGGTAGGCGGCCTCGACGAGGTCGGTGATCTCCGTCTGCCGTCCGTCGAGCACCTCGTGCACGGTGCTTCCCGGCACCACGCAGAAGGGGGGGACTTCGGTCTGCTCGCTCACGATGTCTCCAGGATCTTGTTCAGGTCGTCCTGCCCGTAGTAACGGCCGACCCAGGTGTCGTTGTAGATGGTGTTGAGGTAGCGCTCCCCCAGGTCGGGCGCTATGGCCACAGCGGTGCGCGTGGCGCCCCCGTGGTGTGCGAACCACTGCGCGGCGGCAGTGACCACCGTTCCGGAGGAGCCTCCGAGGAGAAGTCCACGGGCGGCGAGCCTGCGGCAGGTGTGGATGGTGTCCACCTCGTGGACGCGGATGACCTCGTCCACGAGAGCGGGGTCGATCAACGGCATGGGCGCACTGGCGCCGAGCCCCGGGATGTGCCGCGGCCCGGGGGCGCCGGCGAAGCTCACCGAGCCCACACTGTCGACGGCGATGATGCGGATCTCCGGCCGGTGCTCGCGGAAGTAGCGAGCGCAGCCCATCAGGGTTCCCCCGGTGCCTGTTCCGACGAAGAGGGTGTCGAGATCGGGGAAGTCCTTGGCGAGGAGGGCCGCGGTGTTCTCGTAGTGGGCGATCCAGTTGGCCGGGTTCTCGTACTGGTTGAGCCAGACGTGATGCGGGTTGCGTGCGCAACTGCTGCGCACGTACGCCTTGCGGGCGGCGAGGTAGCTGCCGGACGCGTCAGGTTCGTCCACGACGACGACCTCGGCCCCGAAAGCCCGAATCAGCGCCGTGGTGACCGGGTTGCAGTGCGGGTCGGTGACGCAGACGAACTTCATCCCCTTGGCGGCCGCGATCACGGCGAGCGCCACACCGAGGTTCCCGGAGGAGGACTCGATCAGGACCGAGTCCGGCCCGATCAGCCCGTCGCGCTGGGCCGCCTCGACCATCCGGACGGCGGGCTGGATCTTGATGGAACCCGCGAAGTTGAACCCCTCGCACTTGAGATGCAGCGGAAGCCCGAGACTGGCCCGCAGGTCGATGTACACATCGCCGTCGAGGAGTTCGTGCGCTGCAGAGATGACGGTCATGAATGGTCTTCACTTCCGTTCACCGACACGGTCCGGTGACGGGCCGCGCCGAGGGTGGGAACCGACCGGGCGGACGGCGCAGGGCGCCGGCAGCGCTCCCTCGGTGATCGTCTCCGAGTCGTGGGCGCGAGGTCCGGAGCCACGGGTGTCGGCCGGGCCGGGAGTTCCGGCGCCGAGCCGGTGGGACGTACTCTCCAGGCAGCCATAGGCATCCCTTCGAACAGGCGGGGCTCGGTCGGCAGAGACGGGGCACGCGCTCGCCGCGGCCGTGAGGATGCGGGGCGGTCGGGCACGGTTCCCTGCCTCTGGCATCACACTGGCACCGGTGTGTCGAGAGCTACGACAAGAAACACTCAAGAGCCAGGTGACACGTGGCACGGGCATGGCCGAAGCGCACCCCGTCGGCCCGGCCCCGACCGGTCGCTCCATCGCGTCCGTGACCGTGAGGACGCTCGTCGGAGCGAGGTACTCGCCCCTCCCCCACCGAACCGCGACCCGTTCCCGGCGGTCGATACCGGCGTAGCCGCACCGGTGCCGGCTTCCGGGAAAGCGGAACTCACCACCGGTAATGGCCCCTTATTCCGAAGAGGCTCCGGTCGCACTGAGCGCGAGAGCCATGTGTGCGCTCTTGTGCGAGTTCAGTATTGTGCCCTGCAGTTGCTGCAACGGGTAACCCGGTTCAATTCCGATCTCGTCTATGAGACGGGCACGCAGGCGGACGAACACCTCGAGAGCCGCGGCGCGGCGCCCGTTGAGGGCCAAAGCACGCATGTACTGGGCATGCAGTCCCTCGTGATAGGGGTACTCGCTCGTCAGCGAGGCGAGGTCGGCGATCACCTGCTGGTGCAGGCCGGCCTCGATGCGAGCGTCGATCAGCACTTCGACCGCGTCCAGCCGGGACTCCTCCAGCATGAGCCTGCGCGCCTCCAGGACAGCCCCGGTGGGCACGTCCGTGAGGACACTGCCGCGCCACATGCCCAGCGCCTGTTCCAGTTCCCGGATGCCGGTGCGGCCGTCACCCTCGCCGAGGGCCTTGCGCCCCTGGTCGGCCAGCCGCATGAAGTCCAGCCAGTCCAGGTGCAGATCGGAGCTGTGCAGACGGTAGCCGTTCTCCTGGGTGACCAGCAGTTGTTCCGCGACGTCCTCGGCCTTGAGCCCGGTGATGCCGGCGAGCGCCTTGCGGATGTTGAGGACGTACGTCTGCAGGGTCCGCAGAGCGGTCACGGGCGGCTGCTCGGGCCACAACTCGCGGGTCAGCGCGGAGACGGGCACCACCTGGTCCGGGTGCATGGCGAGCATGGCGAGGACCGTCCGTATTTTGGGTGCCACACTTACCGGTTTCTGGGCGTCCCCGGCATGAAGGCGCATCGGACCCAGCAGTCCGATTCTGGCCCGGACCTGCTTCCGGGTGTCCATGGGCCCGACCGCGGCACCGTACATCTGACCTGCCGCACACATGCTGACGCGCATACCGACCCCTCCGGTCGTCAAGCGTTCGCCAGTCCTCATGCATATGCATGGGGACTACCACGCCAACATACGTACCGAAACCTCGGCGTAACCAGATGGAGATCAAGCCGCTTGGCTTTTTTCCCATCCGTTCCGAACCGGCCAGAAGAAGTGTGCGAGGCGCCTTCGTGACGGCATGAGAAAGCGATGGCTCCGCACTGCCGTGCGCTGTCCGGAGCCATCTGCGATTGTTTCTCGTCAACTCGCCCGAAAGGCCGGAGATCACATATCTCGCATAACAGGATGCCCGAGCGAGGCGATTTGCTTTTTCTTTACCTGTGCGTCCGGTCGGAGGTGACGCCGCAACAGAGAATTCCCATGCTCTTCATGTCGCTCACTCCCCGCCGTCACGTGAGTCGGGCTCTGTGTCCGGAAGGGCGGTGAGCGCGGCCACCTCACCCTGGCACAGCATCACGACGGCGTTGCAACTGCACTTGCAGTACTCGACCTCGCCGTTCGACGTCGAGTGGGCGGACAACAGGCGCCAGGTCGGCGTGCTGGTGGTGGACGTGCAGCCCCAGGCCAGCAGCGGGCACCTCTCCGCGGTCGGCGGGAGCGTCGTGTCACCGGTCCCTGTGCCCGATCGGAGAGGAGGTTCCGATTCCTCAGCGGAGACCGGGCTGGACGGGAGAGTGTTCGGCATCGGCTTCTTCTCCCTTCGGTACCGCACCGCCGGAGGACGGCACGGCGGGTTCGGGCAGGGTGTGGAACAGGAGCCAGGCGAGGAGGGGCATCAGGACGAGTGGCGCCAGGGCGGTCTGCAGCGACGTCCGGTCGGCGAGGGCTCCGATGACCGGACTGATCAGACCGCCGATGCTCACGGTGAGACCGAGGGTGATACCGCTGGCGGTGCCGACCCGAGAGGGCAGGTAGTCCTGACCGAGCGTGACCTGGAGCGAGAACGGAATGTACAGACCGGCGGAGGTCAGGATGACGAACAGGTAGAGGGCCGGGCCGGGGACGAAAACCAGACCGGCGATCGATCCGGCCGTCAGCAGGTACGACCAGCGCGAGACCCGGACCCGGTCCCAGCGGTTCGCCAGCGCACCGCCCAGCACGCTGCCCACCGCGCCGCCCAGGTACAGGAGGAACAGTGCGGCCGTGCCGGCGGCCTTGCTGCCGTTCATGCGCTCGGTGGCGTACAGGGAGACGAACGTGCTCAGGCCGATGAAGGCGATGGAGCGGCACACCACGGCCAGCGAGAGCCGCACGAAGGACGCCTTGTCGTCCTTCGCCCTCACGCTCGATGCGGCCGCTTCGGACAGGCGGGTCTCCAGCACGCGCAGCACGGGCAGGCACAGCGCGGCGCCGACCGCGGCCGGCAGCACGAGCAGCGGTGTGAGGCCCAGTCCGCCGACGGCGACCACGGCGGCGACCATGACCGGGGCCAGCGCGAAGCCCAGGTTGCCGCCCAGCGAGAACCATCCCATCGCACTGTGGCTGCCGTCGCCGGCGACCCTGGCCACCCGTGCGGACTCCGGGTGGTACGCGGCCACACCGACCCCGGACACCGCGACGACCGCCAGCGTCACCGCATAGGAGTCGCTCACCCCGCTCAGCGCGATGCCCACCCCTGCGAGCAGGGTGCTGACCGGCAGCAGCCAGGGCATCGCCCGGCGGTCGGTCAGCATGCCGAAGACCGGCTGGGCCACCGAGGACAGCAACGAGGCGGCGAGCACGATGCCTGAGGCGGCGGCATAGCTGTACGCGCGCTCGGCGACGAAGAAGGGCACGAGGGAGGCGACGGCGCCTTGGTAGACGTCGACGCAACCGTGCCCGACGGACAAGAGCGTGATCGAGAGTTTTCTTCGCACCTCGCTATCGTGGGCGGTGCCCTGTCTGTCGCGCTTCCGATAAGCTGCCAGACGATGACGGAAGTCCGCCACACGCCCGTGGCCCCCACCCGCACTCAGCGACTGGCGTCGGGGGCGGAGATCGACGCGCACCGACACGACGACCACCAGATCGTCTACGCGGGCCGAGGCGTCCTGTCCGTGACCACGAGCGCCGGTTCCTGGGTGGCTCCGGCGAACCGCGCCATCTGGGTTCCCGCCGACACCGTCCACGCCCACCAGGCACACGGCGATCTGGAACTGCACCTCGTGGGGCTGCCCGCACGGGAAAATCCCCTGTGCCTGGACGCCCCCACCGTGCTTTCCGTGAGTCCGCTGCTGCGCGAGCTGATCATCGCCTACACCCGCACGGAGGACGACGACAGCCCGGAGCGGACGCGGCTGCGCGCGGTGCTGCTCGACCGGCTACGGATCTCGGTGCAGCAGCCCTTGCACCTGCCCACACCGAGCAACCCCCTGCTGGGGACGGTGTGCGACCTCCTGAGGGCCGACCCGTCGGACAACCGCACACTCGCCGAGCTGGGGCGGGAGGTCGGCGCGAGCGACCGCACGCTCTCCCGGCTGTTCAACAAGGACCTCGGCATGACGTTCCCCCAGTGGCGCACCCAGCTGCGACTCCACCACGCACTGGTCCTGCTGGCCGAGCGGACACCGGTGACCAAGGTCGCGAACCAGTGCGGGTGGTCGTCCACCAGTGCCTTCATCGATGTGTTCCGCCGTGCGTTCGGTCATACGCCGGGGACGCACTCCCGATGACCGGGCCGGCTCGGCCGGCGGGCTGCGGCGCGGGGTCCGTGAACCGCCCGGTGGAGGCAGGGGCACTCAGTGATGTGCGGTCTCGTCCGGCCGGTCGAGGTCGGAGACGGACGCGCCGCGCCGGATGAGCCAGGTGATCGCCCACAGGGCCACACCGATCAGCAGCAGGACCCCTGCGATGCGGTACTGATCGGCGGGGCGTCCGGAGGACCAGGGCAGGACCAGGTAGAGACAAGTGAGCGCACCCGCCACGGGCAGCAGCCGGCCCGCTCTGAAGTGCGGCGTGTCGACCCTGTCCCGGCGCAGCACGAGGACCGAGAGGTTGACGCCCGCGAACACCGTGAGGAGGAGCAGCGACGTCGTTCCGCCCAGCAGGGCCACGACCGGGCTGTCGGGTTGGAGCGAGACGAAGGTGATGAGGCCGAAAGCGATGGCGGTGGTGAACAGGATCGCCACCTGTGGAGTACGCCGTACGGCGTGCACCTTGGACAGGGAGGGCGGCAGCACCCCCTGCTTGCTCATGCCGTACAGCAGGCGGCTGGCCATCAGCATGTTGATCAGTGCGGAGTTGGCCACCGCGAACATGGAGATGAACGGCAACAAGTCGGAGATGGGGAAGTCGGGTGCGGCCGTCTGCACCACGGTGGCCAACGGAGTCTCGCTGGAGGCGAGCCGACCCACGGGGACCACAGCCACGGCGCAGACGGACACCAGGACGTAGATCAGCCCGGTGACACCCAGACCGGTGAACATCACGCGCGGAAAGACGCGCGCCGGGTCCCTCGTCTCTTCCGCCATGTTGACCGAGTCCTCGAAGCCGACCATCGCGAAGAAAGCCAGCGACGTCGCGGTGCTCACCGCCAGGAACACGCCCTTGTCCGAGGCGGTTTCGAAGGCGACGGCACGGGAGAAGTCCGCGTTTCCGCCCGCGATGAAGTAGCCGCTGATCAGGACGACGAGGAGCAGACCGGAAAGCTCCACCACGGTCAGCAGCACGTTGACCTTGAGGCTCTCCGTGACACCGAGGAGGTTGACCAGCAGCACCAGGCACATGAAGCCGAGGGCGATCAGCAGGACGAGGGTGTTCCCCGCGTCGATTCCGAAGCCCGTCACCAGGTTCGCCGCGAAGGCCCGCGAGGCCGCTGACGCCGAGGTGATACCGGAGCACATCACGGTGAAGCACACCAGGAAGGTCAGGAAGTGCTTGCCGAACGCCTTGTGCACGTACAGGGCGGCGCCGGCGGCCTGCGGGTACTTGGTCACCAGCTCCAGGTAGGAGCAGGCGGTGACCAGCGCGACGGCGAACGCGATGACGAACGGCAGCCATGCCGCGCCTCCGACCTCCCCCGCGACCTGTCCGGTCAACGCGTAGATCCCGGTCCCGAGGACGTCGCCGACGATGAACAGCAACAGCAGGCCCGGGCCCATCACCCGCTTCAGTTCCGGCTGGCCCTCGGCACTCGGTGCGGACGAACCCGGTAAGTCCGTTCGGGACATGGAGCACTCCTTGTCGTGGTGGCGGTCGGGGGACCGTGTCGCTCACGGGCGTTTTCGCTCAACTGGCCTACCCCGATGCAGGCGGTGTCGACCCGAGCTCGCTCCGCTTCGGCGGAGACCATCGGTGTGGTGGTCGGACCGTCGAGGAGGCCTCGTGGTCGGCGGGAGTACGGTAGCCGAGATTCCCGTGCGGCCGATTTCCGTTCCAGGTGTCCGGTCTCGAGCCACCGCGTCATCGACCGCCGCGGCGCGATGTGAGGGAGATCACCCTACTGCGGTCCGGTGGGGCGGAGCCGCCTTTCCCCGGATGTCGGCTCTCCGGGGCGCCTCAGGAAACCCGGGAGCCCGTCGGGACGTCAGTCGCCGACGGTCGGTTCACGGCGATACGGGCGGCCGGGCGCTCAGGCGCTCGTGTGCCTCCGGCGACCATGACGGGGCATCGGCCACGCTTCCCGTCGCCGATCGACTCGTGCCCCGGATCACGGTCGGACCGGACCCCCGTGGTGCGGCCGCTCCGAGGACCGGAGCGCTTGCGCGAGGATCGCGGGGTCTCCCCGCACGGCGCCGCGCGATCAGACGTCGGACCGCGGATCCTGTATGACCATCACAGCGGACCGCCACAGTGGGGGTGACGAACCTCCGGCATCTGACACCACGGCAGCCGAAGAGCCTCGAGAAGACGCCTCCGACCGGCGGGGAGGGCGAACCGCAACGGGAGTGTCAGGCGGTCAGGGCCTGCCCGGTGCCGGGACGGCAGGCGATGAAGGCGCCGGCGCCGGTCACCTGCGGCACGCGCCGGACAGGCCGCTGGGCGCCGGCGACGCGTACCCGCCCTGCTGCCTCCGTTGTCCGCGGATGCGCCGCGACGAAGACGTTGACGCCGGTGGAGTCCATGAAGGTCACCCCGCTGAGATCAGCGACGATCCGCGTCGACGCAGTCCCTTCCTCGTCCAGCAGGGCCTCGCAGAGCATGTCCTGGGCGTCGTCATCGATCACGCCGTGCAAAGTCACGAGGCGGATCCCGTCGATCACGCGGTGCTCGGTGAAGAGACGGTCCGGCCGGTCGGCCCGGTCGGTGGGGGCACGGTCTCCTCATAGTCGATCCGGGCGCGCCCCCTCGGCGACGGGGTGCGGGTGATTCCGCCCCGCCGGTACGGTCGGATGCGCCGGGGGCGTGCAGTGACGCACGCCAGGGGTACGGCATGTAGGGCGGTAGCCGGGGTGCCGGCGCGTTTTCGGGTAGAGGTCGAAGGACGAGCCCGGTCCCGGTCCCGCTCACCGGGGAGGTCGTGTCCCGGTCCGTCCACCCGTCGTCCATGGATCTGTCCAGCCGCACCCTGCGGTACCCGACCGGGTGACTCGTCGTCCGGCGGCGGGAGGCCGGCACCCGGTGGCGGCGGCCGGGCCGCCCTGGCCCACCTGCGGTGCGGCGGCACCTACGTGCGGTCTGCCGCCGGGTTCGGCATCGGCGTCGCAACCGTCCGTCGCTGCGTGCGCGAGGCCGTTGAAGTGCTCGCGGCTCTCGCACCGAGCCGGGCCGAGGCGACGGCGACGGCACGGACGAAGGCCTTCGTGATCCTGGGCGGCACTCCCGCAGCCTTCGGCCGGGAGACGCCCCCGGCCGAAGGCTGGGGGAGGTCGCCGCGGACACTTCGCACTGCTCCGAAAAGCACGAGCGGCACGGGATGAACGGTCCCGGCCCCACGGACCCGTTCGGGCGGCGGCCAGGAGCCTCCCCCGCGCTGCCAGGCGCCACCCACGACCTGACCGCGCCCCGCGCACACGGGATCGTCCGTGCCCTCACGGAGGCGGGGCCCGCGTGCTGGGCCACGGCCGCCCCGCACGGCCGGCGCCCGCCGCGGAGGCCCCGCTGCGGGCACCCACCGCATCACCGACATCGTGAAGGCGGTCCTCACCCTTCACCACGCATCGGCATGAGGCCGAGAACGGCTCAGTAGCCGTAGATCATCTTGTAGGCGACCTCCGGGAGGAACTGTCCGGCCGTGGAGCCGGCTCCGACTCCGCAGTTGCCGTCGGACTCCCCCGGGGTCTTGATCCACAGCAGCATCTCGGCGCCTCCGCCCGTCCGGGTGGGTGTGCCCGTGCGACGGCCCGCGGGGTTGCACCACTGGCCGTTGGAGCCGTTGCCGTTGCGGCTGGTGTCCACGACGAACGGCTTGGTGTAGCCGTAGCGGGCAGCGAGCTCGCTGTTGACGGCGTTGCCGAAGGCGGTGTTCTCGGCGGTGGTGAAGTAGTTGGAGACGTTGAGGGAGAAGCCGTGCGCCTGGCGGAGGCCGGCTTCGTGGAGGCGCCGGGCCATGGTCGCGGGACTGGCCCAGCCCGGGTTGCCGGCGTCCATGTAGACCCAGGTGTTGGGAGCCTGGCGGCCGAACTGAGCGAGGGCGTTGGTGAGCATGGCCTCGCGTTCGTCGATCTGGCCCTGTGTCATGCAGCCGTAGTCGCCGAGGGAGTCCGGTTCGAGGACGACGACGGCCGGGCGGGTGCCGATACCGCCGGCGAACTGGGCGATCCAGTTCGCGTAGGCGGACGGCGAAGCGGCTCCGCCCGCGGAGTGCCCGCCGCAGTAGTCGCGGTTGTAGATGTTGTAGGCGACGAGGAGGGGCAGTTTGTCCGCGTGGTCCGCCGCTCCCACGTAGGCCCCGGTGGCGGTGCCGATGGTGCCGCTCCAGGAGCCGAACCAGCGGGCCATCGGCGTGTTGGCGATCGAGGCGTTGATGGCGGCGGCCCGGCCGTCCCCGGGGTTGGCGGCCGCCCACCTCTTCGCGCTGGAGTCGGGGTCCACGTAGAACCCACTCGTCATGGTGGTGGGGTCGGCCGCGTGTGCGGAAGGTGCGGCGGCCCCGGAGTACCGTCCGGACTGGGCGGCTTGGGCGCCCGGGGTGGAGGCCTGGGCGGCGACGGCGGGTGAGCCGGTCGCGGTTCCCGGGGTGACCAGGACGGTCGCGGCCAGCAGGCCCACGACGGAGGCCCGGCGCATGCCGAGCCGTTTCAGCGGGTTCATGAGGCTCCTCGTAGGGGTGGGGGTGACGGGGTGGCGCCGTTCGCCGGACCGGTTCAGGGCGTGGACAGCTCGAACCGTGTGACGCGGACCGCGCCGCCGAGCGCCTGTGTGGCGTGGTTGAACAGGGCGAATCGGTAGCCCATGAAGAACCGCCAGTCGTTGCCCATGGAGAAGGCGGGTCCGAGGCGGGTGAAGGTGGTGCCGTCGGTGCTGTAGGAGAAGGTGCCGGGGCGTGGCGCGCCGGGGCGGATGTCCGCGTTGGCGCGCAGCCAGACGCGGCCGCCGGAGAGGGGAGCGCTCGCGACCTCGTAGCCGGTGTGGGTGGTGTTCCAGCTGGTGTCCATGGTCAGCCCGGTGACCATCACCACCCGTGTCACGCCGCCGTCGCGTTTGACGCCGATCCAGGCCGAGGAGTCCCGCAGCAGCGCGAGTCCGGTCCGGTCGCCGTCCCGCATGGCGGAGTGGTCGAGCTGGACCGTGGCGGTGGAGGTGGGGCCCTGGATGCGGTGCGTGAGGGTGTTGCGGGCCCAGTAGAGGTCCTGGGTGACGGTCGCGGTCCGCAGGGTCAGGCCGTCGCCGACCGACCACTTGGTGGGGTCCGGGTTGTGGTTCCACTCCCATCTCGGCTTGAGGGTCGTGCCGTCGAAGGTGTCGACGCCGGTCATCGGGGTGACCTGGCGGGGCGGGGCGGGTACGGCCGGGCGGGGGTACGACGCGCCCCACGCGCCGTTCACGAGCTGCACGACGGGCCAGCCGTCCGCGGTCCAGGTGACCGGCGCCAGGGCGGGCATGCGGCCGCCGGGATACGCGTCGACGAAGGCGAGGTAGTACCAGGCGCCGCTCTGTGTCCGCACCAGTCCGCCCTGGTGGGGGACGCCGCCGCCGGGGATCGGTCCACGCAGGTCGAGCAGGACCTGCCGCATCGTGTACGGACCGAAGGGGCCACCGGACGACTTCAGGATGTACTGGCCGTTCGCGGGGCGGGTCAGGAAGATGTAGTACTGCCCGTTGATCTTGTAGAAGCGGGCGCCTTCGAGGGTGCCCACACTCGAAGGAGTCCTGAAGACCTCCTGCGTACGGACCTGGCTGCGGCCGTCGGGGGAGAGCTGGGCCACGCTGATGGTGGTGTTCCCGTACGCCACGTACAGGGTGTCGTCGCTGTCGACGAGCAGTCCGGCGTCGTAGTAGGGGGTGCTGATCGTCGTCAGCCTGTTCCAGGGCCCCTCCACCGCGGTGGCGGTGTAGATGTACGTCCGGGCGAAATCGATCTGGCCGAGCCAGTAGAAGGTCCTGTTGCTCGGCCGGTAGGCCAGTGACGACGCCCAGATGCCTCTGACATAACCTCGGGCGCCGTTCAGGTCGTACTTGGCGCCGAAGTCGAGCACGGGCACCGAGTGGCCGGCGATCTCCCAGTTCACCAGGTCGTACGACCGCAGGACGGGGGCGCCCGGCGAGTAGTGCATCGTCGAGGCCGAGGCGTAGTAGGTGTCGCCGACGCGGATGACGTCGATGTCCGCGAAGTCCTGCCAGATCACCGGGTTCGTGTACGCCTCGGCGGCCGCGAGGGCACGACCGTGGGGAAGCAGGGCGCCGGCGGCCAGGCCGGTGCCGGCGGCCAGCGCACGGCGACGGGAAATCGATTGATGAGTCCATGACATTTCCACTGCGGGGTGCCCTCCTCGCGCCTCGCCCCCTGGGGACGGCTTGCTCCGTTTGGTATTTCGAACGCGGATCGAAAGGTCGAGCAGTCTGGATGATAGGGGGCCGACGGACGCCGTCAATACTTCTCGCACTATTCGGAGATCGGTCGAAACATTCGAACGGCGGACCGTCGATCCTTTGCAGGTGACTGAAGTTGCCGCACCGCGGACTGTTGACACGACCGGACTCCCCCCTAACATCCCTGACACCACGAATTTCCGAACGAGGCTCGAAATTTCGAATCCCCTCCGAAGGAGCCCTTGGTGTCCAGACGATCAGGCGGACGACTGCGCCGCCTCCTCACGGCCGTCGCACTGACGGCGGCCATGTCCGTGACGGCCACAGCCGAGTCCACCGCGTCGGCCGCACCGGGCAGTCCGGCGTCCACCCCACCGCTGGGGTGGAACAGCTGGAACAGCTTCGGGTGCGGGATCACCGAGGCCCAGGTCCGCCAGGCCGCCGACGCGATGGTGTCCTCGGGCATGCGGGACGCCGGCTACCGGTACGTCGTGGTCGACGACTGCTGGTTCGATCCGCAGCGCGACGCCCGGGGCGACCTCCGGGCCGATCCGGCCAAGTTCCCCAGTGGGATGAAGGCGCTCGGGGACTACATCCACGGCAAGGGACTGAAGTTCGGCATCTACCAGGCGCCCGGCGAGCGCACCTGCGCGCAGGCCGTGGGGAGTTACCCGGGAGCCACGGGCAGCAGGGGCCACGAAGCCCAGGACGCCGCGACCTTCGCCTCGTGGGGCGTCGACTACCTCAAGTACGACTGGTGCTCCCCGAGCGGGACCCGTGACGAGCAGGTGGCGCGGTTCACGCTCATGCGCGACGCCCTGCGCGCCACCGGGCGGCCGATCGTCTACAGCATCAACCCCAACAGCCTGCACGCCCCCACCGGCGCCGCGTACAACTGGGGCGAGGTCGCCGACCTGTGGCGGACCACCGAGGACCTGCTCGACATCTGGCAGAACGGCAACACCAACAGCTATCCCATGGGCGTCGGCAACGTCCTCGACGTCACCGCTCCGCTGGCCGCGCAGTCGGGGCCAGGACACTGGAACGACCCCGACATGCTGGTCGTCGGCCGCCCCGGTCTGTCGCTGACCGAGTCCCGCTCCCACTTCGCCCTGTGGGCGCTGCTGGGCGCCCCGCTCATGGCCGGCAACGACATCCGCACCATGTCCGCCGACGTGAGCGCGATCCTGCGCAGCCCACGTCTGCTGGCGGTCAACCAGGACCCGCTGGGCGCGGGCGGGCGCAGGGTCCGCGACGACGGCGCCACCGAGGTGTTCGCCAAACCGCTGGCGGACGGTTCGGTCGCGGTGGGCCTGTTCAACCGGGGGGCCGGCACCGCTACGGTGACCACGACGGCCGCCCAAGCCGGTCTTTCCGGCGGGTCGTTCACCCTCACCGACCTGTGGAGCGGCGGCACGTCGAGCACGTCCGGGCAGATCTCGGCGAGCGTCCCCGCACACGGCGTCGCCGTGTTCCGGGTGACCGGCGGCAGCCCTCTGCCCGCCACCACGTCCCGTCTGCGGGGCAACGCGTCCGGCCGCTGCGCGGACGTGGACGACGCCTCCACCGCCGCGGGTGCGACGGTGCTGATCTGGGACTGTCACACGGCCGCCAACCAGCTGTGGACCACATGGGCCGGTGGCGAGATCCGCGTCTTCGGCGACAAGTGCCTGGACGCCTACGAGCAGGGCACCGCCAACGGCACCCGTGTCATCACCTGGCCCTGCAACGGCCAGAGCAACCAGAAGTGGACCGTCGGCGCCGACGGGTCGATCCGCAACGTCCACGCCGGACTGTGCCTCGACGCCAACGGCGCCGCGACCGGCAACGGGACCCCGCTGGTCCTGTGGACCTGCAACGGCCAGGCCGGCCAGAAGTGGTCCCGCGCGTGAGCAACCACCTTCCAGGAACAGGAGTTTCATGTCGAGGACGAGAAGCCTCTTATGGCCTGCCGTGGTCGCGGCGCTGTTGGTCCTGAGCACGGCGGGCACGGCACTGGGCCACAGCAGGGGCGAGAACCCTCCGCTCTCCGCCCCCCGCACGGCTGCCGCATCCGCCGACACCGCCGCCCCCAGTCCCGGCTGCGGCAAGGCCCCCACCCTCACGAGCGGGACCCACACCATCGTCAGCGGCGGCAAGAACCGCACCTTCATCCTGAGAATCCCCGACGGCTACGACCGCAGCCGCGCCCACCGGCTGGTGTTCGGATTCCACTGGCTGGGCGGCACCTCGAGCGACGTCGCCACGGGCCGCACCGTGGAAACGGGCACCTGGGCGTACTACGGGCTCCAGCGACTGGCGGGCGACAGCACCGTCTTCGTCGCACCGCAAGGCCTCAACAACGGCTGGGCCAACACCGGCGGGGAGGACATCGCGTTCGTCGACGACATGATCAGGCGGATCGAGGCGGACCTGTGCGTCGACACGACACAGCGCTTCGCCCTGGGATTCAGCTACGGCGCCGCCATGTCGTACTCCCTGGCGTGTTCCCGTGCGACGGTCTTCCGCGCCGTCGCCGTCCAGAGCGGCGGGCAGCTCAGCGGATGCAGCGGCGGCACCCAGCCCATCGCCTACCTCGGAGTGCACGGCCTCAGGGACAGCGTCCTCGGCATCTCCGGCGGACGGGCGATGCGCGACCGGTTCGTCAGGAACAACGGCTGCACCTCCCAGAACCCGCCCGAGCCGGCACCGGGCAGCCTGACGCACCGGGTCACCACCTACTCGGGCTGCTCGGCCGGCCACCCGGTCGCCTGGGCCGCGTTCGACGAAGGCCACATCGCCGCCCCGCAGGACGGATCCCCAGGTGACAACGGCACCAGGACCTGGCTGCCGGGTGAGGTGTGGAGGTTCTTCACCCAGTTCCAGGCCACCGAGCCGCCGCCGGAGACCGCCACCTGCCGGGTCACGGGCACCGTCAGCGCCTGGAACACCGGGCTCACTGCGAACATCACCGTCACCAACACCGGCACGACGGCGGTCGACGGCTGGTCCCTCGGGTTCACCCTGCCGAACGGCCAGACCATCACCTCCGGCTGGAACGCGGACTACTCCCCCGTCTCCGGCCGGGTGACCGCCAGGAACGTCGCCCACAACACCACCATCGCCCCCGGCGCCTCCGTCGACATCGGCTTCCAGGCCGTCCACACCGGCAACACGGCGCCACCCGGCTCCTACACCCTCAACGGCACTGCCTGCACGGCGCCCTGACCACTCCTTCGAAGTCCCACGCCCTGTGCGCAGGAGCTGGATCCCGGGTGGTGAGGGTCGTTTTGATCCTCGGCCCGAACTCGCCCCGGCCTCGGCCGGGGCGAGTTCGGGCCGAGGCCGGGGGCGGGTCCGTTCCGGCCACGGCCGGTACGGCGTCGAGACCGGTCACGCTCAGGTCGGAGGAGGTCGCGCGGACGCGGTCGACGAGCGCTTCCATGAGGAGTGCGGGACGCTGGAGCGGGCCCGCGGGGACGAGGGGCGTCGGGTGCGCACACGAACCGATTATGATCTTGGTCATGTCTGTGCAGAGTTCCGACAAGAACCTTTCCCGTAAGCAGAGGCTTCAGGAGAAGCAGCGCCGCCAGTTGGCGGTGGTCGACACCGTGGACAAGGCCGAGGCGAAGGCCCGCAAGGCAGAGGTCGAACTGGCTGTGGCTGTCGCCGAGGCCGTGCAGGTGTTCGGCGACGAGCAGGCGGCGTCCGAAGGGCTCGACATGCCGGTCGATGCGATCCGGCGCTTCCTCGGCATGGCGCAGGATGTGGCGGCCGATGCCGGCGACGGCTCTGGCCCGTCCTGAATCCGGCCCACGTCCCCGGGCGGTACGCCTAGACTCGCTCCACGGCGCCCGGCGGCTCGAAGGGAAGACGTTTTCGTGCACATGTACGACAACCCTGTGATCAGCGGGTTCCACCCTGATCCGAGCGTGTGCCGGGTCGGCGACGACTACTACCTGGTGTGCTCCAGCTTCGAGTACTTCCCCGGGCTGCCGCTCTTCCACAGCAAGGACCTCGTGCACTGGGAGCAGATCGGCAACGTGCTCGACCGGCCCGGGCAACTGCCGCTGCCCCTCCCCGGCGCCAAGGCGTCCGGAGGCCTCTACGCCCCCACGATCCGCCACCACGACGGCCGCTACTGGGTCGTCAGCACCCATGTCGACGGTGGCGGCAACTTCGTCGTCTCGGCCGAACGGCCCGAGGGGCCGTGGAGCGACCCGGTGTGGATCGACCTGAACGGGATCGACCCCGACCTGGCGTGGGAGGAGGACGGCACCTGCTGGTGCGCCTTCTCCGGCCCCGAAGGGGGCATCAACACGGCCAGGATCGACCCGGTCGGGGGCGAGGTGCTGGAGGGGCCTTTCGCCACCTGGTCGGGCAGCGGCCTCAAGTACCCCGAGGCGCCGCACCTCTACCGCATCGGCGACTGGTGGTACCTGCTGATCGCGGAAGGCGGCACGGAACGCGGCCACAGTGTGTCCATAGCCCGCAGCCGCTCGCCGCGCGGTCCCTGGGAGGGCGCACCCGCCAACCCCCTGCTGTCCCACAGCGGTACCGCCCGCCCCATCCAGAACACCGGCCACGCCGACCTGGTGCAGGCTCCCGACGGCAGTTGGTGGATGATGCTGCTCGGCGTCCGCCCCCGCGGCTTCACGCCCGACGTGCACGTGCTCGGCCGCGAGACGTTCCTGACCCCCGTGGAGTGGGACGAGGACGGCTGGCCCGTCGTCGCGCCCGTTCCCGAGAACCACGCGGCCCCGGGCGGCGCCTGGCATCCCGTTCCGGCACCGCCCGCCCGCGACGACTTCGACGGGGCCGCTCTCGCGCCGCACTGGATTTCGCCGTTCGTCCGCACGGAGGGGTCCTGGTCGCTCGCCGAGCGCCCCGGCCGGCTGGTTCTCAGCGCCACCGGCCCCACCCTCGACCGCCCCGGGTACACCTTCGTCGGCCGCCGCCAGCAGCACCACGACTGCCGCGTCACCACCATGATCGACCCGGGTACGGGACGCGGTGGTCTCTGCGTACGCCTGGACGAGGCCCACCACTACGAACTGGAGGCCGGGGACGGGGAGGTCGGCGTCGTCGCCCGGATCGGGCCGCTGCGCCAGACCGTGGCCCGTCGGCCGGTCCCGGCCGGGCCACTGCCCCTCACCGTCACGATCCGGACGTCAGGCCTCGTGCCCGCGTCGCCCGAACTCACCGACGGCGGCACCACGGGCCCCGACACCATCTCCTTCTGGCTCGACGACCCCGACGCTCCGGACGCCCGGCCGCTCGCCGAACTGGACGGGCGCTACCTGTCCACCGAGGTCGCCTGCGGCTTCACCGGCCGTGTGATCGGCATGTACGCCATCGAGGGCGCGGTCGCCTTCGACTGGTTCGAGTACGCCCCGGCGCCGTCCGTGTGACGCTCGGGTGTGCGGGCGGGCGCCGGTGGATCTCCAGGGCCGACCCGAGGAAGACGTCGAACCACCCGCCGATCAGGAGGACCGGGATGTCGATCGCATCGATCCGGTCGACGATCTCCCCCTCGCGGTGACACGCCGACCCGAGCGGTTCCCGCGACCGGTCCAGACCCCACCCGACGCCTGGCCGAGGTGCGAGGCCTGCCGGGTCGTGAGGACGATGCGGACCGGACGGCATCGGAGTCCTTGGCGGAAGCGGTCCGGTATGACGTGGGCGCCGCCGTGGCCCATGCTGAACGCACCCGCGCCCACGTCGGCTCCGCGGCCGGGCGGGCGAGCCCAAGGGGGACGGGTCCTGAGCAGCCGTCTCGTCGACGCGGGGCGGGTGGCGCCGCACTCCATGCACGGCCCCGGCATGGGGCCGGCGTTTTTGGAGGTCGTGACGGATCCCGCAGCGCGTCTGTGCGATGTCCGCCGGCGGGCCTTTTCGGGGGCCTTCCCCATGAGGTCCGCCGGCGATCCGATGGGCGCCGGCTGGGAACGTGGAGCTCTTCCTGGTGGGCCTCCGTGAAGGGCCGGTGCTGTGGGCGGTAGTCGGGTACTGCCCTGTCCGCCTGCTGGAAGCACGTCAACCGAGGGCCGCGCGTCGGCCGCCCGCGAAGAACGCCGGGGAGACGGGTGCTGGGCGACGAGGAAGTCCTCAAGGCCGTACAGGGCTGCATCGAGGAACGAGGGGGATCCCTGGCAGGGCCGCTGTCGGATGCCTCCGCTCTCCCCCCTCCGGTCGGCCGAGGGTCGTGGTTCGAGGAGCCGGTTCCTGCGCCGGCAGCCGGCGGAGCGCACCCCTGTGGTCCCGGCTCCGGCTGCCTGTGGCACCTGTGGTGCCCGACCACTGGGACGGCGGAGGGGGGTGAGGGCGATCAGTGGTTGCGGGGCGCGTACATGATCACGGCCATGCCGGCGAGGCAGATCAGCGCACCGATGACATCGAAGCGGTCGGGGCGGTAGCCGTCGGCGACCATCCCCCAGGCGATCGACCCGGCCACGAAGACGCCGCCGTACGCGGCCAGGATCCGCCCGAAGTCGTCGTCACTCTGGAAGGTGGCGACGACACCGTAGAGCCCGAGGGCGATCACGCCGGCGCCGATCCAGATCCAGCCTCTGTGCTCACGGATGCCCTGCCACACCAGCCAGGCCCCGCCGATCTCGAACAGGGCGGCGGCGACGAACAGGGCAAGGGAACGAGCGACGGTCATACCGGCTGACCCTACCGACGGGCGTGCCGCTGATCTTCAGCGGATCCCCGGACGTCCGGCAGCCGTATCCGCCCGCACCCGCGGTCTTCGGTGCGCAAGAGCAGGAGCGACGGCGCCGGCCCGACCACCGGGTCCCGCCGGCGAGCACGGCCGGGACGACCGCGACGGCGGCAGCCGGCCCGCCACCGCCCCGGCGCCGGCCCCGACGGCGCCCGCCGTGATCAGGACGGGCGGCGCGCAGCACGCCACGCAGGCCGGGGCGGCCAGGCCCTCGAGCGCCTTCGGAGCGCGGTGGGAACGGGGGTCAGCAGCAGGGACCGGCACGGCGGTTCTCCTCGGCGAGACCGGTGAACGGGACGGGGCGACAGGGGCTTCCGGCGCAGACGGTCAGGTCGTCGCAACCCGCCTCGGGCGGCGACCAGCAGGCGTACGCGGCCGGCGAGCGCTTCGCGGCGGGCCGGGGACGACCTGAGGGGAGCGACACCCCGGCGGCCGTCAGCAGCAGCCCTTCGTGCCGGCGTCCACGCGGGTGCGGTCGGTCCCGACGGCCACCACGGCGGTGCGCAGGTCGTCCAGGGCGCGGCCGAGGCGTGCGTCGGCGAGCGCGTAGCGGGTGCGGCGGCCGTCGGGCACGGTGACGACCAGGCCCCAGTCCCGCAGGCACGCCGGACGGTTCGGCAGCCGCGTACGGGAGATCCCGAGACGGTCGGCGAGGTCGGCCGGGCAGGCGGGGGCCTCGCGCAGGACGAGCAGAACGCGGCAGCGGATCGGGGCGGCGAGCGCGCGGCCGAACCGGGCCGGCGCCTCGATGCCGGAAGCGGCAGTCGGCACGCCCCGACCGCACAGGAAATCCTGGATTCAGGAGAACCTGTGTTTTTGGCCGGCGGTACGGCTCACGCCGTTGACACGGAGTAGCCGCGCACTTCGGGCGCTCCTGTGCGCGGGCCGCTTCAGCCGGCCTGCCGGACTCCTGCGGCCTGCCGTCCCGGGAAGGCCTGTGCCGAGGGCTGCCCACCGGGACCGGGACGGCCGCCCGAGGTCACGGAGTGCAGCGGGGTGCTCCGGGACGGGTCCGAGCGTGTAGGGTTTGGGACTGCGAAGGGGAGTAGTCCCGCAATACCGCTGGTCGACATACTGGACGGCTTGTCCGTCCCGGCCATCGGGCCCCGGCATCATCGCCGTGGCGGACGAGACCTTCGGCCATGCATGACCACCGTGTCCGCACATCCGTGCGGGCAGATCCGTCGTGCCGGGCCGAACCGGTTCTCGCCGCCCGCACCACTGCTGCGCGAACCGGTGGCCCGGCCCAGCAGAAAGCACCAGGATGACTTTCGACCCCCTGGCGATCCTCACTGCCTTCGGGCTGATCTTCCTTGCCGAGCTCCCCGACAAGACGATGTTCGCCTCACTGGCCATGGGCACCCGCATGCGCCCCCTGTACGTGTGGTTCGGCACCTCCACCGCGTTCATCGTCCACGTCGCCATCGCCGTGGGCGCCGGCAGCCTTCTCAGCCTGCTCCCCGACATGGCGGTCAAGCTCGTCTCCGCCGCCCTGTTCGCCTTCGGCGCCGTCGTCCTCCTGCGCAGCGGCGACGACGAGGACGACGAAGACGGAGCGAAGGCCCTCACCGGCTTCTGGCCCGTCTACACCACTGCCTTCATGGCCGTCTTCATCAGCGAGTGGGGCGACCTCACCCAGATCACCACCGCCAACCTCGCCGCCACCAACGGCTGGCTGCCCACCGCCATCGGCTCCGCCGCCGCACTCATGTCCGTCTCCGCCCTCGCCCTGCTCGCGGGCCGCTTCATCGCCAAGCGCGTCCCGCTGAAGACCGTCCAGCGGTTCGGCGGCCTGTGCATGGCCGCACTGGCCCTGTGGACCCTCATCGAAGCCTTCACCGGCTGACGAGCCCGGGCACGGTCGGCGGTGGGGCGTCGAAGGCTTCGGCACGGTTTTGTGTTCCCATCCGCCGTGCCGAGGCCAGGCCCCGATGGCCCGCGGCGGCGGGGATCCCCACCGCGGGGCCGTCGGCCAGGAGTCCGGCCGGCCCCAGCCGGCGGAGCGTGGGTGATGTCCGCGCAGCTGCCGGGCCCGGTCGGGCCGCGGAACAGCACCCGGCCGTCGCCATCCGTGACGACCGTGGTCCTGACCGCGTTCCGCTCGCTCGTGCAGGAGACGAACCCGTCCCGGTCCTCACGTCCGGCGCCCGGCCGCCGGACCCGGGTCCCGGTGCCGTCGACGATCCCGGTCTTCCCGCCGGCACCGGGACGGTCGACGACCTCGGCCGGGGTCCGCAGTCGCACGCCGGGGCCGACGGTGCGGCCGCGCTCGGCGGGCAGCGGTCGCACCTCGCCGACGGCGCGGGTGGTGGTGGACCGGTCCACGCTGAACCAGCGGACCAGCCCGTCCTGGGCGGTCCGCGTCAAAGGTGCACGAGGGTGGCCGGAAGGCGGTCGACGCACACCAGCCGACACGAGACGCGTTCCCCGCCGCACGACCGATGAGCGGCGATCACGAGCTCGACGCCTCACCGTTTACCGTGCACGAGTTCGGCAGCCGCTCCTGGCCCGGCGCGTGCCGGGCTCCGCCGCCACCGGTTGGACGGCGCTCGGTCCCGCGAGCAGTGCCCGGCCCTCGTCGCACGAGGAGTCCACCCCCGGTGGAGACCTGGCCGGCCCCTCGGCGACCGAACCCTTCACGAACACCCGCTCGTCGGAGCCGAGGACGACGGCCGGGAAGTCCTGGACGCCGTGGTCAAGGACAGCGGGACCGAGGCTCCGCGCTCCGCGCCGTCCGTCCCCCGCCCCCTTCTTCGTCCCCGGGCGGCCCGGCCCGGACGGCAAGCTCGCGTTCCAGGTCGTCCAGGGCCCTGCGGGCCGCCTCGATGCGCCGGCGCAGTCGCTGTTGGTCCGCCCGGTGCGGAGCCGGGTGGCGTGCTGTCGGCGCCTCTTCCTCCTCGCCCAGGTCCCGGGCCTCGTCGAGGGAGGTGAGGACGACGCCGATGAGGACGTTGACCAGGACGAAGGAGGCGAGCAGGACGTAGGAGGCGTAGTAGAGGAGACTCCAGCGGGATATCTCCAGGCCCGCGTGGATCGCGTCACCGATGCCGTCGAGCATCATCAGGAGGAAGAGGGTGAGGACGGCGCGGCCGATGGAGCCGTAGTGCTCGGGGTCGTGGTGGCCGAAGAAGACCCAGCCGACCATGGCGTACACGTACAGAAGCAGGGCGCCGACGAGCAGGAAGCTCAGGGTGCCGGGCAGGCTGCGGGCGACCGCGACGAGCACGACGCGCAGCTGAGGCAGGAAGCGGGCGGTGCGCAGGACCCTGGCCAGCCTGAGCAGCCGCAGCACCGTGGTGTTCTCACGGACGACGGGCAGGAAGGCGCACAGGACCACGGCCAGGTCGAAGAGGTTCCACGGGTCTTTGCAGAAGTCCCGTGGACGTTCGGCGTGCGCGGCCATGCGCAGCAGGATCTCGACGGTGAACGCGGCCAGACAGGCGTGCTCGGCCAGCCGTAACCAGCGGTGCCACTCCTCGACGACTCCGGAGTACGTCTCCAGGCCCAGCAGCACGGCGTTGGTGAGGATCAAAGCGAAGACGGTGAGGGCGAACCAGCGGGCCTCCGTGAGGTCACGGCAGTGGCGTGCGAGTCTTCGGCACCCGGACGGGGCGAGGGATTCGGCTACGTGGTCTTGGTGCTGCGGCATCCTGCTGCCATGTCTCCTCCGTGCCTGCGGCGGTCCGTACCGGCCGGGTCGGCCGGTACGGAACCGTTGAGCGATCATGCTCCAGAAGAGACTTCTACAACACTGTAGTCATCAATGCGCGAGCACCCCGGGAAAATCCGGGCCGGTGCTCGCGCTGCGGCCCCGCAGGCGGCTCGCCAGGGGCACCGTGCCCGTCGTGACCGGCGCCGACGCCCGGCTCGTCATGACCGGCCGGCCGCTGTCCCAAAACCGCCACGGATGCAGGGCGGGGAACCACCTCCAGGATCAGGCGCGCCGAGCCCGCCGTCGACGAGCGCCCGTGGCTGACGAGGTCCGGGCCGGGGTGGTCGACGGCCCGACGACGAAGGTGTCAGAGCCGGTTCACCCGGGGGAGCGAAGTCGTCAGTGCGCCGTGGACGGCCACCGCCGCCGCGTAGCCGCGGTCCACGGGGACGTCCAGGAGGGACCAGCCGGTGGGCGGGTGAGGGCCGTCCGGGCCTCCGGAGCCCACGTAGTCGGCCGCCGGGTCGCGGCCGAGGCCCGTGCCGAGGCCTTTGAGGTAGGCCTCCTTGCGGGTCCACAGGCGGGCCAGCGCGCGGGGGCGGCGGAGGGGCGGCAGTGCCTCGATCTCCGCCTGTTCGGCCGGGTGGAGCATCGCGGCGAGTTCGGCGGCGCTGCCCGGGTCGGCGATCAGGTCCACGTCCACGCCGATGGGGGCCACCGCCGTTCCCATGAGGACCAGGTCGCCCCGGTGGGAGAGCGAGAAGTGCAGTTCGCGGGTAGCGCCCAGAACGGTCGGCCGGCCGTGCGGTCCGCCGCAGCACGGGCAGCTCTCGCGGCCGTAGCGGATGTCCTGGGGGCTGGTGCCGAGGTAGGCGCCCAGCAGTCGGCGCAGCGCCAGGTGGGCCGCGGTGAAGCGGATCCGGTCGTCCGCGTGGGCCAGTTCGGCAGCGCGTTGCCGTTCGGCCGGGTCCAGTACGGCCGTGTCGAGGGCGGTGCCGCGGACGTCGGGGACCCTCAGGAGGTAGAGGTCGAGGGAGCCGGGGCGGGGCAGTGCCCGTCCCGGGGGAGCCGCCGCGTGCGGCAGGGTGCCGCTCGCGGCGGGCGGGGAACCGCTCATGGGATCACTCTCCGTCCCCTTCGTGTCCGATGACGGTGCGCGGGCTGCCGTCGGCCGCGCCCTGCTCCGCCCCGGGACGCCTGCGGGCCGGGGCCGGCCCCTCGGGTGGTTCGGTCGGCAGGTCGCGGTGGGCGCGCAGGGGGCCGACCAGGAGCAGGGCCGAGCTGACCGCCAGGCCGCCGGTGAGCAGCCACAGCGCGGGGCGTACGCCGAGCGCGCCGCCGAGGACGCCGCCGAGCAGCGAACCGACGGGTATGGCACCGAAGTTGGCGACCGACATGCTGGCCGTGATCCGGCCGAGCAGGTGCGGCGGGCAGTACTGCTGGCGGAACGTGCCCTGGATGACGTTGGCGGAGACCACGCCCAGGGCGAGCACCGCGCCGCCGAGTGCGAGCAGGACGACCCGCCACCCCGGTTCGGCCAGCGGGACGAGCAGGCCGAACGGCGCGGTGGCGAACTTGCACAGCAGCATGCCGCGGGCGGAACCGAGACGCCGGGCGAGTGCGCCCGCGACGACGGCGCCGAGCAGCCCGCCGACGCCGGCGCCGGCCAGCAGCCAGCCCACCGCGGACTCGTCGACGCCCAGGTCGCGGACCAGGAAGACGGTCAGGAGGGCTTGGTAGCCGGTGAGCAGCAGGTTGGTGACGGTGCCGTAGGCGGTGAGGACGCGCAGGTAGGGGTCGTCCATCGTGTAGCGGAGGCCGTCGCGCACGTCCTGGCGCAGCGGCCGGGACGCGGGGGGCGTCTCGGGACGGGGCTCGACGCTGCGGATGCCGAGCAGGCACAGGGTGGAGGCCAGGAAGGTCGCGGCGTTGACGAGGAGACCGCTGACCGCTCCGAGCGCTCCGGCCAGCATGCCTCCGGCGCCGAGGCCGGCGAGCTGGGCCGCGGACTCGCTGCCCTGGAGTTTGGTGTTCGCCTCGGCGAGGTCCTCGCGGTGGACGACGGAGGGCAGGTAGACGCGGTAGGCGATGGAGAAGAAGACGTTCGCCAGGCCGGTGAGCAGCGCGACGACCATGAGGTGGGTCATGGTCAGGACGTCCAGCCAGGCCGCGAGGGGCACGCCGGCCAGCAGGACCAGCGAGCCCAGGTTGCAGACCAGCATCAGCGGGCGGCGTGGCAGCCGGTCCACCCAGGCTCCGGCGGGCAGGCCGACCAGCAGCCAGGGCAGCCAGGCCGCGGCGGCCAGCGCGCTCACCCAGAAGGTGCTCGCCTGGAGGCTGACGACGGCGACCAGCGGCATGGCGACACCGGTGATGTTGCTGCCGAACCGGCTCGTGGTCTCGCCCGCCCACAACAGCCGGAAGTCCCGTTGGCGCAGCAGTCCGCCGCGGAGCCGCGGTGCGGTGGCGGTCGGTGTGCTCATCGGTCCGTCATCACCCTGGCCACCTCGTCGGTCAGCCGGGCGGCGGCAGCGGCCCAGCGTGCTTGGCGGGCGGTCAGCTCCGTTCTCGCGGCGCCGAGTGCACGGTGTGCCCGGGCCAGGGCCGCGTCGGGCGCGGCACCGCCGGGGCCGCCACCGTGGGCGCAGGTGGCGGCGACCGTCTCCGGCTCCAGCCAGTCGGCGGGGTAACCGGCGGCGGCGTCGGCCACGGCGGGCTGCGCGCGGGCCGCCTCGGACAGCGGGAGGTCGCCGTCCAGTGCGGTGAGGACGGTCTCCCCGACGAGGTGGTGGGCGGTGCGAAAGGGCATGCCCTCGAGGACGAGGCGTTCGGCGAGGTAGGTCGCCGAGGTGAAGCCGTCCCGGGCCCGGGCCCTCATGCGCTCGCGGTCGGGTTCGGCGCCCGCCACGACGAGCCGCAGCAGGGTCGTCGCCTCCTCGGTGCCGGCGAGACCGGGCCACAGGTGGCGTACGGCCTCGGTGCCGACGGCGATGGCGTTGGTGTAGCCGGCGGTGGACATGGCGGTGGCGGCGCCGGTGAAGCCGGCCAGGGCGGCACTGGAACGGCCCTGGATGTGCTCCAGCAGGAAGGGGTTGCGCTTCTGCGGCATCATCGAGCTGGAGCCGACCAGGTCGTCGGCCATCCGCAACAGCCCGAACTCCTCGGTGGTCCACCAGGTCAGGTCGCGGGCGATCCGGGCCATGAGCACACCGAGGACGGCCGCGGCCGACAGCATGCGCAGCGCGAAGTCGCGGGAGGCGACGGCGTCGACCGAGTTCGGCGCCGCCCCGGTGAAGCCGAGGAGTTCGGCGGTGCGGCCCGGGTCGACGGGTACCGAGGTGCCGCCGACGGCCCCGGCGCCGAGCGGGTTGACGTCGATCTCCCGCCCCGCCTCGAGCAGCGCCTCGGCCGAACGCAGCACCGCGCCGGCGACCCCGGACAGGTAGTGGCCGTAACTGATCGGCACCGCGGGCTGGCCGTGCGTGTAGGCGGGCATGGTCACGTCGCGGTACCGCTCGGCCCGGTCCAGCAGGACGTCCGCCAGCTCCAGGACTTCGGCGAGCAGCCGGGCGTGGGGAACGCGTACCCGGAGCCGTACGGTGGTGGCGTTGAGGTCGTTGCGGGAGCGGCCGGTGTGCAGCACACCGCCGGTCCGCTGGCCGAGGCGGTCCACGAGCCAGCCCTCGTACGCCAGGTACAGTCCGCGTGGCATGGGACGGTCCCGGACGGGCGCGAAGTCGGCGGCGCGCAGGGCGTCGATGGTGTCCAGGAGGGCCCCCACGCGGGAGGCGTCCACGATGCCGCGCTCGGCGAGCATGACCAGGTGGGCCCGGTCCACCTCGCTGATCAGCCGCAGCTCCTGCCCGATCGGGTCGTCGGCGCCGGTCCGGTACTGGTCGTAGACGATGCGGTGGGCGCGGGCGTCGAGCGCGGTGCGCAGCCGTCCGGTGTCCACTCCCCCGGTGCCGTGTGCCGCTTCCGGTGCGGTGTGCGGTGCCGTGCTCATACCGGCATCGCCTCCTTCGTGGAGATGTGTTCCAGGGCGGTGGCCAGGCCGAGGGCGCGGGCGGTGTCGGCGGCTCGCGCCGACTTCCCGGGGCCGGCCGCGACGGCGATGACGTGGCCGAGCCGGCCGCGGAAGTCCTCGGCCGGTCCGACGCGGCTGCCGGGCGGGCGGTAGAGCGCGGCGTCCACGACACCGGGCACGGCGAGGGCCGCGGCCTCGGCGGCGTCCGTGTCCCCGAGGACGGCGTCGGTGCCGGCGGTGAGGAACCGGATGGAGGCCGCGCCCACGGCGTCGGCCGTGCCGTCGAGGTCGACGGGCAGGCCGAGTCCCGCGCGCACCTGGGCGTCGACCAGGTCGGTGCCCAGGGCGCGCCGCACCAGTTCCGGGATCATCCCGCCGGCCAGGCGCGGGTTGACCTCGATGACGCGGGCCACGCCACCGTCCAGGCGGAGTTCGACGTGGGCCGCGCCCCAGCCCAGGCCGAGCGCCTTGACGGCGTGCACGGCGCTGCCGGCCAGTGCGGCGGCCTCGGCGGCGGGCAGTGCGGCCGGCACGTCGTGGCCGGTCTCCACGAAGACGGGCGGGGCGCCGACGTGCTTGGCGACGGTCACCACGGCGTGCTCGCCGAACACCTCGACGGAGAACTCGGGGCCGGTGAGGTACTGCTCCACGAGGACCAGGGCGGGCGTGCTCAGCCCGCGCTCGTTGACCGTCGCGGCCAGCAACCCCTCGGCGTGCGCGGCGACTTCACGGCTGTTCCGGCACAGGCGTACGCCCAGGCTGCCCGAGCCCTGCACCGGTTTGACCACCACCGGGCCGCCCCGCCACTGCGCGGCGGCGACCGCCTCGGCGGCCTCGCCGGCCACCGAGAACCAGGGGACGGGCACGCCCGCCTCGGCCAGGGTGCGGCGCTGCACGGACTTGTCCCGGCAGGCGCGCACCGCGCCGGCCGAGGGACCGGGCAGTCCGAGCCGCGCCGCCAGCTCGGCGGCGGTGGCGACGTAGTACTCCGAGCTGGACAGCACACCGGCGACGCGCGCTCCGGTGGCGAGCCGCTGCACGGCGGCCCACAGGGCGTCGCCGTCCGCGGTGTCCACGACGACCGTGCGCAGCTCGTCCTCGGCCGCGTAGGGATAGCGGCCGGGGTCGGCGCCCAGCAGCACGGGCTCGGCTCCGAGGGCTCGGGCCCGTTGCGCGAACTGGCGCCCCGTACCGGTGGTGTTGGACTCGACGAACAGCAGCAGTGGAGTGTTCACGCGTCCGCCTCCGGCATCATCACGTCGTCGAGACCACGCCGCGCCCAGAGCAGACGGGACCAGGAGGGCGGGGCGTCGAGGGGATGGGCGACGGTCAGGGGGCCGCCCGGGGCGGGGGCCGGTTCGATGCCCTGTTCGCGCAGCCAGTCGGTGTTGTAGACGGTCGACTGGTAACGGTAGCCCTCGTCGGGCAGGATCATGACGACCGTGCTCTCGGGGTTGCGCGCGGCCCACCAGGAGGCGACCTGGAAGGAGGCGCCACTGGTCGGGCCCATGAACAGGCCGTGAGTGCGGAACAGTGCGTGGGTGGCGTGGAAGGCCTCGGCCGCGGTGACCCAGTGCACCTCGTCGTAGGCGGCGTGGCGGACGTTGCCGGGGTGGATGCTGCTGCCGAGCCCGCGCAGGGTGCGCGGTCCGTCGGGGGCGCCGAAGATGATCGAGCCGTGGGTGTCCACGCCGACCAGGTGCAGGGCCGGGTCCGCGGGGCGCAGCGCGGCGGCCAGGCCTCCGGTGGAGCCGCCGGAGCCGACCGGTCCGACCAGGCAGTCCACCGAGCCGACGGTCCCCCCGATGAGTTCGGCCACCACCGCGTAGGCGCCGGGGTTGTCGGGGTTGTCGTACTGTCCCGGGACGAAGCTGTCCGGATGCAGCCGGCGCAGTTCCTCGACGCGGGCCAGGCGGGCCCCCTGGATGCCGCCGGGCTGACCGGCGTACTCGACGATCTCGACGGTGGCGCCCAGCATCTCCAGCCGGGTGCGCAGGTCCCGGTCTATCGCGGAGTCGCCCACGATGGTCAGGCCGTAGCCGCGCAGCCGGCACACCATCGCCAGGCCGAGCGCGAAGGTGCCGGAGGAGGTCTCGATGATCCGGGTGCCGGGCCGCAGCTGCCCGGCGGCCTCCGCGCGGTCGATGATGAACCGTGCGGGCAGCAGCTTCATCAGGCTGAACGCGGCCGCGTAGAGGTTCTCGCTCACCTGGATGATGCGGGGCAGCTCGGTGGCGTCCACCACCGAGTCGTGCACCCGCGCGGCACCCGCAATCGTGGAAGTGGTCATGTCAGTCACCCGTCGTGAAGATCCACTGCTCGTGGATGCCGATGTCGTGCAGCAGTTGCCGGCCGTGCTCGGTGCGGGCGGCGACCTCGGGGTCGTCGCGGTCGTAGAGGAGTCCGGCGATGTCCCCGCTGTGCGCGGTCTGGATGCCGAGAGCTCCGGTCTCCCGCTCGACGGCACGCAGGCTGTCGAGGAGCGGGATGGGCAGGTGCCGCTGGTTGATCCCGGTGCTGGCCGAGGCCACCGCGCCGACCAGGGCGACGTCCTTGGTGTGGATGGCCTCGCGCAGCATCGCCTGCAGTTCGGCGAAGACCCCGACCTCCGTGCGGTCGTAGTGGGCCGGCGGGAGGGCCAGGGTGTCGACGCCCCGGCCGTCGTTCTCGGGCCGGGAGCCGAAGCCGAGGACCCGCACGGCCGGCATCCGGTAGCCGAAGTCCTCGATGACCTTGCCCTCGCGCTGCGCGAACAGCACCGAGCTCTCCTTGAACATCAGGGAGTCGGAGGCCGTCTCGGCGCGCACCGCGATCCGTGCGACGTCCTCGGGCCGCAGCGGACGCACCAGGGCGTCCTGCACGGCCCAGATAGCCGCCAGCACGTCGCTGGTCGAGGAGCCGAAGCCGCGGCACAGCGGAACGTCGCCGGTCAGTTCGAGATGCCCGCCGACCGGCCCGTCCCCGGGCCGGACACAGGCCTCGACGGCGAGCTGCGCCGCGCGCCGCGCCTTGGTCTTCCAGGGCGGGGAGACGGTCAGCTCCTCGCCCCGGGCGGGGATGAAGGACGCCTGGGTGGTGTGGACGGTGCAGGGCATCGTGACCAGCCCCCGGGTGAGCTGACCCCGGTGCGGAAAGACGCCCTGGAGAATTTCGCCGTGATGTATCGGCGCGGAAGCGACGCCGACGCGCCAACCGGAATGATCCACCATGTCCTTGACTTCCTCTGGGGGCCGGACCGGACCGCTCACTGGGTCTGGCCGATCATGCGGACCCCTCCACGCTAGGTACCGCCCGGGTGCGGATCCGGCTGGTGAAGCGGCAGTATGCGGGCAGTTCGCGGCCGGCGGCGCAACGGAAGTGCTCGGCGGAGGAGGTGCGGACAGGCCGCCGGGGCCCGTACGGCGTCGAGTCCGCCGTACGGGCCCCGGTGGCCCGTGCCGTGTCCCAGTCGTCCCGGAGGCGCCTCAGATGCGGGCCGGCCGCAGGCGGCGGGCGAGCACCTCCCCGACCGCCCGCAGCGGTTCCGCCTCGGTCATCCGGGCGTGCTCGCAGTCGACCGCGAACTCCTCGATCCGGCCTGTCACGTACGGCGCCCAGGCCGCCGCCCCCGGCTGTGCCGCCGGGGTGCCCGTCGCGTCGAAGAACAGCGCGTCGCCGCCGAAGCGGACGCCCGGCACGTACCGGTAACGCATCCGGAGGTTGTCGAGGGCGGCCGCCACGACCGCCGCCGCCTGCGCGTGCTCCAGACCGGCGAGAACCGGGTCCGACTGCCGCAGCTTCTCGGCGAGTTCGGCGATGTCCGGCACCGAGTCCGCGCACCGCACCGGTACCGACTCGCCCCGGCTGCCGAGCAACGCGGTCAGTACGTGCCGGCCGTCGATCTCGGGCGCCCGGAACCCGCCGGGCAGCGGGTAGGAGTCAAGCAGTGCCAGCAGGGCCACCTCCTCCCCGGCCGCTTCGAGGCGGGCGGCGACCGCATGTGCGACGAGCCCGCCGAAGGACCAGCCGAGCAGGTGGTACGGGCCGTGCGGCTGGACCTTGCGGATCTCGGCGAGGTAGTCGTCCGCCATCTCCTCGATGGAGCCCGGCGCCCCCTCGGTACCGCCGAGCCGGCGGGCCTGGAGGGCGATCAGCGGCCGGTCGGCACCGAGGTGCGGCAGCAGTCCGGCATACCCCCAGCTCACTCCGGAGACGGCGTGCACGCAGAACAGGGGCGCCGTGTCCGCGTCCCGGCCGGTCGCCGCCCTGATCGGCAGCACGGTGTCGAGCGGGTTGCCGCCGCCGCCCGCCGCGATGTGCTCGGCGAGCAGCGCCGGGGTGGGGCTCTGGAACAGGTCGCGGATGGTGACGCGGGTGTCCCAGACGGTGCGGATCCGGCTGATGAGCCGGGTGGCGAGCAGGGAGTGTCCGCCGCGGTGGAAGAAGTGGTCGTCGATGGTGACGGAGGGCAGGGCGAGGGTGTCGGCGAAGAGGCCGCA
>NZ_LGCN01000221.1 GCF_001279005.1 Streptomyces caelestis
TGGTACTGCAGGGGGGACCCTGTGGGAGAGTAGGACGCCGCCGAACAATTAGTGTAGAAAACCCCGCACCGTATGGTGCGGGGTTTTCTGCGTTTCAGGACGGCTCCACCAGTTTCGTGTCGTACGCCAGGATCACCGCCTGGATGCGGTCCCGTGAACCGGTCTTCGCGAGTATCCGGCCCACGTGGGTCTTCACCGTGGACTCGGCCAGGTGGAGGCGGGCGGCGATCTCGGTGTTCGTCCAGCCCTTTCCGACGACCGTGAGGATCTCGCGTTCCCGCTCCGTGAGGGCGGACAGGCGTGCGTCGCCGGGGAGAGGAACATCCGCGGTGCCGCCGCCGGCCGGCAGGTGCTGGACGTAGGCGTCGAGGAGGCGGCGGGTCAGGCTGGGCGCGACGACCGCGTCCCCGCTCGCCACGGAGCGGATGCCGGAGAGGAGTTCCTCCGGCTGGGCGTCCTTCACGAGAAAGCCGGAGGCGCCCGCGCGGAGGCCGGCGTAGGCGTACTCGTCCAGGTCGAACGTGGTCAGGATGAGGACGCGGGTGCGGTCGCCGGTGGCGACGATGCGGCGGGTCGCCTCGATGCCGTCCATGCCGGGCATGCGGATGTCCATCAGGACCACGTCGGGGTGCAGCTCCGCCGTCATGCGGAGCGCTTCGGAGCCGTTCGCCGCCTCGCCCAGGACGGTGAGGTCGTCCTGGCTCTCCAGGAGCATGCGGAAGCCGAAGCGCTGGAGGGGCTGGTCGTCGGCGATGAGGACGGTGGTCACTGCGGGGATTCCTCCGGTAGGTGCAGACGGACACGCCAGCCCTGTTCGGGCCGCGGTCGGGGGCCGGCCTCAAGTGTGCCGCCGTACAGGGCGGTTCGCTCCCGCATGCCGGGGAGGCCGCGGCCGTCGGCGGGGGCGGACGTCCCGAGGGCGCCCGTGTCGGTGACGGTGACCGTGACGGCGCCCTTGTCGCCGTAGACGAGGGAGATCTCCGAGGTCGCGTCGGGGCCGGCGTGCTTGAGGGTGTTGGTGAGGGCTTCCTGGACGACGCGGTACACGGTGAGCTGCCGGCCCGGGGGAAGGGTGGCCCGCCCCTCGACGGTGGTGTGGACGGGCAGGCCCGCGTTGCGGACGCCGTCGATGAGCCGGTCCAGGTCGGTGAGGGCCGGCTGGGGGGTCAGGTCCGCGGGGTGGGCCGCCGTCCCCTCGTCCCTCAGGACGTCCAGGAGGCGGCGGAGTTCGCCGAGGGCCTGGCGGCTGGTGGTGGCGATGGCGTCCAGGGCCTGGGCGGCGCGTTCCGGGGACTTGCCGGCCGCGTACCTGCCGCCGTCGGCGAGACCCGTGATGACGGAGAGGTTGTGGCCGATGATGTCGTGCATCTCGCGGGCGATGCGGGCGCGTTCGGCGGCGGCGGCGAGCCGGGCCTGCTGGTCGCGTTCGGTCTCCAGGCGGCGGGCGCGGTCCTCCAGGGCCTCGGTGTAGTTCTGCCGGGTGCGGACCGTGACGCCGATGAGGACGGCCACGAGGACGGACGTCAGCTGGGAGCCGATCTGCTGGCTCCACTCGCCCTCGCCGTAGCGGGCCGTGGAGACGACCACGGGGGTGAGCACCAGGGCCGCGGCCCACCACAGATGGCGCAGGGGCAGGCGCAGGGCGATGTGGTAGACGACGACGAGCTGGAGCAGCGCCGCCTGGAGCGCTGTACCGGACCAGGCGTTGACCAGGGCGAACGGGGCCATGGCGAGCAGGACGGCCGCGGGGCGGGTGCGGCGCCGCAGGAGAGGCACGGACAGGCCGAGGCTCAGGGTGAGGAGGAACGGGCCGGGGGCGCCCGGGTTGTGGGTGATGCTGCGCCAGCCGCCGCCGGTGTAGTCGATGAGGGCGGCCGTCACCCAGAAGCCGGTGAAGGACAGGTCCCACGGCAGCGGGTGGCGCCGGTCGAAGGCGCGTACCCGCTGGTGGGCGCGTTGCAGGTACTGGGTGAGGGGTTCCGTCGTCCGTACCCCCGTCGGCGGAACCTCCTGGTGGTTCGTCACGAGGTCCATGGTCGCGGGTGCGTCCGCTGCCGTCATCATGCTTCGATGCTCGGCCGTGCGGGGGCGGCGGGCGTCGGACCACGGGCCGTATTCCGGATGAGGGCGGTGGTACCCCGGTACTACGGTGGCGGGCATGAACGCCGTTGCCACGACCTTCGAGGACTGTGTGATCCGGCCGGTGCGCCCGGAGGAGTGGAAGGCGGTGAGGGAACTGCGGCTCACCGCGCTGCGGGATCCGATCGCGCACCTCGCCTATCTGGACACCTACGAGAAGGCGGTGGCCCGGCCCGACTCGTTCTGGCAGGAGCGCACGGCGAACGGTGCGCGGCAGTTCATCGCCGAGACGGCGGACGGGAGCTGGGTCGGCAACGTCGCCGTGCTGATCGAGGAGGCCGGGACGACGGACTGGGCCGGTTTCCCCGTCGAGCGGCGGCAGGGGCATCTGGTGGGGGTGTACGTGGCTCCCGGGTACCGGGGGAGCGGGCTGACGAAGGCGTTGTTCGACGCCGCGGTGGAGTGGGTGCGGGGGCGTGGCGCGGAGCGCGTGCGGCTCGTCGTGCACGCGGAGAACGCGCGGGCACGGGGCTTCTACCGCAAGGCGGGGTTCGTGGAGAGCGGGGTGGTCGTGCCGTTGGCGGACCGGCCGCAGGAGCGGGAGCTGGAGATGGTCCTCGAGCGCTGACGCGTCTACACCGGCAGTTCGGCGTGGGGCCAGCGGGTTCTGGCCTGCTCGCGGGAGCGGAGCAGGGCCAGGGTGGGCATGCCGTGGTCCGCGCCGGTGGCGAGCAGGCCCGGGAGCTGGGGGAGCGGGGCCACGGCCGCCACGTCGTCCAGGACGAGGGTGAGTGGTGGGTCGAGCCGACCGGAGGATGACCGTTCGGCCATGCGCCGGCCGTGCTCGACCACGTGTGAGGCGAGGGCCGTCAGCAGGGGCATCGCGCCCGGACTGCTGCGGGGGTCCTCGATGGATTCACCCACGACATAAAGCGTTCCCCCTTCGTGGACGAAGGAATCCAAGGCGAGGGCATCATTTCGGTGGGGCGTGCAGGCCTCGCGGACGTTGACCGTGGAGAGCGCGGCCAGGGCGCGGGTGGTCAGCTGCTGGGCCATGTCCCGGCGCTCGGGGTGCGCCGTGAGGGCCGCCTCGAGTTCGCCGGCGGCGCCGGGGGCGGCCTTGGGGTGGGTGCGGAGGACGCGTACGGCGTCGTGGACCTGGAGGCCCTGGGACCAGCGGTGGACGTGGCGGACCGTGCGGCCGTCGACGGCGGCGGCGTGCAGGTAGCTGCGGAGCAGGGTCTCCGCGGTGTCGCCGACCGCCTGGTCGAGGCGGGAGGTGGGGCGGACGGGGGCGAGGAGCGCGGCCGCTCTGGCTTTGGCCGTTCCCTTGTCCTCGCAGCCGGCCGTGGGGGACCAGTGGAGGCGGGCCGGGGTGTCACAGAGGTGGGTGGGGTCGTAGAGGTGGGTGGGGCCGAGTTTGGCGCGGGCGTCCTTGGTGTCGTGCCAGAGGGCGGGGTTGGAGGTGAGGACGAGGGCGGGGCCCTCCGCGTCGCGTACGGCCTGGGCCGCGGTGGGGTGGCGGGTGGCCGGGGGGCCGTAGAGCAGCCCCGCGCCTTCGGTGCGGGGGGTTTCCCCTCCGCTCGCCCGTTCCCCGTCGGCCAGGGGTGCGGCCACGGGTTCTTCCCGCGTCGGCGTCTCCTGCTCGGGCTCCCTCGGGGCCGGTACCTCGTGCAGCTGCTTCGGGGTCGGCTGCGGCTCCCGTTCGGGCAGGTGCTCCGGCTCCGGTCGCCGCTGCGTGGCCCCTGCCGTCCCCGTCGCCCGTTCCGCCCGGCGTCGGGCCCTTACCGCTCTCCAGCGGGCCACCGTGCCCAGCGCGAACACCGTCAGGACGGTCAGGATCATCAGCTGGCTGATGAACAGGCCCCAGAAGAGGCCGTACCCCGAGAGGGCGGACTCCGGGGCGTTCGGCCAGGCGCCGGGAAGGTTCTGCGGGTCGGCGACGAGGTGGCGCATGGCCACCGGGGTGCGGGTGAAGGTGACGCCGGACGGCCAGTGGCCGTGGGCGAAGAGGGCCGCGAGGCCCGTGGCCGTCCACACCATCGCGGTGATGCCGATGAGGAACGCGAGGATGCCGATCAGCAGCCCGTCGGGGATGCCGCCGCCCCGGCCGCCGCCCCGGCCGCCGGCCCGGCCGTGCTCACGGTGGTCGTCCGGTCTCACGCGTGCTCCCCTTACGCCACCGTCGATTCGGAGTCGCCGACGTGCTGCTCCACGAAGGCCGCCGCCCGTTCCTCCGCCTCCCGTTCGGCGGCGCGCAGGGCGTCGTCGGTGAGGTCGGCGGAGGACTCGGTCATCGCGCGGTCGGTGAAGACCAGCGGGCGTTCGGTCTCGGTGACCAGGTGTTTGACCACCTGGACGTTGCCGTTGACGTCCCACACCGCGATACCGGGCGTCAGCGTCGGGATGATCTCCACCGCCCACCGGGGCAGGCCGAGCACCCGGCCCGTCGCCCTGGCCTCGTCCGCCTTCTGGGCGTAGATGGTCCGGGTCGACGCCATCTTCAGGATGGCCGCCGCCTCCTTCGCCGCCGCCCCGTCCACCACGTCGGACAGGTGGTGGACGACCGCGACGAACGACAGACCGAGCCGCCGGCCGAACTTCAGCAGCCGCTGGAACAGCTGGGCGACGAACGGGCTGTTGATGATGTGCCAGGCCTCCTCGACCAGGAAGATGCGCTTCTTCCGGTCGGGGCGGATCCAGGTGTGCTCCAGCCACACGCCGACGATCGCCATGAGGATCGGCATGGCGATCGAGTTGCGGTCGATGTGGGACAGGTCGAAGACGATGAGCGGCGCGTCGAGGTCGATGCCGACGGTCGTCGGGCCGTCGAACATGCCGCGCAGGTCACCGTCGACCAGGCGGTCCAGGACCAGGGCGACGTCCAGGCCCCACGCCCGGACGTCGTCTATGGCGACGTTCATCGCCTCCGCCGACTCCGGTTCGGGGTGGCGCAGCCGCTCCACGATGTCGGAGAGGACCGGCTGGCGTTCGACGACGGACTCGTTGACGTAGGCGTGCGCGACCTTGAGGGCGAAGCCGGCACGCTCGTCCAGGCCGTGCCCCATCGCGACCTCGATGATGGTCCGGAGCAGGGCGAGCTGCCCGGTCGTCGTGATCGACGGGTCGAGCGGGTTGAGCCGGATGCCGTGGTCCAGGGCGGCCATCGGGTCGAGGCGGATGGGGGTGATGCCCAGTTCCTGCGCGACGAGGTTCCACTCGCCGACGCCGTCCTCGCCCTGGGCGTCCAGGACGACGACCTGGCGGTCGCGGAAGCGCAGCTGGCGCAGGACGTACGTCTTCTCCAGGGCCGACTTGCCGTTGCCGGACTCGCCGAGGACCAGCCAGTGCGGGGCGGGGAGCTGCTGGCCGTAGAGCTGGAAGGGGTCGTAGATGTAGCCCTTGCCGGAGTAGACCTCGCGGCCGATGATGACGCCGGAGTCGCCGAGGCCGGGGGCGGCGGTCGGGAGGTAGACCGCCTGCGCCTGGCCCGTGGACGTGCGCACCGGCAGCCGTGTCGTCTCGACCTTCCCGAACAGGAAGGACGTGAAGGCGTCGGTGACGACGGACAGCGGATCCCGCATATCGGCTCAGCCCCTACCTTCGAATGCCGGTGGCGAACGGGAGTGTGTTCACGAACGCGCGGTGGTGCTCGCGGTCGCACCACTCCACCTTCAGGTACGACTTTCCGGCCGACGCCCGTATGGTCCGCTTGTCGCGGGCCAGGGCCTCGGGATTGCGGGAGGAGACGGTGATGTAGCCGACCAGGTTGACGCCGGCCGCGCCGCTGGCGAGGTCCTCGCCGCGCTGGTCCAGACGGCCGTGGGCGGCGATGTCGCGCGGGTCGACGGTGCGGTTCATCTTGGCGGCGCGGGACGCCTCCGCCTCGTCGTTGGTCTTCTCGGTCAGCATCCGCTCGATGGCGACCTCGGTGGGTTCGAGGTCCATGGTGACGGCGACCGTGCGGATGACGTCCGGGGTGTGGACGAGCAGCGGGGCCAGGAAGTTCACGCCCACCGGGGTCATCGGCCACTCCTTGATCCACGCCGTGGCGTGGCACCAGGGGGCGCGGGTGGCGGACTCGCGGGTCTTGGCCTGGAGGTAGGTGGGCTCCATGGCGTCCAGCTCGGCCGGCCAGGCGTTGCGCTGCGACATCGCCTGGATGTGGTCGATCGGGTGGTCCGGGTCGTACATGGAGTGGATCAGCGAGGACAGCCTGCTCTGGCCGAGCGGCTGCCGTACGCGGATGTCGGCCTCCTGGAGCCGGGAGCAGATGTCGGTCAGCTCGCGGGCCATGACGACGGCGAGCCCCGCGTCCCGGTCCACCTTGCCGCCGCCCTGGCTGCGCATCGCGCGGGCCATGGTGTTGGCCTCGGAGGCCAGTTCGCGCGTGTAGTGCATGCAGGCGACGAGGTAGGCGCGGTGCTGCTCGCTGCTGGTCGACACCATCGACTGGAGCTGGTCGTACGACTGCTGGAGCCACGGCGGCGACTTGTCGTCCCCGCGGACGGCGACGTCCTTGGCGTGGGCGTCGGGGTCGGCGGGCAGGGTGCGGGCGAGCATCTGGATGCGGGTCACGAAGCCGTCGCCGTTGGCGACGTGCTTGAGCAGCGTGCCGAAGCGGTCGACGAGGGCTTCCTGGTCCTCGGAGTCGCGCAGGCCGACGCCCGGGCCCTCGATCTCGATGGCGGCGGTGACGGTCTTGCGGTCCGCGTGCAGCAGTACGGCGATCTCGTCCGGGCCGAAGGGGGCGGCGAGCCAGGTGATCCTGCCGATCCCGGGCGGCGGTCCGATCTCCACCTCGCGTCCGTCCATGCGGGTGCCCGCCTCGACGGCGCCGGAGCGGTAGGTGGCGTTCCGGCGCACGGTGCGCTTGTAGCTGCGGTTGATCTCGAACCACTTGTAGAAGGTGCGGTGCTTGTACGGCACGTACACCGCGGCCAGCGCCAGCATCGGGAAGCCCGCGAGCAGCACGATCCGCACGGACAGGACGGGGACGAGCAGTCCGCACATCATGCCGAGGAACGCGCCCACGACGATCAGTGCGATCTCACCGGTCTCGCGATTACGGCCGACGATCGCGTTCGGCCGGGCGCGGCCGATCAGATACGTACGGCGGGGCGCGCCCGGATGGGACAGGTGGGACTCGGTCGTCAACGCCCTTCACCTCCCGTGCTGTTGGTGCTGCTGTTGCGGGTGTTGCCGGCGTGGGGGGTGTTCACCGGGCTGCTCGCGCGGGGCGCGGGGGTGGATCCGCCGCTGTTCGACGGGCGCGAGCTGTGCGCGGCGACTCCGCCGGAGGCGGGGTTGGAGGGGCGGGGGCCGGTGGACTGGCCGCCGCCCCCGCGGTGGTGGTCGGCGCGGGTGCTGTGGGTCTTGATGCCCTGGGCGACCAGGGTCGCCGGGGAGCTCATGACGGCGGCGGCCTTGCCTTCGGCGCCCTGCATGAGGCGGTTGTTGCGGGAGCTGGCGATCTCGTCGCCGAAGCCGGGGACGAAGCGGTAGATCATCGCGCTGGCGAAGATGGCCAGCAGGATGATGGCGAGGCCCGACACGATCGCGGCGAGCGAGTCCGGGCCCTCGTCCGACGCCAGCGCGCCGGCGAGGCCGAGCACGATGACGATCACCGGTTTCACCAGGATCACTGCGATCATCACACCGGCCCAGCGGCGGACGTGACCCCACAGGTTCTTGTCCACCAGTCCCGCGTACACGACGACACCGAGCAGGGCGCCGACGTACAGGAGCACCGCCCGCAGATACAGCTCCAGGTAGAGGATGCCCGCCGCGATGATCGACACCAGCGAGACCACGATCAGCATGATCGGGCCGCCGCCGATGTCGTTCCCCTTGGACAGGGCCTCGGAGAACGTCCCGAAGAACGTGTCCGTCTGGTCCCCGGTCGACTTCGCCAGCACGTCGGAGACGCCGTCGGTCGCCGAGACGACGGTGTAGAGGATCAGCGGGGTGAACGCCGATGCGAGCACCGTCAGCCACAGGAACCCGACGGCCTCGGACATGGCCGTGACGAACGGCACGCCGCGCACCGCGCGCTTGGTGACCGCGAGCAGCCAGAGCAGCAGCGTCAGAATCGCCGACGCGCCGAAAACGATCGAGTAGTGCTTCAGGAACTGCGGATTCGTGAAGTCGACGTTCGCCGTCTCCTGCACGGCCTTGCTGAGCTGGTCGACGGTCCAGGAGGCGGCGTCGGCGCAGCCCTGGGCGAGGGAGGCGAGGGGGTCGAGGGTGGTGGTGGGGTCGTTGAGGGTGGAGGAGTCGCCGCCGCCGCTCTTGCCTCGTTCGCAGTAGTCCTTGGCGGGGCCGTGGATCAGGTCACAGGGGTTGTTGCTGCCCGTGGGCGTGGGCGTCGGGGTCGGCGTCGGCGTCGGTTCAGCGAAGGCCCGCGTGGCGAAGACGACGGCAGCCGCCTGTACGGCCGTGACAGCGCCGGTCAGTTTGAGCAGGCGGTGGTTAGCGGGCATACGTGAACCCTCCGTACTCCTCGACGGCCTTCGCCATCTCGTCGGCGCTGGAGGCCCGCTCGTCACCGGGAACCGGCGTGGGGCCGTCCTTCTGAGAGTGGGTCACGATCTTCCAGTCGTCGTTGGTCCACTCAAGCTGCATGGTGATGGTGAACCAACTGTTGGTGACCGGATTGGTGGAACTCTCGCCCGCCAGCCCCAGAAGGCCGCTGCACCAGACCTCCACCGTTGCCGCGTCGGCGGACGCCGTGGTGACCTTGGTGCCGATCGGGCTGGTACGCGAGACGAACGTATAGCCCTCCGGCGTGGTGCCGTCGTCGTTGAGCCCTACGTTCTTGTTGAACTCCGACGTGTACGCCTTGTTCAGCTTCGCCCCGAAATCCGCGACGCGGCCGGGAACGATGATCGACTGGAGGATGACGTCTCGCCGGTCCTTGTTGAACATCTCGGCGGAACCCAGCGCCACCGCGTAGTTCGCCGCCGCGCTCTCCGCCCCCTGTCGGTTGTGGGCGAAGCCCGACGGGATGCCGGCCGCCTTCGCGTCCACCGGCTTCTCTCCCGACGGGGCCGTCGCCGCCGACTTGGGGGAGTCGCCGGAGCCGCCGCCCTCCTCCGCGGCGGAGTCGTCGCCTCCGCGGTTCGCGAAGGCGATCGCCGCGATCAGGAGGACCACCACGCCGACCACCGTGACCAGGCTGCGCGACGACGAACGGCCGCCTCTGCGCGCGCCGCCGTACGGATCGCCGCCTCTCTCCGGCAGGCGGGTGCGGGTCTGACCCGTGTCGTCTCCGAGACTCATGCCGCGTACGCCCTCTCAGCGTCGTGCGGAAACACCTCGTACTCCGCGTACTCCAGGTACGACGGTAGCCGTGCTGGTCCCCGCGCGGGCGCGGTGTGGTGACTGGACATCAGGGAAACGCAACCTCAGCCGGTGGGCACGACGGGCGGGTGGGATGGAGGGAGTGCCGGGCGTGCCCGGTCGGGAGCGGTGGAGCGGGGCTACACGGCCATGCCGTACACGATGGTGAACAGCGTGCCGAGCGAGCCGATGATGAAGACGCCCGTGAGCCCCGCGATGATGAGGCCCTTGCCCTGTTCGGCACTGAACGTGTCCCTCAACGCCGTGGCGCCGATGCGCTGTTTGGCCGCCCCCCAGATGGCGATGCCCAGGCAGATGAGGATGGCGACCGCCATGACCACTTCGATCATGATCTTGGCCTCGTTGCCCAGGCTGCCGAAGGGGCCCCAATCCGGAGCGATCCCGCCGATAATGGTGTTGATGTCTCCCTCGTCGGCCGCGAAGAACATGTAAGTCACCGCCCCTGTATGGGTAGTTCCACGTCCCCTGCGGTGGTGCAGAGGTCAGGCCTTATTGTCACCGACGATGGCGCTGCCGCATGTCGACTTGGCGTCATCCGTTGGCGGGTTTCGTACGAATAGCTTGCCACCGGCGTGCGCTGGACTACGGGAGAGGCGCGCTCCGACGGGTGAGAAGTCGTATTGTTACTCTGTGTATCACGCAGAGTGACGCCGGGCAATGAAGTGGGGCTCCTTCTTGAGGGCGAGGAGGAGCAAGTGGAATCCGTCACGGCTGGTGGTGAGTACGGCTCCGCCGGGGTCGGCGAACTCGCGGACACCGGGAGAGCGTCGGGCGGGAAGGTGTTGTGGGCGGAGTGTGGTGGGAGTGGCCCGACATGGGCGGACGCATGCGCGGCGTGAGCGAGCTCGGCGTCGAACCCGCACGGTGCGGTGGGCACGTCGCCGAGCGGGCTGCCGGGACAAGGGTCTTCGCCGCGCCCGTGGCAACCGCGCCAAAGTCCCACGTGATCATTCCGAAGAGCGGGTGCCGCCTCTACACTGACGTGCGGCAGTGGGCTGCCGGACGGCGAGGGGCGGTTGACGGTGCGTAAGGCATGGGTCGCGGCGGGGATCGCCGTCAGTTCCGCGCTCGCCCTCGTGATGCTGCTCGTCGTCGGGGTCTACGTCGTCGCCGGGAACCTCGTCAACGGGGTCGGCGGCGGGGCGGCCAAGACGCTGGCCAAGGGGAGCGTGCCGGCCGCCTACCAGGCGCTGGTGCAGAAGTGGGGCAACCACTGCCCGGCCATCAACCCGGCGCTGCTCGCCGCCCAGCTCTACCAGGAGAGCGGGTTCAACCCGAGGGCGCAGAGCCAAGCGGCGGCGCAGGGCATCGCCCAGTTCATCCCCGGCACCTGGGCCACGCACGGAATCGACGGGGACGGGGACGGGGACCGTGACGTGTGGGACCCGGAGGACGCGATTCCGTCGGCGGCGGCGTACGACTGCGCGCTCGCGTCCTATGTGAAGGACGTCGGCGGGAATCTGACCGAAAACATGCTCGCCTCGTACAACGCGGGGGCGTACGCGGTGATCAAGTACGGGGGGGTCCCGCCGTACGAGGAGACGCAGAACTACGTCAAGCGGATCCTGGCGCTGGAGAAGAGCTTCGCCGCGCCGGTGGGGCGGGTGGATCCGTCGAGGCAGGCGGCCGGGGCCATCGCGTACGCGCAGAAGAAGCTCGGGACGCTGTACCTGTGGGGCGGCAACGGTACGCCTGAGCAGGGCGGACGGTTCGACTGCTCGGGTCTGACCAAGGCGGCGTACGAGAGCGTGGGGATCACGCTGCCGCGCGTGGCCAACGACCAGTACAACGCGGGGCCGCACCCCGGGCGGGACGAACTGCTGCCGGGCGATCTGGTGTTCTTCTCGGACGACCTCACCAATTCCCGGGCCATCCGGCATGTGGGCATTTATGTCGGCGGCGGGTACATGATCGACGCGCCCCGGACCGGGGCCGTGATCCGATTCGACCCGATCGACACACCTGACTACTTTGGTGCCACCCGCGTCACCGAAGATGGCGCGAAAGCACTCCCCACCACGGTGTGAGCGGAGCGTTAACCACCACCCTGAGCTGCGGAGATGCATCTCTCTTCGATAACGTCTGCGTGATCATTCGGTGGAGTGTGGAACGTATCGACGGGGACCGTGCGTTCCTGTTGTCGTAGCCGAGCGGACGAGCGGATCTACAGACCACGGGGGTGGCAGGATCGGCGTGCGAAACGTGCGCCGCGAAACATGACGAAGGGGCCGCAGCACCATGGCTGGACTCGCCGAATCCGGGTCGAACCCCGACGTCGACCTGCTCTATGACATCAACGGCCTGGCGAAGGCCGCGCCGCCGTGGGTCGACCACCTCATGGAGTTCGTGGGCGAGTACGGCCTGCTGTTCGCCTTGCTGGCGCTGCTGGCGTGGTGCTGGTGGGGCGTCAGGCGACGGGGCGGCGCGGACGCGGCCCCGACCGTGGCGGCCCTGGTGTGGGCCCCGCTCGCGGCGGGCGTCGCGGTCCTGGTGAACGTGCCGATACGCGGGTTCGTGGAGCGGCGCCGGCCCTTCCTCGACCACGAGGGGCTCGAGGTCCTGGTCGACGGCAAGAACGACTACTCGTTCGTCAGCGACCACGCGACGCTCTGCATGGCGCTGGCGGTGGGGCTGTTCCTGGCCAACCGGCGACTCGGGATCATCGGGCTGGTGCTGGGACTGCTGGGCGGGTTCATCCGGGTCTACATGGGTGTGCACTACCCGACGGACGTCGTGGGCGGGCTCGCGCTCGGCACGGCCGTGGCGCTGCTGCTCTCGCCGCCGGCGATGGCGTTGCTGACGCCGCTGATGCGGGCGGTCGAGCGGTCGCCCCGGGGCGGGTGGCTGGTGTCCGCGCGGCGGCGGGACGAGCGGGGGCGGGTTGCTCCGGGGGCCTCGCGGAGTGGGGCGGCCGGGGCCGAGGAGCGGGACCTGGCGGCCTGAGGCTGCCGCCTGTTCACCGGCCCGCCTGCTTCTGCCGCTGAGCGGGGGGTGGTTCGCGCAGCCCGGCGCTTACAGGGCGCCTCCCCCGGAGAGGGCGCCCCCGGCGCCCACCCTCCCCCCGCTCTCGAGCGGGGGGACCCCCATGAGCGGGGGGACCCCATCGCCCTGGGGGTACCTCCCAGGCCCTTGAGGCACTGGGGGAGGCACGACTGCCCGCGGCTGCGGCGAGCGCGCTCGCAGGTGCGTCACTCACCTGTGTGGTTCTGGGCGTCTCTTCTGGCCTGGCTTCTGGCTCTTCTGGCGGGGCCCCGCCAGCCGCAGGTGCAGTGGGCCGTGCAGAAAGGGCCCTGTTCGGTGGTGGTCGTGGTGTGGGAGGCGGCGGTCGGCTCGTCGTCCTGGTGCGGCACGTCGACCACGGTAACGCCCCGTCCGCCGGCGTGACGGGGCCTCTTACCGGTCGTTAACCGGACATGGCTCGGATGCGCGGCGTGGTGGCTGGGTTCGGGGTGGTGTGCTGTCTGGGGCTCGGGAGCGTGGGCTGCACGGGAAGCGACGCCGTGCCCCGGGAGACACCCGCCGGGGACGCGGTGCGGGTGCTGAGGGAGGCCGCCGACGTGCTGATGGACGCCGGGAGTTCCAAGGCGACCACCTCCCTGGAGATGGCGACCGGCGGGACCCGGGTCACCATCCGGGGCGAGGGCGTGTACGACTACCGCAAACGGCTCGGGCGGCTGAAGGTGCTGCTGCCGCGGGATCCGGCCGGGAAGGCCGTCCGGCGGCCCATCACCGAACTGCTCGCCCCCGGGGCGCTGTTCATGAAGAACCGGGGAGCCGGGGTGCCCGCCGACAAGTGGGTGCGGGTGGACACCGGGACGCTGTCCGACGGGAACCTCGTCACCGGCGGGGCCACCGATCCGTTCGCCGCCGCCGAGGTGCTGCGCGGGACGTGGTCGGCGACGTTCGTCGGGCGGACCGAGGTCGCGGGGGCGAAGGTGCGCCACTACCGGGGGACCGCCGACCTGCGGCAGGCCTCGCGGCACGCCTTGGACGCGAACCGGGAGGCGCTGGACGCGGCGGCGAAAGGGTTCGCCACCGCACGGGTGCCGTTCGACGTCTACCTCGACGACGCGGGACGGATCCGCAAGCTCCGGCACCGGTTCAGCTTCGTCAACGGCCGGCGCGACGAGCCCGTCGCGGTCGCCTCGACCACGCTGCTGTACGACTTCGGGATCCCGGCCGACGTACGGCTTCCCGAGGACGGGGACATCTACGCGGGCCGGATCGCCGAGGAGTGAGGCCGGGAGTGACCGGCCTGAACTAGCCCTTCCGTGCCATGCGCGGTGCGTGGGGCGCTCCCTACTCTAGGAAGCCGGTGACGACGGAGAAGGGGTGAGGCGCGTGGCACCGCTCGGCGGTGGGACGGTCCTGGTTCAGGACCACGTGGCGCTCGCCGAGATCGAACTCTGCGGGGAGCTGATCATCGCCGCCTCCAACGCCGAGGAGCGGCTCAGCCTGGAGAGCATCGACGAGGTGCTGAGGGTGGCCGAGGCGCGGACGGATCCGGACGGGGCCTGAGCCCGGTCAGGTACGGAGCATGCGGGCGATGGCCTGCGTCGCCTCCTTGACCTTCGCGTCGATCTCGTCGCCGCCCTTGACGGCCGCGTCCGCGACACAGTGGCGCAGGTGCTCCTCCAGCAGTTGCAGCGCGAACGACTGCAGTGCCTTGGTGGAGGCGGACACCTGGGTGAGTATGTCGATGCAGTACACGTCCTCGTCGACCATGCGCTGCAGGCCGCGGATCTGGCCCTCGATGCGGCGCAGGCGTTTGAGGTGATCCTGCTTCTGGTGGTGGTAGCCGTGGACGCCGCGGTCGTGATCGGTCACGATGTCCGTCACGTCGGTCACGGGCGCTCCTCCTGTTACGTCCGTTACATCCGTCGCGTCCGGGGAGGAGGGCGCGTTCGCGCCGGTTCCGGTGGTCGTCATCGCGTCCTCCTGGTGAGCTGGCGGGCGACATATACCCCTGGTGGGTATATGGTAGCGAACTTTGCTGGGTATAGGCCTCTTGGCCGATGACGTGCGCCGCGGCCGGGAACGGAGCTCGGAACGCCCCCGTGTCCATCACTCTCTCCGATGGGTGACACTGGTGGGCGGCCCGTTAGTCGTGGCCGGATGATGCGCCTAGCATCAGCCTGACCGAAACCGATGCTCACCGAGGACCCCACGTGCGCTTTCGTCTGACCCCCAGGGAGACGAGCTTCTACGACATGTTCGCCGCGTCCGCGGACAACATCGTCACGGGCTCGAAACTCCTGATGGAACTGCTCGGGGCGGACCCCTCCGCCCGGGCCGAGATCGCAGAGCGTATGCGGGCCGCGGAACACGCGGGTGACGACGCCACGCATGCGATCTTCCACCAGCTGAACTCCTCGTTCATCACGCCGTTCGACCGTGAGGACATCTACTCCCTCGCCTCGTCCCTCGACGACATCATGGACTTCATGGAGGAGGCCGTCGACCTGGTCGTCCTCTACAACGTCGAGGAACTGCCCAAGGGCGTCGAGCAGCAGATCGAGGTCCTGGCGCGGGCGGCGGAGCTGACCGCGGAGGCGATGCCGCACCTGCGCACCATGGAGAACCTCACCGAGTACTGGATCGAGGTCAACCGGCTGGAGAACCAGGCCGACCAGATCCACCGCAAGCTGCTGGCCCACCTCTTCAACGGCAAGTACGACGCGATCGAGGTGCTGAAGCTCAAGCAGATCGTGGACGTACTGGAGGAGGCGGCCGACGCCTTCGAGCACGTGGCGAACACGGTGGAGACCATCGCGGTCAAGGAGTCCTGAGCACTTCATGGACACCTTGGCTCTGGTCGTGACCGTCGGGGTCGCGCTCTTCTTCACCTACACCAACGGCTTCCACGACTCGGCGAACGCGATCGCCACGTCCGTGTCGACGCGGGCGCTGACGCCCCGGGCGGCGCTGGCGATGGCGGCCGTGATGAACCTCGCCGGCGCGTTCATGGGTTCCGGCGTCGCCAAGACCGTCAGCGAGGGGCTGATCCAGACGCCCGAGGGGTCGAAGGGGATGGGCATCCTCTTCGCCGCGCTGATCGGGGCGATCGTCTGGAACCTGATCACCTGGTACTTCGGGCTTCCGTCGTCCTCGTCCCACGCCCTGTTCGGGGGCATGGTGGGGGCGGCGCTGGCCGGGGGGACGACGGTGTACTGGAACGGGGTGGTCGACAAGGTCGTCATCCCGATGTTCGTGTCGCCGGTGGTGGGCCTGATCGCCGGTTACCTGGTGATGACCGTGATCCTGTGGCTCTTCCGGCGGGCCAATCCGCACAAGGCCAAGCGGGGGTTCCGGATCGCGCAGACCGTTTCCGCGGCCGGCATGGCGCTGGGGCACGGTCTGCAGGACGCGCAGAAGACGATGGGCATCGTGGTGATGGCGCTGGTCATCGCCGATGTCGAGGACTACGGCGATCCGATTCCGGTGTGGGTGAAGATCGCTTGTGCGCTGATGCTGTCCGCGGGGACGTACGCCGGTGGGTGGCGGATCATGCGGACGCTGGGGCGGAAGATCATCGAGCTGGATCCGCCCCAGGGGTTCGCCGCGGAGACGACGGGCGCGTCGATCATGTTCGGGTCCGCGTTCCTGTTCCACGCGCCCATCTCCACGACGCATGTGATCACTTCGGCGATCATGGGTGTGGGGGCGACGAAGCGGGTCAACGCCGTGCGGTGGGGGGTGGCCAAGAACATCGTCCTCGGGTGGTTCATCACCATGCCGGCGGCGGCTGTGGTGGCCGCGTTGGCGTTCGGGCTGGTGAATCTGCTGGTGCTGTAGCCGGGCTGGTGCGCGGTGCTGGTGCTGGGCGGGGATGTTGCGCAGCCCGGCGTTTGCGGGGTGCCGCTGCGCCCACCCGTGCCGCCCTGCGGCACGATTGCCCGCAGCTACGCGGTACTTGGAAGGGCCCGCCCCCGGGAGTCGGGGGCGGGCCCTTTGCGCCTCGCGGTGGCACCGCCATGCAGCACCGCGAGGAGAATCGGTCAGCCGAAGCGGCCGGAGATGTAGTCCTCCGTGGCCTGGACCGACGGGTTGGAGAAGATGCGCTCCGTGTCGTCGATCTCGATCAGCTTGCCGGGCTGGCCGACGGCCGCCAGGTTGAAGAACGCCGTGCGGTCCGAGACGCGCGCCGCCTGCTGCATGTTGTGCGTCACGATGACGATCGTGAAGCGCTCCTTCAGCTCGCCGATCAGGTCCTCGATGGCGAGGGTGGAGATCGGGTCCAGGGCGGAGCAGGGCTCGTCCATGAGGAGGACGTTCGGCTCGACCGCGATGGCGCGGGCGATGCACAGACGCTGCTGCTGACCGCCCGAGAGGCCCGAGCCCGGCTTGTTCAGTCGGTCCTTGACCTCGTTCCAGAGGTTGGCGCCCTTGAGGGACTTCTCGACGATGTCGTCCAGCTGGGACTTCTTGTACTTGCCGTTCAGGCGCAGGCCCGCCGCCACGTTGTCGTACACCGACATCGTGGGGAACGGGTTCGGGCGCTGGAAGACCATGCCGACCTCGCGCCGCACCGCCACCGGGTCGATGCCGGCGCCGTACAGGTTCTCGTCGTCGAGCATGACCTTGCCGTCGACCCGGCCGCCGGGCGTCACCTCGTGCATGCGGTTGAGCGTGCGCAGGAAGGTGGACTTGCCGCAGCCGGACGGACCGATGAAGGCGGTCACGGAACGGGGTTCGACGGTCATCGAGATGTCCTCGATGGCCAGGAAGGAGCCGTAGTAGGCGTTGAGGCCGCTGACGTCGATGCGCTTGGCCATGGTGATCACTTCTTCTTTCAGGTCGGGGAGGTCTCAGCGACCGGCCACGCGGCGGAGCCGCATCGATGTCACCGTGGGGCCTTCCAGCGGGCGATGCCGCGGGCCACGAGGTTGAGGATCATGATGAACGCGATGAGCGTCAGGGCCGCCGCCCAGGCACGGTCGTACGCGGGGTCGGAACCGGCGCCGAACTGCAGGTAGATGTACATCGGCAGCGATTCCTGCGGGTCCTGGAACGGGTTGGCGTTGATGAAGTCGGTGCCCCAGACCAGCAGCAGCACGGGGGCCGTCTCACCGGTGATGCGGGCGACCGCCAGCATGATGCCGGTGATGATGCCGCCGATCGACGTCGGCAGGACCACCTTCAGGATCGTGCGCCACTTCGGCACACCGAGCGCCAGGGACGCCTCGCGCAGCTCGTTCGGGACGAGCTTGAGCATCTCCTCGGTGGAGCGGACGACCACCGGGATCATCAGGATCGACAGGGCCAGCGAACCGGCGAAGCCGGACGGGCCCATCTTCAGGATCAGGACCCACAGGCTCAGGATGAACAGGCCCGCGACGATCGACGGGATGCCCGTCATGACGTCGACGAAGAAGGTGACGGCCTTGGCGAGCTTGCCGCGCCCGTACTCGACCAGGTAGATCGCGGTGAGCACACCGACCGGCACGGAGATCAGGGCGGCGAGGCCGACCTGCTCCAGGGTGCCGAGGAGGGCGTGGTAGATGCCGCCGCCGGGCTCCGCGTCGGCGACCACGCCCATCGAGTGGGTGAGGAAGTAGCCGTCGAGGACCTTCACGCCGCGCTCGGCCGTCTCCCAGAGGAGGGAGGCCAGCGGGGTCACGGCCAGCAGGAAGGCGACCCAGACCAGGCTGGTCGCGGTGCGGTCCTTGGCCTGGCGTGCGCCCTCGATCTTCGCGGAGACGGCGTAGGAGCCGACGACGAAGAGGACCGCGGCGATCAGCGCCCACTGGACGTCGCTGTGCAGGCCGGCCGCGGCGCTGATGCCGTAGCCCAGGGCGAGGGAGCCGGCGGCGACCGCCCAGGCGAACCACTTGGGCAGGGTCGCGCCGCGCAGGGAGTCGCGCCGGGGGGAAAGGGTTGCGTTGCTCATGCGTTGGCCCCCGAGTACTCCTTGCGGCGGGCGATGATCAGGCGGGCCGCGCCGTTGACCAGCAGGGTGATGACGAAGAGCACCATGCCGGAGGCGATCAGCGCGTCCTGGCCCATCACGGTGGCCTCGTTGAACTTGCTGGCGATGTTCTGGGCGAAGGTGCCGCCGCCCGCGTCGAGCAGGCTGGCGGAGATGTCGAAGGACGGCGAGAGCACCATGGCCACGGCCATCGTCTCGCCGAGCGCGCGGCCGAGGCCCAGCATCGAGGCGGAGATGACGCCGGAGCGGCCGAAGGGCAGCACCGACATGCGGATGACCTCCCAGCGCGTGGCGCCGAGGGCCAGGGCCGCCTCCTCGTGCATGCGCGGGACCTGGCGGAAGACCTCGCGGCTGACGTTGGTGATGATCGGGAGGATCATCAGGGCGAGCAGGATGCCGACGGTGAGCAGCGACCGCGCGGGGCCGCCCTCCCACGCGAAGACGCCGGTCCAGCCGAGGTAGTCGTCGAGCCAGCCGTAGAGGCCGTCCATGTGCGGCACCAGGACGATGGCGCCCCACAGGCCGTAGACGATGGACGGGACGGCGGCGAGCAGGTCGATCACGTACCCGACGGTGCCGCCGAGCCGGCGGGGGGCGTAGTGCGTGATGAACAGGGCGATGCCGACCGAGATGGGGACGGCGATGACCATGGCGATGACCGACGACACGACGGTGCCGAAGGCCAGGACGGCGATGCCGAACTCCGGCGGGACGCCGGTGGGGTTCCACTCGAAGGAGGTGAAGAAGTTGGCTTCGTCCTTGCTGATGGCCAGCGAGGCGCGGTAGGTGAGGAAGGCCGCGATGGCGGCCATCAGGACCAGGACGAAGATGCCGGATCCGCGGGAGAACCCGAGGAATATCCGGTCACCGGGACGGGTGGCGCCGCGCGCGGCGCCCTTGTCCTCGGGTGCGGCCGGTCCGGGTGAGGGGGGAGCGGCGGGTTTCTGTGCGGTGATGTCCATCGGGTTCTCCGGTCTGCGGAGCCGCCGGGGCGGGCGGCTCGGTCGGAGCCACCGTGGGCCGGGGGCTCCTGTTGGCGGTGCACCGGACGGTGCGGACCGGCACCGTGGTCGGGGCCGGTCCGCACACTCGGGTCAGGCGAGGCTCGAGATGGTCTCGCGGACCTTGGTGATGATCTCGGTGGGCATCGGGGCGTAGCCGGCGTCCGCCAGCAGGCCCTGGCCGTCCTCCGAGGCGATGTAGTTCAGGAAGGACTTGGTGGCGGGCAGGGTGTCGGCCTTGTTGCCCTTGTCGCAGACGATCTCGTACGTGACGAGGACGAGCGGGTAGGCGCCGTCGGCCTCCGGGGTGTAGTCCATCTCCAGCGCGAGGTCCTTGCCGGTGCCGACGACCTTGGCGGCGCCGATGGCGGCGGTGGCGTTCTCGATGGTGGCCTCGACCGGCTCGGCGGCCTCGGTCTTGAGGGAGACGGTGTTCATGCCGTCCTTGGCGTAGGACAGCTCCATGTAGGAGATCGCGCCCGAGGTCTGCTTCACCTGCTGGGCGACACCGGCGGACTGCGGAGCGGACTGGCCGCCCTTCGCCTGCCAGGCCTTGCCGCCCTCGTACTTCCAGTCGTCGGGCGCGGCGGCCTTCAGGTACTTGGTGAAGTTGTCCGTGGTGCCGGACTCGTCGGAGCGGTGGAAGGCCTGGATCTTCAGGTCGGGCAGCTTGGCGTCGGGGTTGAGCTTCGCGATCGCCTCGTCGTTCCACTTGGTGATCTTGCTGTCGAAGATCTTGGCGAGGGTCGAGGCGTCCAGGACGAGGGAGTCGACGCCCGGGACGTTGTAACCGATCGCGATCGGGCCGCCGACCATCGGCAGGTCGATGCCCTGACCGCCGGAGCAGATCTTCTTCGAGGCCTCGATCTCCTCGGGCTTCAGCGCGGAGTCCGAGCCGGCGAACGCGGTCTGGCCCTGGGTGAAGGCCGTGATGCCGGCGCCCGAACCGGTCGGGTTGTAGTTGACCTGCACGCCCTTGCACGCCGCGGCGTACTGCTTGACCCAGGCGTCGATGGCGTTCTTCTGGGCGGAAGAGCCGGAGGCCTGCAGCTGGCCCTTGGCGTCGCCGCAGTCGATGTTGCCGGCCTGTGCGGTGGCGGAGGCGCCGCCGCCGTTGCTGTCGCCGGTGTCGTCGGAACCGCACGCCGTGAGGGCCAGGGCGCCGGAGACGGCGAGAGCACCGAGAGCGAGGGCCCGCCGGTTCTTGCGCTGAAGCTTCACTTGAGTCCCTTCCAGTGGCCGCCGTCCTGAATTCGGCGGCGTGCGAAGTGTGGGTGATGCGGTCACCCGTCTCTTCGGGCGATCCGCATCGCGTAAGGCCGAAATTAGGCAGAACAGGTGAAGGAGCTCATTGGCGTAAATGAACGCGGGGTGAACCCCTGTGGACGGTGCGGTGAGGTCACGGAACGCTCACGTCGAGGACACGGGGGGATACCGGGCGGGAACGGGACACTCACCGTGCCGGGCGGAGGGTGGCGAGGAATGCGTCCACGAGGTCGGCGTCCCGGGGCTCGGTGAGGCGGGCGCGGGCGGCTTCAGGGGGGAGCCAGAGGACGCGGTCCACCTCGTCGTTCGGGGTGAACGCGCCGGAGACGGCCTCGGCCGCCCAGTAGCGGACCCGCTTGGGGCGGCCGTTCGCCAGGTAGTGCGCGCTGGGGAGCTCGGCGGCCGGGACGGCGCTGTGGCCCGTCTCCTCGGCGACCTCGCGCAGGGCGCCGGCCAGCGGGTCCTCGCCCCGCTTGAGCTTGCCCTTGGGCCAGGACCAGTCGTCGTACTTCGGCCGGTGGACGAGGCAGAGTTCGAGCGCGCCGGTCACGGGGGAGCGACGCCACAGGACGCAGCCGGCGGCCTGGACGGTGAGGGCGCCGTGCCGCGCGGAGCCGGGGGTGCTCACCGGGTGCCTCCCTATAACGTGCCGAGGGCTTCCTTCTGCCAGGCCCGCTGGAACGCGTACCGCGCCGCCTCCACCTCATGCCGCTGGTCGGCGTGGAGCACGCCCAGCGCGTATGCCGTGGCCGGCGCGATCCGCGGGGTGCGGGCCGCCTGCGCGGCGGCGGCCGCGGCCTCGGAGGCGTCGCGGTGCCGGTCCAGTGCCCCGCCGGCGGCGAGGAGGCCCGGGTCCGGGCCGGCGTGGAGGACCTCGAGGGCGTAGCGGTGCAGGCGCAGGAGGAGCCGGACCTGGTGCCAGGGGGCGTCCTGCGGGTGCGGGGCCGGGTCCGGGGAGAGTCCGTGGACCAGCGCCTCGGCGTTGTACGGGCTGCCCGCGGTGAGCAGGGGCAGCGCGGCGACGGCGTCGGCGAGCCGTTCGCGCGCGGCGTCGGCGAGCGGGCGCAGATCGGCGCGGTCCGCCGCCGGGGACAGCGGGACCTCGCTGGCGAGCACGGCCACCTTGTCGGCGACGGCGTGGAACCGGGAGGAGCCGAGGGCCTGCAGTGCGGTGGAGTGCGCACGGGTCCGGGCGAGGGTCAGCTGCCGGTCCAGCAGGGCGCCGGCCTTGGCGGCGCCGACGGTCAGGTTCCCCCGGTCCGGGGCGGTGACCCTGCGGTCGGCGGTGGCCGTCAGCGTCGCCGTGGCGGTGCGGGTCCCCCCGAGGGCGGTCGCCGTGGCGGTGCGGCGCAGGTGCGCGGGGTGTCCGTCCCCGGCTTCGCCTTCGGCCGGGAGGCTGTTCCCCCTCGTACCGCCCGTGCGGGGTTCGTGGTCGGGTGCGGGCGGCCCCTGTGGGGCGTTCTCGCCATCGGCGGCCGCGGCGCGGGGCGACAGGGGCGGTGCCCCCGACAGGCGGTGCAGGGCCGTCAGGAGCTGCTCCAGGCGGGACGCGTAGGCGTGCTCCAGGGCCAGGGTGCCGGAGACCCAGGCCAGTTCGGGGCGCATCGCCTCCGACCAGTCGGGGTCCAGGACCGGCTGGAAGGTGTGCAGGCTGGCACTGACGCGGCGGGCCGCGCGGCGCAGCGCGCGGGCCGCCGCGACGGAACCCTCCGACGCGGCCGCGCCCGCCCCGGCCTCCCGGTGGAGGCGCAGCGCGCGGAGGAACTCGGTCGCCCGGTCCCGCAGGTAGCCGGCCAGGACGTCCGCCGGTACCGGACCGGCCGTCGGGTCAAGGTGTCGCTGTGCCACGCCGGCGCCTCCGGGCGTCTATGAGCATCTCCTGGACGTTGCGCAAGGGCTGGCCGTCCGCGTCCGTCGCGTGCCGGGTCCACTCGCCGTCCGCGGCGAGGTGCCAGGACTGGGTGGTGTCCGACATGCCGGTCTCCAGCAGTCGGTTCAGGGCCGCCCGGTGAGCCGGGTCGGTGACCCGCACCAGCGCCTCTATCCGGCGGTCGAGGTTGCGGTGCATCATGTCCGCGCTGCCGAACCACACCTCGGGCTCGCCGCCGTTGCCGAAGGCGAACACGCGGGAGTGTTCGAGGAAGCGGCCGAGGACGGACCGTACCCGCACGTTCTCCGACAGGCCCGCCACGCCGGGCCGGATCGCGCAGATGCCGCGCACCCAGATGTCCACCGGCACGCCCGCCTGCGACGCCCGGTAGCAGGCGTCGATGACGGCCTCGTCGACCATCGAGTTGACCTTGATGCGGACGTAGGCGGGGCGCCCGGCGCGGTGGTGCTGGGCCTCCTTGTCGATGCGGGAGACCAGGCCGTCCCGCAGGGACTTGGGGGCGACGAGGAGGCGCCGGTAGGTCTCGCGCCGGGAGTAGCCGGAGAGCCGGTTGAACAGGTCGGAGAGGTCCGCCCCGACCTGCGGGTCCGCGGTGAGCAGCCCGAGGTCCTCGTAGAGGCGGGCCGTCTTCGGGTGGTAGTTGCCGGTGCCGACGTGGCTGTACCGCCTGAGCGTCTCGCCCTCCTGACGGACCACCAGGGACAGCTTGCAGTGGGTCTTCAGGCCGACCAGGCCGTACACGACGTGGCAGCCGGCCTCCTCCAGCTTGCGCGCCCACTTGATGTTCGCGTGCTCGTCGAACCGCGCCTTGATCTCGACCAGCACCAGCACCTGCTTGCCGGCCTCGGCGGCGTCGATGAGCGCGTCGACTATGGGGGAGTCGCCCGACGTGCGGTACAGGGTCTGCTTGATGGCCAGCACGTCGGGGTCCTCGGCGGCCTGCTGCAGGAACGCCTGCACCGACGTGGAGAACGAGTCGTACGGGTGGTGCAGCAGCACGTCCCGGCTGCGCAGGGCGGCGAAGACGTCGGGCTGGGACGCCGTCTCCACCTCCGCCAGGTCGCGGTGGGTGCCGGCGATGAACTTCGGGTACTTCAGCTCGGGCCGGTCCAGGCCGTGGATGCGGAACAGGCCGGTGAGGTCCAGCGGGCCCGGCAGCGGGTACACCTCCGCCTCGCCGACCTTCAGCTCGCGCACCAGCAGGTCCAGCACCTCGCGGTCGATGGACTCCTCGACCTCCAGGCGCACCGGCGGCCCGAAGCGGCGCCGCATGAGTTCCTTCTCCAGCGCCTGGAGCAGGTTCTCCGCGTCGTCCTCCTCGACCTCGAGGTCCTCGTTGCGGGTGAGCCGGAAGGCGTGGTGCTGCAGCACCTCCATGCCCGGGAACAGCTCCTCCAGGTGCGCGGCGATGACGTCCTCGATGGGGACGTAGCGGCCGGGGGAGCTCTCCAGGAAGCGGGACAGCAGCGGCGGCACCTTGACGCGGGCGAAGTGCTTGTGGCCGGTGACCGGGTTGCGGACGACCACGGCCAGGTTCAGCGACAGGCCCGAGATGTACGGGAAGGGGTGCGCGGGGTCGACCGCGAGCGGGGTGAGGACCGGGAAGATCTGGTGCCGGAAGAGGGTGAACAGGCGGGCCTGCTCCTTCTCCGCCAGCTCGTTCCAGCGGACCAGGTGGATGCCCTCCTCCGCGAGTGCGGGGGCGACGTCCTCGTGGTAACAGGCGGCGTGCCGGGCCATCAGCTCGCGGGAGCGGGCCCAGATCATCTCCAGCACCTCGCGCGGCTGGAGACCGGAGGCGGAGCGGGTGGCGACGCCGGTGGCGATGCGGCGCTTCAGTCCGGCCACGCGGACCATGAAGAACTCGTCCAGGTTGCTGGCGAAGATCGCCAGGAAGTTGGCGCGCTCCAGCAGCGGTGTGGCGGGGTCCTCGGCGAGTTCGAGGACGCGTTCGTTGAACGCGAGCCAGCTGCGCTCCCGGTCGAGGAAGCGGCCCTGCGGGAGCGGGGTGGCGCCGTCCGCCACGGACTCCTCGTAACCGTCGAGATCCGCGTCGATGTCGGGTTCCAGGTCGGAGACCACTCCGGCCACGGTGTGCGGACGGTGGGCGGCGATGGAGCCCACGGAGGGCTGCGGGTGCTGTGCCTGGGCGTTGGGCTGGCTCATGACCCCATTCTTCCGCGCCGGGGGCGTCACGGGCGCGTCGGAATGCGCGGGTGGGAGCGGTGGTGGCCCTGAGGCGTCCCCGTTCCCCCCGTTCACCCTTGGGGGCGGTGAAGGCTCCGGCACGGCGGGATGCATTGGCCGAGCGTCGCAAGCCTGTCTGAATCAATGGTTACGGAGACATGACGTCCGGGATATCGGGCAGCGGCTCACGGGGGTGCGGGTCCCGGCGCGGGGAGCCGTACGTCCCTCCCCGCCGGGAGGGACGCACGGACGCGGGCGTCAGGCCGTGCGGCGGCGCGGCACCCGGCGGCCGGCGGGCAGCCGGAAGGAACAGTCGCGCAGCGCGGGGGCGACGCGTCGGCCGAAGCGCTTGCCGAGCGCGTCCGCCTCGATGGCCGGGACGGTCATGACGGGTCTCCCTGAGGGGGCTTCGGGGGTGCGGGGTCCGGCGTTCGTACCGGGTGGTGGGTTTCGAGCACGGCGGTGAAGAGCGCGGCCACGTCCTCCCGCTCCAGGCCGGCCTCGCGGGCCCGGGACGCCCAGTCCTCCAGCTCCGCACGGAGCGGGGAGTCGGCGGGGGCGGCGCCCAGGGAGCGCCGTACGAAGGTGCCGAGTCCGCGCCGGGCCTCCACCAGGCCCTCGCGCTCCAGCTCGCGGTAGGCCTTCAGCACGGTGTTGGGGTTCACGGCGGTGGCTTCGACGACCTCGCGGGCCGTGGGCAGCTTGTCGCCGGGCGCCAGCAGGCCCAGGCGCAGGGCCTGTTCGGTCTGCTGCACGATCTGGACGTAGGTGGCCACGCCACTGCGCCGGTCGATGCGGTAGTCGACCACTTGGCACCACCCTTTCACTCATTGAGTAGTGAAAGGGTGGTACAGGGGGGTGGGAAAGTCAACCGCGATCCCGTGAACCGATCGCCGCGGGTCGTTCGATGAGGGGACGTGAGCGAAACGAGAAGCGACGGGGAGCTGCTGCGCTCCGTCGCGTCGGACGGGGACCGCCGCGCCTTCGAGGAGCTGTACCGGCGGTACGCGCCGTGGCTGACCGCCCGGATGCGCGGCCGGTGCGCCGACGCGGGGATCGTCGACGACGTCGTGCAGGAGACGTTCCTGGCGGTGTGGCGGGGGAGCGCGCGCTACCGGGAGGACGGGGACGCGGCCGGCTGGCTGTGGCGGATCGCCTCGCGCCGGCTGGTCGACGCCCTGCGCGGCGCCGGGGCACGCGGCCGGCTGCGGCAGACGCTGGCGCGGCTGCGGCACCGGGACGAGGCCTCGGCGGAGGACCACGTGCTCGCGGGGGTGGAGCACGGGGACCTCGCCGGTGCGCTCGTCCGGCTGTCGCCGGAACTGCGCGCGGTGCTCCAGGCCACGGTCGTCGACGGGCTGACCACCCGCGAGGCCGCCGTCCTGCTCGGCATCCCGCCGGGCACGGTCAAGACGCGGGCGATGCGGGCCCGCAGGCAACTCCGGGAGGCGCTGGCATGACGTACGGAACGACGGGCGGCACGTCCGGGGGCGGCACCGGCTGGCACGTGTCCGAGGAGGACCTGCGGGCCTACGCGCGGGGCGGCCTCCCGGCGCCCCTGCTGTGGTCGGCCGACGCCCACCTCACCGCCTGCGCGCACTGCCGGGCCGTCCTCGCCGACGTGAGCGACCCCGCCGCCCTCGACGCCGGATGGGAACGGCTCGACGCCGAACTGGACGCGCCCCGGCCCGGATTCCTGGAGTCGCTGCTCCTGCGGCTCGGCATCGCAGACCACACCGCGCGGCTGCTCGCGGCCACCCCGGCGCTGCGCCTCTCCTGGCTGGGCGCGGTCGCCGCGGTCCTCCTGCTCACGGTGGCCGTCACCCTCGGTCGCGGCGCCACCGGGTCACCCACCCTCTTCCTCGCCCTCGCACCGCTGCTGCCGCTGGCCGGGGTCGCGTTGTCGTACGGGCCCGTGCTGGACCCGACGTACGAGATGGCGGTCGTCGCCCCGATGCACGGCTTCCGGCTGCTGATGATCCGCACGGTGGCGGTGCTCGGCGCCGGGCTCGGCCTCAACGGGCTGGCCACGCTCGCCCTGCCCGGATACGGGCTGCGCGCCCTGGCCTGGCTGCTGCCCGCCCTCGCGCTCACCGCGACCGGGCTGGCGCTGACCGCCCGGCTCGGCCCGGTGCTCGCCCCGTCCCTCGTCGGCGGCGGCTGGATCGCGCTGCTGCTCACGGCGGACGCCGCCCGGACCGGCGGGGAGGGCCCGCTCGCCCCGTTCACCGCGGCCGGACAGGGCGTGTCGGCGGCGGTCGCCGTCCTCGCCGCCGGGCTGCTGGTCCTGCTCCGGGACCGCTTCGACCTCAGCGGCCGACGTACGGCCTGACGGCTGCCCGGTTTCCCGCCGGAGGGGGTGAACGCGGCCTGACGGCCCCGGTTCTCCTTCCCTCCGCCGGGGCGGGCTGATCACCCCGATTCCCCTTCTGCCGGGAAACCCGGCCGTCCGTTCTGGTGTCCGGTCGGCCGGTGCTCCTGGGCCGTCCGTCCCGGTGCTCGGCCGGCCGGGGATCCCCGGCCGTCCGCCCCCGGCTGATCCCCGGGCCGGGAAGCGCGGGCCGGCCGCCTGCTGCTCCGTCCACCCGCCTCCACCTGTAAGGGAGTTCCGTATGACCCCCACCGTCTCCGCCTCCGGGCTGAGCCTCCGCTACGGCGGTACCCGCGCCCTCGACGACGTGTCGCTGCGGCTGTCCGCCGGCGTCACCGGGCTGCTCGGGCCCAACGGCGCGGGCAAGACCACGCTGCTGCGGGTGCTCGCCACCGCCGTGCCGGCCGACCGGGGCGCCTTCACGGTGCTCGGCCACGACCCGGGCACCTCGCGCGGCCGGCAGGAGGTCCGGCGCCACCTCGGCTACCTGCCGCAGACGCCCGGCTTCCACCCCGACTTCACCCCCTTCGAGTTCGTCGACTACGTGGCGATCCTCAAGGAGCTCACCGACCGCGCCGCCCGCCATCGCGAGGTGCGCAGGGTGCTCGACGAGGCCGGCCTCGACGGCGTGCGCGGCAAGCGGATCCGCAAGCTGTCCGGCGGCATGCGGCAGCGGGTGGCGCTGGCGGCGGCGCTCGTCGGCGACCCCGCGTTCCTCGTCCTCGACGAGCCCACCGTCGGACTCGACCCGGAGCAGCGCATGCGCTTCCGGGAGTTGATCGCGCGGGCCGGTGAGGGCCGCACGGTGCTGCTGTCCACGCACCAGACCGAGGACGTGGCGATGCTCTGCCACCGGGTCGTCGTCCTGGCCGGTGGCACCGTCCGCTTCGACGGCACCCCCGCCGAGCTGACCGCGCGGGCCGCCGGCCGGGTGTGGAGCAGCGCCGAACGCGACCCGGGCGCGAAGGCCGGCTGGCGCACCGGACTCGGCACCTTCCGCAACGTGGGCGACCCGCCCGTCGGCGCGGACCTCCTCGAACCCACCCTGGAGGACGGCTACCTGCTCACCCTCGACGGACTCGACGGTGTGGACACGGAGGTGGCCGCATGAGCACGCTCACCGCCGGGACCCCGGCCGCCACGGTCACGGCCGGGACCCGTACGTCCTGGGCGGCCGTCCTCACCCTGGCCCGCTTCGAGACCCGCCTGCTCCTGCTGCGGGCTCCGGTCCTCGTCGCCTTCGCGGTGTACCTCGGCTGGACGGTGTGGAGGACCCGCACCTCCTGGGACGGCTTCCCCGCGCTGCAGGACGCCGACCGCGCCACCCAGGGCGCGCCCCTGCTCGTCGGTCTCGCGGTGCTGCTCTGCGCCAACCAGGCCGTGCTGCGCTCCCGCCGGTACGACACCGACCGGCACCTCGCCGTGCTGGTGGTCCAGCCGTGGCGCCGTACGGCCGCGCACCTGCTGTCCGTCGCGGCCGTCGCGCTGCTCACCGGGGTGTGCGTGGCCGGCCAGTTCACCTGGGAGGCGCTCAAGCCCGGTGCCGTGGGCCAGGGGTCGCCGGGCGAACTGCTCGTGGGCCCGCTGTGCGTGCTGCTGTTCGGCGCGGCCGGAGTACTGCTCGCCCGGCTGGTGCCGTCGGCGTTCGCGGCCCCGCTGCTGATCGTCCTCTGCCTGTTCTTCGCCCTGCTCGCCCCCATGGCGTCCGACGAGGACAGCGCGGCACGCTGGTTGTCGCCGGTGGTCGAGGAGAGCGGCCCCCATCCCCTGCCGTCCGAACTGCTGGGCCGCCCCGCCGCCTGGCACGCCCTGTACCTCGCCGGGCTGGCCCTGAGCGTGGCCCTGACCGCCGTGCTGCTTTCCGGAGCCGGCCGGCTGCGGTCCCTCCGGGCGGCCTGCGCCGGCGCCGTGCTGCTGACCCTGGTGGGCGCGGTGGCCCAGTCCCAGGGCGTGCCGCGGGAGACGACCGAGGCGCGGACGCGGTACTCCGTCACCCCGGAGAAGGAGCAGCGGTGCGCCGAACGGGACGCCACGACGTACTGCGCCTTCCCGGAGTGGGGAGCACGCACCGACGACTGGGACCGGGTCCTCGACGGCGTGCGCTCCCTCGCGGGCGGCGCCGCGCAGGACCGGCCGCTCGTCGTACGGCAGCGGGTCGAGGCGCGGTACGGCCTGGCCGGCGACGCGGCGATCGACCCGGCCACCCGCCCCGGCGAGATCACCGTCGGTACGTCCTGGGGCGGCAACAGGGCCCCGGAGTTCGCCGTCGCCGTGGCCGGTGTGCTGGTCGCGGGCACCGAGGCGAAGGCGGGCGGGATGTGCGACGGCCGGATGGTCACCGTCATGTGGCTGGCGCTCGCCGACCGGCCCGACCCGATGGCGGACCTGCGGCGGGTGCGCCTGGACGACAGCGACGCCGGCTCGGCGGTCGTCCTCTCGCGGACGAACCCGCTGTCCATGACCGCCGCGCAGACGGAGGTGGTGCGCGAGCTGCTGCTGCGCCCGAAGGACGGGACCGCCGCGAAGGTGAGGGCGCACTGGGCCGAGCTGACGGCTCCGAAGGTGACGACGGACCGGGTCGCGCGACTGCTGGGCCTGGACGAACCGGAGGCGAGGGACGAGTGCCTGTGAGGGCCATCGACCCGGCTCTGCTGCGGCCGGCCGTACGGACCATGCCCTGGAGGGCGATCGGCGCGGCCGGGGCCCTGGGCCTGCTGCTCGCCGCCGTGCCGAGGCTGATGGGCGAGGAGGCGGACGCCCGGCTCGCGCTCGACGCGCTGCGGGCGTCCGCCGTGACCTTCGCGCTGGGGGCGGCCTTCGTGCTGGACGACCCGGCCCGGCACACCACGGCCGCCGTCCCCACCCGGCGGGCCGTCCGCCACGGACTGCGCGTCCTCCTCGTGGCCTCGGTCGCCGCCGTGTGGTGGACGGCCGCGCTGCTCCTCGTCCCGGAGGCCGTGCGCCCCCCGGCCGTCGGGATCACCGTCGAGGCGGCGACGGCCCTCACCCTCGCCCTGTCCGGGGCGGCGTTCGCGATCCACCGCGGGGACGGCGCCCGGCCGGGCCGGGCGGTCGCCGCGTTCCTGCTCACCCTGGCGGTCCTGGGCCCGCTGCTGACCCCCGGGAGCTGGGCCCTGTTCGTGCCCCCGGACGACCCGAGGTGGGCGGCGGCCCACGGCCGCTGGGCGGTGCTGCTGTGCGCGGAGGTGGTGGTGGGCGCGGTGTGCGCGGCGGAACCGGGGCGCCGCCTCACTCCTCGCGGGCTCAGGTCTCCGTCCGGTACATCAGGTCCGTCTCGTGCGTGACGAAGCCCAGCCGCTCGTAGACGGAGACCGCCGCCTTGTTGTCGGCGTCGACGTAGAGCATGGCCGTCGGCAGTCCCCGCTCCGCCAGGTGCCGTAGCCCGATCGTGGTGAGGGACCTGCCGAGGCCGCCGCCCTGGGCGTCGGGGCTCACCCCGAGGACGTACACCTCGCCGAGGTGCTCCGCCGCGTGCACCTTGGTCCAGTGGAAGCCGACGAGCCGGCCGTCCTTCTCCGCCAGGAAGAACCCCTCGGGGTCGAACCACGCCTCGGCCTTGCGGTCGTCCAGGTCGCGCTGGGTGAGGGCGCCCTGCTCGGGGTGGTGGGCGAAGGCGGCGGCGTTCAGCGCGAGCCAGGCGGCGTCGTCCCGCCCCGGCACGAACGTACGGACGCTCACGCCCTCCGGCAGCACCGGGTCGGGCAGGTCGAGGCCGGCCAACGGCCTCCGCATCTGCCGCAGTTCCCGGAACAGCGTCAGCCCGAGGACCTGCGCGAGGTGCCGGGCGGCGGAGTGGCCGCCGTGCGCCCACACCCGCAGCCGCTTCCCGGAGGCGGCGAGCAGCGCCGAACCGAGCGCCCTCCCGTGGCCGTTGCCCCGGTAGGAGGGGTGCACGACCAGTTCGGCGGCCGGCGGCTCCACCGGATCGGTGTCCTCCAGCTGGGCGTATCCGACGAGTTCGCCGTCGACGGAGAGCAGCAGGTGCGAGATCCCGTCCCGCTCCCCGCCGCGCAGCTGCAACCGCCCCTGTTCGGACACCGCCTGTTGTCCGTCGGTCCGGGCGGCCTCCGCGAGCAGGGCGAGCACCGCCTCGGTCCGCTCGGGGCCGAGCGCGGCGTACGTCTGGAGCGAGCGGGGGCGGGGCCGTGCGAAGTCGTCGCTGGTCATGCGTACGAGATTAAGGGGAGGCGGCCCCAAAACGGACAGTGGCGGCGTCGACGAAACCTCAACCAGGCCGTAACCCCGAATACCCTGTTGCGCTACGCGCGTTGACTCTAGGCTGCGCCGGTACCCACTCGGACCCACAGGGGGGCGCATGCCAGCCACATCCCCGGCGCACCACCAGCGCCGCAGACGCCGTACGAACCGTCTCCTCGCGACCGCCGCCGGTGTGCTCACCGCCGGCGCGCTGGCCGCGGCAGCCCTGCCGGGGTCGGCGACCGCGGGCGAGAACCACGGGAACAAGGGCAAGACCCACCCCGGCCGCTACCAGGACGTGCAGCTGCTGTCCTTCAACGACCTGCACGGCAACCTGGAGCCGCCGTCCGGCTCCTCCGGCCGGGTCACCGAACTCCAGCCCGACGGCACGACGAAGACCGTCGACGCGGGCGGCGTGGAGTACCTCGCCACCCACCTGCGCGAGGCGCGCAAGGGCAACCGCTACTCCATCACCGCCGCCGGCGGCGACATGGTCGGTGCGTCCCCGCTCCTCTCGGGCCTCTTCCACGACGAGCCCACCGTCGAGGCGCTGAACAAGCTCGACCTCGACGTGACGAGCGTCGGCAACCACGAGTTCGACGAGGGCGCGAAGGAACTGGCCCGCCTCCAGAACGGCGGCTGCCACCCCGTCGAGGGCTGTTACACCGACAAGCGGTTCAAGGGCGCCGACTTCCCGTACCTGACGGCGAACGTCCTGGACGAGAAGACGAGGAAGCCCCTCCTCAAGCCGTACTGGGTGTGGAAGAAGCAGGGCGTCAAGATCGGCTTCATCGGCGTGACCCTGGAGGGCACCCCGAACATCGTCTCGGCGGAGGGCGTGAAGGGCCTCGCCTTCGAGGACGAGGTCGAGACGATCGACAAGTACGCCGAGGAGCTCCGGCGCCAGGGCGTGAAGTCGATCGTGGCGCTGATCCACGAGGGCGGCTTCCCGGCCTCGTCCTCCTACAACTACGACTGCGACTCCCCGGGCGCGGGCGACGGCGTCTCCGGCCCGATCGCGGACATCGCGAAGAACGTCTCGCCGCAGGTGGACGCGCTGGTCACCGGCCACACCCACAACGCGTACGTGTGCACCGTCCCCGACCCGGCGGGCAAGCCCCGCATGGTCACCTCGGCCGCGTCCTTCGGCCGCCTCTACACGGACACCACGCTGACCTACGACCGCGCGACGGGTGACATCGCCCGTACGGCCGTGAAGTCCGCGAACCACGTGGTCACCCGGGACGTCCCCAAGGCGCCCGACATGACCCGCCTGATCGACCGGTGGAACACCCTCGCCGCCCCCATCGGCGACCGCGCGATCGGCTACATCTCCGGCGACGTCGTCAAGGACGGCACGGAGTCCCCGCTCGGCGACCTGATCGCCGACGCGCAGCTGGAGTACGGCAGGACGCTGGACGCGGAGACCGACCTGGCGCTGATGAACCCCGGCGGCATCCGCGCGTCCCTCACCCACGCGGCCGGCGGCAAGGAGGGCGACGGCGTGGTGACCTTCGCCGAGGCCTTCACCGTCCAGCCGTTCGCCAACACGGTCAACCTCCAGGACTTCACCGGGGCGCAGGTCGTCCAGGCCCTGAAGGAGCAGGTCAGCGGCTCGAACGAGGCGGCCCCGAAGATCCTCCAGATCTCCTCCGGCCTGACCTACACCCTGGACCTGACGAAGACCGGCGCGGACCGCGTGGTCACGGACTCGATCAGGCTCGACGGCTCGCCCATCGACCCGTCCGCCACCTACCGCGTCGCGACCAACAGCTTCCTCGCGGGCGGCGGCGACGGCTTCCCGACCCTGGGACAGGGCACGAACGACCTGGTCGGCGAGGACGACCTGACGGCCCTGGAGCGGTACCTGACCGCCAACTCGACGCCCACCACCCCGATCGCCCCGCCGAAGGCGGACCGCATCACCATCGTGCGGTGACCGTCGTCGGGGCCGGCACGAGGCGTGTTCACCGCCTCGTGCCGGCCCCGACGCACACCCGTGCCCCTACCCGGGCCACACGACCGCCTGCGCGACGATCACCCGCTCACCGTCGAAGGTGACGGCAGGCCCTTCGTGCAGCCTGTACCCCAGCTCCAGCGCCTCGCTCACCCGGTGGCAGAAGACAGGGTCGTCGGGACCGGTCAGTACGCGGTAGACGGGCAGCCCGTCCGGTGGTGTCGACATGCGCCCACCGTGCCACACGCCCCGCTCGGGCGGGCAGGGGCGGTACGACGAGGCGCTCGCCGGGGCGGAAGCGGCGGTCCGCGGGGCGCTCGCCGACTGCGAGAGGTTCCTCCACCCGGGCCGCCCCGCCCCCGCCCCCGCGTTCGCGAAGCCCGCACGCTGCCGGCCCGCATCGTCTCGGACGGGCCTCGGATGAGCGGAGATCCCCGTGACCCCGCGCCGGGGACGGCGCGGGGCCCGTTGCGAGGGGGTCAGGACGCCGTGGGGGTCCAGCCGGCCAGCCAGTCGGCGACCTCCTGGTCGGCTGCCTGGGCGTCGGTCAGATGGGGGCGGTTGCTGCTCGCCGCGCCCGAACCGGAGCCGGTGTTCCTGTACTCGGCGAAGCGGTCGTCCTTCCAGGAGAAGCCGCTCATGTCGGTCCAGGGCGTGGTGCGGATCGCGGCGCTGAGGCTGGTGTTGCGGACCGTGGTCTGCGGGTCCAGGGAGGCGTCGCCGCCGGCGTGCCAGGGGCGGCCGAGGTAGAAGGTGCGGTCGGAGACGTCGCCGCTCACCGCCGAGTTGGCGATGAGGATGCCCTTGCGGTTCGCGGCCGTGCTCGGGGCCGTGACGTAGCCGGCGGAGGAGCCGTCCCAGCGCTTCTTCAGCGTGATGACCGAGCGGTCGATCACCGCGGTGGCCCGGCCGAAGACGAAGTCGACGTTCCCGACGACGTAGGAGTTGGTGACGTAGACCCGGCCCAGCCTGTCCTTGGCGGCCGTGTCGAGCAGGAGGGTGTCCTGGTCGCCCTCGACGATCACACCGTCGAGGAGGACCTTGTCGGCCGCCGTGCGCAGGGCGACCGCCTGGTGGCCGGAGAGGGACTGGTTGGCGCCCTCGTCGAAGTCGTTGGAGATCGTCAGGTTGCGGGCCTGGAAGTCGTCGGCCTCCACGGCGACCGTGGCGCTGCCGGAGGTGCCGTAGGTGCCCGAACCGTCCGGCTTCCGCGTGCCGGCCGCGTTGTTGTAGACGATCACCGTGTCCTTGCGGCTGCCGCCGGTGCCCTGGAAGGTGACGTGCGGCTTGTTGGACGGGACCTTGACCGTCTCGCGGTACGTGCCCGGCTTGATGGAGATCACCACGCGGGAGGCGTTGTTCGCGGGGACGGCGTTCACCGCCGCCTGGACCGTCCTGTACTGGCCGGTGCCGTCCTTGGCGACGGTGAGCGTGGTGGCCGCCGCGGCCTTCGTGGAGACCTCCGCCGACGCCGACATCGACGCCGACGTGCCGATGGTCGTGCGCGGGCCCGTGCCCGCCTTCAGCAGCGACGGCACGTCCGCCGCCCTGTCGAGCGTGTACGGGTAGTACGTCTTCGGGTCGAACGCCGTACCGCCGCTCTCGTTCCGTCCCGACGTGCCCGAGAAGACGTTGCCGCGCTGCACGACCGTCGCCGTCGCGTCCTTGATGACCGGGTTCCTCATGCCCTGGAAGTAGCTGTTCTCCAGGACCATCCGGGTGCCGCCGCGCGAGTAGTTGCCGTACGAGGATTTGATGTCCGTGTTCGCGACGTCCTCGAGGAAGTTGTTGTAGAGGTGCGCGTGGGCGGCGTTGTCCGTGGAGGGGTTGCGCTGCTCGGTCTCGCGGAACCAGTTGTGGTGGATCGTGATGTCCGTGGTGACGTTCTCGGTCCAGCCGATGCCGAAGGTCTTGTTGTTCTGGCTGAGCCTGTTCCAGGAGACCGTCACGTACGTGCTGTCCTTGCGGACGTCGATCAGGCCGTCCGCCATGTTCCGCAGGTCGTTGTGGTCGATCCAGACGTGGTGGGCGCCGTCCATCTGGATCGCGTCGAAGTCGTGCTCCTTGTCGTTCCAGACGCCCTGGTAGGCGTCCCGGATCGTCAGGTTGCGGATGATCACGTTGTGCACGCCCCGGCCGAGGAAGAAGCCCCCGCCGACGAGGTGCCCGGACGTGCCGGAGCCCACGATCGTCTTGTCGGAGGCGACCTTGATCTCCTTGCCGACCGGGTTCATCGTGATCGTCCCGGCCACGACGATGACGTACGGCTCGGCGGCCGTGGCGTACTTCTCCAGGTCCGCCTGCGTCCGCACGGTGACGGTCCTGCCGTCCCGGCCGCCGTACGTGCCGTTCTGGCCGAGCGCGTCGACGGAGGCGAAGCCGTCGGCGGTGGCGGTGGCCCAGGCGGGTGCGGCGGCGGCCGCCGCCGCGGCGGACGCCTCCTGCTGGGGGAGGAGGCCGGCGCCGTGGACCAGGAGGCCGGCGGTGGTCAGGGCCACGGGGAGGCCGACGGCCAGGAGCTTTTTGGACCTGCGGTGCCGGGCCGTGCTGCGGTGCTCGCTCATGCGGCGATCCGTTCCGTGTGGGGGAGGGGACGCCGTTCGGTCGCCGCCCGGCGCGGAAAGGTTGCCGCCGAACGCGGCTAGGGCACCTCGGGCGGTGGGGTCGGGGCGCCCGGCAGGCGGACCGTGGCCGTCGTGCCGCCGCCGTCCGCCCGGGTCAGGGACACCTCGCCGCCCGCCTGCTGGACCGTGCGGGCCACGATGGACAGGCCGAGACCGGAGCCCGGGAGGGCGCGGGCGGTGGGGGAGCGCCAGAACCGGTCGAACACGTGCGGGAGTTCGTCGACGGGGATGCCGGGGCCGTGGTCGCGGACGGTGAGGACGCCGTCGGCCAGGCGTACGTCGATCACTCCGCCCTCCGGACTGAACTTCACCGCGTTGTCCAGGATGTTGACCACCGCCCGCTCCAGCGCGGACGGCTCCGCCCGTACGTACCACGGGTGGACGTCCGCGGTGATGGTCAGCTCGGGGCCGCGCAGCCGGGCGCGGCGCAGGGCCGACTCGACGGCGTCCTGCCAGGCGACGATCTGCGCCCGGTCCGCGTGCTGGCCGGTGTCGGGACGGGACAGCTCCTGCAGGTCGCCGATGAGCGCGGCCAGTTCCGTCATCTGCGCCTTCACGGAGGCGAGCAGGGCCTTGCGGTCGGCCTCCGGGATCGGGCGGCCCGTCTCCTCGCTGCGGGTGAGGAGTTCGATGTTGGTGCGCAGCGAGGTGAGCGGGGTGCGCAGCTCGTGGCCGGCGTCCGCGATCAGCTGCTGCTGGAGGTCGCGGGAGCTGGCGAGGGCCGAGGTCATGGAGTTGAAGGAGCGGGAGAGGCGGGCGATCTCGTCCTCGTCGGCGTCGTCGACGGGGATGCGGACGGTGAGGTCCTCGGTCCGGGCGACGTGTTCGACGGCCCGGGTCAGCTCGTCCACGGGGCGCAGGGCGGTCCGGGCCACCCAGAGGCCGGCGGCGGCGGCGCCCACGACCCCGGCGCCCGCGACGAAGACCAGGACCAGCGCCAGGTTGTTGAGGGAGTCGTGCACCTCGCTCAGCGGGCGCGCGGCGGAGACGGCGACGTCCCGCAGGCCGGGCACGGTGTAGGTGAAGACCCGGTACCGGCCGCCGTCGGAGCCCGTCGCGTCGTGCAGCGCGTCGGCGGACGCGCCCTCGGCGACGGCGCGGTCGGCGCCGGTGAGCCGGACCGCCTCCGTGCCGATGATGAGACAGCTCCCGCCCTTGCCGTCCACGAGCTGTACGGACGAGCCGAAGGGGTTCTCCTCGCGGGTGACGGGGTCGTGGGCGCACAGGCCCGTGCGCAGGTCGAGGTACTTGCTCACCTGCTGCCCGTCCATGCGGTTCGCCTTCAGGGCCTCGTCCAGCGAACTCACCAGCACGCTCTTCACCACGAACCAGCACGCCGCCGCCACCACCGCCACCGCGAACGCCACCGCCGCCGCCACCAGCAGCGACAGCCGGGCCCGGAGGGGCAGGGCGCGGACGCGGCGGACCAGCCCGCTCACTCCGCGCCCCCCTGCCGCAGCACGTACCCCACCCCCCGCACCGTGTGCACCAGGCGCGGCTCGCCGCCCGCCTCGGTCTTGCGGCGCAGGTACATGACGTACACGTCGAGCGAGTTGGACGAGGGCTCGAAGTCGAAGCCCCAGACCGCCTTCAGGATCTGCTCGCGGGTGAGCACCTGGCGCGGGTGGGCCATGAACATCTCGAGGAGGGTGAACTCCGTGCGGGTCAGCTCCACCCGCCGGGCGCCGCGGGTGACCTCGCGGGTCGCCAGGTCCATGCGCAGGTCGGCGAAGGCGAGGACGTCGTCCGACGCGGCGGAGGCGTCCACCGCCGCCGCGTACGAGCTGCGGCGCAGCAGGGCGCGGATCCGGGCGAACAGCTCGTCCAGCTCGAACGGCTTGACCAGGTAGTCGTCCGCCCCCGCGTCCAGGCCGGTCACCCGGTCGCCGACCGTGTCCCGGGCGGTCAGCATCAGGATGGGCGTGGTGTCGCCGGTGGCGCGGATGCGGCGGGCGGCGGTCAGGCCGTCCATGCGGGGCATCTGGATGTCCAGGACGAGCAGGTCGGGCCGGTGGGCCGCCGCCTTCTCCAGGGCGTCCGCGCCGTCGACGGCGACCTCGGTGCCGTACCCCTCGAAGGCCAGGCTGCGCTGGAGCGCTTCGCGCACCGCCGGCTCGTCGTCGACGATCAGGATGCGCTGGGGGTCGCGGTCGCCTTCTGCGGGGCTCATGGGCTCGGGGTTCCTCACGGCTCTCTACGGGGTCGGTCCTTCAGCCTCGCACGGTACGCGGGCGGCGCGTCAGGTCGTCGAGCCGGAGCGCAGCGCCGGCAGGTCGGACGTGACGGTGTCGATCGGGATGGCGAAGCCCAGGCCCACGCTGCCCGCGTCGGACGAGGACGAGCCGCTGCCGCTCGACGAGTACATCGCGGAGTTGACGCCGATGACGTGGCCGTTCATGTCGATCAGCGCGCCGCCGGAGTTGCCCGGGTTCAGGGACGCGTCGGTCTGGATCGCCTGGTACGTGGTCGTGGAGCCGCCCGTGTCGCCGTTGAACTCCTGGCCGCCGTACTCGAACGGCCAGCCGCCGCCCTGCTGCCGCTGCTGCTGCCCCTGGCCCTCGTCCGTCGAGACGGTCACGTCACGGTCGAGGGCCGAGACGATGCCGCTGGTCACCGTTCCGGTCAGGCCCTCGGGGGAGCCGATCGCCACGACCTGGTCACCGACCTGCACGCCGTCGGAGTCGCCGAGGGTGGCCGCCTGCAGACCGGAGGCGTCCCGCAGCTTGATCAGGGCGAGGTCCTTGCCGCTGTCGGTGCCGACGGTCTCCGCCGCGTAGGTCGTGCCGTCGCTGGTCCGCACCTCGATCGAGGTGGCCCCGGACACGACGTGGTTGTTGGTGACGATCTCGCCGTCGGACGTGATGATCACGCCGGAGCCGGTGGAGGAGCCGGCGTTCGAGGTCGCGTTGATCTCGACGATGCTCGGGGTGACCGCCTCCGCGACGCCGGCCACCGTGCCCTTCCGGCTCGACGGCACGACGGTGGTACTGGTCGAGCCGGCGGCGGCCGTGTCGCCGCCGGCCAGCTCCTGGATGCCGTAGGCGGTGCCGCCGCCCACCGCCGCCGCGACGATCGCCACGGCCGCGAGCAGGGCCGCCGGGCCGCGGGCGCGCTTCCTCTTCTTCGCGGGCCGCGGCGCGGGCTCCTGCGTGGGTTCCTGCGCGGGCTGCGGGGACGGCGCGTACGCCGGCGGGGGCGGCCACTCGGGGTTCACCGGGGCGGGGCTTCCGTACGCGCCGTTGGGGCGGGGGCTCTCGGTCATGGCACCGAGCCTCGCGCCCGACCATGAGAGCGAGCTGAGTGTGTGCTGAGAAGTCCGGCAGAACCTCGTATGCCCGATATGAGGACCGCGGGTCCGGCCGAGGGGCCCGGTTACGCGCAGCCGCAGGAGTGGCGGACCACCAGGCGGGACGGGTACACCTTCAGCCGCTCACGGCGGGAGCCCGCCACCCGCACGCCGTCGTCCAGGACGAGGTCGACCGCCGCACGGGCCATCGCCGAGCGGTCGGAGGCGACCGTGGTCAGCGGCGGGTCCGCGAGCGCCGCCTCCTTGATGTCGTCGAACCCGGCGACCGCCAGCTCCCCCGGCACGTCGATCCGCAGCTCCCGCGCGGCGCGCAGGATGCCGATCGCCTGGTCGTCGGTGGAGCAGAAGACCGCGGGCGGGCGGTCCGGGCCGGAGAGGATGTCCAGGCCGACACGGTAGGCGTCGTAGCGGTTGTACGGGGCCTCGAAGAGACGGCCCTCGGTCGGTATGCCGGCCTCCTCCATCGCGCGCCGCCAGCCCTCGACGTGGTCGGAGACCGGGTCGCCGACGGCGGGGGTCTCCGCGGTGCCGCCGACGCAGGCCACGTACTCGTTGCCGTGTTCCAGCAGGTGGCGCACGGCGAGCTGGGCGCCGCCGAGGTCGTCGGTGACGACGGCGACGTCGTCGATCGCCTCCGGGCGCTCGTGCAACAGGACGATCCGGGCGTCCCACGCCTCGATCTCCGCGGCGGCCTGGTCGTTGAGCGCGTGGCTGACCAGGATCAGGCCGGACACCCGCATCCCGAGGAAGGCCCGCAGATAGTGGACCTCGCGCTCGGCGATGTAGTCGGTGTTGCCGACGAGCACCATCTTCCCGCGCTCGGAGGCGGCCTGCTCGACCGCGTGCGCCATCTCGCCGAAGAACGGCTGACGGGCGTCCGGGATGATCAGGCCTATGAGGTCCGTGCGCCGCGAGGCCATCGCCTGGGCGACCCGGTCCGGCCGGTACCCCAGCTCCTTGATCGCGGCGAGGACGCGCTCGCGCGTGGCCGGGGCGACCGGCCGGGGTCCGTTGTTGATGACGTAGCTGACGACGGCGGTGGACGTCCCCGCCAGCCGCGCCACGTCATCCCTGGTTACCTTGGCCACGCGCGGAGTCTACGCGGATATACCCGGGGTGGGCAGGGAGTATCACACCTTGGATGACGCGGCTTCCGCGGTGCCCGTCCGCTCCTCGGCCCGGGCGTCCTCCGCGGCGCGCGCCGGCTTCTCGGGTTTCTCGGGGGTGACGAACCGGTAGCCGACGTTGCGGACGGTGCCGATCAGCGACTCGTGCTCGGGGCCGAGTTTGGCGCGCAGGCGCCGTACGTGGACGTCGACCGTGCGGGTGCCGCCGAAGTAGTCGTAGCCCCAGACCTCCTGGAGCAGCTGGGCGCGGGTGAAGACCCGGCCGGGGTGCTGCGCGAGGTATTTGAGCAGTTCGAATTCCTTGAAGGTCAGGTCGAGGACCCTGCCCTTGAGTTTCGCGGAGTAGGTCGCCTCGTCGACCGACAGGTCGCCGTTGCGGATCTCCATCGGGGAGTCGTCGTTGACGATCTGCTGGCGGCCCATGGCGAGGCGCAGGCGTGCCTCCACCTCGGCCGGGCCCGCGGTGTCCAGGAGGACGTCGTCGATGCCCCAGTCCGCGGTGACGGCGGCCAGGCCGCCCTCGGTCACGACCAGGACGAGGGGGCAGCCGGGGCCGGTGGAGCGCAGCAGCTGGCACAGGCTGCGGACCTGCGGGAGGTCGCGGCGGCCGTCGACCAGGATCACGTCGGCGCCGGGGGTGTCGACGAGGGCGGGTCCCTCCGCGGGGGCCACGCGCACGGTGTGCAGCAGCAGACCGAGGGCGGGGAGCACCTCCGTCGACGGCTGGAGGGCGTTGGTCAGGAGCAGCAGAGAGCTCATCGCACCCCACCGGCCCGGGTCGTCGTCGTTCGCTCGTGCACGGTTCGCTCGCCCATAACGTCTGGTTCCTCCTCGGTCCCTGCGAGGACGTTTACGGCATTGCCGGGTGCGTTCGACGGCCCGTACACCGGCGGTTTCCCGCGTTCGTATACAACGCTTCCGAAAGCACAAAAGGACCCGGGGGCTTCACTGCCCGAGTCCTCTTCGCAGCAGAATAGCCGACATGAGCACCGGTCGGGCAGGTCATGTGGCGCGATCCACCACGCGATCCACCATTCGTCCATATTCCGAGACGCCCGGGGTAACACGGGACCGGGCGCCTTTGCGGACGTTCCTGCACACCGCGGACGGGGTGGCGATCGATTCCGTATACGAACCGGGGAGCCCTCCTTCCCGTGATCTCGTTTTCGTGATCGCGCACGGATTCACCGGGAACGCGGACCGGCCGCACGTGCGGCGGGCGGCGCGGGCCCTCGCGCGGTACGGCGGTGTCGTGACGTTCTCCTTCCGGGGGCACGGGGCCTCGGGCGGACGGTCGACCGTGGGGGACCGGGAGGTGCTCGACCTCGCGGCGGCGGTGGGGTGGGCGCGTGAGCTGGGGTACGCGCGGGTGGCCACCGTCGGCTTCTCCATGGGCGGCTCGGTGGTGCTGCGGCACGCCGCGGCCGGCCGGGACGCCGGGGTCGACGCCGTCGTCTCCGTGAGCGCGCCCGCGCGGTGGTTCTACCGGGGCACCGCCCCCATGCGGCGGCTGCACTGGCTGGTGACCCGGCCGTCCGGGCGGCTGGTGGGGCGGTACGGGCTGCGGACGCGGATCCACCACCGGCAGTGGGACCCGGTGCCGGTGCCGCCCGTCGAGGCGGTGCCCCGGATCGCGCCCACGCCGCTGCTGATCGTGCACGGGGACCAGGACGGCTACTTCCCGCTCGACCACCCGCGGATGCTGGCGGCCGCCGCCGGGGAGCACGGGGAACTGTGGGTCGAGGCCGGCATGGGGCACGCGGAGAACGCGGCGCCGGAGGAGCTGCTGGGGCGGATCGGGGACTGGGTGGTGGACCGGGCGGGCTAGCCTGACGGTGTTCACCGTCAACTTCATGAGGAATCAGCAGATGGCAAAGGTCACGGTGCGGTACTGGGCCGCCGCCAAGGCCGCGGCCGGGGTGGCCGAGGAGGCGCACGAGGCGGCCACGCTCGCCGAGGCGCTCGACGCGGTGCGCGGGCGGCACCCCGGCGAACTCGCGCGTGTGCTGCGGCGGTGCTCGTTCCTCGTCGACGGTGATCCCGTGGGCAAGCGCGCGCATGAGACGGTACGGCTGGCCGACGGCGGCACGGTCGAGGTGCTTCCGCCGTTCGCAGGAGGGTGAGCGATGACGAACCAGCCGTACGGGGCGTACGACCCGTACCAGGACCCGCAGCGGGCCCAGGGCGTGTGGCCGGGGCAGCAGCAGGCGTACGAGGACCCGTACGCGGACCAGCAGTACACGCAGCAGTGGCAGGGGCAGACGTGGGAGACGCAGACGCAGCCGCCGGTGGCCGCGGCGTACGCCCCGGTCCCTCCCGACCCCGACCCCGCTCCCGTTCCCGACCCCGCTCCCACGCCTGCCCCGGCGGCCCCGGCCGCCGACGGGGCCGGGCCCGCGTACGGGCCGGCCACGCTGGGCGGGAACGCGCGGGTCACGGACGCGCAGCGGGCGCGGGCCGAGGGACGGTCGCCGATCATCGAGCCCGGGATGCAGCCGGCGGCGCTCACCGCGCTGCTGGGGCTGCTGCTGGCCGGTGGGGCGGCGCTGGGGACGTACGCGCTGCTGGTGCCGTTGGTGGTGCTCCAGGGGCTCACTGCGGCGGGCTGGTTCCGGCTGAACGGGATGTGGCCGGCGCGGCAGGGGATCGCGCTGGGGTTCCTCGGCGCGCTGGCCGCGGACGCGGCGCTGCTGCTGTCCGACCGGTCGCCGGCGGCGATCCTGGGGACGCTGGGCGTGTGGGTGCTGCTGACGCTGGTGCTGCAGCTGCGGTCGCACGCGGATCCCGACGAGCGGATGTACGGCCTGATGGCGACGGTCGTGGCGGCGGCGCTGGCGATCGCGGCGGGCGGGTACCTGGCGGCGGACGCCTCCGCGGTGACCGTGGGCGCGGTCGCCGTGGCGGCGGGGGTGGCGGCGCGTGCGCTGCCGCTGCCGACACCGGTGTCCGTGGTGGTCGCGGTGGCGGCCGCGGCGGGTGCGGGGTTCGTGGCCGACGGGCCGGCGGGAGCGCTGCTGGGGGCGGGCGCGGCGGTGTGCGCGCTGATCGGCCACCGGGCGGCGAGCTACGACTACCCGTCCCGCTTCGTCCACTTCACGGCGGGCGTGGCCCTGCCCCTGGCCGCGGCGGCCCCCGCGGTCCACGTCCTGGCCCGCGTGCTCTCCTGACGGCCGCGGGGGCGGACCCCTGTCACAAGTGATCGACAATCCCCCGCCCCCCGCCCTCCCCGGCACTAACCTCGCGCAGGGACGGCCGCCCGGTCGTCGACGAACGCCGTCGTCACACGCCCGGTGGGGGAAGACCGCATGCGCGCACTGCGAATACTGCTCGTCGTCACGGTGGTACTCGCCGCCGTCCTCGTCGTCGTCGACCGCGTGGCCGTCCACATCGCCGAGGGCGAGGCGGCCGACCGTCTGAAGGCGGCCGAGGACCTGGCGCGCACCCCCGACGTGTCGATCGACGGCTTCCCGTTCCTCACCCAGCTCGCCGACGGCACCCTCGACGAGGTGCGGGTGGGCATCGAGGACTACGAGGCCGGCACCGGCGACGGCGCCCGGACGATCCGGATCGCCGACCTGAGCGCGGACCTGCGCGGCGTCGACTTCTCCACCGACTTCGGCTCCGCCGTCGCCGCCGAGGCCACCGGCACGGCCACCGTCGCCTACGGCGAGCTGCTGAAGGCCGCCGCGTCCGAGTCCGGCCGGGTGGGCCCCGGCGTCACCGCCCGGGTCGTCGGGCTGTCCGACGGCGGCAACGGGAAGATCAAGGTCGCGGTGGAGGCCGCCGTGCTGGGCGTCGAGCTGCCCGAGCCGGTCTCCGTGCTCAGCTCCGTGACGGTCGTGGACGGCGACACCGTGCGGGTGGAGGCCGACGCGGTGCCGGAGTTCGGCGGGGTCGAGATCATCGAGTCCGCCGTGCGGCGGATCACCGACTTCGAGCAGGGGATCGACGGACTGCCGGGCGGCATCCGGCTGGACGAGGTCCGGGCCGCGGGGAACGGGGTGGAGATCACGGTGAAGGGTTCCGACGTCCGCCTGGTCGGGTGAGGGACGGCGCGGGCGAGAGGCCTGTCCGAGAAGTGAGACGGGCGTGTCCGCAGGGTAAATCCGACCGCGGCCGTCCGGGCGGCCGGGACGGGGGAGGGGCGGTTCCCGACGGCATGTGTCCCGTATGGCGGACGATCGCGTCTCAGCATGCGACACCCCGGTGACACGCGTGCCCGTCCGTCCTTACGATCGGACCCATGCGGTGTCAGACGAGCGTCCTCCGGCCGAGGGGACAGGCGGATCTCACGAAGCGGCGGGCAGTGGACCTGTGCCGTGTCGCCGCCATGCTCTGTCGCACCTTCTGATGAGCGGACGCCCCGCCGTCCGCGTTCCCGCCCCGCCCCGCTGAGGGCATCCGTGCGCCGTCGCCGTCGAGGCCGCGCGCACCCTCTCACCCGCACGCCCCGCCGCACCTGCCCCGGAGGAGAAACAGCATGAGCCGCAGCGACGTCCTGGTCGACGCCGACTGGGTCCAGGACCACCTGGACGACCCGACCGTCGTCATCGTCGAGGTGGACGAGGACACCACCGCCTACGAGAAGAACCACATCAAGAACGCCGTCCGGATCGACTGGACCAAGGACCTGCAGGACCCGGTCCGCCGCGACTTCGTCGACCAGGAGGGCTTCGAGAAGCTCCTGTCGGACAAGGGCATCGGCAACGACCACACGGTCGTCCTCTACGGCGGCAACAACAACTGGTTCGCCTCGTACGCCTACTGGTACTTCAAGCTGTACGGCCACGAGAACGTCAGGCTCCTCGACGGCGGCCGCAAGAAGTGGGAGCTCGACGCCCGCGAGCTGGTCCCCGGCGACGAGGTGCCGGAGCGCCCGAAGACCGCCTACAGGGCCAAGCCGCAGGACGCGTCCATCCGCGCCTTCCGCGACGACGTCGTGGCCGCCATCGGCAGCCAGAACCTGGTCGACGTGCGCTCGCCCGACGAGTTCTCCGGCAAGCTGCTGGCCCCGGCCCACCTGCCGCAGGAGCAGTCGCAGCGCCCGGGCCACGTTCCGACCGCCGCGAACATCCCGTGGTCGAAGAACGCCAACGACGACGGCACCTTCAAGTCCGACGACGAGCTCAAGGCGCTCTACGAGGCCGAGCAGGTCGACCTGTCCAAGGACACCATCGCCTACTGCCGCATCGGTGAGCGCTCCGCGCTGACCTGGTTCGTGCTGCACGAGCTGCTCGGCGTGGAGAACGTCAAGAACTACGACGGCTCCTGGACCGAGTACGGCTCCCTCGTCGGCGTGCCGATCGAGCTCGGCCCCGCCAAGTAACCCTCCCGACCGACCTCTCCAGACCACTTCAGGAGTACGACATGTGCGGTGCGAAGGCCGGCGGCCCGGACGCCTCGACGATCAAGCCCGGTGAGACCACCATCCAGGGCCAGGTGACCCGCGACGGGGAGCCGGTGACGGGCTACGTCCGTCTGCTGGACTCGACCGGCGAGTTCACCGCGGAGGTCCCGACCTCCGCCACCGGACAGTTCCGCTTCTACGCGGCGGAGGGCACCTGGACCGTCCGCGCCCTGGTGCCCGGCGGCACCGCCGACCGCACGGTCGTCGCCCAGCAGGGCGGCCTGGCCGAGGTCGCGATCGCGGTCTGAGGGCACGGGAACGGCCGGAGGGCCGCACCCCACGGGTTGGACGCCCGGGGTGCGGCCCTCCGGCGCGTCCGGTCCTACGCTGGACGTATGTACGCGCGCAGGCGGCACGTCTACTTCGCCATGATGGGCACCTGCATCGGGCTGTTCGTCCTGGCCTGGGGCGTGGTGCGGCTGTGGTCGGTGCCGGCGGCCGTGGGCATGTGCCTGGTGGCCATGGTCATCCCGCCGGTCGCCGCGATGGTCGCCAACCGGCGGGGGCCGGAGGACCGCTGGTGGGACGATCCGTCCGGCGATCCGGAGTCCGACGAGTGGTGGGACGAGCTGGACGGCAGGAAGCGGCCCCGGTAGGGCGGGCCGCTCAGTAGACGAGTGCCTGGACCCCGTCGGCCAGGGACTCCTGCACGAAGACCTGCGCGCCGGCGATGCGCACGCCCTCGATGACGTCCTTCTCGGTGATGTCGCGGCGGGCCGCGCACTGGGTGCACAGGGTGATCCGGCCGGTGGCCAGGACCGAGTCCAGCAGGTCGGGCAGCGGGGCGGCGTGCGGCAGCTCGAACTCGGCCGCCCTGCCCGGCAGGGCGAACCACGCGGACTCGCCGGTGAGCCACAGGGAGACCTCGACCCCGCTGGCGGCGGCCACCGCCGCCACCGTGAACGCCTGCGAGCAGCGCTCGGGTGCGTCGGTTCCCGCGGTCACCTTGATCACAAGCTTCTTCGCCATGCCCGAATCGTAGACATGACCGCCGCGTCGGCGGGCCGGACGGCGTCCGCACCGTGGGCGTCGTGCTCGTCCGGAAGGGGCCGCGCCCGCCGTGCCGCGGGGAGGACGCACCTCGCACGACGGGGCCTGGTCCCGGCCGCGTAAGCTGGGGCCCGGCCCCGTGCACACCACCGCACCCCGCTCAAGGAGCACCCCGTGGAACTCTTCTTCGAAATCCTGTTGGTCCTGGTTGCCGTCGGCGTCCTCGCCTTCGCCGGGCTGACCGTGAAGAAGCTGTACCAGGGCCAGCGCTGATCACCGACGCCAGGAAGTTCCGCTCATGATCGAGATCCCGTCCGACCTGCACAAGGACCTCGTCCCGCTCGCCTTTCTGCTCGGCAACTGGGCCGGCGCCGGCGTGCACGACTTCCCCGGCGCCGAGAAGTGCAACTTCGGCCAGGAGGTCACCTTCACCCACGACGGCCGGGACTTCCTGGAGTACAGCTCCCACACCTGGGTGCTGGACGGCGACGGGAACAAGGTCCGCCCGCTGGAGTCGGAGCACGGCTTCTGGCGGATCGACGCGAGCCGCAAGGTCGAGGTGACGATGACCCGCGACGACGGCGTCATCGAGATCTGGTACGGCGAGCTGGCCGACCAGAAGCCGCAGATCGACCTGGTCACGGACGCGGTGGCGCGCACCGCCGCCTCGCGGCCCTACACCGGCGGCAAGCGGCTGTACGGCTACGTCAAGAGCGACCTGATGTGGGTCGGCGAGAAGCAGACCCCCGAGGTCGAGCTGCGCCCCTACATGTCGGCGCACCTGAAGAAGGTCGTCACCCCGGAGGAGGTCGAGCGCTGGGCCAAGGCCCTGCCCGACGACATGCCGGACGACGGGATCGCCTTCTTCAAGTAGGTCTTCTCCGGCGGGGCACGGGTCGCTCTAGACTCGTGGTGTGGTGAGCACCGACTGGAAGAGCGACCTCAGGCAGCGCGGCTACCGGCTGACTCCGCAGCGGCAGCTGGTGCTCGAAGCCGTGGACACCCTCGAACACGCGACCCCCGACGACATCCTCGGCGAAGTGAGGAGGACGGCGTCGGGGGTCAACATTTCCACCGTGTACCGCACGCTGGAGCTCCTCGAGGAGCTGGGGCTGGTCAGCCACGCCCACCTCGGGCACGGGGCGCCGACGTACCACCTCGCCGACCGGCACCACCACATCCACCTGGTCTGCCGGGACTGCACGAACGTGATCGAGGCCGACCTCTCGGTGGCCGCCGAGTTCACCGCCAAGCTGCGCGAACAGTTCGGTTTCGACACCGACATGAAGCACTTCGCGATCTTCGGCCGGTGCGAGGACTGCTCCCTGAAGGCTTCGAGCGCCGAGTCGTAGGCTTGGCGCATGAAGAGCCCCCTGCTGACCCTGCCCGGCGCCGTCCCCGCCGAGGGCGTGGACGAAGGCGTGGCCGCCCACTACGGCGACCTGTTCCGTGAGCAGCGCGCCCTCGCCGAGGGCACCGGTTTCGTCGACCTGTCCCACCGCGGGGTCGTCACCGTGTCCGGCCCGGAGCGGCTGTCCTGGCTGCACCTGCTGCTCACCCAGCACGTCAGCGACCTGCCGCCGCACCAGGCCACCGAGGCGCTGATACTCTCCGCCAACGGCCACATCGAGCACGCGCTCTACCTGGTCGACGACGGGGAGACGGTCTGGGCGCACGTCGAACCCGGGACCCGCCAGGCGCTGATCGCGTACCTGGAGTCGATGAAGTTCTTCTACCGGGTGGAGATCGCCGACCGCACCGCCGACATCGCGGTGGTGCACCTGCCGGCCGGTTCCATCGTGGAGGCGCCCGAAGGGGTCGCCGTCCGCGAGACGCCGTACGGGCGGGACCTGTTCCTGCCGCGCGGCGACCTGGAGTCGTACGCCCGGACGGCGGGGCCGGCCGCCGGGATCCTCGCGTACGAGGCGCTGCGGGTCGAGCAGCACCGGCCGCGGCTCGGCTTCGAGACCGACCACCGCACCATCCCGCACGAGCTGGGCTGGATCGGCACCGCCGTGCACCTGCAGAAGGGCTGCTACCGGGGGCAGGAGACGGTGGCCCGGGTGCAGAACCTGGGCAAGCCGCCGCGCCGGCTGGTCTTCCTGCACCTGGACGGCAGCGAGGTCCACCTGCCGGTGGCGGGGACCGGGATCCGGCTCGCGGACGACGGGCCGGACGGGCGGAGGATCGGGTTCGTCACCACGTCCGTGCGCCACCACGAGCTGGGGCCGGTCGCGCTGGCGCTGGTGAAGCGGAACGTGCCGGTGGACGCGCGGCTGATCGCCGGGGACACGGCCGCCGCGCAGGAGACCGTCGTCGAGCCCTGAGCCGTACGGCTCGGACCTCCAGGCCGTACGGCTCAGATCTCCAGCAGGACGGTGAACGGGCCGTCGTTGGTCAGCGACACGCTCATCCGCGCGCCGAAGCGGCCCGTCGCCACCGTCGCGCCCAGCGCGCGCAACCGCGTCACCACCTCGTCGACCAGCGGCTCGGCGAGGTCGCCGGGCGCGGCGGCGTTCCAGGTGGGGCGGCGGCCCTTGCGGGCGTCGCCGTACAGGGTGAACTGGCTGATCACCAGCAGCGGGGCGTCGACGTCGCTGCACGACTTCTCGTCCTGGAGCATCCGGACCGACCAGAGCTTGCGGGCGAGCTGCGCCGCCTTCTCCTCGGTGTCCTCGTGGGTGACGCCCACGAGGACGCACAGCCCTTCGCCCTCGATCGCCCCCACCGTCTCGCCGTCCACGACCACGCTCGCGCCGTCGACCCTCTGCACCACTGCTCGCATACGACCATCATGCCGGTCGGCGAACAGGCGGCCGACGGCGGCCCGCGGAGGACCCCGGCCGGGCTATTTTCACTCATTGACGCCCATCTGGGGCGGATCGGGGGCACTCGCTCACAATGTGGCCGCTCGGGGTGGCACGATGCTGGCACACGCCGGTCGAGGGGACGGTTGAGGCACATGAGCACACCAGGGATCGGACAGCCGCTCGAGGCTGTCCCGTCGACCCAGGCGGGCGTCGGGGAACGGGAGTTCTGCCGGCCGCCCACACAGCGCACGGACAGTCCGGTGCTGCCCGAGGACCGGGCGGTGCGCGATCTGGCCGTGCTCAGCCTGGCCGAGCTGCGCACGGTGCGGCGGGACGCGCAGCGTGACGAGGCCGACCTCAGTTACGTGCGGCGGCTGCTGCAGGGGCGGATCGACATCCTGCGGGCGGAGCTGGCCCGGCGCCTCCCGCGGGAGGCGCCCTCGGTCGTCGCGCCGGGGGAGGCGTCCGTCGTCGAGCGGCTGGGGGAGATCCTGCGGGACACCCCGGCCCGGCACCGTTCCTCCGCCCGGCACGTGACGCTGGGGACGCCGCGGGGCGAGGAGTACCGGCGGCTGGCGTCCGAGACGCTCGCCGAGGTGGAGCTGTCCGACCTGGGCGCGCGCACGGACGGGGAGCTGAACGCCGCGATGGGGCGGCTCGTGCTCTGCGAGCAGCAGGTGTCCCGGCGCCGGCAGCGGCTGCAGCGCACGGCCGACGAGTGCAGCGCGGAGATCGCGCGCCGCTACCGGGACGGGGAGGCGCAGGTCGACGACCTGCTCACGTGAGCGGGCCGGGGGGAAACCTCTTCGACACCCGGCGCGCGGCCGACCTACCGTGATCCCATGACCCCCCGCGCCGACATCGACGTACGTCCGATCGCCGAGTCCGAGTTCGCCGACTGGCAACGGGCCCTGAACATCGGGTTCCTGCGGGAGCCCACCCTGTCCGAGGAGGTCCTCGAGGCGCGCCGGGAGCAGTTCACGCCCGGCCGGTCGGTCGGGGCCTTCGACGACGGGCGCTGCGTGGCGACGTTCCGGTCCTTCGCGCAGGAGCTGACGGTGGTCGGCGGGGCGACCGTGCCCGCCGACGCCGTCACCAACGTCACGGTCACCGCCACCCACCGCCGTCGCGGCCTGCTCACCCGCATGATGGCGCAGGACCTCGCCGCCGCGAAGGAGCGCGGGGACGTCGTGGCGACGCTGATCGCGGCCGAGTACCCGATCTACGGCCGGTACGGCTTCGGCCCGGCCACCACGGCGACCGAGTGGACCGTCGACGTGCCGCGCGCCGGCCTCGACCCGCGCCGGGCGGGCCCGGAGGACGGCGGCCGGGTCGACCTCGTGGGCGGCGAGGCCGTCCGCAAGCTCGGGCCCGAGCTGCACGAGCGGCTGCGCCGCGCACAGCCGGGCGCCGTCAGCCGGGACGAGCTGTGGTGGAGGACGGCGACGGGAGCGGTGCGCTTCCATCCGACCTTCCAGGAGCCGTACTACGCGGTGTACCGCTCGGCCGGCGGCGAGGTCGAGGGCATGGCCGCCTACACGGCCGACGACCACTGGGGCGATGCCAAGCAGCCGTCGAACACGGCGCGGGTGAAGTGGCTGACCGCGGTGACCCCGGCCGCCGAGCGGGCGCTGTGGCTCTACCTGTGCTCCATCGACTGGGTGACGCGGGTGAGGAGCGGCTGGCGGGCGCCCGACGATCTGCTCCCGCACCTCCTGCCGGACCCGCGCGCCGCCGCCGTCACCACGCAGGCGGACTGGCTGTGGGTGAGGATGCTGGACGTCGTACGGGCCCTCGGGGCGCGGACGTACGGGGCCGCGGGGTCGCTGGTGCTGGAGGTGACCGACCGGGCCGGACTGGCCGGCGGGCGTTACCGCCTCGAGGCGTCCGCGGACGGGACCGGGGTCTGTGCGCCGACCACCGGGAGCGCCGATCTCGCGCTGGACGTCGCCGAGTTGTCCGTGCTGTGGCTGGGGGACGAGTCGGCGGTGCGCCTCGCGGCGCTGGGCCGGGTCCGGGAAGAACGAGCGGGCGCCGCCCGTCAGGCCGACGCCCTGCTGCGTACCTCCAGGCGACCGTGGTGCCCGGACGTGTTCTGAGCGCTGTCGCTCTCGCGCCCCTGCCGCCCTCCTCCTTCCGCCGACGACGGGTGGCTCATCCGTAGCGAGCTGTTCGGTTGTGGTGGTGCGGGTGGTGCGGGTGGTGCGGGTGGTGCCCGCCGACGGGACTCCCGGCTCCCCTCCGGAGGGGGGCCCGGCCGGCGGTCCGTGCGGTGTGCCGTCAGCCGGACTGGGCGAACAGCATCACGAGGATGACCGCGCCGATGCCGCTGATCACGGTGTTCCGCGCCTTGATGCCCACGGTGAGGGCGACGAAGGCGATGATTCCCATCGGCCCGTACTTCCACTGGACGAGCTGCTCGAACCCGATGGCCAGGGCTGCGAGGGCGATGGCGATGAGCGGCATGACGGTCCCCCTTGTCGTTCGCGGTTCCCACCCCTCTCCCTGAGGGGCACTCCTCCTGGCTGCCGACCAGGTTGCGAGAGTTGGTTACCAACTTGCTCCTAGTTATAGCCACTTGGAAGAGTCCTATAACCACCCTTCACCGAACTGCCCGAAGATGGCGGGAAGTTGTACTGTTCGGTTGTGGAGCCGGAACACGTCTTCGCCCCTGGGCGGAAGAAGCCACAGCGGCCACAGCCCACACCCCGTGAGGTGGCCGACGAACTGCGCGCGCGGATCAGGTCCGGGACGCTGCGGCCGGGGCAGCGCATGCCCACCCAGGCCCGGCTCGCCGCCGAGTTCGGCGTGGAGCGCCCCGCGGTGCGCCAGGCGCTGCGCATCCTGCAGTCCGAGCGCCTGCTCACCAACGTCTCCAGGGGCGCCCCGGCGACCGTCGCCGCCGACCCCGGCAGGGCGCCGGCCGGCCCCTCGGCGCCCCCGCTGCCCACCACGGTGGGCCTCGCGCCCAGGATCGACGCCGCCTTCGAGGCCGAGCACGTCGAGATCGACGCCGTCTGCCTGACCGCGGTCTCCCTCACCCTGGCCCTCGGGGAGCCGCTGCGCCGGATCCACTCCGGGCGGTTGAAACCGGCCAGGGTCGACCTCCGGGTGCTGCTGCCCGGCCGGGACATCGACCTCGCCTTCCCGGTGCCGGTCGAGGGGCGCGACGGCGCGGAGGACCCGCTGCACGAGCGGTGGCTGACCCAGCGCAACGCCCAGGGCCAGGTGCTCCGCCACAACCTGCTCGCCCTGCGCGCCACCCACGGCGTCGAGGTGCGGGTCTCCTTCCGCGCGCTGCCGTTCACCCCGCCGGTGAAGCTGTACGGCGAGGAGGCGCTGTTCGCCTACTACACGCCGGCGCGCGGCGAGGCGCAGATCGACCAGGAGTACCTGGAGACCTACGACGCGCAGGGGGCCCGGTCCCTGCTGTTCGCCTTCGAGCAGGGGACCGTCCTGCGGGACACCACGTTCGTGGAGCAGTCGCGCCGGTGGTTCGACGCGCTGTGGGAGACCATCAGTTCGGAGCTGGTGCTCACGGGCTGACGTCTCCCGCGGACCCGGGGCGGCGGTGGCTCCTCACAGGGCCGGCCTCGTCACCAGCAGCGCGAGCAGGACCGCTCCGGCGGAGCTGATCCCCGGCCGGTTGGACCCGACGCCTATGGCGAGCAGCAGCAGGCCGAGGACGCCGGCCGCGCCGTACTGCCACTGGACGAGCTGTTCGACGGTGACGACCAGGACGGCGGGGACGAGGGCGAGGACGGGCACGGTGCGTTCCTCCTTCGGGGGCGGGTCGGGGCTGCGGAACCAGAAGCTCGCCAACTTGGAAAAGTTGGCAACCAACTATGTTTAAGTTGTTCCCACTTGGCCCCCACTTGCAAACGGCCTTCAAGCAACTCCCGTCAAGTGGATCAAAGTTGTAGCGTTCGGTCGTGACCCAGGAGAACGTCGCAGTGAACGGCAGCAGCAGAGTCCCGCCGCAGGAGATCGCCGACATCCTGCGGGAGCGCATCCGGGCCGGCGAGCTCAAGGCGGGCGACCGCCTGCCCACCCAGGCCGAGCTGGCCGAGGAGTTCGGCGTGGAGCGCGGCACCGTTCGCCAGGCCCTGCGCGCCCTCCAGGAGGACGGCCTGCTCAGCAACGTCAGCAAGGGCAGCCCGCCGCGGATCGCCGAACCGGCCCCCGCCCGGGAGGAGCCCCGGCCGACGACGGTGGGACTGGCGCCGCGCCTGACGGAGGCGTTCTCGACGGCCCACGTGCGGATCGACGCGGTGTGCCTGACCGCCGAGAGCCTGATGCTGGCGCTGAGCGAACCGGTTCGGCACATCCACGAGGGCCGCATCCGCCCCGAGTCGATCGACGTCCGCCTCCTGCTGCCCTCCCGGAGGATCAACCTGGCCTTCCCCGTCCCGGTCGAGGGTCGCGACGGCACCGACGGTCCGGTGCACGAGCGGTGGCTGACCCAGCGCAACGCCCAGGCCCGGGTGCTCCGCCACAACCTGCTCGCCCTGCGCGCCACCCACGGCGTCGAGGTGCGGGTCTCCTTCCGCGCGCTGCCGTTCACCCCGCCGGTGAAGCTGTATGTACCTGCTCAACGGCGAGGAGGCGCTGATCGGCTACTACCTGCTGACCCGGCGCGAGGAGGAGTGGGAGAGCCACACCCTGGAGATGTACGACGCCCTGGGCGCCCAATCCCTCCTCTTCCCCTTCGTGGAGCGGGGCGGGCGGCGGGAGCGGGCGTTCGTGGAGGAATCCCAGAAGTGGTTCGACGCCCTCTGGGAAACCATCACGACGGACCTGACGCTCTCCTAGTCGGCCCCTGAGACGGGACGGACCCATGCGGTGACGGCCGAGAAGCGGAACGGGGCAGGGACCGGCCACGGGACCGACGCCGACGGCGGACCGGACGGACCGCGGAACCCGGCCGAAGCCACCGTCCCGCTGGACCTCGGGTCGGCGCCGGCCCCGGACCGGATCGCGGACGCGCTCCTGAGCCGGCGCCGGGACCACGCGCCGGCCGGCGGCGACGCGGCGGGCCGACCGGCCGGCGCGGGCCGTGGCCGTAGGCTCGCCGCATGAGCGAGATCGGCCTGCGGGAGCGCAAGAAGCGGCGGATGTACCGGACCGTGTCGGACATCGCCGTCCGGCTCTTCCTGGAGCGCGGCTTCGACGCCGTGTCCGTCGCCGAGGTGGCGGCCGCGGCCGAGATCTCCAAGCCGACGCTCTTCCGGTACTTCCCGGCGAAGGAGGACCTCGTCCTGTACCGGATCGCCGACCACGAGGGCGAGGCGGCCCGGGTGGCCGCGGAGGGGCCGACGCCGGTCGAGGCGCTGCGGCGGCACTTCCTGGACGGACTGCGGCGGTGCGATCCGGTCACCGGGCTCAACGACGATCCCGAGGTGCTGGCCTTCCACACGCTGCTGTACGGCACACCGGCGCTGGTGGCGCGGCTGTACGGGCATCTGGAGCGGTCCGAGGAGGCACTGGCCGGGGCGCTCGGGGGCGGGCTCGACGCGCGGCTGGCGGCGGGGCAGATCATCGCCGTACGGCGGATCCTCGCGCAGGAGAACTGGCGGCGGATCGCGGCGGGGGAGCGGGTCGAGGACGTGCGGGACGACGCGGTGGCGGCGGCCGGGCGGGCGTTCGGGGCGCTGGCGGAGACGCTGTCACGATTGTTGGACTGAGTAAAAAATGTAACTCGGTTGCTTTACTTGGTACGCTCGGTGGAATGACACCACCCGAGCACGCCCTCGACCGGGAACGCGCCCACCACGACCGCTGCCGCACCGCCCTCGCCGCCATGGCCGCCGGCGCCGACGAACGGGTCGTCACCGGCGAGGACGTCTCCGCCTCCGGAGCCGACGCCGAGGTCCTCGGGTACCGGCTGCGCAGCCACGCCGAGGAACTGCGGGAACTGCCCCCGGGGCCGCTGTTCTTCGGGCGGCTGGACTTCGCGCGGGGCGACACCGGTCACCCGGGGCAGAGCTACCACGTCGGACGGCTGCGGATCACCGAGCACCCCGCCGCCCCGCCCCTCGTCGTCGACTGGCGGGCGCCCGTCTCCCGCGCCTTCTACCAGGCCACCGCCCGCGATCCGCAGGGCGTCGCCGTGCGCCGGCGGTTCGGCTGGGCGCCCGGCAGCCGGGGCGACTCCGCCGATCTGACCGGTCTGGAGGACGAACACCTGGAGCGGGGGGAGGAGCGGGTCAGCGACATCGTCGCCCGGGAGATCGAGCGGCCCCGCACCGGCCCCATGCGGGACATCGCGGCCACCATCCAGCCCGAGCAGGACGACCTCGTCCGCGGGGACCTCGGCCTCTCCGTGTGCGTGCAGGGCGCCCCCGGCACCGGCAAGACCGCCGTCGGCCTGCACCGGGCGGCCTACCTGCTCCACACCCATCCGCAGCGCGTCCGGCGCGGCGGGCTGCTCGTCCTCGGCCCCAACCCCACCTTCCTCTCCTACATCTCCGAGGTCCTGCCCGCCCTCGGCGAGACCGGGGTGCGGCAGTCGACCCTCGCCGAGGAGATCGCCCGGCACCCCGTCACCGGGACCGACGACGAGCGCACCGCCGTCGTCAAGCACGACGTCCGGATGGCCGAGGTGCTGCGCCGGGCCCTGTACGCACGGGTGCGCACGGCCCCGGCCGGCTCCCTCGCCGTGCCCGACGGCTCGTACCGCTGGCGCCTGGAACCGGAGGAGCTGGCGCGGATCGTGACGGAGGTACGGGCCGGGCAGCCGCCGTACGGCGTCGGGCGGGAGCGGGTGCGGGCCCGGATCGTGCGGGCCGTGCGGGAACGGGCCGAGCGGCGCGCCGGCCCGCGCGGCACCGCCTGGGAGCGCCGGATCGAGCGGGCGCGGCCGGTGTCGGCGTACGTCGACGGCGTGTGGCCGCGTGCGCGGGCGGAGGAGGTGGTGGCCGGGCTGCTGGGCGATCCCGAGGCGCTGGCCGTCGCCGCCGAGGGGCTGCTGGACGACGGGGAGCAGAAGGCGGTGCGGTGGACGGGACCGCCGCGGTCGTGGAAGTCGGCGCGCTGGTCGGCCGCGGACCTGGTGCTGCTCGACGAGGTCGCCGGGCTGGTCGAGCACCCCGAGGGGTACGGGCACGTCGTGGTCGACGAGGCCCAGGACCTCTCCCCGATGGAGTGCCGGGCCATCGCCCGGCGGACCGCCTTCGGCTCGCTCACCGTGCTGGGCGACCTCGCGCAGGGGACGACCCCCTGGGCGGCCCGCTCGTGGCCGGAGGCGCTGCGGCACCTGGGGAAGCCGGACGCGCCCGTGACCCCGCTGACCACGGGCTTCCGGGTGCCGCGGGCGGTGGTCGCGCTCACCAACCGGCTCCTGGAACGGCTGGACGTCGACGTGCCGGCGACCCGCTCCCCGCGCGGCGACGGCGAGCTGCGCACGCGGCGGGTCGCCGGGCCGGACGGGGTGCCGGACGCGGTCGTGGCCGCCGTGCGGGACGCGCTGGGGCGGGAGGGCTCCATCGGCGTCGTGGCGGCGGACGCGGACGTGCCCCGGCTGCGGCGGGCGCTGGCCGGGGCGGGGGTGGAGGCGTCGGGTCCGCAGGCGCCGGGCGCACGGGTCGCGGTGGTGCCGGCGAGCCTCGTCAAGGGCCTGGAGTACGACCACGTGGTGGCCGTCGAACCCGCGGCGATCGCGGAGGCGGAGGAGCGGGGGCTGCACCGGCTGTACGTGGTGCTGACCCGGGCGGTGTCCCGGCTGGAGGTGGTGCGGGCGCGGGAGCTGCCCTTCTGACGCCCGCTCAGCGGCGGGCGAGCACCTCGGCGACCCGGGTGAAGCCGTCCGTGCCGTGCCCGAGCGCGATGACCCGCCGGGCCTGTCCCTCGATCACCCGCATCACGCTCGCGTCGATGCCGTGGGCCTCGGAGGCGTGGACGACGTGGGCCATGGTCGAGGCGGCCGAGGTGATCGGGTTCAGCTCGCCCGAGTACGTGCCCGCGTCGGTGTCGGCCGCGAACTCGGTGAACAGGGGCGGGAGGATCGCGGCGATCCCCTGGGCGAAGGGGGCGAGCTCCGTCGCGGTGACGCCCTCCGCGCGGGCCACGGCGAGGGCGTGGGTGTAACCGGCCATCGCCGTCCAGAAGACGTCGAGCAGCGCGATGTCGTACGCCGCCGCCCGGCCGATCTCCTCCCCGAGGTGGGTGTGGCTGCCGCCGAGCGCCGCCAGCACGGGCCGGTGCTCCCGGTACAGCTCCTCGGGGCCGCTGAGGAGGAGGACCGCGTCGTCCGTGCCGATGGCCGGGGTCGGGGTCATGATCGCCCCGTCCAGGTAGCGGACGCCGTGCCGGCCGGCCCACTCGGCCGTGTCCCGGGCGCGTCCGGGGGTGTCGGCGCTCAGGTTCACGACCGTGCGGCCCTTGAGGGCGGCGGCGACGGCCTCCTGGCGCAGCACCGCGTCCGAGGCGTCGTAGTTCACCACGCAGACGACGGTGAGCGGGGCGGCGGCGACCGCCTCCTCGGGCGAGGCCGCCGAGGCCGCGCCCCGGGCGGTCAGCTCGGCGTCCCGGCCGGGCGTGCGGTTCCAGACGGTGGTGCGCACCCCCGCGTCCAGGAACGCGCCGGCCAGCGCCCGGCCCATCGGACCGAGACCGAGGACGGTGACGGAGGGCTGGTCGGTGTGCGTGGACATGTTAGAACTCCCTTGATATTCATGGCAATTACTGAGGAAAGGGGCGGGGCATGGTGCACCGGCGCCACGATCCGGACGTCTGCGGGGTGACCGCCGCGATCGCCGTGATCGAGGGCAAGTGGAAGACCACGCTGCTGTGGCTGCTGGAGTCCGGCCCGCACCGGCCGGCCGCACTGCGGCGGAAGGTGCCGGGCCTCACCGAGAAGGTGCTGACCCAGGCGCTGCGCGAGATGGAGGCGGACGGACTGGTGCGCCGGGAGGTGCACGACGTACTGCCGCCGAAGACGGTCTACTCCCTGACCGCGTTCGGCCGCGAGCTCGCCGGGGCGCTGGCTCCCCTGTCCGACTGGGGTCACCGCCGCCTGGAGAGGCTGACCGGGGCCCCGGCCTCCTGACGGGCGGCCGTTCCCGCTCCCTTCCCGTCCGGCGCCCGCAACCAGGTTCGCCGGGCGCCGCCGCGCTGCCAAGTACGCACAAAAAAGTGCGTGTGCCCGCCGTCGGGACGCCTCGTGGCGCTCGTGCGGCCGCGTTAGGATCCGGTGTTCCGCACGCAGGCACGCAGGGGAGTCACGTGAGCGAGACCGAGGGCACCGCCGCCCCCCGCCCCCTGCTGCTGGCCGACGGCCGGCCGGCCGCGCGGGCCTGGTCGCTGGACCCCGCCCTGCGCCACCTCAACCACGGTTCGTTCGGCGCCGTACCCCTGGTCGCCCAGGAGCGGCAGCAGGAGTTGCGCGCGCGGATGGAGGGCGCCCCGGTGGTGTGGTTCTCCGAGCTGCCGCGGCGGCTCGCGGCGGCCCGGGCCGACCTCGCCGCCTTCCTCGGCGCGGACCCCGGCGACCTCGCCCTGGTGCCGAACGCGAGTGCCGGCGCGAGCGTCGTGTACGCGGGCCTGGACCACCGGGGCGGCGGGGAGATCGTCGTCACCGACCACGGCTACGGCGCCGTGACGACGGGCGCCGAACGGCTGGCCCGCCGCTGGGGCGGCCGGGTGCGCACCGCCGGGGTGCCGCTGGACGCCGACGAGGAGCAGGCGTACGAGGCGGTGATGGCCGAGGTGGGCGAGGCCACCGGGCTCGTCGTCCTGGACCAGGTCACCTCGGCGACCGCCCGCCGGCTGCCGGTGGAGCGGATCAGTGCTCAGACGCGGCGGCGCGGCGTCCCGCTGCTCGTGGACGGCGCGCACGCGCCCGGCCTGATCGCCGCCCCGCTCGAGGGGTGGGACGGCGACTTCTGGACGGGCAACCTGCACAAATGGGGCTGCGCGCCGCGCGGCACCGCGGCCCTGGTGGCGCGCGGTCCGCTGCGGGAGGGGCTGTACCCGCTGATCGACTCGTGGGGCGCCGCCGACCCGTACCCCGACCGCTTCGACCAGCAGGGCACGCTCGACGCGACCGGCCCGCTGGCCGCGGCGACGGCCCTCGACTTCGTCGACCGCGTCTGGGGCTGGCCCGCCGCCCGCCGGTACATGGACGAGCTGGCCGGTTACGGCGCGCGGATCGTGGGCGCCGCGCTCACCGAACTGACCGGTGCGGACGCGTCCGTCGACGTCGGCATGCCCGTGCCCGGCATGCGGCTGGTGCGGCTGCCCGACGGCCTCGGCGAGAGCCGCATCGCGGCCGACGCCCTGCGCGACCGGGCCCCCGCGGAGCTGGGCGTCGAGGCGGCGTTCACCAGCTTCCGCGGAGTCGGCTACCTGCGGCTGTCCGCGCACGTCTACAACACGGCCGAGGACTACGAGTACTTCGCCGAGAAGTGCGTCCCCGTCCTCGGCGAGTGGGCCCGCGCGGCCCGGTGAGGGGTGCCGCGCGGGCGGCCCGGTGACGCTTCGCGGCCCGCCGTTCGCGCCACGGGTTCCCGCCGTTCGCGGCAGGCCTCCCGCCGGGCCGGGCCGGGCCGGGGCGTCCGGCGGCGGGCCGGCGTCGGTCCCGTTCCTCACCGGGGCGCCGTCGGGCGGGCCGGTCACGCCTTTCGGCCGGCCTCCCGCGCCACGCGCTCCAGACGGTCCCGGTAGGCCTTCCACCAGGCCGGATCGTCCGACGGCAGACTGGTGCCGGTCGGGCTCTCCCCCGCGGCGCCGTCCATGAGTTCGCGGAGGATGTCGGCGTGGCCGGCGTGCCGGTGGGTGTCGGCGATCACGCGGACCACGGCGTGGTGCAGCGTCAGCTCGTCCCTGCCGTCCGGCCACCACGGCACCCGGCCGGTCGTGTCCAGCGGCAGCGCCTCGATCGTCGCGTCCGCGTGCGCCCACGCCCGGCGGTACAGACCGGTGACGTCCTCGCGCGACTCCTCGGCGGTGGCCCACATGTCCCCGTTCGGTTCCGCGCCGTCCGCGAGCCAGGGCATCGGCTCGCCGGACGGCCGGCCGAAGGTGTCGCCGAGGTAGCCCAGTTCCACGCCGGCCGCGTGCTTCACCAGCCCCAGCAGGTTGGTGCCGGTCGGTGTCAGCGGGCGGCGGACGTCGTACTCGGGGAGGCCGTCGAGCTTCCACAGCAGGGCGTCGCGGGCTTCCTGGAGATAGCGGCGGAGGTCGGACTTGGCGGCATCGGTCGCGGCGGTCATGCGGGCCAGTCTGCCGTGCGCGGCCCGCCGGGCCGGCGGCCTTCGCGCACGAGGGTGCCTCCGGGCACATCGTTCACCTCGCGCCGGGCCCGGTCCTCTCGGCGAACGCGTCGCCGGTCCCGGGGCCCGGCGACGTCCACCGGCCCGGCGGTGCCGTCGACGAGGGCGAGCACGAGGCCGCGGGTCGGCCCGAGGCCGGTCCGCACCCGGTCGTCCGCCGCCGGGGCGCGGCCGGTGACCGAGGGGCGTGACGTCGGGACGAGGAACGCGGCCCCGTCCCGGAGGAGGGAGAACGGGACGGGAGGGGCGCCGTCCGGAGGCCGACGTCGTTCTCGGGTCTCGCGCGGGTGTCCCGCACCCGTTGCCCGAGTCCGCGCGGCGGAGCGTCCGTCATGGCTTCTCCCCGCCCTGGTGCACGTCAGCGTGCGAGGGCGGCCGGCGACGCGGCCTCCCAGGCGAACCCGTCCGGGTCGGTGAAGGCGCCCGCGCCGCCGCCGATCACCAGCCGGTGCGATCCGCCGCCCTCCTCGGGGACGCCGAGGTCCTTGGCGAGGGCACGGCGCCGGTACAGCGCCAGCTTCACGGGGCTCGACGCCCCGCCGGCGAACTCGGCGTACGTACGGCCGAAGCTCTTCGCCACGGTGAGGCCCCGCGCGACGTAGAACCGCTTGCTCGCGGCCACGTCCGCGACGCCGAGCAGCAGCACGATCTCGTCGATCCGCCGGGTGACGGGGCCGCGGTCCTTCTTCGCCGAGGTCGCGACCTTCCAGATCGTCCCGTCCGGGTCCCGCACGACGCCCCCGTACCCCCAGAGCGACTTCGCGGCCGGCTTCAGCGGTACGGCGCCGGCGTCCACGGCGGTGCCGATGAGGCTGTCGACGTCGCCGGGCTGGGAGACCGTGAGCCCCAGGGTGAACCCGCGAAACCCGTGCGTGGCCTCCTCCGAGGCCCGCAGACGGATCTGCCCGTCCAGCCCGAAGGCGGCGGAGTGGAAACGGCGGGCGGCCGCGGTGTCGGCCACGTCGAGGGTCACGCTTTCGATGGATGCCATGCCCACCACGCTAGGCGCGCGCGGCCGTCCGGGGCTTCTCGAATCCTGACCGGTCCTCCCCGTGGCGGCGGTCTCAGCCCTTGACGGCCTCCGCGATCCGCAGGGCGGCCTCGGCCGGGGTGAGGCGGGTGGTGTCGACGACCTCGGCGTCGGCGTGCAGCCAGGTGCGGGCCGCCTCGGCGTAGGGCTCCAGGTGGCTGAGGCGGAACGGGGAGTCGGGGCCGAGGACGGTGTCCCCCGCGATGCGCGCGCGGAGGGTCTCCCGGTCGGCGTGCAGGACGAAGTGGCGTACCGGGACGGCGTGGCGGGCGAGGCCCGCGCTGATCTCGCGCCAGTACTCCTCGACCAGGACGGTCATGGGCATCACCAGGGTGCCGCCGGTGTAGTCGAGGACCCGGCGGGCGGTCTCGACGACGAGCGGCCGCCACGGCGGCCAGTGCTGGAAGTTGTCCGTCATGGGCAGCCTTGGTGTGATGTCCATGAGCGTCTCGCCGACCTTCTCGGCGTCGAACACCCGTGAGTCCGGGAGCAGTCGCTGCACGAGCGCGGCGGTCGTCGTCTTGCCCGCGCCGTGGGTGCCGTTGATCCATACGATCATGGCCCCACGCTAGCGCCCCACGTGTCCGCACCCGCTCGGCCCACGGCAGGGCCATGGCGTGCCGGCCGGGCCGCGTGCGCGGGAAGTCCCCGGCCCGGGCGAGGAAGTCACCGGCGTCCTCGGTGAGGTGCCGTCCGTCCGGGCGCGTGCTTCACGATCCCTCCTCGCCGCGGGCGCGCACGGGCGGTTTCCGGCTCCCGAGCGTGCCGTGGCGCACTTTTGCAAGCAGGTGCTTGCAAGAGTTAGCGCGATGGGGCAGTGTGGAGGCATGGCCTCGCTCAACGTCGGCAATCTCGGTGAGTACCTGCGCGAGCAGCGGCGCAGCGCACAGTTGTCGCTGCGGCAGCTCGCCGAGGCCGCCGGGGTGTCCAATCCGTACCTCAGCCAGATCGAGCGCGGGCTGCGCAAGCCGAGCGCGGAGGTCCTGCAGCAGGTCGCCAAGGCGCTGCGGATCTCCGCCGAGACGCTGTACGTCCGGGCCGGGATCCTCGATGCCGAGCGGGACCGGTCCGAGGTGGAGACGCGGGCCGCCGTCCTCGCCGATCCCACGCTGACCGAGCGTCAGAAGCAGGTGCTGCTCCAGATCTACGAGTCGTTCCGCAAGGAGAACGGGTTTGGGATCGCCGAGGACGGTGAGACGACGCCCGCGGATCCCGCCGACGCCCCGGCGGACGGCACGATCGGCGACGGCGACAGCGACACCGGTCCGCGGCGGACGGCCGGCTGAGCCGGACCAGGGCGCCGGCCGCCCGCCGCGGACCACATGAAACCCCCAGTCGACAACGCATCCGGGAGGACCCTCACCATGGCCATCACCGACGATCTGCGCAAGACCCTCAGCGACCCGACCCCGCTCTACTTCGCCGCCGGCACCGCCGACCTCGCGCTGCAGCAGGCCAAGAAGGTGCCGGCCCTGGTGGAGCAGCTGCGCGCGGAGGCCCCGGCCCGTATCGAGGCCGTGCGCAACACCGACCCCAAGGCCGTCCAGGAGCGGGCGACCGTCCGGGTCCGGGAGACGCAGGAGACGCTCCAGACCAAGGTCGGCGAGCTCTTCGGCTCGCTCGACACCGACCTGAAGAAGCTCGGTGAGAGCGCCCAGGACCTCGCGCTGCGCGGGGTCGGCATCGCCGCCGAGTACGCCGTCAAGGCCCGGGAGACCTACGAGAAGGTCGCCGAGCACGGCGAGCAGGCCGTGAAGACCTGGCGCGGCGAAGCCGCCGAGAGCATCGAGGACATCGCCGTCGCGGTCGAGCCGCCGGCCGAGCCGAAGCCCGCGCCCCGGCTGGAGCCGGTCGAGGTCAAGGACGACAAGCCCGCCGCCGCCGGGGACGCCGAGGTGAAGAAGCCCGTCGCCAGGAAGCCCCCGGTGCGCAAGGCCACGGTGAAGAAGCCGACGCCGCCCGCGAAGTAGCAGGAGGCGGGGCGGAACCGGACGGGCCGGGCACTCTCGCGGTGCCCGGCCCGTTGTCCGGGTAGCCGACCGCCGGATGCGGGTACGGTGACGGCGTAGAGGACGAGCCGAGTCTGGTGGTGGACGTTGTGCTGATGCAGGGCTTCGCGGGGTTCATGTGGTTGCTGAGCGTGGCCCTGATCGTGTTCAGCGGCTTCGCGCTGATCGACGCCGCCACGCGTCGTGAGGACGCCTACCGCGCGGCGGACAAGAAGACCAAGCCGTTCTGGCTGCTCGTCCTCGGCCTCGCCTTCGTGGTGAACCTGATCTTCAACATCCTGTCGTTCCTGCCGGTCATCGGACTGATCGCGACCATCGTGTACATGGTCGACGTCCGCCCGGCCCTGCGCGGTCTCTCCGGCGGTGGGCGCTCCCGCAGGGGCTCCAGCAGCGACGGCCCCTACGGCCCGTACAACGGCGGCCGTTGACGGGGGGCGGCCCCGCCGTTCACGCCGCCCGGTCCAGCAGCAGCACCGCCACGTCGTCCGTCAGCTCGCCCCCGTTGAGGTCCCGGACCTCGTTGACGGCGGTGCGCAGCAGCTCCTCCCCGCGCAGTCCCGCGGAGAGCCGGCGGCGGATCATCTCCACCATGCCGTCCTGGCCGAGCCGCTCCCCGGTGTCGCCGACCCGGCCCTCGATCAGGCCGTCGGTGTAGAGCATCAGGCTCCACTCGGCGCCCAGCTCCACCTGCGTCCGCGGCCAGCGGGCGCCCGGCAGCAGGCCGAGCGCCGGGCCGTTGTCGTCGTACGGCAGCAGACGCGCGGGGTGTCCGGGGCGGGCGAGCAGCGGCGACGGGTGGCCGGCCAGGCACAGGCCCGCCCGGCGGCCGTCCGGCGCGATGTCCACCGCGCACAGGGTCGCGAAGATCTCGTCGTCCGGCCGTTCGTGCTCCAGCACCTGCTGCAGCGTGCCCAGCAGCCGGTCCCCGCACAGCCCCGCGAGGGTCAGCGCGCGCCAGGCGATGCGCAGCTCCACACCGAGGGCGGCCTCGTCCGGGCCGTGCCCGCAGACGTCGCCGATCATGGCGTGCACGGTGCCGTCCGGGGTGCGGACGACGTCGTAGAAGTCCCCGCCGAGCAGGGCGCGGGAGCGGCCGGGGCGGTAGCGGGCGGCGAACCGCAGCGGGGAGCCGTCCAGCAGCGGGGTGGGCAGCAGGCCGCGTTCCAGCCGGCGGTTCTCCTGGGCGCGCACGCGGCCCTCGGCGAGCCGCCGCTCGGCGGAGTCGGACCGCTTGCGCTCCACCGCGTACCGGATCGCCCGGCTCAGCAGCCGGCCGTCCAGCTCGTCGCGGACGAGGTAGTCCTGGGCGCCCACCCGTACGGCCTCCGCGCCGCGTTCGGCGTCGTCGGCGCCGGTGAGCGCGAGGACGGCGTGCCGGGGCGCGAGCTCCAGGACGTGTTTGAGCACGGCGAGCTCGTCGTCACCGTCGCCCGCCCGGCCCGGCGCGGGCAGCGCGAGGTCCAGCAGGATGCAGTGCACGTCGTCGGTCAGCAGCCGTCCGGCCTCGGTGAGGTTGCGGGCGGTGCGGACGCGGATCGGCTTGCCGGACCGGTCGAGCAGTTCCGGCACGATCGGCGACCCGCCGGGGTCGTCCTCGATCAGCAGCAGCGTGAGGTGGGCGGGGGCGGGCGTCTCGGGCCGGTCCGGCGCGGAGCCGGCCCGGTCCGTGGCGTTCTCGGACGGGTTGGCCGCGCGCGGGGCCGTCACCTTGGCCTCCGAGGAGTCCTGGGCGGAGCCGCCGTTCGGTGCGGCGGCCGGCGCCTGACCGCTTTCCGCGGCCGGGATCGTTCTCTGCCGCGGTACGGGTGCGGGCATTGTCGCGGGTTCCTTCCCTCCCCCCGAGGGCACGGTGGGGGCTTTGGCCGTAGGCCCGTGCCCGGCTCCCACCTCCGGGTGCGAGCAGGGGACGCCCCCTTCGAACGGGGACCATAGCGGCTGACGGCGCCGCGGCGGAATGGTGCGAACCACGCCGCTCCGCCCTCGGCCACCGTCATATGCCGCGTTCACCAGCGCAGTTGGACAGGGTGCGGACGCCATCGGGATGACGAACGTCACGTCCGCGGGGGTCCGGTCGCGAGATCGACGTGTACTGGGTCACATGGCGCGTGTCACCGGGCAGTTGAGCAGGCGGGTGAGCAGGCGGTTGAGCAGGCGGCCGAGGGGGCGGTCGGGAGGGTGCGAACCGCTCAGCCGTCGTCCGCGTCCGGCCGTACCACCCCGAGGATCGGCATCGATCCGGCTCCCGCGAGCGTCACCGTCCGCCCGGGGCGCGGGGCGTGCACCATCGTGCCGTCCCCGACGTACATCCCCACGTGGCTGGCGTCGTCGAAGTAGATGATGAGGTCGCCGGGCCGCATGTCCTCGACGTCGACGCGCTTCAGCTGCTGCCACTGCGCCTGCGAGGTGCGCGGCATGCTCCGTCCGGCCGAGATCCAGGCCTGCGAGGTCAGTCCGGAGCAGTCGTACGTGTTCGGCCCCTCGGCGCCCCACTGGTACGGCTTCCCGATCTGCGCGGTGGCGTACGCGACGGCCTTGCCGCCCTGCTCCGTCGCCTTCCCCCTGATCTCGTCGAGGATGCCGGAGCCCAGCCACGAGGCCTGCGCCTCGGCGGCGGCCTGCTGCTCCAGCAGGGCCAGGCGCTCCTTCTCCTCCTCCTCCAGCTCGGACTCGAGCTTCTCGGCCGCCTCGATCCGCTTCTCGATCTTCTTCTGCGCCTCGGCCTTGGCCCGGCGGCCCGTCTCGAGCTTCTTCATCTGCGCTTCGGCGTCCTGCGCGTACTGCTCCAGGTCCTGCTGGGTGCGGGTCATCTCGCCGAGCAGGCCCCTGGTCGCGTGCTCGCCCTGGCGCACCCGGCCCGCGCCGTCGAGGAACTCCTGCGGATCGTCGCTCAGCATCAGGTGGGCCTCGGGCGGAAGCCCGCCGCCGCGGTACTGGGCGGCGGCCGCGGCGCCCGCGCGGGCCTTCAGCTCGTCCAGCCTCTCCCGGCCCTCGACGATCTTCTTCGCCAGCCGGACGACCTGGGCGGACTGCTGTCGCGCCTTCTCCTCGGCGGCGTTGTACTCCTCGGTGGCGACGGCCGCCGCGCGATAGAGCTTGTCGAGCTTCTCGCGCACCGCCTCCAGGTCCCGGTCGGAGACCACGGTGACGCTCGCGGTCGTGCCGGGGGGCGGCGGGGGAGTGGGAGCCGCGAACGCCGTACCGGGCGACGCCAGCACGGTGACCGCGCAGACCACGGTCACGGCCGCCGTGAGCAACCCTCGCCTGCCCGTCCGCATGACGCACACCCCCGTTGATTAACCGTCAGTAACATACGGTCGCCCAGGGGATGCTGCCATGCCGACGCGCGAAACGACAGAGGGAGTACCACCCGTCTTCCCCCGTCCGGCGTCTCCGGCCCGTCCCTCCCCGGCGCGGCGGCCGTCCCGCCCGTGGGACGAACGGCTCACGGAGATCGTTCCCGGCCCGCGTCGCCACGGAGCCGGGGGTCACCCGAGCGGCGCCAGCGCCTCCCACCGCACCGTCACCTCCCCCTGCCGCCACCGCCCCGGCCCGTCCGCCACCGGCCAGTCGGCCGTGAGGTCGCGCACCGTCCGGATCCAGCGCTGCCGTGCGCCGTAGGCGGCGTAGGGCGCGGCGGCGGCCCAGGCGCGGTCGAAGTCGCGCAGGAAGGCGTGCACCGGCTCGCCCGGCACATTGCGGTGGATGAGCGCCTTCGGCAGGCGTTCCGCCAGGTCGGAGGGGCGCTCCAGGGAGCTCAGCCGGGCCGCGAAGGTGACCGTGCGCGGCCCCTCCGGGCCGAGGGCGACCCAGACGTGCCGGCGCCCGATCTCGTCGCAGGTCCCCTCGACCAGCAGCCCGCCGCGCGAGCCCGTCGCCGGGTCGGCGGGCGCGAGCCGCGCGCACAGCCGCCGCCACACGGCGGCGACCTCGGCCTCGTCGTACTGGCGCAGCACGTTCGCCGCGCGGACCAGCACCGGCCGCCCGGGAACCGGGACCTCGAAGCCGCCGCGGAGGAAGGCCAGCCCCTCGCGCTCGTACGGCCGTGCCGCCGCGACCCGGGCCGGTTCGATCTCGACGCCCGTCACGCGCGTGCGGGGCGCCGCGGCGCGCAGCCGGTGCAGCAGCTCGACCGCCGTCCAGGGGGCCGCGCCGTAGCCGAGGTCGACGGCGACGGGATCGGCCGCGCGGCGCAGCTCCGCGCCGTGCGTGGCCGCGATCCAGCGGTCCATGCGGCGCAGCCGGTTGGGGTTGGTGGTGCCGCGCGTCACCGTGCCGACGACGGGGGTCCCCCCGCCCGGGCGGAGCCGGGAGCGGGGGAGGGAGACGGCGCGGGCGGGTGTCATACGGACGAGTATGCGGGTGCCCGGCGGCCGCACCGCCGTGCGTCACGCGGCCCGCTCTCGAACGGTTGAGCGACGATCGGTAATGATTCGGCAAAAAGCCGAACCGGAGAGATCGTCCGGAAATGGAGGACGACCCTTCGGCGTTGACGCCGCCGAGGGACGCACACCCTCCGACAGTCATGCCCGCAGCGAGGAGGAACGCCACGTGAGCCAGTACATCGCGAGGCTCGGGCGGCGCTCCCCCGCCGCGCCCCCGCGCCTGCGACTGCACCGCAGGCCCCGCCGCGTGGCCATGCTCTCCGTGCACACCTCCCCGCTCCACCAGCCGGGCACCGGCGACGCGGGCGGCATGAACGTCTACATCGTGGAGCTCGCGCAGCGCCTCGCCGCGATCAACATCGAGGTCGAGATCTTCACCCGCGCGACCGCCGCCGCCCTCCCGCCCACCGTCGAACTCGCCCCCGGCGTCCTCGTCCGGCACGTCGACGCGGGCCCCTACGAGGGCCTCGCCAAGGAGGAGCTCCCGGCCCAGCTGTGCGCCTTCACCCACGGCGTGATGCAGGCCTGGGCCCACCACCGCCCCGGCCACTACGACCTGGTCCACTCCCACTACTGGCTCTCCGGCCACGTCGGCTGGCTCGCCGCCCAGCGCTGGGGCGTGCCCCTGGTGCACGCCATGCACACCATGGCCAAGGTCAAGAACGCCAACCTGGCCGCCGGCGACACGCCTGAGCCCGCCGCCCGCGTCATCGGCGAGACCCAGATCGTCACCGCCGCCGACCGGCTGATCGCCAACACCGCCGAGGAGGCCGGCGAACTCGTACGGCACTACACGGCCGACCCCGGCAAGGTCGCCGTCGTCCACCCCGGCGTTAACCTGTCCCGCTTCCGCCCGGCCGACGGCCGCGCCGCCGCGCGGGCCCGCCTCGGCCTCCCGAAGGACGCCCTGATCCCGCTCTTCGCGGGCCGCATCCAGCCTCTCAAGGCCCCCGACGTGCTCCTGCGCGCGGTGGCCGCCCTGCTCGGCGAGCGCCCCGAACTGCGCTCGCGCCTCTGCGTCCCCGTGGTCGGCGGCCCCAGCGGCAGCGGCCTCGCCAAGCCGGAGGGGCTGCAGAAGCTCGCCGCGCGGCTCGGCATCGCGGACGTCGTACGGTTCCACCCGCCCGTCGGGCAGGAGCAGCTCGCGGACTGGTTCCGCGCGGCGTCCGTCCTCGTCATGCCCTCCTACAGCGAGTCCTTCGGACTGGTCGCCATAGAGGCGCAGGCCGCCGGCACCCCGGTGCTCGCGGCGGCGGTCGGCGGCCTCCCGGTGGCCGTACGGGACGGACACACCGGCTTCCTCGTCCAGGGCCACGACCCCGACGCCTACGCGCGCGTGCTGCGCGACTTCGCCGACCACCCGCACCTCGCCGACCGCATGGGCGAGGCCGCCGCCCGGCACGCCCAGTCCTTCGGCTGGGACACCGCCGCCGCGACCACGGCCGACGTCTACACGGCCGCCACCCAGGCCCACCGCCGTCACGTACGCTCGACCCATGGCTGACAAGGCGGCGGAGGCAGCGCAGGTCATCGAGGACGTCCTGAAGGACGCCGAGCTGGAGTGGGAGAGCCCCGCGCCCGGCAGTTACGTGGTGAAGCTCCCCGGCACCCGCAAGCTCTCCACGACCGTGTCCCTGATCGCGGGCCGGCACACGCTCTCCCTGAACGCCTTCGTCATCCGCCACCCCGACGAGAACGAGGCCGGCGTCCACCGCTGGCTCCTGGAGCGCAACCTCAAGCTCTTCGGCGTGAGTTACGCCGTCGACCCGCTCGGCGACGTCTACGTCACCGGCCGCCTGCCCCTGGCCGCCGTCACCCCGGAGGAACTCGACCGCCTCCTCGGCCAGGTCCTCCAGGCCGCCGACGACAGCTTCAACACCCTCCTGGAGCTGGGGTTCGCCTCGGCGATCCGCAAGGAGTACGACTGGCGGGTGTCACGCGGGGAGTCCACCCGCAACCTGGACGCGTTCACGCACCTGCTGCGGCGCCCCTCGGAGGGGTGACGACCGCGCAGGTCACCGCACGGGTCCCGAACGGGCATGCGATCGCGGGCTGTTAGTCTGCCGCGATCCGGACCCCGGGCTCAGGGGTCCCGTGCATGAAGAGGACGTGCATGCGCACAGGCAGATCCACCCTCATGGCCGCGCTCGCCGGAGCGCTCGCCCTCGGGGTGTGCACCGCGACGCCCGCCCAGGCGGCCGACACCGGCGTCACGGTCTCGAAGATGGTCGTGAACAAGGGCAAGCCCATCATCGTGGGCGTCTCCGAGGAGAAGTACCCCGGCGTCAGCTTCCGCATGACCTGGCCCGCGGGCTACTCGTCCGGCGACATCACCGCGTTCCCGTACCTGTACCACGACACCACGGCCGCCAAGGGCGCGGAGAGCGGCATCCGCACGGGCCACGTCATCTACTACGACGACACCCCCGGCTCGGCGAACGTCGAGGGTGATCTCTACATCGACCCCCGCTGGACCCTGGACTCCACCAAGGACGCCACCACCTGGAAGATCGCGGTCAACGTCCGTCTCTGGGCCCCGGGCTCGGAGACCAGGCTCAAGGCCGAGGAGAACCTGACCGGCCTCGGCACGGTCCAGGTCAAGCGCGCCGCGCGGGCCACCGTCAACGCCTCGCCGGAACCGGTCGCCAAGAACGGGACGCTCACCGTGACGGGCAAGCTGACCCGCGCCGACTGGGGCAAGGAGGCGTACGTCGGCTATCCCGACAAGCTGGCCAAGCTCCAGTTCCGCAAGGCGGGCACCAGCGCCTACACCACGGTCAAGACGGTGCGGGCGAACTCCACGGGCTCCCTGAAGACCACCGTGAAGGCCACCGTCGACGGCTACTGGCGCTGGACGTTCGGCGAGACGTCCACCACGGGCGGGGCGACGGCGGCGGGCGACTACGTCGACGTGAGGTGACGCGGACGCCCTCCGGGAGAGGGCGGCCCGCTTCCCCGGGAGCTACCGGCCGCCCGCCCGGTAACGCCCCGGCGTGACCCCGACCAGCCTCCGGAAGTGCCGGGGGAGGTGCGCCTGGTCGTAGAACCCGGCGGCGACGGCGGCCTCGCCCGGCGACCGCCCCTCCAGGAGCAGCCGCCGGGCGCGGCCCACCCGGCGGGACGTCAGGTACTGGTGCGGCGCGATGCCGTAGGCCCCGCTGAACGCCCGTACCAGGTGCGCGGGATGGGCGGACAGCGCCTCACCGGCCTCCGCCAGGCCGACGCCCTCCACGACCCGCTCGTCGAGCAGCTCCCGCAGCCGCCGCGCCGGCACGGGATCCCGCCGGGGCGCGCCGAGGACGTCCCGGGACCGCAGGTGCTCCCGCAGCCGCTCCCCGACGAGCGTCAGCCTGCTCTCGGCCTCCAGCTCGTCCCCGGGCCGCACGAGCGCGGCGTGCACCTGCCCGACGCGCCGCCGCAGCAGGGGATCGCGCAGATCGGGCCGGTCGACGGCGGCCCCGATGAGGCCGTCGGCGAGATGGCGGCCGTCGAGGTACAGCACCCGCTTGCGGAAGCCGCCGGGGGTGGCGGGGGCCCCGTTGTGGGGGACGTGCGGCGGCAGCAGGGACACGGTGTCGTGCGGGGTGCCGTGCTCGTGCCGGTCGAGGTCGTACCGTACGGCGCCGTCGTCGACGATGAGCAGCGTCCAGGCGTCGTGGACGTGCATCGGGTACGCGTACTCGGTGAAGCGGGCGTGGAACACCTCGACGACGCCGTCTCCCCGGGGGGCGATCAGCGCGGAACGGACGTACCGTCGAAGGGGACTTCCGGTCGAGCGGAGGGCGCCGTCCCGCGTGGACGGCGCCCAACCCCGCATCCCGGTGCCCGCCGATTCCCCCCTCCGGCACTGACAGGAGAAGACGGCCCATGGCCACAGAATCCGAGACCCCGGTACTGGACACCCTCGCCGCGATGACGGTCGACTCGGTCGAGCGGTGCGGACTGGACCAGGAGACGTTCATGCTCACCCGCATCGCGGCCCTCGCCGCGTCGGACGCCCCGCCGATCTCCTACGTCGCGCACATCGACCCCGCCGTCCGGTCCGGCGTGACCGCCGAGAAGGTGCAGGACGTCCTGGTCGCGATCGCGCCCGTGGTGGGAACGGCCCGCGTCATGACGGCGGCGGCGAACATCGCCAAGGCCCTCGGCATCACGATCGCCGTCGCCGACGCCGAGACGGAGGGCCGGGCGTAGGGACGCCCGGCGGGTCGGGCGGCCGCCGCGGATCCCGCGGCGGCCGCGAGCCGCGACCTGTGCGGTCACCCCCGCCGAAGGCGGCCCCCGGCGTCGCGGGCGGACGGGGTCGGCGTGGGCGGACCACGCCGACCGGCCTGAACGAGGCGTGGAAGCGCCCCGCGGAGAGTCCGGCGAACCCGCCGCGCCCGTACCGGCGCGGCCGTGTTCCGGAGGTGAGTCGTCCGCCGACCGTGGGGTGCGAAGCCGTCACGACACGGGCAGGACCGCCAGCCACTCGGTCAGGAGCCGGTTGACCTCGTCGGGGCGTTCCTGCTGGATCCAGTGGCCGCAGCCGTCGAGGATGTGGGAGGAGACCAGGCCCGGCAGCGTCACCGGGTACGCCTCGATCGCGTCGGCCAGCCAGGTCGTGGAGGCGTCCTGGCCGCCACCGGCGAACAGCGACGGCTGGGTGATCGGGGCGCCGTCGAAGGCGGCGAGGTCCTCCCAGTCGCGGTCCATGTTCCGGTAGCGGTTGAGCGCGCCGGTCATCCCCGTCCGCTCGAACTCCCCGGCGTAGACGTCGAGGTCCCGCTCGCTCAGCCAGCCGGGCAGCCGGCCCGCGGGGAACCGGTCGCGCATGGTCCCGCCCCTGCCGACGAAGTGCGGGTCGGGAGCGCCGGGCGCGGGCATGGTGTCGGCGGACAGCGCCGCGTAGAGGCCCGCGAGCCAGCCCCGTACATCGGGCTCGATCTCCGCCTCGGCACGGCCCGGTTCCTGGAAGTACGAGACGTAGAACTCCTCGTCCCCGCCCATCCCGGCGAAGACGTCACGGGGCCGGGGCCCGCCGCGCGGGGTGTAGGGAACGCTCAGCAGCCCCACCGCGCGGAACACGTCCGGCCTGAGCAGCGCGGAGTTCGCGGCGATGTTCGCGCCCCAGTCGTGTCCGACGACCACCGCCGACTCCTCGCCCAGGGCGTGCACGACGGCGACGTTGTCCTCCACCAGGTCGAGCATCCGGTACGCCTCCGTCGCGGCCGGCCTGGAGGAGCGCCCGTAGCCACGCACATCGACGGCGACCGCGCGGTACCCCGCCGCGGCGAGGGCCGGCAGCTGGTGCCGCCAGGAGTACCAGGACTCCGGAAACCCGTGCACGAGCAGCACCAGCGGCCCGGCCCCCTGTTCCGCGAGATGGATCCGCCCTCCCGGCGAGGGCACCAGCCGGTGCGTGATCTCCGTGGCGTGCCGCGACATGCGCCCTCCTTCGAACCCGGTGGTCTTCCCTGCCCCGATCATGCGGAAGACCACCCCGGGCACCCGAGCACGTTTGCCGATCCGGCAAACCCCGACTCCGTGCGCCGAGGTTCGCCGGACAACGGTGTGTCAGGCATGACGGCCAAAACTCCTTGCGCCCCAAGTGCCAAGGACTGAAGATCAGTTCAGCATTCCGACCGGATTCTCGAAAAGTGGGGGGAACATGAACGGCAGATACCGCGCCGCCACGGTGACGGCGGGAGCCCTCGCGCTCTCGTTCGTACTCGGCGGGGTCCCTGGTGCCGCCTACGCGGCGGACGAGGGTCCGGCCCCGGCGACGTCGCTGAGTCGGGAGGGGTACTGGCCCCTGGAGGCGGCACCCGGTGGAGTCGCACCCAACGTGCAGTCGGGGGGCCTGCCGCTGACCCTGAACGGCGATGCCTGGATCTACCACCCCGACGACCCCCTCTTCGGGGACCCCGCCCTGGTCGGTCAGGGCGACCTCAGGCTCGACGGAGACGGCGACTGGGCGGAGACGTCCGCGGCACCGGTCGGCGGGGACGGGAGCTTCACCCTCGCCGTCCGCGCCCGCCTGGCCGCGACCGACGACAGGACGCAGACCGTCCTCTCCCTCCCGGGCTCGCACACCGACCGCCTCGCGATCCGGTACCAGGCGGAGAGCGGCAAGTGGGAAGTCGTGGTGTCCACGGAGGACGAGGCGAACGCTCCGCAGGTGGTCATCGCCGAGGAGCAGACCCTGCCCAACGACGACCCCAACGACGTGGGCGAGCACCTGGCCGTCGTCTTCGACGCCCCCGCCCACGAGCTCCGCTTCTACGTGGACGGACAGCTCTCCTACACGTCCACCGCCGTGGACACGACCTCGTGGACGGCCTCGGGCGGTCTCCAGGTGGGCCGTTCGGCGATCCGGGGTGAGTACTTCGCGGGCTCGGTGGACGAGGTGCGCGCCTACTCCGGCGTCGCGGACCCGTCGAAGATCAGGATGATGTCCGCCCTGACTGGAGTTCCCGACCTCTGAGCCGCGGCTTGATGAAGCCCGGACAGCACTCCTGAGCCCTGCGCGCGGATCGCGGATCGTCCGCGCGCGGGGGCGGTTGCCGTGCTCCGCTGCTCCACCGCAGGATTGGACGATGTCCCGCTCGATAGGCGCACATACCGCCGATCCGTGCCCCAAGTGCCGCGTCGAGGAAGTCCGTATCGGCACCCCCTCCTCCTCCCGAGGACGGGATGTCGTCGACTACCGCTGCGACCGCTGCGGGCGCACGTGGTTCCGGCCGGTGGAGGACGACCTGGACGTGTACGACACCGTCAGGGTGGACCTCCCGGACGTCACGCTCTACGGCACCGTCCGGCAGGTGGAGGACGACCGGGTCCAGGTACGCGACACGGACAGCGGCCGGATGCTGTGGGTCGACCTGTGGAGGGTCATCCTCTACTGAGCCCCGCCCGACCTGCGTCACGCGGTGGAGCTGCGGCATCAGGGGAGTCATGGCCGACGAGTACTTCTTGCTGGTGTGCGACGACGTGCCGCATGACGTGGTGCTCACCGACCCCGGCACGCGCACGCTGGACGTCGTCCACGTCATACGGCGGCTGACAGGGCTGAGCCTCTGGCACAGCAAGGTTCTGGCCGTACAGGTACCCGCCGTGATCCTCGCCGGCGTGCCGCAGGAAGACGCCGAGTCGGCCGTCACGGCTCTCCGCGACGCGGGAGCACAGGCCGAGGCGAGACAACAACCGGAACCGGACCTCCTCAAGCCCTGACCACGCCCCGACCGAGCGCTGGACGGCCCAGAGACGGCCCAGCTGGGCAGCCAGGTCGAGCCGCCTTGTCAGTGCGCACGGCTAGGGTGCGCCCACCAACCGGCACAACGCTCTGGGGGAGGGGCTTCGGGAGCCAAGACGGGATTGCTGGTGTACGCGGACGGCGACGTCGCCGGGTGCGTGTGAGAGTCGGTGTTCCGCGCCGGAGAGGGCGCGTTCGCAGGCCGAGGCCGACCGCAGCATGGCGTGTGCCTCGGCGGCAGGCAGGAGCGGGTCGTCTCGCACCGTGAAGAGAGGTGTGGCTCAGCCGTTGGGCGGAGTGGCTGTCGGGCTCGCGTCGAAGTCGTACTCCAGGACGTACGAGGCGGCGTCCAGTGTCATCTCGTTGATCTCGACGGGGCGGCCCTCGGCCGTGAAGGCGGTGCGGCAGATGAGGATGACCGGTGTGCCTGCCGCCAGGCTCAGCTGTTCCATCTCGTCCTTCGACGGCATGCGTGAGCGGATCTCTTCGCGGAAGTGCACCGGCTCGCAGCCGAGTTCGGCGAGCCTGGCGTACGTCCCGCCCGGGCCGGTGTCTTCCCGGGTGATCGCGGATCCGGCGACCAGGGGCAGGGGGAGGTAGCTCGTCGCGAGCAGGACCGGCTTGCCGTCCAGGACGAAGCGCCGGCGCCGCACGCACGTCGTCCCGTCGGCGGCCAGGTTCAGGGCCGCGCCGATGTGCGCGGGTGCCGTCTCCTCGGACACGGTGACCCGGTCGACCTCGAGTGCCCGGTTCTCGATGTCCGCCGACCAGATGGAACGGCCGTTGCCCCACTGGTCGTGGGCCAGTCGGTGGATGCCCCGGCGCCGGATCGGGCGGAACGCCCGGACGAACACGCCGGCGCCCTTGCGGGCTTCGGCGATGCCCTCGTCCCGGAGGACGCTCAGGGCCTGTCGGGCCGTCATGCGGGCCACGCCGTACGTGGTCATGAGGTCGTTCTCCCCCGGAAGCCGATCACCGGGACCGTACTCGCCCGACTGGATCGCCTCGCGCAGGGAGTCCGCGATCCGCTGGTACTTGGGCCGACGGTCGTCGGTAGTGGCCATTCCGGAACCCTCCTCGCCTCTCTAGACACCTTAGGCCATAGGTCGGGCGCTCGCTTGCTGCGTGTAGCCGCACCCCGCCTCTTTCCGGCAGTCCCCGAACGACTTGCTTGACATCTCTAGAGATGTAGCGGAAAGCTGAAGATGTCTAGAGAGGTTCTGCTGTGATCCCTGGAGGCGAGAGGCGTCCGTATGCCGTCGTTCGCCGTCGGCCCCTCTTCGATTCCGGTGACGGCAGGGCCGTGACCGGAATCAGCAGGCGCCGACCGAGAGGGCTCGGCGGCCGAGATCAGCGCTGTCGCGGTCGCGACGGCAACGGCGAGGAGTGAGCGCGGATGACCTTTGCGATCGACCGTCACCCCTGTGAGGGGTCACCGAGGCTCGGGTCGATGACCTTGCGTCCGATCCCGGAGTCCGTCCCGCGGGCGCGACGCTGGTTCCGGAAGTTCATCGCCCCGTACCGCCCGCTCTGTTCGGTCGACGACTGCGTGCTGATGATCTCGGAACTGGTGACCAACGCGATCCTCCACGGGCGGTCCGAGGAGGAGTGGGTGGTGCGGGTCGAGTGGTTCCGGGAGGGGACCTCGCTGCGCGTGGAGGTGCACAATCCCGGATTCCCGGCGAGCGTGCGCCTCCGTCGGCCGGACGCGGACGACGCGCACGGGCGCGGGCTGTTCCTGGTCGACTCCCTCGCCGAGTCCTGGCACACCGGGCCGAGCCCCTTCGGGGGAACGGTCGTCTCCTTCGTGCTGGCCGGCGCCTGGCCCCATGGACCTCATTCCGTGCCTGGTCCGGCGCCTTCCAGGTGAAGGCCGGGATCCTCGTGCAGCCCCGCTCATGACCGAGCAGGGTCCCAACGACGGCCCCGAGACAGCGAAAAGCCCCCTGCCGACGGAGAACCCGCAGGCAGGGGGCTACTTCGTGGGCGCTTACTTCTTCTTGCCCTGGTTCTTGACCGCCTCGATGGCGGCGGCGGCCGCCTCCGGGTCGAGGTACGTGCCGCCGGGGGTGACCGGCTTGAAGTCGGAGTCGAGCTCGTAGGAGAGCGGGATGCCCGTCGGGATGTTCAGGCCCGCGATGTCGGCGTCCGAGATGCCGTCGAGGTGCTTGACCAGGGCGCGCAGGCTGTTGCCGTGGGCGGCGACCAGGACCGTGCGGCGGGCGAGGAGGTCGGGGACGATCGCGTCGAACCAGTACGGGAGCATCCGGACGACGACGTCCTTCAGGCACTCCGTCCGCGGGCGCAGCTCCGGCGGGAGGGTCGCGTAGCGCGGGTCGGAGAACTGGGAGTACTCGGCGTCGTCGTCGAGCGGGGGCGGCGGGGTGTCGTAGGAGCGGCGCCACAGCATGAACTGCTCCTCGCCGAACTCCGCGAGGGTCTGCGCCTTGTCCTTGCCCTGCAGGGCGCCGTAGTGACGCTCGTTCAGGCGCCAGCTGCGGTTCACCGGGATCCACAGGCGGTCGGCGGCCTCCAGCGCGAGCTGCGCGGTGCGGATCGCGCGCTTCTGGAGGGAGGTGTGGAGCACGTCGGGCAGCAGGCCGGCGTCCTTGAGCAGCTCGCCGCCGCGCGTCGCCTCCTTCTCGCCCTTCGGGGTGAGGTTGACGTCCACCCAGCCGGTGAACAGGTTCTTCTCGTTCCACTCGCTCTCGCCGTGGCGGAGGAGGATCAGCTTGTACGGTGCGTCGGCCATGCGTCCGAGCGTAATCGACGTCACGCGGGGGTCGCGCGCCCCGCCCGCCTGGCGGACGGTTGACGGGATCTGTTAATCGAGTGGTCTCCCGGCTCCCCCATTTCGTAAGGTGTGCTCGCCGCATCAGCCGCTTACATCTGTTCTACGGGGGTTCCATGTCAGTCGCCGGAGTGAGACGTGCCGCGCGCGAGTCCGTCTCGGGGCTTCCGCGTGCGTTCTGGTGGCTGTGGATCAGCACCCTCGTCAACCGGCTCGGGGCGTTCGTCGCCACCTTCATGGCGCTCTACCTGACGCTCGACCGGGGGTACTCCGCCTCCTACGCGGGGCTCGTCGCCGCGCTGCACGGGCTCGGCGGGGTGGTCTCCTCGCTGGGCGCGGGCGTGATGACCGACCGGATCGGCCGGCGGCCCACCCTGCTGGTGGCGCAGACCGCCACCGCCCTGTCCGTCGCGCTGCTCGGCTTCATGCGGGACCCGGTCGCCATCGCGGCCGTCGCCTTCCTCGTCGGCATGGCCTCCAACGCCTCCCGGCCCGCCGTGCAGGCGATGATGGCGGACCTCGTGCGGCCCGAGGACCGGGTCCGGGCCTTCTCGCTCAACTACTGGGCCGTCAACCTCGGCTTCGCGATCTCCTCCGCGGGGGCCGGGTTCATCGCCGAGTACAGCTACCTCGCCGGGTTCCTGATCGAGGCGCTGATGACGCTGGTGTGCGCCGTCGTCGTCTTCCTGAGGCTGCCCGAGTCGAAGCCGGTCCGGAGCGTGGAGGCCGCCGCGCGGGAGGACGGCGTGGGGCTGGGGACCGTGCTGCGGGACGGGCGGTTCATGGGGGTCGTCGGGCTGTCGTTCCTCATCGCGCTGATCTTCCAGCAGGCGTCCGTCGGGTTGCCCATCGCGATGGGCGAGGCCGGGTTCACACCGGCCGACTACGGCATGGCCATCGCCGTCAACGGCGTCCTCATCGTGGTGCTGCAGATTCCGGTCACCCGGTTCATCGAGCACCGGGACCCCGGGCGGCTGCTGGTGATCTCGTCGCTGCTCGCCGGGTACGGCCTCGGCCTCACCGCGTTCGCCGGGTCGGTCGGCGTCTTCGCCCTCACCGTGTGCGTGTGGACCCTCGCCGAGATCGTCAACGCCCCGACCCAGACCGGGCTCGTGGTACGGCTCTCCCCGGTGCACGGACGCGGGCGCTACCAGGGCATGTACACCATGTCCTGGGCCGTGGCCGCGCTGGTCGCGCCCCTGATGGCGGGGTTCGTCATCGACCGGTTCGGGTCCGTGTGGCTGTGGGGCCTGTGTGCCGTCATCGGCACGGTGGCCGGCCTCGGATACGGGCTGCTGATGCGCCGGCTGCCGCAGGGGGCGACGGAGGCGGCGGTCGTCGAGACGGGGGACACGGGGGAGAAGGGGGACACGGTCGAGGCGCTGCCCGGGGCCAGGGCGTCCTGAGCGGGGCCGAGGGCCCCGGCGCCCACCGGCGCCGGGGCCCTCGGCCCTACGGAAGTCCTACGAAGTCAGCCGCACTGGCACGGGTTGCCCGACTGGCAGCCGCAGCCGCAGCCCGAGCCGCAGCCGCAGGCGGCGATCAGGGTGAGGTTCCTGATCTCGGCGGGCTGCTCGGTCTCCCGCTCCCGCGCGGGGTCGGGCGTCGTGCTGGGGGAATCGGCCATGGGTCCCTCCTCGGGGGCTGGCACCTGTGCACACCTGCCCCCATTGGACGCCCGCCCCGCCGGGCGCATCAACGGCGCATGGGGGCTCGTACGCCCTCCGGCCGGGCCCCGTCGCGCGGGTGAGCCCCCGATCAGGCCCCTTCCGCCCCCGTCACCGCCTGGATCTCCGGCTGCAGGTCCGCCTGGAGTTCGTCCGCGTGCTCACCGGTGACCAGGTACACCACCCGCTTGGCGACCGAGACCGCATGGTCGGCGAAGCGCTCGTAGTACCGGCCCAGCAGCGTGACGTCGACGGCCGTCTCGATGCCGTGCTTCCAGCGGTCGTCCATCAGGTGCCGGAAGAGGGTGCGGTGCAGCAGGTCCATCTCGTCGTCGTCCTGCTCCAGCTGGAGCGCCAGGTCGACGTCCTTGGTGATGATCACCTCGGCCGCCTTCGCCATCAGGCGCTGCGCGAGCTGGCCCATCTCCAGGATCGTGGCGTGCAGGTCCCGCGGGACCCCGCGCTCCGGGTAGCGCAGCCGGGCGAGCTTCGCCACGTGCTGGGCCAGGTCGCCCGAGCGCTCCAGGTCGGCCGACATCCGCAGCGAGGTGACGACTATGCGCAGGTCGGTCGCCACCGGCTGCTGGCGGGCCAGCAGGGCGATGGCCCGGGCCTCCAGGTCGTGCTGGAGCTCGTCGACCTTCTGGTCGGCCTCGATCACGCTCTCCGCCAGCTTCAGATCGGCGTCGAGGATGGCCGTCGTGGCGCGTCCGATCGCCGACCCGACCAGCCGGGCCATCTCCACCAGACCGTCGCCGATCGAATCAAGTTCCTCGTGGTACGCGTCACGCATCAGGGGTTCCTCTCGTGCGTCTCTGTCCGGGCTTCAGGGGCCTGGTCTCCTCCCCACGCTCCCACGTTCCGTCCCGTACGCGTCCGATTCCGGCCCCTCACGTGAACCGTCCCTGGCTCCAAGGTGAACTCTGGGCGACGAGTGTTCGAGCTCGCCCTCCGACGGCTGTGGGCACCGCCCGCGCCATGCCTAACCTGGTCGCATGGACGTGAACGCGGCGGTCGCCGCAGTGGCGGCGATCGCCGGAGTGCTCACCGGCGTCATCGCCATGCTGGCGTTCCGCTTCAGCGAGCGGGAGCAGAGGCGCCCCACGCGCACCTCCCTGCACACCGACCCGGTGCTTCCGCCGGGGGTGGACACCGTGCTGTCCGTGCTGCGCTCGTCCGCCGTCGTCCTCGACGAGGCCGACGGCGTGGTCAAGGCCAGCTCCGCCGCGTACGCCCTCGGGCTGGTCCGCGGCGGCAAGCTCGCCGTGGAACCCATGATGCAGATGGCCCGCGACACCCGGCGCGACGGCGAGATACGCCAGGTCGAGCTGGACCTGCCCCGCCGGGGGACCGGACGCGGCGAGGCCCTCGCGGTGTCCGCGCGGGTGGCGCCGCTCGGCTCCCGGCTGGTCCTGCTGCTCGTCGAGGATCTCACCGAGGCCCGTCGCATCGAGGCGGTGCGACGCGACTTCGTCGCCAACGTCAGCCACGAGCTGAAGACCCCCGTCGGGGCGCTCTCGCTGCTCTCCGAGGCCGTGATGGACGCCTCCGACGACCCCGAGGCGGTGGAACGGTTCGCCGGGCGGATGCAGATCGAGGCGACCCGGCTGACCAGCCTGGTGCAGGAGCTCATCGACCTCTCCCGGGTGCAGAACGACGACCCGCTGGAGGACGCCGAACCCGTCCGCGTCGACGAACTGGTCGCCGAGGCCGTCGACCGCTGCCGGCATCAGGCGGGCGCCAAGGAGATCACCATGGCCTCGAACGTCCTGGCGCCCGAAGGGCTCGATCAGGACGGTGACGGGCGACGGGCGGGAGGAGCCGCCGACCTGCGCGTGTGGGGCAACCGCGGTCAGCTCGCCGCGGCGCTCGGCAACCTCGTCGAGAACGCGGTCAACTACTCACCCGCCCGCACCCGCGTGGGCATCGCGGCCCGTACGGTCGCGCAGCCCGGCGGGAACCTGATCGAGATAGCGGTGACCGACCAGGGCATCGGCATCTCCGACAAGGACAAGGAGCGCATCTTCGAGCGCTTCTACCGCGTCGACCCGGCCCGCTCCCGCGCCACCGGCGGCACGGGGCTCGGCCTCGCGATCGTGAAGCACGTGGCCGCCTCGCACGGCGGGGAGGTCACGGTGTGGAGCGCCGAGGGTCAGGGCTCCACCTTCACCCTGCGGCTGCCGGAGGCCCGTGCGGCCCGCGACCGCGCCCCTCAGATGTCCCACCGGGACGACACGTCCCACCGGGACGACACCCGAGGCCTCGACGGTGAGGCCGGACGGGCGTCCCACCCATCCCCCCACTCTTCCGATCCATCCGCGTACGAAACGCTTCCCTCCCCGGAGGTCCTTCCGTGACCCGAGTGCTCGTCGTCGAGGACGAGGAGTCCTTCTCCGACGCCCTGTCGTACATGCTCCGCAAGGAGGGCTTCGAGGTCGCCGTCGCGACCACCGGGCCCGACGGACTCGACGAGTTCGAGCGCAACGGCGCCGACCTCGTGCTGCTCGACCTGATGCTGCCCGGGCTGCCGGGCACCGAGGTGTGCCGCCAGCTGCGCGGCCGTTCCAACGTCCCCGTCATCATGGTGACCGCCAAGGACAGTGAGATCGACAAGGTGGTCGGCCTGGAGATAGGGGCCGACGACTACGTCACCAAGCCGTTCTCCTCGCGGGAGCTGGTGGCCCGCATCCGCGCGGTGCTGCGCCGTCGCGGGGAGCCGGAGGAGGTCGCTCCGGCGGCGCTCGAGGCCGGGCCGGTGCGGATGGACGTCGACCGGCACGTGGTGACCGTGGGCGGCACCAAGGTCGACCTGCCGCTGAAGGAGTTCGACCTGCTGGAGATGCTGCTGCGGAACGCGGGGCGGGTGCTGACGCGGATGCAGCTCATCGACCGGGTGTGGGGGGCCGACTACGTCGGTGACACCAAGACGCTCGATGTGCACGTGAAGCGGCTGCGGGCGAAGATCGAGCCGGATCCGGGGGCGCCGCGGTACCTGGTGACGGTGCGGGGGCTGGGGTACAAGTTCGAGCCGTAGGCCTTTGGCGCGGCGTTAGCCGGTGCCGGTGCTGTGGCTGGACGGGGGCGTTGCGCAGCCCGGCGCCTGCGGGGTGCCGGTGCGCCCACCCGTGCCGCCCTGGGGGCACCTCCCAGGCCCTTGAGGCACTGGGGGAGGCACGACTGCCCGCACTTGCGCAGCGAAGGGCGGGACCCCGAACAGGGGTCCCGCCCTTCGGCGTCGTACGGAGGCTCAGTGGCCGGCCGACTCGCTGGCGGAGGCCGCGTCGGTCGGGGTGCCCGACTCGGCGCCGGTCTCCGTCGACTCGCCGGTCTCCGTCGACCCGCCGGTGCCGGCGGCCTCGCCCGTGGCGCCGGCGGCCGGCTCGCCGGAGGACTCCGCCGACGGCTCCGTCGAGGCGCCCGGCGCGGCGGCGGCCTCGGTCGGGCCCCACTTCTCGAAGAAGCGCTCGGCCGGGAAGACGAACGCGCGCAGGCTCACGTCACCGGTCCTGCTGAAGGTGAAGGTGACCTTCTGGGCGTTGCCGTCCTGGACGGCCTCACGGCTGCTGGGCAGGACGGCGGCCGCGTTGCCCTCGCCGCCGAGGATCAGCGAACCGCCGGCCGGGACGGTGAGGCTGCCGCCCTCGGCGGGGGTCAGCTCGGCGGTCTTGCCGGTGCCGGGGATGGTGACCGACTCCAGCGTCTCGTCGGTGCGGCCCTCGTTGAACAGCGTGGCGGAGACGACCGCCGGGCCCGTCGACTCCAGGTCGGGCTGGGTGATGACGGTGACGTTCTGGACCTTGAGGTCGCCGACGGTCGTCGACGCGTTGTCCGGCTTGATCTCCAGGGTCTGGGCGTTGTTGCCCGCCGCGCACGCGGAGAGCGAGGCGATCGAGAACGCGATGGCGGCGGCGGCGAGAGCGCCGCGTCGAAGGCTGCTGCTCACGGCGGCGGCAACTCCTTGACTCGAGCGTTTGGCGACCGGATGAAGCCGCCCTAAGGGTCTGTCAGCGGCCTCAGGTTACCGAGCCGTTCCCGCGCGGCCGCACCCGACCCTCCCGAGACGTCCCGCGTTGACCCGGGAAGGAGGGCTCCGAGCCCCCGTCACCGTCTCCCCGGCGGTCCGGAGGGGACGCGCCTCGTCTCTCGGGTCACAAGTGACTCGCCGGTCACTCGAGTCGCTTTCCGTCGCCCTCCCGCGCCATTCCCATAGGCGGCGCGCATTTCTCGTGAAGGAATGAGCGGGGGGATCCGGAATTGATCACCGGTCCCTCATCCCCACGCCGCGTGATCAATTCCGGATTCGGCCGGAACCCGGCTCCGCGCACCGAACGGAGTAGCGGAAGTCGAGCACATGGAACCGGACATATGGGGATGTTCAGCCACTCGTGCGGGGTTCCGGATGTGTGTAACGTGCGCGTTTCGCTCGCGTCGGACAGGTGCTCCGACCTGCGAATACCTGCTTCCGCCAGGCGTCCGCAGCACGTTCGTGTCGCTGTTGTCAAGCCCCGAGAATGGCCCTGACCTGCGAAAACGCCATTCAGAAGACGCCGTATCCGTGTTACCCTGGATAGCCACGGAAGGGGTACCTGTCACATGACGTTCAAGGTTGGCGACACCGTGGTCTATCCCCATCACGGGGCCGCGCTGATCGAGGCTATCGAAACTCGCCAGATCAAAGGCGTGGACAAGACCTACTTGGTGCTGAAGGTCGCCCAGGGCGACCTGACGGTACGTGTGCCAGCGGACAATGCGGAGTTCGTCGGCGTACGTGATGTGGTCGGTCAGGACGGGCTGGACCGGGTCTTCGAGGTGCTGCGCGCTCCGTACGCCGAGGAGCCCACGAACTGGTCCCGTCGTTACAAGGCAAACCTGGAGAAGCTCGCCTCGGGCGATGTCATCAAGGTCGCGGAAGTCGTGCGTGACCTGTGGCGTCGTGAGCGCGAGCGCGGACTCTCCGCCGGTGAGAAGCGCATGCTCGCGAAGGCGCGTCAGATCCTGGTCAGCGAGCTCGCCCTCGCGGAGAACACCAACGAGGACAAGGCCGAGGCCCTGCTCGACGAGGTGCTCGCCTCCTGAGATTCCTGGGGTGCGGCTCGCGGTCGCAGCGCGCAGCCCACTCTCAGCACATCGAAATGCCGCGGTGCCCGATGACGTCATGGACGTCGCCGGGCGCTGCGGCATGTCCGCACCCGGACGCCTCGACCACGTTGCACTTGCGTCGCGCCGGGGAATGTGTCATGACTCACGTCCCCACCCCTGGCGTACCGGGCCCGGGCGGTCGACTCGACCAGAATCACGGAAGGGGCTGGTCAAGGCGGAACGCCCGGCACTGCCCCCGCTCCGGGAGCAGGGGGTACGCCCAGGCCATACCCACGTAGGCCGAGCACACAAACCTGACAGGAACCGATGTCTGCCGATCCGCTCCACCCGCCGTCGACGAACCCCGCATCCGGCCGCACGACCGCCCGCACGGCGGCCGTGATCCCGGCCGCCGGCCGTGGTGTACGCCTCGGTCCGGGCGCCCCCAAGGCGCTCCGCGTGCTGGGCGGCATGCCCATGCTCATCCACGCCGTCCACGCGATGGCCGACTCCCGCGCCGTCTCCCTGGTCGTCGTCGTGGCCCCGCCCGACGGCGCCCCCGAGGTCAGGTCGCTGCTCGACGCGCACGCGCTGCCCGAGCGCACCGACGTCGTCGTGGTCCCCGGCGGTGAGAGCCGCCAGGAGTCCGTGAAGCTCGGCCTGGACGCGCTGCCGCCCGGCTACGACATCGTCCTGGTGCACGACGCGGCCCGCCCGCTCGTCCCCGTGGACACCGTCGACGCCGTCATCGAGGCCGTGCGCGACGGAGCGCCCGCCGTCGTGCCCGCACTGCCGCTCGCCGACACCGTCAAGCAGGTCGAGCCCGCCGCCCCGGGCGAGCCGGAACCCGTGGTCGCCACCCCGGACCGGTCGCTGCTGCGGGCGGTGCAGACCCCGCAGGGCTTCGACCGGGCCACCCTCGTGCGCGCGCACGAGACGGTGCGCGGCGACGTCACCGACGACGCGAGCATGGTCGAACAGCTCGGCCTCACCGTCGTCACCGTCCCCGGGCACGAGGAGGCCTTCAAGGTCACCCGCCCCCTCGACATGGTCCTCGCCGAGGCGGTCCTGGCCCGCAGGAGGCACAACGATGGCTTCTGAGGCGTACCCCCTGCCCCAGGTCGGCATCGGCACCGACATCCACGCCTTCGAGGACGGCCGCGAACTGTGGTGCGCCGGCCTGAAGTGGGAGGGCGAGGGCCCCGGCCTCGCCGGCCACTCCGACGCGGACGTCGTCGCCCACGCCGCCTGCAACGCCCTCTTCTCCGCCGCCGGCCTCGGCGACCTGGGCCGGCACTTCGGCACCGGACGCCCCGAGTGGTCGGGCGCCTCCGGCGTCACCCTGCTCACGGAGGCCGCGCGCATCGTCCGGGAGTCCGGCTTCCGCATCGGCAACATCGCCGTCCAGGTGGTCGGCCCCCGCCCGAAGATCGGCAAGCGCAGGGAGGAGGCCCAGAGGCTCCTCTCGGAGGCGGCGGGCGCCCCGGTCTCGGTCTCCGGCGCCACGACCGACGGCCTGGGCTTCCCGGGCAGGGAAGAGGGCCTCATGGCGGTGGCGACGGCGCTGGTCGTACGAGAAGGGTGAGCCGTCCGACCGGAGGGGCGCGGGGCCGCGCCGGACACGCGGCTCCGCCGCATGGGCGCGACAGGCACCCACCGGCCCGCGCGTGACATATGTCGTCGAAACCGCCGGAGGCGCACCGCACGCCCCCACGCCTACTACCCTGGTGTCGTGACCATTCGCCTGTACGACACCAGCGCCCGGCAGATCCGTGACTTCACCCCGCTCCGGCCGGGCTGCGTCTCGATCTACCTGTGCGGTGCCACCGTGCAGGCGGCGCCCCACATCGGGCACATCCGCTCGGGCCTGAACTTCGACATCATGCGCCGCTGGTTCGAGTACCGCGGCCTGGAGGTGACGTTCGTCCGCAACGTCACCGACATCGACGACAAGATCATCACAAAGTCCGCCGAGCAGGGCCGCCCCTGGTGGTCCATCGGCTACGAGAACGAGCGCGCCTTCACCGACGGCTACCGCGCCCTCGGCTGCCTGCCCCCGACCTACGAGCCGCGCGCCACCGGCCACATCACCGAGATGGTCGAGATGATGCGCGGCCTCATCGAGCGCGGGCACGCCTACGCGGCCGACGGCAACGTGTACTTCGCCGTCGCCTCGTTCCCCGAGTACCTGGGACTGTCCAACCAGGAGCTCGACAACCTGCTCCAGCCGTCCGGCGAGGGCGAGACCGGCAAGCGGGACCCGCGCGACTTCGCGATGTGGAAGGCGGCCAAGCCCGGCGAGCCGAGCTGGGAGACGCCGTGGGGCCGCGGGCGTCCCGGCTGGCACCTGGAGTGCTCGGCCATGGCGCACAAGTACCTCGGCAGCGTCTTCGACATCCACGGCGGCGGCCTCGACCTGATCTTCCCGCACCACGAGAACGAGATCGCCCAGGCCAAGGCCTACGGCGACGAGTTCGCCCGCTACTGGGTGCACAACGCCTGGGTCACCATGAGCGGCGAGAAGATGTCGAAGTCGCTCGGCAACTCCGTGCTGGTCGGCGAGATGGTCAAGCGCTGGCGGCCCGTCGTGCTGCGCTACTACCTCGGCACCCCGCACTACCGGTCGATGATCGAGTACAGCGAGGAGGCCCTGCGCGAGGCCGAGTCCGCGTTCACGCGGATCGAGGGCTTCGTGCAGCGCGTGACGGAGCTGGCCGGGGGCGTCGTCGAACCCGCCGCCGAGGTGCCGCCCGCGTTCGCCGAGGCGATGGACGACGACCTGGGCGTCCCGCAGGCGCTCGCCGTCGTCCACACCACCGTCCGGCAGGGCAACAGCGCGCTGGCCGCCGACGACAAGGAGGAGGCCGTCGCGCGCCTCGCCGAGGTCCGCGCCATGCTCGGCGTGCTCGGCCTCGACCCGCTGGACCCGCACTGGGCCGGCGGGAGCGACCGCGGCGAGGACCTCCACGGCGTGGTCGACACCCTCGTCCGTATGGTCCTCGACCAGCGCGAGGCCGCCCGCGCCCGCAAGGACTGGCCGACCGCGGACGCCATCCGCGACCAGCTGGGCCGGTCCGGTCTGGTGATCGAGGACGGCCCGCAGGGGCCGCGCTGGAGCCTCGGCCCGCGCTGAGGGCCGGCCCTGTCGACCCCGGCATCCGAAGATCGACTGTGCCGTCCGGGCCTCCGGGCGGCACACTTCATAGGCGGACCGGCGCACAGGCGGACCGCCACACCTCACAGACGTACGCACATACGCACCACCCACGACCTCATGGAGACGGATACCTCATGGCCGCGAACAACCGCCGCATGTCCGGCAAGAAGGGCGCGCAGGTCGGCAGTGGCGGCCAGCGGCGCCGGGGCCTGGAAGGCAAGGGACCCACGCCGCCCGCCGAGATGCGCAAGGGCCACGCCAAGCAGCGCGCCGCCCAGGCGAAGGCGCGCCGCGCCGTGGGCCGCACCCCGCAGCGGCGCGGCGGGGGCCGCTCGACCTCCGAACTCGTCGTCGGCCGCAACCCGGTCGTCGAGGCGCTGCGCGAGGGCGTGCCCGCGTCCACGCTGTACGTCCAGCAGTTCATCGACAACGACGAGCGGGTGCGCGAGGCGCTCCAGCTCGCGGCCGAGCGCGGCGGGATCAACCTCATGGAGGCCCCCCGCCCCGAACTCGACCGCATGACCAACGGCCTGAACCACCAGGGCCTGGTCCTCCAGGTCCCGCCGTACGAGTACGCGCACCCCGAGGACCTCGTCGCGAACGCCCACGACGAGGGGCGGGACCCGCTGATCGTCGCCCTCGACGGGGTCACCGACCCGCGCAACCTCGGCGCCGTCGTCCGGTCCGTCTCCGCCTTCGGCGGCCACGGCGTCGTCGTGCCCGAGCGGCGCGCCGCCGGGATGACCGCCGGCGCCTGGAAGACGTCCGCCGGCACGGCCGCCCGCACGCCCGTCGCCCGCGCCACCAACCTGACGCGCGCGCTGGAGGCGTACCAGAAGGCCGGCATCACGGTCGTCGGCCTGGCCGCCGACGGGGAGGCCGAGCTCGGCGACCTGGAGGCGCTGAGCGGGCCGGTCGTCGTCGTCGTCGGCAGCGAGGGCAAGGGGCTCTCCCGACTGGTCGGCGAGACCTGCGACTTCCGGGTGCGGATCCCCATGCCGGGCGGCGCGGAGTCCCTCAACGCCGGTGTGGCGGCGGGCATCGTGCTGTACGAGGCGGCGCGTCGGCGGGCCTGATTCCGAAGGCCGGGGGAGGACGCCGGTCGGAGGCCGGCGCAGCCGTGCGCAGCCGCGCAGCGTGCGAGTGCGGCGGTCGGGGGGTGCCGCCGGTGTGGCGGCGGGCGTCGTGCTGTACGTGGGGTGGCGCGTCGGCGGGGGTGAACGGGCGTTCGTCGAGGTCGCCCGTACGGGGTGTTCCGGGCGGTCCGGGCAGGCTTGACGCGGTCCGGACACTTCCGGCGGGTCACGGCAGTGTCCTAACGCCGTGTCACTCGGTTAGATGAGTGTGGACACCAGAACACCCCGCACACCCACGGGGGACCGCTCGTCGGGACTCGACGACGCTCCCGCGCTGAGCATGGTGAAGGTGCCGAGCGATCCGGCGCAGGTCATCGTCAATCACGCCAGCTTCCGCGTGCAGCTGGGCGCCTCGGCGCGGCGCACCCCGTCGCCGCGGATCGCACGGCACCTCGGCGCCGCCGAGGACACCGCCCGCATCCCCGTCGTCACCACCGTGGGCACGCCGGGCCAGGCCGGCGCCCGCCGCCGGCCCGTCGTCTGGAGCGGCCGGTCCGCGCCCGACGACACCGGCGCCCACCGACTGCTCCAGGCCGTACGGCACGAAGGCGTCCGCCACGCCGACGAGCCGCTCGCCGACGTCGGAGCCACCCGGGTCATCCCGCGCACCGGCGCCGGGTACGACCCCGCCGACGACCCGGACACCCAGCCCCTCGAGACCCCGTTCGTCGGCGCCCAGCGCCGCCCCGCCGACGGACCCCTGCTGCCCCCGATGCGCCCGGTCGGCAGCGCCTACGACGAACCCGCCTACGCCTGCGCCGACGAGTCCGAGGACACCGGCCGGCACGCCAGGCGGCACGGCGACGACCCGGCCCGGCACGCCTACTACCCCGGGCGCCGGATGAACCTCGGCGTCGTCCTGCTCCCGCTGCGCGTCTTCCTCGGCGGCATCTCCGTCTACGCCGGAATGGGCAAGCTGTGCGACCCCCTCTACTTCGAGGGCGGAAAGCGCGGCTCCATGGTCAAGTGGCTGCACACCCTGCACCCCTGGGAAGTCGCCGAACCACTGCGCCAGTTCGCCCTCGAGCACCCCGTCGGCTCCGGGCTGGCCATCGCCTTCGCGCAGATCGTCGTCGGCGTCCTGACCGCCCTCGGCTGCTGGCAGCGCCTGGCCGCCGTCGTCGGGGCGACGCTCTCGGCCGCGCTGCTGGTCACCGTCAGCTGGAAGAGCGTCCCCGCCTACGAGACACCCGACATCATCTACCTCGCCGCCTGGTCGCCGCTGATCATCGCGGGCGCCCCCGTCTACTCCGTCGACGGCCGCCTCGCGGCCGGGGCCTGGCGCCGGCTCGGCCCCCGCGCCGACCTCTGGGACCTGCGCCGGTACGTACTGCGCCGCGGAGCCCTGATCACCTTCGTGGTCTGCGGGCTCAGCATGCTCGTCGGCTCACTGCTCGGCGGCGCCGTACGGGACGCCGACCGCGTGGTCGTCCCCGGGCCCGGGGAGGCCCCGCGCAACGAGCTTCCGGGCTCCCCGCTGCCGGAGGAGCCCGGTGAGCGCCAGAAGGAGAAGCGGACCCCCTCCGCCTCCACCTCGCCCACCCGGGAAGCCGCTTCAAAGGAGGCGAGCCCGTCCGCCGGCGCCACCACCCCCGGCGCGACCCAGGGCGCCGGCGCGACCACCGGCACGCCCAGCCAGACCCAGGGCAGCGTCGGCCAGGCCCCGCCCCAGCAGTCCTCCCCGGTCGGCCAGGCGCCGAGCACCAGCTCCGGCCCGACCTCGGGCGGCGCCGACGCCTCCGGCGGCAGCGGCACACCGAGCGGCGGCAACGGCGGCTCCTCCTCCGGAAAACCCGGGCTGGTGGGCGGTCTCCTGGGATAGGACGGCCACCCGCGTACGACAGTGGGGTCCCGCACGGACGACGTGCGGGACCCCACTGCCGTCGGACGGCGGCTACGGCCGGCCGGTCCGCCCGGCCGACCACGCCGCGGACGCCGCGGACGCCGCGTACGGCCACAGGACGAACTCCGGAGCACGGCCGGGGACGCCCACCGTGAGGAAGGGCCCCCCGGCGTCCGGACGATCGACGCGCTTCTCCGGGCCGAGCAGCTCCGTCCAGCGGTGTGGCGAGGGGCGGAAAAACGTCAGCGGCCTTGTGCCGCCAGCTCCTTGGCCGCCTCGGACAGGTCCTTCGCGGTGTCGATCGCGCGCCAGTAGGAGCCCTGGGGGATCGGGAAGCCGGCCAGGCGCCGTTCGCGCGCGAGACGCGGAAACGTGGTGCGCTCGTGGTCGCCGCGCTCCGGGAGCAGGTCGGTGAACTCGGGGGAGAAGACGTACACGCCCGCGTTGACCTCGAAGGCCGACGGCGGGGCCTCGATGAAGTCGGTGATGTGACCGAAGCCGTCCGTGCGCACCGCGCCCCACGGGATGCGCGGGCGGGCCAGGGCGAGGGTCGCGACGGCGTCCCGCTCGGTGTGGAAGTCGGCCATGTCGCGCAGCGAGAAACGGGTCCAGATGTCGCCGTTGGTGGCGTACCAGGACCGGTCCGGGTGCGGGAGGCGGGCGGCGGCGTACTTCAGGCCGCCGCCGCGGCCGAGGGGCTCCGTCTCGACGACGGTGGTGACGGAGAGGGGCAGGTCGGCGGTGTCCAGCCACTCCTGCAGGACCTCGGCGAGGTGACCGCAGGAGACCACCACGTCCGTCACGCCCTCCTCGGCGAGCCAGGAGAGCTGGTGGCCGATGATCGGGGTTCCCGTGCCGGGGATCTCGACCATCGGCTTGGGGCGGTCGTCGGTGTACGGACGAAGCCGGGATCCCTGGCCTCCGGCCAGGACTACGGCCTGTACGGGGCGGGCGACGGCACGCGGATCGGTCATGCCCGCACTTTACGCGGCGGTTGCGGAGGGTCCGGCGTGGGTGCGGGCCGACGCGTCATGGGGTGCCCCGTGTTGCCGTGCGCCGGGGGTGTTCGCACGGCCCGGCGCTTGCGGGGCGCCTTCCCCTGAGGGCGTCCCCCAGAGCCCACCCGTGTCGCTCTGCGGCACGACTGCCCGCGGAGGGCGGAGGGCGGAGGCGGCAGTGGTCAGCTGTTGGCCGTGGTGACTCCCGAGGCGAAGGAGGTGTCGCAGACCGGACGGGCGTAGGACTGGGCCTTGGTGGGGCCGTAGACGCGGACCGCCGCCTTGCCGAGGGCGCGGGCGATGGACGCGCAGTGCTTCGCCAGCGACGGGCGGTCGTTCACGGCCTGCTGGAGGTGGGTGAGCGCCACGCCCGGGTTCTCCTCCTGCAGTTCGACCAGCAGCTTGTCCCGCAGCACGTGTTGCGGCGCCCGGGCGTCGGCGCGGGAGGACACGCCGGAGGCGACCGTGAGCACGGGGCTCGAGGGGGTCCCCGACCAGTTGACCTGCGCGACCGCGAGCGTCCCGGAGAACACCAGGACGACGGGCAGGACGAAGGCGAGGGAGCGGCCGATCCGGCGGGCGGGGCCCTGGCCGCGACGCGTCTGACGGTTAGTGGAGTGCTTCACGCGAGTGAGGGTAGCGCCCGGTAGTGGAAAGAAAACATTCCGTCACCGTTACGGGGGACACGGAACCCGAAACTCCGGGCGGTGTGTTGACGTATGCCGTTCGAAACGAGCCGGTGTGCCGGGGTATGTGTCGACAACGCGAAGGGCCCCGCAGCGAACTGCGGGGCCCTTCCACGCGACAGCGTCAGTCGGACAGGCGCGCACCGGTCGACGTCGAGAACACGTGGGTCTCGCCCCCGCGCGGCACGACGTGCAGCACGCTGCCCTTCTCCGGGACGTCACGGCCGCCGACGCGGACGACGATGTCCTTGGACTCGCCGCCGAGCTGCGCGGTGCCGTAGACGAACGCGTCGGAGCCCAGCTCCTCGACGACGTTGACGGTGACGGCGACACCCTGGTCGGAGCCGGCGCCGGCCACGTCGAAGTGCTCGGGGCGGACGCCCACGGTGACGGTCTTGTCGCTGGTCGCGGAGAGCGCGTCACGCTGCACCGGCACCACCGAGTTGCCGAACTTCACACCGCCGTCGGCGACCGGGACCTCGACCAGGTTCATGGCCGGGGAGCCGATGAAGCCGGCGACGAAGAGGTTCGCGGGCTTGTCGTACATGTTGCGCGGGGTGTCGACCTGCTGGAGCAGACCGTCCTTGAGGACCGCGACGCGGTCGCCCATGGTGAGGGCCTCGACCTGGTCGTGGGTGACGTAGACGGTGGTGATGCCCAGACGGCGCTGCAGCGACGCGATCTGCGTACGGGTGGACACACGGAGCTTGGCGTCCAGGTTGGACAGCGGCTCGTCCATGAGGAACACCTGCGGCTCACGCACGATGGCGCGGCCCATCGCGACACGCTGGCGCTGACCACCGGAGAGCGCCTTCGGCTTGCGGTCCAGGTACTCGGTGAGGTCGAGGATCTTCGCGGCCTCCTCGACCTTCTGCCGGATCTCCGTCTTGTTGACGCCGGCGATCTTGAGCGCGAAGCCCATGTTGTCGGCGACCGTCATGTGCGGGTAGAGCGCGTAGTTCTGGAACACCATGGCGATGTCCCGGTCCTTCGGCGGCAGGTGCGTGACGTCGCGGTCGCCGATGCGGATGGCGCCGCCGTTGACGTCCTCGAGCCCCGCGAGCATGCGGAGCGAGGTGGACTTGCCGCAACCGGACGGGCCGACCAGGACGAGGAACTCGCCGTCCGCGATGTCGATCTCCAGCGCGTCGACGGCGGGCTTGGTGGAACCGGGGTAGATCCGGGTCGCCTTGTCGAACGTGACAGTGGCCATGGTGAATGGTCCCCTTCTACCGGCAGGAACGTGCCGGACGATCCGAGTAGGAAGGTGATGCCACGACGGGTGTTCCGTTGTGGTGTGGTCCACAGGGGTGAACTGGCACAGGACGGTACCGGGCGTTCATCTGCTTGTCAGTAGTTCCAGGGCTGTGAATTTCACGGAAACTTTCGACCGCCGGGATGACGGCCCGGTTGCGAGGGGGATCACCGCCCGGCCGCGTACCGGTCCGCCAGCACCCGCACCGCCGCCGCGACCGCCTCCCGCAGCCCCGCCGGGCCGAGCACCTCCGCCTCGACGCCGAGCCGCAGCAGATCACCGGTCGCCACCGCCTCCGACTCGACGGCCAGCTCCACCTCCACCCAGCCCCGCCCGTCCGCCGGCCCCGCGTCCGCGAGCGCCCGCACCCCCGCCGCCCCGCACTGCATCGGCAGCAGCTTCTGCCCGCGCGGTGACAGCCGCAGCCGGGCCGTGCCCTGCCGCGTCGCCTCCTCCAGCCGCCGGGAGGACTCCGTCCAGTACGCGGCCAGCTCGAAACCGGCGGGCCGGGTGAACCCCTCGCCGGTCTCCGTCACCGCCCGGAACCGCGACACCCGGTAGGTGCGCACCGTGTCCTCCGCCAGTGCCACCAGGTACCAGATGCCGCCCTTCAGCACGAGGCCCAGCGGGCGCACCTCCCGGTGCACCTCGCCGCGCCAGCGCCGGTAGTGGGTCCGGAGCACCCTGCGCTCCCACACCGCCCGCGCGATCGGCTCCAGGTACGGCACGGGGTCGGCGTCCCGGAACCAGGCCGGCGCGTCCAGGTGGAACCGTTCGCGCACCCGCCGCGCCTGTTCCGCCAGTTCGCCCGGCAGGGCGGCCTCCATCTTCAGCTGGGCGCTCGCCAGCACGGCGCCGAGACCCAGGTCCCTGGCCGCTCCCGGCAGTCCCGCGAGGACCAGCGAACCGGCCTCCGCGTCCGTCAGCCCGGTGAGCCGCGTGCGGTAACCCTCCATCAGGCGGTAACCGCCCTCCGGCCCGCGTTCGGCCCGCACCGGCACCCCGGAGGCGCCGAGCGCCTCGATGTCCCGGTACACGGTGCGCACCGACACCTCCAGCTCGGCCGCCAGCTCGGGGGCGGTCATCCGGCCGCGGTTCTGCAGCAGCAGGAGCAGGGAGAGAAGCCGGTCGGCGCGCACGGGAGCCATTGTCCCGCCGTACCTGACAGAAGGTGTCAGGTACGGCCGGAAGAGTGGAGGCACACCGTCGGCCACACCGAAAGGGAACACCCATGCCCACCACCAGGACCACCGGCCACTTCACCTTCGCCGACTGGAAGGAGAGCGCCGTCACCGGCGAGGACGGCCTCCCCCGGCTGGCGAACGCCACGGTCACCAACGCCTTCTCGGGCGGTATCGAGGCCGAGGCCACCACCTGCGACTACGCGATCACCTACCTGGCCGGCGAAGCCGGCGCCTTCGCCGGAATGGAGCTCGTCGCCGGCCGGGTCGACGGCCGCGCCGGCGCCTTCGTCCTGGAGGAGCGCGGCCGCTTCGAGGACGACGGCACCGTCCACTGCGGCTTCGAGGTCGTCGAGGGCTCGGGCACCGGGGAGCTGACCGGCCTGCGCGGCACGGGCGGGTTCACCTACCGGCACGGGGAGACGAAGGTGGCGTACACCTTCGAGTACGGTCTGGAGTGAGCGGGCGGGGTTCATCTCCTCCCCCAAGTGCGTGGCTCGGCGAAACCGGCTCTGTGTACAGTGGACCAGCCTTCGCGCGCGCCGCGCGGCGCCTCCTTAGCTCAGCTGGCCAGAGCAACGCACTTGTAATGCGTAGGTCGTCGGTTCGAATCCGACAGGGGGCTCAGTGACACCCCAGGTCAGTCCTGACCTGGGGTTCTTCATGCCGTACGGCCGCGCAGGCGGCGCGCGATCTCCAGGTCCGCCTCGTCCAGGGGGCGGCCCTCCTCGACCTCCCACAGGCAGTTCTGCAGCACCCGGCCGTACGTCCACGCGCGCGCCCGCGCGCGATCCAGGGCGAGGACGTCGGTCATGGCGTCGAAGCGCCAGGCGATGTCGTCGGCGTCGAAGTTGTTGGCGAGGGCGGGCCAGAGGTCGAAGCCGGGGTCGCCGGCCAGGGGTTTGGGGTCGATGGCGAGCCAGGGGGCGCGGTCCGCGGCGAGGACGTTCTCGTCGTGCAGGTCCCAGTGGAGCAGGCGGTCGCCGGGCTCGTCGGCGACCTCGCGCACGGCGGCGGCGCAGTCGGCGACGAGGCTGCGGGCGGCCGGGTCCGGGATGCGGTCCAGGGCCGCGGGGGTCCGCTCCAGCATGGACCGGGCGATGTCGCCGAGGCGGCGCATGCCGGCGGGGGCCGGGGTGGTGTGCAGGTGGGCGAGGAGGCGGGCGATCACCAGGACGCCCTCGTGCGCGTCGGGCCGGTGGGCGAGCATCCGGGAGGCGTCGAGGCGTTCCAGGAGCATGGTGCCGGTGGGTTCGTCGTGGTCGAGCAGGCGGACCGCCCCGTCGCCGTTCCACAGGCGCAGGGCGGTCGGTTCGCCCTCGCTCTCGTGGTCGCGGATCTGGAGCTTGAGCACCGCGGGGGTGCCGTCCGCGCGGTCGACGGGGAGGACCAGGGCGCTCACGCCGTGCATGGGCGTCCCGGTGACGCGCAGGTTCCAGCGGCGCAGGAAGGATGTGGTGAGGTCCGGGAGGGCGGCGATGAAGGCGCGGCCCGCCTCCTTGTTGTACTTCTCCTGGGTGGCGGCGAGTTCCGCGGGGACGTCGATCACCCCGTGCACGGTAGTGGCGCCCGCCACGGTTCCAGAACGACTTTTCCGGTCGTGCCCCCTGTTCTTCGGGGCCCGGTGGGCGGCGGCGGTCTCGGTGGGGGCGCGCGGTTCGGGGGTGCGGGCCGGGTCGGAGCCGTCCGCCCCGCGCGTCGTCCCGGGTCCGGGGCCGGTGTGACGTGCGCGGTGTCTTCGCGGGTCGGACGGGGTGTCAGTGCCGGGGTGCACCATGGGGCCATGGCGAGGAGAGCGGTGGGCGGTACGGGAGTGAAGGCGGCGCGCCGCCCGGAGCTGCGGTTGCCCGCGCTGGAGCGGTACGAGGGGGGTGGGCTGGAGCCGGACGGGGACTACGACGGGGTGGAGTTCCGGGAGGCCGACCTCACCGGGCAGGACGGCGGCGGGGCGCGCTTCATGGACTGCGCGCTGACGGAGTGTGTGCTGGACGGGGCGCGGCTGTCCCGGGCGCGGCTGCTGGACTCGGTGCTGGCCGGGGTCCGGGGCGTGGGCACCGATCTGGCCGGGGCGACCCTGCGCGACGTCGAGCTGACCGACGCGCGGCTCGGGGGGACGCAGTTGCACGGGGCGGCGCTGGAGCGGGTGCTGATCCGGGGCGGGAAGATCGACTTCCTGAACCTGCGCTCGGCCCGGCTCAAGGACGTGGTCTTCGAGGGGTGTGTCCTGGTGGAGCCGGACTTCGGCGGCGCCCGGCTGGAGCGGGTGGAGTTCGTGGACTGCGCGCTGAAGGACGCGGACCTGTCGGGGGTCACGCTGAAGGACGTGGATTTGCGCGGGGCCGCGCCGCTGGAGATCGCGCGGGGGGTGGACCGGTTGTCGGGGGCGGTGATCAGCACGGCCCAGCTGCTGGACCTGGCGCCGGTGCTGGCGGGGGAGCTGGGGATCGGGGTGGAGGGG
>NZ_LGCN01000222.1 GCF_001279005.1 Streptomyces caelestis
TCCACGCGCACCTTCCGGTCCGCGCCGCTGCGCACCCGCGCCGACGACCCGTACACCCCGCGGAAATCCATCCCCGCCGAGTACGTCGGCACCCCGACCGTCCGGGCCTTCGCCGCGTTGTTCACCGCGACGACGTACTCGACCTGCTTCCTCAGGTCGGTGCGCGAGAACGCGTACACACCCGGACCGTCGTCGGCGTACCGCTCCTCCTGCACACCGTCACGCAACGCCGGATGACGCTTCGTCAGCTGTGAAAGGGAAGCGATCGCCTTGTACAGCGGATGTCTCGGGTCGTACGCGTCCGAGGCATGCGTACGCTCCGTGCCGATCTGGTCGTCGTCCAGGTACTCCGGGACCTTCGACGCGAACAGCGTCTGCCGGGCGTACACGTCGTCCGCCGATCCGGTGAAGCCCTGCTCGTCACCCGCGTAGATCACCGGATTGCCGCGCGACAGGAACATCAGCTCGTGCGCGAACCGGTCACGGCGCAGCAGCTCGGCATCGTCCGCGCCCGGGTTGTCCTGACTGATGAAGCTCCCGATGCGCCCCATGTCGTGACTGCCCAGGAAGGTCACCTCGCCGTAGGCGTTGGCCTTGTCCGTGGTGTAGCGGTGGTCCTGGGCCAGGACGTGCACGAGGTCGCGTGTGGGGCCGCCGCGCGACGCGTAGTTGCGGAGCGCGGCCTGCATCGGGAAGTCGAGGGTGGCGTCGAGTCTGCCCTCGGTCAGGTAGGGCGCCATGACGACGGGGTCGGCCGAGAAGGCCTCCGCGAAGATGAAGAAGTCCCGCTTCCCCTGCCGGGCCGCGTAGGCGTCCAGCGCCGTGGCCCACTGGGTCCAGAAGGCCATGTTGACGTTCTTCGCCGTGTCGACGCGGAAGCCGTCGATGCCGAAGTCCTTGACCCACGCCTCGTAGATCCGCCGCATGCCCTCGACGACCTCGGGCCGTTCGGTCCACAGGTCGTCGTTGCCCTTGAAGTCGCCGTACAGGGCGCTCTCGCCGGCGAAGGTGGAGTCTCCCCGGTTGTGGTACATCGTGGGGTCGTTGAGCCACGCCGGCACCTTGGTGTCGTGCTCGCCGGGGCGGGGGCGCGGCGTGTACGGGAAGCCGTCCTCGTCGACCTCGCGCATGCCGGAGCTGTCGTCGAAGGGGCGGCCCTCGGCGTCCAGGTAGGGGAACGCGCCCTTGGAGCGGTAGCCGTACGTCTTCTCCGCGTAGTCGACGGTGTCGGCGGTGTGGTTGGTGATGACGTCGAAGAAGACCTTCATGCCCTTGGCGTGGGCCTTGTCGACGAGTTCCGCCAGTTCGGCGTTGGTGCCGAAGTGCGGGTCGACCCGGGTGAAGTCGGTGATGGAGTAGCCGTGGTAGCTGGCCATCTCGGTGCCGCTCATGGTCTGCACGGGCCGGTTCTTGAAGACCGGGGCCATCCAGAGGGCGGTGGTGCCCAGGCCCTTGATGTAGTCGAGCTTCTCGATCAGGCCCCTCAGGTCACCGCCCTGGTAGAAGTGCTTGTCGGTCGGGTCGTGGCCGGTCCGCGAGCGGCCGCCGGTCAGGCCTCCCTCGTCGTTGGAGGTGGTCCCGTTGGCGAAGCGGTCGGGCAGCACCAGGTAGAACTGCTCGCGCGACGGGGCGGGGCGTGCCGGTGTGCGGGCGAGCGCGTGATCGGACGGCGGTCGCGGGGTCGCGGCGTCCGCGGACGGGGTGGTGGACGGGAGGGCCGGCAGCACGGACAGGATCAGTGCGACGGCCGACAATCGGGCGGTTCTGCGCCGGGACGGTAAACCGGTCATGGGGCCTTTCTTCTCCTCACCGGTCGAACGGGACGGGCCGCCCGGTACGCGGCGGCGAAAGCCGGCGCGGACAAGGCGGGCCGCCCGGTGCGCCTTGGGGGAGGCGGACCGGGCGGTCCTTCGGCGGCGAGACGGAGCGTTTGCCTGGTTCAGCTGCGCCAGGAGTCGCTCAGCAGCGTCTTGCCGCTGGTCGGGACGGTGGCGGTGCGGTTGCCGCCGCTCTCCCAGGTGACCTTGCCGGAGGCGTCCTTGCGCAGGTACTTGTACGCGAAGGAGGTGCCGGCCGGGAGGGCGACGTCGAGCTTCCACACGGGGTAGCTCGCCGGGTCGAGCTTGAGGGCGGCGGCGGGGTTCCAGCTGCCGAGCGCGGCGTTGTCGCCGGTGACGTAGATGTTCTCGCCCCAGGCGGTGGTGGCGTCGACGCTGAACGAGGCGCCGGCCTTGGCCTCGGGGTCCGGGTTCGGGCCGGGGCCGGTGTCGGAGCAGCTGGTCGCCCCCGTGTGCAGGGCGAGCGCCGTGTTGCCGCCGAGGGTCGCGGTGAACTGCCCGGAGCCGTTCACGGTGACGGGCTTGCCGCTCTGGACGTCGCAGTAGGTGCCGGCGGGCAGCGACGTCTGGAAGGTGCGGTTGAGCGAGCCGGACTCGTGGTTGATCGCGACGTAGGCCTTGTCGCCGCGGCCGAAGGCGATGGCGTTGTTGCCGTTGTCCCACCAGTTGGTGACGCCCGCGCTGCCGGCGGTGTTGCGGAACTTGACCATGCTCGCGATCTCGCGCCAGGCGTGCTGGCACTTCCACCCGTCGGTGTAACAGGCTTTGACCTGGCCGTTGTTGGGGCCGCCCGCGTCGTTGCTGAACTCGTAGCCGGAGTGGACGTCCGGTGAGCCGTACGGCCAGGCCAGCATGAAGACGTGGGCGAGGGTGTAGTTGGCCCCGTCCTTGTAGGTCAGCGTCGTGTTGTGGCGCTCGGTGTCGTGGTTGGTCACGAAGGTGGCGGCCTTGCCGCTGGGGACGTAGCCCCAGGCCTCCCCGAAGTTCTTCAGGTACGCCAGCTTCTCGCCGGAGAAGATGCGCTTCAGGTCCTTGGCGAAGGAGAACTCCTGGACGTCACCGATGCCGGTGTACTGGCCGGGCTGCACGGCCTCGCCGGGCGCCCCGATGGTCTCCTGCTTCCAGTAGACACCCGGGTTGCTGAGCCGGCCCTTGATGTTGGCGAGGTCACCCGGTGGAATGTGCTTGGCCGCGTCGACGCGGAAGCCGTCCGCCCCGAGGGACAGCAGGTCGTTCAGGTATCCGGCGATCGTCTTGCGGACGTACTCCTCGCCGGTGTCCAGGTCGGGCAGGCCGGACAGTTCGCAGTGGTGGACGTTCCAGCTGTCCCCGTAGTTGTCGATGTCCCTCGTGCAGTCGTCCAGGTCGGACGACGAGTACAGGCCGGGATAGTTGTACTTGCTGTAGGAGGAACCCGCGGTTCCGGTGCCGGCGCTGTTGGCCATGTGGTTGATGACCGTGTCGACGACGACCTTGACGCCGGCGGCGTGGCACGTGTCGATCATGTTCTTGAAGGCGGTCCGGTCGCCCAGCCTCGTGCCGATCTTGTAGCTGACGGGCTGGTACGCGGTCCACCACTGCGGCCCCTGGACCCGCTCGTTCGGCGGCGACACCTGCACGTACCCGTACCCGGCCGGCCCGAGGTCGTCGGTACAGGCCTTGGCGACGGAGTCGAAGTTCCACTCGAACATCACGGCGGTGACGTCCTTGTCGCCGGGCGGGTCCGCCTGCGCGGTCCCGGGTGCCGTGACGACCACAGCGGCTCCCGCCACGAGGGCGAGTGCAGTGGCCACGGTCTTGTTGGCCATAGTTCCTCCTGATCCACCTGATGCGGATGAGAGGCCTTCACGCAGCAACGCGCCTTGCCCGGCAGGCCTGTGGGGGGTCTTGCTGAAACACGTCAGCAAGTTGTTGCGATCGAGACCGTACGAGCCCCCTCATCATCGGTCAACCCTTCACGACGGGACTCTTGGTTCTCCCTCCGGAAACCTCAACATCACTGGAACAGAGGCACATTGATGTCCTGCAAAGTCTTTCGCAAGCGTTTCAGAGGTGTTACGTTCAATCACCGTCCGGTCCGGCGGTCCGGAGGCCTCGGCAGTTGTCCGGGCCCACGCGCCCGGCCCGCCGGACCGGACTCCAGCCGGGGCTCCGCAGCCTTCATGCCGCCCCGCAGCCCCGACCAGGGCCGGCTGCGGAGCCTCTCCCCGGGCCGGTGTGCTCATCCGCCGCGCCGCGCCGTGGAACCGCGCACGACCAGCTCCGGCTGGAAGACGAACTCGGTCCGCTGGACGGGTGTTCCGCCGACCTCCTCCAGCAGTGCCCCCACCGCCGCGGTCGCCATCGCCTGCACCGGCTGACGCACGGTGGTGAGCGGTGGGTCGGTGAACGGGATCAGCGGCGAGTCGTCGAACCCGATCACCGAGACGTCGTGCGGAACCGACAGGCCCCGTTCGCGCACCGCGCGGATCGCCCCCAGGGCCATCAGATCACTGCCGCAGACCAGGCCGGTGCACCCCCTGTCCAGCAGCGCCGCCGCGGCCGCGTGGCCTCCCTCCACCGTGAACAGGGTGCGCTCGATGTGCGCTTCGGCCTCTTCCGCCCGCATCCCGCAGAAGGAGCGCACGGCCGCGAGGAAGCCCTCGGCCTTGCGCCGCGACGGCACGAAACGGGTGGGGCCGACGGCCAGTCCGACCCTCGTGTGCCCCAGGTCGGCCAGGTGCCGCACCGCCATCCGTACCGCGGACCGGTCGTCGGACGACACGAAGGACGCCGTGATGCGCTCGTTGTAGCCGTTCACCAGGACGAACGGCAGTCCTCGGGAGGCGAGTTTGTGGTACCGGACCGGGTCGGCCGTCGTGTCCGCGTGCAGCCCGGACAGGAAGACGATGCCCGTGACGCCCCGGTCCTCCATCTGCTCCACCAGTTCGTCCTCGGTGGACCCGCCGGGCATCTGCGTGCACAGCACGGGCGTGTATCCGTGCCCGGCCAGCACCTGCTCGATGACCTGGGCGAAAGCCGGGAAGATCGGGTTCGTGAGCTCCGGGATCACCAGCCCGATCAGGCCGGCGCTGCGCTGGCGCAGCCGTACGGGCCGCTCGTAGCCGAGTACGTCGAGCGCGGCCACCACCCGCCGCCGGGTGGCGGGGGCGACGCCGGGTTTCCCGTTGAGCACGCGGCTCGCCGTGGCTTCGCTCACCCCGGCCTGCGCGGCGATGTCGGTGAGCCGCGGGGTGCCGTGCTCGGCACCCCGCGTCAGGGAGAGGGTCACACCGCCCACCAGACGGTGCTGTCCGCGGGGAGCCCGGCCGCGTCGCCCTCGGTCACCGGCTCGCAGCTGCTGAGCAGCGGCCGCCCCTGCGGGGTCCACCGCACCGGCGCACCGGTCAGGTTGACGGTGCAGACCAGGTCGCCGTCCCGGGCCTGGTCGCCCGGGCCCCGCGCGGTGCGGCGGAAGGCGAGGACGCCCTCGGGGGCCTCCAGCCACTCGACTCCGTCGCCGGCGCCCAGGGCGGGGTGCTCCCGGCGCAGTGCCAGGGCACTGCGGTAGAGCTCCAGCGTCGAGCCGGGGTCACCGGACTGCGCCTCGACCGACAGGTGCCTCCAGCTCTCCGGCTGCGGCAGCCAGCTCGGTCCGCCCGCGACGGGGCCGAAGCCGTACGGCGCCTCGGTCCCCGACCACGGGATCGGTACCCGGCAGCCGTCCCGCAGCCCGTCCTGCCCGTTGTCCCGGAAGAACGAGGGGTCCTGCCGCACCTCGTCCGGCAGGTCGGTCACCTCCGGCAGGCCGAGTTCCTCGCCCTGGTAGAGGTAGGCGGACCCGGGCAGGGCCAGCATCAGCAGCGTCGCCGCGCGGGCCCGGCGCGCCCCCTGCTCGGGACCGTCCACGGCGAGGCGGGTGGTGTGCCGGACGACGTCGTGGTTGGACAGCACCCAGGTGCTGGGCGCGCCCACCGGGCGCATGGCGTCGAGGCAGTCGTCGATGGCCCGGCGCAGGGCGCCGGCGTCCCAGCCGGCCCCCAGGTAGTGGAAGTTGAACGCCTGGTGCAGCTCGTCCGCCCGCAGGTAGTTGGCCGTGCGCTCGGCGCTCGGTGTCCACGCCTCGGCGACGCCGATGCGCTCTCCCGGGTACTCGTCCAGGATCCTGCGCCAGGACCGGTAGATCTCGTGCACGCCGTCCTGGTCGAAGAAGGGCAGGGACTGGGTGCCCAGCAGCTGCAGCTGTCCGGTGCGCCCCATGTCGGGCAGCCCCGCGGCCTTGACCAGGCCGTGGGCGACGTCGACGCGGAAGCCGTCGACGCCCATGTCGAGCCAGTAGCGCAGGACGGAGCGGAACTCGTCCCGCACGGCCGGGTTGTCCCAGTTGAAGTCGGGCTGCTCGGGAGCGAAGAGGTGGAGGTACCACTCCCCCGGTGTGCCGTCCGGGTTCTTCGTGCGCGTCCAGGCGGGGCCGCCGAAGATGGACTCCCAGTCGTTGGGCGGAGCCTCACCGGCGGTCCCGCGTCCCGGCCGGAAGTGGAAGCGTTCGCGCAGCGGGGAGCCGGGGCCCTCGCGCAAGGCGCGCTGGAACCAGTCGTGCTGGTCCGAACAGTGGTTGGGGACCACGTCCACGATCACGCGCAGCCCCAGGGCGTGCGCGTCGCGGATCAGTTCGTCCGCGTCGAGCAGCGTGCCGAACACGGGGTCGACGGCCCGGTAGTCGGCGACGTCGTAGCCGCCGTCGGCCTGGGGCGAGACGTAGAAGGGGCTGAGCCAGACGGCGTCGACGCCGAGGTCCCTCAGGTACGGCAGCCGGGAGCGGATGCCCTGGAGGTCGCCCACCCCGTCGCCGTCGCTGTCGGCGAAGCTGCGGGGATAGACCTGGTAGATCACGGCCTCCCGCCACCAGCCCGGACACTCGCCGGGACCGGAGGGTCGGGTACGGGTGCCGGGTTCGGCAAGGTACTGGGTCATGGTTCTCCTGCCTGCGTTGGGGACGGTCAGGACTTGGTGGCGCCTGCGGTCAGGCCGGAGACGAGATGCCGCTGGACGAGTCCGAAGACGACCGCGGCGGGGACCGCGATGATCACGGCGGCCGCGGTCAGCGCGCCCCAGTCGCTCGTGTACTGGTTGACGAACGTCTGGAGGCCCCCGGCGAGCGTGAGGTTCTCCTCGCCGGTCATGAAGGCGGACGCGTAGGCCACTTCGCCCCAGCCGGTGATGAAGGTGTAGAAGGCGGTGACGGCGAGCCCCGGCTTGGCCAGGGGCAGCACCAGCCGCCAGAACGTGCCGAACGGGCTGAGTCCGTCGACCCGGCCGGCTTCGTCGATCTCGACCGGGATGCCGTCGAAGTAGCCCTTCATCATCCAGGCGCAGAACGGCACGGCGACGGTGAGATAGGTGACGACCAGTCCGATCGGCTGGTTGAGCAGCCCGAGGCCGGCGAGCAGGTTGTACAGCGGCACGATGAGCACCGCGACCGGGAACATCTGGGTGAGCAGGAGCATCCACATCAGGGGGCGCATGCCGGGGAAGCGGAAACGGCTCACCGCGTAGCCGGTGGTGGCGGAGATGAAGACGCCGATCAGCGTGGTCAGTCCGACGACCACCAGCGAGTTCTGCAGCCAGGACAGGAAGTCGGTGTCGCGTACGACATGGCTGTAGTTGCCGAACGTGAAGTCCTTGACGAGCGAGGTGTCGAACGCGTCGGTCTTCGGTTTGAAGGAGGTGGCCAGCAGCCACAGCGGGGGGAAGACCGCGACGACGGAGGCGGCCAGCAGGGTCAGGTGCAGTCCGAGCGAGGCCAGCGGGCCGCGCTCGCCGCGCTTGCGCGCGGAGGCCGGCTGCTCGGTGCGTACGGGGGTGCGCGTGATCGTGTCGGTCACCAGGTGTCTCCCTGCTTGCGCAGTGCGCGGCGGTAGGCCGCGGTGACGAGTGCCAGCAGGAGCAGGATCAGCACGCCCCAGGCGGCGGACGTGGAGTAGTCCCGCGGGCTGATGACGAAGGACAGGCGGTAGGCGTACGTCACCAGGATCTCGGTGGCGTCGCCCGGGCCGCCCCGGGTCAGCAGGAAGATCACCGGGAACATGTTGAAGGTCCAGATGGTGCTGAGCAGGACGACCGTGCTCGAGACGGACCGCAGTCCGGGCAGGGTGATGTGGCGGAAGCGCTGCCAGGGACCGGCCCCGTCCATCTCCGCGGCCTCGTAGAGGTCTCCGGGGATGGACTGCAGGCCGCCGAGGAGGGCGATGAGCATGAACGGCACGCCCACCCAGACGTTCACCGCGATGACGGAGATCTTCGCCCAGGTGGGGTCGTTCAGCCAGGAGATCCGGTCGAACCCGGCGCCGGTGAGCAGTTCGTTGAACAGGCCGCTGCGCTCGTTGAACAGCAGGCGCCAGGTGAACACGGAGACGAACGCCGGTACCGCCCAGGGCAGGACCAGGGCCGTGCGGTACAGGGTGCGGCCCTTGAAGGTGCGGTTGAGCATGACGGCCAGGGCCAGCCCGAGGGCGAAGGAGAGCGCCACACAGCTGACCGTCCACACCACGGTCCAGCCGAGCCGGTCCCAGAAGACCCCGTCGCTGAGGATCGCCCGGTAGTTGGCGAGTCCGACGTGCTCGTACGTCGCGGGGATGTGGTTGACGCCGATGGTGCGCTCGACGTTGGCCTCGTTGGCGTCGGTGAAGGACAGCCAGACGCCGCGCGCGAGGGGGTATCCGATGATCACGCCGATCACGGCCACCACGGGGGCGACCATGCTCCAGGCGTACCAGTGGGTGGCCAGGGCCCTGCGCAGCCGCCCCGGGGTCCTGGGGTTCTTGCGGCCGGTGCGGTGGGCCCGGCCGCGGGCACCCTGGGTGCCCGCGGCCTTCGTCACCGGCCGGCCGGTCTCGACAGCCATGGGTCGTCGGTCCGCCTTCCCGTGGCCTACTTGTAGTCCTTGAGCAGCTTGCGGTAGGCGTCGCCGGTGCTCGACGCCGCCTTGTCCGGGCTGGTCTTGCCGGCCAGCACGTTGGCCATCTGCAGCCGGATGGGCTCGAAGAGGGCGTTGCCCTGGGCGATCCACGGCCGCTCCACGGCCTTGTCGACCGCCGGCTTGAAGAACTTCACCATCTCGTTGTCCGCGACGGCCGGCACCTCGTAGACGGAGGTGCGGGTGGGGAGCAGGCTCAGCTTCTCGGTGGTCTCCTGCTGCACCTCGGCGGAGCTCATGTACTTCACGAAGGCGTAGGAGGCGTCGAGGTTCTTCGAGCCGGCGTACACCGACAGGTTCCACCCGCCCTGGGGCGATCCCTGGCCGGCGCTGCCGGCCGGGACGGGGGCCACTCCGAGGTTGGCGGGATCCTTGAACCGGGCTCCCGCCCTGACGTCCTCGATGGCCCACGGGCCGTTGAGCATCATGGCGGCCTTGCCCGACTTGAAGGCGTTCTGCATGTTGTTCCAGCCGTCGGACGCGTCCGTGATGGCCGCCTTGCTGTCCAGGAGGTCCTTGAGGACCCGGTACGCCTTCACACCGGGCTCGTCGTCGATGGTGACGGTCTTGTTCTTCTCGTCGACCAGGTCGCCGCCCTCGCCGTAGAGGTAGGGCAGGAACCAGTACGGGTCGTCGCCTCTCAGGTAGAGGCCGGTCGCGCCGGTCTTCTCCTTGATCCTGGCGGCGGCCGTCTTCAGCTCGGCGACGGAGGCGGGTGCCTGGACGCCGGCCTTCTTCAGTAATTCCTTGTTGTAGAAGAGCGCCAGGGTGTCGATCACCTGCGGGACCGCGTAGGTCTTCCCCTCGTACTTCGTGCTGGCCGCGGCCTGCGGGAGGTAGTCCGACGCGTCGTCGAGGGCGGCCGTGCCGTCGAGCGGGGCGAGGTAGCCGATGCCGGCGAAGTCCGCGACCCAGGCCACCTCCGTGCGCATCACGTCCGGGGCGCCGGAGTTGCCGCCCGCCGCGTTCTTGAACTTGGCGTTCGCCTCGCCGAACGGCACGTTGACGTACTTGACGTCGACCTTCGGGTGTTCCTTCTCGAAACGTTCCGCGAGGGCCTGGTACGTCGCCTTCTCCGCCTCGTTGGAGGTGTCCCAGAAGGTGACGGTTCCCGACAGCTCCCCGCCGCCCCCGCCGGCACCGTTCCGGCCGTCGTCGTCCCCGCCACATGCCGAAGCCGTCATGGCCAGAGCCGCGACCAGCGCGGTGGCCGCAATGCCACGCCGCATTGTGAACTCCCCTGTTTCTTCCCGGAATTGGGCGGAGGCGTCAGGGCCTCACGCCAACCGCTCCTGCGCGGCGCCGGGGTTGCCAGGAACGTAACAGGGACGAAAGGACGCCGAAAGACGTTGCGGCAATTTGCTGCAAGCAGTTTCAGCCATTGTGCGGGCGACGGACGGGCGTACCGCGCAGTCCCGTCGTCTTCCCCACGCAGTGGGCACAGCGGCGGCCGGCGGGTAAAGTGCCCTGCCATGACCATGCGGCTCGCCGACATCGCAGCCCAGGCGGGCGTCAGCAAGGCCACGGTCAGCCGCGTGCTCAACGGCGCGCGCGGTGTGGCCACGGACACCCGCGACTCCGTGCTCGCCGCACTCGACACGCTGGGGTACGAGTACCCGTCACGGCAGCGCCGTGCCGAGCTGGTCGGCCTGATCACACCGGAGCTGGACAATCCCGTCTTCCCCGCGCTGGCCGAAGTGATGGGGCAGGCGCTCACGCGCCGGGGGTACACGCCCGTCCTGGCCACGCAGACGCCGGGGGGTTCGACCGAGGACGAACTCACCGAGATGCTCGTGGGCCGCGGGGTGGCCGGCATCGTCTTCGTCTCCGGGCTGCACGCCGACACCACCGCCGACACCGGACGCTACGACCGGCTGCGCCGGCAGCGAGTGCCCTTCGTGCTCGTCAACGGGTTCTCCCCCCGGATCGAGGCGCCCTTCGTCTCCCCGGACGACCGGGCCGCCATGCGTCTGGCCGTGGCGCATCTGGCCGAGCTGGGACACGAGCGCATCGGGCTCGCGCTCGGGCCGGAGCGCTTCGTGCCGGTCCAGCGCAAGATCGAGGGCTTCCGCGTCGGTCTGCACGAATACCTGGGTCTGCCTGCGCAGGAGGCCGGGGAACTGATCCAGCACTCGCTGTTCTCCCTGGAAGGCGGCCAGGCAGCGGCGTCCGCACTGATCGACAGAGGGTGCACGGCCGTCGTGTGCGCCAGCGACATGATGGCCCTCGGCGCCGTCCGGGCCGCGCGCCAGAGGGGCCTTGCGGTTCCCGGCGACCTCTCGGTCGTCGGCTTCGACGACTCGCCGCTCATCGCCTTCACCGACCCTCCGCTGACCACGATCAGACAGCCCGTCAAGGCGATGGGGCAGATCGCCGTGGACGCGCTGCTGGAGGAGATGTCCGGAACGCCGCCGCCGCGCACCGAGTTCGTCCTCATGCCGGAACTGGTGGTCCGGGGGTCCACCGCCGCCGGTCCGCGGGGCGGGCAGCGCCCGCCGGACCAGCGCTGACCCGCCGACCACCGCCCGGACGCGGCACGCCGGGGCGCCGGTCGAGCGCGGCGGACCGGCACGGCCGGCCGCCGCTCGGCCCCGGCGCACGCCGGGGCCGGGACCCCGTGGCCCGGGAATCCACCGCCGCCGGTCCGCGGGGCGGACAGCGGCCGCCGGACCAGCGCTGACCCGCCGACCACCACCCGGACGCGGCACGCCGGGGCGGCCGAGGTCCGGTGGTCCCGGTCCGGCCCGGCGTCACGCGGACGCGAGCAGCGGACGCCACCAGTCCGCGTGGCGCTCGTACCACTGGGCGGTCTCGGCCAGGGCCGCCGCGAAGTCGGTGCGGGGCCGGTATCCGAGTTCGGCGGTGATCTTGCTGTGGTCGACCGCGTAGCGCCGGTCGTGCCCCTTGCGGTCCTCGACGTGTTCGATCCGCTCCGGGCTCGCGCCGCACAGGGCGAGCAGCCGGTGCGTGAGCTCCAGGTTGGACAGCGAGGTGCCGCCCCCGATGTTGTAGACCTCCCCCGGCCGGCCCGACACGCGGACGAGTTCGACGGCCCGGACGTGGTCGTCGACGTACAGCCAGTCGCGCTCGTACCGTCCGTCGCCGTAGAGCGGGACGGTACCGCCGGACAGGATGCGGGCCAGGAAGCGCGGGATGAGCTTCTCCGGGTGCTGGTGGGGTCCGAAGTTGTTCGAGCAGCGGGTCACCCGGACGTCCAGTCCGTGCGTGCGGTGGTGGGCCAGGGCGATCAGGTCCGAGGCCGCCTTCGACGCCGCGTACGGCGAGGTGGGCCGCAGGGGATCGCTCTCCTCGGCGGCCCCCTGGGGGAGGGAGCCGTACACCTCGTCGGTGGAGACGTGCACGAAGGTGCGCACGCCGTGGCGGAGCGCGGCGTCGACCAGCACCTGGGTGCCCAGCACATTGGTGCGGGTGAAGGCGCCGCCGTCGGCGATGGAACGGTCGACGTGCGACTCGGCGGCGAAGTGCACGATCTGGTCGTGGCGTCGGGCCAGCGCGTCCACCAGGGACGCGTCGCACACGTCGCCCTGGACGAAGGCGAGGTCGGGGTGGTCGCGCACCGCGTGGAGGCGTGCGAGGCTGCCGGCGTAGGTGAGTTTGTCGAGGACGGTCACCGCCGTGCCCCCGGGTCCTCGGGGCGACAGGAGGTGGCGGACGTAGGCGGAGCCGATGAAACCCGCCCCGCCGGTGACGAGGATCGCTGCGTTCATGGGGTGAGGTACACCTTGCTGTGGTCGCCGATCACCAGACGGTGAGCTCGCGGAAGACGGGGGGCCGGGCCCACGACGGCGCCGCGGCCGATGAGGGACGCCTCGATGCGGGACGCCCCCTCGACCTGCGCGCCGCGCAGCAGGACGGAGTACTCGACGGCACTGTCCTCGACCCGGCAGTCCTCCCCGATGGAGGTGTACGGGCCGACGCTGGAGTTGCTGACGACGGCGCCCGCGCCGATGACCACCGGGCCGACGACGCGTGACCCGCGCACCACCGCACCCTCGGCCACCCGGACCCGGCCGATCAGCGTGCTGTGCGCGTCGACCTTGCCCTCGACGCTGCCCTCGATCCCGTCGAGCACATGGCGGTTGACCTCCAGCATGTCCTCCGCGCTGCCGGTGTCGCGCCAGGGCCGGGTGGTGGTCTCGGCGCGCACGCGCAGCCCTTGGTCGACCATCCACTGCACGGCGTGGGTGATCTCCAGTTCGCCGCGTGCCGAGGGGGCGATGGCGCGCACCGCCTCGTGCACGGCCGGGCTGAAGGCGTACACGCCGATGAGGGCGAGCGCGCTGCGCGGAGTGTCGGGCTTCTCCTCCAGGCGCAGCACGTTCCCTTCGGTGTCGACCTCCGCGACTCCGAACGCGGAGGGGTCCGCGACGGGGGTCAGCAGCAGCCGGGCCGCCGCGGCATCGGCGGCGGCGAGACGCACGAAGTCGGCGACCCCCTGCGGGAGGTAGTTGTCGCCCAGGTACAGCAGGAAGTCGTCGTCACCGAGGAAGTCGCGGGCGATGCGCACCGCGTGCGCGAGGCCGAGCGGGCGGGACTGTTGCAGGTAGGTGATGCGTAACCCGAACTCCGTTCCGTCACCGGTCAGTTCGCGGATCTCTCGGCCGTGTGCCCCCACGACGACGCCGACTTCCCGGATGCCCGCCGCGGCGAGGGAGTCCAGCGCGTGGAACAGCACGGGTCTGTTGGCGATGGGGAGCAGCTGCTTGGCGCCGGTGTGCGTGAACGGCCTCAGTCTGCTGCCGGTTCCACCTGCCAGGACCAGGGCCTTCACCTCGGCCTCCGCGGGGGCGGACCGGTCTGGGGGCGTTTTCTCACAGGTCTCTCCTCGCATGAGAGGCGTGGCGTCGCCGTGGGCACATCGACTCAAGCAGACTGCCGCGCCCCCTCGCAACAACTTTCTGAAACGATCCGCAAAGTCTTGCAGTCATCTGTGTTCAAGTGTTTGACTCAAGCCGAACCGCCAACCGTGGTGTGTCACACCGCAGTTCGCCGGTGATCGCGTACAGCCGGTCCGACGAGCAGGGACAGCGATGACAGGTTTACGGCAGACCCAGCACCTGGCACGGGAGGCCCGGCATCTGGCGCCGGGCGCTTCCGAGGAAGCCGTCCACGGACGCCGGGTGTTCGCCGAGGGGCACGGTCCCGTGCTGACCGACCTCGACGGCAACCAGTACCTCGACTTCGCCGCCGGCACCCTCACCCAGTCCCTGGGCCACGGGCACCCGGAGGTGGTCGAGGCGCTCACCGCCCAGGCCCGCCGTCTGTGGAACGTCCACGACAGCGCCACTCCGGACCGCGCCGGCCTGCTGGACCTGCTCGCCAGGCTGCTGCCCGAGCGGCTCGACACCTACGCGTTCTTCTCCACCGGCGCGGAGGTGGTCGAGGCCGCACTGCGGGTCGTCCAGGCGACCGCGCCGCCGGGACGCAACCGGATCGGCGCCCTGCGGCACGGCTTCCACGGCAAGACCATGGGCGCCCGGATGCTCGTGCACTGGGACATCGGCCACCAGGCGTTCAGCGGCAACAGCGTGCTGGGCTACAGCCCTTACTGCTACCGCTGCCCCCTGGGGCTGGAGTACCCGTCGTGCGACGTGCGCTGCGCGACGCTGGTGCGCCGGCACATCGCCGAGAAGCCCAACGTCTCCGCGCTGGTCTTCGAACCCGTCCTCGGCGCGGCGGGGGTCATCGTGCCGCCGCCGGGTTACTGGGAACGCATCGCGGACGCCTGCCGGGAGGGCGGCGTCCTGCTCGTCGCGGACGAGGTGCTCACCGGCGGCGGACGCACGGGGGCCTTCCTCGCCAGTGACCTCTTCGGCGTCGAACCGGACCTGGCGATGCTGTCCAAGGGCACCGCGAGCGGGTTCCCCTTCGCCGTGCTCGCCGGCCGTGCGGAGCTGCTGCGCAGGCCGGAAGCGGCCACCTCGGGGGCGTACGCCTCGACGTACGCGAGCAACCCGCTGGGCATCGCCGCCGCCCGCGCCACGCTCGAGGTCGTCGAGCGCGACCGGCTGATCGACCGCGTACGCGTCCTCGGCGAGATCATGGAGGACCGGCTGCGCCTCCTGGAGTCCCGCTTCGACCGGCTGGGCCAGGTGCGCGGCCTCGGACTGCTGTGGGGCCTGGAGTTCGTCGCCGATCCCGCCGCCCGCACCCCCGCGCCGGAGACGGCCCGGGCCGTCTACACCACGGCCCTGGACCTGGGACTGCGCACCTCCCTCGGAGGCCACATCCTGCGCCTGGCCCCGCCGTTCACACTCGACGAGGCCCTGCTCGAGGAGGGTCTGCGACTGTTGGAGAAGGCCCTCGAACGGGTGATCGCGTGATCGTGGCGGAGCGCCTCGTCAAGGAGTTCCGGCTGGCCGAACGCAAACCCGGCCTGCTCGGCAGCCTCTCCACCCTCCTCACCCGCCGCCACCGCGTGGTGCGCGCGGTCGACGACGTCTCCTTCGAGATACCGGCCGGCACCAAGACGGCCTACATCGGCGCCAACGGGGCCGGCAAGTCGACCACGATCAAGATGCTGACCGGCATCATGACCCCCACCTCCGGCCGCTGCACGGTCGCCGGCCTGGAGCCGTACCGGAACCGGCAGCGCAACGCCCGCACCATCGGCGTCGTCTTCGGCCAGCGCAGCCAGCTGTGGTGGGACCTGTCGGTGCCGGACTCCTTCCGCATCCTGCGCCGCGTCTACGACATCCCCGAGCCGGTCTACCGGCGCAACCTGGACCTGTTCCGGGAACTCCTCGACATCGACGCGCTGGGTTCGACCCCCGTACGGCAGCTGAGCCTCGGCCAGCGCATGCGCGCCGAGATCGCGGCGAGTCTGCTGCACGACCCCGCCGTCCTGTTCTGGGACGAGCCCACCATCGGCCTCGACATGGTGCTCAAGGACGCGGTGCGCCACCTGGTCAACCGCGCCCACCGGGAGCTGGGCACCACCGTGGTGCTCACCAGCCACGACATCGCCGACATCGCCGCGATCTGCGACAGCGCCCTGGTCGTCGACCACGGCCGGGTCGTCCACCAGGGGACCCTGAAGGACCTGCTGCGCACCGCCGACCACCGCTCGGTCGTCTTCGACCACCGGGACGGCACCGCGGCCGGTACCGTCCGCGCCCGCATCGAGACCGGTCTGCCGGGCGTGCGCGCCACACCGGACGACGGCGGCCGCATCCGCGTCGACTACCCGGCCGGCCGCTACACCTCCCGGCAGGTCCTCACCTTCCTCCTGGACCACTTCGACCTCGCCGACTGGTACGCCCCCGAACCCGGCCTGGAGGACGTGCTCCGCAGGATCTACGGCCGCGCACGCGTTCCCGGCGGCACACCCGACGGGACCGGCCGCACACCCGACGGTGCCGCATGACCGCCCGCCTGCGCCGCTACACGCCGTTCGCCACCAGCGGCCTGCAGTCCCTGCTGCAGTACCGCTCGATGTTCGCGATGACCGCGGTGACCGCGGCCGCCGGCGCGGCGGTGACCGTCTTCCTGTGGCGCGCCGTGTACGCGGGCACACCCGGCCGCGGACCCGGCGGCTTCACCGTGGAGGACATCACCACCTACCTGCTGGTGGCCCAGATCCTGCAGGTGCTGCACACCAACCGGGTGGACGACGAGGTCGCGGCCGAGGTGTACCGGGGTGACGTCGCGGTCATGCTGGTGCGCCCCGTCAGCTACCCGGTGATGCGGTTCTTCGCCTGCCTGCCCGTGGTGGGGGCCAACGCCGTCCTGGTCGGCCTGCCGGTCCTCGGCCTGTTCGCGCTGTTCGTCCCGCTCACCGAGCCCCGGCCGGCGGACCTGCTGCTGTTCGCCGTCTCCACCGCCCTGTCGGTGCTGCTGGCGTTCTGCGTGAACCTGCTGACCGGCATGACCGGCTTCCTCACCACCAACACCTGGGGCGTGCGGATGGTCAAGCAGAGCGTCGTCGCCTTCTTCGCCGGACAGCTCGTGCCGCTCGCGCTGATGCCGGGCCCGCTGGCCGCGCTCGCGAAGGCCCTTCCCTTCCGCGGCATGGTCGACGGTCCGCTGACCCTGCTGCTCGGCCGCTACGACGGCTGGACGGACGCCGCCGGGGTGCTCGTCCAGCAGGCGGCCTGGACGGCCGGGCTGACGCTGCTGTGCGCCGCGCTGTGGCGCACCGCCCTGGGACGGCTGGAGGTGCTCGGCGGATGACGCGCACCCTGACCCGGTACCTGCGGCTGGCCTGGTTCCTGGGCGGGGTGGGCCTGCACCGGCTGGCCGCGTACCGCACGGACTTCGTGCTCGGCGCGGGCGCCTTCCTGGTGCGGGTCGGCATCCAGACGGCGGTCGTCGGCCTCGTCTTCCGGCACGTCCCCGCCGTGGGCGGCTGGTCGTACCACGAGGTGCTGTTCCTGCTGGGGTTCTCCCTGCTGCCGCGCGGGCTCGATCACCTCTTCACCGACCAGTTGTGGGAACTGGGCCGCAAACTGGTCCAGCGCGGGGAGTTCTACCGCTACCTCGTCCGGCCGGTCGACCCGCTGTTCTCCCTGCTGTCGGAGCGCTTCTTCCACCCCGACGGACTCGGCGAACTCGTCGTCGGGGCCGTCCTGGTGGGATACGCGGGAAGCGAGCTCGGCCTGTCGCTCAGCCCCGTGCAGTGGGTGCTGGCGCCCGTGCTGGTGCTGTGCGGGGCGCTGCTGCACACCTCGGTGAAGCTGCTCTTCGCCTCCCTGTCCTTCTGGACGGTGACGAGCATGCCCGCGATGTACGCGGCCAACCAGGTGTCGGAGTTCTCCGCCTACCCCCTGGACATCTACCACCCCTCGCTGAAGGCCCTGCTCACCTGGGTCCTGCCCTTCGCCTTCACCGCCTACGTGCCCTGCGTCTACCTGCTGAGCGGCGGGACCGGCCTGCTCGGCTGGCTGCCCGTGGTGACCGCCGGCGCCCTGGCCCTCGCGCTGACCGTCTGGTGCCGAGGCGTCAACCGCTACGAGATGACCGGAAGTTGAGCCTGGCATGATGAGAAACGACGATCTGGGCCCCTTACTGCGCACCGCCCCGTGGATGCCCGAGGACGGCCGGCGGGCCGAGCGCTTCGAGTGCGTCGACCACGCGGACCTCGGCGCCACCGCCCGCCTGCTGGTCGTGGCCGCCGTCGGCGGGCCGGCGTCGGGACGGCGCTACTTCGTGCCGGTGCGGTCCGCACCCGCGGGGCACGGCGCCGAGGAGGCGCACGGCAGCGTCGAGTTCGACTCCGCCGTGCTGGACGCGGTCTGCGCCGGACGCCGGCTGCCCACCGCCCGCGGCGGCCGGGTGCTCTTCCGCGGCGCGGGACTCACCGCACGCTCGGTGCACCGGCTGCCGTTCGAGCGGGGCTGGTCCTCCAACGTGCTGTCCCTGGTGGAGAACGACGGGACGGCCTACGTCCACAAGACCTACCGGCGGCTGGACGAGACCGTCCGGGAGCCGGAACTCCTGCGGCTGATGAACGGGACCGGCCGCACCCCCGACTGGGCGGGCGACTACACCTACGTCGACCCCGCGGACGGCGCCCACCGCCCGCTGGGCGTGTTCTACCGGTACGCCCCCGGAGACGGGATCGACCTGCCGCTGCGGCACAGCATGCGGTCCCTGTGGCCGAAGGTGACCGGCGGACGGGCCCCCGGCTCCCTCGACGACGTCGTGCGGGCACACCTGCGCCCGCTCGCGGACAACCTGCGCGACGCCGGGCGCTTCCTGGCCGGCTTCCACCGCGACCTGGCCGGCCGGCTCGGCCGGGGTCCCGTGCCGCCGTACCCGGCACGGGAGATGCTGGCCCGGGCCACCGCCCGCACGGACGCACTGGCCCCGGCGGACATCGACCTGCCCGAGGCCCCGCGCACCGCCGCCTTCACGGCCCTGCGGCAGGAGACCGCCGCGCTGCGAAGCGCCTTCGACGCCGCCCCGGCGGGGTTCCCCTCGGGGCCGTGCCACGGCGACCTGCACCTGTCCCACCTGCTGTGCCGGCCGCGCGACGACGGAGGCTGGTCGATGAACGTCATCGACATGTCCACCCCCGCCCTCGGCCCCGACGAGGCGGGCTGGGCCGCGCAGTCGCCGGTCCAGGACCTGGTCGCCGTCCAGCGCGCCCTGGAGTACTTCACCGCCGACGAGGCGGCCTTCGAGAGCGCGCGGCGCCTCGGCGTCGACTCCATGGAGACGATGCGGGGCGCGCTGGACGGCGCCGGCGACCTGCCGCCCGGGCAGCGCTCCGTGCTGCGCCCGGTCTTCCACGCCGCCGACGTCTGGCGGGCGCACGTGCTGCGGCTGCTCCTCGGACGCACGGTGGACGACCCCCTGCGCCGGCTGCTGTACCTGGACCGGCTGCTGCACGAACTCGCCTACAACACCGACCACGCCCGTCCCTACCACGCCGCGATCGACCTGCGCCACGCCCTCGCGCTCGGCGCCCGCACCCCGGCCCCGACCCTTCCAGCAAGGACGTGAACGTGACCGAGCCCCCGATGCACATCATCGAGACCTACTTCGAATGCTGCGGCTTCGACCACACCTTCCTGCAGGGCGGCACCTCGGTGTACCTGTGGAACCTCTCCCGGGAGTTCGCCGCCCGCGGGCACCGGGTCTCCCTCGTCACCCCCGCGCACGGCAGACTCGACGACCTGCGCGGCAGGTACGAGGTGGAGGACCTCGGCTACTCGGACGAGTACGTGCTGCCGCTGGTCCTCGACCCGCAGGTGTGGCACGGCTTCCCCGCCGAGACCGGACTGCCCGTGCGCACCACCGCGCACCGCATCCGCCTCGACGGCGTGGACCTGTACTTCCTGTCCAACGAGCACCTCGACCGGCTCCCGGACACCTTCTACCCGCCGTACTCCGCCAAGGGCCGGGACCTGGTCTTCTTCAAGCCGCTGGTCTTCCAGGTGGACAGCGTGCGCTTCCTGCGCCACTGGTTCGGCGGGGAGCGGGCGATCGTCCACGCCCACGAGCCCTTCTACCACTACCTGCTGCCGGCCGCGCTGCGCGACGACCCGACGAAGCACGTCGTCAGCACGGTGCAGAGCAACATGCCGATCACCAAGAAGGTCTACGCGCCCGAGGTCCGGCGCCTGCTCGAGCTCCTGGGCACACCGGACGGCCTGCCGCGGGAGCACCCGCCGGCCGGGCCGGACCTCGAGGCGGTGCGCCAGTACCAGCAACTGACCCATCTGCACTACGAGTACCCGCCGGACCACGTGGCCGTCTACCAGCTGGTCCTGGAGAACGCCGACCTGATCGACTTCCTCTCGCCCGGCCAGCTCGACTTCTACGCCTCCTTCCGGGACACGCCCTTCGAGGCTCTCTTCGCTCAGCTGCCCCTGGCGCAGGCCGTGAAGGAGAACGCGCACAAGATGTTCGTCGGGGGCTGCGCCATATCCGACCAGTGGCTCGCCTGGGACCCGGGCGAGGTGGACCGGTCGGCGGTGCTCGAAGGGCTGGGACTGGACCCCGCGCTGCCGACGTTCTTCCACAACGCCCGCTACGCCCTGCACCACAAGGGCCAGCTGGAGCTGATGCGCGCCGTCGACCGGGTGCTGGGCGACGGCCTGGCCGCGAACTTCGTCGTGCGCTGCATCTCCGGCGCCCCGCTCGACGACCCCTACTTCCGCGAGGTCGCCGAACGGCACCGGGGCCGGCTGCACCTGGAGTCGGAGCGGGTGGACGAGCGGCGGGTGTTCGAGTACGCGTCGGCCGCCGACTTCTGCCTGTTCCCCTCCAAGTTCGAGATGGACACCTTCCTCATCGCCCAGGGCGAGGCGATGGTGTGCGGGGCGGTGCCCATCGCGACGGCGCAGGAGGGCATGGCGCACTTCCGGCACGCCCGGCCCGAGCCGGAGACCACCGGCCTCGCCGTCAACCGCTCCTTCGCCGAGGACGACCCGCTGCTCACCGCCGCGCTCGCCGCACGCATCCGGGAGGCGGTGGCGCTGTGGTCCGGCGACCCGGCCCGCCACCGCGAGCTGTCCCAGCGCGCGGCGGCGGTCGCCCGGCAGTTCACCTGGGAGCACTGCGCGGACCTGCATCTCGCCGCGTTCGGCCGCCTGTGGCGGGGCGAGCCGGCCGAGCTGCCCGCGGAACGCGCCCTGCGGCACGGCTGGTTCGACCTGCTGAAGGACGAGGAGATCACCGAGGAGGCGGCCCTCGCCCACGGCGACCCGGCGGCGTACGCGCGCCGCGCCCCCGTCGACGCCCCGGCCGCCCGGCGGTTCTTCCACGCGGCGTGGGAGCGGGCCGACTTCGGCACGTGCGAACGGATCGTGGACCGCTTCCCCGCCGCGGTGACCGCCGAGGAGGTGCGCGCCCTGCGGGAGCGGTGCTCGGCCGGCGGCGACGGCGGGCTGGTGTACCGGCTGCCGCACGCCGAGCGGGTGGAGCTGGTGACCCCGGCCCCGCGCGGCCCGGCGGCCCGGGCGCTGCCCGGGGTGCGGGAGCTGCGCCGCACCGCGCCCGGCGTGTTCGAGGGACCGCCGCCAAGGCCGGGGGCGCGGCTGCTGCTGACGCTGTCCTCCGGCCGGGTCACCTGGGACGAGGCCCGTCATGGCTGAGCGGGGAGGGGTGCGCGCGGTGCTGCTGGCGGGCGGCGAGGGGCGGCGCATGGGGCCGCTGGGCGAGGGGCGCCTGAAGCCGCTCGTCCCGTACGGAGGCGCCTGCCGCCTGATCGACTTCAGCCTCGCCAACGCACGCGACTCGGGGCTGGGGGAAGTACTGCTGCTGTCCCAGTACGAGGAACGCCGGCTGATGGACGACCTGCACCGGGTGTGGAACCGCGACCCGGGCTTCCGGGTGCACTTCGGTCCGTACGACGACGCCTACCGGGGCGCGGGCGCCGGGCTCCCCCGCGAGCTGCCCGCGCGTACCTGGCCGGCCGAGCGCGGTACCGCGGACGCCCTGATCCGCAAGGCCGGGCACGTCTTCGGTGGTGGCCGCGAGCAGGTCCTGGTGCTGCACGCGGACCACGTCTACCGCTTCGACTACCGGCCGCTGATCGCGGAGCACCGGGCCTCCGGCGCCGCCCTGACCGTCGCCTACCAGCGGATCGAGCGGCGCTGGGTCCACCTGTTCGGGATGGTCCGCTTCGACCGGGCGGGCCGGCTCACCGAGTTCACGGAGAAGCCGGCCGAACCGACCAGCGACCTGGTGTTCGCCGCGTTCTGCGTCTTCGACGCCGCGGTGCTGCACCGCTACCTGGAGAAGCTGGACGGCACCGGCTGGCAGCACGACATCAGCCGGGACGTCATCCCCGCGATGCTCGCGGGCGGCGAGGACATCCGCGGTCACGAGGTCGCCGGCCACTGGGAGGACATCGGCACCGTCGAGCGCTACCACCGGGCCCACCTGATGCTCGCGGCCGGCGGGCCGCGGGCCGGGCTCCCGGTCGAACGGATGCCCAGGACCGTCCGGCCCGGGGTGGACCGGGGCTGGGTGGCCGACTCCTCGGGCGTGGTCGCCTCGTTGGTCCCGGCGGACCTCGTCAACGACGGCCGGGTGGAGCACAGCGTGCTCTTCCCCGGCGTCACCGTCGGGGCGGGCGCCCGGGTCCGGCGCAGCGTGCTGCTGCCCGGTGCCACGGTCGGCCCCGGTCAGGACATCGACTCGGCGGTGGTCCTGGAGAACGGACAGGTGCAGCGGGTCGAGGACACCGCGGCCGTCACGGAAGGAACCCGTACATGAGCCCGTCCCCCTACGACGTCCTGGTGGTCGGCGGAGCCGGTGTGGACACCGTCGTCCGCGTCGAGAGACTGGAGGTACCCCCGGGCGACTCGCTGCACGTGCCGCCGGTGTACGACTACGTGGCGCACACCGGCAACGGCGTGGCGCTCGGCTGGCACGCCCTGGGCCTCACCACCAAGTTCATCGACTTCCTCGGCGACGATCCCCAGGGTCACGCCGTACTCGCCGCGTACGCCGGGCACGGTCTGGACTTCAGCCACGTGGTGTCCCCGCACGGCACCCCGCGCGGCGTCAACCTGGTCGACGCGCAGGGCCGCCGCTTCTCCTTCTACGACTCCCGGCACCCCGCGGACCTGCGGCTGCCGCGCGCCTTCTACCTGCCCCATCTGGAGCGGGCGCGCCATGTCCACCTCTCCATCGTGGGGCACAACCGCGACCTGTACGAGGACCTCCACCGGCTCGGGGTGACCAGCTCCACCGACCTGCACGACTGGGACGGCGTCAACCCCCACCACCGCACCTACGCCCTCGCCTCCGACTACGTCTTCATGAGCGCCGCGGCCGTCCACGACCGGCTTCCGGAGGTCCTGCACGGCATCGTCGACGAGGGCCGGGCCCGCTTCGTCGTGGCCACCGACGGAGCGGACGGCTGCCACGTGCTCGTGCGGGGCGAGGCCGAGGTGCGCCACTTCCCGGCCGTGCGGCCGGAGCGGCCCGTCGTCGACTCCAACGGGGCCGGCGACGCCTTCGTCACCGCGTTCCTCCACGCCCACTTCGAAGGGCGGCCGGTGGAGGAGTGCGTCCTGGCCGGATCGGTGTCCGGGGCCTTCGCCTGCGGTGCCGCCGGCACCCACACCGAGTTCATCGACCTGCCCGGTCTGCGCGCGGCCTGCGCCCGCGCGCAGACCGCGGCGGAGTGAAGGAGCCCTGCGCGTGCACATCGTCACCTTCTCCTTCGAGTGCGGCGGCTTCGACAACCGGCTGATGCGCGGCGGGCTGTCCCCGCTCGTGTGGAACCTGTCCCGCGAGTACGCCGCACGCGGCCACCGCGTCTCGCTGGTCACGCCCGCGCACGGTCACCTTCAGGCCCTGCGGGAGCGGTTCGACGTCCGGGAGCTCGACTACCGCGACGAGCACACGGTGCCGCTGGTGCTCGACCCCAAGGTGTGGCCCGGCCGGCCCGCCGAGACCGCTCTCGCCCTCGACACCCGCGCCCACCTGTTACGCCTGGACGGCGTGGACGTCTATCTGCTGTCCGACGCCTTCCTGGACCTGCTGCCGGACCGGCTCTACCCGCCTCCGGCCCTCGAGGGCCGGGACCTGGCGTACCTCAAGCCGCTGGTCTTCCAGGTCGGCGGTCTGCGCTTCGTCCAGCGCCACCTGGCGGACGGCCCGGCGGTCGTACACGGCTTCGAGCCCTACTACCACTACCTGCTGCCCGCGGTCCTCGCCGACGACGACCGGTACCGGACGGTGAGCACGGTCGCCGCGAACGCCCCCGTCACGCAGAAGGTGTACCGGCCGCAGGTGGAACGGCTGCTGGAGCTCTTCGGGGTCCGCGGGCCGGACCTCGACGCCCTGGACGGGCCACCGCCCGCCGAGGACTCCCCCCTGGCCACCATGGCCCGGGCGCTGGCCGGCACCCGTATGCACGTCGAGTACGGGCCGGACCACGTGGGTGTGTTCCCGCTGATCGCCGACCGCGCGGATCTGGTCGACTTCGTGTCCCCCGGTCAGCGCGACCACTACGTCACCTGGCAGGACACGCCGTTCGAAGCCCTGTTCCAGTCGCTGCCCGTGGCGCGGCGGCTGCGGGAACGGCCGGACCGGCTGCTGGCCGGCGGCTGCGGCATCGCGGACAGCTGGCTGGCACGCGATCCGCAGGCCGTGGACCGGGCCGCGGTGCGCCGGTCGCTCGGCCTGACGGGCACCGGTCCGGTCTTCTACCACGCCGCCCGCTACGCGGTGCACCACAAGGGCCAGCTGGAGCTGATGCGGGCCGTGGAGGAGGTGCTGGCCAAAGATCCGGAGGTGGGTTTCGTGATCCGCTGCTCGACCGGGGGCGGCGGTGACGCGCCGGCGACGGTCGCGAACGCCGCGTTCCAGCGGCTCGCCGACCGCTTTCCGGGACAACTCCACCTGGAATGGCGGCTCGCCGACGAGGACACGTTGTTCGAGCAGGCGGCGAGCGCCGACTTCTGCGTGTATCCGTCCAAGTTCGAACTGGACGGCTTCCTCATCGCCCAGGCCGAGGCGATGGCCTGCGGGGCGGTGCCGATCGCCACCGCCCAGCGGGTGACCTCCCACTTCGGGCACGGGCGGCCCCTCGACGCCCCGGACGCGACGGGGTTCTCCGTGCCCGGTTCCTTCCGCGACGACGACCCGGGGCTGGCCCGGGCCCTCGCCGAGCGAATACGCGAGGCCGTGACGGTCTTCCGCACGGCACCCGACACCTACGCCCGGCTCTCGGGCAACGCCCGGCGCCTGGGCCGCTCGTTCACCTGGGCCCGCAGCGCGGACCTGCGCCTGGCCGCCTACGAGCGTCTGCTGCGCGGCGAGCGCGCACAGCCGCCGGCCGGCGAACTGGTCGAGCGGGGCTGGCTGGAGGCGCTGCCGCCCGCCGCCCACACCGAGCATCGTGAGCTGATCGCGCGGGCGGCGACGGAACGCGGTGACGCCACCGCCCTCGCCCGCGCTCTCGGGTGCGGCGTCGACGACCTCGAAGCGGACGACTGGGAGCGGTTGTTCACCTCGGCCCACCGCCGGGGGGACTTCGCCCGCTGTGCCGAACTGGTCCGGCGGGCGGGCCTGCCGGACCTGCGGGCCCGGCAGGCGGACCGCTTCCGGCTCACCGCCGCTCCGGACGGCACGTGGCGCGTGCGGTACGCGCACGCCGAGGCGGAACGGGTCGAGCTGGTGGTCGAGGCGGCCGCGACGACGGGCGCGGCCCCCGGCCGGGCCCCGACGGCCACCACCCCCACCGCACCCGCTGCCCCGGGCACGAGCACGGCCACCGTGTCCGCGGCTGCCGCGGACACGACTGCCACCGGCACGGCCCGCTCGGACGTGGCCGCCCTGGACACGGACTCCACGGACATCCCCTCCGCAGACGCAGACGCAGACGCCGCGGTCACAACTGCCGCGGACGGTGGAACGCGGGAAGCCGGCGCCCCGCGCCCCCCGCTGGAGTCGGTCACCGAGGCCCTCGCCTCCGACGAGCCGGCTCCCGCCTCCGGCGGTGCCGTGCTGCGGCCGCTCGCCGGCGGTGACGGCGTGTTCACGGGGACACTGGACGGACCGCCCGTCGCAGGACACGCCGTCGCCATGGTGACCCTGCGCTCCGGCCGGGTGGTCTGGGACACCGTGCCGACCCGCGCACCCGCGTTCCGGCTGGTGGCGACCGATCTCGACGGCACGCTGCTGCGCAGCGACCTGACCGTGTCGGCGCGCACCCGCCGGGCGCTGGAACGGGTCGCCGCGTCCGGCGCCCACCACCTGGTGGTCACCGGACGCCCCGCGGTGGCCTGCAGGCAGCTCCTGAACGCCCTCGGCTACCGGGGGCTGGCCGTCTGCGGCCAGGGCGCGCAGCTGTACGACGCCGGTGCGGACCGCCTGCTGTCCTCGGTGTCCCTGGACCGTGATCTCGCCCGCGGCGTCGTCGAGAGGGTCGAGGCCGAACTGGGCCGGGTCGAGCTCGGCGTCGTCACCTCGCCGCCGGAGAGCCGGTTCAAGGTGACCCCCGGCTTCGGGGAGCGGGTCCGCCACGGCTGGGACGTGACCACCGACCCGGGCCGGCTGTGGGCGGCGCCCATCGACAAGCTGATCCTGCACCACCCGCACGTCGACGAGGACCGGCTGGCCGCCGTCGCGCAACGGCTGACGGACGGTGAGGTGACCGTCGTGCACTCGGTCAAGGGCATGGTGGAGGTCCTGCCCGCGGGCACCGACAAGGGCACCGGTGTGGCGCGGGCCGCCGAACTGCTGGGCTTCACCGGCGCCGACACCGTCGCCTTCGGCGACATGCCCAACGACATCCCGCTGCTGGCCTGGGCCGCTCACGGCGTGGCGGTCGCCAACGCCCACCACGACCTGCGGGCCATGGCCGACGAGGTCGCCCCGGGCAACGACGAGGACGGGGTCGCCGCCGTCCTCGAACGCCTCTTCGCGCCGGAAGGGGGACGTCCGTGACCCGCCCCACCGCGCCCGGCGCGTCCCTGCGGGACCTGGCCCGCGCGCACGGCGTGAGCACCGAGTACGTCACCGACCGCGGTGACCGCGTCACCGTGGCCGCGGACACCCTGGTCGCGGTCCTGGCCGCGTGCGGCGTGGACGCGAGCACCCCGGACGCCGCCCGGCGGGCCCTGGCCGCCCGGCGCGCGGCGGACGCGGACAGGCTGCTTCCGCCCTGCGTGGTCGTCCGTGCCGGATCGGCCGCGGGGCTGCGGCTGCCGCCCGGCGCCGAGGCCCGCGTCGCCCTGGAGGGCGGTGGCGAGAGCGGTACCGAGGACCCGCTGCCGCCGGGCGCGCACGTCCTGCACGCCGTCGCGGGCCGGCGGCGGGCGTCCGCTCCGCTGCTGTCGGTGCCCGAGCGCATCCCCGTGCCCGAGCGGCGCGGCTGGGGCTTCCTGGTCCAGCTGTACTCGGTGCTCTCCCGCAGGTCCTGGGGCATGGGCGACCTGGCCGACCTCGCGGAGCTGGCCTCCTGGTCCGGCCGCGCGCTGGGCGCCGGCTTCGTCCAGCTGGGGCCGCTGCACGCGGTGGAACCGGGCCCGCTGCCCGACCCGTCGCCGTACCGGCCGAGTTCGCGGCGGTTCGCGGACCCGATGCACGTCCGGGTGGAGGAGGTGCCGGAGTACCGGTACCTGGACCGGGAGGCCCGCCGCGCGGTGGACTCCTGCGCCGCCCGGGCGCGGGCCCTCAACGAGCGCGTGCTGAGCGGCGGGACGCTGATCGACCGGGAGGCGGTGCGCGCGCTCAAGTTCGAGGCGCTGCGCCATGTGTACCGGGTGCCGGCCCCGCCCGGCCGCCGTGCGGCTCTGGAGGCGTTCACCGCCCGCGAGGGCGGGGACCTGACGGACTTCGCCACCTGGTCCGCGCTGGCCGAGGCGCACGGCGGCGCCTGGCGGTCCTGGCCCGAGGGGCTGCGCGACCCGCGGTCGCCGCGGGTGGCCGAGGCGCGCGGGGAACTGGCGGAAGCCGTCGCGTTCCACCGCTGGCTGGCGTGGATCACCGACGAGCAGCTCGCCGCCGCGCAGCGCGCGGCGAAGGACGCGGGCATGGACATCGGCCTGGTGCACGACCTGGCGGTGGGCGTCGCCCCCGAGGGGGCCGACGCCTGGACGCTGCAGCACTGCCTGGCCGGCGGGATGAGCGTCGGGGCGCCACCGGACGACTTCAACCCGCTCGGTCAGGACTGGGGCCAGCCGCCCTGGCGGCCGGACGCGCTGGCCGCCGAGGGGTACCGGCCGCTGGCCGGGCTGCTGCGCGCCGGCATGCGGCACGCGGGGGCCCTGCGGGTCGACCACGTCATGGGGCTGTTCCGGCTGTGGTGGGTGCCCGAGGGCCGGCCCCCGTCCGAGGGGACCTACGTCCGCTACGACGCGGAGGCCATGCTCGGCGTGCTGCTCCTGGAGGCCCACCGGGCCGGGGTGGCGGTGATCGGCGAGGACCTCGGCACGGTGGAGCGCGGTGTCCGCGAGGAGCTGGCCGCGCGCGGCGTGCTCGGCACGTCGGTGCAGCGCTTCGAGTACCTGGGCGGTTCCGAGGGACGGCACGGTCCGCTGCCGCCGCGGCAGTGGCGCAGGAACTGCCTGGCCACGCTGACCACACACGACCTGCCGACGACCGCCGCGTGGCTGAGCGGCGAACACGTCGACCTGCGGGCCCGGCTGGGACTGCTGACCCGCCCGGAACCGGAGGAGAAGGCGCAGGCGGCGGCCGAACGGGACGGCTGGCTGGCGGAACTGCGCCGGCAGGGCCTGCTGCCCGACGCCGACGGCGAGCTGGTCGCCCTGCACCGTTTCCTGACCCGCACCCCGTCCACCCTGCTCGGGGTCTGGCTGCCGGACGCCACCGGCGACCGCAGACCCCAGAACCTGCCCGGTACCGCCGACGTGCACCCCAACTGGAGGCTGCCGGTGGCGGACGGGCACGGCCGGCCGGTGCCCTTGGAGGACCTGCCCGGCCATCCCCACGTACAGGCCGTCGCCCGCGTGTTCGCCGACGGTGAACCGCACGGAACGAAGACCGAGGAGAGAGATGTCAGGCCAGGCCCTTGATCGGCTCGAGGGGGTCCGTGAGGACTCCGGAGGCTTCGACCTGCTGGCGCCGGACGGCACGCGTTACCGTGTGGACGTCACCGACGGAGTGTTCGACCCCCACAACCCGCTCCTCGCGGGCTATGTGGCGGGACGGCGTGTGGTGGCCTTCGTCGGCCCCACGGTGGACCGTCTCTACGGCGACCGGCTGCGCGCCTACCTCGGCGCCCGGCTGGAGCCGGGCAGCTGGAGCGTCCACACCATCGACAGCGGTGAACGGAACAAGACCCTCGCGTCGGCGGAGCGGGTGTGCGCCGTCGCCAAGGCGTCCGGCCTGGACCGGCACGGGGTGATGCTCGCCGTGGGCGGCGGGATCGTCGCGGACGTCGTGGGCTTCGCGGCCTCGATGTACGCCCGCGGCATCCGCTACGTCAAGGTCAACACCACCCTGGTCGGACAGGTGGACGTGGGCGTCGGGGTGAAGACCGGCGTCAACGCCCTGGACTCCAAGAACATGTTCGGCGCCTACCACCCCGCGCACGCCTCGCTCAACGATCCCGCCCTGCTGGCCACGCTGCCGGCCCGGGAGATCCGCTGCGGCCTCGCGGAGATCGTGAAGATGGCCGTGATCCTCGACTCCGACCTCTTCCGGGCGCTGGAGGAGCGCCCGGACGCCTTCCTGGGTTCCTCCGACGGCGCGCTGGAGACGTACGTGCTGCGCACCTCGATGCGGCTGATGATGGAGGAACTCTGCCCCAACCTCCGCGAGCACGACCTCGCCCGGCTCGTCGACTTCGGGCACACCTTCAGCCCGGTGATCGAGACGGCCGGCGGCCACCGCCTGGAACACGGCGAGGCGGTCGCCGTCGACATGGCCCTGTCGGCGCATGTGGCCCGGCTGCTGGGGCTCCTCGACGCGGAGAGCTGCGCGCGCGTGGTGACGCTGCTGCGCCGCATCGGCCTCCCCGTGTTCGATCCGGCCACCTGCACGCCGGAGCTGATGACGCGGGCCCTGCACGCCTCCTGGCAGCGACGGGGACGCAAACTGCACCTCGTCGTGCCGACCGGCATCGGCAAGGCGGACTTCGTGGAGCGGCTGGAGGACCTGCCCGCCGACGTGCTGCGGGCCGCCCTGGACGCGCTGGCGCGCGACGGGGGCACGGAGTGACCGCCCGCGACGTGGTGAACCTCGACACGCTCCTGCGCGGCAAGGAGCACGACCACGGCGGGCTGGGCACGATCCTCGCGCACCGCCTGTTCGCCCGCGCCGAAGGCGGCGTGGGAGCGGAGTTCGTCGACATCGCCGTGCTGCCGCCCGGCACGTCCATAGGGCGCCACCGGCACGCCCGGGACCGTGAGACGTACGTCGTGCTCAGCGGCAGCGGGCTGATGTACCGGGACGGAACCGAGTTCCGCGTCGGCGCCGGGGACGTCGTCGTCAACCGCCCGTACGGCGAGCACGGCCTCGTCAACGACTCGGCCGCCGATCTGTGGCTTCTGGTCTTCGAGGAGGAGCTCCGTGACCATCCCGCGGTCTGACCGTCTCACCGCCGGTCCGGCGCACCGCGCGGACTCCTGGCGGCCCCACGACGTCTTCACCGTGCTCGACGTGGGGGGCACGACGCTGCGGACCGGGAGCTACGACCCGGTGACGGCGGCCGTCTCCCGCGTGCGCCGGGTGCCGGTCGAGGGCATGGCCCGTCATCCGGGGGACCCGGTGGCCGGTCTGCAGCGCCGCGTCGTGGACCAGATCGTCGACGAGGTCGGCCGGCACACCGCGGGGACGGCGCCGCGCGCCGTCGGCGTGGCCTTCGCCGGGCCGATCTCCGCCGGCGGCCTGGTGCTGGCCGCTCCCACGGTGTGGGGGCGGCGCGGTGACCCGCTGCCGCTGGGGCAGCTCCTGACGGAGCGGACCGGCGTGCCGGTCGTGGTGGTCAACGACCTGACCGCCGCCGCCTGGCGCTACGCGGCGACCGAGACCGAGCCGTTCTGTCTGATCACCGTCAGTTCCGGCATCGGCAACAAGGTCTTCCGGGGCGGGGAGGTGCTGCTGGACGCGGACGGGCACGGGGGTGAACTCGGGCACTGGGTGTGCGATCCGTCCCCGGGGGCGCCGCTGTGCGACTGCGGTGCGCGCGGTCATCTCGGTGCCGTCGCCTCCGGGCGGGGGGTGCTCGCCGCGGTCCGCCGTGCGGCGGACGCCGACCCGGCCGGTTTCGCCCGGTCCCGGCTGGCCGCGCGCTGCGGCGGCCGCGTGCCCGGCATCGACAACCCGGCCGTCGCGGCCGCGGTGCGGGAGGGCGACGTGTTCACCACGCGGGTGCTGCGCGGCACCCTCACACATCTCGCGCAGGCGATCGGGGCCGTCTTCACCTCCGTCGGGGTGTGCCGGTACATCGTGATGGGCGGCTTCGCCCTGGCGGTCGGCGAACGCTACCGGGAGCTGCTGGTGGGCGAGTTGGTGAGACTGGGGTGCTTCGGCCTGGACGCGGACGCGGTCGACGCCATGGTGTCGCTCGGCGAACCGGACGACGACCACGGCCTGATCGGCGCCGGCAGACTGCTGGCCGACCGGATGTCCCGGCCGTCCCCGGCGGGCGCCCGATGAGCGCCGGGGGCACCCTCGTCGTCGGCAGCGGTTTCGTCGGCACGGGCATCGCGCGCCGGCTGGCGGCGGCCGGTGAGCCGGTCACCGTCACCTCGCGCCACCGCCCAAAGCGCCTTCCGGCCCTCCCGGGGATCCGGTGGCACGCCCTGGACGCCACCGATTCCGCGGCGTGCGGCCGGCTCGTGGCCCGGCTGAGCCCGCGGCGCATCGTCCTCGTGCACGGCCCGTCCGACGTCACGTGGTGCGAGGAGCACCCGGACCCGGCCGTCGCGGCGCACACCGCCGCGGCGGCCCACTTCGCCGCGTCGGCCGGGGACGCGAGGCTGCTGATGATCTCCACCGACAACGTCTTCGACGGGTCCCGGCCCGACAACCCCGAGGACGCCCCGGTCTCCCCGGCCAACGCCTACGGCCGCGCGAAGCTGCGGGCGGAACGGACCGTGCTCGACGCGGCGGCGGACGCGGTGGTGCTGCGGGTCAGCCTGGTCTACGGGCACGAGCCCGCGGACGCCGGCAAATGGCTCAACTTCTTCGCCGCGTGCGCGCACCGGCTGCGGCGCGGCGAGCAGGTCAGGGTGCCGCGGGACCAGTGGACGACCCCGGTGCTGGTGGACGACGTCGCGGAGGTGACGGCGGCCCTGCTGGGCGCCGACGCGCCCCTCCCGCCGGTCCTCCATCTGGGCGGGCCGGACCGCGTGAGCCGTGCCGCCTGGGCCTCGGTCGTCGCCGAGGCGCTGGGGGCGCCCGCGCACCTGGTCGTGCCGGTGCCGCGGGCGGCCACGCGGTACGCCTCCCGGCCGGAGAACGCGTGCCTGACCGGCTCCCTTCTCGCCCGGCTGCCGGCCACCGGGGCGATCACCGTCCGGGGCGTGCGGGAGGGCGCCCGGTACCTGGCCCCGGCGTTCACGGCGGCACGCTGAGCCCCGGTGGCCTTCCCCGCTCGTGGTCGGGGGCGGGGCGGTGCGCGCACCCTTTACGGGTCTGTCATGTACGAGTAACCTCCGGATGACTGCAAGGTGTTGCTGCAAGTTTCCGAGATGCGGCGCATCACAGGCGCGGGCGCAGGAGACCTCGAGGCGCGTCAAGGTCTCCGGGGCGTCCGCACGGCAGCCGGCCCTCCCCCACCGCATCCTGGAGACGCGCATGAGACGCCGCCGCTCCCTCGCCCGCCCCTGGGCGGCCGGAGCTCTCGCCGCAGGCATCCTCGTCCTGCCCCTGACCACTCCCACCGCACCCGAGGCCGCCGCCACGCCGGCCTCCGCGACCGCCGCCTCGGCCACCGTCTTCTTCCACACGAAGACGAAGAACTGGACGGACCACTACCTCCACTACGCCCCCGACGGCGGAAGCTGGACGACCGCCCCCGGCACGCGCATGACGGCCGCCTGCACGGACTGGGTGAAGCTCACCGTCGACCTGGGATCCGCCGCCGGGCTGAAGGCCACCTTCAACGACGGCAAGGGCGTCTGGGACAACAACGGCGGGCAGAACTACGCCCTGGGCACCGGGAACATCACGGTCAAGGACGGCGTGGTGGCGCACAGCGACCCGTGCGCCGGCTCCGAGGGCCCCGGCACCGAGGCGACCGTCTACTACTCGACCCAGACGCTCGGCTGGACCACCGCCAACCTGCACTACCAGCCCGCCGGAGGCTCCTGGACCACCGCGCCCGGCGTGGGCATGGAGGCCGCCTGCGCCGGCTGGTGGAAGCGGACGGTCGGCCTGGGCTCCGCGACCTCGCTGAAGGCGGCCTTCAACAACGGCAACGGGATCTGGGACAACAACAACGGCTCGGACTACACCCTGAAGTCCGGGACGAGCACGGTGAAGAACAACACCGTCACCGCGAACGCGAAGGACCCGTGCGCCGCCGAGGAGCCCGACACCGAGGCGCCCACCGTCCCGACCGGCGTCCGGGCGAGCGCGACCGACACCTCCGTGGTCCTGTCCTGGAACCCCGCCACCGACGACACCGGCGTGACCAAGTACCAGGTCACCCGCACCGGCGGAACCAAGGGCAGCACGGTCACCGACGTGACCTCCACCGTGCACTCGGACACCGGCCTGGAGGAGGACACCACCTACACCTACACGGTCAAGGCCCTGGACGCGACCGGCAACGCCTCAGCCGCCTCCACCCCGGCCTCGGCCACCACCGGGAAGAAGCCGCCCACACCCCCCACGGGCGCTCCGCTGGGCACGGACCCGCGCAAGGACCCGATCTATTTCGTCATGACCGCCCGCTTCAACGACGGCGACAGCTCCAACAACCGCGGCGGCAACCAGCACGCCAAGTCCGGCAACGCGGCGAACGACGACCCCATGTTCCGCGGTGACTTCAAGGGCCTGGTCGAGCGGCTCGACTACATCAAGGCCCTCGGCTTCTCCGCGGTCTGGATCACCCCGGTCGTCCTCAACCGCTCCGACTACGACTACCACGGCTACCACGGCTACGACTTCTACAAGGTCGACGCCCGCCTGGAGTCGGCCGGCGCGACCTACCAGGACCTGATCAACGCGGCCCACGCCAAGGGCATGAAGATCTACCAGGACGTCGTCTACAACCACAGCTCCCGCTGGGGCGCCAAGGGCCTGTTCACGCCGACCGTGTACGGCGTGCGGGACAACCAGTGGAGCTGGTTCTACGACGAGAAGAACGCGGGCTTCGAGTACGACGGGCTCACCGTCGAGACCAAGTCCGGCAAGTCGTACTACAACGGCGACCTCTGGTCGACCGCCGAGCCGACCGGCAACACCTGTCTGAACTGGGGCAAAACCACCGGAGCCAAGAGCCCGGAGGGTTACACGATCTACAACTGCCAGTGGCCGAACCCCACATCGGGCATGTTCCCCAAGGCCTACTACCACAACTGCTGGATCGGCAACTGGGAGGGCGAGGACTCCCGCTCCTGCTGGCTGCACGACGACCTCGCCGACTTCGACACCGAGTCGGCACCCGTGCAGAACTACCTCATCGGCGCCTACGACAAGTACATCGACATGGGCGTCGACGGCTTCCGCGTCGACACGGCCGTCCACATCCCCCGCGTCACCTGGAACCGCCACTTCCTGCCGGCTATCCAGGAGCGCGTCACCCGGAAGTTCGGAGCCGCGGCCGCGAAGAACTTCTTCGTCTTCGGCGAGGTCGCCGCCTTCGTCAACGACAAGTGGAACCGGGGCTCGGTCAACCACTCCGCGCAGTTCTACACCTGGAAGGAACGCAAGGAGTACAGCGCCGACGACACGAAGGCGGCCCTCGAACAGTACGACTACGAGAACGGCCAGGGCACGGGCAACCAGCCGACCTCGAACAACGCCTTCCTGAACGGCAACAGTTACCACGCGCCCGACCACAGCAAGTTCTCCGGCATGAACATCATCGACATGCGCATGCACATGAACTTCGGTGACGCGTACAACGCCTTCGGCAACGGCAAGGACTCCGACGACAGCGTCAACGACGCCACCTACAACGTCGTCTACGTCGACAGCCACGACTACGGCCCCAACAAGAGCAACGAACGCTACACCGGCGGCACCGACGCCTGGGCCGAGAACATGTCCCTGATGTGGACCTTCCGCGGCATCCCCACGCTCTACTACGGCTCGGAGATCGAGTTCCAGAAGGGCAGGAAGATCGACTGCGGCCCCACCTGCCCCCTCGCCACGACGGGACGCGCCTACTACGGCGACCATCTGGCCGGCTCCGTCACGGCCTCCGGCTTCGGCACGGTGGCGTCCGCGAGCGGCAAGGTCGCCACCACCCTGGACCAGCCGCTGGTCAAGCACCTGCAGCGGCTGAACCAGATCCGCCGGGCCGTGCCGGCCCTCCAGACGGGCCAGTACTCCACGGAGGGCATCTCGGGCGGCATGGCCTTCAAACGCCGGTACACCGACGGCGGCACCGACAGCTTCGCGCTGGTCGCCGTGACCGACGGCGCCACCTACACCGGCATCCCCAACGGCACCTACCGGGACGCGGTCACCGGCGACACCCGCACCGTCTCCGACGGCAGGCTCACCGTCGGGGCGCCCGGAAAGGGCAATCTCCGCGTCTACGTCCTCAACGGCCCCGGGAAGATCGGGACGGACGGCCCCTATCTGAAGTAGCGCACGTCGTCGCAGAGGTGCCCACCGTGATCCGGCGGCGGGCACCTCGCCCGTATCGTCCCGAGTGACATCTCATGCCCCTGCCTCCGGGGGCCACCCGGGAGGACCGAAGAGACACCCCGCTCTGTCACGCCATCGCCGTGCCGCGCGTACGTCGCGCCAGGCGGGTCCGTACGGTGAGTGGCTCTGTCGCACCTTCGGCGGTGGCGGTACGTCATGACGGCGACGGACAGGTCATCGGTCGCGAACCCGCAGGCCGGTGCCTCGCACCAGGCCTTCCCGGGGATCCGGCCGATCACTCGGCGCCCGGGCTTCCGACGGCGGCGCTCGGCCGGCCTTGCCCGGAACGGCGCAGCGGATCCCGCGGCGGCGCAGGCAGGCGCGGGGTCTTGCGGGGAGACGGACGCCGGTCACTCGCTCCTTCTTGTGGCCGTGGGGATGTCCGTGCCTTCGCCGGCAGGCGGCGATCCGCCCGTGGTGTGCGGATTCGGACGCAGACCGTCGAGCAGGATGCGGGTCAGGGCGCCGGGGAAGTCCGGGCCGTTGTCGATGCCGGCGAGCGCGACGAGGCCGTCGAGGATCTGCCCGAGAGAGATGTCGTCGCGTACTTCTCCGCTGCGTTGCGCGGCGCGGAAAAGGGATTCGCCGGCCGCGATCGTGCGGGAGCGGCCGGCGCGGAGGATGGGGGTGCCCTGGGCGGATTCGGAGAGGAGGACGGAGGCGAGAGGTCCTTTGCGGGCGCCGATGGCGTGGAAGCGCATGAGCCAGGCGAAGAAGGCCTCGCCAGGCGTGTCACCACTGACGGATGCGGCGGCTTGGCACATGTCGTCGACGGTGTGACGGAAGAGTTCCTCGACCAGTTCGAGTCTGCCGGGGAAGTTGCGGTAGAGCGTGGCCATGCCGACGCCGGCACGTCGGGCGATCTCGGCCATCGACGGTGCGGCACCGGGTTCGGCGAAGGCCTCACGGGCGACCGCGATGATCTTCGACCGGTTGCGCTCGGCGTCGGCACGTCGGGCGGGGGCGGGCTCAGCGCTCACGGCGGATGCTTCCTTCCTTTGGCGTCCAGAACCCCAGCGTACCGGATAGCCTTCTCACTTCCCCTTGTAAACGGACAGCCTGTCCGTTACGTTAAGTGGACAGGGAATCCGTTTAGGACGGATCCGCTGATCAGGGCACCAGGAGAGGAACAACCATGACCGCACCCGTGAGCGTCCCGCCCGTCGCCGACACCGCCCGCCGTGACATCCCCGCGTTCGTACGGGCCGGGGAGCGGATGATGTGGATCGGAGGCCGACAGGTCGCCGCGGTTTCCGGACGAACGCTGCCGAACACCGACCCGGCCACCGAGGAGGCGCTGGCCGGTGTGCCCCGCGGCGAGGCGGCCGACGTCGACGCCGCGGTGAACGCCGCGCGCGCGGCGTTCACCGACCCCGCCTGGGCGGACATGAGCCCCGACCGGCGCGGCCGGATCCTGAACCGGATCGCCGACGTCATCGAGGAGCACGCCGACGAACTTGCCACCATCGACTCGGTCAACATGGGCGCACCCCGCATGCTGACCGCACACATGCTGGCCGAGGCGAGTGAGGTCTTCCGCTACTACGCGGGCTGGCCCACCAAGCTGTCCGGCGTGAGCGTTCCCGCGGGCAAGGACCGCATGGCCTACACCCGCAAGGAGCCCCTCGGTGTCGTCGGCGTCATCTGGGGCTGGAACGGCCCGATGGGCCAACTGCCCGGCAAGCTCGCCCCGGCCCTGGCCGCCGGTAACACCGTCGTGCTCAAGCCGGCCGAGACCGCCTCGCTGAGCACACTGCGCCTGGCCGAGCTGCTGGCCGGCACCGACCTGCCGGCCGGTGTCGTGAACGTCGTCACCGGCCTGGGCGCCGAGGCGGGCCAGGCGCTGGTCGCGCACCCCGGTGTCGCGAAGATCGCCTTCACCGGGTCGACCGCGACCGGCAAGCTGGTCCAGCGCCAGGCCGCCGACACGCTCAAGCGCACAACGCTCGAACTGGGCGGCAAGTCGCCGTCGGTCGTCTTCGCCGACGCCGACCTCGACGTCGCGGTCCGCGGCGTGGCGGCCGGCTTCCTGGGTAACGCGGGACAGGTCTGCGTCGCCGGATCACGGGTGTTCGTCGAGGAGAGCATCCGCGAGGAGTTCGTCGAGAAGTTGCTGAAGACGATGGAGGCATTCACCCCGGGCGACCCGCTGGCCCAGGGCACGCTGGTGGGACCGCTCTCCACCAAGGCGCAGTTCGACCGCGTCAGCTCCTGCCTCGACATCGCCCGCGAGGAGGGCGCGAACGTGGTGACCGGCGGCGGGCGCTTCGGTGACCACGGATACTTCTTCGCCCCCACCCTCCTCGACGACGTCCGCCCCGACATGCGCGTCGTCCGCGAGGAGATCTTCGGCCCCGTCGGCGTGATCACCACCTTCACCGACATCGACGACGCCATCGCCCAGGCCAACGACACCGACTACGGACTGGCCGCCTCCGTGTGGACCACCGACCTCGCCACGGCACACCGCATGGCCGCGGCCATCGAGGCCGGCACCGTCTGGGTCAACACCTGGGCCGAGATGAGCACCGGCAACCTCCCCTTCGGCGGTTACAAGCAGTCCGGCCTGGGCCGCGAAGGCGGTCTGGAAGGACTCGACACCTACACCCAGGTCAAGACCGTCCGCATCGCGCTGTGACCACGTCACCCCACGTCACCCCACGCCTGAGCGGCCTGGCCGTCCTCGAGCGCGACACCGGCATGCGCGGCCGTTTCGGACGGTCCCGCGTGGGCTTGTCCGGGTCCTGATCGACCCAACGGGGAACGCCTCCGAACCGGGACGACAGGGCTTGTCCAGGGTCCAGTCGCCGCAGAGGAAGAAGCACTCCCCGGGCGAGGAAGCGTAGTGGGTTCTCTCCGCGCGTCCGTGTCCGCGTCCGGGGCGGTGGGGCTGATGCCGTCTCGCAGGCCGGCGCGGTGCCGATGGTGAAGACCGTCCGCCGGACCGGCCTGGACGCCACGTCGTCGACGGCGCTGGAGCCGTGGCGCAGGCCGCGGGCGGTGCACGATCCCGGCAAGGCCGTGCTCGACCTCGCCCTGGCCGTCGCACTGGCCGGGAAGTGCCTGTTCGGCCCGGCCGCCTCCGACCCGACGGTGTCCCGGCCGGTCGACGCCCTCGCCGCGGCCGGTCCCCGCGCCCTCACGGCGATCCGGCAGGCACGCTCCGAAGTCCGGCAGCGGGTCTGGAAGTCGGCCGGTGGCGTGGCGCCGAATGCGGCCGGCGAGGTGGTCGTGGACATCGTCGGCGTGCTGGTCCAGGCCCCCCTGTCCAAGGCGCATGACAGAGCCTCGGACGACGACGGCACAACCGGTCATCCGCGGCCGGGCAAGGGGGAGAAGCTCCTCTCGTACGCGGTGCGCCACCAGAGGGGCCGGAGGGCCGGCTCGCGGTCGTCCTCCAGGGTCAGGGGGCGCCGAGCTCGGCGGGGAGCCACCGGCCCGCTGTGAGCGTGAGGTCGGGCGGCCCCGGAGCACGGCGGCGTCCCCGGCCTCGACCATGTCGCGGTCGGCACCGAGCAGTGGGAAGCCGACCTGCGGAAATCCCCGAGGTGGCTTCGCCGGCCGCTCAGGACGCCCGCTTCCGCCGGAGGCCGCACGGAGACGGTCTCCGCGGTGACGCCGGCCGTTGAATCGGCCGGACCGTCCGGACCCGGAGGGATCCGAAGGCCGGGGCGCGGCCGGCGCGCCGCCTCGAAGGCCCGGGGAAGCATCGGGCCGTCCGTCAGCGCGGTGGCCGGGCCGCCCCGGGATGGTCGCCCACCCGGGCAGTACACGACAGGGCCGCGCCCGACCGCCGCGCACCCGCGCACGGCGTCCGCCCGCCGGTCGGCCTTCGCCGGGGCGCCGCTGCGACACGCCGCCGGACCGACCGCCGAGACGGTGGCCACGACATGGCCGTGCCACGCCCGCCGGGGCCCACTGGGCCGCACCCGGCGCCGGCCCGGCAACGCGGTCCCGACGACCGGCCGGAAACCCCGCCGCCGGTGTCCGGAAATCTCCTTTCCACCTGACCGTTGACTATGGACATCCCTGTACATACGATCTCGCTTGTTCATGGTTGTCCATACACAAAGTGGTGTGCCGATGAAGATCGCGGTTGTTGGAAGCTATGGAGCCGGTCTCACCATGCGGGTGCCGAAGGCCCCTGCCGCGGGTGAGACGGTCTCGGGTGGTCTGTTCGACTCGGGTGCGGGCGGGAAGGGCAGCAATCAGGCCATCGGCGCCGCCCGGTTGGGTGCCGAGGTCTCGCTGCTCACCGCCGTGGGTGACGACGAGTTCGGCCGCTCCGCTCGGGAGCTGTGGCAACGCGAGGGTGTCGGCGCCGAGCACGTGGTGACCACCCGGGCCCCCACCATGGTCGGCTTCATCCTGGTCGAGCCGTCCGGCGAGAACCGCATCGCCATCGCCCCGGGCGCCCTGGACGAACTGGACACCGCAGCCGTCGAGTCCTTCCGTGGCGAGATCGCCTCCGCCGACATCCTGGTCGTCTCCATGGAGATCCCCGAGGAGGCCGTGGTCGCCGCACTCCGCGCCGGCCGCGAGACCGGCACCCTCACCCTCCTCAACCCCGCTCCCGCCCGGCCGCTCCCCGAGGAGTGCTGGCCGCTCATCGACGTCCTCACGCCCAACCAGACCGAGGCGCCCGCACTCCTCGGCCTCGGTGAGGGGCACGGGCTGGGCGACGAGGAACTGGCTGACGCGCTGCGCGAGCGCACCGAGGGCGTCGTCGTCCTCACCCGCGGCGGCGAGGGCGCGCTGGTCGCCCAGCCCTCGGGCATCGGCACGGTGCCCCCGCACCCGGCCCCGGACGTCGTCGACACCACGGGCGCCGGCGACTCCTTCACCGCTGCCCTCGCCGTCGCCCTGGCCGAGGGACAGCCCGTCGAACGGGCCGTGGAGTTCGCCGCGGTCGCGGGCTCCCACACCGTGACGATCGCGGGCGTCGTCCCCGCCCTCCCCACCAGAGCCCAGCTGAACGCCCTGATTGGAAAAGCCTCGTGACCTCGACCCTCTCCACGCCCCCGGCCGCCGCCCCGCCGTCGTCCGACGAGAACTCCCGGCGGGTCCCCCTCGCGCTGCGCCGCCTGCTGCACGCCCGGGAGTCCGGCGTCTTCGCCGCGCTCGTCGCGCTCTTCCTGCTGGGCACCGTGCTCTCGCCGACCTTCGCCCAGTCCGACAACCTGCTCTCGGTGGGCCAGCAGATCGCGCAGATCGGCATCATGGCCGTCGGGGTGACCTTCGTCATCCTCAACGGCGAGATCGACCTCTCGGTCGGCTCCATCTACGCGCTGTCCGCGATCTCCACCGGAATGCTCATATCGGACGGCTGGAGCTGGCCCCCGGCCATGCTCGTGGGGCTGGCCGTCGGCGTCGTCGCCGGGCTCCTCAACGGGCTGGCCGTGGTCATGCTGGGCGTGCCGTCCTTCATCGTCACCCTGGGCTCGCTCAGCGTCTTCCGCGGCGTGGCCCTGCTCGTCTCCGACGGCGCCCCGATCTCCCTCAGCTCCTCCCAGCCCGGCGTCGCGGAGTTCAACCTCCTCGGCCAGGGACGGCTGTTCGGCCTGGTGCCCATGCAGTTCGTCCTCTTCGCCGTCGTGGCCGCCATCGGCGTGATCCTGCTGGCCCGTTCCCGCTTCGGCTTCAACACCTATGCGGTCGGGGGCAACCAGGAGGCGGCCAGGCTGGTCGGCGTCAACGTCAAGCGGGTCAAGCTCACCGCCTTCGTCCTGTCCGGCTTCACCGCGGGTCTGGCCGGCGTACTCGGCCTGTCCTTCCTCTCCTACGTGCAGGGCGTGACCGGCCAGGGCCTGGAACTCACCGTCATCTCGGCCGTCATCATCGGCGGCGCCGCCCTCTTCGGCGGCTCGGGCACGATGTGGGGCACCGTCATCGGCGTCGCCTTCATCGGCCTGCTCCAGAACATCCTCAACATCAAGGGCATCTCGTCCTTCTGGCAGACCGTCGTCACCGGTCTGGTCATCGTCGCCGCCGTCGCGGCCGACACCTGGCAGCGCAAGCGCAAGTCCCGCGCCTGACCGCCGCTCCCCGCAGCCTCCGGCCCGCGCGCGTTCCCCACACCACTCCCCTCGCCCCACTCCTCCCAGGCAGCGCTTCCGCCGCCGCCCTCCCCTCCTCGCACGCGCACTTCGCACACCCAAGGAGCCCCGATGTCCTCGCGTACCCTCCGCAGATGCCTCACCGCGGCGACGGCCGCCGCCGCGGCCGTCTCCCTCACCGCGTGCGGCGCCGTCACCGCCGCCGACTCCGGCGGCTCCGACGACGGCTCCTTCAAGCTCGCCTCCCACATCCAGCAGCGGATCGACGACGACAAGCCGATGCGCATCAAGCTGAGCTACCACGACCCGTCCCTCGCCTTCGCCACACCGATCGGCGCGGGTATGGAGCGGGCGGGCAAGGAGCTCGGCGCCGACGTCTCCCTCATCGGCCCGACCGGCGGTGACGCCGCCAAGCAGGTCTCCGAGATCCAGACGCTCATCCAGCAGAAGGCCGTGGACGGGCTCGCCGTCTCCTCCGCCTCCAGCGACGCCCTCAAGCCGGTCATCAGCCAGGCCTACAAGGCCGGCATACCGATCATCTCCTTCAACACCGACAACCCCGACTCCGAGCAGATGGGCTTCGTCGGCCAGGACCTCAAGGGCTCCGGCAAGGCCCAGGCCGAGGAGCTCCGCAAGAACCTCAACGGCGACCTCGCGGGCAAGTCCGTCGTCGTCTTCTCCGTCGACACCGGAGCCGGCTGGTCGCACGACCGCTTCAGCGGCTTCAAGGAGGGCCTGGACGGCAGCGGCCTGAAGATCGTCGGGCCGGTCAACGTCGGCAACGAGCCGAGCAGCGCCTACAACACCGTCGAGTCCAGCATGTCCGGCCAGTCCGGTGTGGTCGCCGTCGCGGGCCTGGACTGCTGCTCGACCACGGCCGCCGCCAAGTGGGTGGCCCAGTCCGGAAAGGCGGACGACATCACGATGGGCGGCTTCGACCTGCTCACCCAGACGTCCGAGTACATCGAGCGCGGGGTCCTGGACTTCACCATCAGCCAGAACCCGGCCGAGCAGGGCTACCAGGCGGTCAAGGTGCTGCACGACTTCCTGACCGAGGGCACCGAGATCACCGGCGTGGACACCGGAGCGCAGTTCATCACCCGTGACAACCTCGCCGACGCGACCGTGGAGGACTGATGACCGCCGCACCCCGCGACGCCTCCCCGGGAGGCCCGGACCGCCCGGCGGACCCGGGCGCCACCGGCCCGGCCGTCCGCATCCGGGGCCTGTCCCGCAACTTCGGCCCGGTCCGCGCCCTGCGCGACGTCTCCTTCGACGTTCCCGCGGGCGAGGTCACGGCGCTGCTGGGAGAGAACGGCGCCGGAAAGTCGACCCTGCTGAAAATCCTGGCCGGCCTGCAGCCGCCCAGCGAGGGCGGTGTCACCGTCTTCGGCGAGGAGGTCACCTCCTTCGAGCCCAGTACGATGCTCAGCCGCCACGGCGTGGCGATCGTCCCCCAGGAACTGTCGCTGCTGCTCGACCGCACCGTGGCGGAGAACGTGCTCAGCGGGGTCGAACCCGGCCACCGCTGGTTCCCCTCCCGGCGCCGGATGCTGGACCGCACCACCGAACTGCTCACCGAACTCGACCTCGACCTCGATCCGAACGCCTCCGTACGGACCCTGGACCTGGCCACCCAGCAGCTCATCGTGGTGGCCCGCTCCATCGCCCGGGGCTGCCGCGTCCTGATCCTGGACGAGCCGACGGCGATGCTCACCCCCGCCGAGGCCGACCGGCTGTTCGCCCTCATGGACAAGCTCAAGGCGGCCGGGACGACCATGCTGTACGTCTCCCACCGCATGCCCGAGGTCTTCCACCTGGCCGACCACATCCAGGTGCTCCGCGACGGCGCCCATGTCGCGTCCTGGCGCAGCACGGAAACCGACCCCGACCGGGCGGTCGCCGCCATGGTCGGCCGCGAGCTGGGAGACTTCACCCGCCGCTCCGGCAAGGGGGGCGAGCCGGACGCGTCCGTCGCCCCGGCGCTCCGGGTACGGGAGCTGAGCGGCCGGCGGCACCACGGCGTCTCCTTCGAACTGCGTCCGGGTGAGATCCTCGGAGTCGCCGGGCTGCCCGACTCCGGCCGGGTGGAACTGCTGCACAACCTCTTCGGCGGGGCCCCGGGCACCGGCGGCTCCGTCGAACTGCTGGGCCGGTCCTACGACCGGCGCAACCCGATCGCCAGCGTCGAACGCCGGCTGGCGTTCGTCCCCGGAGAGCGCCGCGCCCAGGGTCTGCTCACCACCATGAGCGTCGGCGAGAACATCGGCGCCCTCACCACGGGGACGTTCAGCCGGCTGGGCCTCATCCGCCGCCGCGCCTTCGACGCGGCCGCGACCGGGCAGGCGCAACGGCTGCGGGTGAAGACGGCCACCATCGGCCAGTCCATCACCAGTCTGTCCGGGGGCAACCAGCAGAAGGCCGTGCTGGGCCGCTGGCTGGCGATCGACCCCGGGGTGCTGATCCTCGACGAGCCCACCCGCGGCGTGGACATCGGTGCCAAGGCCGAGATCTACGCGCAGCTGTCCGCGCTCGCGGACAAGGGCCTGGCGATCCTCTGCTCCTCCTCCGACCTGCCCGAACTGCTCACTCTGACCGACCGCATCGCGGTGATGAGCCAGGGCCGCCTGGTGGCCGTCGTGGACACCGCCGAAGCCACCGAGGAGTCCGTGATGACCCTCGCCACCGGAGCGGCCGCGGCGTGAGCCCTCGCCCGTCCCCGCGTCCGAACCCGAATCCGAACCCGTACCGGGACCCAACCGCGGCCCACGCCGGCCTCGGGGCGGCCCGTATCCGAGAGGCAGACACACCATGAAGCGCTCCGGCATCCTCAACGCCGAACTGAGCGGAGTCCTGGCCACCCTCGGCCACACCGACCTCCTGCTCGTCGTGGACGCGGGCTTCCCCGTGCCGCGCGACGCCCACCGGATCGACCTCGCCCTCGCCGAGAACCTGCCCGACCTGCGGACCGTGCTCGGCCTGATCGCCGACGAACTGGTCGTCGAGGGCGTGGTCCGCGCGGAGAACGTCCCGACCCACAACCCCCGCCTCGACGCATGGCTGCACGAGCGCTTCACCGGCGCCGAGTTCACCACCCGCCCGCACGCCGAGGTGCTCGGCGGCCTGGCCCGGCAGGCCAAGGCGGTCGTCCGCACCGGAGCCTTCGAGCCCTGGGGCAACGTCGGCCTGTACTGCGGTGTCGACGCCCCCCGGTGGTTCGGCGGAGAGGGCGTCGTCGTGCCGGAGGAGTACGCGTCCAGGATCTGAGCCGTACCGACCCGTCCCCGGAGCCGGGCACCCGCGCCCGGCCGCCCCGCCCGGCGGCGCCCTCCACGGAGAACATCCGGCGGCCGATCCGCCGGACTTCCGCCGCCCACCACCACCCAGGGAGAACCCCGTGTCCCACACCACCGTCACCGCCGCCGAACTCGACCTCACCCCGGCCGAGATGGCGTCCTACATCCAGCACACCAAGATCGACCCCGACGCGACGCGCGACGAGATGATCGCCCACGCCCGCGAGGCCGTCACCCACGGCTTCAACGCGGCGATGGTGCCCGCCTCCTGGCTGCCCGTCGTGGTCGCCGAACTCGAGGGCACCGGAGTCGAGGTCGCCACCGCCCTCGACTTCCCGACCGTCGGCGTCATGACCAGCGCCGGAAAGGCCGCCGAGGCCGCCGAGATCGCCCGGCTCGGCGCGGACCAGCTCGACATCGGCGTCCAGGTCGGCTGGCTCAAGAGCGGCCGCTACGACGACTTCCGCGAGGACATCGCGGGGGTCGTCCGGGCCTGCGGCCTGCCCGTCAAGGTCATGCTGGAACTTCCGCTGCTCACCGACGCCGAGAAGGAGGCCGCGGTCGAACTCGCCATGGAGGCGGGCGCCTCCTTCCTGAAGAACGCCAGCAGCGGACAGATCGAGACTGCGAATCCGGCCAGCGTTCGTTACCTTGTTGACCGGGCGCGGGAGGGAGTCCGGGTCAAGGCGTCCGGTTCGATCAAGAGCTACCGGCAGGGTCTTGAACTGCTCCGCGCGGGCGCCTCCCTGCTCGGGACCAGCGCCGGCCTGGCCATCATCAGCGACAGCGGTGACGAGTCCACCGTCAGCTACTGACCGGCCACCACCGCCGTGCCCCGGCCGCGCCCACCGCGGCCGGGGCACGGCATCGACGTCCGGAGCGACGCACGTCCTCCGGTGAGAGCGGAGAAGGAGATGCGACCACGGTGACGGCCGACGAGCGGAGACCCCCGGGCATCAAACGGGACGTCCCCACGGCGATTCACGTCCAGATCTCGGAACACATCCGACTGCGTATCGCCAGCGGTGAGTGGCCGGCGCACTACCGGCTCAAGAGCGAGCCGGAACTGGCCCAGGAGTTCGGAGTCAGCCGCGGCACCCTGCGGCGGGCCCTGACCACGCTCATCGAGGAAGGCCTGCTGCGGCAGGTGCGCGGGCGGGGCACCTTCGTCACCTCCACGACGATCGAGCCCGCGATCGCCCAGAAGCTGAGCACCCTGTCCGAGGACTTCGCCAGCCAGGGGATCGTCACCACGACCTCGGTGCGCGAGTGCTCACTGATCGTTCCGCCGAGGCCCGTGGCCGCCCTGCTGGACGTCACCCCCGGCACCAGCGTGCTGCGCCTGGTGCGTGTCCGCAGGACCGATCAGGGGCCGGTCGCGCTTCTCTTCAACTTCGTCCGCACCGACCTCGCGCCCGGGATCGAGGGGGTGGACTTCACGTCCTCCAGCCTCTTCGGCGTCCTGGAGGGCACCTACGGACTGAAGATCGCCACGGCCCGGCGGACCTTCGGCGCCGAGGCCGCCGGCCCCGATGTCGCCGCCGCCCTCGAACTGGACGAGGGCGCCCCGGTCCAGTACCTCCAGCAGGTCACCTACCTCGCCGACGACCGGCCGGTGGAGTACTCGGACGTGTGGATCCACAGCGGCCGCCTGCGGGTCACCTCCCTGCTGCTGCGCCGCTGAAAGCCGGCGGCGCCGACGTCGGACCGGACGTGGTCCCAGGCTCCCGTGACCGGGTCCCGGCCCGGCAGGCCGACGGTGCGCAGCGCCGAGCGGATCCTCTCCGGATCGGTGGAGCGCGCCTCGCCGACCGCCACGGCCAGGGGCGTCACGGCGGTGAAGGCGCGCGCGGACCTCTCGGTCATGGGTGCGCCGAAGTCCGCCGCGAACATCCGGGCGGCCTTCCCGGCCGTCGGATCGCGTTCGGCCGGCTCGGCCGACCACGCGGTGCGGCGGATGAAGCCCCGGGCGTCGGCTGCCGGGCCGGGCCGGCCACGGACTCGGGGTCGGAAGAAGCCGCCGCCGAACCCGGCTCCCCGGACACCGACGGGAGCGTCCACCGGCCACGGGGCGGGGCGGAACCCGGCCGGCACCGGCTCGCCCGACGCCCGGGCTCGGGGACCCGGTGCCCGTGGAGCCGGAGACGGTGGACAGCCCGAGCACGTCGCACCGGCTCCCGCGCTTCCGCGGGGGCCGGACCGTGGTGACGCCGCCCACGGGGCCGTGCGGAGGGCGAGGGCCGCCACCACGGCGGCGGCCCTCGCGAGCATCAGCGATCTCTTCGCGGCGGAACCTGTCAGGTGCGGGTCCAGCGCTGGTTGCTGCCGTTCGTGCAGGAGTAGAGCTGGATCAGGGTGCCGTTGGCGGTGCCGGCTCCGGCGGCGTCGAGGCAGAGCCCGGACTGGACGCCGACGATGGATCCGTCGGAGTTCAGGCGCCACTTCTGGTTGTCGCCGCCCCAGCAGCTGTAGATCTGGACCTTGGCGCCGTTGCCGGTGCCGGCGGCGTCCAGGCACTTGTTGCCGTAGACCCGGAGTTCACCGGCGTCGGTGTACGCCCACTGCTGGTTGCTGTTGCTGTGACAGTCCCACAGCTGGAGCTGGGTGCCGTCGGTGGTGCTGGCGCTGGGCACGTCCAGGCAGCGGCCCGAGCCGACGCCCTTGATCTGTCCGCCGTCGGTCGGAGGAGGCGTGGTGGTGCCGCCGTTGAGCGCGTTGAGGACTGCGGTGTAGGCGGGCTTCTTGCTGCCGTCGTTGTTGAACAGCAGCGGCGTGTCCCCCGATCGCCAGGAGTCGCTGTCGCGCACGCCCCAGACGGTGATACCGAGGCAGCGCGAGACGGCGAGGCAGTCGTTGACCACGTTGGCGTAGGTCGTGGACGAGGCGCCCTGGATGTCGAGTTCGGTGACGGCCACGTCGACGCCGAGGGCGGCGAAGTTCTGCAGGGTGGTGCGGAAGTTGCTGTTGTAGGGGCTGCCGCTGTTGAAGTGCGACTGGAAGCCGACGCAGTCGATCGGCACGCCGCGCTGCTTGAAGTCCCGCACCATGTTGTACATGGCCTGGGTCTTGGCCCAGGTCCAGTTCTCGACGTTGTAGTCGTTGTAGCAGAGCTTGGCGGACGGGTCGGCGGCGCGCGCGGTGCGGAAGGCGACCTCGATCCAGTCGTTGCCGGTGCGCTGCAGGTTGGAGTCGCGCCGGGCTCCCGAACTGCCGTCGGCGAAGGCCTCGTTCACGACGTCCCACTGGGCGATCTTGCCCTTGTAGTGGGCCATCACGCCGTTGATGTGGTTGATCATCGCCTGGCGCAGTGTGCTGCCGCTGAGGCTCTGCATCCAGCCGGGCTGCTGGGAGTGCCAGGCCAGGGTGTGGCCGCGCACCTCCTTGCCGTTCTGCACCGCCCAGTTGTAGACGCGGTCGGCGGCGGTGAAGTTGAACTGGCCCCGCTGCGGTTCGGTGGCGTCGATCTTCATCTCGTTCTCGGCCGTCACCGAGTTGAACTCACGGTTCGCGATCGACGTGTAGGTCGAGTCGCCCAGCCTGCCCGAGGCGATGGCGACGCCGAAGTAGCGGCCGCTCTGCGCCGCCGCGGCGCCGAGCGTGCTCTCGGCGGCCTGAGCCGGCGGCGCGACCAGTGCGCCGGCCATGCCGAGGGCGCCGACGAGCAGCGTCGGCAGCAGAACGCGGATCTTCCGCCGGACGGCGGCTCTGGAAAGGGCATGAGAGCCCATGGATGTGCCTCCAAGGTAGGAATGACGGGCTCACCGGACACCGCTGTCATGGGGACCCGGAAGACCTCGACCGGCACGGACGAGCCCGGCCGGCCGCCGATTGACGCAGGTGCCGTGGTGCGTGAATCCGTCGTGCAGCCGTGTGCGGCTCTGTGGTGCGGCACCGTCTGCACAGGACGAACAGCGTTCGACATTTCGTACGGGGGTCGGTTTGCCACACAGGATGGTGCGGGGTTGACAGAGACTCGTCAACCCTCGCGACGAAAAAAGTTTCCGCTTCCAGTTCGAAACTTTCGAAGCCATAGGGGAGCGGCCGGATTCTTGAGCCGATCAGCCGTACCGCGCACCACCTGGGGCTTCCCTGCCAGTGCGTGGGCCCGTCCCGCCCGGAAGCGGGGCCTGTTTGCAGACAGGTCGGCGAAAGACCTTGACCGGAGGGCCTCGCCTTCCTAGCTTGTGGCGTCACAGAACCGGAATCACTTCGAAATTTTCGAACCCGTCCCCACCTCGGCGCGACTGCCGCTCCGCGGTGCATCGGCGTCACCCCACCCCGCCCCCAAGGAGGCCCTCTGATGCGGTTTCGCCACCCGTCCCCGGTCCGTCCCAGACGCTTACTCGGCGTCCTCGCGCCTTTGCTGCTGGTGGCCGCCTTCCTCGGCGCCCAGCCCGCCCAGCCCGCCGAGGCCGCGACCGTGGACCCCAACGCCTCGTACGTGCTGGTCAACCGCAACAGCGGCAAGGCCCTGGACGTCTACAACATGGCGACCGACGACGGCGCCCGCATCACCCAGTGGACCAGGAACGACCAGAACCAGCAGCAGTGGCAGTTCGTCGATTCCGGGAACGGCTACTACCGCATCAAGTCCCGCCACTCGGGCAAGGTGCTGGACGTCTACAACTGGTCCACCGCGAACGGCGGCTCGATCGCCCAGTGGTCCGACCTGAACGGCGCCAACCAGCAGTGGCGGCTGGCCGACAGCTCGGACGGCTACGTGCGGCTCATCTCGCGCCACAGCGACAAGGCCCTCGAAGTGCAGGGCGCCTCCACCGCCGACAACGCGAACATCGTCCAGTACGACGACTGGGGCGGCACCAACCAGCAGTGGCGGCTGGTCAAGGTCGGCGCCGACACCCCCGGCTCGTGCGAGCTTCCGTCGAGCTACCGCTGGACGTCGACGGGCGCGCTGGCGCAGCCCAAGCAGGGGTGGGTCTCGCTCAAGGACTTCACCGTCGCCCCCTACAACGGCAGGCAACTCGTCTACGCGACCACGCACGACACGGGGACGCGGTGGGGCTCGATGAACTTCGGCCTGTTCACCAACTGGTCCGAGATGGCCTCGGCCGGTCAGAACACGATGTCGAACTCCACCGTCGCCCCCACGCTCTTCTACTTCGCGCCGAAGAACATCTGGGTGCTCGCGTACCAGTGGGGCAGGACCGCCTTCTCCTACCGGACGTCGACCGACCCCACCAACCCGAACGGCTGGTCGTCCGAGCAGGTGCTCTTCTCCGGAAGCATCTCCGGCTCCGGGACGGGACCCATCGACCAGACACTCATCGGTGACGGCACGAACATGTACCTGTTCTTCGCCGGCGACAACGGCAAGATCTACCGTGCGAGCATGCCGATCGGGAACTTCCCGGGCAACTTCGGCTCCTCGTACACGACCGTCATGAGCGACACGACGAACAACCTGTTCGAAGCCCCGCAGGTCTACAAGCTGCAGGGCCAGAACCGCTACCTCATGATCGTCGAGGCGATCGGCTCGCAGGGCCGCTACTTCCGCTCGTTCACGGCCACCAGTCTGAACGGCTCATGGACGCCGCAGGCCACGACCGAGAGCAATCCCTTCGCCGGCAAGGCCAACAGTGGCGCCACCTGGACCAACGACATCAGCCACGGCGAACTGATCCGCACCAGTGCCGATCAGACCATGACCGTCGACCCCTGCCACCTGCAGCTGCTCTACCAGGGTCGCAGCCCCAACTCCGGCGGTGACTACGGCCTCCTGCCCTACCGTCCGGGTCTGCTGACCCTGCAGCGCTGACGGTACGACGGAAGACCTGCTCCGAGGGGGAGCCGGCGTGGCGGGCCCCGCGGGAAGCCGGGGCCCCCCCCCCCTGGTTCCAGCGGCCCCGGGCGCCCCGCCCCCCCCCGCGGGGGGGGGGGGCCCGGGGCCCCGCTCCGCTCCCGGGCCCGGCGTCCTTGCCGGTTCCCGGTTCCGCCATTCTCCGGTGCGCCGCCGCCTTGACGCCGTCCGGCAGCACCTTCCCCGCCGCACCCATCGCCTTGGCTTTCAGCGACCCGGTGACGGACTTCCTCTCGCCCTTCACGATCGCCGTGAACGCCTGCTCGGCGACCTGTGCGGGATCGTCCTTCTTCGAGGCGCCCATCCGGGTGTCGTGCGCCATCCCCGCCCTTCGGAAGAAGTCCGTCTCCGTCGCGCCCGGCATGAACGACGTGATCGTCACGCCGGTGTCCCGGACCTCCTCGCCGAGCGCCTCCGCGAAGGACTGCACGAACGACTTCGAGGCGTTGTAGACGGGCTGGAAGGGGCCGGGCATCATCGAGGCGACGGACGAGGTGAAGGCGATCCTGCCCGCGCCGCGCGCCACCATGGCGCGCAGCAGCGGCTTGGCCAGCCGGACGGTCGCGGTGACGTTCAGATCGATGACGGCCTGGTCGTCGGCGGGGTCGGTGTCCACGAAGGCGCCGCCCTGGCCGACTCCCGCGTTGAGGGCGGCGACGTCGACCGTGAGCCCCTCGACCGCGGCGAGCAGCCGTTCCACTCCCTCACGGGTCCGCAGGTCGGCGCGCACGGGACGTACCTGCGCACCCGTCTCCCGCAGGCTGCGCGCGGCGGACTCCAGCCGTTCGTCCTCGGCGTTGACGACGAGGTCGTAGCCGTGCTCGGCGAACTGCCGGGCCAGTTCATATCCGATCCCGGCGGAAGCGCCGGTGATCAGGGCGAGAGGCCGTGTGTCAGTCATGCCGGCCGGGTAACCCGCGGGCGGATCGCCAAGCCCCGGTGACGGAAAAGCGTCCCCGGCGCCCCGCGGGGGGCGGTGCCCCGTGCCCGGACAGCCGGGCCCGGGCGGTCTCCTTCATGTACGGGCTTCCGACCGGGGTACCTGACACCGATCACGGCATTCACGACCTCTCATGCGAAAGGTGACATACCGGTGGACACGCGACGTGACACGGCCCTGGTGACGGGGGCGTCCTCCGGCATCGGCGCGGCCTACGCCGAACGACTGGCCTCCCTCGGATGGGACACCGTCCTCGTGGCCAGAAGGGCGCAGCGACTCGACGACCTCGCGCGGCGACTGCGCGAGGGGACGGGGACCGCGGTGGAGACCCTCGTGGCCGACCTGTCCGATCCCGGCGACCTGGCAGGGGTGGCGCGGCGGGCGGCGGGCGACGACATCGGATTCCTCCTCAACAACGCGGGGATCAACGGCTACGGCCCGTTCGCCGGACTCGAACCGGAACTCATGACGAAGATCCTCGACGTCAACGTCCTCGCCGTCACCGCACTCACGCGGGCCGCGGTCCCGGCCATGCTGGAACGCGGGCGCGGCACCCTGGTCAACGTGGCCTCGCAGCTGGCCTTCGCGGGCGCGCTGCCGCCCGGTCCGCTGCCCGAGCGCGCGGTGTACGGCGGCACCAAGGGCTACGTGGTCACCTTCACCCGCACGCTCGCCGCCGAACTGGCCGGCACACCGCTGCGGATCCAGGTGCTGTGCCCCGGACTGACCGCCACCGAGTTCCATCGGTCGCGCGGCGACGCTCCCGTCCCGGGACGGGAGCAGGCCGTGCACGAGGACGGCGGCATGCCCGTGGACCAGGTCGTCGACGCCTCCCTGGCCGCGCTGGACACCGGCGAGGTGGTGTGCGTACCGGGGCTTGAGGACCCGGCCCCGGTCGACGGCCTGGCGGAGGCCGAGCTGGCGATCCGCACGGCGGCCCGCCGGGGCGGGAGCTGACCCGGCGCCACGGTGTCGGCGGTCCCGGTCACCGGCCGGCCGTTGGTGAGGCGGTGGTCGCGGCACGATCGTCGGCGTTCGCGGCGCGCCGCCCGAGCCGCTCCGTGACAGGGTCCGGGCAGCGACGCGTGAGCGTCCACCCCCCTGCCGGGAAGCCGAGAAGACGGCGGAGGAACGGGGCGAGGGAGTCGGTGTCCACCTCACCGCCGACGGTGGAGGACACGGCGCCGACGACTGCCCGGCGCGTCCCGGACCGGCCGGGATCGGCCGTGCCGGGTCCTGGCCGACGGCGCCCCGATGTGACGATGCACCCGGCTCCGCCGAGCGTCGGCATCTCGGCACCGGGTACAAGCGGTGCCATGCCCACGCCCGTACCCCCCACCGTCGATTTCGAGGCCGTCTTCCTCGGTTCGCCCGCCCCCATGGTGATCCTGCACACCGATCTGCGGATCCAGAACGTGAATCACGCCTACGAGCGGGCCACACGGCGGGAACGGGACGAGTTGACAGGCCTGCACATGTTCGAGGCGTTCCCGGACAACCCGCACGACCCCCGCGCGGACGGTGTGGCGAGACTCGGCGTGTCGCTGCGGCGCGTCATGCGGGACGGCGCGCCCGACACCATGCACATCCAGAAGTACGACATACCGTGGAAGAACTCTCCCACCGGTTTCACGGAGAAGTTCTGGAGCCCGGTCAACAGCCCGCTCCTCGACCCCGAGGGTGCCCTGGTGGGGATCGTGCACCACGTGGAGGACGTGACCGCCGTCCACAGGGAGCTGCGGAGGATCCGCCGGGCCTACGAACGCACCGAGACGCCCACGGCCCACGACGCCGAGGCCCAGAGCCTGTTCGTGCGCTACCTCGCCCACGCCGACGAGGAACGCGACCGGCTGGAACGCCTGGAGAACGAGGTCGATCAGCTGCGCCGGGCGCTCACGTCGCGCGCGGTCATCGACCAGGCCATCGGGATCGTCCAGGCCGAGCGCCGGTGCGCTCCGGACGACGCCTTCCAGATCCTGGTCGGGATCTCCCAGCGCACCAATGTCAAACTCCGCGAGATCGCGGCCGCACTCGTGCACCACGCGACCGCCGGGGACTCCGCTCCACTGCTGCCGACGACGTGGTGACGTCGCCGCCCGGTCCACCAGCGCGCGGGCCCCGGGCCCCGGCGGTCGCCGGGAACCTGTCACACGCCCGGTTCGCCCACCATGTCGGTGCGGATCCGCGCGAGGTCGCGCAGGTCACGGTCGGTCGGCGCCGCGCCCGGCCGGTCCGGCGGTTCCCGCTCCCCGAGCGCCACGAGGGCTCCCTGCGGGCCGCCCTCCTCGCCTGAGGGACGACCGCCGGCCACCCGGGCCCTGCCCTCCGGCAGCGCGAGCGTGACGCCGCCGCCCCCCGGCGTCCCGGAGTTTCCTGCCACGGGCTTCGTCGATCGTCTGCCGCCTCCGGCGGCGGTCCGGCACATGGGCGCGGACGGCGAGCGCCCCTGACCGGCGATCGAAACCGCTCGGCGACTCGAACCGGACGGGAAGGGGACTCGTGCAGCGGGCCGACGGCGAACCGCTCGCGCGTCGCACCGCCCCGGTCCACACCGGCGGACGGCGTGCGTTCGGCGTGGTGTCCGGCGGTCCTGGTACGACGCACGGCGCAGGAAGGAACCTCATGACCCGCGTGAAGCAGTACGCCGTAGCCGCCACCGGGCAGTGGACGGACCGGGAGGAGGGCCGCCGCCGGCTGCCCGCGGGCGAGGTGCACGCCTGGGAACCGGGCCTGAACCAGACCGTGTGCGGGCTGTCCCTGAGCCGCTCGGAACTGATCCGCTTCTCGCACGTGGTCTGGCAGGACACCTTTCCCGAATCCGGCGGCGCGGCGGACCGCGTCCGGCGCGTGTGCCCCCGCTGCGCCTCCGTGGCAGGACGCCGCGGCAGCGACGCCCGTCCCCGGTGGCACCGCACGAACCCCCGACCGTGAGCGGCCGGGCGGGAGAGCCGTCCGGCCGCGGCACCGCACGGGCAGGAGCCCGGGGCCGATCCGTCGGCCACGCCCCCTGCGTCCGAAGCCGTGCCTCCGCCGGAGCCGTCGGCCGTGTGTGACGTCCTCCGTTCCCCGCCGCGGCCGGGACCGGCCCATGACCTGCATGGAAGACGCCGGACGGGGCAACTGGTCTGCCTGGGACTTGGAGGATGCGGATGACCATGACGGAGCAGCCGGTCAAGACGGCGGGGGACGACACCGCCTGCTGCGCGCGCCACGACGGCCACGGTCCGGGACCCGGTGCCGAAGCGCCGGAAACAGCGCGTGAGCGGGTCAACCGACGCTGGAACGAGATCCTGCAGGAGACGCGGGTCACTCAGACGGGCGTGCAGATCCTCTTCGGGTTCCTGCTCAGCGTGGCCTTCACCCCGCTGTTCCGGGAGCTGGAGACGTTCGACCGCGTCGTCTACGTCATCACCGTGGTGCTCGGCGCGGCCGCCACGGGATCGCTCATAGCCCCCGTCTCCATCCACCGGCTCCTGTCCGGCCAGCGTATGAAGGACGAGGTGGTGGAGGCCGCCGGCCGCCTGATGATGTGCGGCATGGTCCTCCTCGCGCTGACCATCGGCTGCACGCTCCTGCTGATCCTCCGTGTCGTGGTCCCCGGCGTCCTCGCCGAAGCGCTCGCCGTCGGGGTCATGCTGTGGTTCGGCCTCTGCTGGTACGTGCTGCCGCTGCGGCTACGGCGTCGCGCCGCCCGGCGTTCCGTCGCCGACGACGCGTAGCGCGCCCGGACGCCATCGCCGTGGCCGGCTGCGACGGGCGGGGCGCCGGAGTCCGCCTCACGCCGGCGGCGCCCACCGTCCTGAAGGGCGGGTGAGGCGCGCCCACGAAGCCGACCGCGCCACCGCCGCACCCGGCCGGGAACCGGCCCGGTCACGCGGGTCCGGGGCCCGTGCGGGCCTGCGGCGACGCCTCCCGGCCCCGGCCCGACGCCGGTTCGGGCGGTCCCGGCAGCCCGGCGAGACCGGCTGCCGGTGGATCGTCGCCGGGGGCCGGGCCGGCGCTCTCGCCGAGGAAGCCGCCCGACTGGTGCCGCCACAGCTTGGCGTAGGCGCCGTCCGCGGCGAGCAGTTCCCCGTGGGCGCCCTGCTCGACGACGCGTCCCCGGTCGAGGACGACGAGCCGGTCCATGCCGGCGACGGTGCTCAGGCGGTGGGCGACGACGAGGGCCGTACGTCCGTCCATCAGCCGCCACAGGGCGTCCTGGACGAGGATCTCGCTCTCCGAGTCCAGCGCGCTGGTCGCCTCGTCGAGCAACAGGATCGGGGCGTCGCGGAGGACCGCCCTGGCGAGGGCGACCCGTTGGCGCTGACCGCCCGACAGCTTCACTCCCCTCTCCCCCACCAGGGTGGCGAAGCCCTCGGGGAGCTGCTCGGCGAACTCCGTGACGTGTGCGGCCTCGGCCGCCGCGCGGATCTCCGCGTCGGTGGCGCCGGGCCGGGCGAAGGCGATGTTGTCCCGCAGGCTGCGGTGGAACATCGCGGGTTCCTGCGGAACGTAGGCGATCAGTGAGCGCAGGTCGGCCTGGCGCAGCCGGCTGATGTCCTGACCGCCGATCAGGATGCGTCCGCCGTCGACGTCCGACATCCGCAGCAGGAGTCGGGTGAGGGTGGTCTTGCCGCCGCCGGACCTGCCGACCAGGCCGATCCGCGCGCCGCCGGGCACGTCCAGGTCGAGGCCCTCGAAGATCGGCTTCGCGCCCTCGTGCGCGAAGGTCACCGCCTCGAACCGGACGCCGGTGTCCTGCGGCGCGAGCGGTTCGGGTTCCGGCGGATCGAGCACGGTGGGCGGGTCCAGCAGCAGCTCCGTGAACTGCGCGGCTTCGGTCATCGAGCTCTCCAGACGCCGGTAGATCTGGTTGAACTCGAACATGATCTGGGTCGCGTTGGAGTAGTAGGTGAAGGCGACGACGATCTCCTCCACTCCCTGGCCCGGGCCGCCGAAGGCGACGGCGACCAACAGGCCCAGCACGTTGGTCAGCACGGACATGGGGGCGACCAGGGTGTCGACGCGCAGGTTGCCGTAGTCCCACGACCTCAGCGTCAGGCGCCGGGAGTCCGCGACCCGGCTGCGGTGCTCGTCGGCCTCCCGCCGCTCGGCCGCGAACGCCCGGATGGTCTCCATGTTCGTGAGGCTGTCGGCGACGTGGCCGGAGACCCGGGCGATCGCCGCCTCACGGTCGTGGACGAGCGCCTGACGGCGACGGATGAGGGGTGCGGCGCCCAGCACGGTCAGCGCGATCATCAGGAGGAGACCGGCGACGAGCAGCGGTTCGTAGTGCCAGAGGACGACGGCGCCGAAGGCCAGCGGCACGAGGCTGCCCACGATCCGGTACGTCATCGTGTCGACGAAGTCCTCGAAGCGCCTGCCGAAGCTCAGCACCCGTTTGGTCAGGGAGCCGGAGAAGTTGTCGTGGAAGAACGCGGCGTCCTTGGCGAGGAGTTCGTCCATGCCGAGCACGTACAGGTGCTCCATGCCGAGGGCGCCCACTCGGTTCAGGCAGTGCTGCCCGATCCGCCACACGGCCTCGGCGAGCAGCAGCGCCGCGCCGAAGCCCAGCACGTAGGGCAGCGCCGGGGCGAGGGCGAGACCGTCGTCGTCGGCGGCCTGCCCCGCCAGTTTCGCGACCAGCAGGGGGGCGACGTAGCGGATGCCGATGTTGCCCACGGCCGGCAGCAGCATGGCGGGCAGGGCCAGCCGTCGCAGTCGTGACAGTTCCCGGCCGTAGAGGCGCAGCGCGAGAACGACCGCGCTCCTGCCCGGCGCCTGCGCCCGCGTATCTGTTGTCGCCATCACACTCCCGGAGGTCGGCACTCGGAAGTCTTCCGTCGAACGAGGGCGCCGGTCCAGGCATTTACCACGTACGGGCGACAACCGGACACCGGGAGCGGGGCCGTCGGGTGGGCCGGGAGGAGTCGGCGAACACGGTGCGCGCCCTCTTCGGCGACGACGCCCGCACCGTCGAGCCGCAGACCGCCGGCGAGGGCATGAGCGGGGTCCCCCGGGCGTCCGGGGCGCCGTTCACGTACGGGGCGATCGGCGGCGCCGCCCCGGAACGCCACGCCGAGGCCGTGAGGAACGCCACCGTCTCCGAGGACGTCCCGGTCCGGCCGCGGCGCCGGTTCCGCCCCCGTCCTCCAGCCGACGCCGGACACCGGGGTCGCCGTGATGACGGTGGCCGCCCCGGCCCGGCGGCCGAGCCGGGGCGGCGGAAGGCACGGCCGGGCCTTCGGGCCCGGTCCGCGCCTGTCCCCGTCCCTGGCCTTCCCATGACCCGAACGGCGCAACGAACCGTCACCCCGGGTGCCCGGGCCCGGACGGAACGCGACGATCGGTCGGGGGGTGACCGGAAAGGACACCTATGCACCGCATACCGCGCGGGTCTCTGGCCGCTCTGATCGCCCTGGCTCTCGGCGCGGCGCTCACCGCCGCCGTCACCGGCGGGAACCCCTCCGGAGGAAGGGGCACCGGCACGCCCGCCCCCGCCGAGGCGGCGCGGGCCGCCTCCGGCACGTTCTCCAAGCGCGTCGTGGCCGCCTGCCTCGGCGACCCCCACGAGATCGTCCGGGCGCCCGACGGAGCCCTGTGGGGCACCGAGAAGAGCGGCAGGAAGGTCACCCGCGTGGACCCGGCGTCCGGCGCCAAGCCCACCCTGCTCGGCCTGCCGCAGGCCGTCCACGGCGAGGGCGGGCAGGACGGCGTGCTCGGCATGGCCGTCGAGCGGCGCGAGGACGGCGGGGCGTACGCGTACATCGCCTACAGCTACGACATCGATCCCGCCCCGGCCGTGCGGGCCCGCACCAGGATCGAGCGCTGCACCCACGACGCCGGCCGCGAGCGGCTGCACAGCCCGAAGGCCGTCATCGCCGGCATGCCGTCCGGCAACGACCACCAGTCGGCGCGGCTGCGCCCGGGCCCGGACGGCAAGCTGTACCACACCATCGGCGACCAGGGCGTGAACCGGTTCGGCGACTTCTGCCGGTCCAGCTACGCCGTGCGGCTGCCCACCGCCCACGAGGTGGAGGGCCGGGACCGGACCGCCTACCGGGGCAAGACCCTGCGGCTGAACACCGACGGCTCCGTCCCCGCGGACAATCCGGTCCTCGACGGCGTGCGCAGCCACGTCCACACCTACGGGCACCGCAACGCGCGGGGCCTGGCCTTCGGCCCCGACGGCACGCTCCACTCGAACGAGCAGGGCCCGAAGACCGACGACGAGATCAACATCCTGCGCGGGGGCGCCGACTACGGCTGGCCGGACGTCTCGGGCCACCGCGACGACAAGGCGTACGTGTACGCCGACTGGTCCGCGTCGTGGCCGACGCCGTGCGACGAGCCGACCCTCAGCGACTTCGAGATCCCCGCGTCGGTCCCGGTGCAGCGGGAGTCCGACTTCACCGGGCCCTTCGTACGGCCGATCCACACCTTCGGCGCCGTCGGCTCGAACTTCGACTTCCAGGACCCCAGGTGCGCCCGGGGCGAGAGGTGGTCGGTGTGCCGGCCCACCATCGCGCCCTCGAGCTCCGAGCACTACGGGACGTCCAGGAAGTCCGCCGACGCCACCGGTGAGGGCCTGCCCGGCCGGGACGACTCCCTGGTGATGACCATCCTCGAGGACGGCACCGTCTACCGCATCGACCTCGCCCCGGACGGCCAGGACGTCAGCGGGATCACCGAGCTCATCACGGAGGAGAACCGCTTCCGCGACACGGAGTTCAGCGCCGACGGCATGTCCCTCTTCGTCGCGACCGACTCCGCCGGTCCCGTCCGTGACGAGCGGGGCGCCCCGTCCACCGGCCCCCTGGAGAACCCGGGAGCGATCATCGAGTACCGCTTCCAGGGCTGAGACGCCGCCGAGGGGCGAGGGCCGACGGCCCTCGCCCCGCCCCGGACGGAGCAGCCGGCCAGGAAGGGGGACCCCGTGAAACGCACGAAGAACGAGCCGCCCGCCCAGACCAGGGCCCGGCGGCGTTCGCTGGCGGCCCAGCTCGCCGATCCGGTACGCACCTACCTGGCCACCGAAGCGGGCAGCGCCGGGCTGCTCCTGGCGGCCGTCGTGGTGGCCCTGGGATGGGCCAACTCGCCCTGGTCCGGGGGGTACGAGTCGCTCTGGGCGACCGAGGCGTCCGTGTCGCTCGGCGACGCCGAACTCTCCATGGACCTGAAGCACTGGGTGAGCGACGGCCTGATGGCCCTCTTCTTCTTCGTCGTCGGCCTGGAGGTCCGCTACGAGGCCTCGGTCGGCTCACTGGCCGGCCGCCGCCGCGTTCTGCTCCCGGCCGCGGCCGGTGTCGGCGGCATGGTCGTTCCGGCGGTGTTCTACCTGGCGATCGCCCCCTGGGGCGAGGCCGCCGGCGGCTGGGGCACGGTCATCGGCACCGACACGGCCTTCATGCTCGGGGCGCTCGCCGTGGTGGGGCCCCGGTTCGTCACCCAGCTGCGTGTCTTCCTGCTGGCCGTCACCGTCATCGACGACATCGTGGCCGTCAGCGTGATCGGCCTGGTCTACTCGGACACGGTCCACCCGCTGCCGCTGCTGGCGGCACTCGCCCTCGGCGCGGTCCTCGCCGCGCTGACCCCGCTGGGCGCCTGGCGCGCGGCGCCGTACCTCCTCGTCGTGCTCGCGCTGTGGCTCGCCACCCTCGCGTCCGGTCTCCACGCCTCCATCGCCGGCATGCTCGGCGGTCTCCTCATCCCCGCCCACGCCCCCGCGCCCGAGGCCGTGGACCGCGCCACCCGGCTCGCCCGCGCCTTCCGCCAGTCGCCCCGCGCCGACGTGGGGCTGTCGGCACGCCTGGGGCTGCAACGGGCGGTCTCGGTCAACGAGCGGCTGCAGCTGATGCTGCACCCCTGGGCGAGCTATGTGGTCGTCCCGCTGTTCGCCCTGGCCAACGCCGGCATCGACCTGCGCGGGGGCGTCCTGGGCAGCGCCCTGTCCTCCCGGCTCACCTGGGCCGTCGTCGTCGGCCTCGTGGCCGGGAAGCTCCTGGGCGTGTGGGGCGGGGCCCGGCTCGGCACCCGCCTCCGCCTCGGGGGGCTCCCCCAGGGAGTGGGCCCGGGACACGTCGTGGGCGGTGCCGTGCTGTCCGGGATCGGCTTCACCGTCTCCCTGCTGATCGCCGGTCTCGCCTTCGACGACCCGGCCCTGCGCGACCGGGCGGTCGTCGGTGTCCTGCTGGCCGCCGTGTTCGCCACCGCCCTGGGGTGGCTCGCGTTCCACCTCGCCGCCGTCCTGCGCGGCGAGACGGACGCCGACCTGCCCCGGGTCCTCGACCGCCCGGTCGACCCGGCCAGGGACCACATCGTCGGCCCCGTGGACGCGCCCCTCACCCTGGTGGAGTACGGCGACTTCGAATGCCCCTACTGCGCCCGCGCCACCGGCGTCACCAGGGAGCTGCGGGAGCGCTTCGGCGACCGGTTCCGTTACGTCTTCCGGCACCTGCCGCTCCCCGACGTCCACCCGCACGCCGTGCTCGCCTCCCGGGCCGCCGTCGCCGCCGCCGCGCAGGGACGCTTCTGGCAGATGCACGACCTGCTGTACGAGCACCAGGACCGGCTGGAGTTCGAGGACATCGCCGCGTACGCCATCGAGATCGGGCTCGACATCGAACGGTTCCTCGAGGACATCGACGACGAGGGGACCGCCGAGCGGGTGCGGGCCGACGCGGCCGGCGCCGAGGCCAGTGGCGCCCGCGGCACGCCGACCTTCTTCGTCGGCGACCGGCGGCACACCGGCCCGTACGACGCGCAGACGCTCGCCGGCGAGCTGGAGGAGTCCGAGGCCCGCGCCTCCCCCTAGGGCCTGCCGTCCTCACCGGCGCAGGCTGGTCTCCCGCCGCATGTACGACAGCTTCTCGGGGTTGCGGACGGCGTAGAGGCCGGTGATGAGGCCGTCGTCGACGCGCACCGCGAGGACGGTGTCGAGCGCGCCGTCGAGCCGGGCGATCAGGGCGGGGCTGCCGTTGACCTCCGCCGGCCGCAACGCCACCTCGGCGGTGATCCTGCCCAGCCCGCCCTGCAGCAGACGGGCCACCTTGTCCGCTCCCACGATCGGCCTGAGGACGGCCTGCTTGACACCGCCGCCGTCGCCCAGGAGGACGACGTCCGGCGCCAGGACGTCGAGCAGGCCCTGCAGGTCGCCCGTCTCGACCGCCCGCCGGAAGGCGTCGAGGGCGTCCCGCGTCTCGGCCGGTGACACGGGCCCGCGCGGCCGGCGCGCCGCGACGTGCGCCCGCGCCCGGTGCGCGATCTGCCGGACCGCGGCCGGTCTCCTGTCGACGGCCTCGGCGATCTCGTCATACGCGAGGCCGAACACCTCGCGCAGCACGAACACCGCCCGCTCGGTGGGTGCGAGCGTCTCCAGCACCAGCAGCATCGCCATCGACACGCTGTCGGCGAGCTCGGCGTCCTCGGCCACGTCCGGCGCGGTGAGCAGCGGCTCGGGGAGCCAGGAGCCGACGTAGGACTCCTTGCGGCGGCCGAGCGTGCGCAGCCTGCTCAGCGCCTGGCGGGTGGTGATCCGCACGAGGTACGCCCGCCGGTCCCGCACCGTCTCGAGGTCGACGCCCGCCCAGCGCAGCCAGGTCTCCTGCAGCACGTCCTCGGCGTCGGCGGCCGAGCCGAGCATCTCGTAGGCGACGGTGAACAGCAGGTTGCGGTGGGCGACGAACGCCTCGGTCGCGTCGTCCGTGTGCTCTGTTCGCGTGATCTCCACCGGCTGCTCCCGCCTGCTCGTCCTGCTCGTCCTGCACGGTCCCACGCACACAGGACGCCGGCCGCCGCGATTCTGTGACAGGTGCGGGGAGGGATCGTCCGGGACCGGCCGTCCGCCCCGGCGTCCGGCCGTGTCGCGACCGGGCGCCGGGGCGGACGCCGGCCGGGGGTCCCGGCCGGCGGTCCGTCAGCAGTCGAGGGGAGCGGACCCGACGGCCACGTCGTCGAACCACAGCGTGTCGTCACCCGCGCCGTAGCTCTCCCAGCCCAGTCGCAGGGCGGTGGGACGGGGCGGGACGGTACGGGCGAGCCATTGCCGGTCGACGTCCTGCGTCGGCACGCCGTCGGCGTGCAGGCCCGGGACCGGCTCGTCGCCGAGCCAGGTGTCGAGTGCGGGGGCCGTCGTGTCGATCGCGAAGCGCAGGCACTGCCAGCTTCCCGTCGGCAGCGGCCGGCTCAGCGCCACGCCGGCCGGGCTCTGCTCCGGCAGGGTGGCGTCGTCGCTCTCCCGGTTCCACTGCAGGGCGCCGTTCTGGCCGCCGACGCGCAGGCTCCGCCCGTTCTGGGAGGTGTCGGGCAGGGAGACGAAGGTGACGTGGGCGGAGGGGAGCGCGGTGGTGTGCCTCACCCACATGCGCACGTGCACCACCGGACCGACCGAGGAGAGGTCCGCGGTGGCGGCGACGAAGGCGTGGTTGCAGTAGCCGGCCCGGCCGTCGACCCGCAGCGACCGGCTGCCGCCGTGCGCGACGGCGGTGTCGACGGCGGCCGTCCCGGCGCCCTGGCAGTCGGGTGCGGTGAACCGCCAGTCGCCGGACGGGGTGGAGCCGGTCTGGTCCTCGAAGTCCGAGCAGATCACCGTGCCGGCGCAGTCCTCGCCCGGTGGCGGGGTGGTGGTGGGGGGTGTGGTCGGCGGCGTGGTGCCGTCGTCTCCGCACGGCACGCCGTTGAGGGCGAAGTCGCTCGGCGCGGGGTCGGCCGAACGCCAGGTCCCCTGCAGGCCGAACTCGGCGGCGCCTCCCGTGGGCAGGGCGCCGTTCCAGTTCTTACTGGTGGCGACGACGGATCCGCCGGTCTGGGTGACGGTCGCGTTCCACGCCGAGGTCACCCGCTGGTCGCCGGTGTAGGTCCAGCTCAGCCGCCAGCCGTCGAGCGCCGGGCCGAGGTTGGTGACCTTGATCTGCGCGGTGTAGCCGTCGGCCCACTTGTTCACGGTGTAGTCGACCCGGCAGCCGGTATCCGCACCGCTCGCGGGCATCACCGTGAGGGCGGACGCCGACAGCACGGCCGCGGTGAGGGCCGCCGTCCAGGGCCGGCGCGGTAATCGTGCGAGAAGGGCGCGCACTTGTACCTCCGAGGTGGGGGTGGGGTGGGGGTGGGGGTGGGGCGTACGAGGTGCGGAAGCGCTCCCCGTCGGTGGGGCGGGGGGCCGGGCCGCC